>NZ_QJRP01000029.1 GCF_003205295.1 Pseudomonas mosselii
TCGCCGGTTGCGACTCACCGGGTTCAGCGGCCTTGCCGGGCAGGTTGCGCAGCTCTTCGAGGCGGCGCTGCTGCTCTTCGAGCAGACGGTCCTGGCGGTCGCGGATCAGGTCCTGGTCGCCGGGTGAGGCAGCACGGGCCGTACCCATGGTCGTGCAGGCCAGCAAGGCGGCAAGCATGCAAGCTCGCCCCCGGTTAAAACGCATAGACATCATCCAGTCCCTGGACCACGGAAAAGAGCGCGGGATATTATTTGGCCATCATCATGGCGTCAAATTAATATCGTCAAAAAACCGTGAAATCGTCAAAGGCCCCTTCCAGCAATCACCTGAACTGAACTTCCAGGCAGCCAGACGCCTCCACCGCACTGAATCCACTGGTAACAAGGAGTCGAGGGATGAAACCGTTGCCATGCCTTATCTGCGCGGCCACCCTGCTCTGTGCACAACCCATCTGGGCCTGCACACCGGAAGAGGCCACGCAGAAAAGAGAAGAACTGGCAGGGCTGGTCAGCCAGTTGACCGAACAGAACCCGCGCAAGGCCAAGGAGATAAACGACGAGCTCCAGCACATGGAGCTCGGAACGGCCAGCAAGGACTTGCCGGACAAATGCCAGTTGATCGACAAGCGCATCCAGGAACTTAAAGAAGCGGAAAGGAAAACCTGACCGCGCCAGTGTCAGCGTCGCTGCTGGGCCTGCATGTACTGGCGAAGCAACTGGTTGATGCGGGTCTGGTAGCCGGCCCCCTGTTCCTTGAACCAGGCCAGCACGTCGGCGTCCAGGCGGATGGTCACCGTTTGCTTGGCCGGCACTCGCAGCTCTGCGCGGCGGAAGAAGTCATCGTCGAGTTCGGGGATGTCCGAGGTATCGACCGGGGCTTGGTCTTGCTCACAGCTTCTGGACGGTTTCGACATAGCGCGTTACCTCACATCGTGTGGCTCTTCTGGCGGAAATGATGCGGATCACATCACCCTGCCGTTCGGTGTAGGCGACCACGCTGACCCAGGCATTGATCCAGCCCATGCCGATCCAGCGTGCCTCCGGGTACTCGAATCGCTCATCGCGCAACGCCAGCATCGGCTGGCGGAACATCTCGGGCACGTCGTTAAAGTCGATACCGTGCTTGCGGATGTTGAGCAGGTTCTTGTCCTCGTCCCATTCAAATCGCACGGGACAATCGTATTTACAGCTGTACATACACTACTCCTCCTTGACTGCAGATGCCAGAGGAGTGTGGCGGTCGGGCGGCAAAATGCCCGGGCTGGAATACGGTTTGGGAAACGGGCTACACGCCCTGGGGAAAGAGGTGAAGCAACCCGCCACCGTTGCAGTGGCGGGCTCATGACCGGAGGGGCTTACTCAGCCGCCGGCTTGCGCTTTTTCAGCGGTGCCAGGCCGTCGGAGCTGGCCAGAGGCGCATTGGCCTTCGGCTTGGCGGTAGGCTTTTTCTTGACGGCGCCTTTCTTGTCGGCGCCCGCCTTCTTCTCGCCCTTTTTCTTCTTGCTGCCGGCAGCCTTGCCCGAGGCCTTGACCTTCTTCGGCCCGCTGTAGGTGCCCTTGACCTCCTTGATGACTCGGCGCTCGAACTGCTGCTTGAGGTAGCGCTCGATGCTCGACATCAGGTTCCAGTCGTTGTGGGTGATCAGCGAGATCGCCAGGCCTTCGCCACCGGCACGGCCGGTGCGACCGATACGGTGCACGTACTCGTCACCGCTGCGTGGCATGTCGAAGTTGATCACCAGATCCAGGCCGTCGATATCCAGGCCGCGGGCCGCGACATCGGTGGCCACCAGGACCTTGGAACCGCCGTCCTTGAAACGGTCGATGGCCAGCTTGCGGTCCTTCTGGTCCTTCTCGCCGTGCAGGACGAAAGCCTTGACCTCTTTGGCGACAAGGTGGCCGTAGATACGGTCGGCCAGGGCACGGGTATTGGTGAAGATGATTGCCTTCTGATAGGTCTCGTTGGCCAGCAGCCACTGCACGATCTGTTCTTTGTGCTGGTCGTGGTCGGCGGTAATGATCTGCTGACGGGTACCTTCGGCCAACTGCGAGACACTGTTGAGCATCAGGTGCTCAGGGTCCTTGAGCACTTTACCGATGATATCGCGCAGGGCCGCACCGCCGGTGGTGGCCGAGAACAGCAGGGTCTGTTTGCGGTTCTCGCACTCCTTGCACAGGCGCTCCATGTCTTCGGCAAAGCCCATGTCGAGCATGCGGTCGGCTTCGTCGAGGATCAGCACCTCCACGTGCGAGAGGTCCAGGTTACCGGCATTGAGCTGCTCGAGCAGACGGCCGGGGGTGCCGATCAGCACGTCCGGCACCTTGCGCAGCATGGCGGCCTGTTCCTTGAAGTCTTCACCGCCGGTGACCAGGCCCGACTTGATGTAGGTGAACTGCGAGAACAGTTTCACTTGCTTGAGGGTCTGCTGGGCCAGCTCGCGGGTCGGCAGCAGGATCAGCGCCCGGATCTCCACGCTCGGGCCGCTGCGGTCGACCAGGCGGTTGAGCAGCGGCAGCACGAAGGCGGCAGTCTTGCCGCTGCCGGTCTGCGCCGTCACCCGCAGGTCACGCCCTTGCAGGGCCAGGGGAATGGCCGCTGCCTGCACCGGCGTCGGCTCGACAAATTTCAGCTCGGCCACGGCTTTGAGCAGGCGTTCGTGCAGGGCGAATTGGGAAAACACGGGGTAACCTCGGGCAAGTGCGAAAAATTCAGTTGCATAGGGTAACGTTTTCCGTGGCCAGAACCGAATTTCTTTTGGCAACTTTGCGCCGATCCACGCTCTAATACCCCTTCATACCGCAACACAGACCGCTTTCACGCCCATGGACATCCAACGCTTCTGGCGCGACGCCCTCGATCTCTGGGGCACGCTCGACCAACACCCGCTGTTGCACGCCGCCCTCGGCCTGATCGTGCTGCTGCTGGTCTCGCTGCTGGTCGGCCGCCTCGCACGCTTCCTGATCCTGCACTCCACCCGCCTGCTCGGCCGCCAACAGGCACTCAGGTGGCTGGACGACCTGCGCCACAACAAGGTGTTCCACCGCCTGGCGCAGACCACCCCGTCGCTGGTGGTGCAGTTCGGCCTGAAGCTGGTGCCGGAGCTGTCGGCCACCACCCAGCACTTCCTCGGCAACGTCGCCCTGGCGGTGACCCTGCTGTTCATGACCCGCGCCCTGTCCTGCCTGCTCGATGCGCTACTGGACATCTACGCCCGCAGCGAGCACGCCCGTACCCGCTCGATCAAGGGCTACATGCAACTGGCCAAGATGATGCTGTGGATCTTCGCCGCCATCGTCATCGTCGCCACCCTGATCGACCGCTCGCCGCTGTTGCTGCTGTCGGGCCTGGGCGCCATGTCGGCGGTGCTGCTGTTGGTGTACAAGGACACCCTGCTGTCGTTCGTCGCCAGCGTGCAGTTGACCAGCAACGACATGCTGCATGTCGGCGACTGGATCGAGATGCCCCAGGCCGGTGCCGATGGCGATGTGGTGGACATCACCCTGCACACGGTCAAGGTGCAGAACTTCGACAAGACCATCGTCTCGATCCCCACCTGGCGCCTGATGAGCGAGTCGTTCCGCAACTACCGCGGCATGCAGCAGTCCGGCGGGCGTCGGATCAAGCGCAGTCTGTTCATCGACGCCGCCGGCGTGCGCTTCTTGAGCCCGGACGAAGAACAGCGCCTGGGCCAGGTACGCCTGCTGGGCGACTACCTGGCGCAGAAGCGCCAGGAACTGCATCACTGGAACGAGGCCCTGGGACCGGTGGCGGAGCTTTCGGCCAACCGCCGCAGGCTGACCAATATCGGCACCTTCCGCGCCTTCGCCCTGGCGTACCTGAAGAATCACCCCAACGTGCACCCGAACATGACCTGCATGGTCCGCCAGATGCAGACCACCGCCGAGGGCGTGCCGCTGGAGATCTACTGCTTCACCACCACCACGGTGTGGGCCGAGTACGAGCGCATCCAGGGCGATATCTTCGACTACCTGCTGGCGGTGCTGCCGGAGTTCGGCCTGAGCCTGTACCAGCAGCCGAGCGGTAACGACATGCGTGCGGGGCTGGCGGCCAGGCCGCTGCCTCAAAGCCAGCCACGCAGCCTGGACGCATTGAGCGAGGCCTGACCTTCCAATCGGGGCGCCCGACCGGGCGCCCTTTGCATTGCGCCCCCAAGGCGCACTACCCTAATGTCCTGAACGACGTCATCACGGAAGATCGACGGCCCACTCGCCACGCCCATCCCTGACGCTCGACAGACGCCTGCCACAGCCTTCGTGAGCGAGCCATGCCTCAGGACATTTCCAGCGCTTCACTGCAAGCCGCCCCGCCATCGCCTCGGCGCAAGGCCCTCGCCGCCGCCAGTCTCGCCCATGGCGTGCATGACGGCCTGACCGATGTCATCTACGTGTTGCTGCCACTCTGGCAGGTTGCCTTCGGCCTCAGCTACGCCCAGGTCGGACTGCTGCGCGGCGCCTACGCCGGCATGATGGCGGGCTTTCAACTGCTGGCCAGCAAAGGCGCCCGACGCTGGGGCCGCGAAGCCCTGTTGGTCCGGGGCACGGCGCTGGCCGGGCTGGCCTACCTGCTGGCCGCCCAGGCCAGTGACCTGAGCCTTCTGCTGATCGCCCTGATGCTCGCCGGCCTCGGTGCCAGCACCCAGCACCCGCTGGCCAGCGCGCTGGTCGCCGATGCCTACGAAGGCAGCGGCAAGGTGAAGCAGGCCCTGGCCCAGTACAACTTCGCCGGGGATATCGGCAAGGCGCTTATTCCGGGCCTGGTCGGCCTGGTGCTGGTGTATGTATCGTGGCAGGCCAATGCCACCGCGCTTGGCCTGCTCGGCCTGGGGGCGGCAGCGGCGCTGTGGCGGCTATTGCGTCAGGCGCCGCTGGCAGGGCGAACAACGCGCAAGGCCGCAGCCCACGACAGGGTTGGCTCAAGGTCGGGGCTGGCAGCGCTGATCGCCACCGGCACCCTCGACAGTAGCGTGCGCATGGGGTTTCTGACCTTCCTGCCGTTCCTGCTGCAAAGCAAGGGCGCGACCACTGCGCAGATCGGCCTGGCCCTGACATTGCTGTTCATCGGCGGTGCCTTCGGCAAACTGTTCTGCGGCTACCTGGGCGCTCGATTGGGGCCGGTGCGCACCGTGATCTGTACCGAGCTGCTGACCGCCGGGCTGATCCTGGTGGCGCTGCTGTTGCCCTACCTGCCGTTGATGCTGGTAATGCCTCTGATCGGCGTGGCACTCAACGGCACCTCTTCGGTGCTGACAGGGCTGGTACCGGACTTCGCCGGCCGCGAGCAGCGCGAGCGGGTGTTCGCCTGCTTCTATACCGGCACCGTCGGCGGCGGCGCGCTGGCGCCAGTGCTGATCGGCGCGATATCCGACCACAGCGGGGTGGAACAGGGATTGATGACGCTGGCAGGCGCGCTGCTGCTGACCCTGCCATTGTGCCTGGTCGTGCACACTGGCCTGCCGCGCCGGCATTGATCCTCAAGCTGCTCCCGGCAGCCTCGCGCGCTGGCCACCCAAGCGGCTCAGCCACACCGACGCCAGGATCACCGTACCGCCAATGGCCAGGCGCCCAAGCGGTTCGTCCTGGTTCCAGATCAGCAGGTTGAGCAGCAAGCCCACCGGCACATGCAAGTTGTTCATTACCGCCAGGGTGCCGCCGGAGACCAGGCAGGCGCCCTTGTTCCACCAGTACAGCCCCAGCGCCGTCGGGCACAGGCCGAGGAAAAGCAGCACCAGCCACTGGGTGTCGGTGCTCGGCAAGTGCTGGGCATTGCCGAACAACAGGAAGGCCGGCAATACCACCAGCAACGCGCCCAGGTAGAAATAGCCGAAACGGCGGTAGTGCGGCAGGTCGCTGGGGTGACGGGCCACCAGGTGGCGATACAGTACCTGGCCGGCGGCATAGGTGAAGTTGGCCAGCTGCAGCAGCAGAAAGCCCATGAAGAACTCACCTGTCACCGTGTCGAAGCGGATCACCGCCGCGCCGGCCACCGCCACCAGGGCGGCGAGCAACGCCCAGGGGTTGAAGCGCCGGTTCAGGGCATCCTCGATCAAGGTGACATGCAGCGGGGTGAGGATGGTGAACAGCAGCACCTCCGGTACCGTCAGCACGCGGAAGCTGAGGTAGAGGCAGACATAAGTGATGCCGTATTGCAGCGCGCCGATCAGCAGCATCGAGCGCATGAAGCGCGGCTCGACCTGGCGCCAGCGAGTCAGCGGCAGGAACACCAGCCCGGCCAGGACAACGCGGGCCAGTACGGCGAAGTAGCTGTCGACGTGGCCGGCCAGGTATTCGCCGATCAGGTTGAAGGAGTACGCCTGGATCAGCGCGACGATTATCAGGTAGCCCATGGTTGGCCCTCGTGGATCAAGGCGGGGACCTTAGCGGGTTGGGCTGACCGAGTTCAACCATTGGAAATGTGGGGGCAGTAATGCCCTCTTCGCTGGCAAGCCCACTACCACAGGCCTTGAAAGCAGTGCTTTCTCTGTGGGAGCAACTGCATTGGCCCTTGTGGGAGCGGCCTTGTGTCGCGAAAGGGCCGCATAGCGGCCCCGGCGATCTTTGCATCGACACTGAGTCCGGGGGCCGCTACGCAGCCCTTTCGCGACACAAGGCCGCTCCCACAAGGATCGCGCAAGGCATGAGGTCAGTATAAAAAAGCCCGGCCATGAACTGGCCGGGCAGGCACACCCAAAGGAGCAACAAGGTGTCAGGGTTGGGAATTCGTCGCGGCTCAGGCCACCGCGGCCAGTCTGGCCTTGGCCTGGTTCAGGCCCTTCTCGTGGAACTCGCCGCTCATGTTCAGGCCCTCGGCGTGGATGAAGTCCACATCGTGGATGCCGATGAAGGCCATCACCTGGCGCAGGTAGGGTTCCTGGTGGTCGCTGCTGGCGCCGGCATGGATGCCGCCGCGGGCGGTCAGGACGATGGCGCGCTTGCCGTTGAGCAGGCCCTGCGGCCCGGTCGGGGTGTACTTGAAGGTGATGCCGGCGCGCAGCACGTGGTCCAGCCAGGCTTTCAAGGTGCTGGGGATGGTGAAGTTGTACATCGGCGCGGCCATCACCAGCACGTCGGCAGCCAGCAGTTCGTCGGTCAACGCGTTGGAACGCGCCAGCGCCTCACGCTCGGCGGCGCTACGCTGCTCCTCGGGCTTCATCCAGCCGCCAAGCAGGTTGGCGTCCAGGTGCGGCACGGGGTTCACGGCCAGGTCGCGCACCTTGATCTCGTCGGCCGGATGCGCCGCCTGCCATTGCTGGATGAAATCCAGGGTCAGTTGACGGGAAACGGAATCCTGCTGGCGGGCGCTGCTTTCGATGATCAGTACGCGGGACATGGGGTGCCTCCATCGGCGGTAAAGGGTGGCGATTCGATGGAGGTGAGATTAGTGGTTGACCTATCGATAAAAAAGCGTAAAAAGTGGGATCAACCTATCGATTAATCTGTTTTATTGCGCTTTGCAGTCGAGCACGATGCGCAGCTTGATGATCTGCCGGTTGAACTTGGCGGTGACATCCACGCTCCTGCCGGCGGGCACATTGACCCGGCGCACCCGTGGCGCCTCGGGGCCGTTGCGGAAAGTGACCTTGCACGCCGCCGGCACCTGCCCATAGTTGTTGAGGCTGATCGAGCCAATGTCGTAGGCCGTGTCGTAGGCGGTGTAGTCGACCTTGACCCCGGTCAGGTCCTTTTCCACATCGATCGGGTATGCCATGGCCCCGAGGGGCAGGCACAACAGCAAAGCCGCACAACATTTCTTCATACGGGCGCTCTCCTTGGGAAGAGCGCAGCTTAGGACAACAGGAGCCCTGGATGAAAGCACCGCGCGTTACCCTGGATCAGTGGCGGACCCTGCAGGCAGTGGTCGACCACGGCGGGTTCGCCCAGGCCGCCGAGGCCCTGCACCGTTCGCAGTCGTCGGTGAGCTACACCGTGGCGCGGATGCAGGAGCAACTGGGCGTGCCATTGCTGCGCATCGATGGACGCAAGGCGGTGCTGACCGAGGCCGGCAGCGTGCTGCTGCGCCGTTCGCGGCAACTGGTCAAGCAGGCCAGCCAGCTGGAAGATCTGGCCCACCACATGGAACAGGGCTGGGAGGCCGAAGTGCGCCTGGTGGTCGACGCCGCCTACCCCAGCGCCCGCCTGGTGCGCGCCCTGGCCGCCTTCATGCCGCAGAGCCGCGGCTGCCGGGTACGCCTGCGCGAAGAAGTGCTGTCCGGGGTCGAGGAAGTGCTGCACGAAGGCATCGCCGACCTTGCCATCAGCAGCTTCAACATCGGCGGCTACCTGGGCACCGAGCTGAGCCCGGTGGAGTTCATCGCCGTCGCCCACCCCGAGCACGCGCTGCACCGCATGGGCCGCGAGATCACCTTCCAGGACCTGGAAAGCCAGCTGCAGGTGGTGATCCGCGACTCCGGCCGGGCCCAGCCGCGCGATGTCGGCTGGCTCGGCGCCGAGCAGCGCTGGACGGTCGGCAGCCTGGGCACTGCGGCGACCTTCGTCGGCAGCGGCCTGGGCTTTGCCTGGCTGCCCCGGCACATGATCGAGCGCGAGCTGCGCGAAGGCGTGCTCAAGCCCCTGCCGCTGGATCAGGGTGGCAGCCGCCATCCGCTGTTCTACCTTTACTCGAGCAAGGAAAAGACCCTGGGCCCGGCCACGCAGATCCTCATCGAACTGCTGCGCAACTTCGACACCGCGCCGCTGGACGTGCCCTTCGCAGCCCCCCCGCAAGCCTGAGAGGACCGCGCCCATGGCCTGTTTCGAACATGACGGATGCCTGCTGCATTACGAGGAACACGGCCAGGGCGAGCCCCTGGTGCTGCTGCACGGGCTGGGCTCGAGCAGCCAGGACTGGGAACTGCAGGTACCCGAGCTCAGCCGCCAGTACCGGGTGATCCTCATGGACATCCGCGGCCATGGGCAGTCGTCCAAGCCACGCAAGGGCTACCAGATAAAGACCTTCAGCGAGGATCTATTGGCCTTGCTGCGCCATCTGGACACCGGCCCGGTGCACTTCGTCGGCCTGTCCATGGGCGGCATGCTCGGCTTCCAGTTCGCCGTCGACCACCCCGACTGGCTGCGCAGCCTGTGCATCGTCAACAGCGCCCCCGAGGTCAAGCGCCGCACCCGTAGCGACTGGATCTGGTGGCTCAAGCGCTGGGGCCTGGCGCGCCTGCTCAGTGTCGAGACCGTCGGCAAGGGCCTGGCTGCGCGGCTGTTTCCCAAGCCGGAGCAGGCCGAACTGCGGCGCAAGATGGCCGAGCGCTGGGCGCGCAACGACAAGCGCGCCTACCTCAAGAGCTTCGACGCCATCGTCGACTGGGGCGTGCAGGAACGCATCGGCCAGATCCGCTGTCCGACCCTGGTGATCGCCGCCGACCACGATTACACACCGATACAACTGAAGGAGCGTTACGTCGCCCTGATGCCCAACGCCAGGCTGGCGGTCATCGACGATTCGCGGCACGCTACGCCCCTGGATCAACCCGAACTCTTCAACCGTACCCTGCTGCAGTTCCTCGCAGCAGCTTCCACCTCTCAAGGATCTTTGAGCCCATGCTGAAAAAACTTCTGCTCACCGCCTGCTCGGTCGCCTTCGCCACCAGCGTCATGGCCTCCGACAAGACCCCGCACGTTGAGCTGGTCACCAGTTTCGGCAAGATCGAGATCGAGCTGAACGCAGAAAAAGCACCGATCAGTACCAAGAACTTCCTCCAGTACGTGGACAGCGGCTTCTACAACAACACCATCTTCCACCGCGTGATCCCGGGCTTCATGGTCCAGGGCGGCGGCTTCACCGACCAGATGGTGCAAAAGAGCACCAAGGACCCGATCCGCAACGAAGCGAGCAACGGCCTGCAGAACACCCGCGGCACCCTGTCCATGGCCCGCACCTCCGACCCGAACTCGGCCACCAGCCAGTTCTTCATCAACGTCGCCGACAACGATTTCCTCAACCCGGGCCGCGACCGTGGCTACGCGGTGTTCGGCAAGGTCACCAAGGGCATGGAGGTGGTCGACCAGATCGTCAACTCGCCGACCACCGTCAAGAAAGGCATGCGCGATGTACCGGCGGATCCGGTCTACATCAAGTCGGCCAAACGCATCGATTGATCCCGCGCCGCACAGGGACGTGAGTCGGGTCGAACAGGAGTGTCGTCACCCATGCTGTACCGTCGTTTCGAGCAGTTGATCGACATTTTCCGCGAGGCGCCCAGCGAGGCGCCTCCCGGCAAGGTCTGGCCCTTCTACCTCTACTACCTGCGCCAGGTGTGGCCGAGCTTCCTCGCCCTGCTCATCGTCGGCCTGATCGCCTCGCTGATCGAAGTGGCGCTGTTCAGCTACCTGAGCCGGATCATCGACCTGGCCCAGGGCGCGCCCAACGCCAACTTTTTCAGCGAGCACAGCGGCGAGCTGATCTGGATGCTGGTGGTGGTGCTGGTGCTGCGGCCGGTGTTCTTCGGCCTGCACGACCTGCTGGTGCACCAGACCATCAGCCCGGGCATGACCAGCCTGATCCGCTGGCAGAACCACACCTACGTGCTCAAGCAGAGCCTGAACTTCTTCCAGAGCGACTTCGCCGGGCGCATCGCCCAGCGCATCATGCAAACGGGCAACTCCCTGCGCGATTCGGCGGTGCAGGCGGTAGATGCGCTATGGCACGTGCTGATCTATGCCATCAGTGCGCTGGTGCTGTTCGCCGAGGCCGACTGGCGGCTGATGCTGCCGCTGCTGGTGTGGATCGCCTGCTACATCGGTGCGCTGTACTACTTCGTGCCACGGGTGAAGGAGCGCTCGGTGATTTCTTCCGACGCCCGCTCCAAGCTGATGGGGCGCATCGTCGACGGCTACACCAACATCGCCACGCTCAAGCTGTTCGCCCACACCGACTACGAGCAGCAGTACGCCCGCGAAGCGATCAGCGAGCAGACCGAGAAGACCCAACTGGCCTCACGGGTGATCACCAGCATGGACGTGGTCATCACCTCGCTGAACGGCCTGCTGGTGGTCGCCACCACAGGCCTTGCCCTCTGGTTGTGGAGCCAGTCGCTGATCAGCGTCGGCGCCATCGCCCTGGCCACGGGCCTGGTGATCCGCATCGTCAACATGTCCGGCTGGATCATGTGGGTGGTCAACGGCATCTTCGAGAACATCGGCATGGTCCAGGACGGCCTGCAGACCATCGCCCAGCCGGTCACCGTCAGCGACAGGCCCAATGCCCCGGCGCTCAAGGTCAACCGCGGGGCGGTGCGCTTCGACCATGTCGACTTCCACTATGGCAAGGGCGGCAAGGTGATCGATGCCCTGAACCTGGACATCCGCCCTGGCGAGAAGATCGGCCTGATCGGCCCTTCCGGCGCCGGCAAGTCGACACTGGTCAACCTGCTGCTGCGCCTGTACGACATCGACAGCGGGCGCATCCTCATCGACGGCCAGGACATCGCCGAGGTCAACCAGGCCAGCCTGCGCGCGCAGATCGGCATGATCACCCAGGACACCTCGCTGCTGCACCGCTCGATCCGCGACAACCTGCTGTACGGCCGCCCTCAGGCCAGCGACGAGGAGGTCTGGGAGGCGGTGCGCCGGGCCCGGGCCGACGAGTTCATCCCGCAGCTGTCCGATGCCCAGGGCCGCACCGGCTTCGACGCCCATGTCGGCGAGCGTGGCGTGAAACTCTCCGGTGGCCAGCGCCAGCGTATCGCCATTGCCCGGGTGCTGCTGAAGAACGCGCCGATCCTGATCATGGACGAGGCGACCTCGGCACTGGATTCGGAGGTCGAGGCGGCAATCCAGGAAAGCCTGGAAACGCTGATGCAGGGCAAGACAGTGATCGCCATCGCCCACCGGCTGTCGACCATTGCCCGCATGGACCGGCTGATCGTGCTGGACAAGGGGCATATCGTCGAGAGCGGCAGCCATGCCGAGCTGCTGGCCCAGCGTGGGTTGTATGCGCGGTTGTGGCATCACCAGACCGGGGGGTTTGTCGGCGTCGATTGACCTGTAACACCTTCGCCGGCCTCTTCGCGGGTAAACCCGCTCCCACAGGGGGATCACTGCCATCAGAAACAGTGGTTCTCCTGTGGGAGCGGGTTTACCCGCGAAGAGGCCGTTACAGGCGGAACGACGCCATCAAACCTGGCGATACGGCAATAATCCCCGTGCCTCCTCGACATAGGCCAGTACTCCTTCGCGCTCCTGACGCAAAAAGTCAGCGACCGCCCGGTGCAACCCCGGGTGCAGCAGGTAATGCCACGACCGCGTGATCACAGGCTCGAACCCGCGAATCAGCTTGTGCTCGCCCTGGGCACCGGCATCGAAGCGCTGCAGGCCTTCGCCGATCGCGAAGTCCATGCCCTGGTAGAAACAGGTCTCGAAATGCAGGCGGTCGAATTCGTCCAGGCAACCCCAGTAGCGGCCATACAGGCTATCGCCCCCCACCAGGCTGAAGGCCATCGCCACCTCGCGCCCTTGCTGCCGGGCAATCACAACGCGAATCGCCTCGGGCATGCGCTCGGCCACCAGGCTGAAGAACTCGCGGGTCAGGTACGGCGCCCGTCGCCGTACGGCATAGGTGTTGGCATAGCAGCGGTAGACGAAGTCCCACTGCGCCTCGCTCAGTTCATCGCCGCGGTACCAGGCGAAATCGATCCCCTGCCCCGCCACCTGTTCACGCTCCTTGCGCATCTGCTTGCGCTTGCGTGAGCTGAGGGTGTCGAGAAAGTCCTGGAAGTCCCGGTAACCCCGGTTACGCCAGTGGAACTGGCAACCCAGGCGTTCCAGCCAGCCCGGCTGGCCGGCAATGGCCGTGTCCAGCCCGCTGTCAGTGAAGTTGATGTGCGCCCCCGACAGCCCACCCTTGCCCAGGTACTCGGGAATCGCCTGCAACAGCAGCAGGCCATCGGCTGGATCGGCGGCCAGCAGACGCGGCCCGGCGACCGGGCTGAACGGCACCGCGCCGAGCAGCTTGGGGTAGTAGGCGATGCCCGCGCGCTCACAGGCATCGGCCCAGCCATGGTCGAACACGTACTCGCCGAACGAATGCCATTTGCGGTAGGCCGGCAGCAGCGCCCGCACCTCGCCATCGCGCTCCAGCACCAGGTGTTCGGCGGCCCAGCCGGTGTCGGGTACCACGCTGCCACTGTCTTCCATGGCACTGAGAAAGGCGTGGCGCAGGAACGGCTGGCCGTCGGGCACCAGCGCGTCCCAGGTGGTCGCCGGCAGGTCGCGCAGGTGGGCAAGGCTGTGGAGGCTGGTCACGGTTGCAACTCGCTATGGACAGGGCGCCAGTATTGCCAAAGCCGTCGTGACACACAAATGACGACCTGTTTACTTAACAACAGTGCCACTATTCAGACATTATTCTGTCATTCCCCCCCGCAATACTTGCGCCTGTTTTCCGGAACCCCAGAACCTGTCTAGTCAGGCCCTTTCCGAAGACATGCCAACTCGGGGGCGGGCGCTTGAGCCTCCCCACTTTTTCCAACAGGGAGAACCTTATGCGTCTTGTTTCTACACTTACCGGGGTGAGCCTCACCGGCATGATGCTGGCTCTGAGTACTCCGGCCAGTGCTGCTGTCGACGCCAAGCTGCTCGAAATACTCCGCGCCAACGGCTCGATCAACCAGGCGCAGTACACCGAACTGCAGGGCGACCTGGCAAAGGAAACCAAGGAAAAGGCCGACCAGAAAGCCCAGTCCGAGCGCCTGAGCTCCTTCGAGCAGAAAGTGGCATGGGCCGCCAAGACCCAGATCAAGGGTGACGTGCGCCTGCGCTACGAAGACGTCAACGTCGACAACCCCAACAGCCGCAGCGGCAACCAGGACCGCGAGCGCGTGCGTGCCCGCGTCGGTTTCTACAGCGAGATCAACCCGCAGGTCGACGCCGGTATTCGCGTGGCCACCGGCAGCAGCTCGGACGCCCGCTCGACCAACCAGAGCCTGGACAACTACTTCGACAAGAAATCGCTGTGGGTAGACCTTGCCTACCTCGATTGGCACCCGACCGCCGTGCCGAACCTGCACCTGATCGGCGGCAAGATGCTGCAGCCGTGGGTGAGCATGGGCGACATCATCTGGGACAGCGACATCAACCCGGAAGGCGTGGCCGTCACCTACAAGACCAACCTGGGCGGCGCCGAAGTGTTCGGCAGCGCCGGCCATTACACCCTCAAGGACAACGTCGACGGCGATGGCGTGCAGTTCAAGCACGATGCGCAGCTGTACCACGGCCAGTTGGGCACCAAGTTCAACCTGGCTGACAGCGTCAAGGTCACCGTCGGCGGCAGCCTCTACGGCTTCGACAACGACAAGAAGTCGGCCGTGCTGCGCAGCTTCGGCAACACCACCACCGAGTTCAACCTGGCCGAAGGCTTTGGCCAGGTGGACTTCACCGGCTTCGCCATCCCGCTGTCGGCCTATGGCCAGTTCGTCAAGAACACCGACAGCACCGACGGCGAGGACAAGGCCTGGCTGGCGGGTCTCAAGACCAAGCTGGGCGCCTGGAGCCTGGACTACAACTACCGCGACGTGCAGCGCAACGCCGTGGTCAGCCTGTTCACCGACTCCGACTTCGGCGCCGGCTTCACGGGTTCGCGTGGCCACAAGTTCAAGGTCGGCTACGAGATCGACAAGAACTTCTCCCTGGGCGCGGCCTACCTGATGGCCAAGACCGACCTGTCGCAGTTGCCGAACAACAACGCCGACGTCGACACCCTGCAGGTCGACCTGGAAGCCAAGTTCTAAGCGCTACGCTCCCTTGCTCCACCCTGAGCGGGAAATGCCGACCCCATCCGGCATTTCCCGCTTTTTTTGCCTGTCAGAAAGCTGGGGGCTGCTTTGCAGCCCTTTCGCGACACAAGGCCGCTCCTACAGGGGAATGCGTTCTCCTGTAGGAGCGGCCTTGTGTCGCGAAAGGGCCGCAAAGCGGCCCCAGCGATAGAGAAGTAAAAGTAGGTATCAGCGTTTACGCAGAACCACACTACCAATCGAATATCCAGCACCAAACGAGCTCAGTACCCCCAGCGAACCCTTGGCCAGGTCATCCTGATACAGGTGGAAGGCAATCACCGACCCCGCCGAACTGGTATTGGCATAACGATCCAGGATCACCGGCGCATCTTCCTCGGCCACTTCACGCCCCAGCAGCTTCTTGACGATCAGGTGGTTCATGCTCAGGTTGGCCTGGTGCAGCCAGAAGCGCTTGACGTCCGACGGCTGCAGGTCGTTCTCGGCCAGGTGCTGGCCGATCAGCTCGGCGACCATAGGGCAGACTTCCTTGAACACCTTGCGGCCTTCCTGCACGAACAGCTTGTCGCGGGCACCAATGCCCTCTTCCGCGGCGCGGTTGAGGAAGCCGAAGTTGTTGCGGATGTTGTTGGAGAACGCCGTCAGCAGCTTGGTGCTGACGATGTCGAACTGGTGCTCGGAGGTGGCCAGGTCGGCACGCTCGACCAGCACCGCGGTGGCGGCGTCGCCGAAGATGAAGTGGCTGTCGCGGTCACGGAAGTTCAGGTGGCCGGTGCAGATCTCCGGGTTGACCACCAGCACGGCGCGCGACTGCCCCAGCTGCACGCTGTTGGCGGCGGTCTGGATACCGAAGGTGGCCGACGAGCAGGCCACGTTCATGTCGAAGGCGAAGCCCTGGATACCCAGTGCCTGCTGCACTTCGATGGCAATGGCCGGGTACGGGCGCTGCAGGTTGGAGCAGGCGACGATCACCCCGTCGACATCGGCGGCGCTGCGGCCGGCACGCTCCAGGGCCTGTCGAGCGGCGGCCACGCCCATTTCGCAGAGGATCGATTGTTCGTCGTTGGTGCGCTCGGGCAGGCGCGGCTTCATGCGCTGCGGATCGAGAATACCGGCCTTGTCCATGACGAAGCGGCTCTTGATGCCCGAAGCCTTCTCGATGAAAGCGGCGTCGGACAGCGGCGCCGCCTCGACCTCGCCACGCTCGATGGCGGCGGCGTTGTCACGGTTGAAACGCTGTGCCCAGGCGTTGAAGGATTCCACCAGTTCTTCGTTGGAAATGCTTTGGGCCGGGGTGTACAGGCCGGTGCCGCTGATGACGACGTTGTGCACGGTCGTTCCTCTGGTCTGGGGCCATCGCCACAAGGCGCTGGCCGGAATAAGGGCAACTTAATGGCACCTTGGTACCAATTTTGAGGCGAGGGCTGCGCCCTCGTTCGCGGCACAAGGCCGCTCCTACAACATCGGCGTTCGCCTGCAGGAGCGGCCTTGTGCCGCGATCGGCCGCACAGCGGCCGCAAATTCCACCAAGTTTGCCACAACTTGGGGAGCTTAGGCTTCCACCTGACTCCACTGTTTACTCAGTCGCTTGTCGGAAACCGCCACCTTCGTCCCCAGTTGCTGGGCAAACAACGACACCCGGTATTCCTCCAGCAGCCAGCGGTACAGGGTCAGTTGCTCATCGCGCTTGCCTTCCTGCGCATGCTTGTCGGCGCGGGCCTGGTACTGCGCCCAGCAATTGGCCAGCTCGGCGCTCCACACCCGGTCCTTCTGCACCTGCGAACCCAGCTTCTCCAGGCGCAGTTCCACCGCCTTGAGATAACGCGGCAACTCCTTGAACCAGGCACCCGGCGTCTCCCGCACGAAGCCCGGGTACACCAGATTGGCCAGCTGCTGCTTGATATCGTTGAGCGCCACCGCCTGGCTCAGGTCGATCTTGCCCTTGAAGCGCTTCTGCAAGCCATGCCACAGCTTCAGCACCTCCAGGGTCAGGCGGGCCAGGCGTTCGGCGTGCTCGGTCCAGTTGCCGCGCTTGCGTTCGGCCAGCGAGGCCAGGCCCGCGCCATCACGCGGCAGTGGGTCTTCGCCTTCCAGCACACAGCTGTCGAGGCTGGCCAGGAGGATATCCTCGACCAGCGCCTCGACCCGGCCCAGTTCACGGTACAGCAGCCCCAGCTCGGTCAGCCCCGGCAGCTTGCCGCGCAGGAACTTGGCCGGTTCCGCCAGCTGCTGCAGCAACAGGCGCTGCAAGGCGCGACGGTGCTGGAACTCGGCTTCGGCCTGGGTCGAGAAACGCCCTTCGCGTACCGTGCCGTTGTCCTCGACCAGCGCCGGGTAGACCGTCATCGACAGCCCGGCGATCTTCTGCTGGGCAGTCTGCGCCACCTGCGCGAAGGCCTTGGCCTGTACCGGCTGCTCGGCCTTCTCGCTGCGCGGCAGGGCCAGCGCCGCCTGGCTGGCGGCGGCGAAGCGGGCGGTCAGCTCGCCGAGGTCGCGGCCTTCGCCGAGGAACTTGCCCTGGGCATCAACCACTTCGATGTTCATGCGCAGGTGGCCCTCGACCAGCCCGGCCGCTTCCGCCCAGGCCTCGTCCGACACCCGCGCCCCGGTCATGCGCAGCAACTCCTGGCCCAGCGCCTGCGGCAATGCCCCCTGGCCGAACGCCAGACGCGACAGGGCCGCCTTGACGAAGTCGGGCACCGGCACGAAGTTCTTGCGCAGGGCCTTGGGCAGGTTGCGCACCAGGGCGATGCACTTGGCCTCCAGCAGGCCTGGCACCAGCCATTCCAGGCGTTCGCCCGGCAGGTTCGGCAACAACGGCGCCGGCACCCGCACGGTCACGCCGTCACGCGGGTGGTTCGGCTCGAAGTGATAGCTCAGCGACAGGCGCAGATCGCCCACCTGTAGGTGGTCCGGATACTGCGCGGCGGTGACCTCGCTGGCCTCGCGGGCGAGCACGTCCTCTTCGCGCATGATCAGCAGGTTCGGATCCTTCTGGCTGTTCATCCGGTACCAGCTGTCGAAGGTCGCGGTCTGGTGGATCTCTTCGGGCAGGCGCGCCTCGTAGAAGGCGTACAGCGTCTCCTCGTCGGCCAGAATATCGCGCCGGCGGGCCTTGGCCTCCAACTCGTCGAGCTGCTCGAGCAGGCGCTTGTTGGCCGCCAGGCACTTGGCCCGGGACTGGATCTCGCCACCGACCAGGCCGTCGCGGATGAACAGCTCGCGGGAAGTGACCGGATCGATCGGGCCGAAATGCACCGGCCTGCGACCGACCAGGATCAACCCGTAAAGGGTGATCTGCTCGTAGGCCACCACCTGGCCGCGCTTCTTCTCCCAGTGCGGTTCGAAGTGGTTCTTCTTGATCAGGTGGGTGGCCAGCGGCTCGATCCAGTCCGGCTCGATCTTGGCCACCATGCGCGCATACAGCTTGGTGGTCTCCACCAGTTCCGCGGCCATCACCCACTGCGGTCGCTTGCGGCCGATGCCCGACGAGGGATGAACCCAGAAGCGCCGCTGACGCGCGCCCTGATAGTCGCCCTCTTCGGTCTTCTGGCCGATCTGGCTGAGCAGGCCGCTGAGAATTGCCTTGTGCAGGGGCTGGTAGTCGCAGGCCTCCTTGTTCACCGCCAATTGCAGGTCGCGGCAGATCAGCGCCAGCTGGCGGTGGGCGTCGCGCCACTCGCGCAGGCGCAGGTAGTTGAGGAAGTTCTTGCGGCACCAGTTGCGCAGCGGGCTGGCGGTCAGCGCCTGGCGCTGCTCCTCGAAACCGCGCCACAGGTTGACTAGCGCTGCGAAGTCGGAATCGACATCCTTCCACTGCGCGTGCGCCTGGTCGGCGGCCTGCTGGCGCTCCGGCGGGCGCTCGCGCGGGTCCTGCACCGACAGCGCGCTAGCGACGATCAGCACTTCCTGCAGGCTGCCCTGGCGGGCGCCTTCGAGCAGCATGCGGCCCAAACGAGGGTCGATCGGCAGGCGCGCCAGCTGGCGGCCCAGGGGCGTCAGCTGGTTCTCGCGGTTGACCGCCGACAGTTCCTGCAACAGGTTGAAGCCGTCGCTGATGGCCTTGCCATCCGGCGGCTCGATGAACGGGAAGGCGTCGATCGCACCCAGGCGCAGGTGCAGCATCTGCAGGATCACCGCGGCCAGGTTGGTGCGCAGGATCTCCGGGTCGGTGAACGCCGGCCGACCGTTGAAATCGTCCTCGCTGTACAGGCGGATGCAGATGCCCGGCTCGACCCGGCCGCAGCGCCCTTTACGCTGGTTGGCGCTGGCCTGGGACACCGCCTCGATAGGCAGGCGCTGGACCTTGGCGCGGTAGCTGTAGCGGCTGATGCGCGCGGTGCCGCTGTCGATCACGTAGCGGATGCCCGGCACGGTCAGCGAGGTTTCGGCGACGTTGGTCGCCAGCACCACGCGCCGGCCGCTGTGGGACTGGAAGATCCGCTGCTGCTCGGCCGGCGACAGCCGCGCATACAGCGGCAGGATCTCGGTGTGGCGCAGCTGCGCCTTGCGCAGGATCTCGGCGGCGTCGCGAATCTCGCGTTCGCCGGGCAGGAACACCAACACATCGCCCGGGCCCTTGCCCTGGCTGCGTTCGTGCTGGGCGATCTCGTCGAGGCTGGCGAGGATCGCCTGGTCGACGGAAAGGTCCTCCTCGACCTGGTTGCCCTCCTCGTCGTGCTCGCTGGTCAGCGGCCGGTACCAGGTTTCCACCGGGTAGGTACGCCCGGACACCTCGATGATCGGCGCGCCGTCGAAGTGCTTGGAGAAGCGCTCCAGGTCGATGGTCGCCGAGGTGATGATCAGCTTCAGGTCCGGGCGGCGGTGCAGCAGGGTCTTGAGGTAGCCGAGCAGGAAGTCGATGTTCAGGCTGCGCTCGTGGGCCTCGTCGACGATGATCGTGTCGTAGCGCTCGAGGAAACGGTCGTGCTGGGTCTCGGCCAGCAGGATACCGTCGGTCATCAGCTTGACCAGGGTGTTCGAATCGCTCTGGTCCTCGAAGCGCACCTGGTAGCCGACCAGCGCCCCCAACGGCGTGCCCAGCTCCTCCGCGACCCGCGCCGCCACGCTGCGCGCAGCGATCCGTCGGGGCTGGGTGTGGGCGATCAGGCCATGGCTGCCGCGGCCCAGCTCCAGGCAGATCTTCGGCAGCTGGGTGGTCTTGCCGGAACCGGTCTCGCCAGCGATCACCAGCACCTGATGCTCGGCCAGAGCCTTCTTGATCTCGTCGCGCTTGGCGGCGATGGGGAGGCTGTCGTCGTAGCGAATGCTCGGCACGCTCTGCTGGCGCGCGGTGACCTGGGCGCAGGAGGCCTGGACCTTTTCCACCCACTGCGCGAGCTTGCCCTCGTCGGGGCGCTTGCGCAGCTCGTGCAATTGCCGGCGCAACCGATGGCGGTCGGCGATCATGGCGTGGTCAAGGTTCTTCAGCAGTTGGTCGATGGCGTGGTCTGTCATGGGGCTTTTTAATGATGCAGGCGAGTGCTGCTTTTTCATGATCGGCAGGCGTAAGAGGCGGGATTGTCGCAGATTTGCGAAATCGATGCTGCCTGTGCCCGCCGTTCAGTCGCGATCACGCTCGAAATAGCGGGAGCGCTTGAAAAACAGCAGCGTTGCAACTGCATCACAAAGAATCCACCAGTACATCCCATCCAGCCGCAAGAATTCACGCTCGCCAAGTTGTGTGCACGCCGTTATGCCAGTTGCCATCAACGCCACGCAGACGCAGCCTCTGAGCGTTGGTGAGCGACATGCCCAGTCAAGCAATAGGCCGGCGACCAGCCCATAAAGGGTAAGGAGAAAGATCTCAGTCATGGCTACCCTTCAATCAAATGATGAACATCAGGCTGGACGTCTGAGGACCTATGTCAGATGGGCGATTACCTGATAAGTCCTTTGCGCTTGCATGGCGATCCCTGACCATTCCTACAAAGAAAGGGACTTTCACCGCTGGCGCGCCACCTGCCAATTAGCCTAGGTCCGAGAAAACTGTGGGAAGCTTCCTAAGCTGCTGCGACGCGGCGAACAAACCTTGCCAATGTTTAGCTGCCACCGGAATGAACGTCGCCATTCACTGCTTTAATCAACCTTACAGGCCATGTGAGTATCCAGGGATGCTTCCCGACCCGATGATTGCCCGCCCGCTGCCCTACCCTTCGCTGCCGAAGGCCCGGGCCCGTGCCGGTGAAAATCCGCTGGTCCATATCATCCTGGCGTTCTGGGCGCTGTGGCACTGCCGCCACGCGCGCCCACCGGACACGTCGCTCACGCACTCCTGACCCGACCCGGCCGCCTTCTGGCCGATTGACTCAGCCTGACCGCTCGCCTGCGCGGCGGTCACGTGTGCCCCAGAGCGAATCCACCATGCACTTTGCCCCCGCAGAGCAAGCCAGGCGTTTCCTGGCCGACAACCCCGATATCGACCTGATCGAGCTGTTCCTCCTCGACGCCAACGGCGTGCCCCGCGGCAAGCTGCTGCACCGCGAGGAGCTGCTGGCGGTGTTCGAAAGCGGCCGCCCGCTGCCCAGCACCATCCTCGGCCTGACCCTCAACGGCGACGATGTCGAAGACTCCGGCCTGGTCTGGGACGTCGGCGACATCGACTGCCGCGCATACCCGCTGGACGGCAGCCTGGTGCGCCTGCCCTGGCGCCGGGTGCCGACCGCCGCCGTGCAGGTCAGCATGCACCCCAGCGAAGGCCTGCCGGCCAGCGTGGCCGATCCGCGCCATGTGCTGCTGCGGGTGATCGACGCGCTCAAGGCCGATGGTTTCCACCCGGTGATGGCCTGCGAGCTGGAGTTCTACCTGCTCGACCAGCAGCGCGACGCCCAGGGCCGGCCGCAGCCGGCGCTGGACAGCGACGGCGGGCGTCCACGCGGGACCCAGGTGTATGGCCTGCGCGAGCTGGAGCAGATCGAACCCTTCCTCGCCGACCTCTATGCCGCCTGCAAGGCCCAGGGCATCCCGGCCCGCACGGCGATCTCCGAATACGCGCCCGGCCAGGTGGAGATCACCCTGGAACACGGCGACGCACTCGAGGCGATGGACCAGGCCGTGCGCTACAAGCGCCTGGTCAAGGGCATCGCCAACGCCCACGGCATGCAGGCCTGCTTCATGGCCAAGCCGTTCGCCCAGCTGGCCGGCACCGGCATGCACATGCACTTGAGCCTGGCGGACGCTGCCGGCAACAACCTGTTCGCCAGCGAGGACAAGGCCGGCACCCCGCTGCTGCATCATGCGGTGGCCGGCATGCTGCGTCACCTGCGCGAATCGCTGCTGCTGTTCTGCCCCAACGCCAATTCGTTCCGCCGCTTCCAGGCCAACAGCTATGCGCCGCTGGCGCCGACCTGGGGCGTGGACAACCGCACCGTCAGCCTGCGCGTGCCCGGCGGCCCGGCCAACAGCCGGCATATCGAGCACCGCATCTGCGGCGCCGACGCCAACCCCTACCTGGCCGCCGCGGCGATCCTCGCCGCCACCCACCAGGGCATCCGTGAACAACTCGATCCCGGCGCCCCGGTCGAGGGCAACGGCTATGCCCAGGCCGGCGAACACCTGCCCACCGACTGGCTAACCGTCCTCGAGGCCTTGGAAAATTCGAGCTGGGCCCGGGAGGCGCTGGGCGAGGCCTTCCTCGGCGTCTACCTCAAGGTCAAGCGCGCCGAGTACCGCCAGTTCATGGCCGAGGTCGGCGAGCAGGACTGGCGCTGGTACCTGCACCAGGCCTGATGCCCACGAGATTACAAGAAGGAACAAGCATGAACGCAGCAGTGAACAACGGCCCGGCCCAGCGCGCGCCGTCCTATTACAGCGCCACCCTCAACGACACGACCGAATACCCCACGCTCAAGGGCACGGTGCAGGTGGATGTGGCGATCATCGGCGGCGGCTTCACCGGCGTGGCCACCGCCGTGGAGCTGGCCGAGCGTGGCCTGAAAGTGGCCATCGTCGAGACCAACCGCATCGGCTGGGGCGCCAGCGGGCGCAACGGCGGCCAGGTCACCGGCAGCCTGTCGGGCGACGAGGCCATGCGCACGCAGATGCGCGACCGGCTGGGCGCCGAGGTGGACGATTTCATCTGGCACCTGCGCTGGCGCGGCCACCAGATCATCGAGCAGCGCGTCGAGCGCTACGGCATCCAGTGCGACCTCAAGCACGGCCACCTGCACGCGGCGATGAAACCGTCGCACATGAACGAGCTGCGCGCCTTCGAGGCCGAGGCCCAGCGCCGTGGGATGGGTGACCAGGTACAACTGCTCGACCGCAGCGCCATGCAACGCCACCTGCAAAGCCCGCTGTACCTCGGCGCGCTGAAGAACCGCCGCAACCTGCACCTGCACCCGCTCAACCTGTGCCTGGGCGAGGCCCGCGCCGCCCACGGGCTGGGTGCGCTGGTGTTTGAAAACTCCGAGGTGCTGGAGATCGTCCACGGCCCGCGCCCGGCGGTGGTCACCGCCCAGGGACGGATCGAGGCACGTCAGGTGATGCTGGCCGGCGATGTGTATCACAAGCTGGAGAAGCGCCAGCTCAAGGGCAAGATCTTCCCGGCCATGGGTGGCATCGTCACCACCGCGCCGCTGGGCGAGCTGGCCGAGCAGATCAACCCGCAGGACCTGGCGGTGTACGACTGCCGTTTCGTCCTCGACTACTACCGCCTGACCGCCGACAAGCGCCTGCTGTTCGGCGGCGGCGCCAACTACTCCGGGCGCGACTCGCGGGACATCGAAGGCGAGCTGCGCCCGTGCATCGAGCGCACATTCCCGGCGCTCAAGGGCGTGCCGATCGAGTTCCAGTGGAGCTGCGCCATGGGCATCGTGGTCAACCGCATCCCGCAGCTGGGCAAGCTGTCGGACAACGTCTGGTACTGCCAGGGGTATTCCGGGCATGGCATCGCCACCAGCCACATCATGGGCGAGATCATGGCCGAGGCGCTGACCGGGACGCTGGAGAAGTTCGATACCTTTGCCGGGTGCCGGCACATCAAGGTACCGATGGGCGACCTGCTGGGCAATCCGTTGCTGGCGGCGGGGATGTGGTATTACCAGATGCTTGAAAAGCTGCGCTGAGCCGCAACCTCTCTGTAGGAGCGGCCTTGTGTCGCGAAAGGGCTGCAAAGCAGCCCCGGGATTTCAGCGACAACGCATCAAACGATGGGGGTGCTTCGCACCCCTTTCGCGACACAAGGCCGCTCCTACACCGACCGCGCAGCCTGCAGATCAAGCGATCTTCTTCAGGCCCTGCTTCTTCAGCTCTTCGTCGCGCAGCTCACGGCGCAGGATCTTGCCGACGTTGGTGGTCGGCAGCGCGTCGCGGAACTCGATGGCCTTGGGCACCTTGTAGCCGGTGACGTTGGCGCGCATGTGCTCCATCACCTGTTCCTTGGTCAGGGTCATGCCCGGCTTGACCACGATGAACACCTTGATCACCTCGCCGGACTTCTCGTCCGGGATGCCGATGGCCGCGCACTGCAGCACGCCCGGCAGCGCGGCGAGCACATCTTCGAGCTCGTTGGGGTACACATTGAAGCCTGACACCAGGATCATGTCCTTCTTGCGGTCGACGATGCGCATGTAGCCGTCCGGCTGGATCAGGGCGATGTCGCCGGTCTTCAGCCAGCCATTGCTGTCGATGATCTCGGCGGTGGCATCTTCACGCTGCCAGTAGCCCTTCATCACCTGCGGCCCCTTGATGCACAGCTCGCCCACCTCGCCCAGGGGCAATTCCTGGCCGTTGTCGTCGATGATCTTGCACAGGGTGGACGGCACCGGGATGCCGATGGTCCCCAGCTGGTTGGCCGAAGTCGGGTTGACCGCCGCCACCGGGCTGGTCTCGGTCATGCCGTAGCCTTCGCAGATGGCGCAGCCGGTCACCGTCTTCCAGCGCTCGGCCACGCTCTGTTGCAGGGCCATGCCGCCGGACAGGGTGATCTTCAGCGCCGAGAAGTCGAGGTTGCGGAACGTCTCGTTGTTGCACAGGGCGACGAACAGTGTGTTGAGGCCGATGAAGCCGCTGAACTTCCACTTGCCCAGTTCCTTGACCATGGCCGGCAGGTCGCGCGGGTTGCTGATCAGCACGTTGTGGTTGCCGATGAGCATCATGGCCATGCAATGGAAGGTGAAGGCGTAGATGTGGTACAGCGGCAGCGGGGTGATGAGGATCTCGCAACCTTCGTGCAGGTTCGAGCCCATCAGCGCACGGCACTGTAGCATGTTGGCAACCAGGTTGCGGTGGGTGAGCATCGCGCCCTTGGCCACGCCAGTGGTGCCGCCGGTGTACTGCAGCACCGCAACATCGCCGGACTGCGGGTTGGCCTCGGTCACCGCGCCGCCCTTGCCCAGCGCCAGGGCATCGTTGAAGCGCACGGCGCCCGGCAGGTGGTAGGCCGGCACCATTTTCTTCACGTACTTGATGACGCTGTTGATCAACAGGCGCTTGAGGGGTGGCAACAGGTCGGCCACTTCGGTGACAATGACATGTTTGACCTGGGTCTTGGGCACCACCTTTTCCGCCAGGTGCGCCATGTTGGCCAGGCACACCAGGGCCTTGGCTCCGGAATCGTTGAACTGGTGCTCCAACTCCCGCGCGGTGTACAGCGGGTTGGTGTTGACCACGATCAGGCCGGCACGCATGGCGCCGAACACGGCAACGGGATACTGCAGGACGTTGGGCAGCTGGACCGCGATGCGATCACCCGGCTTCAGGTCGGTGTGCTGTTGCAGCCAGGCGGCGAAGGCGCCGGACAGGGTGTACAGCTCACCGTAGGTGATGGTCTTGCCCAGGTTGCTAAAGGCAGGTTTGTCGGCAAAGCGTTGGCAGGATTGCTTGAGTACCGCCTGGATATTGGGGAATTCGTCAGGATTGATGTCCGCCGTGACCCCGGCTGGGTACTTATCCTTCCAAAAATGTTCGATCATGGAAGCCCGCTCCTTCAGCAACAGCGAATTCGGTACGCGTCGATGCGCTTATTATTGATATGAGAGGCCGGCTCATTGCAAACCGGATCCTCTGAAAGCGCGCCGAGAGTAACAGCTTTGCAAGGGGTCGCCTAGAGGCCGAAATGGGCCGACAGGTCACGAAAATGACTCAATGAACAATACAGGTCATTTTTAGAGTAATTATACAAAATGTCGCGAAACCGCCTGAAAGCCCCGCTCTAGAGAGAGTCGGGGAGAGCGGCGGTGCGCCGATGCGACTTGCCCCGCGATTGCGTCAGCCTGGGCGACGACGCTGTCAGAGATGACACAATCGCGGGCCTACAATCAGGCGATGTCACGCAACTCCCGACGCAGGATCTTGCCCACCGGGGTCATCGGCAGCGATTCGCGCAGCACGATGTGCTTGGGCACCTTGTAGCCGGTGAAGTTGGTCTTGCAGAACGCCTTGAGCTCATCGACGCTCACCCCGCCCGCCCTTGGCACCACGAACAGCTTCACCGCCTCGCCGGTGCGCTCGTCCGGCACGCCGATCACCGCGCAACTGGCCACCTGCGGGTGGCCCATCACCACGTCCTCGATCTCGTTGGGATACACGTTGAAGCCCGAGACGATGATCATGTCCTTCTTGCGGTCGACGATGCGGGTGAAACCGTCCGGATCGATGACGGCGATATCGCCGGTCTTCAGCCAGCCTTCGGCATCCAGGACCTGGGTAGTGGCCTCAACCTGCTGCCAGTAACCCTTCATCACCTGCGGCCCCTTGATGCACAACTCGCCACGCTCGCCCAGCGGCTGCTCGTGGCCTTCATCGTCGATCACCTTGAACGCCGTGCCGGGCACCGGCAGCCCCACGGTCCCCAGGCGCGCCAGCTGGCCATAGGGGTTGGTGCTGGCCGCCGGCGAGGTTTCGGTCAGGCCGTAGCCTTCGACAATGCGGCAACCGGTGAGGGCCTCCCAGCGTTCGGCGGTGGCCTTGACCAACGCGGTGCCGCCGGAATTGGTGATCTTCAGCGCGGAGAAATCCAGCGACTTGAAGCCCGGGTTGTCCATCAGCGCGACGAACAGCGTGTTCAAGCCCACCAGCGCCGAGAACCGCCACTTGCCCAGCTCCTTGATGAAACCGGGAATATCCCGGGGGTTGGTGATCAGTACGTTGTGGTTACCGGTCACCATCATGCACATGCAGTTCGCGGTGAAGGCATAGATGTGGTACAGCGGCAGCGGCGCGATCATCACCTCCTGCCCTTCCTTGATCAGCGGCTGGCCATCGGGGCCGTGCTGACCGAAGCAGGCCAGCACCTGGAGCATGTTGGCCACCAGGTTGCCGTGGGTGAGCATGGCGCCCTTGGCCAGCCCGGTGGTGCCGCCGGTGTACTGCAGCACCGCGATGTTCTCCAGGGTTTGTGCCACCGGCCTGTGAGTGAGCCCGCGCCCCTGGCGCAGAACCTGCTTGAACGACACAGCCTGGGGCAACTGATAGGCCGGCACCATCTTCTTCAGCTTGTCGACCACGGTGTTGACCAGCCAGCCCTTGGCCGTCGGCAGCAGGTCGCCCATCTTCGCCTCGATCAGGTACTCGATGCCGGTATCGGGCAGCACCTCCTGCACGCGCTTGCCGAACATGTTCAGGTACACCAGGGCTCGGGCGCCGGAGTCCTTGAACTGATGGCGCATCTCGCGCTCGGTGTACAGCGGGTTGGTGTTGACCACGATCAGGCCGGCGCGCATGGCGCCGAACACCGCAATGGGGTATTGCAGGACATTGGGCATCTGCACCGCGATGCGGTCGCCCGGCACCAGTTCGGTGTGCTGTTGCAGCCAGGCGGCGAAGGCGGCCGAATGGCGCTCGAGATCGGCATAGCTCAAGGTGACGCCAAGGTTGCTGTACGCCGGACGGTCGGCGAAGCGTTTGCAGCAGCGCTCGAAGACGTCGACGACGGATGTGTAGGCCTTCATGTCAATGGTGGAAGGTACGCCCGCCGGGCGCTTGTCGTTCCAGAAATCGGCTTGCATTTATTGTTGTTCCTCTGCCGGGACATCCCTGACCTGATCGCCTGCTGGCAAAAAGGTGTTCAGCCGAAGTTAGCAGCTCTGTCGAAGGTGGCAAATACGCCAAGTGCCGCCATTAACATTGTGAATCTCTTTTCTGCCCTTCCTGCAATCGACGGCTTTGCGCATACACTGTTGGGCAACCTCCGCGCGCAAGGACCCGCCATGCCCCACGACGCCTTCTGGCTCCCCGCCAGCGAGCATTGCAGCCTTTATGTCCACCAATGGCTGCCGGCCACTCCGGTCAAGGCCGTGGTGCTGCTGGCCCATGGCATGGCCGAGCATGCCGGGCGCTACCAGCGCCTGGGCCATGCTCTCAACGCGGCCGGCTACGGCCTGCTCGCCCCCGACCTGCGCGGCCACGGCCGCACCGCCGAACTGGGCAGCCTAGGCCTGTTCGCCCGGCAAAATGGCTGGAATGCCGTACTCAATGACCTGGGCCTGCTGGCCCAGCACATCGGCCAGCAGTTTCCGGGAACCCCGCTGTTCCTGTTCGGCCACAGCATGGGCAGCTACATCGGCCAGGCCTACCTGCTGCACCACAGCGCCAGCCTGCAGGGCGCGATCCTCAGCGGTTCGAACTTCCAGCCGGTGGCGCTGTACCGCGCGGCGCGCCTGATTGCCCGTCTCGAGGCCTGGCGCCAGGGCCCGCTGGGCAAGAGCGCGCTGATCGACTGGCTGTCGTTCGGCTCGTTCAACAAGGCGTTCAAGCCCAACCGCACGGCTTTCGACTGGCTCAGCCGTGATGCCGCGGAGGTGGACAAGTACATCGCCGATCCGCTGTGCGGCTTTCGCTGCAGCAACCAGCTGTGGCTCGACCTGCTGCAGGGGTTGGCGCAGATCAGTCAGAAGAAGAACCTGGCGCAGATCGATCCGAACCTGCCGATCTTCGTGCTGGGCGGCGAATGTGATCCGGTGAGTGCCGGCAAGCGTCTCACCCACCTGGCCGACGCCCTGCGCGCGACCGGCAACCGTCATGTACAGTTGCGCATCTACCCCGGCGCACGCCACGAAGTGCTCAACGAAACCCATCGCGACGAGGTCACCGCCGAGATCATCGGCTGGCTGGAGCAGGCGCTGGCCCTTGGCCGCCCTGCCCGCAGTGAATGATCGGCAGGCTCGTCCGTTCCACAAGGAAGCCCCTGATGACCCAGGTCACCAACACGCCTTACGAAGCCCTCGAAGTCGGCCAGAAAGCTGAATACAAGAAGTCCGTGGCAGAACGCGACATCCAGCTGTTCGCCGCCATGTCCGGCGACCACAACCCGGTGCACCTGGATGCCGAGTTCGCCGCCAAGAGCATGTTCAAGGAACGCATCGCCCATGGCATGTTCAGTGGCGCGCTGATCAGCGCCGCAGTGGCCTGCACCCTGCCTGGCCCTGGCACCATCTACCTGGGCCAGCAGATGAGCTTCCAGAAGCCGGTGAAGATCGGCGACGAGCTGACCGTGCGCCTGGAGATCCTCGAGAAGCTGCCCAAGTTCAAGGTGCGTATCGCCACCAACGTGTACAACCAGAACGACGAACTGGTGGTCGCCGGCGAAGCCGAGATCCTCGCGCCGCGCAAGCAGCAGACCGTCGAGCTGGTGAGCCCGCCGGAATTCGTTGCCAGCTGAGATTCTCACGGTCACTGTAGGAGCGGCCTTGCGGCCCTTTCGCGACACAAGGCCGCTCCTACAGGTATTGTGCCTAGCCTGAAGACTACCTGTAGGCGCTCACCCCAGCTCGCGCAAGCGTCGCTCGATATGCCGGCGCTCCGGTCCCTGCCGGGTCAGCGTCAGCGCCTGCTGCCAGGCCTCGCGGGCCTGCGCGGTATTGCCCAACTGCCGATGCAGTTCGGCCCGCGCAGCATGGGCCAGGTGATAGTCGCCCAGCTCGCCCCGCTCGAGAATCGCCTCGACCGCCCGCAACCCGACCTGCGCACCATCGCGCCGGGCCAGGGCTGCTGCCCGGTTCAGCTCCACCACCGGTGACGGCCAGTGGCGCTGCAACACATCGTACAGGCCGACAATCTCGTCCCAGTCGGTGGCCTCGGCGCTGGGCGCTTCGGCATGCAGTGCGGCAATCGCCGCCTGCACGCTGTAGGGGCCGAACTCCCGGCTGCTCAGTGCCTGGCGCACCAACTGGCTGCCCTCCTCTATCTGTGCCCGGTCCCACAGGCCGCGGTCCTGCTCATCGAGCAGCACCAGTTCGCCGCGGGCATCGCTGCGCGCGTTCTGCCGCGAGGCCTGCAACAGCATCAACGCCAGCAGCCCCAGCACTTCGGCATCCGGCAGCAACTGCGCCAGCAACCGGCCCAGGCGAATGGCTTCGTCGGTGAGCGCGCGCGTGGTGACATCCTCGCCCGAAGACGCCGAATAGCCCTCGTTGAACACCAGGTAGATCACCCGCAGCACACTCTCCAATCGCTCCGGCAACTCGCCCAGTTCCGGTACCTGGTAGGGGATCTGCGCATCGCGGATCTTGGCCTTGGCGCGCACGATGCGCTGGGCGATGGTCGCCGGGCTCTGCAGGAAGGCGCGGGCGATCTGCTCGGTGGTCAGGTCGCAGACCTCGCGCAACGTCAGCGGCACCTGGGCATCGAAGGCCAGGGCCGGGTGGCAGCAGGTGAAGATCAGGCGCAGCCGGTCATCGACCAGCAGCTCCTGCTCACCTGGGTCCTGGGCCTCCCCCTCCAGCAGCATGATCAGGTCCGCCTGGGAACGGTCGAAGCGGATGCGGCGGCGCAAGGCGTCGATGGCCTTGAAACGGCCGGCGGAAACCAGCCAGGCCCGCGGATTGTCCGGGATGCCATCGCGCTGCCAGCGCTCGACGGCAATGAAGAAGGCGTCATGCATGGCCTCCTCGGCCAGGTCGAAGTCCCCCAGCAGGCGAATCAGGGTGGCCAGGATGCGCCGGGAGTCACGGCGGTACACCGACTCCACTTCGTCGCGCACATGCGCTTCGCTGTTCATCAGCCCCGCAATGCCTGGGTCATCGTGGTTCTCCTCATGGGTCAGGGTTGCAACTCACGCACCGGCCGCACCTCGACACTGCCGACCCGTGCCGCCGGAATGCCCCTGGCGATATTCAACGCTTCATTGAGGTCGCGGGCATCGACCAGGTAGAACCCGGCCAACTGCTCCTTGGTCTCGGCGAACGGACCGTCGGTCAGGCTCATGCGCCCGGCGCGCACGCGCACCGTGGTGGCAGTCTGCACGGGCTTGAGCGCCTCGGCGGCGATCATCCGCCCGGAGCCCTGGATGGCCTCGGCGTAGGCCATGCATTCGGCGTCCTCGGGGCTGTCGGGCAGGCTGTGCAACAGCGCTTCATCACAATAGACCAGGCACAGGTATTTCATGATCGTCTCCGGGGCGAGGTGGCGATAGGCGGTCGAGGGTGTTCAAGGTTTGAGGTTGAACAGCGCTTTTTGCGTTTCCATGTCGAACGGCGCTGACCAGTGTTCATGGATGACCTGCCATTGGCCGCCACTGCGCCGGTAGCCGACAGTGGCGCGCATGAAACCGCACTGGCTTTCATCATCGGACGGCCCGCAGCGGTTGAGCCAGTGGGCCAGGCCCAGGTCGCCGTCGGCGTGCACGGTCAGTTGCGCCAATTCGAACACCATCGGCCCGGTGCACATGCCCATGCACATTTCCCAATGGGCGCGGTAGGCGGCCTTGCCCTTGAATTGCAGGGCCTGGATGGCGTCGAAGGCGACAATATCGTCGGCGTAGGGGGCAACGATACGGTCGACATCACGCTCGCGCACGGCTTGCATCCACTGCTCGATCAGTTGCTCCAGTTCACGCTCGGCTGCAGTGTTCATCGGTGTTTCCTCCGAAGACTCATCAGGGTTGGTAGTGACGCTTTCAACACTGGTCGAACGGGAAAACGGCAGATCGACAGCCGCCTGGAAATAAATCAGTCGAGGGGCGCGACCGATTAGCCTCAAACGGGTGCAGGCAAGATGAACTCACGGTAACCGGAGAGAATCACGTACACCGCGAAATAGCAGAAAATGGCCGCCGACAGCAGGTAGGACCACGTCAGCAGCCGATCACCGAGCAAGCGCCCACCATGGCTGGCGATGCCGCACAGCGACACGCACCAGGCCAACCCGGCAGCGAAGAAGCCCCCGAGGAACAGACCCGCGTCGAGCAGACTGCCGCCACCGGACCTGGAGATCAGCACCCCACCCACCGCCGCGAACCAGAGGATCGCGCTGGGCGATGACATGGCCAGGAAGATCCCGCGCAGGAACTCGCGCCAGCCCGACTCCACCACCACCTCGCTCCGCGACTCCAGGTGCCCGCCACGCCAAGCCGCCAGCAGCATCTTCACGGCAAACCACACCAGCAGTGCCGAACCGCCCAGCCACAGGGCCCAGCGCACGCTTTCGAACTGCAACAGCACGGTCATCCCGGCCAGCGCGGCAATTGCATAGACCAGGTCGCCGACGCAGGTACCCAGGCCCAGCCAGAACCCCTGGAGAAACCCGCGTTGCATGGCCAGGGTGATCATGGCGATATTGGCCACGCCGATATCCAGGCAAAGGGACAAACTGAGCAGAAATCCATTAGAGAAAGGCATGGCGCACTCTGGGCGTATTCAGGGGTGCACATTGAACCCGAGGGGGCGCTTGCCGTACAGAAAGAAAGTTCACTCGCTCAGACAGACCCCGCCAACACCTGCGCATAGCGCCCGCGATCCACGTTGGCGCCACTTAGCACCACCGCCACACGCTTGCCGGCCTGACGCCCACGTTCCTGCATCAATGCGGCCAGGGCAGCGGCACCGGCACCCTCGGCGGTGTTGTGGGTGGTCTCGTGATAGAGGCGCATGGCTTCGGCGATCTCGTCATCGCTCACCCGCACGATGCGTGCGGCATGCTCGCGCACCAGGGCGAAGGCGTCGGGGTGCGGCACACGGCAGGCCATGCCGTCGGCAAAGGTGTTGGCGCTGGCAGTGGTGATGATGCGGCCCTGCTCGAAGCTCTGGGCATAAGCGTCCGCCGCAGCGGAGACCACGCCGACGATCTCGGTGTCCAGCCCAAGCAGGTTGCGCGCCTGGATCAGCCCGCAGATGCCCGAGCCCATACCGATCGGCACATATACGCAATCCAGATCGGCCACCGCCTCGAACAGCTCCAGGGCGTAGGTGGCCACGCCGCGCACCAGCTCCGGGTGGAACGATGGGACCATCTGGTAGCCGCGTTCCCCGGCCAGGCGCGCCGCCTCCTCACGGGCGACGTCGAAGTCCACGCCGTGCTCCACCAGTTCCGCGCCCAGGGCACGCATGGCGGCGTTCTTCTCCCGCGAGTTGCCTTCCGGCACCACGATCACCAGCGGCAAACCCGCCTGGCCCGCCGCCAGGGCCATGCTCTGGCCATGGTTACCGCGGGTAGCGGTGACCAGCCCGCGGGGGACTTCGCCACCGGCCAGCAGGGAACGCACGTAGACCAGCCCGCCACGCACCTTGAAGGCACCGGTGGGGGCATGGTTTTCATGCTTGACCCAGAGCTGGCAACCCAGCCGCTCGGCCAGCAGCGGCCAGGCATGCTGCGGGGTCGGCGGAACGTGCTGGTGAACAAAGTCGGCGGCTTCACGCAGGGCGGGCAAGTCGAACATGGTGATCTTCCTTCATCGTCAGGGCTTGATCCGATCCTAAGCGCCGGCCATTGTATGGGTCCAAACATATATTGCATGGGTAGCAATTTCATGTGGACACCATCCCTCCCCGCCAACGACCAGCCGCGCTACCTGGCGCTGGTCGAGGCCATCGCCGCCGCCATCGAACAGGGTGAACTGAAAGCCGGTGAACGTCTGCCGCCCCAGCGTCGCCTGGCCTGGGCGCTGGGCCTGAACCCGAGCACCACGCAACAGGCCTACCGCGAGGCTGCGGCGCGGCACCTGGTGTCCGGTGAAGTGGGTCGTGGCACCTACGTGCTAGCCAGCAGCAAGGAGGCGACTCTGTTTCGCCTCAAGCAGCCCGATCGCCAGCATCAGGTGATCGACCTGTCGACCAACGTGCCAGTAGCCGATCCGCACAATCTTGACCTCGAACACAGCCTGCGCAGGTTGCTTGAACAGGGTGAAACCACCCTGCTCGACCATTACCTGGGGCCGGAGCAATTGCTACTGGGGCGGATCCAGGGCGCCCGCTGGCTGGCCAATCGCGGCCTGGACCTGAGGCCCGAGGAGGTGCTGCTCTGCGGTGGCGCCCAACAGGCCTTGATCCTGGTGCTGCAGTCACTGTGCCAGGCAGGCGAGCCGGTGATGGTCGAAGCGTTGACCGCCCCGGGCATCAAGGCGGCCTGTCGACAGTTGCGTCTGCCGGTGCAGGGGGTGGCCCTGGATGAACAGGGCTTGCGCCCGGACGAGCTGGACCGCGTGGTGCGGGCCAGTGGCGCGCGGGTACTGGTGACCACCCCGACCCTGCATAACCCGACCGGGGCCTGCATGGGCGAGGCCCGGCGCCAGGCGCTGGCGCAAGTCGCCAGGCGCCACGACTTGCTGGTGATCGAGGATGACGTGTATGGCGCCTTGACCGATCGGCCACCGCTGTACCCTTTGCTCGAAGGCCGCGGCGTACTGATCAGCAGCTTGTCCAAGACCGTGGCCGCCGGCCTGCGCCTGGGCTGGATCGTGGCACGGTCAGCGTTACTGGAACAGATTGATCCCTATGCCCAGGCCACCCATTGGTCGGTGTCGCCATTGAACCTGCACATCGCTTGCCAGTGGATTTCGGACGGGACCGCCGCACGGCGACTAGCCTGGCAGCGGGAGGAGCTGGCCGAGCGTTGGCGCCTGGCGCGGGCGTTGCTGGGTAATGCACTGCCGGTGGACGGCGTGCCTTCACCCCATGCCTGGCTGACCACGTCTGCAGAAGCCGAGACGCTGGTTGCCCGGTGCCGGGAGCAAGGGGTGGAGATCGTGCCGGCCAGTGTGTTCGCGGTGGGCACGGAGCGTGTGCGGGCGGTGCGGGTCAGCCTGTCGGCGGCGCACAGCCGGGCGCAGCTGAAGCAAGGGCTACAGATCGTGGGAGCAATTGTCTTGCAGGGAGCTCGGGATTAACACCTGTCCCTGTGGGAGCGGCCTTGTGTCGCGAAAGGGCTGCGTAGCAGCCCCAGCTTTCAGTGTTGGCTTGAAGGTCGCCGGGGCCGCTTTGCGGCCCTTTCGCGACACAAGGCCGCTCCCACCGGGATTGCGCACGGCTCGAGGTTAACTCGCTCCCACAAACCTTTTTATGCACGGCTCAATTCAGCCGGCAGCCCTCGCCCAGGGCACGGTACTGAAGGGTGTGCACCTGCCCTTGATGGTCCTCGTAGGTCATGGTGGCGGGTACCACTTCACAGACGTTGGGGATCGTCGACAGGCTGATCACGCGCTTTATGTCGAGGTTGGTGGAATAGTCGTACTGCTCGACCACGGGTTGGGTGTCTGCGGTCTTGACCTGGTCCGCGAAGGCGAGCGAGGACATACCGACCAATGCAAGAATCAGTAAGGCTTTCATGGATAACGACCTTGATGGCTATCAAGCTGATCGCGTGACTTCTGATGCCGTCAATGGCGCGGAGAAGTTGTCATCGACTGCGAAGATGACACGAAGTACCGATCCCGCTTTATCGTACTGCCGGGGGGATGAGTGAAAGTCTACTCCGCAGCCGGAATAGTTGAACCCCGAAGTCGGTTATTCACCCTTGCCGGATTTGCAACAATCTGCGACAAAGCACCGTCATTTTTCCTGCACGGGCCCTGTCGCGGGACAAGCCCGCTCCTACAGGCTGCATGCGACCTTGTGGGAGCGGGCTGGCCCCGCGATGAGCCCTACAGCGTGAGCCACGCATGCCGCCCCTGACCTGCACCCTTCTGCCCCCTATCCAGCGCCGCCTGCTGGAGCAGTTCTATCGCCAGCACGGCTCGCGCATGCGCGCCGCTGGTGATGGCGAGCAGTGGGTCGCGCGCAGCGGTGGAATCGTCGGCGGAATGAACCTGACCCCCGTAGAGGGCGGCTACTGGCTGACCGGCCTGTTCGTCGCCCCGCAATGGCGTGGCCGGCAGATCGCCTCGCAACTGGTAGAGGCCGCGCTGGCCGACAGCACCTGCGCGACCTGGCTGTTCTGCCATCCGGACCTGACGCCCTTCTACCAGCGCCTGGCCTTCACCCCGGCCACCACGCTGCCCGAAGCCCTCGCCTCGCGCCTGGCCCGTTACCAGCGCAGCAAGGCCCTGGTGGCGCTGGTGCGGGATCAGTCGTCGGCCACATCGAGCCCGGGGAACAGCACGTCGGTGTAGCCGAACTTGCTGAAGTCCTGGATGCGTGAGGGGTACAAGCGGCCGATCAAGTGATCACACTCATGCTGCACCACCCGCGCATGAAAGCCATCGGCAAAGCGGTTGATCGGGTTGCCCTGGGGGTCGATGCCCGAATAGCTGATGTGCTTGTAGCGCGGCACCACCCCGCGCAGGCCCGGCACCGACAGGCAGCCCTCCCAGCCGTCCTCGACCTCAGTGGCCAGCGGCGTGATCACCGGGTTGAGCAGGATGGTCCGCGGCACCGGCTCGGCGTCCGGGTAACGCTCGCTGCGCTCGAAGCCGAAAATCACCAGTTGCAGGTCGATGCCGATCTGCGGCGCGGCCAGGCCGACCCCACCAACATGCGCCATGGTTTCGAACATGTCGTCGATCAGGTGCTTGAGCTCGGGGCTGCCGAGCATGTGCTCCGGCACCGGCGGGGCGATGCGCAGCAGGCGTTCGTCGCCCATCTTGAGAATGTCGCGGATCATCAGGTATTCGGCTCGCGGGTCTGGGGTTCAGGTGTCACCGGGTGCTCATGGCCGAGCACGGTGACGGTCTGTTGCGGATTGTCCTGGGCAAACTCCTTCTCGCCAGGATTCTTGCCCTCGGCGGACATGTGCTCGATCACCGCGTTCATCTCGGCCCCCAGCAGCAGCACGGCGGCAGAGATGTAGAAATACAGCAGCAGCACGATGATCGCCCCGATACTGCCATACATGGCGTTGTAGTCGGCAAAGGTCTTCACGTAGTAGGCAAAGCCCAGCGACGCGACGATCCACACCACCACCGCCAGCACCGAGCCTGGAGTAATGAAGCGGAACTTCTGCTTCACATCGGGCATTACATAGTAGATCAGCGCCACCGCCACCATCATCAGCATGATGATCGCCGGCCAGCGCAGGATGGTCCAGACGACCACCACCGCCTCCTCCAGGCCCACCTGGGAGGCGATCCATTCCATGACCTGTGGCCCCAGCACCATCAGCGCGGCGGCCGCCAGGAGCATGCCGGCGACGCCGACGGTGTAGATGATCGACAGCGGGATACGCTTCCACACCGGTCGCCCTTCGGGCACGTCGTAGGCGGCGTTCATCGCGCTCATCATCAGGCGCACGCCCGCCGAGGCGGTCCACAGGGCGATCACGATACCCACCGACAACAGCCCGCCCTTGGACTGCTGCAACTGGTCGATCACCGGGTTGACCTGTTCCAGGGCCTGGGGCGGCAGCACCAGCTCGGACTGCAGGCGCAGCCAGGAGAAGAAGTCCGGCAGGTGCAGGAAACCGATCAGGGCGATCAGGAACAGCAGGAACGGGAACAACGAGAACAGCATCTGGTAGGCCAGCGCGGAGGCATAGGTGGACATCTCGTCGTCGAGGAACTCCTTGACGGTGCGCACCAGCACGCGGTGCAGGGGCAGGCCGCGCAGGTCGGGGAAAATCATAGCGTCTCCTTTCGCCGCTTGATCGGGGTGGCAATGCAACAAGTCTAATAGACCAGACGGCGGGCGTGCTGTTCGCTGGCGCGTTGCCGAACGCACAACGCAATCGCGGGGCAAGCCCGCTCCCACCGGATGAGAGCGCACTGCCCCGCGACAATGCCACTGCGATCAAGGCTTCTTCACAGCATCCTTGACCTTGCCCACGGCCTGCTGCGCCTCGCCCTTCAACTCCTGGGCTTTGCCCTCGGCGCGCAGCTTGTCGTTGTCGGTCACCTTGCCGACGCCCTGCTTGATGTTGCCCACGGCCTCGTTGGCCAGGCCTTTCGCTTTGTCCTTGGTGCCGCTCATGGGATGTCTCCTTGCCGAAAAGACACGGGAAATCGTGTCGACAACTGATCGACCCACGGCCATCGGCAGGAGTTTCAATTGGTTTGCCTGGACCCAACCCAACGGCTTCGCGCTTTCCCCGTGGGAGCAGCGGTGCGCCGATGCGACTTGCCCCGCGATGAGCCCACCCGCACAATATCAGGCCAATCTAGCGTCAACCCGCAGGAACCTGCATGAAACTCGACAAACCCACCGCCATCGCTCGGCGCAACGCAGCACTGACCCGGCCAGTGCTCGACCGCGACAACACCCTGTTCGCCATCCTCGACAAGAAGCGCAACCTGTGGTGGTTCGAGGTGCCGGTGGCGCTGCTGCGCAAAGGCCAGCCCGACTGGGTCAACCTGTTGCTGCACACCCCGGAAACCGATGAACTGCAGCACCTGAAGGTGCCGACCAACTTCCTGCGTGCTCACCAGGAGCAGATGGAAGTGCGCAACGCCGGCAAACGCCGCTCGACCATCAGCCTGGCCCTGAGCGCCGACCGCGACTCGCTGCTGCGCGACAGCCGCCCGGGTGGCGAGCAGCTGGACTTCAGCACCTTCGTGCAGGCCTGATCAGGCCCGCTCGATGCGATCGTCATGGATGACGATCCGGCCCTGCTTGAACAGTGCGCCGATGGCTTTCTTGAAGTTGCCCTTGCTGACATTGAACATCTGGCTGATCAGCGCCGGATCGCTCTTGTCGCACACCGCCAACACGCCGCCATTGGCTTCCAGGCGCTGCATGATCTGCTCGGACAAGCCGTCGGCCAGGGCCTGGCCTACCGGTTGCAGGCTCAGGGCGATCTTGCCGTCGGCGCGCACTTCCTTGATGAAGCCCTTCTCGTGCATGCCCGAGCGCAGGAACTTGAACACTTCGTTCTTGTGGATCAGGCCCCAGTGGCGATTGTTGATGATCGCCTTGAAGCCCATCGGCGTCTCACCGGCCACCAGCAGCTCGACCGGCTGGCCGACCTGGTAGTCCACCGGAGTGCGGTCCAGGTAGCGGTCCAGCTTGGCGGTGGCGGTGATGCGCCGGGTGCGTTTGTCCAGGTAGGCGTGAACCACGCAATAGTCGCCGATTTTCAGTGGCCGGGATTCTTCCGAGTACGGCATCAGCAGGTCCTTGGACAGGCCCCAGTCGAGGAAGATGCCCGCGCCGTTGATGTCCTTGACCTTGAGGCTGGCAAACTCGCCCACCTGCATCTTCGGCTTCTCGGTGGTGGCGATCAGCTGGTCTTCGCTGTCGAGGTAGATGAACACATTGAGCCAGTCGTCCAGCTCGAGTTCGGCATCCTTGGGGAAGTAGCGCCGTGGCAGGAGGATCTCGCCGTCGGCACCGCCGTCCAGGTACAGGCCGAATTCCACGTGTTTCACGATTTGCAAACTGTTGTAACGCCCAAGCAGAGCCATTTCCGAAGATCCTCAAGACAAGGCGGCTATTCTAACACTTGACCCGCCCGTCCGCCCGAGCGCGCATGCGCCGGAACCCTCGGGCCCACCTTGCGTCCACAGCTGGCCAGCCTGTGCAAGGATTCGCTCATGCCCCGACGCCTGACCCACGCCCTGCTGCTCGTCATCGGCTTCGCCCTGGCCCTCGTGGCCTGCAGCCGCATCGACCTGGCCTACCGCAACCTTGACCGCCTGGTGCCCTGGTCGCTGGACGACTACCTGGACATGAACCGCGAGCAGAAACAGCTGCTCGACGAACGGCTCAGAGAACAACTGGCCTGGCACTGCAAGACGCAGCTGCCCGGCTACCTCGACTGGCTCGACCGGGTGCGGCTGATGGTGGCCGAAGACGCAGTCACCGACCAGGCCCTGGAGCAACGCACCCTCGAAGCCCGCCAGGCCATCGGCCGGGTGGCCACGGCGATCACCCCATCGGCCACCGAACTGCTGCGCGGGATGAGCGACACCCAGGTCGCCGAGATGCGCCAGGCGTTTCGCGCCGACATCGACAAGCGCCGCAAAACCTACGACGAAACCCCGCTGCCCAAACAGATCGAACAACGCGCCGCACGCATGCAGAAGCGTCTGGAACCCTGGCTGGGTGAGCTCAGCGCCCAGCAACGCTTGCGGGTAATGAGCTGGTCCCAGGCCCTGGGCGACCAGAACCGTCAGTCGATCGCCAATCGCGCGCACTGGCAGCAGCAGCTGGTGCTGGCAATGGACCAGCGCGCCACGCCCGGCTTCGAACCGCGCCTGGCGCAACTGCTACAGCGCAAGGAAAGCCTGTGGACGGCGGAGTACCGTCAGGCCTATGAGAACAGTGAACAGCAGGCACGCAGCCTGCTGGTCGATCTGATGAAGCAGAGCAGCCCTGCACAGAAACAGTTCCTGCAGCAGCGCCTGGGCAAGGTGCGGGCGGATTTCAGTGAGCTCAAGTGCCTGAGAGGTTGAAGTCAAGCCATACGCATTCCCCGTGTAGGAGCGGCCTTGCCGAGGCGTCGGACCGGCCGGAAAGGGCTGCAAAGCAGCCCCAGGATTTCAGCTTCGCAGCAAAATTGCCGGGGCCGCTACGCGGCCCTTTCGCGGCACAAGGCCGCTCCTACAGGGGGACGTGTTTGGGCGCCAGTCAGCGCCCCTTGCGCCGATAAGGGAACACATCGATCACCTTCCCCGCCCGGATCGCCTCCTGCAGCCCTTTCCAGTAATCGGCGTCATACAACTCGCCATGCAGTCGGCTGAACAAGCGGCGCTGGCCGATATCGGCGAACAGGAACGGCGGAAATTCCTCGGGGAACACATCGTGCGGCCCGATCGAGTACCACGGCTCGCCCGACATCTCGTCCTCCGGGTAGCGCGGCGGCGGGATATGGCGGAAGTTGACCTCGGTGAGGAAGCTGATCTCGTCGTAGTCATAGAACACCACCCGGCCATGGCGGGTGACGCCGAAGTTCTTCAGCAGCATGTCGCCGGGGAAGATGTTGGCAGCGGCCAACTGCTTGATCGCCAGCCCGTAGTCCTCAAGCGCCTCCAGTACCTGGGCTTCGCTGGCCTGCTCGAGGTAGAGGTTGAGCGGGGTCATGCGCCGCTCGGTCCAGCAGTGACGAATGAGTACCGTGTCCCCCTCCAGCGCCACGGTGGAGGGCGCCACTTCCAGCAGTTCGGCGAGACAGTCGGGGTCGAACTTGGCGCGGGGGAAGCGAAAATCGGCGAACTCCTGGGTGTCGGCCATGCGTCCGACACGGTCCACGCTCTTCACCAGGCGGTACTTCTCGATCACCGTGGCGCGGTCCACGGTCTTGGACGGCGAGAAACGGTCCTTGATGATCTTGAACACGGTGTTGAAGCCCGGCAAGGTGAACACGCTCATCACCATCCCGCGCACCCCCGGCGCCATGATGAAGCGGTCGTCGCTGTTGGCCAGGTGATTGATCAGGGCGCGGTAGAACTCCGACTTGCCGTGCTTGTAGAAGCCGATCGAGGTGTACAGCTCGGCGATGTGCTTGCCCGGCAGGATGCGCTTGAGGAAGTTGACGAACTCCGCCGGCACCGGCACATCGACCATGAAGTACGAACGGGTGAAGGAGAAGATGATCGACACCTCCGCCTCGTCGGTGATCAGCGCATCGGCCTCGATGCCATGGCCTTCGCGGTGCAGCAGCGGGATCACCAACGGCCACTGCTCGTCCGGGGTGTACAGGCGTCCGACCAGGTAGGCGCCTTTGTTGCGGTAGAGCACCGGGGTGAACAGCTCCACCGCCAGCGCCGGGTCCTTGCACACCCAATCGGGCAGGCTTTCACGCAGCTGGTCCTGGAGCCGCGACAGGTCGCCCTCCAGGTCCCCGTAGGGCACATCGAAGCGGTAATCGGCGAAGATCGCCCGCAACAGTCCCTTCAGCCCGCCGTCCAGCGCATAGGTGCGGGTCTGCGCCGCGCGCTCGTGGCCGCGCATGGACGGGCGAGTGGTGTGGATGAACATGCAGCCGTCGCTGATCTGGTCATGGCTGAACAGGCTGCAGAACAGCGAGTTGTACCAGGTCTCGGACAGCTCATCGTCCAGCCGCGGGTCGATCAGGCGGATGTAGGCGTTCTTCACCAATGGCCACTGCTCGACGTCCAGCAGTTGGGAGGTCTCGAAGCCTTGGCGCAGCCAGCCGTTGACCTCGGCGACCTTCTCTTCGTAGAGGTTGATCCGCGCCGCCGCGGCACGCTGGATGTCCTGCCAGCGCGCCTGCTCGAAACGCTCGCGGGCACCGAGGGTGATGCGGCGAAAATGCTCGCGGTAGTCGTCGAAGCCATCGAGGATCATCCGGGCGATATCGGCGGCGGGCCAGGGTTGGGTCATGCGCGGGATCTCATGGCAAGTTGAGTTAGATAGCTTAGTCGTCCGTAAGCGGCTCGCAGGCAGTGTGGACCTTATCGCGGGGCAAGCCCGCTCCCACGCCGCCAGTGTTCCACACGTGGGAGCGGGCTTACCCCGCGATAAGGCTTACACAGCAAGAAAGCACAAGAATCCCGCTTGCCCACTGACGTACACTCGCGCCCCTGCCCCACCGCCGGAGACCCCCCGTGAGCCCCATCGCCCTTGCCCGTCTGTTGACCCTTGCCGCCGTCTGGGGTGCCAGCTTCCTGTTCATGCGCATCATCGCTCCCGAGCTCGGCACCGTGCCGACCGCCTTTTTCCGCGTGTCGATCGCCTGCCTGGGGCTGATCGCCATCCTCGCCGCCGCCCGGGTGCGCTGGAATTTCGAGGGCAAGCTGGGCGCCTGCCTGGTGCTGGGCATGATCAACTCCGGCATTCCGGCCACGTTCTATTCCGTGGCGGCGCAGGTGCTGCCGGCGGGCTACTCGGCGATCTTCAACGCCACCACGCCACTGATGGGCGTGCTGATCGGCACCTTGTTCTTCCGCGAGGCGATGACCCTGCCCAAGCTCTGCGGGATCTTCCTCGGCCTGTTCGGCGTCGGCATCCTCAGCGGTGCCGGCCCGGTGGCGCTCGACATGGCCCTGGTGCAAGGCGCCCTGGCGTGCCTGGCGGCGACCACCTGCTACGGCTTCGCGGGTTTCCTGGCGCGGCGCTGGGTGGGGACGCTGGACAGCCGCCTGTCGGCACTGGGCAGCATGCTCGGCGCCACCCTGCTGCTGAGCCCGCTGTTCGCTTGGAGCGCGCTGACCCAACCGCCGGCCAGCTGGGGCGGCTGGCAGGTGTGGCTGTCGCTGCTGGGCCTTGGGCTGCTGTGCACGGCGTTCGCCTATATCCTGTACTTCCGCTTGCTGAACGAAATCGGGCCGGTCAAGGCCAGTACCGTGACCTTCCTGATCCCGGTGTTCGGCGTGCTCTGGGGCGCGTGGCTGCTGGATGAGCCGCTGTCGATGGCGCACCTGTACGGCGGCCTGCTGATCGCCGCGGCGCTCTGGCTGGTGCTGCGTCCGGCACGGTCGTGACGTGGGAGCGGGCTTGCCCCGCGATTGCGTCAGGCCAGGTAACGAAACAACCTGGCCGAACGCATCGCGGGGCAAGCCCGCTCCCACCGGTTCATCTCAAGCTTCAGCCGCACGCAACGCCGGCTTGCGGAACACGAACAGCAGCCCGACCACGATCAACCCCATTCCCAACAGGCTGAGCGGCGCCAGGCGGTTACCGAAGATGGCGAAGTCCATCACCGCCGTCACCGCCGGCACCAGGTAGAACAGGCTGGTGACATTGACCAGGTTGCCCCGGGCGATCAGCCGGTACAGCAGCAGTGTGGCCAGCAACGAAACCACCAGCCCCATCCACAGCAGCGCGCCGAAGAAGCTGGCGTTCCACTCGACCTGCAGCGGCTGGAACGGCGCGAACAGTGCGCACAGGGCAAATCCGGCCAGGTACTGCAGCGGCAAGGTGCCCATGGGGTTGTCGGTGATGCGTTTCTGCAGGATCGAGCCGAAGGTCATGCTGGCCAGCGCCAGCAGGGCGAACAGCATGCCCGCCAGGGACACCCCGCCAAGATTGATGCCCTGGTAGACCACCATCACCAGGCCGCCAAGGCCCAGTCCCAGGCCGAACAGCCGGCTCCAGGAGCGTTGGCGCTCCATCAGCACCACGGTAAGGATCGGTTGCACGCCCATGACCGTGGCCATGACGCCGGGGGTGACATGGGTATCGAGCGCCAGCAGGTAGAAGATCTGGTAGGCGCCCAGCAGCACGCAGCCGGTCCCCAGGGCGCGAACGATGCCGCCCCGGGTACGTGGCCAGCGCAAGCCAAGCAACGGTCCGATCAACAACAGACCGAAAAGCGCCAGGGCCGAGCGCAGCAGCAGGAAGGCGAAGGGGCTGGCCTGGGCCAGGCCAAGCTTGGAAACGATCGCCCCGCTGCTCCACAGCAGGACGAACAGGCTGGTAGTGGCCGCCGAGGCCACGGATGCTTTGTTGAGGACAGACATGTATTGCCACCTGTATACGGGCAAATGAGCCGTACGGAGGGCCTATCGCGTCTTGCGGGGATAGCCGACCGTGTTCAGTAGGTTGCGAGTGCGGTGGGGAGCGGCCAGCGGCCGATCAGCCCAGCACCACGACTGCGCAAGGAGGCGGAGCTACGCCGCCTACGACGCCACTGACAGGTGGTGGGTAGTGACTGATCATGGCCGGCTGCTGGCTGCCACGCACGACCACGCCCGCGACAGGCGCGAGAACGTAAGCGGTGGTGGAAGGGATGGCTGGCATGAACAGGTCTTCTGGGAAGAGAGTGTTTCGGAATATAGCGGGGGAATCATCGCGGGGCAAGCCCGCTCCGTTGAGGAGCGAGCCTGCCCAGGCGAATCAGAACAGCCAGCGGTACAGCGCGTAGGCGACGACCACCGCCAGCACCGGCCGCAGCACGCGGTAGGCCTTGGGGTTGGCGCGCTTGAACTGCTTGACCCGGGTGCTGATGACGTTGCTGAAGCGCTTGCTCCAGGCGTAGGCCTGGTTGATCCCGCCGACGCGCTCGTCATCGGTGTTCTGCGGCGCGGTGGCGCGGCCGAGGAAAGCGCTGACCTTGCGGTTGATGCGGGTCATCAGCGGGCTGTTGAGCGGGCGCTCGACGTCGCAGAACAGGATCACGCGGGTGACCTCGGTCTCGTTCTTGACCCAGTGCACGAAGGTCTCGTCGAACATCACGTCCTCGCCGTCGCGCCAGGCGTAGGGCTGGCCGTCGACGTAGATACGGCAGTTGTCCGAGTTCGGGGTGGACAGGCCCAGGTGGTAGCGCAGGGAGCCGGCGAACGGGTCGCGGTGCGGGTTCAGGTGGCTGCCGCCGGGCAACAGGGCGAACATCGCGCCCTTGACGTTGGGGATGCTGCTGACCAGCTCGACGGTCTTGGGGCACAGCGCCTCGGCCGAAGGCAGCGGCTTGTCGTACCACTTCAGGTAGAAACGCTTCCAGCCCTTCTTGAAGAACGAACCGAAGCCTGCGTCGTTGTCTTTCTCGGCCGCGCGGATGTAACCCTCGTCGAACAGGCGCATGGCCTCTTCGCGGATCACTTCCCAGTTGTCCTTGAGCACGTCCAGCTCAGGGAAGCGCTGGCGATCCAGGTACGGCTTGGAAGGTACGCCGGAGAACAGGTACATCAGGCTGTTGTAGGGGGCGAACAGCGCCGAATGGTTGACGAACTGGCGCAGCACCGGCAGGCGTGCCTTGCCGCGCAGGTGCACGAACAGCACGCTGCCGAAAAACACCAGCAGGACACCTGCCTTGGCGACGAAGGAAAAGGTCATGCAACACTCCTTGGAGGGGAAATCAGGCCATCCCCAGATAGCCGGACATCATAAACCCATCCGGGCCGGGTAAAAACAACCGGTGCCGGATCGCAGTGTTAAGGATTGTGCAATAAACGAAAAGGACCGACATTGCGCCGGATCAGCGGTGGGGCGCAATTCCTGGGGGCGCTGCGCGCCCCTTTCGCGACACAAGGCCGCTCCCACAGGAATGCACGAGCTCTTGTGTCACGATGGACTGCACTGCAGGCCCTGAAGGTTACTGCTGGTTCTCCTGCTCGCTGAACATGTCGCTGAACAACATGCTCGACAGGTAGCGCTCCCCGGAGTCCGGCAGGATCACCACGATGGTCTTGCCCTGCATCTCGGGTTTCTCGGCCAGGCGCACCGCCGCCGCCATTGCCGCGCCACAGGAGATGCCACAGAGGATGCCCTCCTCCTGCATCAGGCGGATGGCCATGGCCTTGGACTCGTCATCGGTCACCGTCTCGACCTGGTCGACAATCGACAGGTCGAGGTTCTTCGGCACGAAGCCCGCGCCGATACCCTGGATCTTGTGCGGGCTGGGCTTGAGCTCCTCGCCGGCCAGGGTCTGGCTGATCAGCGGCGAGCTCACCGGCTCCACCGCCACCGAGAGGATCGACTTGCCCTGGGTGTGCTTGATGTAGCGCGACACGCCGGTGATGGTGCCGCCGGTGCCGACGCCCGCCACCAGTACATCCACCGCGCCATCGGTGTCGTTCCAGATCTCGGGGCCGGTGGTCTTCTCGTGGATGGCCGGGTTGGCCGGATTGTCGAACTGGCCAGGCTGGAAGTACTGGGCCGGATCGGAGGCGACGATTTCGTTGGCCTTCTCGATGGCGCCCTTCATGCCCTTGGCCGGCTCGGTGAGCACTAGCTCGGCCCCCAGGGCCTTGAGCACCTTGCGCCGCTCCAGGCTCATGGACGCCGGCATGGTCAGGACCAGCTTGTAGCCGCGGGCGGCGGCGACGAACGCCAGGCCGATGCCGGTGTTGCCCGAGGTCGGCTCGACGATGGTCATGCCCGGCTTCAGCTTGCCGCTGCTCTCCGCGTCCCAGACCATGTTGGCACCGATCCGGCACTTCACCGAGTAACCCGGGTTGCGCCCTTCGATCTTGGCCAGGATGGTCACCCCGCGCGGGGCAATGCGGTTGATCTGCACCAGCGGCGTGTTGCCGATGGAGTGGGCGTTGTCGGCGTAGATACGGCTCATGGCAGGTGTCCTTGAACATGAAAGAGCAGGGAAAACCATGAGGGTAAGCCCGCAATGCAGGAGCGTAAAGCCCGTTCGAACTCGGCGAAGCGCCCTGCGGTCAACCGCAAAAGCCGGTGTGGAGAACCACGATGAAAGCACGTTATCGCTGGCCATTGGTCGGCCTTGCCAGCCTGGCTGCGTTGCTTGTGGCCCTGCACCTGGCCCTGCCCTACCTGGTTCGCGATTACCTGAACGACAAGCTGGCCGACATGGGCGACTACCGTGGCCAGGTCACCGACGTCGACCTGGCCTGGTGGCGCGGCGCTTATCAAATCAATGGCCTGAAGATCGTCAAGGTCAGCGGCAAGGTACCGGTACCGCTGCTCGACGCACCTTTGATCGACCTGTCGGTGAGCTGGCATGCGCTATGGTACGACCATGCCGTGGTCGCCGAGGTGACTTTCCTGCGCCCCCAACTGAACTTCGTCGATGGCGGCAACAAGCAGACCTCGCAAACCGGCCAGGGTACCGACTGGCGCCAGCAACTGGAGAAACTGCTACCCATCACCCTCAACGACCTGCGCATCGAACAGGGCACTCTGAGCTTTCGCAATTTCAACTCCAAACCGCCGGTCGACCTCAAGGCCACACGCCTGGACGCCAGCATTCGCAACCTGACCAACGTACGCGATGAAAAGGGCCGGCGAGACGCCAGCTTCGAAGGGACGGCGTTGCTGCCGGGCGATGCCAAGGTCCAGAGCAAGGCCACCTTCGATCCGTTCAGCGACTTTGACGACTTTCAGTTTCGCCTGCGCGCCAAGGGCATCGAACTGCGCCGACTCAACGACTTTGCCAGCGCCTACGGCAAGTTCGACTTCAATGCCGGACACGGCGACGTGGTGATCGAGGCCGAAGCCGCGAACGGCCGACTGAATGGCTACATCAAGCCGCTGCTGCGCGATGTGGACGTGTTCAACTGGCAACAGGATGTGCAAGACCAGGACAAAGGGTTCCTGCGCTCGATCTGGGAGGCGGTGGTGGGCGCCACCGAGACCGTGCTCAAGAACCAGCCGAAGAACCAGTTCGCCACCCGTGTGGAACTCAGCGGCAGCGTGCACCAGCAGGATATCAGCGCGTTCGAAGCGTTCCTGCAGATCCTGCGCAACGGGTTCATCCAGGCGTTCAACGCACGTTACGAACAGCCTGCGCCCAAATCCGACTGAACCAGCAGTGACGGACCATTCAGGGACTGAATACCCGGTCTGCGTTTGCAGGCGGCGGGTGCGGGGTTATAGTCGCTGACACATCAATAAACATGCGTTGGCTGCCCCGCGACAAGGCGAGCCCAGCCACCCCAGAGGATCGGTTCATGAAGTTCGAAGGCACCCGCGACTACGTCGCCACAGACGACCTGAAGCTGGCGGTCAACGCGGCCATCACCCTGGAGCGCCCGCTGCTGGTCAAGGGCGAGCCGGGCACCGGCAAGACCATGCTCGCCGAGCAGCTCGCGGCCTCCTTCGGCGCCCGCCTGATCACCTGGCACATCAAGTCCACCACCAAGGCCCACCAGGGTCTGTACGAGTACGACGCGGTCAGCCGCCTGCGCGACTCGCAGCTGGGCGTGGACAAGGTCCACGACGTGCGCAACTACCTGAAGAAGGGCAAGCTGTGGGAGGCCTTCGAGGCCGACGAGCGGGTGATCCTGCTGATCGACGAAATCGACAAGGCCGACATCGAGTTCCCCAACGACCTGTTGCAGGAACTCGACAAGATGGAGTTCTACGTCTACGAGATCGACGAGACCATCAAGGCCAAGCAGCGCCCGATCATCATCATCACCTCCAACAACGAGAAGGAACTGCCCGACGCCTTCCTGCGCCGCTGCTTCTTCCACTACATCGCCTTCCCCGACCGCACCACCCTGCAGCAGATCGTCGACGTGCACTACCCCAACATCAGCCAGTCGCTGGTCAGCGAGGCGCTGGACGTGTTCTTCGACGTGCGCAAGGTGCCGGGCCTGAAGAAAAAGCCCTCCACCTCCGAGCTGGTCGACTGGCTCAAGCTGCTGATGGCCGACAACATCGGCGAGGCGGTGCTGCGCGAGCGCGATCCGACCAAGGCCATCCCGCCGCTGGCCGGGGCTCTGGTGAAGAACGAACAGGACGTGACGCTGCTCGAGCGCCTGGCCTTCATGAGCCGGCGCGGCAACCGCTGACGGGAGCCGGGCCATGTTGCTCAACCTGTTCAATGAAATGCGCGCGGCCAAGGTGCCGGTGTCGGTGCGCGAGTTGCTCGACCTGCACCATGCCTTGCAAAAAGGTGTGGTGTTCGCCGACATGGACGCCTTCTACTACCTGGCCCGCGCCATCCTGGTGAAGGACGAACGGCACTTCGACAAGTTCGACCGTGCCTTTGCCGCCTACTTCAAGGGCCTGGAAAACCTCGACCGGCATATCGAGGCGTTGATCCCCGACGAGTGGCTGCGCAAGGAGTTCGAGCGCTCGCTGACCGACGAGGAACGGGCGCAGATCCAGTCCCTGGGCGGCCTGGACAAGCTGATCGAGGAGTTCAAGAAGCGCCTCGAGGAGCAGAAGGAACGCCACGCCGGCGGCAACAAGTGGATCGGCACCGGCGGCACCAGCCCGTTCGGCTCCGGCGGCTTCAACCCCGAGGGCATCCGCGTCGGCGAGGCCGGCAAGCGCCAGGGCAAGGCGGTGAAGGTGTGGGACCAGCGCGAGTACAAGAACCTCGACGACCAGGTCGAGCTGGGCACGCGCAACATCAAGCTGGCCTTGCGCCGCCTGCGCAAGTTCGCCCGCGAAGGCGCCGCCGAAGAGCTGGACATCGACGGCACCATCGACCACACCGCCCGTGACGCAGGCCTCTTGAACATCCAGATGCGCCCCGAGCGGCGCAACACGGTCAAGCTGCTGCTGCTGTTCGACATCGGCGGTTCGATGGACGCGCATGTGAAGGTGTGCGAGGAACTGTTCTCGGCCTGCAAGACCGAGTTCAAGCACCTGGAGTATTACTACTTCCACAACTTCATCTACGAGTCGGTGTGGAAAAACAACCTGCGCCGGACTTCCGAGCGCTTCTCCACCTTCGACCTGCTGCACAAGTACGGCGATGACTACAAGGTGGTGTTTGTCGGCGACGCGGCCATGGCGCCCTACGAGATTACCCAGCCGGGCGGCAGCGTCGAACACTGGAACGAAGAAGCCGGGTATGTGTGGATGCAGCGCTTCATGGAGAAGTTCAGGAAGATCATCTGGATCAACCCGTATCCCAAACAGGCCTGGGACTACACCGCTTCGACCCATCTGGTGCGGGACCTGATCGAGGACAGGATGTTTCCGCTGACCTTGCAGGGGTTGGAAGACGGGATGCGTTACCTGTCCAAGTGATGTTGCCTGTTCTGGCCTATTCGCGGGTAAACCCGCTCCCACAGGTACAGCGCCACTCTCGGGGGCTGTATCGGACCTGTGGGAGCGGGTTTACCCGCGAAAGGGCCAGCAGCTTCACCGCCAACGGAGCAGGTATAGCTGCTGCTCCCGCCAAGCCTCGTCCTGCACCACCGCCCGAAACCGCACCGCAGACCCCGGCATGCACTGTGCCAACTGCGCCAGCGCCAACGGCGTCAACGCCCCCAGTCGTGGATACCCACCGATCGTCTGCCGATCATTGAGCAGCACGATCGGCTGCCCGTCCGGCGGCACCTGCACGGCGCCGAGCGGGATCCCCTCGGAGATCATCGGCGCGCCCTGGTAGACCAGCTGTGGCCCAAGCAGGCGAATACCCATGCGATCAGCCCGGCTGTCCAGCGTCCAGTCACGGTTGAACGCCTCGAACAGACTGGTGCCGCCAAAATCACCGATCTGCGCGCCCATCACCAGGTCCAATACCGGCTTCTCGGCATACACCGGTCGCAGCGCTTCAGGCACGTGGGAGCGGACTTGCCCCACGACTGCCCCGGCAGCGTGCAGCACCTCGCCCTTCACCAACGCCCGGCCCTGGCCGTCTAGACCACCCAGTTCTTCCCGTACCACGGTAGAACAACTCCCCAGCACCGGCTCGCCCACAAACCCGCCCGGCACCGCCAGGTAAGCACGTACCCCCTGACGAGGCTGACGCAGCGCCAGGCGCTGGCCCTTGCCCAGGTTGAAGCGGGTCCAGGGCGCAACAGCCTGCCCGTCGACCTGCGCATCCAGGTCGGCCCCGGCCAGCGCCAGCACGCAGTCCTGCTCGGCAACCACGCTGAAGCCGCCAAGCGCAATCTCCACCACGGCGCTGTCCAGGGTATTGCCCAGCAGCCAGTTGGCCCAGCGCATCGCCACCCAGTCCAGCGCGCCGCCCTGGGTCACGCCCAGGTGCCGCACACCGAAACGCCCGGCATCCTGCAACAGGCACAGCGCGGTGCTGGCCTCGACTCTCAACTGGCTCATGCCTGGGCCTCCAGCGGGCTGTCGTCACCGCCCAGGTTGATGAATTCGGCCCGTTCGACGGCCACGAAGCGCACCCGATCGCCAGGCTGCAGCAGGCTGTAGCCCTCGCGCTCGCGGTCGAACAGGCGCACCGGCGTGCGACCGATCAGGTTCCAGCCGCCCGGCGATACGGCCGGATAGGCGGCAGTCTGGCGTTCGGCGATGCCGACGCTGCCCGCTGCCACGCGCTTGCGCGGGGTGCTCAGGCGCGGCGTGGCCAGGCGTTCGTCGACCAGGCCCATGAAGCCGAAGCCCGGCGCGAACCCCAGGGCGAACACCGGGTAGTCGCGAGCACAATGCAGGCGGATCACCTCGGCCTCGCTCATCCCGCCGCGCGCGGCCAGCACCGGCAGCTCGGGGCCGACGCTGGCGTGGTACCACACCGGGATCTCGTGCCGACGCCCGGCCTGACCGGCATCCGGCCGCAAGCCCTCCAGCGCGTGCTGGATACGCTGGCGCGCCTCGCCCGGCGCCAGGTCGAACTGCACCATCAGCGTGGTGTAGGACGGCACCAGGTCGATCAACTGCTGGCCAAAAGCATCCTGCAAGCGCTGGCTGGCGGCGAGGATCCACGGCATGTTGCCTTCATCGATGGCATCGAACAGCCGCACCATCAGGCTGTCGATGGCCACCACTTCGATACGTGGCGTCATGCTTGCTCCAATGCATCCAGGGCCTGGCGGATCTGGCGCACGGCGGCCACCGAACCATCGTTGTCGCCATGGACGCACAGGGTGCTGGCGTTCAAGCGCACGTCGCTGCCGTCGTCTGCCACCAGGGCCTCGCCCTTGGCCAGGCGCAGGGCCTGTTCGACCACCAGCGCCGGATCGTGGTGCACAGCGTTCGGCAGGCGCCGCGACATCAGGTGCCCGCTGGCGGTGTAGCCACGGTCGGCGAAAGCCTCGAACCACAGCGGCACGCCGACTTCATCGCCCAGGGCTTGGGCGGCGCTGTCGTCGGCGGTGGCCATGAGCATCAGCGGCAGGCCGCTGTCGAACGCCGCCACCGCTTCGAGCACGGTGCGCAGGATGTCCGGGTTGGCCATCATGTCGTTGTACAGCGCTCCATGGGGCTTGACGTAGGCCACCCGCGCGCCAAGCACCTTGCAGATGCCGTCCAGGGCGCCGATCTGGTAGTGCAGCAGGTCGCGGATCTCGTCGCTGCTGCAGGCCATGGAACGACGGCCGAAGCCCATCAGGTCCGGGTAGGCCGGGTGCGCGCCAATGGCCACCCGGTGTTCCAGGGCCAGGGCCACGGTGCGACGCATGGTGCCCGGGTCGCCGGCATGGTAGCCGCAGGCGATGTTAGCGCAGTCGATGAACGGCATGACCTTGGCGTCCTGGCCCATGCGCCAGTTGCCGAAGCTCTCGCCCATGTCGCAATTGAGTAGCAGGCGTTTCACCTGGCGGACCTCCGTATCAATGTTCATGGTGCCTACCTTAGCGCGCCTGGAGCGCTTTGCCGCGGGTTTCCGGCAGGCTGAGGGCCGCCACGATCACCACACCGTAGGACACTGCGGCAAAGGCGCCAATCCCCAGGCCCAGAGGCACTTTCTCGCCGAGCAGGCCGATCAGCAGCGGGAACATGGCCGCGACCACCTTGCCGATGTTGTAGCAGAAGCCCTGCCCCGACCCACGGATCCGGGTCGGGAACAGTTCGGTGAGGAACGAGCCCATGCCACTGAAGATGCCCGAGGCGAAGAAGCCCAGCGGGAAGCCCAGCCACAGCATCACGCCGTCGCTGACCGGCATCTGCGTGTAGAGCAGGACGATGACGAACGAGCCCACGGCGAACAGGATGAAGTTCTTCCTGCGCCCCAGCAGGTCGCACAGGTAGGCGCTGACCACGTAGCCGATGTAGGAGCCGACGATGACCATCGCCAGGTAGCCGCCGGTGCCCAGCACGCTCAGACCGCGCTCGTTCTTGAGGAAGGTCGGCAGCCACGAGGTGATGGCGTAGTAGCCGCCCAGGGCACCGGTGGTCAGCAAGGAAGCGCGGATCGTGGTCCAGAGCATGCCGGGGGCGAAGATCTCGTAGAACTGCGCAGGCGCCTCGGCCTGTTCCACGGCCTTGGCCTGGCGGTAGATCTCCGGGTCCTTGACCAGGCGCCGGACGAAGATCACGAAGATCGCCGGCAGCAGGCCCACCAGGAACAGCGCGCGCCAGGCCTGCTCGGCCGGCAGCCAGGAGAACAGCAGGGCATAAAGGATCGCCGTCAGGCCCCAGCCGATGGCCCAACCCGACTGCACCATGCCCACCGCCTTGCCGCGGTCCTGGGCACGGATCACCTCGCCGATCAGCACCGCGCCGGCGGTCCATTCGCCGCCAAAACCAAAGCCCATCAGGGTTCGGGCGATCAGCAGTTGCTCGTAACTCTGGGCGAAGCCGCAGAGGAAGGTGAAGAAGGCGAACCACAGCACCGTCAGCTGCAGGGTGCGCACTCGCCCGATGCGGTCGGAGAGGATGCCGGCGATCCAGCCGCCCAGGGCCGAGGCGATCAACGTGCTGGTGTGGATCAACCCGGCCTCGGCGGTGCTGATGCCCCACAGCATGATCAGGGTGGGGATGACGAAGCTGAGCATCTGGGTGTCCATGCCGTCCAGGCCGTAGCCGATCTTGCAGCTCCAGAAGGTGCGTCGTTGCTGGGAGTCGATGTCGCGGTACCAGGCGAAGGGGCCGCTCGAGGTTCGGGCGGGGGCCTGCTGCTGTACGCCGGTCGGGTTCATGGTTGCCTCGGCTTGTTGGTATTGTTCTATGGGCGACGTCGGGCGTCGCGGCCTGGGCTTCATGTTCAGAGGCCGCGCCGCCTGCGTCCAACGAGAAAAACCGCCGGTCTGGAACAAGAAAAACTGATCATGAACCTTCGTTTCCTCGAAACCTTCGTCTGGGTCGCCCGGCTCAGGAGCTTTCGCCTCACCGCCGAGAAGCTGTTCACCACCCAGGCCTCGGTGTCCAGCCGCATCGCCGCGCTGGAGGCCGACCTGGGCGTTAAACTGCTGTTGCGCGACTCCCGCGGGGTCAGCCTGACGCCCGAGGGCGCCAAGGTGCTGGAATACGCCGAGCGCATGCTCGACACCGCCAAGGCCATGAAGCAGTCGCTGGACAGCGACCGGGCCAAGACCGGACGCATCCGCCTGGGGGTGATGGACACGGTCATCCACACCTGGATGAGCGCGCTGGTGGCTGAGCTGGGTGAGCGCTACCCGCAGGTGGAGATCGAGCTGGTGGCCGATACCGCGCTGAACCTGCGCGAGCAGTTGCAGAAGGGGTTTCTCGACGTGATCCTGCAGACCGACCTGCTGCGCGAGCAGTCGATCCGCAGCCATGACCTGGCGCGCTACCCGATGGGCTGGATCGTCGCCGCCGGCTCCCCGCACCATCGCACCTACGCCTCGCTGGCGGAGCTGGCCCGCGAGCGCATCGTCACCTTCTCGAAGAACTCGCGGCCGCACCAGGAAGTGCTCGGCCTGCTGCAGGCCGCCGGAGCCGAGGCGCCGCGCCTGAACTGCGTGAACTCGGTGGCGGCCATCACCCGCCTGCTGCGCGACGGTTTCGGCATCGGCGCACTGCCGCCGGCGCTGGTGGATGGCGAACTGAGCCGCGGTGAGCTGGTGCTGCTGGAAGGCTTGCAGCCACCGCCGAGCCTGGAGCTGGTGGTGGCCTGGCAGACCGGTGTGGCGCTGGTGGACGAGGTGGTGGGCGTGTGTCGGCAAGTGCTTGAGCGCTATGCGCGGGATGTGGGCGGGCAGCGGATCGTGTTGGTCTGAGCAACGCTGCCGCAGGGCCGGCCTAAACTAGGGTCTGTACGAAATGTGTCTGCGCGAAGGCCAGACAAGGCGAAACGGGGGGAGGAAGCGGAGTGTACTGGAGTACATGAGCATTCCGAGCCCCGTTTCAACGCAGTATGGGCGAGTGCAGATACATTTCGTACAGAGCCTAGCGCCAGCTTTCCTTCACCACCTTGCGCCGCCCGCCAAGAATCACCCAGCCAATCACCAGCAACAGGCTCTCGACCACAAACGCCAGCACGAACCCGCTGCCGATCCCCCAGCCGATCGCCTCCGGCACCAGCAGGATCTGATAGCTGTAGCCCTTGAGCGTCTCCTCACGCAGCGCCGGCTCCGGCTGCACCAGCACATGCCAGGTGCGGCTCACCCACGAGCCTTGCAGGGCCTGCCATTCATGCTCGAGCAACTGGTTGCGAATCAACAGGCTCTCGATGCTGTTGGCATCGCTGTTGAACACCGGATCGTCGCTGCCCCGGTAATGGCGCACCAGCGCCTGCAGGTCACCGTTGAAGAAGCGCTGCGCGGTCTGGCGGAAGCCGTCGAGCGCCTGGCGCGATTCGAGCAGGTGCGCCTCGACGCGCTGGCTGTAGTCCTTGACCAGCCCCGGCACCTGGAGACCGGCCAGTAGGCCGAAGGTGAACAACAGCAAACGCAGGTAACTTCTGAACATGCAGCGTCCTTAACTCTGGCCGTGGGCAATGCACTCGCCATGCCGCCACAGCCCCCACTGACCCGGCTCATAGCGGTTCCAGGTCTCGTTCTCGGTCAGCGGCTCGGTGGCGATCACCGTGACCACGTCGTTGGGGGTGGTTTGCGTGTGGAAGTCGACGATCAGGTCGACATCCTTCAACCGCGCCGCGCCGAACGGTGCGCGGCGGGTGATGTGCACCAGTTTGGTCGAGCAGAAGCAGAACAGCCAGTCGCCGTCGCTGAGCAGGCAGTTGAACACGCCCTGGCCACGGTAACCGGCACAGGCTTCGACCAGCACCGGCAGCAACTGCTCGACCTCGACCGGCTCGGGGAAGGCTTCGCGCACGCGGTTGAGCAGGTCGCAGAAGGCCGCTTCGCTGTCGGTGTCGCCGATCGGCCGGTAGAACGTGCGCTGGCCGGTGAAATCGCCCAGCTGGCCGTTGTGCGCGAAGCACCAGTTGCGCCCCCACAGCTCGCGCACGAACGGGTGGGTGTTGGACAGACAGACCTTGCCAACGTTGGCCTGGCGGATATGGCCGATGACCACTTCGCTCTTGATCGGGTAACGCTGCACCAGGTTGGCCACTTCCGACTCGCTGCTCGCCGCCGGGTCCTGGAACAGGCGCAGGCCGCGCCCTTCGTAGAAACCGATGCCCCAGCCATCGCGGTGCGGGCCGGTGCGCCCGCCGCGCTGCATCAGGCCGGTGAAGCTGAAGACGATATCGGTGGGGACATTGGCGCTCATGCCCAGCAGTTCGCACATGTTGCGGCTCCTGGTTTACAGACGAGGTTCGACGCGACCCTGCCCGGGGCCGGAGCGGCGCACGGGAGCGGGGGGCGGATCGTCGCGGTAGCGGTCTTGACGGTTGGCGGCCAGGGACGCTTCGGCCACGACCTCCTGTTCTTCCTTGGCCTGGCGCTGGGCGGCGGCCTCACGCTGGGCGCGGCGCTCGCGGGCACGCTTTTCCAGCGGCCAGCGGATCAGCACGAAGGCGATGTACAGGGCAAAGGCGAGCATGCCGTACATGGCCAGGTCGGAGGCGGCGCGCCAGGCGTTGTTGCCGACCTTGAAGGCGACGTCCAGCGCGGTGATGGCGATGGCCGGGGCGAAGCTTTCCTTGACCGGGTCGACGATGGTCGGCGAGAACAGCAATACGGCGATGATCACCCGCAGCGGCTCGCGCAGCCAGCGCCACATCCAGCCGGTCAGCTTGAAGCCCACCAGCAGGCAGCCCAGGGCGGCAACGGCGTAGAGGCCCCAGGCGAGGGTATAGTCGTGTTCGGTCATGGTGTGGGTGCAAGCCAGGCAAAGAGATGCCTATGATAAACACTTTTCCCGGCGCAGGCTGCCCCCAGCCTGTCAGGGCCTCTTCGCGGGTAAACCCGCTCCCACAGGCTAACACTGTACCTGTGGGAGCGGGTTTACCCGCGAAGAGGCCAGAGGCCCCAACCAAGAGATCTCCCATGCCGAATGCCCCCCGCC
>NZ_QJRP01000002.1 GCF_003205295.1 Pseudomonas mosselii
TGTCGGGGAGGGGTGGGTCGGGGACGATTTTCTTCATGGTCAAACTCCGATAGAAATTGACCGGCACCGTCCGTTTCCACGCGAAGGGTGGCGGCTGTACACGGGGTGGAAAACCAGGTTATCGGAGAACCCCGGCAGGCCTTACGGCCTCCCGCGTACAGCTGCCGTTACGACAGATAATCCGATAACCAACCAGCCGGGTTTCCACGCCCGATCGCTGAACCGACAGCGACCCGGTCAGCCTAGAGGGCATGATTTCCCCGGACAATCAGAAGGGTATCGACAGACTTTGTAGGGTATTTCTTGGGCTGCAGGCTGCCCAGTAGGAAAGGTTTTCAGATCACGTAGGACATGGCTGAGCTCAGCAGATTCGAGCGTTTTTTGAACACGTTCCTTCGAGCTTGTCGGAAGCTTCTCGGTTGATCTGCACTGCCGCTGTTGTATGGTTTCAGGCGAGCGCGAAACCAGTTGCTATCCAGTGGCGAGAACTGGCGTAGGAACCCCGTTGGTGGCTGGATCATCAGCGTAGGGTGAGACCTCGATCTGCTGTTTGAACGGGGGGCCGCTTTGCGGCCCTTTCGCGACACAAGGCCGCTCCCACAGGGATAGCGATCTCCTGTGGGAGTGACTATCTTGCTCAGGCCCCTCAATCTGGCGCGATCGCTGTGGGAGCGGCCTTGTGTCGCGAAAGGGCTGCGTAGCAGCCCCAAGATTTCAAGACGAAGTGACAACTATGCACAACCCAACCCACCCCGGCGAAGCCCTGCGCGAAGATGTCCTGCCCGCCATCGGCATGAACGTCTCTTCCCTGGCCCGCCACCTTGGCTATTCACGTGGTCAGTTATCCACAGTGCTCAACGGCCATGCAGCCATTTCAGCCGATCTGGCCTATCGCCTCGAACTGGCCGGTCTTGGCAGTGCCCGGCAGTATCTGGCCGAGCAGGCGGCCTACGACCTGTGGCAGGCCGCGCACCGCGAGCATCCACCCATCGAGCGGCTCGCGTTCGCCTGAGCGTCAATCCTCATCCGACGCAAACAACCGCTCCAGCTCCACCCGCGCCTCCTTGGCCGTCTGCATCACCTTGGCCCGGTCGTCGCGCACATGCCCCTGGGCCTCCAGCACCTGCTCGTCATGCTCGGTGAAGCGGGCGATGCGATCCGCCGCCTGCGCTTCCGTCAGCCCCAGCCCGACCAGCGCGCGCCGGCTCATCTCCAGGCTGGAATGGTAGGTCTCGCGAATCGGCTCGGCGCCCACGTCCACCAGCTTGTGCACATGCTGGCGGTTGCGCGCCCGGGCGATGACCTTCAGGTGCGGGTACAGGCGCTTGACCCGCTCGGCCGTGCGGGTGGCGGCCTCGGGGTCGTCGATGGTGATGATCACGTACTCGGCTTCGGCGACCTTGGCCGCATGCAGCACCTCGGTGCGCGACGGATCGCCGTAGAACACCGGCACCTGCTCGAACATGCGCGTCATCTCGATGGTGTCCACCGAGGTTTCCAGGGCGACGAAGGGGATCTTCTGCGCCCGCAGGATGCGCGCGACGATCTGGCCCATGCGGCCCATGCCGACGATCACCACCCGTGGCGTGCCGGCGTCGATCTGCGTGTACTGCTCGGGCACTTCCCGGGCGGGTTGCGGACGCTTGAGGGCGCGGGCGCAGCCAATCATCAGCAGCGGGGTGAGGGCCATCGACAGGGTGATGGTCATCAGCAGCAGGTCGTAGGTCAGGGTGTCGAACAGGCCCTGGTCCTTGCCCAGCTTGAACACCACGAAGGCAAATTCGCCACCGGCCGCCAGCACCATGCCCAGGCGCAGGGCGCTGGCGCTGTTGAGGCCCCCGGCGAGGCGGCCGACGCCGATCAGCAGCAGCAGTTTCACCGCGATCAACAGCACGGTCATGCCCAGCAGCACCAGCGGCATTTCCAGCAGCAGACGCAGGTTGGCGCCCATGCCGACACTGATGAAGAACAGCCCCAGCAGCAGGCCCTTGAACGGTTCGATCTGCGCTTCCAGCTCGTGGCGGTACTCGGAGTCGGCCAGCAACAGGCCGGCGAGGAAGGCGCCCAGAGCCATGGAAATACCGGCTTCCTCCATCAGCCAGGCGGTGCCGATCACCACCAGCAGCGCAGTGGCGGTGGACACCTCCGGCAGGCCGGTGCGGGCAACGGTGCGAAACAGCGGGCGCAAAAGGTAGCGGCCGCCGACGATAACGATGGCGATGCTGGCGAATACTTTCAGGCCATGTTCGAAGCTGTCGCCGTGGCTGGTGTCCGGGCCGCTCGCGGCCAACAGCGGCACCAGGGCGATCAATGGGATGGCGGCGATGTCCTGGAACAGCAGGATGGCGAAGGCCAGGCGGCCGTGGGGCGCGTTGAGCTGCTTGCTCTCGGCCAGGCTCTGCAGGCCCAGGGCGGTGGAGGACAGCGCCAGGCCCAGGCCGAGCACGATGGCCGCCGGCAGGCTTTGGCTGAAGCCGAACAGGGCGATGGCGCCGAGCGTCGCGCCGGTCAGGACCACCTGCGCGGTGCCGACGCCGAACACCGACTTGCGCATCAGCCACAGGCGCCGGGGCGACAGCTCCAGGCCGATGATGAACAGCAGCAGGACAACGCCCAGTTCGGAGATGTGCGCGACGCTCTCGGTGTCGCGGATCAGCCCCAGGGCCTGCGGGCCGATGGCCACGCCGGCCAGCAGGTAGCCGAGCACGGCGCCCAGTTGCAGGCGCTTGGCCAGGGGCACGGCGACCACGGCGGCGAGGAGGAAGATGACGGCGGTTTGTAGAAGGCTGCCTTCGTGTGGCATTGCTCGGACTCCTTGAACTGCGTGCGGCAGCGTTTGATGCAACAGCTTATGCCATCGATGAAAGAGGCGGGCATTTTCGGGTGAGAGGGGAAACAGGACAATACCGGGGTTACAGGAAGCAGCGTTCTGAAAGTGGGACCTTTGCTTATTCAATCGCGGGACAAGCCCGCCCCCACGAAGGTTTTACACCTTGCGTGGGAGCGGGCTTGCCCCGCGATGGCGATCGACCACTTATTGCAGATGGGTTTTCAAGGCCTGTGCCGCCTGGTCCATCGCACTGCGCACACTGGGCACGGTGCTGAGCACATTGAGCAGGCCGTAGTCATGGATCAGGCCGTTGTAGCGCACGGCGGTCACCGGTACCCCGGCGGCGTCCAGCTTGCGGGCATAGGCTTCGCCTTCGTCGCGCAGCACGTCCATCTCGGCGGTCTGCACCAGGGCCGGCGGCAGGCCTTTCAACTGTTCGAGGCTGGCGCGCAGCGGCGAGGCGTGGATGTCGTCGCGCTGGCGTGGGTCGGTGGTGTAGTTGTTCCAGAACCACTGCATCATGTTGCGGGTCAGGAAGTGGCCTTCGGCGAACTGGTTATAGGACGCATTGTTGAAGTTGGCGTCGGTCACCGGCCACAGCAGGGCCTGGAAGCGCAGCTTCGGGGTGCCGGCCTCCTTGGCCTTGATCGCCACCACCGCGGCCATGTTGCCGCCGACGCTGTTGCCGGCTACCGCCAGGCGGCTGCTGTCCACGCCGATCTCCTTGCCGTGCTCGGCGACCCAGCGGGTGGCGGCGTAGGCCTGGTTGATCGCGGTGGGGAACCTGGCTTCCGGCGATGGCGCGTAGTCGACGTAGACCGCCGCAGCACCGGAGCCCACCACCAGGTCACGGATCAGGCGTTCGTGGGTGGCGTAGTCACCCAGCACCCAGCCGCCGCCGTGGAAGAACATGAACACCGGTAGCTCACCCTTGGCGCCTTCGGGCCGCACCACACGAATTTCCAGCGGCTTGCCGTCGGCCTGGATGGTCCGGCGTTCGACGCGGATCCCCGACAGGTCCACCTTCACCCCGGCCTGGGCACCGCTCAGCACCGCACGGGCATCCTTGGGCGAGAGGGTTTCCAGCGGCTTGCCGCCACCTGTGGCCAGGGCCTCGAGGAAGCCCTGGGTGGTGTGCTCGACGCCGGGGCTGCCGGCGGCGAAGGCGCTGTTCACGGCGAGGGCCAGCAGGCCGGCGGTCAGGGTGTGGGACAGTTTCATGTTCTAGCTCCTTTAGGGTTCGAGCCGTGGCTCAGTTCTGGTTGGCGAGGACGGTGGGTTGCACGTAGCTCACGGCGCGCAGCTGGCCGCTGCTGTCGCGGTAGGTCAGGGTGGCGGTGCTGGCCTGGCCTTGGACGCTGGCGGGTGCATCGACGCTGACGACCTTGGCGATGTCCAGGTCCATGCCGTAGTGGTACGGGGTGGCTTCGCTGGCGAAGCTGCCGGCGCTGGTGCCGAGGGCCAGGGTGGTGACGGTGAGGGCGAAGGCTTTGCGAAGGGTCATGATCGTTCTCCGGGTTCTGCTGAGTGGGAATGGCGACTGCTTGCTGCTTGGGATTAATATTGCGCGCAAATAGTTAGTGCGCAAAATATATTTCCGCTATGACGCTGATTGAGTGCGTCTTGGCCAGCTTCTGTGGGAGCGGGTTTACCCGCGAACACCCGCGAAGCGGGTGCCAGGCACCGCGTTGTCTGTTTCGCGGGTAAACCCGCTCCCACAGGGAGGCAGCATCAAGCGCTGGGTCGGTACTGCAACGCTTCCGCCAGGTGCGCCCTGGCGATGGATTGCGCGCCCTCCAGGTCCGCCAGCGTGCGGGCGACCTTCAGCAGCCGGTGCGCCGCCCGCAACGACAGTGTCAGCCGTTCGCAGGCCTGCTCCAGCCAGGCCTGGTCAACCGGCTCCAGCGGGCAATGCCGGCGCAGTCCCTTGAGGTCGAGGAAGGCGTTGGCGCAGCCCTGCCTGCGCTGCTGCAGCGCCCGGGCCTCGGCCACCCACTGGCCGACGTTGGCGCTGGTCTCGCCACTGGGCTGGTGGGTCAGCACGGTACTTTCCCGAGCCACCGTCAGGTGCAGATCGATGCGGTCGAGCAGTGGGCCCGACAGCTTGTTGCGATAACGCTGGACCTGCTCGCTGCTGCACCGGCAGCGGCCGGTGGGGTCGCCCAGGTAGCCGCAGGGGCAGGGGTTCATGGCCGCCACCAGCTGGAAGCGCGCCGGAAAACGTACGCGGTCCTTGGCCCGGGCCACCACGATCTCGCCGGACTCCAGCGGTTCGCGCAGCACCTCCAGCACACGTCGCTCGAACTCGGGCAGTTCGTCGAGAAACAGCACGCCATGGTGCGCCAGGGTAATCTCGCCGGGTTGCGGCCGGCTGCCACCGCCCACCAATGCCGGGCCGGATGCGGAATGATGGGGGTGACGAAAGGGTCTCTGCGGCCAGCTGTCGAGCGGTGCATGGCCACTGACCGAGCGGATCGCCGCCACCTCCAGTGCCTCGCGCTCGTCCAGCGGCGGCAGCAGCCCGGGCAGGCGGCTGGCAAGCAGGGTCTTGCCGGTGCCCGGGGGGCCTGTGAACAACAGGTTGTGCGCCCCGGCCGCGGCGACCAGCAGGGCGCGCTTGGCGGCGATCTGGCCCTGGACCTCGCTGAGGTCCGGATAGGGGCGTTGTTCCAGCAACAGGCCATTGGCCGCGTAGGGAGACAGCGCGGGCTGGCCGTTCAGGTGGGCCACCAGCTCGCGCAGGTGCCCCATCGCATACACCACCAGGCCGCTGGCCAGGCTGGCCTCCTCGGCATTCTCCCGTGGCACCACCAATGCCCGGCCCGCATCCCGGGCCGCCAGTGCAGCGGGCAGCACGCCCTGCACCGGGCGCAATGTGCCCGACAGGGCCAGTTCGCCCAGGCACTCGATGTCGTCGAGTGTGGCCACCGGTACCTGGCCATTGGCGGCGAGGATGCCCAGGGCGATGGCCAGGTCGTAGCGGCCTCCGTCCTTGGGCAGGTCGGCGGGGGCGAGGCTCTGGGTGATGCGTCGGGCCGGGTAGTCCAGCCCGGAGTTGACGATAGCGCTGCGTACCCGGTCCTTGCTCTCCTTGACCGTGGTTTCCGGCAGGCCGACCAGGGTGAGCGTGGGCAGGCCGTTGGCCAGGTGGGTTTCGACACTGACAGCGGGCGCTTGCACGCCCACCTGGGCGCGGCTGTGGACGAGGGCGAGGGACATGGGCACTCCGTGTTTGCAGGTGATGGCCGCGTCCTGCGGCCTGGCAAAGCTTAGTGGTGCGCTTGGGCGGGTGGACGAGAAGAGTGCGTCGAGGTTTTTCCGGGTCAGCCCGCCTTTCTGACTGTTGTATCTGGACAGGGCGAGGCTAAGGTCTAGAATGTGGTCACAACGTAGCTACAAAGTGCTTAAGGGGAGTCTCATGGCCCATACCGAAGTCGTTCGCACGCGCATCGATAGCGAGCTGAAGACCAACGCGACAAGAATCCTGGAGGAAATGGGCATCACCGTTTCCCAGGCCATCCGCATGATGCTGGTCCAGGTCGTACAGACCAAGGCGCTGCCGTTCGAAGTGAAGGCCTTGTCGCTGAATGAGAGAGCCCGCCAGGTAATGGAAACCCAGGATCGTGAGCGTACCGTGCAGACGCATGACAACGCCGAGGCGTTGTTCAAGGACCTGGGTATTTGAGCCAAGGGCCTATTCGAACAGGTAGCTGTGTGGGCCGGTCTGTTCCAAGGTGATGGCGCCGGCTCTGATGTCGCATTGGTAGATTAACCACCAGTCGTAACTGACGAGGCAGCACCAGCGACCGGGCGCCCCTACCAGCTGACCATCACAATGCCTGGGCGGCAGCGGGAGCTGCTTTTCCAGGTGGCGGACAACATCCTTGAAGGCGGCAAGGTCTGGGCCCCTGCTTAGTTGCAACCGAAAGTCGGCCCGGAATTGTTCGGTGGTCTGGATTTTGAACATTGGAGGCCTCCCGCCGGGTTGCGCGACGGGAGTTTCGGTTGGGGTTGGCACTCCAGGTTCGCGTGAAAGCCGCAGCCTGCGGCTTGGCAAAGCTTAGTGGTGCTCCTGGGCGGGTGGACGAGAAGAGTGCGTCGAGTTTTGTCCGGCCTGGCACTCAGTACTGTGGGCGCCTGCCGCCCGAGGCTGCCTGCCGCAGATCACCGGAATCCCCGAACCCCGCGCCCGTGCCAGCAGCTCCTCGGTGTCGTCGCCGCCTGGCAGCGCCAGCACCAGGTCGGGCCGGCTGTCGCGCAGCATGAAGACGTTGCGCAGGCGCTCGGCCAGCTTACCGTGTAGCTGCCAGTTGGGCGGGTAGCGCACGATGTCGGCGCCCTGTTCCCGGGCCCAGCCTTCGATCTCGCCGCCCAGGTGCTGGCTGCCGCCGTGGATCAGCACCCGGATCGGTTGCTGGCGCTGGAGGGCGTCCAGCGCCTGGCAGCAGCGTTGGCTGTCGGCGTAGTTGCGCCCCGCGCAGATCAGTACGCGCATGCCCACCCCCTCAGAACCACTGGCCGAAGCGGCGGATGTACAGGGTCTTCATGCCCTGGGCCACCAGGCAGTAGCCCAGCAGGGTGGCGGCCAGCCACGGGAAGTATTCCCACGGCAGCGGCACCAGCCCGACGATCGTCCCCAGCGGCGAGAACGGGATGTAGATGCCCAGGCACATCACCAGGCCGGTGGCCAGGATCACCGGCAGCGCCGCGGTGCTCTGGAAGAACGGCACCTTGCGGGTGCGCAGCATGTGCACCACCAGCGTTTGCGACAACAACCCCTCGATGAACCAGCCGGACTGGAACAGCGCCTGCACTTCCACGCTGTTGGCGGCGAACACGTACCACATCAGGGCGAAGGTAGTGATATCGAAGATCGACGAAGTGGGGCCGATCCACAGCATGAAACGGCCGATGTTGCGGGCATCCCACTTGCGTGGCTCGCGCAGGAATTCCTTGTCCATGCGATCCCACGGCAGCGACAGCTGGGAGAAGTCGTACATCAGGTTCTGCAGCAGCAAGTGGATCGCCAGCATCGGCATGAACGGGATGAACGCGCTGGCCACCAGCACCGAGAACACGTTGCCGAAGTTGGAGCTGGCGGTCATGCACAGGTACTTCATGATGTTGCCGAAGGTTTCGCGGCCCTTGAGCACGCCTTCTTCCAGCACCATCAGGCTCTTTTCCAGGAGGATGATGTCGGCCGACTCCTTGGCGATGTCGGTACCGCTGTCCACCGAGATGCCCACGTCGGCATCGCGCAGCGCCGGGGCGTCGTTGATGCCGTCGCCGAGGAAGCCCACGGTGTGGCCGTTGGCCTGCAGCGCCTTGAGCACCCGCGACTTCTGCAACGGGGTGAGCTTGGCGAACACGGTGCGCTCCTCGACCAGCGCCTTGAGCTGGGTGTCGTCCAGGCGCTCGATGTCCTGGCCGAGCAACGGCTGGCCGGGTTCCAGGCCCACTTCGCGGCAGACCTTGCAGGTGACCACCGGGTTGTCGCCGGTCAGCACCTTGACCTTCACCCCCATCTCGCGCAGGGCGGCGATGGCCGGGCCGGCGGTTTCCTTGGGCGGATCGAGGAAGGTCAGGAAGCCGCGGATCACCAGCTCGCGCTCGTCATCGGTGTGGTACTGGGGCTTGCCGGCGGCGGCCGGAATGTCGCGGGTACCGACCAGCAACACGCGAAAGCCCTCCTGATTGTAGGCGCTGGCGGTATCCAGCAGTTGCTGGCGTCGCCCGGCATCCAGGGCGACCCGCTGGCCGCCTTCTTCGACATGGGTGGCGATGGCCAGCATTTCCTCGACGGCGCCCTTGCTCACCAGCAGATGGTCGCCCAGGGCATCCTTGACGATCACCGACAGGCGCCGGCGGATGAAGTCGAAGGGCAGTTCGTCGACCTTGGCGTAGGCATAGGGTGGCTGGAAGCCCTGGTCTTCGCCGGCAAAGCGCAGCACGGCCTGGTCCATCAGGTTCTTCACGCCGCTCTGGTGGTGGCTGTTGAGCCAGGCCAGTTGCAGCAGGCGCGAGTCCTTGTGGCCGCTGGGGTCGACGTGGTGTTCGAGGATGATGCGGTCCTGGGTCAGGGTGCCGGTCTTGTCGGTGCACAGCACGTCCATCGAACCGAAGTTCTGGATGGCGTTCAGGCGCTTGACCACCACCTTGCGCCGGGCCATGGCCACGGCGCCCTTGGCCAGGTTGGCGCTGACGATCATTGGCAGCATTTCCGGGGTCAGGCCCACGGCAACGGCCAGGGCGAACAGGAAGGCGTCGCTCCAGTCGCCCTTGACCACGCCGTTGAGCATGAACACCACCGGCACCATCACCAGCATGAAGCGGATCAACAGGCGGCTGACGCTGTTCACTCCACGGTCGAAGGCGGTCTGGCTGCGCGAGCCGACGATGGCCTTGGCCAGCGAGCCGAAGTAGGTGCGCTTGCCGGTGGCCACCACCACGGCGCGGGCGCGGCCGCTGACTACGTTGGTGCCCATGAAGCCGATGTTGGGCAGGTCGAGCGGACCGCTTTCATCGCTGGCGCTGCCTGCGGCGGACTTTTGCGCGACGTGGCCGAGGGTGTCGTACTTCTCCACCGGCAGCGCCTCGCCGGTCAGTACCGCCTGGCTGATGAACAGGTCGCGGGACTCGATCAGGCGGATATCGGCGGGGATCATGTCGCCGGCGGCCAGTTGCACGATATCGCCGGCCACCAGCTCGTTCATCGGTACTTCGCGCAGGCGCGCCGGCTGGTCGTGGCGCTCGCGGCGCAGCACGGTGGCAGTGGTGCGGACCATGGCTTTGAGGGAGTCGGCGGCCTTGCCCGAGCGGTACTCCTGCCAGAAGCGCAGCAGGCTGCTGAGGCTGACCATGGTCATGATGATGATGACCTTGGTCAGGTCCGCTTCTTCCAGGTCGCCGGCGCGTACCGGCAGCCAGTAGTCGGTGATGAAGCTGATGCCGGCGAGGGTGAGCAACACGTAGATGAAGGGGTTGTGCAGGGCCTTGAGCAGTTGCACCAGGGCCGGTTGCGGCTTGTCATGGGCGACTTGGTTGGCGCCGTCGCGCTGCAGGCGCTTGGCGGCTTCGTGCTCGGTCAGGCCCAGCTCGGTGGCGTCGAGGTTGGCCAGGGTCACGGCCAGGCCGTTGCGGGCCTCGCGGGCGGCGCGCATGGACAGGCGGGTGTCTTCGCCGGCTTTGCTGCGGGTGTTGCGGTCTTTTACGGTCATTTGGCTGTGCTCCTGCCGCAGGAGGCGGCACGACACACAGTCGACTCACGGTGGGGAAGGTGAGTGAACGTGTCCCGTGTCGCAATCATTCAAACAATGAAAAACGTGGTTTTTCCGACGTCTACGTGTTCGCTGGCGAATGCCGGAAATAAGATCGGCAGCGAACTTTCTACTGGCTGATTCCATGGTCGGTTGATCCCTTTGCTAAATGCCGGGCAATAGAACTCCAACGAACTTTAATTATTTAAAGTTCGGAAGTTTCTGGCGATTTATATGGCGTCAGTTCAGCGAACGGACAGCATCGCGCGCGTCACTAAAGGCAGTAACGGGCGCGCTATCGACTGGGCGGTTCCAGGGACGAGGACAGGCCCCAGCCGAGGACAGGACGGTGCGGGGCCTTGTGCGCACAGGTGCGCAGGCGAGGGGTGGCGATATCGAGGTTCATGAGCTTGCCTCCGACCGGGCGGGCACCCGGGGCGGCAAGCTACGGCGGAGCAACAGGCTCTGGCGCGGCTTGCCCGACCTAGGGGCGGGCCCGGAGTTCCGGTTCAAGTGCCTGGCGACCAAAGGCTGCCAGACAGCGACTAGATACTGTGTCCATTGAATTCTTCGTGAGTTGAAATAAAGGCCCGCTTTTCGGGGCGGGTGAACTTTATGCAAAGCATAGCGGGGAAGTCAACCGGGAAGGCGTAACTTAAATATGTTTCATCTGCTGGGAGGGGAATTAATGCAAGGTACTGCGCAAGTGCTATCGCGGGGCAAGCCCGCTCCTACAGGTTGGCGTAGTACCTGTGGGAGCGGCTTTAGCCGCGAACACCGGCGAAGCCGGTGCGATCCACCGTGTCGCTTGCTTCGCGGCTGAAGCCGCTCCCACAGGGTGTGCGCCCTCCTGCCTGGTCAAGGCAGAAGCAGGCATTCGATCAAGGCTTGGCGCCCAGGATGATGTGCGAGGCCTTGATCAGCGCGGTGGCCTTCACACCCGGCTTCAGGCCGAGCTCCTGCACCGCTTCGCGGGTGACGATGGCATACACCTCGGTACCGCCCGACAGCTTGAGCACCACCTCGGCATTTACCGCGCCGTCACCGACCCGCAGCACTTCGCCTTCCAGGCTGTTGCGCGCGGACAGCCTGTAGCCGGCGGCATCGGTCATCAGCACCACCCAGGGCGCCTTGACCAGCGCCACGGCCTGCTTGCCGACGTTGATGTTGAGGTTGTGCAGGCTGGCCATGGTGACCACCGCCACCAGCTTCTCGCCGCCGGCCAGGGTCAGCTCGACCTCGGCATTCACCGCGCCCGGCTTGATGTCGCTGACACTACCTTCGAAGACATTGCGTGCACTGACTTTCATGGGGAAGCACTCCGTGTGATCAATCACCACGCCCGAGGCATTCAGGCGCGTACATAAACCCAGGCGGTCAGCCCCGAGGCGAGGCTGACGGCGATACGCTTGTAGTCCGCTACTTCATAGCGATCGGCAGCGGCCAGCTCTTGCTCGCTGATCTGGAAGACCATGCCGGCGACGCTGTCTTCGGCCCGCTCGCTGGGGGAGACGATGGGGTGGTGGCTCTTGCCGCTGGTGGCCAGCACTTCAGGGTCGGTGATCTGCACCCAGTCCTGGCGATAGCCCGGCATGCTGTCGGCCTGGCCGGTCAGTTCACGGCCGAAGTTGGCCAGTTGTACGGCCTTGTCCTGCAAGGTGCCGTAGGAGAACAGCAGTACCGGGTAATCGCTGGACGGATGCATGGCTTATTCCTGAGGAGGAGGGGCGATCCGTGCTTCCAGCTCGGCGAATTGCTGCTCGAGGGCTTCGAGGCGGGCGCGGGTGCGGGCCAGCACCACCATCTGGCTGTCGAATTCCTCGCGGCTGACCAGGTCGAGCTTGCTGAAGGCGCCCTGCATCAGCACCTTGAACTGGCTTTCCAGTTCGGCACGAGGCGCGGCGGTATCGCCGCTGAACAGGCGCGAGGCCTGGTCGCTCAGGGCGTCGAGGAAGGCTTTGGGCGCGAGCATGTCTGGGTATCCGCTGATCACTGAAAGGGCAGCAGTGTAGCACGGGGCTCCGGGCCACTTGCGCTGCACGCTTTTCGCGCAGGGCGGCCAAAGGTCGCGCACCGATTTTGTGCGCTTTTTCCCTGCTGGCGATTGGCCAATCCCTGCCGGTTCACGCAACTACCTGTTTTCCCGTGACTTGTGCCAACTGGCAAGGTTTCTGCAAAGACCAGAGCGAGCCATGCACTGATGCAGTCCCTTGTGACCAGGCAGTGCGCAGGCGGAGCCGGAAGGTTCTTCGTCACAGCCGGATCGTGCGTCGGCGGGGAGGATGGAGCCGACGACGCGTTACAAAGCCAGGCGCTGCGCTTAGACTTGAGACGGGTTTGTTTTCCTGGGGCAAGTCCACCAAATCGGGAGAGAGTTTCATGAAGCTAGTCACTGCCATCATCAAGCCGTTCAAGCTGGACGACGTGCGCGAGTCGCTGTCGGAAATCGGCGTGCAGGGCATCACCGTGACCGAAGTCAAAGGCTTCGGCCGGCAGAAGGGTCACACCGAGCTGTATCGCGGCGCTGAATACGTGGTCGATTTCCTGCCCAAGGTGAAGATCGATGTCGCCATCGACGACAAGGACCTCGATCGGGTGATCGAAGCCATCACCAAGGCGGCCAACACCGGCAAGATCGGCGACGGCAAGATCTTCGTGGTCAATCTGGAGCAGGCGATCCGCATCCGTACCGGCGAGACCGATACCGACGCGATCTAAGCGCCAAACCAAGCCTCACCAAACCCAACGCCCCAGGAGAAAACAACATGACTCTGCGCAAGATCGCAGGGCTAGGAGCCCTATTGTCCCTCGTAATGCCAGGGCTGGCCCTGGCCGAGGAAACTGCCGCCCCCGTGCTGAACTCCGGCGACACCGCCTGGATGCTCACCTCGACGGCACTGGTCCTGTTCATGACCATCCCGGGCCTGGCCCTGTTCTACGGCGGCATGGTGCGCTCGAAGAACGTGCTGTCGGTGATGATGCAGTGTTTCGCCATCACCGGGTTGATCAGCATCCTGTGGGTCATCTACGGCTACAGCCTGGCTTTCGATACCGCCGGTATGGAAAAGGGCGTGCTCAACTTCAATTCCTTCATCGGTGGCTTCTCCAAGGCCTTCCTCAACGGCGTCACGCCGTCGGGCCTGACCTCGGCCACCGCGCTGTTCCCCGAGGCGGTGTTCATCACCTTCCAGATGACTTTCGCCATCATCACCCCGGCGCTGATCGTCGGTGCTTTCGCCGAACGCATGAAGTTCTCGGCCATGCTGATCTTCATGGGCGTGTGGTTCACCCTGGTCTATGCACCGATCGCGCACATGGTCTGGAGCGGTGACGGCGCGCTGATGTGGGATTGGGGCGTGCTGGACTTCGCCGGCGGCACCGTGGTGCACATCAATGCCGGTATCGCCGGCCTGGTCTGCTGCCTGGTGCTGGGCAAGCGCAAGGGCTACCCGACCACGCCGATGGCCCCGCACAACCTGGGCTACACCCTGATGGGCGCGGCCATGCTGTGGATCGGCTGGTTCGGCTTCAACGCAGGTTCCGCCGCCGCCGCCAACGGCACCGCCGGCATGGCCATGCTGGTGACCCAGATCGCCACCGCCGCCGCCGCCCTGGGCTGGATGTTCGCCGAGTGGATCTTCCACGGCAAGCCAAGCGCCCTGGGCATCGCCTCGGGCGTGGTCGCCGGCCTGGTCGCCATCACCCCCGCCGCCGGCACCGTCGGCCCGATGGGCGCCCTGGTGATCGGCCTGGTGTCCGGCGTGGTCTGCTACTTCTGCGCCACCAGCCTCAAGCGCAAGCTGGGCTATGACGATTCCCTGGACGCCTTTGGCGTGCACGGCATCGGCGGCATCATCGGCGCCCTGCTCACCGGCGTGTTCGCGGCGCCTGCCCTGGGCGGCTTCGGCGCGGTCACCGACATTGCCGCGCAGTTCTGGATCCAGGCCAAGGGCGTGATCTTCACCGTGGTCTACACCGCCATCGTCACCTACGTGATCCTCAAGGTCCTGGACCTGGTGATGGGCCTGCGGGTCAGCGAAGAAGAAGAGTCGGTCGGCCTCGACCTGGCTCAACACAACGAGCGCGGCTACAACCTGTAACCGCGATGCTGGAAAACTTGCCCGGTTCGCCGGGCATTTTTTTGCCTGTAATTTACCGTTTGGCCTGGGGCAAACGGTTTCCGTGCGCTGATCGCGACCTGGGGTTAAAACTTACAAGCCATCGGGTGTTTCTGGTGCTTTGCTTTTTCTGCGAGCGCGCTAGAATGCGCGCCGAAGGAAGCTGGACGAGTAGTCCACACACTTCGCTACCCTTTGCTAGGCTTGCCAATAGCCTGTGGCCAGCAAGGGCTCAAAAAATTTTGTCAGGCCTTGCCAGGAGCAGGGCCTGCAGGGTGCCGGACCCCCCATGAGGGGGTGGACACCCAGGGCAGTGGCCAATCCACGGCCAGTTGAATTTTCACTGGTGGCTGCCGGTCTACGGCTGCACCGGTCTATAACTAACCTGCTTTTCGCAAGTCATGAGGTAGAACATGAGCGACGACGATCTGGAAAATGACGACCTCGAGGTAGGCGACGAAGACGAGGCTGATGAAGGCCTTGAGGCAGCGGCTGACGACGGCGCGGAAGACTCCGGCGACGATGACAGCAGCCCGGCTCCGGCGGCCAAGGGCAAGTCCAAGGCGGCAGTCTCGGTAGACGAGATGCCGAGCATGGAAGCCAAGCAGAAAGAGCGCGATGCGTTGGCCAAGGCGATGGAAGAGTTCCTGTCGCGCGGTGGCAAGGTGCAGGAAGTGGAGGCCAACGTGGTCGCCGATCCGCCCAAGAAACCGGACAACAAGTACGGCAGCCGCCCTATCTGAGTGGCTGAACGCAAAAAAGCCCGCCGTCGCTGCGGGCTTTTTTGTGCCTGTCAGGTTGGCAAGGCCGCTCTCATGGAACAAACCGTAACTTATTGATTTAGCTGGACCCTGTGGGAGCGGCCTTGCGTCGCGAAAGGGGCGCGCAGCGGCCCCATATTCCGAGCCATCATCGAAATTGCTGGGGCTGCTGCGCAGCCCTTTCCGACCGGTCTGACGCTTCGGCAAGGCCGCTCCCACAGGGGGCAGTTTCCTGCGCGACAGCGCAGCCCGGAAGGGCTGTGTAATCTCCTACAGGGATTGCGAAGCCCGGTCAGCGCCAGCGCGCGAGCACGTCGGGCAACTGCGACAGCCGCTGGATCTCCGCATCCGGCGCCTGCTCGCCGCTCCAGGGCTTGTGCTGCGGGTTGAACCACACTGCGCGCAACCCGGCGCGCTGGGCGCCGGCGATGTCGTCGCCTGGATGATCGCCGACGTGCACCGCCGCCCCCGCGTCTACCTCGCCGCGCTTCAGCGCCTCAAGGAACGGTGCCGGGTCCGGTTTGCCGATGCCCAGGTCCTCGGCGCACAGGGCGAAGCGGAAGTAATCCGCCAGCCCCAGGCGGCGCACGTCGGCATTGCCATTGGTGACCACGCCGAGGGTGTAGTGGTGGCGCAGGATTTCCAGCACCGGCTGCACCTCGGGGAACACTTCGACCTGGTGCCGGGCATGCAGGAACACCTCGAAGCCCTCGTTGGCCAGCTCCTGGGCGTGTTTCTCGCTGTAGCCGACCTCTTCCAGGGCGTGGAACAGCACCCGTCGGCGCAGGGCGCTGATGCGGTGCTTGAGGCCCGGTTCGGCCTGTACCAGGCGCTCGCGGATGGCGAACAGGTGCTCCACCGGCACGCCGCCGAGGATCGGTGCGTTGGCTTCGAGCCAGTCGCGCAGGACGACTTCGGCGCTGGCGATGACTGGCGCGGTGTCCCAGAGGGTGTCGTCCAGGTCGAAGGTGATCAGCTTGATGCTCATGAGTCCGTGTCCTTGCTGCGTTTGGCCCGAGGGTGGGCGCTGTCGTACACCGCGGCCAGGTGCTGGAAGTCCAGGTGGGTGTAGATCTGCGTGGTGCTGATGTCGGCATGGCCGAGCATCTCCTGCACCGCGCGCAGGTCCTGGGACGATTCCAGCAGGTGGCTGGCGAAGGAATGGCGAAGCATGTGCGGGTGCAGGTGCTGGCCGAGCTCGCGCTCGCCGGCGGCCTTTACTCGCAGCTGGATGGCGCGGGGGCCGAGGCGCTTGCCCTGGCGGCTGAGGAACACCGCGCCGTCCCGCGGGCCGGCGATGCCGCGCAGCCTGAGCCACGCCTGCATCGCCTCGCGGGCCTTGCGGCCGACCGGCAGCACGCGGCTCTTGCCGCCCTTGCCGTGCACCTGTACCAGCCCGGCGGCCAGGTCCAGGTGTTCGAGGTCGAGCCCGGTCAGTTCCGACAGGCGCAGGCCGGACGAATAGAACAGTTCGAGGATCGCCTGGTCGCGGCGGGCGATGAATTCGTCGTCGACGCCGCCATCGAGCAACTGCAGGGCGCGGTCGGTGTCCAGCACCTTGGGCAGGCGCCGCTCGCCTTTGGGCGGCGCCAGGCCGTTGGCCGGGTCGTGCTGGCAATGGCCTTCGCGATTGAGGTAACGGTACAGGCCGCGCACCGCCGAAAGCAGGCGCGCCAGGCTGCGCGAGGACTGGCCGTGGTGGTGCTGGCGGGCGACCAGCTGACGCAGCTGCTGGACCTGCAGGGCGCTCCAGCCGGCGATGCCCTGGGTGTTGCAGAATTCGATGACTTTCTCGAGGTCGCGACGGTAGGCCAGCAGGGTGTGCTCGGACACCTGGCGCTCGTTGCGCAGGTGAGCGCAATAAGCCTCCAGCTGGTGTTCCATCAGCGCACCGAGCGCAGCGTCTGGGTGAAGCGCGGCACCACGCGGCCAAGCACCTCGGCGATGTAGCTGAGGAACAGGGTGCCGACGCTGCTCTTGTAGTGCTGCGGGTCGCGGCTGCCGATCGCCAGCACGCCATGCAGGCCCTGGTACTCGAGGGTGGCCACGGCGCTGGAACCGACTTCCTTGTGCTGGGCATCGCCGAACAGGAAGGCCAGTTCATGCTCGCGCAGGCTGCCGCTGATGGTCTTGCCGCCGCCGATCAGGCCACCAATGGCCTGCTGCGCCTCGGCGCCGGAGACCCAGCGGCCCACGGGCGCTGCGTTCTCGCCGAACAGGATCAGGCTGACGAAGGGCACCTGGAACTCCTGGCGCAGGCTGTCCTCGACCGCCATCACCACCTCTTCGAGGGTGCCGGCGTCGAGCAGGTCGAGGATCAGCCGGCGGGTCTTGTCGAACAGCCGGTCGTTGTCGCGGGCCACGTCCATCAGTTGCGACAGGCGATGGCGCATCTCGATGTTGCGGTCACGCAGCAGCTTGAGCTGGCGCTCCACCAGCGACACGCTATCGCCGCGCTGGTGGGGGATGCGCTGTTCGAGCAGCAGTTCGTCGTGCTCGGCGAAGAAGGTCGGGTGGGCGCGCAGGTAGGCGACCACCGCTTCGGCATCGAGCTCACTGGCCTGCGGGGATGCAACGTTAGGCTGATCGGTCATGGCGGATACTCGCTTAGAGACGAACTTGTCCTTCGAACACGCGGACGGCAGGGCCGGTCATCAGCACCGGTTTGCCAGGGCCGGCCCACTCGATGCTCAGACGGCCACCCGGCAAGTCGATGGTCACCGGCGAGTCCATCCAGCCCTGGCTGATCGCCGCCACGGCCGCGGCGCAGGCGCCGGTACCGCAGGCCTGGGTCTCGCCGGCGCCACGCTCCCATACCCGCAGGTTGGCGCGGTGACGGTCGACCACCTGGATGAAGCCGGCATTGACCCGCTGCGGGAAGCGCGGGTGATGCTCGATCTTCGGGCCCAGCTCATGGACCGGCGCACTGCGTACGTCGTCGACGCGCAGTACCGAATGCGGGTTGCCCATGGACACGGCGGCGATCTGGTGCACCTGGCCATCGACTTCCAGCGCATAGCTGCTGGCTTGCTCGTCGGCAATGAACGGGATATCGGCCGGCACGAAGCGCGGCGGGCCCATGTCGACGCAGATCTGGCCGTCGTTGCGCACATCGAGCTCGATGATGCCGCCCTTGGTTTCGACGCGGATGCGCTTCTTGGCGGTCAGGCGCTTGTCCAGCACGAAGCGGGCGAAGCAGCGCGCGCCATTACCGCACTGCTCTACCTCGGAGCCGTCGGCATTGAAGATCCGGTAGCGGAAGTCCACTTCCGGATTGTTCGGTGCCTCGACGATCAGCAACTGGTCGAAGCCGATACCGGTATTGCGATCGCCCCATTGCTTGGCGTGCTTGGGTTGGATGTGTGCGTGCTGGCTGACCAGGTCAAGGACCATGAAGTCGTTGCCCAGCCCGTGCATCTTGGTAAAACGCAGCAACATGGGTTCACTCCGGCAGCAGGCTTTCGCCGGCGAACAGTTCGGCAATGGTTTCACGGCGGCGCACTTCGAAAGCCTGGTCGCCATCGACCAGCACTTCGGCGCAACGGCCACGGGTGTTGTAGTTGGAGCTCATGACGAAACCATAGGCGCCCGCCGAGCGGACGGCCAGCAGGTCGCCTTCGGCCAGGTCCAGCACGCGGTCCTTGCCCAGGAAGTCGCCGGTCTCGCAGATCGGGCCGACCAGGTCGTAGGCGCGGCCTTCGCCGTCACGGGGCTTGACCGCGCTGACGTCCATCCAGGCCTGGTACAAGGCGGGACGGATCAGGTCGTTCATGGCCGCGTCGATGATGGCGAAGTCCTTGTGCTCGGTGTGCTTGAGGTATTCCACGCGGGTCAGCAGCACGCCGCCGTTTGCGACGATGTAGCGGCCCGGCTCGAACACCAGCGCCAGGTCGCGCTCACCGACGCGCTCGCGGATGGCCTGGATATAGTCGGCCAGCAGCGGTGGCTGTTCGTCGCGGTAGCGCACGCCAACCCCGCCACCGAGGTCCAGGTGGCGCAGATGGATGCCGCACTCGGCCAGGCGATCGACCAGCACCAGCAGGCGGTCGAGGGCATCGAGGAAGGGTTCGACGGTGGTCAGTTGCGAGCCGATGTGGCAGTCGACACCGACCACGTCCAGGTTCGGCAACTGCGCGGCGCGCAGGTAGATGGCCTCGGCGTCGGCGATGGCGATGCCGAACTTGTTCTCTTTGAGGCCGGTGGAAATGTACGGATGGGTGCCGGCGTCGACGTCCGGGTTCACACGTAGCGAAACCGGGGCCGTCTTGCCCATTTCGGCGGCAACGACCTGGAGGCGCTCAAGCTCGTCGGTGGACTCGACGTTGAAGCAGTGCACGCCCACTTCCAGGGCGCGGCGCATGTCTTCACGGGTCTTGCCGACCCCGGAGAACACCACGCGATCGGCGCGCCCGCCAGCGGCCAGGACGCGCTCCAGCTCACCGCCGGAGACGATGTCGAAGCCCGCGCCCAGGCGCGCCAGCAGGTTCAGCACGCCCAGGTTGGAGTTGGCCTTGACCGCGAAACAGACCAGGTGCTCGACCCCTTGCAGGGCGTCGGTATAGCTGCGGTACTGGGCCTCGATGTGGGCGCGCGAGTACACGTAGGTGGGCGTGCCGAAGCGTTCGGCGATCGCCGTCAGGGCCACCCCTTCCGCGAACAGCTCGCCGCCGCGGTAGTTGAATGCATCCATGGGATTTCCTTACTGCGCGGGCGACTCTTCTGGCTGCTCTTGCGGCTGCTCCAGTACCGGTTGCGGCTGGACAGGCTTGGCATGCTGGTGCGATTTGCGCGGGCCTTTGCCGTCCTTGCCGTCTTCCGGCAGGTACAGAGGGCCTTTCTGACCGCAGGCCGAAACGAGGCAGGCAACCGCGACCAGCGCCGCGAGGGAGGAAATCAGGCGTTTCATGGGTGAAATCCTTGGAAATATGCAGTATTGCGCCCGAGTATACCGAGCGCCCACCTGATTGCCTATGCAAGGGTCGGCCCCGCTCGGCGGGCGTGGGCGACCGAAGGGCATGCGGCTTTTTCTTACAGTGATTAGCTTGTAGCTTGAGGCGTTCGCCCTTATCGTGCCCGGCTTGCGTGTGTACAGCCATTTTTCGAGGTCCCTGCAATGAGTTTGAGCGAAGCGCGTTTCCACGACCTGGTCGATGCGACCCAACAGGCCCTGGAAGACCTGTTCGATGAAAGCGGCATGGACCTGGACATGGAGAACTCCGCCGGCGTTCTCACCGTCAAGTTCGACAACGGCAGCCAGCTGATCTTCAGCCGCCAGGAGCCGCTGCGCCAGCTGTGGCTGGCGGACAAGTCCGGCGGCTTCCACTTCGACTACGACGAAGAGAGCGGCAAGTGGGTTTGCGAGAAGAGCGAAGAGTTGCTGGGCGAGATGCTCGAGCGCATCGTCTGGGAACGCGCCGGCGAGAAGCTGGACTTCGACGAGATCTGAAATGAGCGACCTGCCCCGGCCACCGAAGCCGCTCTACAGCAATGTGAGCCCGGCGGTGCCGTCACCTTGTATCAGCATATGTCGGCTGGATGAGCACAAGGTCTGCACCGGCTGCCACCGCCATGTCGAGCATATCCGCGAGTGGCGCTCGGCCGATGACGAGCGGCGCCGGCAGATCTGTCGCGAGGCGCTGGCCCTGAAAGCGCGGGCATCGGCATAGGCACAACGAAGGCGTGGGCTTGAGTATTTGCCCCGCTGTGGTAGTGTCAGGGTCTGCGTCGATGACGCCACAGCATTTCACAAACCCCGCCCTTGGGCGGGGTTTTGCTTTATCTGCCTGTTGAAAATTGCCTGTTCAAAGGAGTCTGACTGGATCATGAGCACCAAGCCTTCCCTCATCCTCACCCGCTTGGACGTGCAGCGTCTCGAGCGCCTGCTCGACGACCTCGATGAAAGCACCCCGGGTGTGCTCGCCCTGCAGGAGGAGCTGGACCGTGCCGAGAAAGTGGTGGGTCACGAGGAAGTCCCGGCCGGCGTGGTGACCATGAATTCGCGGGTGCACTGCCGCGAGAGCGCCAGTGGCAAGGACTACCACCTGACCTTGGTATACCCGAAGGATGCCGGCCCCGAGGGTAATGTCTCGATTCTCGCGCCGATCGGCTGCGCCTTGCTGGGGTTGTCGGTGGGCGACCAGATCGACTGGCCGGCGCCGGGCGGCAAGACCCTCAAGCTGGAGCTGCTGGCGGTCGAGTACCAGCCGGAGGCGGCAGGGGATTTCGATCTCTGAGTTGATCAGGGCTCCAGCCGCGCCTGCAGCTGTTCCAGCCCATCGTTGAGCGCCTGCTCCAGCTCGCGCTTGTAGCGCAGGTACAGGCTGGTGGACCCCTGCTCGTCCCCCAGCAGCTCGGACAGGTCAAGGTCGGTGATGTAGCAGCGGTAACGGCCGCTGCTGCGGCGCTGGCCCAGGATCTGGCGGGCGACCACGGCATACAGCTGGTCGCCGTGCTCCAGTTCGGAAAACTCCTGCTGGTCGCAGTAGAGCGTGACATGCACCCCGTCGCCGGTACCCGCCTGGAGGATCGCCTGAACCTCGTAGTAGGCCTGGTTCTGGCTGTCCATTGGCGTCTGTCGCGGCTCCAGGCTGCGGGCCTTGCCGGTACCGGAGGGCAGCAACTGGTAGTAGAGGATATCCAGCGACGCCAGCGGCAGGCTGTCCAGCGGCAACTGGGCGTCGCGGCGCATCAGCATTGACTGCAGGAAGCGTTGCAGCGGCAGCAGCAGGTGCGGTTCGTCCTGCAGCGGCAGCCGTTGTTGCCAGAGCGCATTGTGCTCGTCGAGCACGTACAGGTCGGCCCAGCCTTCGAGCAGGCGGTAGAACACCTGGATGCAGCCGGGGCGGCCCTGGGCCAGGACCAGCGGCAGGTCGTGGTCCTGCAGGGCGTGGGCGTCCAGGTGCAGCGGGCTGTAGCGGATGCGCTCCTCGCCTAGGGCCGCCAGCACCGCATCGTGGTCGGCGAGGCTGGCCAGGGTAACCTGCGCGGGCTGCAGGTCAAGGATGTGGGTGTACTGGGCCACCTGCAGCAGGTAGCGGTGATTCAGGCCCTGGTCGAGCAGCAGCTGCACGGTGTCGAAGATGTCCTCGACCCGCTGGCTGATGGCCTGGGCGCGGTTGTGGCAGTAGCAGCGCACCCGCACCCGCGGGCGGTGGCTGCGCAGGCCCAGGCTGTTGAGGAAGTCGCGCAGGCAGCGCACCAGCGCATGCTCGCCGTCGTAGCGCTGCACCAGCACCTCGCTCCAGCTGTTGAGGGTGATCTGGTCGAGGGTCAGCACCAGGTTCTCGCGCACCCCTGCGTAGCTCAGCGAGTCGGTGCGCTCGGTGGTCATCAGGATGTTCAGGTCGCGGTGATGGCGCAGCGGATCGACCCCGACATTCACCAGCAGCAGAATCTCGTCGGCCACGCTCGGTTGCAGCAGCCGCACCTCGCTGACCGTCTCCAGCGGGAGGGGGATGCTCTGTTGCAGGCTGCCGATCAGGTTGAACAGTTCGAACTCGCTCAGGTCGCTGGCGCCAGGGTGCAGGGCCAGGCGTGTGCCGCTGTCGATCACGCCGTTGCGATGGGCCCAGGTGAGCAGTTCGAGCAGCTCGCGGCAGCGCTTGATCGGGCTGAAGTGCTCCCACTCGTGCACGCCCAGGTTGCCGTTGTACAGGCCCCAGTGATGGGTGCCCGGTTCCTTGCGGTTGGGCGAGTGCACCAGGGTGAGGGTGTCTTCGGCCAGGTCCGGAGCGATGCCCGGGTTGATCACCTCGATCTTGCCGGCCCGACGCTCGAAGGCGGCGTACAGGCGCCGGCCGAGGACGTTGAGGTCGCGCTGGTCGGCGCGGCTGTTGGCGTTCTGCAGGCGGGCGAACTGGGTCAGGAAGCGGTAGCTGTGGTTCAGCTCGGCCACCAGCTCACGGCGCTCGACCGCCACCTGGCGCACTTTCCACTGGCTGCGGCTGTCGAGCAGCGCCAGCTGGCGCTCGTCCCAGCCCCATTCCTCGGTCAGGCGCCCGAGCAGCTGGCGCTGCCAGCCGCCGCTGCGGGTGCGGCCCAGGTCGCTGAGCTTCTTGTTCACCTTCAGGTACAGGCTGCGCCGCGCCAGCTCCAGGCGTGCCGACTCGCCACGCTGGAGCAGGTAGCGTTCGATGCGCCGGTAGACCATGACGTAGGGGTCGAGCTCGTCCAGGTCCAGCTGGTTGGCGAACACGGCCTGCTTGTAGTCCAGGCTCAGGCAGCGCACTTGCGGGTGCTCGCTGGCGTAGGCCTCGGTGAGCAGCAGCTTTAGCAGCGACTTGTAGGGCGAGTCGATGCCCTTGAACAGCTGCCACAGCCCGGCGCCGACATACTCGCCAGGCGGTATGTGCGCCAGGTTGCCGAGGTCCAGGGCGTCGGTGACGCGGATGAAGCGCTTGGACAGCAGGGTCTGGGTAAAGTCCCGGTAATCATGCTCCTGGTACACCGGCACCAGCCACCACAGCGGCGTGCGCCCGGCCAGCCAGATGGCGGTACGGTAGAACTCGTCGAGCAGCAGGTAATGTTGGGTGGTACCGCAGTCGTCGGAGCTGAGCTGGCTGTCGCGCTCGCCCTGGACGAAGCCGCGTGGCTCGATCAGGAACAGGTGCGCCTCGGCGCCCTGGCTGGCGGCCCAGGCCTCGAGCAGCTGGCATTTGCGCCGCAGGTCGGCCAGAGCCTGCTCATCCAGGTCGGGGGCATGGCAGACCCACAGGTCCATGTCGCTCTGCTCGGCCTGGGCCAGGGTGCCCAGGCTGCCCATCAGGAACAGGCCGTGGATCGGTTGCGGCGGCTTGCCGTGGCGTGGCTTGTAGGTGAACGAGCGGGTCAGGCGCTGGGCCTCGGCCAGCAGGTCGCTGTCGGGCTCGAAACCGGAGACGCCGGCGGGGGTGGTGCCCGAGACATAACCCGGCAGCAGAGGGTGATTGACGTGGAAGAACAGCGGCAACAGGGTGAGGACCTGCTGCTGGCGCGTGGACAGCCCCTCCATTGCCCGTGCCAGGCGGCCCTGGTTGATCTTCAGGAAGCGCGCGCGCAGCTTGGACAGCTCCTTGCGGTCGATGCCTTGGTCGAGATCGGGGCGGATTTCATGGGGGTGATTCATTGCGCACTCAGGCAGGCCGGGGGAGCTCTGGCGAGTTTAGCCTGAGTGGGGCGGTCGGATAAGGGGTTGGTGGCTTTTTGACGTCAGTTTTACAGCGATCCCCTGGGGCTCATCGCGGGGCAAGCCCGCTCCCACGGGGGCGGGCTTGGTGAACTCAGGCAGGCTGCGGAGTTTTAAGCACCCTGAGGAGTAACTGCATACTTTCAGCGGCATCAGTGCCCAGGCTGGTGAGGTAGCCGCCGTCGGGTTGGTCAGTGAGACCTTTGTCGTGCAGGCGCTTGGCGGCGGCGACCAATGCCGGGGAGGCGTCGCTACAAACCTTGATGCCTTCCTGGTGACTGTCCAGGTTGAACTGGGCGAGCACTTCCAGTTCGGCGATCAGTTCGGGATTGAAGGGCATGGGCTACTCCTGACTTCGAGACAAGGATGGAAGTCAGGAGTGTAGTCAGGTTTATTCGATGTCGCCTTGATCCGCCTCAGGTGGCAGCTCCGGCAGGGCGCGCAGGGCGGTTTCATACCATTCGGTGTTGAACGGGCGGTCTTCGTCGAGCATGGCGTCGATCTCGATGGCCAGCACGTGGGCCATGAGGTTGAGGATGTCCTCGCGCTCGTAGCCGACCAGGGTCAGTTTGTTGAACGTGGCCTTGGCCGCCGGCGGCTCGCCGCTTTCGATCTGGTTCTCGATGGCCTGGGTCAGTGTCGCCTCGGCGAAGTCTTCGTCGTCATTGTCGATGTCGGTGGGCTCGCTCATGGCGTTACTCCTGTGGTGGGGGACACAGTTTGCCACGCCTGCGCCAGCAATGCCCGGTCATCGACGCCGGGCATGACGCTGGCCAAGGGTGGGGAAGGGGGCTATAAAAGCCGGGCCAACCCCATACGGCCTTGGAGGCTGTCTCAATGCTCAAGCTTCATGGATTCGCGGTCAGCAACTACTACAACATGGTCAAGCTGGCCTTGCTGGAGAAAGGCGTGCCCTTCGAAGAGGTGCCATTCTTCGGCGGCCAGGCCCCCGAGGCCCTGGCCAAAAGCCCGCGTGGCAAGGTGCCGGCGCTGCAGACCGAGCACGGTTTTCTCAGTGAGACCGGGGTGATCCTCGATTACCTCGAACAGACCCAGCCGGGCAAGGCGCTGCTGCCGGCCGATGCATTCGGGCAGGCCAAGGTGCGCGAGCTGCTGCGGGAGATCGAGCTGTATATCGAGTTGCCGGCGCGTACCTGCTACGCCGAGGCGTTCTTCGGCGCTGCGGTGGAGCCGCTGATCAAGGAACGGGCACGGGCGGACCTGCTGGCAGGCTTCGCTACCCTCAAGCGCAATGGACGGTTCCAGCCATACGTGGCCGGGGAGCAGCTGACCATCGCCGACCTGATGTTCTGCTTCTCGGTCGACCTGGCCTGTGCGGTGGGCAAGAAGGTGCTGAGCATCGACTTCCTGGCGGATTTCCCGCAAGCGACGGCGTTGCTGGAGAAACTGCGCGAGAACCCGCACATGGCGCGGATCGTGGCGGACAAGGACGCGGCGATGCCTGCGTTCCTCGAAATGATCAAGAGCAAGCGCTGAGGCCACAAACGATCGCGGGGCAAGTCGCATCGGCGCACCGCCGCTCCCACGAGCCTGAGCGAGGCTGGTGGGAGCGGGCTTGCCCCGCGATTGTGGTTTAGCGCGAAGCCAGCAGGGCCTTGCCGCGAATCACTGCCGCGCGTACTTGTGCCGGCGCGGTGCCGCCGATGTGGTTGCGGGCATTGACCGAACCTTCCAGGGTCAGCACGGCGAACACGTCCTGCTCGATCTGGTCGCTGAACTGGCGCAGCTCATCCAGGCTCATCTCGGCCAGGTCCTTGCCGGTATCGACGCCGTACTTCACCGCATGGCCGACGATCTCGTGGCAGTCACGGAACGGCAGTCCGCGGCGCACCAGGTAGTCGGCCAGGTCCGTGGCGGTGGAGAAACCGCGCAGGGCCGCTTCGCGCATGATCGCGTGCTTGGGCTTGATCGCCGGGATCATGTCGGCGAAGGCGCGCAGCGAGTCGCGCAGGGTGTCGGCGGCGTCGAACAACGGCTCCTTATCTTCCTGGTTGTCCTTGTTGTAGGCCAGCGGCTGGCCCTTCATCAGGGTCAGCAGGCCGGTCAGGGCGCCGAACACGCGGCCGCTCTTGCCGCGTACCAGCTCCGGCACGTCCGGGTTCTTCTTCTGCGGCATGATCGAGCTGCCGGTGCAGAAACGATCAGGCAGGTCGACGAACTGGAACTGGGCGCTGGTCCACAGCACCAGCTCTTCGGAGAAGCGCGACAGGTGCATCATCGCGATGCTGGCCGCCGAGCAGAATTCGATGGCGAAGTCGCGGTCCGAGACGCTGTCCAGCGAGTTGCCGCCCACGGCTTCGAAGCCCAGCAGCTTGCAGGTCAGTTCGCGGTCGATCGGGTAGGTGGTGCCGGCCAGGGCGGCGCTGCCCAGGGGCATGCGGTTGGCGCGCTTGCGGCAGTCCACCAGGCGCTCGTAGTCGCGGCTGAGCATTTCGAACCAGGCCAACAGGTGGTGGCCGAAGGTCACCGGCTGCGCGGTCTGCAGGTGGGTGAAACCGGGCATGATGGTCTCGGCCTCGCGCTCGGCCTGCTCCAGCAGGCCCTGCTGCAGGCGGGTGATCTCGGCCAGGATCAGGTCGATCTCGTCGCGCAGCCACAGGCGGATGTCGGTGGCCACCTGGTCGTTGCGGCTGCGGCCGGTGTGCAGCTTCTTGCCGGTGATGCCGATGCGGTCGGTCAGGCGCGCTTCGATGTTCATGTGCACGTCTTCGAGGTCGACGCGCCAGTCGAAGGTGCCGGCCTCGATTTCGCCCTGGATGGTCTTCAGGCCATCGATGATGGTGTCGCGCTCGGCATCGCTGAGTACGCCGACCTGCGCCAGCATGGTGGCGTGGGCGATCGAACCCATGATGTCGTGGCGGTACAGGCGCTTGTCGAAATCGACCGAGGCGGTGAAGCGGGCGACGAAGGCGTCGACGGGCTCACTGAAGCGGCCGCCCCAGGACTGATTGGTCTTGTCGGTGCTCATGGATTCACTCGTTGAAGGCGTGAACGGAAAAAGTGCCGCGATCATAGCAGGGTTGCGCCCGCCGCCGCAGGGCGCTGGTCGCGAGAATCGTCCGGTTACAAGGGGGTGCGGCATATTCAACGATTGAACGGCAGTGTTCCACGGAGCGTCTACAGTTGGACAAAGGACTGGTGGTGAATCTGCCAGGCCAGTGAATCTTTGGCCTTCGCACCGGTCTGTAGCGTGACCGCGTTTCGGTCGCCCCACACTTGTCTACGCTATACCCGTGCGAGACTCACTCAGGAATCCAGCGCAATTATGAATGTCCTGATCGTTGATGATGAACCCCAGGCCCGCGAGCGCCTGAGCCGGCTGCTTGGCGAGCTGGAGGGTTACACCGTGATGGAGCCCAGCGCCACCAACGGCGAGGAGGCCCTGACCTTGATCGAAAGCCTCAAGCCCGATGTGGTGCTGCTGGATATCGGCATGCCGGGCCTCGATGGCCTGCAGGTCGCCGCCCGGCTGTGCGAGCGCGAGTCGCCGCCGGCGGTGGTGTTCTGCACCGGCGACGATGAATACGGCAGCGAAGCCTTCAGGGACAGCACCCTGAGCCATGTCGAGAAGCCTTTCCAGCCGCAGGCCCTGCGCGACGCCCTGCGCCGGGCAGAAAAGCCCAACCGTGCCCAGCTGGCGGCGTTGACCCGTCCTGCCGGCGAGGCCGGCGGTGGCCCGCGCAGCCATATCAGTGCACGTACCCGCAAGGGCATCGAGTTGATCCCCATTCCCCAGGTCATCTACTTTATCGCCGACCACAAGTACGTCACCCTGCGCCATGAAGCGGGCGAAGTGCTGCTCGACGAGCCGCTCAAGGCCCTGGAGGACGAGTTTGGCGAGCGCTTTGTGCGCATCCACCGCAACGCGCTGGTTGCCCGTGAGCGCATCGAACGGCTGCAGCGCACGCCGCTTGGGCACTTCCAGCTCTATCTCAAGGGCCTGGATGGCGACGCCCTGACCGTCAGCCGCCGCCATGTGGCGGGAGTGCGCAAGATGATGCAGAGCTTGCACTGAATACCTGTTGGTAGCGTGGGAGCGGGCTTGCCCCGCGATGAGGTGTTGCCCGCCATCGCAATCGCGGGTCAAGCCCGCTTCCGCGTGGCGCTTTGCTGATCTGAATCTGCGGGAACAGCTGGAGGAGCTGTTATCATCGACCGCATTTCTCTGGATCGGTGCGTTTCATGTCCACTCGCGAAATCCGCATTGCCACCCGTAAAAGTGCCTTGGCCCTGTGGCAGGCCGAATACGTCAAAGCCCGCCTGGAACAGGCGCATCCCGGCCTTCTGGTGACCCTGGTGCCAATGGTCAGCCGCGGCGACAAGCTGCTCGACGCGCCGCTGGCGAAGATCGGCGGCAAGGGCCTGTTCGTCAAGGAGCTGGAAACCGCCCTGCTCGACAACGAGGCCGACATCGCCGTGCACTCGATGAAGGACGTCCCCATGGACTTCCCCGAGGGCCTTGGCCTGTACTGCATCTGCGAGCGTGAAGACCCGCGCGACGCTTTCGTTTCCAGCACCTTCGCCAGCCTCGAGGCCTTGCCGGCCGGCAGCATCGTCGGCACCTCCAGCCTACGGCGCCAGGCCCAGTTGCTGGCGCGCCGTCCCGACCTGGAAATCCGCTTCCTGCGCGGCAACGTCAACACCCGCCTGGCCAAGCTCGATGCTGGCGAATACGACGCCATCATCCTCGCCGCCGCCGGCCTGATCCGCCTTGGCTTCGAAGACCGCATCACCGCCTCCATCAGCGTCGACGACAGCCTGCCGGCGGGCGGCCAGGGCGCGGTGGGCATCGAATGCCGCAGCGCCGATGCCCAGATCCATGCCTTGCTTGCGCCGTTGCACCATGCCGACACCGCCGACCGGGTGGTGGCCGAGCGAGCCCTGAACAAGCGCCTTAATGGCGGCTGCCAGGTGCCGATCGCCTGCTACGCGGTGCTCGAAGGCGAGCAGCTGTGGCTGCGTGGCCTGGTCGGGCAGCCCTCCGGCGGCACCTTGCTGGTGGCCGAGGCCCGGGCGCCGCGTGCCGATGCCGAGCGCCTGGGCGTGCAGGTTGCCGAGGACCTGCTCGGGCAGGGCGCCGAAGCGATCCTCAAGGAAGTCTACGGCGAGGCCGGTCACCCGTGAGCCCCTGGCGCCTGCTGCTGACCCGGCCTGAAGAGGACTGTGCGGCGCTGGCGCAGACCCTGGCCGATGCGGGCATCGCCAGTGCCAGCCTGCCGTTGCTGGTGATCGAGCCGATCGCGCCGGACCCTGCGCAGTTGCAGCGCCTGCGGGCGATAGGCGAGGCCCAGGCCATCATCGTGGTCAGCAAGCCGGCGGCTCGCCTGCTGCTGGAGCAACTCGCCCAGGCGGGGGTGACGCCACCGTCCGCCGGCTGGTTCACGGTGGGCGAGGCGACGGCGCGGATCCTTCAGGATCACCGGTTGCAGGTGGCCTTTCCGGCGGCCGGCGACGACAGCGAAGCCTTGCTCGCATTGCCCGACCTGCGCGAGGCTATCGCCGGGCCGGCACCCCGCGTCCTTGTCGTGCGCGGCGTCGGAGGTCGTGAACTGCTGGCCGAGCGTCTTGCCGAGCAAGGTGCTAGTGTCGATTATCTGGAATTGTATCGCCGCTGCCTGCCGCACTACCCCGCCACGACCCTCGCCCAGCGCATCGATGGGGAACGCCTCAATGGCCTGGTGGTCAGCAGTGGGCAGGGTCTGGAACACTTGCATCGACTGGCGGGTGCGGATTGGCCGCGGTTTTCCCGCTTGCCGTTGTTCGTGCCCAGCCCCCGCGTGGCCGATCAGGCCCGAGCGCTTGGGGCGAAAGACATTGTGGATTGCCGTGGCGCCAGCGCCACGGCCTTGCTGGCAGCCGTGCAGCGAACCGCTGCGCCTGCCCCTTAAGGCGCTAAGCTAGAGAGCGATGCGCCACCATGCAAAGGATGGATACGTGAGCGAAACTGTCTTGTCCAACACCGAACAGCCCGCGGCGCCCGAAGCGTCGCAATCCGCCACCGTCAAGCCCGCCCGACGCTCCGGCAACGGCTTGGCGCTGCTGGCCCTGCTGCTGGGCGCCGCCGGCGTCGCGGTCGGCGGCTGGGGCGCCTGGCAGGTCCGCCAGCTGCAAGGCAGCGAGCACGACCAGGGTGAACACCTGCAAGCGCTCAATCAGCGCGCCGACGCGCTCCAGCAGCGCGAGCAGCAGCTCAGTGCGCAGCTGGGCAGCCTGCCGGCGGCCAGTGAGCTGGAAGACCGCCGGCGCCTGGTGGCGCAACTGCAGGGTGACCAGCAGCGCCTGAGCCAGCGCCTGGAGACCGTGCTCGGGGAGAGCCGCAAGGAGTGGCGCCTGGCCGAGGCCGAACACCTGCTGCGCCTGGCCACCCTGCGTTTGTCGGCGTTGCAGGACATCACCAGCGCCAAGGCGCTGGTCGAAGGTGCCGATGAGATCCTTCGCGAGCAGAGCGACCCCGGCGCCTTCGCCGCCCGCGAGCAGTTGGCCCGCAGCTTGGCGACGCTCTCCAGCACCGAGCAGCCGGATCGCACCGGGCTGTTCCTCAAGCTCGCCGCGCAGCGTGAGCTGGTGCAGCAGCTCAGTGCCCAGTCGCCGGAATTCGACAGCAAGGCCGACGCCATGGGCGCGCTGACCGCCGATGGTGACGGTGCCAGTCGTTGGTCGCAGTGGTGGGCCGAGATCTCCAAGTACTTCCAGATCGAGTTCAATGCCGATGACAACGTCCGCCCGCTGCTGTCCGGGCAGTCGCTCAACCAACTGCGCCTGGCCCTGAGCCTGACCATCGAGCAGGCGCAGTGGGCGGCGCTCAATGGCGAGGCCAAGGTCTATGCCCAGGCCCTGGACGATGCGCGCAGCGTGTTGCTGGCCAACTTCAACCCGGACAACCCGCAAAGCAAGGCGATGCTCGACAACCTCAACCAGCTGGCCGAACAGCCGGTGTCGGTGGTCACGCCTGACCTGAGCGAGAGCCTCGCCGCGGTGCAGGCCTATATCCAGCGTCGCCACCTGCCGGCTGCCGCCGAGGGGGGCAAGCCATGAAGCGTGTCTACCTGCTGGCGGTATTGGCGATCGTCGTCGCCGCGGCGTTGGGCATCGCGATCGCCAAGCACAGTGGCTACGTGATGATCGCCTACGGCAGCTTCCGCTACCAGTCGGGACTGTGGGCGGCGCTCGGCGCGCTGGTCGGCATCATCCTGTTGCTGTTGCTGGCGCGTTACCTGGTCGGGCTGGTGCTGACCTCGTCCGGGGTGGTCAACCCGTGGTCGCGACGCAACCGCAGCCGCCGCACCCGTATCGCCGTCGAACAAGGCCAACTGGACCTGGCCGAGGGGCGCTGGGCGAGCGCCCAGCGCCACTTGCAGCGTGCTGCCGAGTCCGATCGCCAGCCGTTGCTCTACTACCTCGGCGCCGCGCGTGCCGCCAACGAACAGGGGCGGGTCGAGGAGCGCGACAATCTGCTCGAACGCGCCCTGGAGCGCCAGCCCCAGGCCGAGCTCGCCGTCGCCTTGACCCACGCCCAACTGCAGATGGACCGGGGCGAGAGCGAGGGTGCGCTGGAGGCCCTGCAGGCGATGCAGGAGCGTCACCCGCACAACGCCCAGGTGCTGCGCCTGTTGCAGCGCCTGCACCTTGAGCGCGGCGACTGGCCGGCGTTGATCCGCCTGCTGCCGGACCTGCGCAAGCACAAGGTGCTGCCTGCGGCGGAACTTGCCGACCTGGAACAGCGCACCTGGGGTCAGAACCTGGGCCTGGCGGCGACCCGTGGCGAGGATCCGCAGACGGCACGCCAGGCGCTCGAGCGCGCCTGGCAGCAGCTGACCAATGCCCAGCGCCAGGAACCGCAACTGGTGTCTGCATACGCCGAGCAACTGCGTCAGGTCGGTGCCCAGGGCGAGGCCGAGCAGGTGCTTCGCGGCGCGCTCAAGCGCGGCTACGAAAGCCACCTGGCGCGTCTGTACGGGCTGGTGCGCGGCGATGATCCGGCACGCCAGCTGCAGACGGCCGAAGGCTGGTTGAAAGAACACCCGCAGGATCCGAGCCTGCTGCTTACCCTCGGGCGGCTGAGCCTGCAGAATCGCTTGTGGGGCAAGGCGCGTGACTACCTTGAGAGCAGTCTGCGCATGGAGCGCAATCCGGAAACCTGTGCCGAGCTGGCACGCCTGCTGGCCGGACTTGGCGAGACCGAACGGAGCAATCAGCTGTTCCAGGAGGGGCTGGGGCTGCTGGATGAGCGCCTGCTGGCGTTGCCATTACCGGAGGGTGTTCGGGCCTGAGGGAACCGCCCTGGCCTGCAGACACCGGCGTCGCTGGCACTTGCAGATGCGATGTGTTGTCAGCGGGGCGTCGCAATATCTGATGAGTAATGACTCAAGACGCCCTCCTCGTGGAGGGTGTCGAACTTTCCTTCGCTCGTGTCGGAATGTTCCCACTTTCCGTGAAAATGATTCCCTATCCATTCAGCGACTTGTCTGCACTGTAGCGCCTTGATACAAAGCGCCCCTTTCCTCTACCGTTTCAACCCACTTTCCTCATTTTCGGATCACCTCTACCCATGTCGCTGGCCTGCTTGCGCAGCTCGTTCCTTCCCGCCTTCCTGGCCGCCATGGCCGTGCTGGTCGCTTCGTTCCGCCTCGAAAATGTGGTCGGCCTGGACCCCTGCGCGTTGTGTTTCAGCCAGCGCCTGATGCTTGGGTGCTTTGCGCTGGCCTGCCTGGCCGCCGCCATCCATGCCGGCGGTCGCCGCGTGCATGCCTGGCTGGCCCTGTTGTTCTCGTTGGGCGGGGCCTTGTTGGCAGGCCGGCATGTCTGGCTGCAGGCCGAACCGCTGCCGGTCAGTGGTTGCCACCTGCCCCTGGCGCATCTGGTGGAACGCCCCTGGAGCGAGATCCTGCAGGCGTTCCTGCTGGGCAGCCCGGACTGCGTGTCGGTCACCTGGAGCTTCCTCGACCTGACCCTGCCGGAATGGAGCCTGCTGGCGTTCCTGTTGCTGGCGGCGGCGCCGTTGTCGTGGCTGGTGCTTTATCGATTGCGCCATGACGCGGCAGGTTGATCCACGGCAATGCACCTGGGATTGCGCGACCAGCGGTGGCCGACGGCGGGATTAAACGCTTGTATGAACTTAGTCTGCTGCGTACCTTGAAGGGCAGGTCACACGGGAATAATCTCCCAGCACGCTTACCGAAAATACAACTGCTCGATGCCGTTTGCTGACGTCACCTTTGTGCCACGGTGTTGTGTCGCGAGGTGCAGCGGCATCTACCCAGAAGGGAAGAGATCGCCATGCTCGATAGTTGCCAGAACGCCCAGGAACGCTGGGGCGGTGTTCACAAGCTGATCGATCGTTGGCTGGAGGAGCGCCAGGAGTTGGTGCATGCCTTCCGCGCCTTGCGCGATGCCAAGCCGGCCTTTGCCGACAAGGACAAGAACCGCGATTTTTGCGCGCTCCTGGTCGACTATGTCTCGGCCTGGCACTTCGAAGTCAGCGAGCAGCTGGTCAGCGAAGCCAAGGCCTTTGGCGATACCAAGGCCCTGGAGCTTGCCACACAGATAAACCCGCGTATCGATGACAGCACCCAGATCGCGCTGGCTTTCAATGACCATTGCGAGAAGGGCGAGTGCACCGACCCCGAGCGCTTCGCGGACAAGCTGGGCAAGCTGGGCGGCCTGTTGCGAGAACGCTTCGAGCTGGAGGACTGCCTCATCGAAGTGCTGCATACCGCGCACAAGGAAGAGGACGCGCTGCAGGCCTGATTCAGTCGGCCACGTCCAGCAGTTCGATCTCGAACACCAGTGGGGTATAGGGTGCGATCAGGTCACCCGCACCGTCGGCGCCATAAGCTTGCGCCGACGGGATCACCAGGCGCCATTTCGCCCCCGCCTTCATCCGTGGCAGCGCCACCTGCCAGCCCTCGATCACCGAGTCCAGCTTGAACCATTGCGGTTGCAGGTTCTGGTCGAACACCGTGCCATCCGGCAGTTTCCCCACATAGCGCACTTGCACGCGACCGCTGGCCTTGGGTTGCGCGCCGTTGCCGCTGGCCAGCTCGCTGTAGAGGATGCCCTCGGGCAGCTCGCGTACCCCGGCCTTGGCCCGCTCGCCGGCGATGAAGCGTTTTTCCGCTTCCATCAGCTTGTCCACCTGGGCCTGTTCGGCGGCGGCGTTGGCTTGCGTCTCGTGCTGTTCGAGGATGGCCTGCATGCGTGACTTGGCAATGCGGGGCGGCTCACCCTGGTAGGCCTGGCGCAGGCCTTCGACCAAGGCGTCGAGCTGCAGGCCGGGGACTTCCTGGCGCAGGCGTTCGCCCAGGCTGGCACCGAGGCTGTAGGCCAGGTCGCTGTCGTTGGCGGGGGCGGTTTCGGCGTTGGCCAGGGAGAGTGGCATCACCAGGCACAGGCCCAGAATCAGATAACGAGGCATGGACGGTTCCTGCGGTAAAGAGCGCAAAGTATGCCAGCGTTGTTGGGCGAAGATGTGTAAATATCGGCAGTGCACTAATGGGCAACTACACTTGTTTCCAGCTGCAAGACAACAACTTTGCCCAGGCATGCAACGCGGCGCTACTGAGACTGTCAACATGCCCTAGCGGCGGTAGCAGCAGAAGCATAGTATGAGCCGCACTCTCGTCAGCCAGGAGGTAAACCATGTCGGCCAAGAAAAAAGCAGTCAGTACGCCGTTGCACCTGCTCCAGCAACTTTCGGGGAGCTTGCTCGAACATTTGGAAGATGCCTGCTCCCAAGCGCTGGCGGATGCCGAGAAACTGTTGGCCAAGTTGGAAAAACAACGTGGCAAGACCCAGGAGAAACTGCACAACGCTCGCCTGAAGTTGCAGGACGCCGCCAAGGCCGGTAAAGCCAAGGCTCAGGGCAAGGCGCAAAAAGCCGCGGGTGAACTTGAACACTTGCTCGATTCGCTCAAGGATCGCCAGGCCCAGACCCGAACTTACATCCAGCAACTCAAGCGTGATGCCCAGGAAAGCCTGAAACTGGCCCAGGGTGTTGGCAAAGTGCGTGAGGCGGCCGCCAAGGCCCTGGACTCGCGTACGACGGCGCCGAAAGCCGCCGCGAAACCCGCGACCAAGCCTGCCGCCGCCAAGGCACCGGCGAAGACCGCCGCCGCGAAACCTGCTGCCAAGCCAGCAGCCAAGCCTGCTGCCAAGCCAGCAGCCAAGCCAGCAGCCAAGCCTGCTGCCGTCAAGGCACCGGCGAGGACTGCCGCCGCGAAACCTGCCGCCAAGCCAGCGGCCAAACTGGCTGCCGCCAAGGCACCGGCGAAGACCGCCGCCGCGAAACCCGCAGCCAAGCCAGCGGCCAAACCGGCTGCCGCCAAGGCGCCGGCGAAGACTGCTGCCGCGAGGCCAGCAGCCAAACCGGCCGCCGCCAAGGCCCCGGCGAAGACCGCCGCCGCGAAACCAGCCGCCAAGCCAGCGGCCAAACCAGCTGCTGCCAGGGCCCCGGCGAAGACCGCTGCAGCGAAACCAGCAGCCAAGCCAGCGGCCAAGCCTGCCGCCGCCAAGGCCCCGGCCAAGCCAGCAGCGGCCAAACCTGTAGTCAAGCCAACAGCCAAACCGGCCGCAGCCAAAGCTCCGGCCAAGCCTGTCGCCAGCAAGCCTGCCGAAAGCAAGCAAGCCACGCCGGCCGCCAGCGCCTCCCCGGCGCCTGCGACCAGCGCGGCCACGCCTGCGGCAACCGGCACTCCGGCTCAGTCGTCGACTTCGGCGTCCTGAAGCCCACGGGCCGCGGCGCGCAGCTGATGCAGCGCGTCGTGGTCCCGGGCCTGGCCCGGTGCCAGCCGGGTCAGCCAGTCCTGCGCGGCGCCTGCCTGCGCAGGCCATTCACGCGCCAGCGCCTCCAGGCGCTCCAGCAAGGTGCGTTCAGCCTGTAACTCCAGCCCCTTGACCTGTTCACGCAGCACGCTCAGTTGCGGATCGGCCAACGCGTGTTCGCGCCACTGCCGACGCAGTGCGCGCAGCGGCGTCACCACATCGCGTTGCCAGGGGCCGGCCAGGGCCTGCAGGGCGGCGATCCGCTGTTCATCGGCGGCCACGCCGCGGGCCTGCAGCCAGGTGCCGCAGAGCAGCAGGCAGACATCGCCGCCCAGTTCCTGGAGGGCCAGGCTGGCAGCCTCGACGCCTGGCCGGGCATACAAGGCCAGGGCGTGATTCCACAGGTCGGTGTGCATGGTTTCACTCGCGCCAGTGATCGGCGAAGCTGGTAGACTCCGCGACCATCATGATCAGACTATCGAACCTCACTTTACAGCGTGGTCCCCAGCGCCTGCTAGAAGGCGCCGAGATGACCCTGCACACCGGTCACAAGGCCGGCCTGATCGGCGCCAACGGCGCTGGCAAATCCAGCCTGTTCGCCCTGCTGCGCGGTGAGCTGTCGCCCGATGCCGGCGATTGCCTGCTGCCCGGCGACTGGCGCATTGCCCACATGCGCCAGGAGGTCGACACCCTCGACCGCATCGCCGTGGACTATGTGCTCGACGGTGATGCCCGCCTGCGCAAGGTCCAGGCGGATCTCGCGGCCGCCGAGCAGGCCCACGACGGCACCGCCCTGGCGCGCCTGCACAGTGAGCTGGACAGCGCCGACGGCTACACCGCCGATGCCCGTGCGCGCAAGCTGCTGGCCGGCCTGGGCTTCAGCAACGAGCAGATGGACCGCCGCGTCGGCGACTTCTCCGGTGGCTGGCGGATGCGCCTGAACCTGGCCCAGGCACTGATGTGCCCGTCCGATCTGCTGCTGCTCGACGAGCCCACCAACCACCTGGACCTCGATGCCATCCTCTGGCTGGAGGAGTGGCTCAAGGGCTACCCGGGCACGCTGCTGCTGATCTCCCACGACCGCGACTTCCTCGATGCCGTGGTCGACCATGTGCTGCATGTCGAGCAGCGCAAGCTCAATCTCTACAAGGGCGGCTACAGCGCCTTCGAGCGCACCCGCGCCGAACGCCTGGCGCAACAGCAGCAGGCCTACGAGAAGCAGCAGGCGCAGCGCGCGCACATGGAAAAGTACATCGCCCGCTTCAAGGCCCAGGCCACCAAGGCCCGCCAGGCGCAGAGCCGGATCAAGGCCCTGGAGCGCATGGAGGAGCTGTCGGCGGCTCACGTCGATTCGCCGTTCGACTTCGTCTTCCGCGAGTCGGAGAAGATTTCCAGCCCGTTGCTCGACCTGTCCGAAGGCCGTCTGGGCTATGGCGACAAAGCCATCCTTGAGAAGGTCAAGCTGCAGCTGGCGCCGGGTGCGCGCATCGGCCTGCTCGGCCCCAACGGCGCCGGTAAGTCGACCCTGATCAAGAACCTCGCCGGCGAACTGCAGCCGTTGTCCGGGCGCCTGGTGCGCGGCGAGAACCTCGCCGTCGGCTACTTCGCCCAGCACCAGCTCGACTCGCTGGACGACAAGGCCAGCCCGCTGCTGCACCTGCAGCGCATCGCCCCGGGTGAGCGCGAGCAGACCCTGCGCGACTTCCTCGGTGGCTTCGATTTCCACGGCAATCGTGTCGACGAGCCGGTGGTGAACTTCTCCGGTGGCGAAAAGGCCCGCCTGGCCCTGGCGCTGATCGCCTGGGAGCGGCCGAACCTGCTGCTGCTCGACGAACCGACCAACCACCTGGACCTGGAGATGCGCCTGGCGCTGACCATGGCCTTGCAGGAGTTCGCCGGCGCCGTGGTGGTGGTCTCCCACGACCGTCACCTGCTCAAGAGCACCACCAACGACTTCCTGCTGGTGGCCGACGGCAAGGTCGACACCTTCGACGGTGACCTGGACGACTACAGCCGCTGGCTGGGGGAGTTCCGCCAGCGCAACGCGCCAGTGAGCAGCACGCCGGCGAACCCGGACAAGACCGACAAGAAGGCCCAGCGCCAGGCCGCAGCGGCCTTGCGCCAGCAATTGGCCCCGCACAAGAAGGCGGCCGACAAGCTGGAGGCCGAGCTAAACCAGGTGCACCAGCAACTGGCCGAGATCGAGACTGCCTTGGGCGACAGCGGTTTGTACGAGGCCTCGCGCAAGGATGAGCTGCGTGATCTGCTGGCCCGTCAGACCAAGCTCAAGCAACGCGAAGGCGAGCTTGAGGAAGCCTGGATGGAGGCCCTGGAAACGCTGGAAAGCATGCAGGCCGAGCTCGAGGCGCTGTCCTGATGGAGGAGCTGCGTTCGCTGCTGCCCGGGCAGTGGATGGACACGTTCTGGCTGGGGCTGCAGATCCTGCTGATCCTGATCGTCGCGTTCGTCCTGCAGCGCATGGTCGCCCGCGGGTTGCGCAGCCTGGGCGAGCGCTACCCGTTGCCGCACGAGCTGATGGTGCCGGTGCGCGGCGCCCTGCGCTGGCTGATCATGGGCAGCGCGCTGCTGTTCGTGCTGGAGCGTCTGGGGGTGTCGGCCACGGTGCTGTGGACGGCGTTGTCGGGCTTTGTCGCGGTTGCAGCGGTGGCGTTCTTCGCCATCTGGAGCGTGCTGTCCAACCTGCTGTGCGCGGTGCTGATCTTCACCGTCGGGCCGTTTCGCATCGGCGATGTGGTCGAGCTGGTCGACACCCTCGACAAGCCGGGTGTGAAGGGCCGGGTGATCGCCATCAACCTGCTGTATACCACGCTGATGGAAACACCGGAGGCGGGTGGGGCGCTGGTACAGGTGCCGAACAGCCAGTTCTTCCAGAAGGCCGTGCGCCGTTGGCGGGGCGCCGAGGCTTCGGTGGCACTGCAAGAGGCACCTGTCGAGGGCGATTGACAGGGCGCTGCTCGTTGCAATCGCGGGGCAAGCCCGCTCCCACGCCCGGGTACTGTTGGATGGCTGGCGTGGGAGCGGGCTTGCCCCGCGATCGTTTCAAGCAGAAAAACCACTGGTTATTTTTTCGCCAGCACCGTAGCTTAACGTTTTGCAATAAATGTTCGAGCGAGGTGTGCGATGTCGATGGAAACGTGGTTGGCCTTCTTTGCCGCGTGCTGGGTGATCAGCCTGTCGCCGGGTGCCGGGGCCATTGCCTCGATGTCCAGCGGGCTGCAGTACGGTTTCTGGCGTGGTTACTGGAACGCCCTGGGCCTGCAACTGGGCCTGATCGTGCAGATCGCCATCATCGCCGCCGGTGTCGGCGCCATCCTCGCCGCGTCGGCCACCGCCTTCCAGGTCATCAAGTGGTTCGGCGTCGCCTACCTGGTCTACCTCGCCTACAAGCAATGGCGCGCCCTGCCGTTGGACATGAGCGACGAGTCCGGCGTGCGGCCGATCGGCAAGCCGTTGAGCCTGGTGTTCCGCGGCTTCCTGGTCAACGTCAGCAACCCCAAGGCGCTGGTGTTCATGCTGGCGGTGCTGCCGCAGTTCATCAACCCGCACGAGGCGTTGCTGCCGCAGTACGTGGCCATCACCGTGACCATGATCAGCGTCGACCTGCTGGTGATGGCAGGTTATACCGGGCTGGCTTCGCGGGTGCTGCGCCTGTTGCGCACACCGAAGCAGCAGAAGCGCCTGAACCGCACCTTTGCCGGGCTGTTCATCGGCGCGGCGACGTTCCTCGCTACCTTGCGTCGCGCGCCGCTTTGACGCGTGCTGGGGCCTCCCAGAGGCCCCATCAGCGCTGCTTGTCCACCAACCCCTTGAGCAGATCCATCGGCATCGGAAACACGATGGTCGAGCTCTTGTCCCCGGCGATCGACCCCAGCGTCTGCATGTAGCGCAGCTGCATCGCCCCTGGCTCCTTGCCCAGCATCTGCGCCGCCTGCATCAGCTTCTCCGACGCCTGCAGCTCGCCTTCGGCATGGATCACCTTGGCCCGTCGTTCGCGTTCGGCCTCGGCCTGGCGGGCGATGGCGCGGACCATCGACTCGTTGAGGTCGACATGCTTGATCTCGACGTTGGCCACCTTGATGCCCCAGGCGTCGGTCTGCGCGTCCAGTACCTGGCGGATGTCCGAGTTCAACTGTTCGCGCTCGGCCAGCAGTTCGTCCAGCTCGTGCTTGCCGAGCACGGCGCGCAGGGTGGTCTGGGCCAGCTGGCTGGTGGCGGCGAGGAAGTCCTCGACCTGGATGATCGCCTTCTGCGGGTCGAGCACGCGAAAGTACAGCACGGCGTTGACCTTGACCGAGACGTTGTCGCGGGTGATCACGTCCTGGGGCGGCACGTCGAGCACCACGGTGCGCAGGTCGACGCGGACCATCTGCTGGATGCCGGGAATCAGGATGATCAGCCCCGGGCCCTTGACCTGCCAGAAGCGCCCGAGCTGGAACACCACGCCGCGCTCGTACTCGCGCAGGATGCGCAGGGCCGACAGCAGCAGTATGGCCAGCAGCACCAGCATGGCGCTGAAACCGAATTGCATGAACATCGTCTACTCTCCTTGCGCCGTGGGCGCAGTGGCGCTGACCTCCAGCGTCACGCCATGACGGGCAGTCACCCGCACGTGCTGGCCCGGCTGCAGCGGTGTCGCGCACTGCGCCTGCCACTGTTCGCCCTGGGCCTGTACCGAACCGCAGAACGGGTTGTCCGTGTGTACCTGGATCACCGTGACCAGGCTGCCCACCAGCCCGGCGTCGCCGCTGACCAGGGCGCGCCGGCGTGCCTTCAGCGCCATGCCCAGCACGCCACCGAGCAGCAGCGCCGACAGTACCGCCAGGCTGACGATCAGCGTCAGCGGGATGCCGAAACCCGGGGCGTCAGTGTCCATCAGGATCACCGCGCCGACCACGAAGGCGACGATGCCGCCGAAGCCGACCACCCCGAAACTGGGCAGGAACGCCTCGGCGACCATGAACGCCACCCCGAGCAGGATCAACGCCACCCCGGCGTGGCTCACCGGCAGCAATTGCAGGGCGTACAGCGCCAGCAGCAGGCAGATGCCACCGACCACGCCGCCGACCCCGGAGCCCGGATTCATGAACTCGAACAGCAGGCCGTACACGCCGATCATGATCAGGATCAGCGCCACGCTGGGGTTGGTGATCACCGCCAGCAGGCGAGTGCGCCAGTCCGGCAGGTGCTCCACCACATTGGCGCCGACGGTCTGCAGTGATGCTGACTGGCCGGCGACGGCCAGCGTCCGGCCATCGAGTTGGCGCAGCAGGTCGGGCAGGTCAACGGCGACCAGGTCGATCACCTTCAGCCGCTGGGCTTCGCTGGCCGACAGGCTGACCGCCTCGCGCACGGCCTTTTCCGCCCAGTCGGCGTTGCGCCCGCGCAGTTGCGCCAGGCCACGGATGTAGGCCGCGGCGTCGTTGACCTGTTTGCGGGCGAGGGTGTCCTGCTCGCTGTTCGCAGCGGGCTTTTCGTCCTTGCCGGGGATGCCGATCTGTACCGGCGTCGCCGCGCCCAGGTTGGTGCCTGGGGCCATGGCCGCCACGTGGCTGGCGTAGAGGATGTAGGTACCGGCGCTGGCCGCCCGGGCACCGCTCGGGGCGACGTAGGTGACCACCGGCACGGGGCTTGCGAGGATGGCCTTGATGATCTGGCGCATGGCGCTGTCGAGCCCGCCGGGGGTGTCGAGGCGGATCACCACCAGCTGCGCGCCTTGGGCCTGCGCCTGGTCCAGCCCGCGCAACAGGTAGTCGGCGCTCGCCGGGCCGATGGCGTCGTCGACGCTCAGCAGCCACACATTGGCGCCGGGCGCGGCCTGGCCCCCCGGGGCGAAGCCCAGGATCAGCAGCAACAGCAACAGCAGCACGCACCAGCGCCGGGCGATCACCTGTCGTCACCTCATGCGGACCTGTCCTTGAAGTTTAGCCGTGGCTGCCGGGCCACGGCCTAAACTTGAGGGTGGGGGCAAAACCGGAGGTGCATCATGCGTATGGCCAAGACCCTTCAGCAGCGCCTGGACCAGGCCAACTGCGACTACGACATCATTCCCCATCCCCATTCGGCCACCAGCCTGGAGTCGGCGCGCACGGCCGGCGTACCCGCCGAGCGGGTCGCCAAGTCGGTGATGCTCGATGACCGCCATGGCAACTACATCATGGCCGTGCTGCCGGCCAACCGGCACCTGGACATGACCGAGGTGCGCATGACCGGCGCCTGGCAACTGACCCGCGAAAGCAACCTGCCGAGCCTGTTCGGCGATTGCGAACGCGGCGCCATCCCGGCCCTGGGCGACGCCTACAACATTCCCATGCTGCTCGACCGGACCCTTACCCGCCAGGGTGATGTCTATCTCGAGGCAGGTGACCACGATCACCTTATCCATATGAGCATGGAGCAATACTTGAAACTGGTGCCGCACGCCGAAGTGCGCGAACTGAGCTGATGCTCGCAAACCACGCCGGGCTGGCGTCGTGGACGACCGGCCCGGCCATAGGAGTGAATCATGGAAGCGCCGATCCACAAGTTTTCCGAACTGTTCAAGCAACTGGGCCTGCCGGACGATGCGCTGGGCATCGACCAGTTCATCACCAGCCATTCGCCGCTCAAGGGGGATGTGAAGCTGGTGGACGCGCCGTTCTGGAACGAGTCCCAGCGCTCGTTCCTCAGGGACAGCATCCTTGAGGATGCCGATTGGGCGGAGCTGTTCGACCAACTCAACGAAGCGCTGCGCCGTCCCCGCAAATAAAGCGCCGAGCGGCACCTGATGGGTGATCGGGCCGTTGCTATGCTCAGGGAAAACAAGAGGGGATGGCGCAATGAAAGATCCCTACGCACCCGGTTTCTGGTGCACCGTGACGATCCTGGGCACCCTGACCGCCGGCTACTTCTACGGTATCCGGCACACCCACACGATGAACCAGGCCGTGCAGTTTCTCTATGCCGCCGCCGCCGTGACCGCGGCGGTGGCGTTGTGCGGCCTGGCGTGGATCGCCTGGCAGCAGTTGCACCTGAACAGGCGTGAAGTCGCCCAGGGGCGAACGTTGCTGACCATCTGGAACACCAAGGTCGCCCTGCGCCGCGTCGAGACGGTGTTCGACCGTTATTTCTGGGGCAGCTACTGGCACTCCGGACGCACCTTCGAGGAGGTGATGGGCGAGCTCAAGGGCACGCCGCTGGAGCAGAGCCTGGACGCCCTCAAGCGCCAGTGCCGGGAACTCGACCGGGAAGTGCACGACCACCACCATCACTGGCTGGCCAATGCCCGCGACCTGTCCAGCGTGGCCACGGCCATGGCCCGCGAGCGCTATCAGCTGGACCTGTGCGATGCGCCGGCCCGTGACGGCGGCAACACCGCCGTGCTCAACCGGGATCTGGAAGTGCTGGTATACACCTGGTCGGCGCGCCTGCGCAGCTTCGACCATCAGCTGGACGAGCTGGAGCGCGCCTATCACTGAGCAGGGTTATTCACCGCGGATGTATTGCTCAAGCTGCAGGATCAGGTTGGCCTGTTCGGCGATGGTTTCCTTGACCAGGTCGCCGATCGACAGCAACCCGAGCAGCTTGCCCTCATGCACCACCGGCAGGTGGCGCAGGTGGCGGTTGGTCATCAGGTTCATGCAGTACTCGAGGTTCTGCTTGGGCTCAACCGTGACTACCGGAGAACTCATGATGTCGCGTACCGGCGTGGCCGCCGAGGAGCGACCCTTGAGCACCAGCTTGCGGGCGTAGTCGCGTTCGCTGACGATTCCCACTACCTGGTCGTTCTCCACCACCGGCAGTGCACCGACGTTCTTCTCCGCCAGCAGCCTCAAGGCATCCAGCACCGAGTCGTCAGGGTTGATGGTGTAGACGGTGTGGTGCTGGGACTTGGCTTTGAGGATTTGTTCGACGTTCTTCATACGGGCCTCTGTGGGTGGAAACGCGACGTGTCGGAGTAAATAAAGCATCCGGCACGGCGCTCTGCACGGCAATGCAGGAAACGGCATCGAGGTGATTGAAAAACGTCATCGCGGCAAGGGGCCGCAACGCGGCCCCGGGTGGGTCATCAGAGCTTCGGCATCTGCCCGATCCGCGCCACCATCTCGCTGACGATCTGCAGGTCGAGCATGAACTGCTCCACGGTCTTGAACTCGTTGTCGTTGTGCCCGGTGTATTTCACGTCCGGCATGGCCAGGCCGAACTGCACGCCATTGGGCAGGTCATGCACCGAGGTGGCGCCGGCGGAGGTGCCGTACTCGTGCTTCATGCCCAGGTTCTCGCTGGCCACGGCCAGCAGGGCCTTGACCCATTCGCCCTCGGGGTTGCGGTACATCGGCTCGTCGAGGGTGTAGTCGAAGGCAACCGGGGTCTTGCTCTTGGCCTTCCACGCATCGAGCTTGCCGGCGATCTCGCCCTTCAGGGTGTCGAGCGACTTGCCCTTTGGAATGCGCAGGTTCACCGCCAGCTTCAGCGCCTTGTCATCCAGGCCGACGAAGGTCAGCGAGGTGGTCAGCGGACCCATGAAGTCGTCCTTGAAGCCGACGCCGAGCTTGTTGCCCAGGTAGTCCAGGCCCCAGTTGTCGGCGGCGTAGCGGGCGGCGTCGGTGATGTGGTTGTGCTTGAGCGGTACGTCTTTGCCCAGGCCGTTGAGGAAGTCGAGCATGCGTGCCACCGGGTTGACCCCGGATTCGGGCTCGGAGGAGTGCGCCGACACGCCGGTCACGGTCAGCAGCACCTGCTTGCCGTCCACCTTGGCGTCGATGCTGAAGTCGCCGCCATGGTGTTTGACATAGGCCGCGCCGGCCTTGTTCAGCGCCTTGGCCATGTCGGCCGGCTTGTCGCTGGTCAGTGTCGCCACCGAGCTGCCGGGGATCTGGTTGGTGGCCAGGCCGCCGGTGAGGTTGATCACTTCGGCGCCTTTGCCGTCACCGGCACGCTTGGCGAAGGTGGCCATGACGGTGCCATAGCCCTTCTCGGCGATCACCACCGGGTAGCCGCCGTCCAGCGCCAGGTTGTAGTCGGGGGTGGCGTTGCGTTCGAAGTAGTAGGGGATGGCGTCACCGGTGGTTTCCTCGGTGGTGTCCACCAGCAGCTTGAACTGGCGCGCCAGCGGCAGCTTCTCGTCCTTGGCCACCTTCAGCGCGTACAGCGCGACGACGATGCCGTTCTTGTCGTCCTCGGTGCCGCGGCCATACATGCGGTCGCCCACCAGGGTGACCTTGAACGGGTCGAGCTTGGTGCCGTCCTTGAGCTTCCAGTTTTCCGGAGTGACCGGTACCACGTCGGCGTGGGCGTGGATGCCGATCACTTCCTTGCCTTCACCGAGGGTGATCTCGTAGACGCGGTTGTCGATGTTGCGGAACGTCAGGCCGAAGCCCTCGGCCAGGGCCTTGATCTTGTCGGCAATCTTGATGAACTCAGGGTTCTCGTGCTGCGGCACACCCTCTTTGCGAACGGTCGGGATTTCCACCAGCTCGCGCAGGGTTTCCTTGGCGGCCTTGCCGTACTTGATGCGGGTGTACAGGCCCAGCAGGCGGTTGATCTCGTCCTGCTGCTCGGCGCTCAGCGGCTTGCCGGCCAGGTACAGCTTGAGGGTGTCGTCCAGCTTGTCGGCCTTGGCCAGGTCGCTGCCGGCCAGCTTGCCGAGGAACTGCTTGAAGTCGGCCGGGTCGCTGCCGTCGTAGGCCTTGATGATGGCGGCAGACTGCTGCTGGGAGAGGTTGGCCTGGGCCGGGATCGAGAACATGGCCACGCTGGCCAGCAGGAGCGATGCGGCGGATAGCTTGGTGAAGGGCATGGGTGTGGGCATTCCTTTGCAAGGGGTGGAGGGTGACCGTTTACGCAAACGGAAGATGCCCACGCTATCACCAATGACCACCGGCACGGGAGAGGCGGCAATGTGCTTTTCTGCACAAACGTGCAAGCTTTCATCTACGGCGCGGCCTGCAGGTTTATGACAAAAATGCGTATCATTAGCGTTTTTTGTAATAACCCTAGTGTCCTGTCTCGGAAATACGTTCTCTTTTGGCGAGTGGCTTGGGTGTTCGGCCAAGGCGCCGCGACGAGTCATAGCAGGGCTATGGCGAGGAGTGGCAACGCGGGCCGGGCGCCCAAGACGCCGCCAAAAGTGAACAGCTTATTTCCGAGACAGGACACTAGCGTCACAAGAGAAGGATCCTCATGTTCATGTCTTACCTTGCACCCCTGGCCGGGGTGCTGGCATTCACCCTGGCCTGCATTGCGCCCGCCCAGGCCCGGGACGATGGCACCGACCACTCCGTCACCCTTGAAAAGGTCGTGCAGACCTTCACCGTGCAGCGCGACGGCAGTTTCCAGGTGGCGATCGAATCGGTCTCGCGCATCAACGAAGAGCGCGCCATCCAGGCCAAGGCCCAGCAAGCACTGAGCTACAACCGTGGGTACGAAACCCTGGAGGTCGACCAAGCCTTCACCCAGAAGCCCGACGGGCGCAAGGTCATGGTCGATGCCTCGCAGATCAAGGAGCAGCAGGAGCAGGCGTCCACCTACGCGCCGATGTTCCAGGACTCCCGGGTCAAGGTGGTGATCTTCCCGGAAGTGGCCGTTGGTGACCGCCTGGTGTTGCGCTACAAGCGCCATCGCACCACCGCGCTGTTCCCCGGCCATTTCGAGGACCTCACCGCGGCGGAGTTTCACCCCGTGGGGCAGTTCTCGCTGATCTACGACCTGCCGGCGGACCTGCCACTGTATGCCGACGCACGTGGTTTCAAGGCGTCCACGCCCAAGGTCGGCAAGGGCCGCAAGGTCTACCGCTGGGACTTCGTGCCGACCGACAGGGCCAGGATCGAGGCGAGCGCGGTGTCCTACCTGGACTATGGTCAGTACCTCGCGGTCTCGACCTTCAACGACTACGCAGGGCTCGCTGCCAGCTACCAGGCGCGCGCCGGCGTGCAAGTGACCCCGGCGATTGCCGCGTTGGCCGAACAATTGACGGCGAACCTGCCCGACGCCCGGGCCAAGGCGCTCAAGCTCAGCGATTGGGTGCGTGAGAACATCCGCTACGTGGCGGTCTATGTCGGTGCCGGCGGCGTGGTTCCGCATGCGGCGCAGAGCGTGCTCGACAACCGCTATGGCGACTGCAAGGACCATGTGGCCCTGCTCGAGGCGCTGCTCAAGGCGGCGGGTATAGAGAGCTCGCCGGCGCTGATCAACCTCGGCAATGCCTACCAGCTGCCGAAGGTGCCGACACTCGGCGTGCTCAACCATGTGCTGACCTATGTGCCGAGCCTCGACCTGTACCTGGACTCGACCGATCCGTCGGTGGCTGCCGGTTACCTGCCGCTGATGGACCTGGACAAGACCACGCTGCTGACCGCCACCGGCGCGTTCGGCAAGACACCGGCCACCCAGTTCGGCAAGCAGGTCGGTGAAATGCTGTTCAAGGTCAAGGACACGGGGGCCGCGGACTTCAGCGGCGACTCGACCATCGAAGGCTGGGCCAGCGAGGTCAACCGCTATGGCGCCAAGACGATGAAACCGACAGACCTCGATCGCATCGTCGAGCAGGTGCTCAATGCCTACGGGCAACGGGGCAGCGGCAAGATCCTGATCCAGCCGTCGGTGGCACCGGAGCATTTCCGCAGCCAGGTCCAGGGCCATACCGAGAACCTGGTGAACCTGCCCGGCCCGGTGGGCGTGCCAGCCCTGAGCAGCCTGGTGGGCGGCATCGCCCAGTCGGTCTACGGGTTTGCCACCGAGAACGAGCGCACCCAGGGCTTCGTGTGCATTTCCAACGAAACGCTGGAGCAGTCGCGCTTCGAGTTCCCTGCCGGCGTCACCGTCCTGGCGACGCCAAAGGCCGTTGCTGTGAAGGAAGGCAGTTTCGACTACAGCGCCCGCTACACCCGTGACGGCAACGCGGTGGTGGTCGAGCGTCGCATGCAGTTCAAGCACCCGAAGGCGGTGTGCACGCCTGAGGAGTTCAAGGCGATGAAGCCGGTCATCGAGACCATGGTCCGGGACCTGCAGGGCCAGATCATCGTGCAGGGCTGAGGTCCGGAAACGAAAAAGCCCCGCCAGAGCGATCTGAGCGGGGCTTTTGCTTGCCGGCACCGGTGAAAACACACGGGTGACGGCTGATATCATGGCGCACTCGGCGGGATTCGAACCCACGACCCCTGCCTTCGGAGGGCAGTACTCTATCCAGCTGAGCTACGAGTGCAACGGGCCGCATGATACCCATCTGTGTCGGTGGCGTCCATGGCCTTGATCTGTGGAGTTTTTTCCCGGGGGGACAGCGGGTGCCGGTCACAGTGCGATCAGCTCCGGCCGCAGCCCCTCCACCCGCTGTCCCGCAGGCTTGAGATACCCGCCATCCCCGGTGATCTGGTGCAGGACCTTTTCGCGCAAGCCATGCAATGCCACGCCGGTGCGCTGGCGCGGGTGCGGCAGGTCGATTTCCACCACCGCCTTGATCCTCCCCGGCCTCGGCTCCAGCACCACCACCCGGTCGGCCAGGTAGGTGGCTTCCTCGGCATCGTGGGTGACCAGCAGGATGGTGATCCCCGAGCGCTCGCGAATCGCCAGCAGTTCGTCCTGCAGCTGTTGGCGGGTCAGCGCGTCGAGGGCGCCGAAGGGTTCGTCCAGCAGCAGGATCCGTGGACTGGCCACCAGGCCGCGGGCGATAGCCACGCGCTGGGCCATGCCGCCGGACAGCTGGTGCGGATAGGCCGATTCGAAGCCGACCAGCCCCACCAGCTGCACGAACTCGTGCACGCGCCGGGCACGCTCGCCCTGGGTGAGGGTCTCGTTGACCAGCCCCAGGCCGATGTTTTGCGCCACCGTCAGCCATGGGAACAGGCGGTGCTCCTGAAACACGATGCCGCGTTCGCCGCCGATGCCGTTGACCAGCTGGCCGTCGACCCGGATCGTGCCGCTGTAGTCGGTGTCCAGCCCCACCAGCAGACGCAGCAGGGTGGACTTGCCGCAGCCGGAGGAGCCGACGATGGCGATGAACTCGCCTTCGTTGATCGACAGGTCGAAGTTGCGGATCGCCTCGAAGGGCTGGCCATCGACGCTGAAGGTCTTGCCGACCTGCTCGAAACTGACCAGCGGTGGCGTGGCGTCGGGTTGGTTGGCCGCGTGCAGGGCCGGGGTGATGAAGGCGTTCATGCGGATCTCCAGCGCGTGGCGTGCGATTCGAGGCGTTGGCCGAGGTGGCCGAGCAGGGCGCCGACCAGGCCGATCAGGACCATGGCAGCCATCACCTGGTCCATGCGGAACAATTGCTGGGCGCCGATCATGAGGCTGGCGATGCCGCCGTCCGAGGGCATGAAGTACTCGGCGCCGATGGTGCCGAGCCAGGCGTAGATCAACGCCAGGCGCAGCCCGGCGAAGATCGCCGGGGCGGCGCCGGGCAGCACCAGCAGACGCAGCCGGTGCGGCAGGTCCAGGCGCAGGGCCTGGGCCGCTTCGCCCAGTTGTGGCGCAAGGCTGGCGATGCCGCGCTGGGTGGCGATCAGCAGCGGGAAGAACGCCGCCAGCGCGACGAACACCAGCTTGGCGCCTTCGCCCAGGCCGAACCAGGCAGTCAGCAGCGGCACCCAGGCGAACAGCGCCACCTGGCGCACCGCCGACAGGCTCGGGCCGAGCAGGCGCTCGGCGTTGGCTGACAAGCCCAGCAGCAGGCCCAGTACGAAGCCTGCGCCACCGCCGAGCAGCAGACCGGCCAGGGTGCGTTGCAGGCTCAGGCGCAGGGCCTCGGGTAACGAACCGTCGAGCAGGCCTGCGTACAGGCTGCGCAGCACATCCAGCGGTGAAGAGAGGATGTTGGCATCGACCCAGCCAAGGCTGTTGGCGGCCTGCCACAGCAGCAACAGACCTGCAGGCAGCAGCAGGCTTTGCCAGCCGCGTGGCACCTGGCCGCGCAGCTGTTCGCCCGTGGCCGGTTGCGGCCAGTGCAACAGGCCACGTTCCAGGCGTGAGAAGCCGCGATCCATCAGCGCGCCGACCAGGCCGATCAGCAGGATGCAGAGGAACACCAGGTCGAGCATGAACAACTGCCGCCCCCAGACCATCAGGTAGCCGATGCCTTCGCTGGAGGCCAGCAGTTCCACCGCCAGCAATGACGTCCAGCCGGTGGCCAGGGCCAGCCGCACACCGGCAAGAAACGCCGGCAGCGCGGCGGGCAGCAGCAGGCGCAGGAACAGCAGGTGAGGGGGCAGGCGCAGGACGGCGGCGGCTTCGCGCAGCTTGGGCTGGGCGTCGCGTACGCCGACCAGGGTATGCAGCGTGACCGGCACCACCACGGCCTTGACCAGCACCACCAGCTTGAGCAGTTCGCCGATGCCGAAGAACAGCATGAACAGCGGGATCCAGGCCAGGGTCGGGATCTGCGCCAGGGCGACGAAGGTGGGCAGCACCAGGGTCTGCGCCCGCCGTGATCCGCCCAGCCAGGTGCCCAGCAGCAGGCCGCTGACGATCCCTGCCAGCAGCCCCCAGATCAGGCGCTGCAGACTTATCCACAGGTGAGCCCAGAGCTCGCCCGAGCCGAACTCCAGCGCGCTTTGCCAGACCAGCGTGGGAGCAGGCAGGATCTGTTCGCTCATCCAGTGTTCACGGCTGGCGACGACCCACAAGGCCGCCACCGCCAGCGGCACGATCCACGGCAGGTAGGAGCGGCCTTGCGCCGCGAAAGGGCCGCGCAGCGGCCCCCACAGACGGCGCAGGCTTACGCTCAAGACTTCGCTCATCAGGGCACCTCTCAAACCATTCCTTGTTTATTCGCTGATGGAATTAAAAACTCCATCAAGCGAAATTCAAGAGATAAGAGCATGCGCCCGGTGCATGCGAAAGCCCCATCCCATTGCGTTTTCCTCATATTTTCCATGCGTTTCCTGCAAGCCCGTCGCAGGCCCGCATGGCGCCTGGTTTATGTCTTCTGGTTACTAAAAAATGAAGTTTTGATCTTTGTAGGTTCTAACCGGACCTGCCTAGCTTCTGGCCCATAGCGCCGGCCATCGCCGGTGGCAGCCTGCCAAGGAGCCTTGCCATGAAAACCGCCTTCCGCCATCTGCTCAGCCCGTTGCTCGCCGCCTTGTTGAGCGCCGTGCCCGTGGCAGCCCATGCCGCCCAGCCGGATGTAATCCGCATCGCCGTGCCCGACCTCAGCGCCGGCAGCAAGCCCAGCGCCGGCGGCGTGGTAGATGTGCTGCGCGGCCAGCAACTGCTGGAGAAAGAGTTTGCCAAGGACGGCATTCGCATCGACTGGCGCTTCTTCAAGGGCGCCGGCCCCGTGGTCAACGAGGCCCTGGCCAATGGCCAGGCGGACTTCGCTTACCTGGGCGACCTGGCCGCGATCATCGGCAAGGCCAACGGCCTCGACACCCGCGTGCTGTCGGCCGGGGTGCGTGGGGTGAAGAGCTACCTCGGCGTGGTGCCCGGCTCGGGGATCCACAGCCTGCAGGACCTCAAGGGCAAGCGTGTGGCGGTGTTCCGCGGCACCGCCAACCAGCTGTCGTTCGCCAGCGCCCTGGCCAGCCAGGGGCTGTCCGAACGTGAGCTGAAAGTCATCAACCTCGATTTCAACGCGGCCAACGCCGCCCTGGCCGCCAAGCAGATCGACGCCACCTGGGGCCTGTCCAACCTGCTGTCGCTGCGCGAGCGCGGGCTGGTCGAGCTGCCGGTCAACTCCCGGGATCTGAAAGGCGCCGGCAGCACCCAGGCGGTGCTGCTCGGTACCGGCGAGTTCATCCGCCAGCACCCCGACCTGGTGCAGCGCGTGGTCAACGCCCAGGAGCAGGCGGTGAAGTGGCTGCGCGACGAACGCAACCGCGAAGCCTATGTGGACTTGGTGGCGAACACGGCCAACTGGCCGAAAGCGATCCTGCGCGACGACCTTGCCCAGGAGAACCTTGGCAACTACTTCGACCCGCGCCTGGATGCCGGTTTTGTCGGCCTGCTGCAACAGGGCGTGGACCTGGCCGTCAAGGAGCGCCTGATCCGCCGCGGCTTCCAGGTGGCCGACTGGATCGAACCGCGTTTCATCGATGCCGCACAGCGCCAGGACCAGGCTGTCCAGGCCGCCCGCTGACCCGACAACAACCGTGAGGAGCACGACCATGAGCAACGCCGCACTGGCCACCGCGCCGCAAACCCTCGAACTCGACATCCACCCCGTTGCCGGGCGCATCGGCGCCGAGATCCGTGGCATCAAGCTGTCCGCCGACCTTGATCCGGCCACCATCGATGCCATCCAGGCGGCGTTGGTGCGCCACAAGGTGATCTTCTTCCGGGCCCAGGAGCATCTGGACGACGTGGGCCAGGAGGCTTTCGCCCAATTGCTCGGCGAGCCCATCGCCCACCCCACGGTGCCGGTGGTCGATGGCACCAGCTACCTGCTGCAACTCGATGGCGCCGAGGGGCAGCGGGCCAACTCCTGGCACACCGACGTGACCTTCGTCGACGCCTACCCCAAGGCCTCGATCCTGCGCAGCGTGGTGGCCCCGGCCGCGGGTGGCGACACGGTGTGGGCCAATACCGCCGCGGCCTACCAGGAACTGCCCGAGCCGCTGCGCGAACTGGCCGACAAGCTGTGGGCGGTGCACAGCAACGAATACGACTATGCCAGCGTGAAGCCGGATGTCGACCCGGCGAAGCTTGAGCGCTACCGCAAGGTGTTCACTTCCACGGTGTACGAGACCGAGCACCCGGTGGTGCGGGTGCATCCGATCAGCGGCGAGCGGGCGTTGCAGCTGGGGCATTTCGTCAAGCGCATCAAGGGCTATTCGCTGGCGGACTCGCAGCATCTGTTCGCGCTGTTGCAGGGGCATGTGACACGCCTGGAAAACACCGTGCGCTGGCGCTGGCAGGCGGGGGACGTGGCGATCTGGGACAACCGCGCGACGCAGCACTATGCGGTGGATGACTACGGCACCCAGCCGCGCATCGTGCGCCGCGTGACCTTGGCTGGCGAGGTGCCGGTGGGCGTCGATGGACAACTGAGCCGCACTACCCGTAAAGACTGACGTCTGGCCTGGCTTACCCTGTGGGAGCGGCCTTGTGTCGCGAAAGGGCCGCACAGCGGCCCCGGCAATTTTGCATGATGCCGAGATCATCGGGCCGCTGCGCGCCCCATCGCGACACAAGGCCGCTCCCAAAGGTCTCTGCTAGATCGACATGATATCGGTATCGCAGGCCACCAACTGCCTCACCAACCCCTGCGCCAGCGCCGACAATCCATACCCCACCCGGCTCACCACCCCATAGCGGGTGTAGAACGCCTCTTCCTGCTCCGGCGCCAGATCCACCAGCTTGAGGGCCACCAGGCCGTCATAGGGCCGCAGGTTCGCACTGCAAGCGATGCCGATGGTGTCCGAATGCAGCACGACATTGAGCAGCGCATAACCATGCTCGCATTCCACGCTGGGCAGAAAGTCCTGCCGCCCGCTCAGGTCGCTGAGGATCTTGCGGATGTTCGGCGGGCGAAAGGTGGTGGCCAGCGGATAATCGAACAGGTCCCGCGCCCTTACCTCGGCCAGCTCGGTCAATGGATGCCCCCGGCGGCAGCAGAAGTGCCAGCGCTGTGGCCTGAGCTTGTGCACCTGGTAATCCGGGTCGGCCTCGAACTGGCGGGTGTCGGCGACGAAGAACTCGATCTCCTCGGCGATCAGCCGCCGGTTCAGCGCCTGCCAGTTGTCCACCTGGAAGCAGGTGCGCGCCGCCGGGTACTCGGCAACGAACCGCGCCACCGCCCGCGGCACCAGCCCGCCGGCGGGCGCCGGCCCCGAGCCGAAGCGCACCACGCCGGTGGTGGCGCCATTGAACTGGTTGATCTCGTTGACCAGGTTGTGCGCCCCGTGCACCAGCCGTCGCGAATGCTCCAGCACCAGCAGGCCCTGGCGGGTCGGCGCCAGCTCCTTGCTGGCGCGGTCGACCAGGCGGCAGCCGACGTTGTGTTCCAGCGTCTGGATGCTGCGGCTGAAGGCCGATTGCGAGAGGTTCACCGCCGCCGCCGCGGCGACGAAACTGCGGTGCTCGACAAGGGCGATGAAGTGGCGGAGCTGGCGCAGGTCGATATGCATTTTCTACATGGAAACTTTCGGTGGAATGCAATTGCTGGGAAGGGTTGGGAACCTTATAAAGGGAGTCACTTATTCCACAAAATATGAAATATAAATATTTATATCTCTTAAAAGAATAAAGCCCGTCTGATCGCGATTCGGTTCCGCCAACGGAAATGCTCGCCAGGGCCTGTGCCTCCAAGGAGCATCTGCATGTCCCGACTTTCCCGTTGGCCGGCGCGCGCGTCGGTATTCGCCCTGCAACCCTTGGCCGCTGGCGTGCTGCTGGCCGCCGCCGGCAACAGCTTTGCTGAAGAACCACGCTCGACTGCACCGGCGCTCGAGCAGGAAGCCAAGCTCGGCACCGTCACCGTCAATGCCCGGCGCCGTGAGGAGACCGCCCAGAGCGTGCCCACGCCGATCAGCGTGCTGGGCAGCGAAACCCTGGAGACCCAGCGCATCTACCGCGTGCAGGACCTGCAACAGCTGGTGCCGAGTACCAACGTCGCCTATGTGCACGCCCGGCAGTCGAGCATCTCCATCCGTGGGCTGGGCAACAACCCGGCCAGTGATGGCCTGGAAGGCAGCGTCGGCGTGTACCTGGACAACGTCTACCTGGGGCGACCGGGCATGGCGGTGTTCGACCTGCTCGATGTCGAGCAGCTGGAGGTGCTGCGTGGACCGCAGGGCACGCTGTTCGGCAAGAACACCACCGCTGGCGTGCTCAACATCACCACCCGCAAGCCGACCTTCCACCAGGAAGGCAGTGTGCAGTCGTCGTTGGGCGAGGATGGCTACTGGCAGACCCAGGGCAGCTTCTCCGGCCCCCTGACCGACATCCTCGCCGGGCGCATCAGTGCCTACCACACCGAGGACGACGGCTATGTGAAGAACGTCTACAACGGCCACGACCTCAATGGCGGCAAGCGCCAGGGCTTTCGTACCCAGTTGCTGTTCAAGCCCAGTGAAACCTTCAACCTGCGCTGGATCGGCGAGTACAACGAAGAAGACTCCGATAACGGCATCCTCAGCCTGTACAGCACCGGTCCGACCATCAATGGCGTGAACCGCTACGAAAGCCTGGCCGCCCAGGCCGGTGCCACCCTGGTGTCGGGCAAGGACCGCAAGGTCAACTTCGACGCCGACCAGATGGTCAAGGTGTTCCAGGGCGGCACCTCGGTGGAGGCCAACTGGACCCTGCCCAACGACTTCACCCTCACCTCGATCAGCGCCTACCGCTGGTGGGATTTCACCCCGCGCAACGACGACGGCCTCAACGTGCCGGTGTTCCACAGTGCCGGGGTGTCGGTGCGCGACAAGCAGTACTCCCAGGAAATCCGCCTGGCTTCGCCCACCGGCGGCTTCTTCGACTATGTGCTCGGCGCCTACTACTTCAAGCAGGACCTGGACAACAAGTCGTTCACCTACAACGGCCCCCAGGCAGACATCTGGAACCTGACACCGGCCGGCGCCCTGGCCAACGTCACCACCCTCGGCAACGGCCATATCGATACCGACAGCTACGCGCTGTTCGCCCAGGGGACCTGGCACCTGACCGAACGCCTGGACTTCACCGCCGGGGTGCGTGGCACCTACGAGGAGAAAAGCGCCTGGGTGACCCGCGATGCGCCGACCGGCGGCGCGGCCGTCACCGGTGCGGCGGCCGCGGCCCGTCAGGGCAGGGTGGGGGCCTACGATTCAGGTGACCTCAACCAGTACAGCTTCGCCCCGTCCGGGCTGCTCAGCCTGAGCTACCGCTTCAGCGACGACGTGCTGGGCTATGCCAGCCTTTCCCATGGCGAGAAGTCCGGCGGCGTCAACCTCACCGTCGGTGCCGCGCCGCGCCTGGGTACCGACTCGCTGCTGGTGGGCACCGAGCGCGCCAACAACGCGGAACTCGGGATCAAGAGCACGCTGCTGGACAACCACCTGCAACTCAATACCAACCTGTTCTGGACCGAAGTGCACGGCTACCAGGCCAACGTCTACGACCAGGTCAACCGCGTGCAGTATCTGGCCAATGCCGGCAGCGTGCGTTCCCGTGGCCTGGAGTTCGAGGCCACCGCCCTGCCGGTCCGTGGGCTGACCCTGAACTTCAACGGCTCGTGGAATGACGTGCGCTACACCGAGTACGACGACGCACCCTGCCCGCCGGAGGTGAGCCTGGCCAATCCCGCCGCCACCTGCGACCTGTCCGGCCACCAGGTGGTCGGTGCCTCCAAGTACATCGCCAACCTCAACGGCCAGTACAAGTGGCAGCTCAGCGAGCGCATCGAGCCCTACGTCACCGCCAGTTACGCGTTCCGTTCGAAGGCCGTCGGCACCATCGACGACTCCGACTACGGCCAGATCCCCAGCTACGCCATCGTCAACCTGTCCACCGGTGTGCGCCTGGACCAGGGCGACGGTGTGCTCGACCTGTCGCTGTGGGTGAAGAACGCCGGCGACAAGACCTACTTCACCAGCCTGTGGAACTCCGCCAACGGCGGCTATGCCGGCGTGCTGGGCACCCCGCGCACCGTGGGCGCCACCGCCCGTTACGACTTCTGAGCACAAGGAGCTTTGCCATGAATGCCAAGACCCAACCGCACGACCTGCCCGAAGGCGCCTGCCTCACCGCCAAGGTGCCCGACCGCGACCAAGCCCTGCTTGGCGAGGTGGTGGTCAACCCGTACCGCTTGGCGCCGCTGACCGCGATCATCCGTGACGGCGGACGCACCCTGAGCGCCGCCCATGTGCGGGTGCTGGGCCGCGGCGAGCGCGGTGTCGATATCGTCTACGACGTGTCCGACCGCTCGCTGTGGACCTACGGCGGTATCCCGGTGTTCGGCCTGTACCCCGACCACGTCAACCAGGTCGAGGTGAGCTACAAGCTCGATGGCGAACGCATCCGCGAACGTTACGAAATCTACGCCCCGGCGGTGCGCCTGCCGGTGGTGGCGAAGCAGACCGCCGCGCTGCCCGAGGTGGAGCCGGTCAAGGTCGCGCCCGGTTTCGAGCAGCGCCTGTACCTGTTCAACCACCTGCTGGCCGAGATCCCCGGTGGGCGTGCCTTCAAGTGGAACGGCCTGGGCGGCGCCGCCGAGTGGGACTCGGTGGGCAACAACTGGATCGCCGACAGCAACGGTGACGTGCGCTGGTACCTGGACATCGAGCAGATACACGATTCCAACCACCGCGACGGCCTGGGCGGCACCATGGGCTTCCACCAGACCCGCGACGGCAAGCTGATCTGGGGCCAGGGCCAGACCTACTCCAAGTACGATCTGCTGGGGCGCAAGGTGTGGCAGCGCAACCTGCCGGACAAGTTCGCCGACTTCTCCCACGAGATCCGCGAGACGGCGAACGGCAGCTACCTGCTGCGGGTCGGTACCAGCGACTACCGCCGCCCTGACGGCAAGCGCGTGCGCTCGATCCGCGACCATATCATCGAGGTCAACGAAGCCGGTGACGTGCTGGACTTCTGGGACCTGAACCAGATCCTCGACCCCTATCGCGGCGAGCTGCTGGAAACCTTGGGCAAGGCCGCGCTCCAGCTGCCGGACGGCGTGCAGAAACAGGACGACCGGCTGGCCAACGAACTGGCCGAAGGCGACCTGCCTTTCGGCGACACCCCGGGTGTCGGCACCGGGCGCAACTGGGCTCACGTCAATGCCATCGACTACGACGCCGATGACGACAGCATCATCGTTTCAGCACGGCACCAGGGCGTGGTGAAGATCGGTCGCGACAAGCAGGTGAAGTGGATCCTCGCCGCCCCCCAGGGCTGGCCGGCGCGCCTGCAGGACAAGGTGCTCAAGCTTGTGGGTGAAGGCTTCGAATGGTCCTGGACCCAGCACACCGCCTGGCTGACCGGGCGCGGCACGCTGACCGTGTTCGACAACGGCTGGGGCCGCGACTTCGGCCCGACCAGGCTGAGCGGCAACTACAGCCGAGCCGTGGAGTACCGCATCGACGAGGCCAAGGGCACGGTCGAGCAAGTGTGGCAGTACGGCAAGGAACGCGGGGACGAGTGGTACAGCCCGATCACCTCGGTGGTGGCGTACCGGGCGGATACCGATACCCAGTTCATCTACTCGGCTTCGGTGAATTTCCTGACGCCCGAGAAACTGACCACCACCGTGCTCAATGAAGTGCGTCGGGGGACCCAGGAGGTGGCGGTGGAGCTGAAAGTGCACAGTCGCCAGCCGGGCAGCGTGGGCTACCGGGCGCTGGTGATCGATCTCGACAAGGCGTTCTGATCCAATCCTTCCCCCAGCAGGTTATCGGCTAACCTGTGCTGGCCTCTTCGCGGGTAAACCCGCTCCCACTGGTTCGCCACCGACCCTGTAGGAGCGGGTTTACCCGCGAATGGGCGATGCGAATTTCGGACAGGGTGTTCAACCATTCGTTCTTTTTTTCGAACAGCCTATTGTCCAACACCCCAACCCCCGCTTAGCATTCCGTTTGAGATTTCAAACGCTCGGCACCCAGGCGTCGAACACCCTGGTGCACGAATTTGTGACGGCCGCCCCCGCTCGGGGGCGCCTTTTCAACAATCAATAATTCGCAGTAAAGGGAAGCCGACATGCAGCTCAAAGACGCTCAGTTGTTCCGCCAGCAGGCCTTCATCAACGGTGAATGGCTGGATGCGGACAGCGGTCAGACCATCAAGGTGACCAACCCGGCCACCGGTGAGGTGATCGGTACCGTGCCGAAGATGGGCGCCGCCGAGACCCGTCGCGCCATCGAGGCCGCCGACAAGGCCCTGCCGGCCTGGCGCGCACTGACTGCCAAGGAGCGTGCCGGCAAGCTGCGTCGCTGGTTCGAGCTGATGATCGAGCACCAGGACGACCTGGCCCGCCTGATGACCACCGAGCAGGGCAAGCCACTGGCCGAAGCCAAGGGCGAGATCGCCTACGCCGCCTCGTTCATCGAGTGGTTCGCCGAGGAAGCCAAGCGTGTGTACGGCGACGTCATCCCTGGCCACCAGCCGGACAAGCGGCTGATCGTCATCAAGCAGCCGATCGGTGTCACCGCCGCCATCACCCCGTGGAACTTCCCGGCCGCGATGATCACCCGTAAAGCCGGCCCGGCCCTGGCCGCCGGTTGCACCATGGTGCTCAAGCCCGCTTCGCAGACCCCCTACTCCGCCCTGGCCCTGGTCGAGCTGGCCACCCGTGCCGGCATCCCGGCCGGCGTGCTGAGCGTGATCACCGGCAGCGCCGGCGAAGTCGGCTCCGAGCTGACCGGCAACTCCCTGGTGCGCAAGCTGTCCTTCACCGGCTCCACCGAAATCGGCCGCCAGTTGATGGAAGAATGCGCCAAGGACATCAAGAAGGTTTCCCTGGAGCTGGGCGGCAACGCTCCGTTCATCGTGTTCGACGACGCCGACCTGGACAAGGCGGTCGAGGGCGCGATCATCTCCAAGTACCGTAACAACGGCCAGACCTGCGTCTGCGCCAACCGTATCTACGTGCAGGACGGTGTCTACGACGCCTTCGCCGAGAAGCTGAAAGCCGCCGTGGCCAAGCTGAAGATCGGCAACGGCCTGGAAGAAGGCACCACCACTGGTCCGCTGATCGACGGCAAGGCTGTCGCCAAGGTCCAGGAGCACATCGAGGACGCCGTCGCCAAGGGCGCCAAGGTGCTGTCCGGCGGCAAGATCATCGAAGGCAACTTCTTCGAGCCGACCATCCTGGTCGATGTGCCGAAAACCGCCGCCGTCGCCAAGGAAGAGACCTTCGGCCCGCTGGCGCCGCTGTTCCGCTTCAAGGACGAGGCCGAAGTCATCGCCATGTCCAACGACACCGAATTCGGCCTGGCCTCGTACTTCTACGCCCGCGACATGAGCCGCGTGTTCCGCGTCGCCGAGGCCCTGGAATACGGCATGGTGGGTATCAACACTGGCCTGATCTCCAACGAAGTGGCGCCGTTCGGCGGCATCAAGGCTTCGGGCCTGGGCCGTGAAGGCTCCAAGTACGGTATCGAGGACTACCTCGAGATCAAATACCTGTGCATCAGCGTCTGATCGCCAGGTAAACGCTTTTACCTCTGCCAGCGGGGCGCGAGAGCGACGTCTTGCTGGCCTTTTTGACATAGCGGTACCTGGTGGCCAGGGCATGTGTGGCAGTCGATCAACGAATACTGTGCACGCCTGCATCCAGCCACCCCCGAATAAAAGCGCCGCAGAACCGGCGCCATTGAGGGCACTATGAGCAAGACCAACGAATCCCTGATGCAACGCCGTGTAGCCGCCGTCCCACGTGGCGTTGGCCAGATCCACCCGATCTTCGTCGACACCGCGAAGAACTCGACCGTGATCGACGTTGAAGGCCGCGAACTGATCGACTTCGCTGGCGGCATCGCGGTACTGAACACCGGCCACCTGCACCCGAAAGTGGTAGCGGCCGTGCAAGAGCAGCTGACCAAGGTCAGCCACACCTGCTTCCAGGTGCTGGCCTACGAGCCCTACGTCGAGCTGTGCGAGAAGATCAACAAGCTGGTCCCGGGCAACTTCGACAAGAAGACCCTGCTGGTCACCACCGGCTCCGAAGCCGTTGAAAACGCCGTGAAGATCGCCCGTGCCGCCACTGGCCGTGCCGGCGTGATCGCCTTCACCGGCGGCTACCACGGCCGCACCATGATGACCCTGGGCCTGACCGGCAAGGTCGTGCCGTACTCCGCTGGCATGGGCCTGATGCCAGGCGGCATCTTCCGCGCCCTGTTCCCGAGCGAACTGCACGGCATCAGCGTCGACGATGCCATCGCTTCGGTCGAGCGCATCTTCAAGAATGACGCCGAGCCGCGCGACATCGCCGCGATCATCCTCGAGCCGGTACAAGGCGAAGGCGGCTTCCTGCCGGCGCCGAAAGAGCTGATGAAGCGCCTGCGCGCCCTGTGCGACCAGCACGGCATTCTGCTGATCGCCGACGAAGTGCAGACCGGCGCTGGCCGTACCGGCACCTTCTTCGCCATGGAGCAGATGGGCGTCGCGCCTGACCTGACCACCTTCGCCAAGTCCATCGCCGGCGGCTTCCCGCTGGCCGGTGTGTGCGGCAAGGCCGAGTACATGGACGCCATCGCCCCGGGCGGCCTGGGCGGCACCTATGCCGGTTCGCCGATCGCCTGCGCCGCGGCCCTGGCCGTGATCGAAGTGTTCGAGGAAGAGAAACTGCTGGACCGTAGCAAGGCTGTCGGCGAGCGCCTGACCGCCGGCCTGCGTGAAATCCAGAAGAAGCATTCGATCATCGGCGATGTCCGTGGTCTGGGCTCGATGATCGCCGTGGAAGTCTTCGAGAAAGGCACCCACACCCCGAACGCCGCCGCCGTTGCCCAGGTGGTCGCCAAGGCTCGCGACAAGGGCCTGATCCTGCTGTCTTGCGGCACCTACGGCAACGTCCTGCGGATCCTGGTTCCGCTGACCGCCGAAGACGCGCTGCTGGACAAAGGCCTGGCCATCATCGAAGAGTGCTTCGCCGAACTGGCCTGAAAAATGTGACACGCTTCAGAAAAAAACCCGCCTCGGCGGGTTTTTTTTGTGCCGCTCGCCAGCGTCAGGCGCTAAGGTTGTACGAGGATTCCGTGGAAGCTGCGATGGATCGCGCGTCATAGCCTGGAGAATAGCCCATGAGCGCTGTCGACCCCGTCCCCCCCTGCGTGCTGATTGCCGAAGGCGATCCCTGGGTGCGCGACATGCTCAGCGAAATGCTGCTTAGCGTGCGCTGCGACGCCCGCCTGCAGGTCTGTGCCGATGGTTCCGAGGCGCTGAGCGCGCTGGCGGCAAAACCCGACCTGATTATCGCCGCCCGTGAACTCTCAGGGTTCGACGGCCTCGATCTGTTGCGCAAGGTGCGCGCCAAGGGCGACAAGCCCGGTTTGCCGTTCATCCTCATGAGTGATCGCACCGACAGCGCCAGTGTGCGCGAGGCGCTGCCGTTGCACCCGACCGCCTACCTGAGCAAGCCGCTCGACCTGGACAACCTGCGCAAGCGCCTGGAGAACCTGCTGCTGGCAGTGGGCGAGCAGATCGCCTGCCCGGTACCGCCGCTGCAACCGGGCGCGCAGCTGCCGGCCTACCTGGAACAGCGACGGGCCACCGCCGATGGCGGCCCGCTGTTCGCCGATGTGCAATTGGCGGTCAAGCGTGCCCTCAATCCCCACGGGCTCAACCTCAAGGTGCTCGAGGAAGAGGTGCGCAACGACCCGCAGATCACCGGCGTGCTCATCGCCGCCGCAAACAGTGCTGCCTTGCACCGTGAAGCGCCGGTACAAACCCTGCTGCAGGCGTTGAACAAGCTCGGCAGCACCCAGAGCATGAACCTCATCCTCGGCCTGACGCTCAAGCGCAGCGCCCGTCTGACCGACCCGCTGCTGGCGCGGCACGCCACCCATTACTGGAACCTGTCGCTGCACACCGCCGAGTACGGCCGCACCCTGGCGCGCATGCTCGAGGTGGACGAAGCGCGCTGCTACTGCGCGGGGCTGCTGCACTGCCTGGGTGACCTGGCGGTGCTGCGCACCTTGCAGGAATGGCGCCTGGCCGGTGGCGAGCTGGACGAGGACCAGGTGGAGCTGTCGCTCAACGAGTTCGGCGCGCCGTTCGGCTCGGCGCTGCGCACCCGCTGGCGTCTGCCGCTGGACCTGCGCGAGTTGATCGCCGCGGTGTACCAGCTGGGCGGCGGCGTCTACTCCCGGGAGATCCTGGCGATGAACCTGGCCGGACAGCTGTCGCGGCTCAAGCCCAGCGAAGGGCTGGAGAAGGTCGCCAGCAGCAAGACGGCACGCCTGCTCAAGCTTGGGTTGCCGGAGCTGTCGCGGCTGCGCAAGGTGGACCCTGAGGCGCTGGCGCGGGAGGAGGCCGAGCGTCTGGCAGCGGAAGCTGCTGCGAGCGAGCCGGAGGTTGCCCCGATCATTGCACCGGCTACCGATGCAGGCCCGGCCGAGGGCGAGGAGCGCCAGGTCTGATCGGCGTATCGCCGGGGTTGTATCAGGCTTGGGACCCTTCCTACAGATATTGCGGACGAGTGTTCGTATCCAGAGAAGTTCGTCAGGCGTAGCTTCCCCTCCACTCCATCAACGGAATGGCAGGAAGGTTGCGGTTGAAGATGAGCACGTACAGACACCGTGGTCTGCGCTATCAGGTCTATCGATCGCAAGCGCGGAAGCGCGCCCTGGAAGCATTCTGCAGGAGTCAACGTCTGCTCAGGCCTGGGCTTGACGTCGACAAGATGTGTTTCGAACCCATTGGTCACCGGGCTGTCGAGGCTTTACAGCGCTGGGGCGAGCAGACTCACCTCTTTCCTTGGGAAGAGGTGCCGCGATGGACGGACTGCGATCTCAAAGGTTTCGACCTGTCGTTGTGGTCAGCACGGGAGCTCTGCGGTCTTTGCTATGCCAGTCCCCGGCAAAGCAGGCGCTGCATCAAGATCATCCTGCTGGAGGGTAATCCCGGCCCGGGTAACCCATTGAGGGGGCTAGTGGCGTCACTGTCACTGCTGGCGGTTGCGGAGTACGCAAGAATGCTCAAGTACTCGCGAATCGAAGTTCAACAGCCCGATCCGGGGGCGGAACCCCTGTATCAGTCGCTTGGCTTCGTTCGCGATTCGGCCGGGAGTCTCGTGATCCCCGTTGCGGCTATGAGCCAGCAACGTACTTTCCACATATCGGAGGTACCTATGAGCTATTCGAAAGATTCCAGGAAGGCGGCATTGATCAAACGCTACACAGCCCAAGCCATCGCTCTGGCGGGTGAAATCACCGATCAGCAATGGCATTTTCTCGAAGTCGGCTTCAAGGAAGGTCTGGAGAAAGAGCCCGGGGGGAAACTGGCTGGGCCACGTAGCGGGCCGATCGATTACGAGTGGAGTACCGCAGCCGCGAAGTGATCCGCTTCAGCCTTTAACGATCTGGTTCTTGCCCTGGCGCTTGGCACGGTACATGGCCGCGTCCGCCCGGGCAAAAAGGCTGTCGAGCGTTTCATCCTCATCCTGCAACGCGGTCAGCCCTTGGCTTACGGTAACCCCGTAGGTGTGCTCGCCATGGCTGAAACTCAACCGCTGGATCTCCCGCTGCAGACGCTCGGCAATCTGTTCGGCCACCTGTGCGGTGCAGCCGGGGAACACGGCGGCAAACTCCTCACCACCGATTCGCCCGAACTGATCGCCACGGCGCAGCACGGCCTTGCCGCTGTCGGCGATGCGCTGTAGCACCTGGTCGCCTTCCTGGTGGCCGTAGGTGTCGTTGATGTGCTTGAAATCGTCGATGTCCAGCAGCAGGAAAGCCATCGGCGTGCCGTCCTCGCGGGCGCTGTCGAAGGCCTGCTGGGCGCACTCGAAGAAGTGTCGGCGGTTGCTGCTCTGGGTGAGCACATCGGTGGTGGCCAGGCGCTGCAGCTCGCCCTCGAGCTGTTTCTTTTCGGTGATGTCCTCGGCGATGCCGACAATGATCACCCGCTGGTCGCCTTCGCGCTGCTGGTTGATGTAGCACTTGTCGCTGAGCCAGCGCACCTCCCTGTCGGCATTGAGAATACGGTACTCGCGGTCCTCGACGGTGCCCTTGACCAGTACCTGGGCCAGGCTGCGCTCTGCGTACTCCAGGTCGTCCGGGTAGATGGCGTCGCGCCATTCGTTGTAGTCGGCCAGCACCAAGCTGGCCGGACGGCCGAAGATGCGCTCGTAGGCGGGGCTGACGTAGAGCACCTGGCGGGTTTCCCAGTCGAAGGCCCAGAGTACGGCGTTGACGCTGTCGAGCAGCGAGCTGTACAGCTGCTCGCGTTCGCTCAAGCGAGCCACTTCGCCTTGGGCATGGAGCAGGGCCAGCAGGGTCTGGGCGGCTTCTGGGCGTGGAGTGCCGGCAGGTGTGGGTGGGAGGTCTTTGGCCATGAGCACGGAACGTTTCTCGACGATGGGCGTGCGGCCACGGTCCGGCCCGCCACGCGGGCGATATGCCGGGTTTGAGTCGATTTGCGGGGGGGAAGTTCCGGTCGGCACGCCCCGTTGCGGGGCATGCCGATCAACGGTGCTCAGGCGCCGTTGGGGCGCAGCGAGTAGGTCTTGAGCTGGGCGGCGAAGTCACGCAGCGAGTGGATGCCACTGGCCTCGGCCTCGTGTACCCAATCCTTCATCGCGGCGAGCATGTCGTGGCCGTTGGCGCTGGTGCGCGCCCAGATCTGCTGCAGCGCCAGGCGCTTTTCGTAGATGGTCTTGAGTGCCTGGCTGTGGGCCAGCATCGACTCGATGCGCACGTGGTGGCGGTCCTGCAGCAGGCTGGTTTCCCGCGAGAGCAGGCGCTTGGCGCGGCGGAAACGGTGGCGCATCGAGGCGTCGACCTTGTCCAGCTCCTGCTTGACCAGCGGGCCGATCACCAGCTTGCGGTACTGGGCCATGATCTGGAAGCGGTTGTTGAGGATGGCCATGGCGGTGTCCATGTCCAGCGACGCCTTGCCTTCCACGCGATGGGCGATGGGCGCGACGCGCTGCACCTTGGCCAGGCGCAGCAGGCTCAGCAGGCGGATCCACATCCAGCCCATGTCGAATTCCCAGCGCCGCACCGAGAGCTTTGCCGAGTTGGGGTAGGTGTGGTGGTTGTTGTGCAGCTCCTCGCCGCCAATGATGATGCCCCACGGCACCAGGTTGGTGGCGGCGTCGCGGCACTCGAAGTTGCGGTAGCCCACGGCATGGCCCAGGCCGTTGACCACGCCGGCGGCCCAGAACGGAATCCACATCATCTGGATCGCCCAGATGGTGATGCCGATGGTGCCGAACAGCAGCAGGTCGATCACCGCCATCAGGGCGATGCCGCCGAGCTTGTAGCGGGTGTAGAGGTTGCGCTCGATCCAGTCGTCCGGGCAGTTCTTGCCGTAGATGCGCAGCGTTTCCTCGTTGCGCGCCTCTTCACGGTACAGCTCGGCGCCCTTGCGCAGCACGGTGCCCAGGCCCTTGTGCACGGGGCTGTGCGGGTCGTCCGGGGTTTCGCACTTGGCGTGGTGCTTGCGGTGGATGGCGGTCCACTCGCGGGTGTTCTGGGCGGTGGTGAGCCACAGCCAGAAACGGAAGAAATGCTTGAGCCCCGCGTTCAGCTCCAGGGCGCGGTGCGCCGAGTAGCGGTGCAGGTAGATGGTGACGCTGACGATGGTCAGGTGGGTCATCAGCAGGGTGACGGCGACCAGTTGCCAGGCCGACAAGTCGAGTAGACCGTAGTACCACATAACGGGAAAGACCCTCGAAAACTCAGGGGGAACAGCGCTCGCATTATCCCCGGGTGGGGAAATAAAACCAGTCGCCCTTTTAGATAGGAGGTCACAGGGTGTTTCAGCCTTTATAATGCCCCTTCCTTTTTCATGGGCTCATCCACCCGACATGTCTGTTTCCGTTCGCGACGCCTTGCGCATGGCCGGGCTCTACGTGGTGTTCTCGATCCTCTGGCTGGCAGCGTCCGAGGGGATTCTGCACAGCATGACCGAGGACCCGCTGGCACTGACCGTGGGGCGTCAGATCAACGTCGTGGTGTGGGTGCTGCTCAGCGCCCTGCTGATCTTCGTCTCGCGCGCCCGGCTGCTGAACTTCATCGGCATCGGCGCGCGCCTGCGCAGTGAGGACCGTGAGCGCCTGCGCATGGCCGCGGCGGTGTTCGACAGCACCCTGGAGGGCGTGCTGGTGACCGACCGCAACGGCCTGATCGTGCACGTCAATCGTGCATTCATGCGCATCACCGGCTATCAGCAGGAAGAAGTCATCGGCCAACGCCCGAGCAAGTTCAAGTCCGGCCGCCATGGCGCGCCGTTCTACCAGCAGATCTATGCCGCGCTGGCCGAGAAGGGCGAGTGGAGTGGAGAAATCTGGAACCGCCGCAAGAGTGGCGAGATCTACCCGCAGTGGCAGACGATCTGCGCCATTCGCGATGACAGCGGCGCGCTCAGCCATTACGTCGCGGTCTTCAGCGACATCAGCGCGATCAAGCATACCGAGGAAGAACTGGCCTATCTCGTTCATCACGACCCGCTGACCGGCCTGCCCAACCGCCTGTTGTTCAACGACCGCGCCATGCAGGCCATGGCCGCGGCCCAGGCCAACAAGCGTGGCTGCGCCTTGTTGCTGCTGGACCTCGACCATTTCCAGAGCATCAACGATGGCCTCGGCCACACCATTGGCGACCAACTGCTCAAACTGGTCGGCGAGCGCCTGTGTGAGGTGCTGGGCAGCGGCGTGACCCTGGCCCGGTTGGGCGGCGACGAGTTCGGTGTGCTGGCCGAGAACTGCCAGCAGGTCGGCCAGGCCGGCAAGCTGGCGCAGTCGATCATCGAGCGTTTGAAAGAACCGTTCTGCTTCGAGGGCAATCGCCTGTTCATCAGTGCCAGCATCGGCATCAGCCTGTTCCCCAGCGATGCGCTGAGCGCCGAGCAGTTGCTGCGCAACGCCGACTCCGCGCTGTTCAAGGCCAAGAGCAACGGCCGCGCCTGCTATGCGCTGTACACCGAGGAGCTCACCGCTCATGCCCAGCAGCGGGTCGAGACCGCCGGCGAGTTGCGCCGGGCGCTTGAGCAGCAGGAGCTGCGGGTGTTCTTCCAGCCGGTGCACGACCTGTTCACCGCTCGGATGATCGGCGTCGAGGCGCTGGTGCGGTGGCAGCATCCCCAGCGCGGCCTGGTTCCGCCCGGGGAGTTCATCCCCATCGCCGAGCGCACCGGGCTGATCGCCGAGATCGATGCCTGGGTGCTGCACCAGGCCTGCCGGCAGATGGTGCAATGGCAGACCGAAGGGCGGCAGCTGGCGTTCGTCGCGGTGAACATTTCCAGCCGCCTGTTCAGCCAGCGCGACCTGTATCGGCAGGTGGCCGATGCGCTGCACGACACCGGGCTGGATCCTGCGTTGCTCGAACTCGAAGTGACCGAGAGCGCGGTGATGGAAGACCCTGAGGTTGCCCTGGAGCAACTGCACCGCCTGCGTGAGCTGGGTGTGACACTGGCCATCGATGACTTCGGCACGGGCTATTCGTCATTGTTGCGGCTCAAGCGGATGCCCGTGCAGAAGCTCAAGATCGACCAGGGCTTCGTCGCGGGCCTGCCCCATGACGAGGACGATATCGCCATCGTGCGGGTGATCATCGCCCTGGCCCGGAGCATGGGCATGCAGGTGCACGCCGAAGGGGTCGAGCAGGCGGAGCAGGCGCGGTTCCTGCTGGAACAGCAATGCCAGCTGGGGCAGGGGTACTGGTTCGGGCGGCCGGTGCCGGCAGCGGAGCTGCACTGGGGCTGAGATCGTATCGCGGGGCAAGCCCGCTCCCACGTTCGACCGTGGGAGCGGGCTTGCCCCGCGATGGCCTCAACGCTTGTTCAAACCTTTGGCCAGACGGTCCCCGCCCAGCTGGATCACCGCCACCAATGCCACCAGCATCACGATTACGGTCAGCATGATCTGGCTGTCGAAGCGTTGGTATCCGTACCGATAAGCGATATCCCCCAGGCCCCCGGCGCCGATCGCCCCGGCCATGGCCGAGGAGTTGATCAGTGTCACCAGGGTGATGGTGAAGCCGCCAACGATGCCCGGCAGGGCCTCGGGCAGCAGCACGTGCCAGACGATGTGCCAGCGCCGGCAGCCCATGGCCTGGGCGGCTTCGATCAAACCATGGTCGACCTCGCGCAAGCTGACTTCGGCGATCCGCGCGAAGAACGGCGTGGCGGCGATGGTCAGCGGCACCACGGCCGCCCACACGCCATAGGTGGTGCCTACCACCAGGCGGGTGAAGGGGATCAGCGCGACCATCAGGATCAGGAACGGGATCGAGCGGAACAGGTTGACGATGGCGCCCAGCACCCGGTTCAGCGCCGGGCCCTCGAAGATCCCGCCCTTGTCGCTGGTGACCAGCAGCACCGCCATCGGCACCCCGACGAGCAGCGCGACCAGCGAGGACACGCCGACCATCAGCAGGGTGTCAAGCAGGCCTTGCAGCAGGCGATCAATCCACATGGCCGAGTACCTCCACATCCGCGGCCCAGCGACGGGCGCGTTCGAGCAATTGGCGAGTGTCCAGTGGCGAGCCGCGCACGGACAGGATCAACTGCCCCAGGGCCTGTTCGCCGATGGTCTCGACGCCGCCCTGGAGCAGCCGCACGCGCCCGCCCAGGTCGTTGAACAGGGCGCTCAGCTCCGGTTCGCCGACCAGGTCGAGCTTGAGCACCACGGCCGCGTCGCGGCTGACCGGCTGGGCGCGCAGGCTGGCCTGCAAGGCTGCCGGCAGCTTGGTCTGCAGCGGTGCGAGCAGGGTGCGGGTGACGTCATGGCGCGGCGTACCGAATACCTGCCAGACCTCGCCCTGCTCGACGATCTTGCCACGTTCGAGCACAACCACGCGCTGGCAGATGTCGCGGATAACCGCCATCTCGTGGGTGATCAGCACCACGGTCAGGCCCAGGCGCCGGTTGATGTCACGCAGCAGTTCGAGGATCGAGGCGGTGGTTTCCGGGTCCAGCGCCGAGGTGGCCTCGTCGCACAGCAGGATCTCGGGGTCATGTACCAGGGCCCGGGCGATGCCGACGCGCTGCTTCTGCCCACCGGACAGTTGCGCCGGGTAGACGTGATGTTTTTCCGCCAGGCCAACCAGCTCAAGCAGCTCGCGCACCTTGCGCTGGCGCTCGGCCTTGGCCACGCCGGCCACCTTCAGCGGCAGCTCGACGTTCTGCCACACGGTCTTGGCCGACATCAGGTTGAAGTGCTGGAAGATCATGCCGATGCGCCGACGCAAGGCCACCAGACGTTCCTCGTCGAACGGCGCGATATCCACCTGGTCGATCAGCACCCGCCCCTGGCTGGGTTGCTCCAGGCGATTGATGGTGCGCAGCAGCGAGGACTTGCCGGCGCCGCTGCGGCCGATGATGCCGAAGATCTCGCCCCGGCGGATGTTCAGGTCGATGCCTTGCAGCGCCGGCTGGCCCTGGCCCGGATAGGTCTTGCCCAGGCCGATGAAGCGGATGTGCGCCTGGTTCACCTCCGGGCGCAGGGCCGTTTCCTCGGCCTTGAACGGTTCGGCGGGCGGGACGGGCGCCCTGAGGGCGCTGGCCTGGGCCATGTCAGCCTTCCCAGCCGGCCTGGTAGAGCTTGCCATGGGCCTTGTCCAGGGCGGCGCGCACGACCGGCGAGTGTTGGTAGATATCGACGAACTTGGCCAGGCGCGGGTCGTTCTTCTCCTGCGGGCGGATGACGAACTGGATCACGTACTCCTTGTTCTCCAGGCCGTCGAACAGCAGCGCCGAGGTGGCGTCGAAGCTGTTGGCCAGGCGGATGTAGGCCGGATAGCCCTGGACCAGGTCGGCGTCGTCATAGGCGCGTACCAGCTGCACGGCCTCGACCTGGAGAATCCGGAGCTTCTTCGGGTTGGCGACGATGTCGTCCTCGGTGGCCTTGTAGCCCACGCCCGGCTTGAGGGTGATCAGCCCGGCCTTGGCCAGCAATTGCAGGCCTCGGCCACTGTTGATCGGGTCGTTGGCGATGGCCACGCTGGCACCCTCGGGCAGTTCCTGGAAACTCTTGTACTTTTTCGAGTATAGGCCGACGTTGTTGATGATCCCCGGCGCGTACGGGACCAGGTCGAAGCCGGCGGCGGCCTTGGCGTTTTCCAGGAACGGGATGTGCTGGAAGTAGTTCACGTCGATATCGCCGCTGTTGAGGCTGACATTCGGCGCGATCCAGTCGCTGAACTCGATCAGCTTCACTTCCAGGCCTTGTTTATGGGCCTCCTCCACCGCCGCCTCCAGGGGGATGGCAAAGGCGGCGGTGGTGCCGATCTTCAGGGGCTCGGCGGCAAAGGCGGCGGCGGACAGGCCGAGGCCCAGGGCAATGGCCGCGACGGGCCGGAACAGTTTCTCAAGCATGGTGCAGGGCTCCAGTCGGGGCAGGGTCGGGGGTGTTGCGGTAGCGGGCGCCGGGGTGTCCGGCCGGCAGATGCGGCTCGCCGCTGGCGAACAGCTTCTCGCGCAGGGTGCCCTCGGCGTAGGCGGTCTTGTAGCGACCGCGGCGTTGCAGGGCGGGGACCACCAGCTCGATGAAGTCCTCGTAGCTTTCCGGGGTGACGGTGCGGGTCAGGTTGAAACCGTCCAGGCCGGTTTCGTCGATCCAGGCGATCAGTTGCTCGGCCACCTGCTCGGCGTCGCCCACCAGGGTCACGTAGCGACCGCCCAGGGCGTGCTGCTCGAGCAGGCGGCGGCGGGTCCAGGCGCTTTCCTGCAACTGGCGGGTGGCGGACTGGATGGCGTTGCCCTTGGCGAAGCCGATGGGCTCGTCCAGTTCGTAGCGCGAGAAATCGATACCGGTGGAGCTGGCGAAGTGCGCGACCCCGGCCTCGGCGCTGGCGTAGCGTAGGTATTCGGCGTGCTTGGCCTGGGCCTGCGCCTCGGTCGGCGCGACGATCACGGTGATGCCCATGAACACCTTGACCGCCTCTGGGTCGCGCCCGGCCGCCTTGGCCGCGGCGCGCACCTTGTCGACCTGGGCGCGGGTGGCGGCCTTGTTCTGGCCGCTGATGAACACGCACTCGGCATGGTTGCCGGCGAAGGCCAGCCCGCGTGGCGAACTGCCGGCCTGGAACAGCACGGGCGTGCGCTGCGGCGAAGGCTCGCACAGGTGGTAGCCCTCGACCTTGTAGAACTCGCCGTGGTGCTCGACCTTGCGCACCTTGTCCGGGCGGGCATAGACCCGCTGCTCGCGGTCGGCGATCACGGCATCGTCGGCCCAGCTGCCTTCGAGCAGCTTGTACAGCACCTGCAGGTACTCGTCGGCCTGGTCGTAGCGGCGGTCGTGCTCGGGCTGCTTTTCCAGGCCCATGGCCCGGGCGGCGCTGTCGAGGTAGCCGGTGACGATGTTCCAGCCAACCCGGCCATTGCTCAGGTGATCGAGGGTGGAAAGGCGCCGGGCGAACAGGTAGGGCGCCTCGTAGGTCAGGTTGGCGGTGAGGCCGAAGCCCAGGTGCCTGGTCACCGCCGCCATGGCCGAAACCAGCAGCAGCGGATCGTTGACCGGCAGCTGGATCGACTCCTTGAGCGTCACGTCCAGCGACTGGCCATAGACATCGTAGGTGCCGACGATGTCGGCGATGAACAGCCCGTCGAACAGCCCGCGCTCGAGCAGGCGGGCCAGGTCGGTCCAATAGTCGAGGGTCTTGTACTGGGTCGAAGTGTCCCGTGGGTGGGTCCACAAACCGTGGTTGATGTGCCCGATGCAGTTCATGTTGAAGGCATTGAGCAGGATCTGCTTGGCCATCAGATGGTCCCCCGGCGCGGCGGCTTCTCGTCGTTGAGGTAGTAGTTGCCGATGGCGTGGTACTTCCAGCGCACCGGGTCGTGCAGGGTGTGCACCCGGGCGTTGCGCCAGTGGCGGTCGAGGTTGTGCTCGGCCAGGGTGGCCTGGCTGCCGGCCAGTTCGAACAGCGTGGTGCCGGCGGCCAGGGAAATTTCGGTACTGATCGCCCGGGCTTCGGCCACCGCGATGGAAGCGGCGGCCAGGGTCTGGGCGTTGCTGTCGGCCTGGGCGATGTCGAGGATTTCCCCGGCCCGTTCGAGCAACGCCTCGGTGGCGTGCAGGCGGATCGCCAGGTGGCCGAAGCTCTTCAGGGTCAGCGGGTCGTCGCTGGCCTTGTCGAGGCCGGAGTCGATCCAGGGGCGGCTGCGGGTGCGCACGAAGTGCAGGGCGTCCTCGTAGGCGGCGCGGGCGATACCGGTGTCGATGGCGGCATGGAGGATCTGCGCCAGCGGGCCGACCGTGGTCGGGCGTTCGAAGGCGCTCTGGAACGGCACCACGTCCTCGGCGCGGACCAGCACGTGGCTGAACACCACCGAGCCGCTGCCGGTGGTGCGCTGGCCGAAGCCGCTCCAGTCGTCGATCACCTCGATGCCTTGGCTGTCGGCGGGCACGAAGGCCAGGTGCGACACTTCCTGCTCGTCGATCACCAGGGTCGGGATGCGCTGGGCGTAGATCGCGCCGGTGCAATAGAACTTGCGGCCGTCGATGCGATAGTGGTCGCCGTCGCGGCTCAGGCGGGTGGTGCGCTCGTGGGCGTTCTTGGTGCCTAGCTCGGCCAGGGCGTTGCCGAAGCGGCGGCCAGCGAGGACTTCGGCGTAGAGGCGGCGCTGCTGTTCGGGGTTGCCGTTCACGCGCAGCACTTCCAGGGCGTAGAAGTGGTTTTGCGGGATCTGCCCGAGCGAGGCGTCGGCCTGGGCGATGCGGGCGATGACCTTGGCCAGGGTGACGTTGGACACCCCGGCGCCGCCAAAGGACTTGGGCACGCTGATGCCCCACAGGCCGGACTGCACGAAGCGTTCGAGTTCGGCATGGGGCAGGCGGCGCTCGCGGTCGCGCAGGGCGCTGTCCTGGCGCAGGTGTTGGGCGAGTTCGTCGGCGACGGCCAGGGCCTGGGCGTCGGTGGTGATGATGGATGCAGTCATTTTGCTCTCCGGAGCCTGGGGACGTCGTGCGCCTCTTCGCGGGTAAACCCGCTCCCACAGGTACAGCGCTGTTATCGGAATCAGTGCGATCCCTGTGGGAGCGGGTTTACCCGCGAAGGGCTGCGCAGCAGCCCCAAGGCTCGAAATCAGATCCAGGAATGGCGGGCAGGCAGGGTGCCGTTGAGGTGGTAGGCGCCGACGGCGTGGTACTTCCAGCGCACCGGGTCGTGCAGGGTGTGGACCCGGGCGTTGCGCCAGTGCCGGTCGAGGTTGAACTCGGCCAGGCTGGCGCGGCTGCCGGCCAGTTCGAACAGCTTCTCGCTGGCCTGCAGCGAGATCTCGGTGGTGAGCACCTTGGCTTCGGCCACGGCAATCGAGGCACGGGCCGCGGCGGCGGCATCGATCACGCCGGCATTCACCTCGTCGAGCACCTTGGCGGCCTTGCGCAGCAGGGCCTCGGCGGCATGCAGTTCGAGCTTCAGGCGACCGATGTCGGCGATCACATAGGGATCGTCGCTGTTGCGTTCGACCTTGGCTTCGATCCACGGCCGGGATTTCTCTCGGACGAACTGGATCGTGTCCTCGATGGCCGCTTCGGCGATGCCGGCGTCGATCGCCGCCTGGATCAGCTGCGAGGCGGCGCCCTGGATGCTGGGCTCCTCACGCAGGCGCCAGTTGTCCACCACCAGGTCGGCGTCCACTGGCACCTGGTCGAGCAGCACGGTGCCGCTGGCGGTGGTGCGCTGGCCGAAGCCGGACCAGTCGTCGACGATACGCAGCCCCGGGCTGCCGCGACGGACGAACGCCAGGCGCTGGCGGCCATCGTCGTCCAGCGCCTTGACCGCCACCCAGTGGGCGTACAGGGCGCCGGTGGAATAGAACTTCTCGCCGCTGATGCGATAGCCGTCGCCATCACGGGTGAGGCGTGCCTTGAGCGTCAGGGTGTCCTTGGTCCCGCGCTCGGGGCCGGCATTGCCGATGCGCCAGCCGTCGAGCACCGAGCGGAAGATCACTTCCTGCTGGGCCTGGGTGGCGGTCAGGCGGATCAGTTGCAGGATGCCGAACTGGTTCTGCGGAATCTGCCCCAGCGCCGGGTCGGCGGCACTGATCAGGCGGAACACTTCGGCGATGGTGGAGAAGGAGACCTCGGGGCCGCCGAAGGCCTTGGGCACGCTGATGCTGCCCAGGCCGCTGCGGGTGAACTGTTCGATCTCGGCCCAGGGCAGCTTGCGCTGCTGGTCACGTTTGGCGGCCTGCTGGCGGGCCACCTCGGCCAGTTCGCGGGCGGCCTGCAGGGCCTCTTCGTCGTTGCGCAACACCGTGGCCGGGAGCAGCAGCGGCGAGCTGTCGAGATCGCTGTGGAATCGGGTAGTAGTTGGTTGGCTGGACATCAGTACCGCTCCTTGGCTGCACTCAATGCCCTGGCGTTATGCACTGGGGTGATTGTGATCCTGACCATTCCTAACCTCACAAAGTTGAAAGCGTCGCCTCAGCTGATGGCGACAGACGTTTGCTGGTCCGGTGGTCCGGTCGATATACCCTATTCGTTTAGAAAAAGTTTATGAACTACCGTTTAGGAATATGGATAGAAGAACTGCAGGGTCGGCCCTGTCGTGCAGGGAAATGCTATCCCTGTGGGAGCGGGCTTGCCCGCGAACACCGGCGAAGCCGGTGCCATACACCGCGCTGGATTCTTCGCGGGTAAACCCGCTCCCACAGGGTTAAGTCAAATCAATGGTTTACGTGAGCGGTCAGCGCGGGATCGTCACCACCAGCTTGCCCACCGCCTGTCGCTGCGCCAGGCGTTCGATCGCCGCGCCACCCTCGGCCAGTGCAAAGGTCTGCGACACCAGGGGCTTCAACTTGCCTTCGGCGTGCCAGGCAAACAGCTGACGGAAGTTGGCCGCGTTGTCTTCCGGCTGGCGCTGGGCGAACGCGCCCCAGAACACCCCGAGCACCGCCGCGCCCTTGAGCAGGGTCAGGTTCACCGGCAGTTGCGGGATCGTGCCGCTGGCAAAGCCCACCACCAGCAACCGCCCGTTCCACGCCAGCCCGCGCACGGCCTGGTCGAACAGCGCGCCACCGACCGGGTCGTAGATCACGTCCACACCCTGGCCGCCGGTCAGGCGCTTGATCTCGTCCTTGAGGCTGGCCTGGCTGTAGTCGATCAGCTCGTCGGCCCCGGCCGTCTTGGCGATCGCCAGTTTCTCGGCGCTGCTGGCCGCGGCGATCACCCGGGCGCCCAGGGCCTTGCCGATCTCCACCGCCGCCAGCCCGACGCCGCCCGAGGCGCCGAGCACCAGCAGGGTTTCGCCGGCCTTGAGCTGGCCGCGCTGGGTCAGGGCGTGCATCGAGGTGCCGTAGGTCATGCCGAACGCGGCGGCGGTGGTGAAGTCCATGCCCGCCGGAATCGGCAGCACGTTGTAGAACGGCACCGCCACCTGCTCGGCGAAGGCGCCCCAGCCGGTCAGGGCCATGACCCGGTCGCCGACCTTGAACGCGCCAGCTTTCTCGCCGACCGCGGCCACCACGCCGGCGGCCTCGCCACCCGGGGCGAACGGCAGCGGCGGCTGGAACTGGTACTTGCCCTCGATGATCAGGGTGTCGGGGAAGTTGACCCCGGCGGCGTGCACGTCGAGGAGGATCTCGTTCTTCTTAGGCGTGGGGCTGGCGACCTCTTCCAGGACCAGGTCCCGCGCCGGGCCCAGGGCTTTGCACAACAAGGCTTTCATCAGGGCTATTCCTTTGCGTGTGGTGGCCGATAAGTGTAGGAGGGCCACCCCCAGGGTCAACGAGCATGGCCGGCCCTGATGAGCCGGCATAAGCCCGGGCTTGGGTTTGGCCGGCGTGCTGGGTAAGCTGGCGCCAACTGTATTGAGGAGCGAATTCGTGAAAGCGTGGATCTTGATGGTGCTGGCCCTGATGCTGCCAGTGGCGGCGATGGCCGAGGAAAAGGAAGGCGAGCCCAAGGTCGCCTACATCAGCCTCAGCCCGCCCTTCGTCGGCAACTACGCCCTCGACGGCAGCCCCAAGCTGCGTGTGTTCAAGGCCGACGTCGCCCTGCGCGTGACCGGCGATGCCGCCGCCACCGCGGTCAAGCACCACGAGCCGCTGATCCGCAACCAGCTGGTGGCGCTGTTCACCCAGCAGGGCGTGGACAACATGAGCAATGTCGAGGCCAAGGAAAAACTGCGCCAGGAAGCCCTGAAGCAGGTGCAGCAGGTGATGGAGTCCGAAGAGGGCAAGCCGATCGTCGAGGACCTGCTGTTCAACAACCTGATCGTGCAGTGATCAGGCGGCGAGGCTGCGGCGAAAGCGCGCCAGGGCCACGCCGAAGAACACCAGGCCGATCGCGGCCAGGGCCGCCACATCCGGCCACACCACGTTCAGTCCGGCGTCGCGGAACAGGATCGCCGCGCCGAGGCTGACGAAGTGGGTCGAGGGCGAGCCCTGCATGACCCACTGCAGCCATTGCGGCATGCTGTCCAGCGGCGTGCTGCCGCCCGAGAGCAGCAGCATCGGGATGATCACCGGGATCGCCAGCAGGCCGAACTGCGGCGTCGAGCGCGCCAGGGTGGCGAGGAAGATGCCCAGCGCCGTGCTGGCGAACAGGTACAGCGCGGTCACCCCCAGGAACAGCCCCATCGAGCCCGCCAGCGGCACGCCCAGGGCGCCCTTGACCACCACTTCCAGCGATATCCAGGTACACGCCACCACTACCAGGGCGTTGCTGGCGATCTTCGCTAGCATGATTTCCAGCGCCGTCAGCGGCAGCACCAGCAGGTGATCGAGGGTGCCGTGCTCACGCTCGCGCAGCAGCGCGGTGCCGGTAAGGACGATGGCCAGGATGGTGATGTTGTTGACGATCTGGATCACCGCCAGGAACCAGCCGCCTTCCAGGTTGGGGTTGAACAGGGCTTTCGGGTTGAGCAGGGCCGGGCTGCTGGTGCTGCGGCCTGCGTACTCCAGCAGTTCGCGTTCGAAGATCCGGCCGATGTAGCCGGCCCCCATGAAGGCCTGGCTCATGGCCGTGGCATCGACGTTGACCTGCAGCTCCGGCGAGCGCCCGGCCAGCAGGTCGGCCTGGAAGTTCACCGGTACGTTGACCACGAAGGTGTACTGGCCGCTGTCCATGGCCTGGTCCAGGTGATTCGCCGGCAGTGCCACGGCAGGCTGGAACTCGGGCGGCTGCAGCGACTCGGCGAGCTTGCGCGAGACGGCGCCGTGGTCTTCGTCGACCACCGCGACACTGGCGTTGTGCACGCCGATCACGGAGCCTGCGGCGGGCATGTAGATCGCCACGCTGAAGGCGTACAGCAGGAACAGCAGCAACACGCTGTCGTGGCGCAGGCTGGTGAGTTCCTTCAGGCCCAGGCGCAGGGTGTGGGAGAGGCGGCTCATCTCAGGCCTCCTGTTTTTTCAGCATGGCCAGGCTCAGCCCGGTGAAGGCGGCGAAGAAGCCCAGCAGCGCCAGGCACTGCGGCCACAGCTCGCGCAGGCCCAGGGCCTTGGTGAAGGTGCCGACGGCGATGTCGAGGAAATAGCCGGCTGGGAACAGCTGGCCCATCAGCGCCGCCGCGCCGTCCAGCGACGAGCGCGGCACGATCAGGCCGGAGAACTGGATGGTCGGCAGGCTGGTGATGATCATGGTGCCGAGGATCGCCGCGATCTGCGTGCGGGTGAAGGCCGAGATCAGCAGGCCCAGGCTGGTGGTCGCCAGCAGGTAGGCCAGGCCGCCGCAGGCCAGGGCCAGCGGGCTGCCCTTGAGCGGCACGCCGAACAGCCAGCGGTTCATCGCCACCAGCAGCGCCAGGTTGACCAGGCTCACCGCGAGGTAGGGCGCCTGCTTGCCGAGCAGGAATTCCAGGCGGGTCAGCGGGGTGGCGTAGAAATTGGTGATCGAGCCCAGTTCCTTTTCCCGCACGATGCCCAGCGCGGTGAGCATGGCCGGGATGAAGGCCAGGATCAGCGCCATGACCCCGGGGCCGATGGCGTTCACGCTGACCACGTCCTGGTTGTAGCGAAAGCGTGTTTCCAGGCGTACCGGCTGCTGGCGCGCCACAGGGTGCGGGCCGAGGGCGGCCAGCTGCTCCAGGTTGCCCTGGTGCACGGCTTCCACATAGTTGCGACTGGTCTCGGCGCGAAACGGCATGCCGCCATCGAGCCAGGCAGCCACCACCGGCTGGCGCCCGGCATGCAGGTCACGGCCAAAGCCCGGCGGGATCTCCAGGGCCAGTTTGATCTCCGAGCGTTGCAGGCGCTGGTGCAACTGGCGGGCATCGCGAATCGGCGCCTGCTCGGCGAAGTAGCGCGAGCCACGGAAGGCCTCGAGGTAGGCGCGGCTCTGCGGGCTCTGGTCCTGGTCGTACACGGCGAAGGCGAGGTTCTCCACATCCAGGGAGATGCCATAGCCGAAGATCACCATCATGAACAGTGCGCCAAGCAGGGCGAACGCCAGGCGCACCTTGTCGCGCAGCAGTTCCTTGCCTTCGCGGCTGGCCACCGCCAGCAGGCGGCGCAGGCTGAAGGCCTGGCGCAAAGCGGGCGCTTGGGCGGCGGCCTGTTCCAACCCTGCATCGGCCTGCGCCTGGGCGGGCGCGTCCTGGGCCTGTTCGAGGCAGCGCACGAAGGCGTCTTCCAGGGTCTCGCCGCCGAACTGGCGCTGCAGGGCCAGCGGGGTGTCGCAGGCCAGTACCCGGCCGGCGTGCATCAGCGAGATGCGGTCGCAGCGCAGGGCCTCGTTCATGAAATGGGTGGACAGGAAGATGGTCACGCCCTGCTCGCGGGACAGCTCCACCAGCAGGCGCCAGAAGTCGTCGCGGGCCGCCGGGTCGACACCCGAGGTCGGCTCGTCGAGGATCAGCACTTCCGGGCGGTGCAATACCGCCACGGCCAGCGACAGGCGTTGGCGCAGGCCCAGGGGCAGGGCGCCGGACGGCTGGTCGGCAATGGCGCCTAAGTCGAAGCGCTCGATGAGCTCGGCGATGCGCGGCGCGCTGTCGGCCTTGGCCAGGTCGAACAGGCGGGCGTGCAGTTCGAGGTTCTGCCGGGCGCTCAGCTCGCCATACAGCGAATAGCTCTGGGACATGAATCCGACCCGCTTGCGCGTGGCCAGGTCGCCGGCATCCACCGGGCGGCCGAGCAGGCTGGCGCTGCCCTCGCTGGCCGGCATCAGGCCGGTGAGCACCTTCATGGTGGTGGTCTTGCCGCAGCCGTTGGAGCCAAGGAAACCGAAGATCTCACCGCGGCCGATGGCGAAGCTGACCTTGTTCACCGCGGTAAAGTCGCCGAAGCGTAGGGTCAGGTCGTGGGCCTCGATGGCGATCGGCCCGTCATCGGCCTGGCGTGGCGGAATACGCAGGGGCTCGGGCTGTGCGCGGCCAGCGCCCTGGAAGTGGGTGAAGGCGTCGTCCAGTTTGCCGCTGGGTGTAACCGCTGCCAGTTCGAGGCTGAGGCCGGCGGCCAGCAGGCGGCCATCGTCGAGCATCAGGCAGTGCTCGAACTGCTCGGCCTCTTCCATGTAGGCGGTGGCCACCAGCAGGGTCAGTTGCGGGCGCTGGGCGCGCACCTGCTCGACCAGCTCCCAGAAACGCCGTCGCGACAGCGGGTCGACGCCGGTGGTCGGCTCGTCGAGGATCAGCAGGTCCGGCTCGTGGATCAGCGCGCAGCACAACCCCAGCTTCTGCTTCATGCCGCCCGAGAGCTTGCCGGCCGGGCGCTCGGCGAAGCGCTCCAGGTCGGTGGCGCGCAACAGGCTGGCCATGCGTTGTTCGCATTCGGTACGGCCCAGACCGAACAGGGTGGCGAAGAAGCGGATGTTCTCGCGGATCGACAGCTCCGGGTACAGGTTGTTGCCCAGGCCCTGGGGCATGAAGGCGACCTTGGGATACAGCGCGGTGCGGTGGCGGCGCTGGCGGATCGAGCCGCCGAGCACCTGCAACTCGCCCTGTTGCAGGCGCTTGACCCCGGCGATCAGCCCGAGCAGGGTCGACTTGCCGGCGCCATCCGGGCCGATCAGGCCGCAGCGGGTGCCGGTCGGCAGGCTGAACGCGAGGCTGTGCAGGGCCTGCAGGTCGCCATAACGGTGGCTGACGCCGTCGGCACGCAGGGCGATCGCCGCGTTCATTGCAGGTTAGCCGGCCAGCCCACGTCGGCGGTGCGCACATAACCGGCGCCGGGCATGCCCGGCTTGGCCTGGGGCACGGCGCTCGGTTCGGTCAGGCGCAGCTTGACCCGGAACACCAGCTTCTGCCGCTCATCGCGGGTCTCGACCTGCTTCGGGGTGAACTGCGCCTTGGCCGCGACGAACGCCACCTTGGCCGGCAGGGCCTTGTCCGGCAGGGCGTCGAGCACGATCCGCGCCTGGTCGCCGACGGTCAGCCGGCCGGTGGTGGCGGCGGGCAGGTAGAGGTTCATGTACTGGTCGCTAGGGTCGATCAGCATCAGCACCCGGCCACCGGCGCCGAGCACTTCGCCGGGTTCGGCCAGGCGCAGCTGGATGATGCCGTCGATGGGCGCGCGCAGGCTGCTGTCGTCGATTTCGCTGGTGAGTTGGGCGACCTGGGCCTCGGCGGCGCCGATGGCGGCCTTGATCGCCGCCAGCTGGGCCCGGGCCGCGACCACGGCCGCGGTGGCGGTGTCGTAGCGGGCCTGCTGCTGGTCGAGCAGCTGCTGGCTGGCGAACTTGCGTTGGTAGATCTCGCGTACCCGCTTGAGCTCCTGGCTGGCCAGCAACAGTTCGCTCTGGCGCAGCTGCACGCTGGCCTGGGCGGCGGCGTAGTTCTCCCGGGCGCGCAGCACTTCGGCCTCGGCCTGGCTGCGCTGGGCTTCCATGGTGCGGGTGTCGATGCGCGCCAGCAACTGGCCGCGGGTAACCTTGTCGCCTTCGTCGACCAGCACCTCGGCCAGGCGCCCGGGGATCTTGCTGGCGATCTGCACCTCGGTGGACTCGAGGCGTCCGTTGCCCATGCTCAGGCCTTCGGGCAGGCGGTCGTGAAGAGACTTCCAGTAGCCCAGCCCGCCTGCCGCCAGCAACAGCAATACCAGGGCGGAGGCGAAGATTCTGGGGGCTTTTCTATTCATCGGTCTGCATCCTGCGGCTAGCACGCCTTATCCTGGCGCGACGCGCTTCCTTGCGCGTTGATATTGGTCAAACCCCTGACAATAGCCGCACAATCAGCTCAGCGCGAGGATCGCCGCCCATTGTTCTGCGGTCACCGGCATCACCGACAGGCGGCTGCCCTTTTGCACCAGTGGCAGTTCCTCGAGCGCCGCCTGCTGCTTGAGCAGGCCCAGGCCAAGCACCTGGCGGAAGGTCCGCACATGCTCGACGTCCACCGCGCTCCACGGGTTCTTCTCGGCGCTGGCCTTGGCGTCGTGGTAGTGGCTGTGCGGATCCAGGGCGGTCGGGTCCGGGTAGGCGGCGGCGCTGATCCGGGCGATGCCGGCGATCCCCGGTTGCGGGCAGCTGGAGTGGTAGAAGAAGAATTCGTCGCCTACGCTCATGGCCCGCAGGAAATTGCGCGCCTGGTAGTTGCGCACCCCGTCCCAGCGGGCGCTGCCCAGGCGTGCCAAGGCTTCGACGGAGAGCTCGTCGGGCTCGGATTTCATCAGCCAGTAGGCCATGGGTGCTGCTCCTGAAAGAGTTTGAAATAACTCGTTGCATGAAACCGACAGTCGGTTGGCGTCAACGTTTGCCTGGCGACTCATGTTGTCGGAAAATGCGCCGATTTTAAGCTATATGCTCCGGCCGCCATCAAGAAAGCCGCCGAGCCTGGACAGTTGTTCTTGGGGGACGATCAATGAAACAACGTAAACCGGACCTGCTCTGGATCCTGGCCTTCGTCTTCGGGCTGGGCGTGGTCACCACCGGTTACGCGCAAGGCTTGTGGGAGCGCAAGCTGGATGCCGCCTACCAGCAGGCGCCCGTCGATCCGGCGCAGCAACAGCACCGCTGATCGCACCTCACTTCGGCGCCAGGTACCAGCCACGGTCCGAAACCGTGCCTTGCAACGGTACATCCCAGCTCGCCTGGTTGAGTCGCTCCACTTTCTGGCATTCGTGCGCCAGCCCCAGCAGCAATGGCTTTTTCCATGTCTGGCGCCGGCCCTGGTAGGCCAGGCTGCGGTCATAGAAGCCACCGCCCATGCCCAGGCGCCCCCCCACCTCATCGAAACCGACCAGCGGCAGCAGGATCAGGTCCAGCGCCCAGATCGGCCGTTGGCGCTTGCGATCGATCACCGGTTCCAGGATGCGGAACCGGTTGGGGCGCAGTGCCTCGCCGGCCTCGAAGCGCTGGAACACCATGCGCGTGCGTGGCCAGGCGTGCAGCACCGGCAGGTAGACGCGCTTGCCGCGCTTGTGGGCTTCGCGTAGCAGCAGGCGCGGGTCGATCTCGCCGTCGTTGGGCAGGTACAGGGCGATATGCCGGGCACGGCGGAACAGCGGATCCTGCGCCAGTTGGTGATACAGGCCTTCGGCGGCCTGGCGTTGCTGGGCGGGTGTGAGGGCGCGGCGGGCGTTGCGCAGCAGGCGGCGAAGCTGGGGGCGGGTGAGCGGCGCGGTGTCGGTCATGGCACGGGCGATCCCAGAAGAAACGAAAAGCCCGCCGTTGGAGGCGGGCAGTTCTGAATGCAGGCTCCCCGACAAGACCGCTATCGGTGTAGCCCTTGAACCCGAAAGTTCAAGGTGGAGATTGCAGGGGGCGTTAAGGCTTTCCGTCGGGCGGACATGCACACCGGCCCCAGCGTGCAACCCCCGTGGTTGTGCGTATCGGCTCAGGGACATAACCGACTGGCGCATCCCCCAGGGAGTGGCGCCAGTATACCAATCTCAGTCGCTTTTGCTAACCGGATCGTCGGACAGGGCCTGGTCGACCCGCTCCAGCAGGTCGCGCACCTGTTCGCGGGTGGTGCCGCCGCTGGCCACTTCTGGGCGTTCCTGGCGGTGCAGCAGCTCGTGGGTGATGTTCAGCGCGGCCATCACGGCGATGCGGTCGGCGCCGATCACCTTGCCGCTGCTGCGGATCTCGCGCATCTTGCCGTCCAGGTAACGGGCGGCGCCGACCAGATTGTTGCGCTCCTCGGGCGGGCAGATGATCGAGTATTCCTTGTCGAGGATCTGGACGGTGACGCTATTGCTTGAACTCATGAGTCTTGCTCCAGGGCCTTGAGGCGCAGGATCATCGATTCGATCTTGCGTTTGGCGATCTCGTTCTTTTCGATCAGGTGGGCGCGTTCCTCGCGCCAGGATCGTTCCTGAGCTACTAAGAGTGCGTTTTGCCGCTTTAGTTGCTCGACCCGTTCGATCAGCAACTCGAACCGGCTCATCAGCGCTTGCAGGTCGTTCTCTTGCATGGGTTGCACTCGATTCCTTCACTCGCCTGGCGATCATGCCTGCCCCAAGGGCGCGACGGCCAGTGCCGATGGTCTTGGCGCGCCTGCCGGTGCTAGGATACAAGGTCTCCATTCTAGTCATTGCGCCGTCTGGCGCCTAGCTGCCCATGCCCAATACCCAATCGCCCTACATCGCCTTCGCCATGTTGCTTTCGAGCAATGGCCACCCCGTCACCCCTGCCGAGCTGCATGGCCTGCTGATCGGTCGCAGCTGCGCCGGCGCCGGCTTCGATGCCGATGCCTGGCTTGCCGACGCCGCCCAGCTGCTCGAGACCGAGCCCGGCGAGACTGTCCGCAATGCCCTGATCGGCCTGCAAGAGATGGTCAAGGCCGAGCTGACCGGCGAGGACGTCGCCATCGTCCTGCTGCTGCCCTCCGATGATGCCGCACTCAGTGACCGCGCCACCGCGCTGGGCCAGTGGTGCCAGGGCTTCATCACCGGATTCGGCCTGAACGCCGGGGGCAAGGACTTGTCCACCGATGCCAAGGAAGTGCTCCAGGACCTGGTGGCCATCTCCCAGGTCCAGGAAGCCCTGGAAGAATCCGAGGACGGCGAGAGCGACTACATGGAGGTCATGGAGTACCTGCGCGTCGCCCCGTTGCTGCTGTACACGGAGCTGGCCGCACCCGCCGCACCCGCGCCAAAGCCATCGTTGCACTGATCTGAACGGGGTCGTTTGCCCATGAGCCACATACCCAAGGCGGAGTACGCCCGTCGGCGCAAGGCGCTGATGGCGCAGATGGTCCCCAACAGCATCGCCATCCTGCCGGCCGCCGCGGTCGCCATCCGCAACCGCGACGTCGAGCATGTCTACCGCCAGGACAGCGATTTCCAGTACCTGAGCGGCTTCCCCGAACCCGAGGCGGTAATCGCCCTGATTCCGGGCCGCGAGCATGGCGAGTACGTGCTGTTCTGCCGCGAACGCAACCCCGAGCGCGAGCAATGGGACGGCCTGCGCGCCGGCCAGGAAGGCGCAGTGCGCGATTTCGGCGCCGACGATGCCTTCCCCATCAGCGATATCGACGAGATCCTGCCGGGCCTGATCGAAGGGCGTGAGCGGGTCTACAGCAACATGGGCAGCAACCCCGAGTTCGATCGCCGGCTGATGGAGTGGATCAATGTGATCCGCTCCAAGGCCCGCCTCGGCGCCCAGCCGCCGAACGAGTTCGTTGCCCTGGATCATCTGCTGCACGACATGCGCCTGTATAAATCGGCGGCAGAAGTGAAGGTCATGCGCGAGGCCGCGGCGATCTCCGCCCGGGCCCATGTGCGCGCCATGCAGGCTTGCCGCGCCGGGCTGCACGAGTACAGCCTGGAAGCCGAGCTGGACTACGAGTTCCGCAAGGGCGGGGCGAAGATGCCGGCCTACGGCTCGATCGTCGCCGCCGGGCGCAACGGCTGCATCCTGCACTACCAGCAGAACGACGCGCCGCTCAAGGACGGCGACCTGGTCCTGATCGACGCCGGTTGCGAGATCGACTGCTACGCCAGCGACATCACCCGCACCTTCCCGGTCAGCGGGCGGTTCTCGCCGGAACAGAAGGCCATCTACGAGCTGGTGCTGGCGGCCCAGGCCGCGGCGTTCGCCGAGATCGCCCCGGGCAGGCACTGGAACCACGCCCACGAGGCCACCGTGCGGGTGATCACCGAAGGGCTGGTGACGCTGGGGCTGCTCAAGGGCGAGGTGCAGGCCTTGATCGACAGCGAGGCCTACCGTGCCTTCTACATGCACCGCGCCGGACACTGGCTGGGCATGGATGTGCACGACGTGGGCGAATACAAGGTCGGTGGCCAGTGGCGCGTGCTCGAACCGGGCATGGCGCTGACCGTCGAACCCGGCATCTACATCGCCGCCGACAACCAGGCGGTGGCGAAGAAGTGGCGTGGCATCGGGGTAAGGATCGAGGACGACGTGGTGGTGACCAGACAAGGCTGTGAAATCCTCACTTCGGGCGTGCCGCGCACGGTCGCCGAGATCGAGGCGCTGATGCACGATGCCCGCAAGGACGCCGCATGAACCGGGTCAACCTGGCGATCATCGGCGGCGGCCTGGTGGGCGCGAGCCTGGCCCTGACGCTGCAGGCCGCGGCCAAGGCCCGTGGCTGGAAGATCCTGCTGATCGAGCCGTTCGCGCCCGGCGACAGCTTCCAGCCCAGCTATGACGCACGCTCCTCGGCGCTGTCCTACGGTACCCGGCAGATCTATGAGCGCCTGGGGCTGTGGCAGACCATCAGCCGCCGCGCCGAGCCGATCCGGCAGATCCAGGTGTCCGACCGCGGCCGCTTTGGCGGCACCCGCCTGGACGCCCTGGAAGAGGGCGTGCCGGCACTCGGTTACGTGGTCGAGAACGCCTGGCTCGGTCAGTGCCTGTGGCAGGCCATCGACAACGAAGTGATCAGCTGGCGCTGCCCGGCTCAGGTGCAGGCGATGCAGGCCATCGCCGGTGGCTACCGCCTGCAGCTGGACGACGACACCTTGCTGGAGTGCGACCTGGCGGTGCTGGCCGACGGCGGTCGTTCGGGCCTGCGCGAGCAGTTGGGCATCCATGTGCGCAATACGCCCTATGACCAGAGCGCGCTGATCGCCAATATCACCCCGGGCGAAGCCCACGCCGGCCAGGCCTTCGAGCGTTTCACCGAGCAAGGGCCGATGGCCTTGCTGCCGCTGGCGGACAACCGCTGCGCGTTGGTCTGGACCCGCCAGGGGATGGATGCCAGGCGCCTGGCCGAGCTCGACGAACGCAGCTTCCTGCGCGAGCTGCAGGAAGCTTTCGGCTATCGCCTCGGCGCCCTGCGCCAGGTCGGTGCCCGCCATCTCTACCCACTGTCGCTGGTCGAGGCCGAGGAGCAGGTGCGCCCGCACCTTGTGGTGCTGGGCAATGCCGCTCACAGCCTGCACCCCATTGCCGGCCAGGGCTTCAACCTGTCGTTGCGCGACGTGCAGTCGCTGGCGGACGCCCTGCTGGCCGGCCCGGCACTGCCGGGCGACCTGGCCACGCTGCAGGCCTATCACCAGCGCCAGCGCCTCGACCAGGCCCTGACCATCGGTTTCTCCGACCAGGTCACCCGTCTGTTCGGCAGCAGCCAGCCGTTGCTGGCGGCCGGGCGCAACCTCGGCCTGCTTGGCCTGGACCTGCTGCCGCCGGCAAAAAGCTGGTTCGCCCGCCAGGCCATGGGCCTGGGCACCCGCCCTGACCCGCGAGGCCGCCCATGAGCGATGTTCGCAGGCTCGCACGGCGAGCGCGGATGCTGCGCTGGTTGTTGAACTTCTACCCGCCCTACCTGGGCGCCGGAATTCATATCCAGGAGATCAGCCCGGACATGCGCAGCGTCAAGGTGCGCATGAAGCTGACACGGTGGAATCGCAACTACGTCGGCACCCAGTTCGGCGGCAGCCTTTACGCGATGGTCGATCCGTTTTACATGCTGCTGCTGATCGAGCAGCTGGGGCGTGAATACATCGTCTGGGACAAGGCCGCCAGTATCGACTTCATCACCCCGGGCAAGGGCCCGGTGTATGCCCAATTCCACGTCGACGACGCGCTGCTGGACGAGATCCGCCAGCAGACCGCCAGCGGCAAGAAATACCTGCCCCGGTTGCAGGTGGAGATCCGCGACGGCGCCGGCGAGCTGGTGGCGCGGGTCGACAAAACCCTATACGTGCGGCTCAAGCCGCAAGCGAGGCAGGCGTAAGGCATGGAAATGCGCGCAGATCTGTTGATTGTCGGTGCCGGTATGGTCGGCAGCGCCCTGGCCCTGGCCATGCGCCACAGTGGCCTGGAGGTTCTCCTGCTCGATGGCGGCCCGATGACGGTCAAGCCGTTTGACGGCGAGGCGCCTTTCGAGCCGCGGGTCAGTGCCCTGTCGGCGGCCAGCCAGCGCATTCTCGAGCGCCTGGGCGCCTGGGAGGGCATCGCCCGGCGGCGTGTCTCGCCGTATTCGGACATGCATGTCTGGGACGGCAGCGGCACCGGCGAGATCCATTTCTCCGCGGCCAGCGTGCATGCCGAGGTGCTGGGCCATATCGTTGAGAACCGTGTGGTCCAGGACGGGCTGCTGGAGCGCCTGCACGACAGCGATGTCGGGCTGCTGGCCAACGCCCGCCTGGAACAGCTGCGCCGCTCCGGCGATGAGTGGCTGCTGACCCTGGCCGATGGCCGCAAGCTGCGCGCGCCACTGGTGATCGCCGCCGATGGCGCCAACTCGGCGGTACGCCGCCTGGCCGGCTGCACGACCCGTGAGTGGGATTACCTGCACCATGCCATCGTCACCAGCGTGCGCTGCAGCGAGGCGCACCGGGCCACGGCCTGGCAGCGCTTCACCGACGAAGGCCCGCTGGCGTTCCTGCCGCTCAGCCGCGATGGCCGTCAGGACTGGTGCTCGATCGTCTGGTCGACCACGCCGGAACAGGCCGAGCAGGCCATGGCGATGGACGACGCGACCTTCCGCCAGGCTCTTGAGCGGGCTTTCGAGGGGCGTCTGGGCGATGTGCTGGAGGCAGATCCGCGGGTCTGCGTGCCGCTGCGCCAGCGCCATGCCAAGCGTTACGTGGAAGAAGGGCTGGCGCTGATCGGCGATGCGGCCCACACCATCCACCCGTTGGCGGGGCAGGGAGTCAACCTGGGTTTTCTCGACGCCGCAGTGCTGGCCGAGGAACTGGTCCGCGCCTGCGAGCGAGGCGAGCGCCTGGCCGATGTTAAGGTGCTGAGCCGCTTCGAGCGGCGACGGATGCCGCACAACCTGGCGTTGATGGCGGCGATGGAGGGCTTCGAGCGGTTGTTCCAGGCCAATCCGTTGCCCCTGCGCTGGTTGCGCAACAGCGGCTTGAAACTGGTGGAGCAGATGCCCGAGGCCAAGGCGCTGTTCGTGCGGCAGGCCCTGGGGTTGTCCGGGGATCTGCCGGAGCTGGCCAGGGCCTGAGGCCCTCATCGCGGGGCAAGCCCGCTCCCACGAACCATGCGGACGTGGGAGCGGGCTTGCCCCGCGATTGTTTGCAACATCCGGTAACGGCTCGGCAGATGAGTCACAAAATGGGAACCACTACCATTTGCACTCTAAATTCAGCGAGGAGTGCTCCGAATGTTATCCCGCAAGCCCCTACTGGCCGCCCTGGCCCTGACGCTGTTCGGCGGCACCGCCCAGGCGGCGGATGAAGTGGTGGTGTATTCCTCGCGCATCGACGAGCTGATCAAGCCGGTGTTCGACGCCTACACCGCCAAGACCGGCGTCAAGATCAAGTTCATCACCGACAAGGAAGCCCCGCTGATGCAGCGCATCAAGGCCGAGGGCGAGAATGGCGTGGCCGACCTGCTGCTCACCGTCGATGCCGGCAACCTCTGGCAGGCCGAGCAGATGGGTATCCTGCAGCCGATCAAGTCGGCAGTCATCGACCAGAACATCCCGCCGCAGTATCGCGCCTCGTCCCATGACTGGACCGGCCTGAGCCTGCGCGCGCGGACCATCGCCTACTCCACCGACCGGGTCAAACCGGCGCAGCTCAGCACCTACGAAGCCCTGGCCGACAATAACTGGGAAGGCCGCCTGTGCCTGCGCACGGCGAAGAAGGTCTACAACCAGTCGCTGACCGCCACGCTGATCGAGAACCATGGCGAGGCCGAGACCGAGAAGCTGATCAAGGGCTGGGTCAACAACCTGTCTACCGATGTGTTCTCCGACGACACCGCGGTGCTTCAGGCCATTGCTGCCGGCCAGTGCGACGTGGGCATCGTCAACACTTACTACTACGGGCGCCTGCACAAGGAGAAGCCCGATCTGCCGGTGAAACTGTTCTGGCCCAACCAGGGTGACCGTGGCGTGCACGTCAACCTGTCGGGCATCGGCCTGACCAAGCATGCGCCGCATCCGGAAGCGGCGAAGAAGCTGGTGGAGTGGATGACGGGCGAGGAGGCGCAGAAGCTGTTCGCCGATATCAACCAGGAATTCCCGGCCAACCCGAAGGTCAAGCCTTCGACGGAAGTCGCGGCCTGGGGCAGCTTCAAGGCCGACAGCATTCCGGTGGAAGTCGCCGGCAAGCGTCAGGCCGAAGCGATTCGCTTGATGGATCGGGCTGGCTGGAACTGAGTTTCAGCGCTTATCCTTGCGGGGCCCTACAAGGGCCCCTTCGCGGCTAAAGCCGCTCCCACAGGTTCTGCGCTGCCTGGCAGGTTTGCGCGATCCCTGTGGGAGCGGCTTTAGCCGCGAACGACCGCGCAGCGGTCGCCACCTGCAACCGAGACTCCTGCATTGCCCCACACCCCCCAACGCCGCTGGTACCTGCCGGTCTCCCTGACCGCCGCCCTGGTCCTGCTCCCGCTGAGCGTCCTGCTGCTGTCCTGGCAATCGGTCGATGTGCAGATCTGGTCGCACCTGCTCGACACCCAGATGAGCCGCCTGCTGGGCAACACCCTCACCCTGGTGCTGGGGGTGGGCATCGGCGTGACCGTGCTGGGAGTGAGCCTGGCCTGGCTGACCAGCCTCTGCGAATTCCCCGGCAGACGTTGGCTGGACTGGGCGCTGATGCTGCCGTTCGCGATTCCGGCCTATGTCCTGGCGTTCGTCTTCGTCGGCCTGCTCGATTTCGCAGGCCCCGTGCAGACAGCGTTGCGCGAGGTGTTCGGGCCTATGCGCCTGCCGCGGGTGCGCTCCACGGGCGGCGTGATCACGGTGCTGGTGCTGGTGTTCTATCCCTATGTCTACCTGCTGGCGCGCACCGCGTTCATGGCCCAGGGCAAGGGCCTGATGGAGGCGGCGCGGGTGCTCGGGCTGTCGCCGCTGCAGGCGTTCTGGCGGGTGGCCTTGCCCATGGCGCGCCCGGCCATCGGCGCCGGCATCGCCCTGGCGCTGATGGAGACCCTGGCCGACTTCGGCGCGGTGGCGGTGTTCAACTTCGACACCTTCACCACGGCCATCTACAAGACCTGGTACGGCTTCTTCAGCCTGTCCAGCGCGGCGCAGCTGGCCAGCCTGCTGCTGCTGGCGGTGATGCTGGTGCTGTATGGCGAGCGCCGCGCCCGTGGTGCCAGTCGCAGCGGCAATGAACGGCCCAGGGGGCAGGCGCTGTATCACCTGCGGGGGATCAAGGCGTTGGCCGCCAGCGGCTGGTGCCTGCTGGTGTTCGCCTGCGCCTTCGTCATACCGATGCTGCAGTTGCTGGCGTGGTTCTGGCAACGCGGCCGGCACGATCTGGATGAGCGGTATGTCGGGTTGGTCCTGCACACTTTGTACCTGGGCGCCATGGCGGCGCTGATCACGGTCAGTGTGGCCATGCTGATGGCCTTCGCCCGGCGCCAGGCGCCGACCACGGCCATCCGCGCCGGGGTCGGCCTGGCCAACCTCGGCTATGCCTTGCCGGGCTCGGTGCTGGCTGTATCGATCATGCTGGCGTTCAGCTACCTGGACAACCAACTGGTGGTGCCGCTGTCGCAATGGTTGGGCGGGGCGGGCAAGCCGCTGCTGCTGGGCAGCCTGTCGGCCCTGCTGCTGGCCTACCTGGTGCGCTTCATCGCCGTGGCCTATGGCCCGTTGGAAAGCAGCCTGGAGCGGATCCGTCCGTCGTTGCCGGAGGCGTCGCGCAGCCTCGGGGTCGCCGGGCCGGGATTGTTTTTCAAGGTGTATCTGCCGTTGCTGGTGCCCGGAGCGCTCAGCGCCGCCTTGCTGGTGTTTGTCGATGTGCTCAAGGAGATGCCGGCGACCCTGCTGATGCGCCCGTTCGGCTGGGACACCCTGGCCGTGCGCGTGTTCGAGATGACCAGCGAGGGCGAATGGGCACGGGCCTCGCTGCCGGCACTGACCCTGGTATTGGTCGGCCTGCTGCCGGTGATCGGCCTGATCCGCCGCTCGGCCCATCGTCCGGGGCACCCGCGCTGAGGGTGTCACGCAGCGCCCTTGCGGCTACAATGCGCGGCATTCGCAGCGACGGGTCCTACAAGAACAGGTGATGATTGAACATCGCCGACCGCCGCCGCCTCGCCACGCCCGGAAGGAGAAACCCATGGGACAGCGTACGCCTCTGTATGACCTGCACCTGGCGCTCGGCGCCAAGACGGTCGATTTCGGCGGATGGGACATGCCCCTGCATTACGGCTCGCAAGTCGAGGAGCACCACCAGGTGCGCAGTGACTGCGGGGTCTTCGATGTCTCCCACATGACCGTCATCGATATCGACGGTTGCGCCGCCACGCCCTGGCTGCAACATCTGCTGGCCAATGACGTGACGCGTCTGGAAAGCCCCGGCAAGGCGCTCTACAGTCCACTGCTCAACGCCGATGGCGGGGTGATCGACGACCTGATCGCCTACCGCACCGAGGACGGCTACCGCCTGGTGGCCAATGCCGCCACCCGCGACAAGGTACTGGCCTGGCTGCAAGCGCGCAGCGAAGGTTTCAAGGTCAGTTTCAAGGTGCGCCCTGACCTGGCCATTCTCGCCATCCAGGGCCCCCATGCCCGGGAAAAGGTCGCCGCCCTGCTCAGCGCCTCGCGTGCCGCGCTGATCCGCGAACTGCGCCCGTTCGAAGGCCTCGCCGACGGTGACTGGTTCATCGCCCGCACCGGTTATACCGGCGAGGACGGCCTGGAAATCATCCTTCCCGGCGAGCAGGCCCCGGCGTTCTTCAACGACCTGGTCGGCGCCGGCATCGCCCCGAGCGGCCTGGGCGCGCGCGATACGCTGCGCCTGGAAGCCGGCATGAACCTGTATGGCCAGGATATTGACGAAGCCCACACCCCGCTGACCTCCAACCTGGGTTGGAGCGTCGCCTGGGAGCCGGCGGGGCGCGAGTTCATCGGCCGTGCCGGGCTGCTGGCGGAAATCGAGCAGGGCGTGAAGGAAAAACTGGTCGGCCTGGTGCTCGAGGAGCGCGGTGTACTGCGTGCCCACCAGGTGGTCCGTGTATCCGGGATTGGCGAAGGAGAGATAACCAGTGGTAGTTTCTCGCCTACGCTGAGCAAATCCATTGCCCTGGCCCGCGTACCCATGGCCACCGGCGACCGCGCCGAGGTGGAGATCCGCGGCAAGTGGTACCCGGTGCGGGTGGTCAAGCCGACCTTCGTGCGCCATGGCAAGATCCTGATCTGAACACTCAAATGGCGGGCCGACCGCTGACCCTAACGAGGAATACAAGACAATGAGCCAAATCCCCGCCGACCTGCGTTTTGCCGAAAGCCATGAATGGGCCCGCCTGGAAGCCGATGGCACAGTGACCGTGGGTATCAGCGACCACGCCCAGGAAGCCCTGGGTGACGTGGTGTTCGTCGAGCTGGCTGAAGTCGGCAAGGTGTTCGCTGCTGGTGACGCCGCTGGCGTGGTCGAGTCGGTCAAGGCTGCGTCGGACATCTACGCGCCGATTGGTGGCGAAGTGATCGCCGTCAACGATGCGCTCAGCAGCGAGCCAGAGCTTCTGAACTCCGAGCCCTACGATTCCTGGATCTTCAAGCTCAAGCCAAGCGACAAGTCCGAGCTCGACAAGCTGCTGGATGCCGCTGGTTACAAGGCTGCCATCGGCGAGTAATGATCGCGGGCAAGCCCGCTCCCACGACGCCATGACGATGTGCTCCGTGCGTGGGAGCGGGCTTGCCCCGCGATGAGGCCTGCACGGCAAATGCAATAATCCCCGCACATTCGGCAATCCTTCCTAGACTTGTAAGTCTCCCATGAGAACTGGTCCAGGAAGAGATCGTCGCCATGTCCCAGTCGCCATCCCTGCATCAACTGCAAGAGCCCAACCCCTTCCTGCGTCGCCACCTGGGGCCCGATGCCCAGGAGCAGCAGGCCATGCTCGACGCTCTTGGCGTCGCCAGCCGTAGCGAGTTGATCGAGCAGACGGTGCCGCCAGGCATCCGCTTCAACCGCCCGCTCGACCTGCCGCCGGCCCTCGATGAGCAGGCCGCGCTGGCCAGGTTGGCGGGCCATGCCGCGCAGAACCAGCTGTGGACCAGCCTGATCGGCATGGGTTATCACGCGACCATCATCCCCACCGTCATCCTGCGCAACGTGCTGGAGAATCCTGGCTGGTACACCGCTTATACGCCCTACCAGCCGGAGATCGCCCAAGGTCGGCTGGAGGCGCTGCTGAACTACCAGCAGATGGTCATCGACCTCACCGGCCTGGCCCTGGCCAATGCCTCGCTGCTCGATGAGGCCACGGCCGCCGCCGAGGCCATGGCCCTGGCCAAGCGGGTGGCGCGCAGCAAGAGCAACGCGTTCTTCGCCGACGAGCACTGTCACCCGCAAACCCTGTCGGTGCTCAAGACTCGTGCCGAAGGCTTCGGTTTCGAGCTGATCATCGACTCTGTGGATAACCTGACCAAGCACAAAGTGTTCGGAGCGTTGCTGCAGTACCCGGACACCCACGGCGAGGTGCGCGACCTGCGCCCGCTGATCGACCAGTTGCACGCCCAGCAGGCCCTGGCCTGCGTCGCTGCCGACATCCTCAGCCTGGTGGTGCTCACGCCGCCGGGCGAACTGGGGGCCGACGTGGTGCTCGGTTCGACCCAGCGCTTTGGCGTGCCCATGGGCTACGGCGGGCCGCATGCGGCCTATTTCGCCTGCCGCGACGACTACAAGCGGGCCATGCCCGGGCGCATCATCGGCGTGTCCCGCGATGCCCGGGGCAACACCGCGCTGCGCATGGCCCTGCAGACCCGCGAGCAACACATTCGTCGGGAGAAGGCCAACTCCAATATCTGCACGGCCCAGGTGCTGCTGGCCAACATCGCCGGCTTCTACGCCGTCTACCACGGCCCCGAAGGCCTGCAGCGCATCGCCCAGCGGGTGCACCGGCTAACCTTCATTCTCGCCGCCGGCCTTGAAGCCAAGGGCATCAAGCGCCTCAACCAGCACTTCTTCGACACCCTGACCCTGGACGTCGGAGGCACCCAGGCGGCGATCATCGAAAGCGCCGAAGCCGCCCGCATCAACCTGCGCATCCTTGGGCGCGGGCACCTGGGGGTGAGCCTGGACGAGACCTGTAACGAAGCCACGGTGCTCAAGCTGCTGGATATCTTCCTCGGCGTCGACCACGGCCTGGACATCGCCACGCTCGACCAGCAGGCGCTGCCCGAAGGCATCCCCGGCGCGCTGGTGCGCCGCACGCCGATCCTCGACCACCCGGTGTTCAACCTGCATCACAGCGAAACCGAAATGCTGCGCTACCTCAAGCAGCTGGAGAACAAGGACCTGGCTTTGAACCAGTCGATGATCCCGCTGGGCTCCTGCACCATGAAGCTCAACGCCACCAGCGAGATGATCCCCATCACCTGGCCCGAGTTCGCCCAACCGCATCCTTTCGCCCCGGCGGGGCAGGTGCAGGGCTACAAGGCGATGATCGACGAGCTCGAGACCTGGTTGTGCGCCATCACCGGCTTCGATGCCATCTGCATGCAACCCAACTCCGGTGCCCAGGGCGAGTACGCCGGGCTCATGGCCATTACCCGCTACCACCGCAGTCGCCACCAGCCCGGGCGTACCTTGTGCCTGATCCCGTCCTCGGCCCATGGCACCAACCCGGCATCGGCGCAGATGGCCGGCATGGAAGTGGTGATCGTCGAGTGCGACGAAGACGGCAACGTCGATCTCGATGATCTCAAGGCCAAGGCCCGGGCCGCCGGCGAGCGGCTGTCATGCCTGATGGTGACCTACCCCTCCACCCATGGCGTGTACGAGGAGGGGATCCGCGAGATCTGCGAAGTGGTGCACCAGTACGGCGGGCAGGTGTACATGGACGGCGCCAACCTCAATGCCCAGGTGGGGCTGGCGCGACCGGCGGACATCGGTGCCGATGTCTCGCACATGAACCTGCACAAGACCTTCTGCATTCCCCATGGCGGTGGCGGTCCGGGCATGGGACCGATCGGCATCCGCGCCCACCTCAAGCCGTTCGTCGCCAGCCACCCGGTGGTGCCGGTGCCGGGCTTGGAGCCGACCAACAGCGCGGTGAGCGCGGCGCCCTGGGGCAGTGCCAGCATCCTGCCGATCAGCTGGATGTACATCGCCATGATGGGGCCGCAACTGGCCGACGCCAGCGAGGTGGCGATCCTGTCCGCCAACTACCTGGCCAGCCAGCTGCGCGATGCCTTCCCGGTGCTCTACCGTGGGCGCAACCAACGGGTGGCCCATGAGTGCATCTTCGACCTGCGGCCGCTCAAGGCGCTGACCGGTATCACCGAGGAGGATGTGGCCAAGCGCCTGATGGACTACGGCTTCCATGCGCCGACCATGTCGTTCCCGGTGCCGGGCACGCTGATGGTCGAGCCCACCGAGAGCGAGTCGAAGGCCGAACTGGACCGTTTCGTCGAGGCGATGCTGGCGATCAGGGCGGAAATCGCCGAGGTGCAGGAGGGCAACTGGCCGGCCGAGGACAATCCGCTCAAGCATGCGCCGCACACCCTGGCCGACGTGCTGGCGCCGTGGAACCGGCCATACAGCATCGAGCAGGGCATCGCTCCCAGCGCTCACGCGCGCCAGCACAAGTACTGGCCTGCGGTGAACCGGGTCGACAACGTGTATGGGGACAGGAACCTGTTCTGTGCGTGCGTGCCGGTGGAGGCGTATCGCTGAGAGGGGAACCATCCCCTGTAGGAGATTACCCAGCCCTTCGGGCTGCGCTGTCGCGCAGGGAACTGTCCCCTGTGGGAGCGGCCTTGCGTCGCGAAAGGGGCGCGTAGCGGCCCCCTGATTTCGAGCCACCATCGAAATTGCCGGGGCTGCTGCGCAGCCCTTTAGCGACGCAAGGCCGCTCCCACAGGGTTTAGCTAAATCAATGAGTTACGGTTTGTTCCATGAGAGCGGCCTTGCCGAGGCGTCGGACCGGCCGGAAAGGGGGGTAGAGTTTTATTCGGCCACGGCGTTCTTGGCCAGGATCGCGTTGGCCAGCTCCATGTCGCTGGCCTGGACGCCTGGGTTGTCCGCGCGTACCTGGCGGATCGCGGCTTCCAGGAAAGGCCCGCGGATGGCGCCTTCACTGGCGACGAAGCTGCCGGCGTCGTCCTGGGCGGCGACGATCAGCTTGTGATCCTTGAAGGTCAGGTAGGTCGAGGCAGTGGTGGCACCGGAGGAGATGATGTTGCGCCAGAACGTGTCGGCCATGGCGGAGCCAAGGGGCAGCGAGCAGAGGACGGTGGCTGCGATGGCTGTTTTGAAACGCATGATGAATCACCTCGGTCGATGAGGGCTGTCGGAATGCCGATTTGATCAGGTTTACCACTGCCAAGTTCCCGACCACACAGGGGATTTCTTACTTATCCACAGACCCGCAGCACTTCCTCGGGGGAGGTCAGCCGTTGCTCGGCCAACCGGCGTCCGCAGCGGCGCAGGTCGTGCAGGCCATCGGCGGCCGCCTGCTGGCGCAGCGCCTCCAGGTCGGCACCCGGGGTGATGCGCTGGCGCAGCGCGCTGCCGACCCGGAGCAGCTCGAACAGCCCGGTGCGGCCATGAAAGCCGCTGCCCCGGCAGGTCTGGCAGGCGGGGCGATCGGTGTGCTCCATGCCTTGGCAGGCAGGACACAGGGTGCGCACCAGTCGCTGGGCCATGACCCCGAGTAACGTGGCCCTGATCAGGTAGTCGGCCACCTTCAGCTCCTGCAGGCGGGTGATCGCCGCGCAGGCATCGTCGGTGTGCAGGGTGGACAGCACCAGGTGGCCGGTCAGGGCTGCCTGTACCGCCACCTGGGCGGTTTCCTGGTCACGGATCTCGCCAATCATGATGATGTCCGGGTCTTGCCGCAGCAGGGCGCGCACGCCATCGGCGAAGTCCAGGCCCAGGCCGGGTTGCACCTGCAGCTGGTTGATCGCTGGCTCCAGCCGCTCGATCGGGTCTTCGATGCTGCACAGGTTGACTTGGGGCGTGGCCAGGTGGCGCAGGCTGGCGTAGAGGGTGCTGGTCTTGCCCGAGCCGGTGGGGCCGGTCACCAGCAGGATGCCCTGGCGCCGCTGCAGCAGGGTTTTCCACTGGGCCAGCAAGGGTGCCTCCAGGCCAAGGTGTTCGAGGGTTTCGTGACGTAGTTGCGGGTCGAACAGGCGCAGCACCAGCTTTTCGCCGAATGGCGTGGGCAGCGTGGACAGGCGCAGTTCGATTTGCGCGCCATCCGGCAGGCGACTTTTCAGGCGGCCGTCCTGTGGCCGGCGTTTCTCCGCCACGTTCATCCGGCCCAGGTGCTTCAGGCGGCTGACCATGGCCACGGCGATGCCCGCCGGGAAGGCGTAGACGGGGTACAGCAGGCCATCGATGCGCAGGCGCAGGTGACCCAGTTCACGGCGCGGTTCCAGGTGGATATCGCTGGCGCGCTGCTCGATGGCGTACTGCAGCATCCAGTCGACGATGCGCACCACATGCTGATCGTCGGCGCTCGCCTGGGCTTGGCTGGCGCCCAGCTCCAGCAGTTGCTCCAGCTCGCCGAGCCCGGGTGTAGGGGGCTGTCCGGCACCGCGCAGCGAATGCGCCAAGCCGAAGAAGGTGGGCGTCAGCTGGCGGATCTGCCGTGGGCTGGCCAGCACACGCTGCACGCGCTTGCCCAGGCCGTGGGTCAGGTCGGCCTCCCAGTCGCGTCGATAGGGCTGGGCGCTGGCCACGGTGACGCTGCTGTCGTCCAGCGCCACGGCGAGGATGCCGTGACGCTCGGCGAAGGCCGCGGACATCAGGCTGGCGATCTGTGTCAGGTCGACCTGCAGCGGGTCGATGTGCAGGAACGGTTGGTCCACCAGGCCCGCCAGCCAGTGGCAGAGCGCGTCGAGGCTCAGGTGCTGGCCAGGGTGCAACGGGTCTGCCAGGGCCAACTCGGCGATCAGCTCCAGGGGATGCTCGTCAGGGTGCAGCCTGGCCCGTTCGAGCGCCTTGAGCGCGTCGCAGGCGGCGATCCGCTGTTCGGCGAGCAAGGCGTCGAGCAGGCGGTTCAGGTCCAGGTCTTGGCTAGCGTTGGCGAACATGGCGAGCTCCCTGCCAGGTGAACGGTGACGCTGGCAAGGCTAGCCAGAGGGCGTAGCGACTGGATGGATAAAGGGTTTCGGAATCTTGCCGGAGCGCGTTCAGGCCGAGGCGGCCTGCGCCAAGCGTGGCCGGCACTCCAGGCTGACATCGGTCACGCAGACCAGATTGCGCAGCTTCTGCGCGATGACTTCGGCGCGGTGCCAGCTCAGGCCGCCGATGCCGATTTCCATGTCCAGCAGGTCATCGCACTGGCTGACCCGCACGCTGTGCGGCGTGAGGAACTGCAGGGCGAACAGGTTGAGCACCCGGCACAGGCTGTCGGGTTCCGCCTCGGCCTGTAGGCGATAGTGGACGGTGCTGTGGGCGGTGTTGGCGGCCCAGGCATCGATCCTGGGGTGTTCGGCTGCGTGCATGGCATTTCTCCGCGGAAGTGGAGAAATTCTTGCACGTTGATGGGGGTATTTTTTCGCTATGATTTGAGTGTTTTCCATTCATTGCGAATAATTCAATTCGCAAATTTAAACTTTTGGGAATTGATAATGCATAGCGAATTGGATGCCTATGATCGGCGCATCCTCGAACTGCTGCAGGAGGACGCGTCGCTGTCCAGTGCGCAGATCGCCGAGCGCGTGGGGCTGTCGCAATCGCCGTGCTGGCGGCGCATCCAGCGCTTGAAGGAGGAGGGTGTGATCCGCGGGCAGGTGACCCTGCTGGATCGCAAGAAGGTGGGGCTGAACACGCAGATCTTCGCCGAGGTAAAGCTCAACGCCCACGGGAGGTCGAGCTTCGCCGAGTTCACTGAGGCAATCCGCGGCTTTCCCGAAGTGCTGGAATGCTACGTGCTGATGGGGGCGGTGGACTTCCTGCTGCGCATCGTCACCTCGGATATCGAGGCATATGAGCGGTTCTTCTTCGAAAAACTGTCGAACGTGCCGGGTATCCAGGAAGTGAACTCGATCGTGGCGTTGTCGGAGATCAAGTCGACCACCAGCTTGCCATTGAGACCCTGAGGCGTCGATCGCGGGGCAAGCCCGCTCCTACGAGGTGCAGGAGCGGGCGGCGCGGACTCAGGCCTTGAGCAGGTGCTTCCAGGCGCGGTTCTGTTCGATGGCGCGGGCCTGCTCGATGCGGGCTTCGAGCAGTTCTTCCTTGCCTTCTTCCACCAGGGGCAGCTCGGCCAGCTCGTGCAGCTTGTTCAGCTCGCCGTAGAGGCGGTCCTGCTGCGGCAGGTCCAGCACCTGGCGGGCGTGGTGCAGCCAGGTTTGCACGCATTCGATGCGCGGCAGCTGCTCGGCCAGGTCTTCCGGGCGCTGCACGTACAGCGGCAGTTTCAGGGCGCGGGACTCCTCGCCCAGCAGGTGTTGCAGCCAGCTGGCCAGCTGCGCCTTGCCCTGGCGCTCGCCACGGCCCTTGCGCTCGGCGGTCCAGGCGCGGGCGGTCAGCCAGCGCGCGGTCTCCAGGGAGAACTGGCCCCAGCGCGGGTCTTCCAGCTCTTCGGCGAACTGCTCGGGGGCGGCGCGGCGAATGTCTTCGTCATCGTTGCCGGCCAGTACCAGCGGGCGCCAGTCTTCCAGCAGCGCGTCGAGGCTGGCGCGCAGGGCGCGGGTAGTCGGACGCGGCGCTGCCTGGCCGAGACTGGCGGTGAGGGCGCGCAGTTCGGCCAGGCAGCGAACCCAGTCCTGCAGCAGGCGCCAGTGGCCATTGTGGCGATACTGCTCGGCCAGGCGCTGGCTGCTGCCCAGCAGTTGCCAGGCGAGGGCGGCGTAGGCGTCGTCCAGCGGCATCTCGGCCTGCAGTTCGGTCACCGGCAGGCCCAGTTCGTAGCTGTCCGGATCGAGCAGGCGGTAGCCGCGCTCGGCCTTGCTGATGTCGCAGGGCATCAGGGCCAGGCTGGCGGACAGCTCGGCGGCCAGTTCCAGAAGGGCTTCCGGGGCCCCTTCGCGCAGTTCCAGCTCCAGCTCGCAAATCTCTTCCTTGCGCTTGCCGGCGATCACGAAACCTTGATCCAGCGCGGCCTCGATCACCACCTTCGCCTTGCCGCGGCCCCAGGCGATCTCGGCGTACTCGCGGGTGAAGTCGGTGGTGAACAGCGGCTTGATGGTCTTCTTGTCCAGCCCGGCCAGTTGCTCCGGCCAGCAGGTGCCGTCGAGCTTCTTCAGGTCGAGCTTGGCCTTGTCCAGGTGCCACTCGTGCTCGTTGCGCTCGGACAGCCCGGCCACGCTCTGGCCACGGCACTTGAGGGTCTGGATGATGACCTCGCCATCGCGGCGCAGGCGCAGGGCGACACGGGCGGCGGACAGGTCGCGCTCCGGGGTGTCGAAGTACTGGTTGAGCAGTTCGCGGGTCTGCCAGCCGGACTTGTTGCGCTTCTTCAGCAGGGGGTGCTCGCGCAGGGCGGCAAGGGTCTCGCGGCTGGCGCGGAGTTTGAGTTCGGTTTCTTTGTGCATCGCGGGCTCGGAAGGAGGGGCATCGTTGCTGGGCAGTCTACAGTACTTGCTCCACGAGGATGCTGCGGATTGCCAGGTGACGGGTAGCCATTGTTATGATGCCTTTCACGCCGTCGAGGAGTCCGCGCATGCCGTTGCCGTCGCTGAAAGACCAGTTCGCCGCCCTGATCGCCGCGCCCTCGGTCAGTTGTACCCAGCCTGCGCTGGACCAGTCCAACCGCGCGGTCATCGACCTGCTGGCCGGCTGGCTGGGCGACCTGGGGTTCACCTGCGAGATCCAGCAGGTCAGCCCCGGCAAGTTCAACCTCCTGGCCAGCCGCGGCACCGGCCCGGGCGGCCTGGTGCTGGCCGGGCACAGCGATACCGTGCCGTACGACCCGCAGCTGTGGAGCAGTGATCCGCTCAAGCTGACCGAGGTCGATGGCCGTTGGGTCGGGCTGGGCAGCTGCGACATGAAAGGCTTCTTCGCCCTGGTCATCGACGCAGTCATCCCGCTGCTCGAACACGATTTCAAGCAACCGCTGCTGATCCTCGCCACCTGCGACGAGGAAAGCTCGATGTCCGGCGCTCGCGCCCTGGCCGAGGCCGGCCAGCCACTCGGACGGGCGGCGGTGATCGGCGAGCCCACCGGGCTCAAACCGATCAGGATGCACAAGGGCATCCTCATGGACCGCATCGACATCCTCGGGCGCAGTGGCCATTCGTCGGATCCGAGCCTGGGCCGCAGCGCCATGGAAGCCATGCACGCGGTGATGGGCGAGCTGATGGGCCTGCGTCGTACCTGGCAGGAGCAGTACCGCAACCCGCAGTTCACGGTGCCGACGCCGACCCTGAACTTCGGCTGCATCCACGGTGGCGACAACCCCAACCGCATCTGTGGCCAGTGCGCCCTGGAGTTCGACCTGCGCCCGCTGCCGGGCATGGATGTCGAGCAGCTGCGCGCGGCGATCCGCGGCAAGCTTGCGCCATTGGCCGAGCGCCATGAAGTGCGTATCGACTATGCGCCGCTGTTCCCCGAAGTGCCGCCGTTCGAGCAGAACGCCGACAGCGAACTGGTGCGGGTGGCCGAACGTCTGACCGGCCACCGCGCCGAAGCGGTGGCCTTTGGCACCGAAGCGCCTTATCTTCAGCAGCTCGGTTGCCAGACCATCGTGCTCGGCCCAGGTGACATCGCCTGTGCCCACCAGCCCGGCGAATACCTTGAAATGTCACGAATCGAGCCTACCGTGCGTCTATTGCGTGACCTGATCCGGCACTATTGCCTGAGCCATTGATCTTTCCCTGACCAGAGGAGACCGCGCGTGACCGCAAGCCTGTTCCGACGATGACTTTCGAACGTTGTGCGCCTTTTCGTTCTCCGTTCACTTATCCACAGGCCCTGTCATGCCCGATTACGTCAACTGGCTGCGCCATGCGTCTCCCTACATCAACGCCCACCGCGACTGCACCTTCGTGGTCATGCTCCCCGGTGACGGCGTCGAACACCCGAACTTCGGCAACATCGTCCACGACCTGGTACTGCTGCACAGCCTCGGCGTGCGCCTGGTGCTGGTCCATGGCTCGCGCCCGCAGATCGAAAGCCGCCTGGCTGCCCGCGGCCTGACCCCGCACTACCACCATGGCATGCGCATCACCGACGCGGCGACGCTCGACTGCGTGATCGATGCGGTCGGCGCCCTGCGCCTGGCCATCGAGGCGCGCCTGTCGATGGACATGGCGGCCTCGCCGATGCAGGGCTCGCGCCTGCGGGTGGCCTCCGGCAACTTGGTCACGGCACGGCCGATCGGCGTGCTTGAAGGGGTCGACTACCATCACACCGGCGAAGTGCGCCGGGTCGACCGCAAGGGCATCAACCGCCTGCTCGACGAGCGCTCCATCGTACTGCTGTCGCCGCTGGGCTATTCGCCGACCGGCGAGATCTTCAACCTCGCCTGCGAGGACGTGGCCACTCGCGCCGCCATCGAGCTGGGCGCCGACAAGCTGCTGCTGTTCGGCGCCGAGCCGGGCCTGCTGGACGCACATGGCCAGCTGGTGCGCGAGCTGCGGCCACAACACATTGCGCCGCACCTGCAGCGCCTGGGCAGCGACTACCAGGCCGAGCTGCTGGATGCCGCCGCCGAGGCCTGCAAGGGCGGCGTGGCGCGCAGCCATATCGTCAGCTATGCCGAGGACGGTGCGCTGCTGACCGAGCTGTTCACCCGGGGTGGCGGCGGCACGCTGGTGTCCCAGGAGCAATTCGAGGTGGTGCGCGAGGCGACCATCGAGGATGTCGGCGGCTTGCTGGAGCTGATCAGCCCGCTGGAAGAGCAGGGCATCCTGGTGCGCCGTTCGCGCGAGGTGCTGGAGCGAGAGATCGAGCAGTTCAGCGTGGTCGAGCGCGAGGGCATGATCATCGCCTGCGCGGCGCTGTACCCGATTGCCGACTCCGAGGCCGGGGAGCTGGCGTGCCTGGCGGTGAACCCGGAGTACCGGCATGGCGGGCGTGGCGACGAACTGCTCGAGCGCATCGAGGAGCGGGCGCGCAAACTGGGACTCAATACCCTGTTCGTGCTGACGACTCGGACCGCGCACTGGTTCCGTGAGCGTGGCTTTGCACCCAGTGGCGTGGAGCGGCTGCCGGCGGCGCGGGCTTCGCTGTACAACTACCAGCGCAATTCGAAGATCTTCGAGAAGCCGTTGTAAAGCTGTTCGCCAGCTTGTGCGGCCCCTGTGGGAGCGGCCTTGTGTCGCGAAAGGGCTGCATAGCAGCCCCGGCGATATCAGCTTGATGCACGAATCCTGGGGGCGCTTCGCACCCCTTTCGCGACACAAGGCCGCTCCTACAGGGGGCGCGGAGTCGCCGGAAGGCCAAACAAAAACGCCGCCCTTGTGGGCGGCGTTTTCGTTTACACGGTATGCAGGTACCAGTTGTACTCGAGGTCGGAGATCGAGTGCTCGAACTCCTCCAGCTCGCTCTCCTTGCACGCGACGAAGATGTCGATGTACTTCGGATCGATGTACTTGTTGAGGATCTCGCTGTCGTCCAGCTCGCGCAGGGCATCACGCAGGTTGTTCGGCAGGCTCTGCTCCAGCTGCTCGTACGAGTTGCCTTCGATCGGCTCGCCCGGTTCGATCTTGTTGGTCAGACCGTGGTGCACGCCGGCCAGCACGGCCGCCATCATCAGGTACGGGTTGGCGTCGGCTCCGGCCACGCGGTGTTCGATGCGTACGGCGTCCGGCGAGCCGGTCGGCACGCGCAGGGCGACGGTGCGGTTGTCCAGGCCCCAGCTCGGTGCGTTGGGCACGTAGAACTGCGCACCGAAACGACGGTACGAGTTGACGTTCGGGCAGAGAAACGCCATCGAAGCGGGCAGGGTCTCGAGCACACCGCCGACAGCGTGACGTAGCGCGGCGTTCTGCTCGGGATCCTCGCTGGTGAAGATGTTGTTGCCATCCTTGTCCAGCACGGAAATGTGTACATGCAGGCCGTTGCCTGCCTGGCCCGGGTAGGGCTTGGCCATGAAGGTGGTGTCCATTTCATGGTCGTAGGCGATGTTCTTGATCAACCGCTTGAGCAACACCGCGTAGTCACAGGCCTTGAGCGGGTCGGCGACGTGGTGCAGGTTGACTTCGAACTGCGCCGGGGCGCTTTCCTTGACGATGGCGTCGGCCGGGATGCCTTGTTCCTTCGCGCCTTCAAGGATGTCCTGCAGGCAGTCGGCGTATTCGTCGAGGTCGTCGATCAGGTACACCTGGGTCGACTGCGGGCGCTTGCCCGAGATCGGCGAGCGTGGCGGTTGTGGGCGGCCGTTCACGTTCTCCTGGTCGATCAGGTAGAACTCCAGCTCGAACGCGGCGCAGATGGTCAGGCCCATGTCGGTGAACTTGCTCACCACCTGGCGCAGCACTTCACGCGGGTCGGCGAAGAACGGCTCGCCTTCGATTTCGTGCATGGTCATCAGCAGCTGCGCGGTCGGGCGCTTCTGCCAGGGTTCGTTGGAGAGGGTGCCGGGGATGGGGTAGCAGATGCGGTCGGCGTCGCCGATGTCCAGGCCAAGGCCGGTGCTTTCGACGGTCGAACCGTTGATATCCAGGGCGAAGAGGGAGGCAGGCAGGTTGATGCCTTTCTCGTAAACCTTGTGGAGGCTGGTGCGCTCTATGCGCTTGCCGCGCACCACACCATTCATATCTGCAATCAGAAGGTCAACGTAGAGAACCTCAGGATGTTCCTTAAGGAACGCGTTCGCTTCGTTAAGCTGAACGGCACGCGGGGGTACCGACATGATGCAACACCTTTGTTGTTAAAAATATCAATCAAGGGGGGCTTGCAACCCCAGTCAATCGGAAAGACCAGGTGAAGTCAAGCCAAGCCCATGATGCCCTTAAATGGCACATCTACGGCAGATTTGCTGCATATCGGGGCGTGCCATTATCCGCTATTTTCGCCCTGAAGGGTTATCCCGAGCGGGGCGTGTTTTATTTTTTACGGAGAGGTTGTGTAAAAAAATGAACGAGGATAAGCTCGGTCACAACCCAGAACACAATAATACGAGGGTCACATGGTCCGCTTGCCGAGACCTGTCAGCGCCGCATGCACGGTGCGTTCAGGTACATCTCCCGGTTGCCGTCCGGTCATCGCACGCCTGCATCGAAAGGGCGCCGCACTGGCCGCAATAATTGACGGTTCGCGTAAAAAAGCCATACCTCGTAACGCTTTACCGCAACACCTCCTTTCCTTCTGCCCTTCGCTTTCTGCTCGGACACGCGCTCGCGGTGTGTATCCGCTGTGGTCCGGCGCGTGGGGTTTTGCTTTAGCCATGCACAGCATCCAGAATCAAGGCGCGGGCCTTTCCAGGCCCCTCGGCGCCCTGCGCGCCGACTTTGCCCGACGCCTGGCGTCAGTGGCCGCCGGTTGCCTTCAACCGCGCCACATTACCTCCTGAGGTATTTATGAGTCACAACCTCGACCAGCTCACCGATTGGTTGAAAGAGCACAAGATCACCGAAGTGGAATGCCTGATCAGCGACCTGACCGGCATCACCCGCGGCAAGATCTCGCCCACCAACAAGTTCATCGCCGAGAAGGGCATGCGCCTGCCCGAAAGCGTGCTGCTGCAGACCGTGACCGGCGACTACGTCGACGACGACATCTATTACGAACTGCTCGACCCGGCCGACATCGACATGATCTGCCGCCCCGACGAGAACGCGGTGTTTCTCGTGCCATGGGCCATCGAACCGACCGCCCAGGTGATCCACGATACCTACGACAAGAAGGGCAACCCGGTCGAGCTGTCGCCGCGCAACGTGCTGAAGAAGGTCCTGAAACTCTACGCCGACAAAGGCTGGCAGCCGATCGTCGCGCCCGAGATGGAGTTCTACCTCACCAAGCGTAGCGAAGACCCGGACTTTCCGCTGCAGCCGCCGGTGGGCCGTTCCGGCCGCCCGGAAACCGGACGCCAGTCGTTCTCCATCGAGGCGGCCAACGAATTCGACCCGCTGTTCGAGGATGTCTACGACTGGTGCGAACTGCAGCAGCTGGATCTCGACACGCTGATCCACGAGGACGGCACCGCGCAGATGGAAATCAACTTCCGTCACGGCGACGCGCTGCACCTGGCCGACCAGATCCTGGTGTTCAAGCGCACCATGCGCGAGGCGGCGCTCAAGCACAACGTGGCCGCCACCTTCATGGCCAAGCCCATGACCGGCGAGCCGGGCAGCGCGATGCACCTGCACCAGAGCGTGGTCGACGTGGCCACCGGCAAGAACATCTTCTCCAACGCCGACGGCAGCATGAGCGAGCTGTTCCTGCACCATATCGGCGGCCTGCAGAAGTTCATCCCCGAGGCGCTGCCGCTGTTCGCCCCCAACGTCAACTCGTTCCGCCGTTTCCTGCCGGACACCTCGGCACCGGTGAACGTCGAGTGGGGCGAAGAGAACCGCACCGTCGGCCTGCGCGTGCCGGATGCCGGCCCGCAGAACCGCCGGGTCGAGAACCGCTTGCCGGGCGCCGACGCCAACCCCTACCTGGCCATCGCCGCGAGCCTGCTGTGCGGCTACATCGGCATGGTCGAAGGCATCGAGGCCAGCGCGCCGGTGCAGGGCCGTGGCTACGAGCGGCGCAACCTGCGCCTGCCACTGACTATCGAGGACGCCCTGGAGCGCATGGAGAACAGCCGCGCGCTGGTGCAGTACCTGGGCAAGAAATTCATCACCGGCTACGTCGCCACCAAGCGCGCCGAGCATGAGAACTTCAAGCGCGTCATCAGCTCCTGGGAGCGTGAGTTCCTGCTGTTTGCTGTGTGATCAACCCTGAGGCCGCCTATGGGCGGCCACCGGAAAATGGAGAGGCACATGAGCGTCAACAACCCGCAAACCCGTGAATGGCAAACCCTGAGCGGCGAGCACCACCTTGCACCCTTCAGTGACTATAAGCAGCTGAAGGAGAAGGGGCCGCGCATCATCACCAAGGCGCAGGGCGTGCATTTGTGGGACAGCGAGGGGCACAAGATCCTCGACGGCATGGCCGGCCTGTGGTGCGTGGCGGTGGGCTATGGCCGCGAAGAGCTGGTGCAGGCGGCAGAAAAGCAGATGCGCGAGCTGCCGTACTACAACCTGTTCTTCCAGACCGCCCACCCGCCGGCGCTGGAGCTGGCCAAGGCGATCACCGACGTGGCGCCCGAGGGCATGACCCATGTGTTCTTCACCGGCTCCGGTTCCGAGGGCAACGACACCGTGCTGCGCATGGTCCGCCACTACTGGGCGCTCAAGGGTAAACCGCACAAGCAGACCATCATCGGCCGCATCAACGGCTACCACGGCTCCACCTTTGCAGGTGCGTGCCTGGGCGGCATGAGCGGCATGCACGAGCAGGGCGGCCTGCCGATCCCGGGCATCGTGCATATCCCGCAGCCGTACTGGTTCGGCGAGGGTGGCGACATGACTCCGGACGAGTTCGGCGTGTGGGCGGCCGAACAGCTGGAGAAGAAGATTCTCGAAGTCGGCGAGGACAACGTCGCCGCCTTCATCGCCGAACCGATCCAGGGCGCGGGTGGGGTGATCATTCCGCCAGAGACGTACTGGCCGAAGATCAAGGAGATCCTGGCCAAGTACGACATCCTGTTCGTTGCCGACGAAGTGATCTGCGGCTTTGGTCGCACCGGCGAGTGGTTCGGCTCCGACTACTACGACCTTGCGCCTGATTTGATGACCATCGCCAAGGGCCTGACCTCCGGTTACATCCCCATGGGTGGTGTGATCGTGCGTGACAAAGTGGCCAAGGTGATCAGCGAAGGTGGTGACTTCAACCACGGCTTCACCTATTCCGGCCACCCGGTGGCGGCTGCGGTGGGCCTGGAAAACCTGCGCATCCTGCGTGACGAGAAAATTGTCGAGCGCGCCCGGACCGAAACGGCACCGTATTTGCAAAAACGACTGCGTGAGCTGCAGGACCACCCGCTGGTGGGCGAGGTGCGCGGCCTGGGCCTGCTCGGCGCGATCGAGCTGGTCAAGGACAAGGCCACCCGCAGCCGCTACGAGGGCAAAGGCGTCGGCATGATTTGCCGCACCCACTGCTTCGAGAACGGCCTGGTGATGCGCGCGGTGGGCGACACCATGATCATCGCGCCACCTCTGGTGATCAGCCGCGAAGAGATCGACGAACTGGTGGAAAAGGCGCGCAAGTGCCTGGACCTGACCTACGAAGCGGTCAAGTGACAGTCTGCTAGGCTGGCGAGGTGACATTAATGTCGTTGCAAGGCCCTGCTTTGGTTGAAACAGCGCCTTGTAACTTGCCAGACTAACGGCTGTTTAGTCGCCCAACGCGCGTCCCGTGGTACCTGGCTGCTGAACAGATGGCTTGATAATAAATTCTGGAGCATTACGCATGAAGAAATTGGGCAAGACGCTGCTGGCCGCCGCCCTGATGGGTGCCATGGCCACCGCTGTTCAGGCTGACGACAAGGTGCTGCACGTCTACAACTGGTCGGACTACATCGCCCCGGACACCGTGGCCAACTTCGAGAAAGAGACCGGCATCAAGGTCGTCTACGACGTCTTCGACAGCAACGAAACCCTCGAAGCCAAGCTGCTGGCGGGCAAGTCGGGCTACGACATCGTCGTGCCGTCCAACAATTTCCTGGCCAAGCAGATCAAGGCCGGCGTTTACCAGGAGCTGGACCGCTCCAAGCTGCCTAGCTGGAAGAACCTCGACCCTGCCCTGCTCAAGGCTGTTGGCGACGCCAGCGACCCGGGCAACAAGTTCGCCTTCCCCTACATGTGGGGCTCCATCGGCATCGGCTACAACCCGGAGAAGGTCAAGGCCGCGCTGGGCATCGACAAGATCGACTCGTGGGACGTCGTGTTCAAGCCCGAGAACATCGCCAAGCTCAAGAGCTGCGGCGTGAGCTTCCTCGATGCCCCGACCGAGATGATCCCGGCCGCGCTGCACTACCTCGGCAAGCCGAGCGACAGCACCAAGAAAGAAGATCTGAAGGCCGCCGAAGATCTGTTCCTGAAGATTCGTCCGTCGATCACCTACTTCCACTCCTCCAAGTACATCTCGGACCTGGCCAACGGCAACATCTGCGTGGCCGTGGGTTACTCGGGTGACCTGGAGCAGTCCAAGGCCCGTGCCCACGAGGCTGGTGACAAGGTCAAGCTGAACTATGTCATTCCGAAGGAAGGTGCTGGCACCTTCTATGACATGGTCGCCATTCCGAAAGATGCCGAGAACGTCGACGCAGCCTACAAGTTCATGGAGTACCTGCTGCAGCCGAAAGTGATGGCCGGTATTACCAATGCTGTACGGTTCCCGAACGGCAACAAGGCGGCCACCGAGTTCGTGGACAAGGACATCACCAGCGACCCGGCCATCTATCCGTCCGAGGAAGTGAAGGCGCAGCTGTACGCCATCAAGGCGCCGGAGAAGACCGCCCAGCGCGAGATCACCCGTAGCTGGACCAAGATCAAGTCGGGCAAGTAAGCCCGATGCAAGGCCCTCTGGGCCGGGGTTTCCCGGCCCAGAGGCAAGTAAAGGCAAATAAGTTTGCGGCATCCACGCCGTGAAGGTAAGTTGCGCGCCGGTTTTGCGTGTGCGGCCGAGGTTTACTGCCCGCAAAGGCACTGATTGTGAGGACCACCCACTTGTCTATTTCTGTTTTTCGCAAGGCCTTGATGGCTGGAGCGGGTCTGACGCTGGCTTGCAGCGTCCAAGCGGCGCCCACGGTGCACATCTACAACTGGTCTGACTACGTCGGCCCCAACACCCTCGCTGATTTCCAGAAGGAAACCGGCATCACCCCGAAATACGACGTCTTCGACAGCAACGAGACGCTGGAAGGCAAACTGCTGGCCGGACGCACCGGCTATGACGTGGTCGTGCCGTCCAACCATTTCCTCGGCAAGCAGATCAAGGCGGGCGCGTTCCAGAAGCTCGACCGTGACCTGTTGCCCAACTACGCGAACCTCGACCCGGCGCTGATGAAGCGCCTGGAGAAGAACGACCCGGGCAACCAGTACGCCGTCCCCTACCTGTGGGGCACCAATGGCATCGGCTACAACGTCGAGAAGGTCAAGGCGGTGCTGGGCACCGACAAGATCGACTCCTGGGCGGTGCTGTTCGAGCCCGAGAACATGAAGAAGCTCAGCAAATGCGGAGTGGCCTTCCTCGACTCGGCCGACGAGATGCTCCCGGCGGTGCTCAACTACATGGGCCTGGACCCGAACAGCAGCAACCCGAAGGACTACCAGGCAGCCGAAAAGAAACTGCTGGCCGTGCGTCCGTACGTCACCTATTTCCACTCATCCAAATACATCACCGATCTCGCCAACGGCGATATCTGCGTGGCCGCCGGCTTCTCCGGCGATATTTTCCAGGCCAAGGCCCGCGCCGAAGAGGCGAAGAAGGGCGTGAAGCTGGCCTACGCCATTCCCAAGGAAGGCGGCAACCTCTGGTTCGATGTGCTGGCGATTCCCAAGGACGCCAGCAACGTCAAGGAGGCCCACGCCTTCATCAACTATTTGCTGAAACCTGAGGTGATCGCCCAGGTCAGTGATTACGTCGGTTACGCCAACCCGAACCCCAAGGCTGGCGACCTGATGGACCAGGCCGTGAGGACTGACGCCGCGGTTTACCCACCGCAGGAAGTGCTGGACAAGATGTTCGTCAACGCCGAGTTGCCACCCAAGGTGCAACGTTTGATGACCCGCAGCTGGACCAAGGTCAAGTCGGGCAAGTAACAATCCAGGCCCGCCAGCGCAGCGGCGGGCACATAAATCTTGTTGGGAGTTTCACTCATGGCAGTTGCCTCCGGTGCCTATAAGAAAGCCCTCGAGGGTGGCCAGCAACCCAAGCAGGTGCTGGTCAAGATCGACCGGGTCACGAAAAAGTTCGACGAAACGGTAGCCGTGGACGATGTGTCCCTGGAAATCCGCAAGGGTGAGATCTTCGCCCTGCTGGGCGGCTCCGGGTCCGGCAAATCGACCTTGCTGCGCATGCTGGCCGGCTTCGAGCGTCCGACCGAAGGGCGGATCTTCCTCGATGGCGTCGACATCACCGACATGCCGCCCTACGAGCGGCCGATCAACATGATGTTCCAGTCCTACGCACTGTTCCCGCACATGACCGTGGCGCAGAACATCGCCTTCGGCCTGCAGCAGGACAAGATGCCCAAGGCCGAGATCGACGCCCGCGTGGCCGAGATGCTCAAGCTGGTGCACATGACCCAGTACGCCAAGCGCAAGCCGCACCAGCTCTCCGGTGGCCAGCGGCAGCGCGTGGCCCTGGCCCGTTCGCTGGCCAAGCGTCCCAAGCTGCTGCTGCTCGACGAGCCCATGGGCGCGCTGGACAAGAAACTGCGCTCGCAGATGCAACTGGAACTGGTGGAGATCATCGAGCGCGTGGGCGTGACCTGCGTGATGGTGACCCACGACCAGGAAGAGGCCATGACCATGGCCCAGCGCATCGCCATCATGCACCTGGGCTGGATCGCCCAGATCGGCAGCCCGATCGATATCTATGAAACCCCGACCAGCCGCCTGGTCTGCGAGTTCATTGGCAACGTCAACCTGTTCGAAGGCGAAGTGGTCGACGATGCCGAAGGCCATGCGGTCATCGCTAGCCCGGAGCTGGAGCGCAAGATCTACGTCGGCCACGGTGTCACCACCTCGGTCGAGGACAAGCACATCACCTACGCCCTGCGTCCGGAGAAGCTGCTGGTCACCACCGAGCAGCCGACCTGCGAGCACAACTGGTCGCGCGGCAAGGTCCACGACATTGCCTACCTCGGCGGCCACTCGGTGTTCTACGTCGAGCTGCCCGGCGGCAAGATCGTCCAGTCGTTCGTCGCCAACGCCGAGCGCCAGGGCACCCGCCCGACCTGGGATGACGAAGTCTACGTGTGGTGGGAAGACGACAGCGGCGTGGTACTGCGCTCATGAAACCACGAAAGCTCAAACGAGCCCTCCAGCGCTTGATCCCCGAAGGGCGGCACCTGGTGATCGGCGTGCCGTTCATCTGGCTGTTCCTGTTCTTCATGCTGCCGTTCTTCATCGTGTTGAAGATCAGCTTTGCCGAAGCCGACGTGGCGATCCCGCCGTACACCGAGATCTATACCTATCTGGAAGGCAAGGTGCAGCTGGTGCTGAACCTGGCCAACTACGGCCTGCTCACCGAGGACGAGCTGTACATCGCGGCCTACCTCGGTTCGTTGAAGGTGGCCTTCTTCAGCACTTTGCTGTGCCTGCTGATCGGCTACCCGATGGCCTACGCCATCTCCAAGGCCAGGAAGGAGTCGCAGACCGTTCTGCTGCTGCTGATCATGATGCCGACCTGGACCGCGATCCTGATCCGCGTCTATGCCTGGATGGGCATCCTCAGCAACAACGGGCTGCTCAACAGCTTCCTGCTGTGGCTGGGCGTGATCGACCAGCCGCTGCAGATCCTCAACACCAACCTGGCGGTCTATATCGGCGTGGTCTATTCGTACCTGCCGTTCATGATCCTGCCGCTGTACGCCAACCTGGTGAAGCACGACGAGAGCCTGCTCGAAGCCGCATCGGACCTGGGTTCGAGCACCTTCAACAGCTTCTGGAAGATCACCGTGCCGCTGTCGAAGAACGGCATCATCGCCGGCTGCATGCTGGTGTTCATCCCGGTGGTGGGCGAGTTCGTCATCCCTGAACTGCTCGGCGGCCCGGAAACCCTGATGATCGGTAAAGTGCTGTGGCAGGAGTTCTTCAACAACCGTGACTGGCCGGTGGCATCCGCGCTGGCGGTGGTGATGCTGGCGATCCTGATCGTGCCAATCCTGCTGTTCAACCGTAGCCAGGCCAAAGAGATGGAGGGCCGCGCATGAAACGCTTCAGTTTCTCCAAGCTGATGCTGGTGCTCGGCTTGCTGTTCATCTACCTGCCGATGCTGATCCTGGTGATCTACTCGTTCAACGCCTCGAAGCTGGTGACGGTGTGGGGCGGCTGGTCGGTGAAGTGGTACGTCGGCCTGCTCGACAACACCCAGCTCATGGGTTCGGTGATGCGCTCGTTGGAGATCGCTTGCTACACGGCGGTCGCCGCGGTGGCGCTGGGCACCCTGGCCGCCTTCGTGCTGACCCGGGTCACCCGCTTCAAGGGCCGCACCCTGTTCGGTGGCCTGGTCACTGCGCCATTGGTGATGCCCGAGGTAATCACCGGTCTGTCGCTGCTGCTGCTGTTCGTGGCCATGGCGCAGATGATCGGCTGGCCCCAGGAGCGTGGCATCGTCACCATCTGGATCGCCCACACCACGTTCTGCGCCGCCTATGTGGCGGTGGTGGTGTCGGCGCGCCTGCGTGAGCTGGACCTTTCGATCGAGGAGGCGGCCATGGACCTGGGCGCCAAGCCGTGGAAGGTGTTCTTCCTGATCACCATCCCGATGATCGCGCCGTCGCTGGCGGCGGGCGGCATGATGTCGTTCGCCCTGTCGCTGGATGACCTGGTGCTGGCCAGCTTCGTTTCCGGCCCGGGCTCGACCACCCTGCCGATGGAGGTGTTCTCGGCCGTGCGTCTGGGCGTGAAGCCGGAGATCAACGCCGTGGCCAGCCTGATCCTGCTGTCGGTGTCGTTGGTGACCTTCCTGGTCTGGTACTTCAGCCGCCAGGCCGAAGAGCGTCGCCGCCGGGCGATCCAGCAGGCCATCGAAGAGGGCGCCGCGGCGAACGTCTCGCAGCCGCAGGTCCGTCGTCCGGCCCAGGCCGCAGCGCAGGCTTGAGCCAACGCATTGCGGGGCAAGTCGCATCGGTGTGCCGATGCGACTTGCCCCGCGATCTTTTCAGCCCTGGTCCGGCCAGTTCCAGGCCGGTTCATCCAGCATGCCTTGCCCGACGATACAGGTTTGACCCAAGGTCTTCTCCAGGTGGATCGAATTGCAGTCGGCATCCTCCTCCAGCGCCGCCACCAGCCGTGGCGCGTGCGACACCACCCATACCTGGCACTGCTGCGCCGCGCGGCGAATCAGGCGCGCCAGTGCCGGCAACAGGTCTGGGTGCAGGCTGGTTTCCGGCTCGTTGAGCACCATCATGCTCGGCGGGCGTGGCGTGAGCAGGGCGGCCACCAGCAACAGGTAGCGCAAGGTCCCGTCAGACAGCTCAGCGGCGCTCAGCGGCCGCAGCAACCCGGCCTGGTGGAAACGCAGGCCGAACAGGCCGCCGGGCTGGGCGTCGACCGCGAGCCGAGCACCGGGAAAGGCGTCGCTCACGGCGTCCTGCAGGGCCTGCAGGTCGCCGATCTCGTCGATGGTCTGCAGTGCGGCGGCGAGGTCGCGGCCATCGTGATGAAGCACCGGTGTGCGCGTGCCCAGCCGCGCTTGCCGGGCAGGGGCATCGGCATCGGTACGGAAATGGTCGTAGAAGCGCCAGCTGCGGATCTGTTCGCGCAGATGTGGCACCTCGGGGGAGCCCTGCAGACTGCCGACCTGGTCGAACAGGCTGTCGAACTCGGTCATGTGCTGGTGCAGCACCTGCCATTGGCGCCCGTCACGGGCCTTGACCATCCCCGCATTGCGCTGCACCAGCTGGCTGGCGGGTCGGCACAGGGGGCCGGCCCAGATCGTCTCCTGCTTGATCTGCGGGTCCAGGGCAAACTGCGACCGGCTGGGTTCGGGCAGGCCGAGGCTGATCGCGTAGCCGAAGTCTTCGCCGGCAAAGCCCATCTTCAGGCGCCTGGCCTGCTGGCGTGGCCCGCCTTCCACCGGCACCTCGCCGTTGAGCATGCGCCGGGTGAGCTTCTCGGGGCCGGCCCAGAAGGTCGACTCCAGCCCGCCCTCGGCAGCCAGCGCGTTGACCACGCCGCCGCGGGCGGTCTCGGCCAGCAGGCGCAAGGCCTTGTACAGGTTGGACTTGCCGCTGCCGTTGGCTCCGGTGATCACGTTGAGCCGCCCGAGCGGCATCACCAGCTGGTTGATCGAGCGGTAGTTGGCAATGGCCAGGGTGGTCAGCATCGGCGGTGTCCTTGAGCGTCTGGCTGGCAGTATCGCCGATAGCGCTGCGCTTTGTTGAGCCGACATCGGTGTCGTTTGTCCATCCCTGATCTACGCTTCAAACGCATCCCTCTCTCCCTTTGTCGAAGCAAGGAGCCTGCATGACGGTAACGCGTCCGCCGATGGTCGTTTGCCTGGGGCTGCTGTTCATGCTTTCGGGCTGTGGCAAGGAAGAAGCTGCCCCGGTATTGCCCCGGGTCGCGGTGCAACAGGTGCAGCCCACCGACTTTGCCGCCCGGGTCACCTTGACCGGTGACGTGCAGGCGCGGGTGCAGACCGACCTGTCGTTTCGCGTGGGCGGCAAGATCATCGCCCGCGGCGTCGATGTCGGCGACCACGTCAAGGCCAACCAGGTGCTGGCGCGCCTGGATCCGAAGGACCTGCAGAACAACGTCGACTCGGCCAAGGCCGAGGTGTTCGCCGAGCAGGCGCGGGTCACCCAGACCAGCGCCGCGTTCGTGCGCCAGCAGAAGCTCCTGCCCAAGGGCTACACCAGCCAGAGCGAGTACGATTCGGCCGAAGCCGCGCTGCGCAGCAGCCAGAGTGCGCTCAAGGCCGCCCAGGCGCAGTTGGCCAATGCCAACGAGCAGTTGAGCTACACCGCCCTGGTGTCTGAGGCCGACGGGGTGATCACCGCGCGCCAGGCCGAGGTCGGCCAGGTGGTACAGGCGACCATGCCGATCTTCAGCCTGGCGGTCGATGGCGACCGTGACGCGGTGTTCAATGTCTACGAATCGCTGCTGGTGAAGTCCCCCAGCGACGAGGGCGTCGTCGTCAGCCTGCTGGACAACCCGGCGATCAGGGCCGAGGGCCGGGTCCGCGAGATCACCCCGACGGTGTCCGCCGAGAGCGGCACGGTGCAGGTCAAGGTCGCGCTGCGCAACGTGCCGGCCGGCATGCAGCTGGGCTCACCGGTCACGGCCACTGGCAACACCCAGGGCCGGCCCAGCATCGAATTGCCGTGGTCGGCGCTGACCAAGGCGCTGAAGGAGCCGGCGGTGTGGGTGGTGGGCGAGGGCGACAAGGTCGAATTGCGCAAGGTCCAGGTCGCGCGCTACCTCACCGGCAAGGTGGTGATCGCCGACGGTATCAAGGGTGGCGAGACCGTGGTGGTGGGCGGTGGACAGCTTCTGCACCCGGACATGCAGGTCGAGAAGGTCACCGCCAAGGACGGAGGGGCCGCGCCATGAAACGTCAGTTGCTGATAGTGTCCGCCAGCCTGATGCTGGCTGCCTGCGGGGGCGATGAGGCGCCGCCTGAGGCGATACGCCCGGTGCTGTCGACGCTGGTCGAGCCGCAGGTACAGTCGCAGCTGGGCCGCTTTGCCGGCGCCATCCAGGCCCGCTACGAAAGCACCCTGGGGTTCCGGGTGTCCGGACGCATTGCCCGACGCTGGCTGGATGTCGGCGCCCGGGTAAGCCCTGGCGACACCCTGGCCACCCTCGACCCGACCGACCAGCAAAACCAGCTGCGCGCCGCCGAAGGCGACCTGGCCAAGGTCCAGGCGCAATGGATCAACGCCCAGGCCAATGCCCGCCGCCAGCAGCAGCTGTACGACCGTGGTGTCGGCGCCCAGGCCCAGCTGGACATCGCCCAGACCGACCTGAAGACCACCGGCGCCGCGCTGGAGCAGGCCCGTTCGGCGGTCAGCCAGGCTCGCGACCAGCTCGGCTACAGCACCTTGCGCAGTGATCATGCGGCGGTGGTCACTGCCTGGCAGGCCGAGGCGGGGCAGACGGTCAGTGCCGGCCAGGCCGTGGTCACCCTGGCCCGTCCGGACGTCAAGGAGGCGGTGATCGACCTGCCGATTCCGCTTGCCGAACAGCTGAACAAGGACCTCACCTTCACCGTCGCCTCGCAGCTCGACCCAGCCATCAATACCACCGCCACGCTGCGCGAGCTCGAGCCACAGGCCGACGCCACCACCCGTACCCGCCGCGCCCGCTTGACCCTGACCAGCACACCCGATGCCTTCCACCTGGGCACCGCGGTCAGCGTCACCCTGACCTCGGCGGTTAGCCCGCGCAGCGAGTTGCCGCTGACCGCGTTGCTTGAACGTGACGGCAAGACCCAGGTGTGGGTGGTCGATCCGCAGCAGAAAACCGTGGCCACCCGCGAGGTCGCGTTGATCGGGCGTACCGCCGACAGCATCGTCCTGGCCTCCGGCGTGCAGCCCGGCGAGCGCGTGGTGACCGCTGGAGTGAACAGCCTCAAGCCCGGCCAGAAGGTCACCTTCGACGAGGATGCGCAATGAAAGGAAGCTTCAACCTCTCGGAATGGGCGCTGAAGCACCAGTCCTTCGTCTGGTACCTGATGTTCGTCGGCCTGCTGATGGGGATCTTCTCCTACTTCAACCTTGGTCGTGAGGAAGACCCGTCCTTCACCATCAAGACCATGGTCATCCAGAGCCGCTGGCCCGGCGCCACCCAGGACGAGACCCTGTATCAGGTCACCGACCGCATCGAGAAGAAGCTCGAGGAGCTCGACTCGCTCGACTACGTGAAGAGCTATACCCGCCCGGGCGAATCCACGGTCTACGTCTACCTGCGCGACACCACCAAGGCCAAGGACATCCCCGAGATCTGGTACCAGGTACGCAAGAAGATCCAGGACATCCGCGGGCAGTTCCCCGCAGGCATCCAGGGGCCCGCCTTCAACGATGAGTTCGGCGACGTGTTCGGCTCGATCTACGCGTTCACCGCCGACGGCCTAACCCTGCGTCAGCTGCGCGACTATGTCGAGGTGGCGCGGGCCGAGGTGCGCGAAGTGCCCAACATCGGCAAGGTCGAGCTGATCGGCACCCAGGACGAAGTGCTCTACCTGAACTTCTCCACCCGCAAGCTGGCCGCGCTGGGCATCGACCAGCGCCAGGCCATGCAGGCCCTGCAGCAGCAGAACGCGGTGACCCCGGCCGGGGTGATCGAGGCCGGGCCCGAGCGCATCTCGGTGCGCACCACCGGGCAGTTCGCCTCGGAGAAGGACCTGCAGACGGTGAACCTGCGCATCAACGACCGCTTCTTCCGCCTGGCCGATATCGCCGATATCGAGCGCGGCTATGTCGATCCGCCTTCACCGATGTTCCGCTTCAATGGCCAGACCGCCATTGGCCTGGCGATCGGCATGAAGGCCGGCGCCAACATCGAGGTGTTCGGCGCGGCCTTGAAGGCGCGGATGGACAGCATCGTCCGCGACCTGCCGGTGGGCGTTGGCGTGCACAACGTGTCCGACCAGGCGGTGGTGGTCAAGCAGGCGGTCGGCGGCTTCACCAGCGCGTTGTTCGAAGCCGTGGTGATCGTGCTGGCGGTGAGCTTCGTCAGCCTCGGCATTCGCGCGGGGCTGGTGGTGGCCTGTTCGATCCCGCTGGTGCTGGCCATGGTCTTCGTGTTCATGGAATACAGCGACATCACCATGCAGCGGATCTCGCTCGGCGCGCTGATCATCGCCCTGGGATTATTGGTGGACGACGCGATGATCACCGTCGAGGTGATGGTCACGCGCCTGGAGATGGGCGAGACCAAGGAGCAGGCGGCCACCTTCGCCTACACCTCCACCGCGTTCCCCATGCTCACCGGCACCCTGGTGACGGTGGCCGGTTTCGTGCCGATCGGCCTCAACGCCAGTTCCGCGGGCGAGTACACCTACACCCTGTTCGCGGTGATAGCGGTGGCCTTGCTGGTGTCCTGGGTGGTGGCGGTGTTCTTCGCCCCGGTGCTGGGTGTGCACATTCTCAGCAGCAGCAAGCTCAAGGCGCACGAGGCCGAGCCCGGGCGTGTCGGCCGGGCATTCGAGGGCGGGTTGCTGTGGTGCATGCGCCACCGCTGGCTGACCATCATCGGCACGGTGCTGCTGTTCGCCCTGTCGATCTTCAGCATGCGTTTCGTGCAGAACCAGTTCTTCCCGTCGTCGGACCGGCCGGAGATCCTGGTCGACCTGAACCTGCCGCAGAACGCCTCGATCGAGGAAACGCGCAAGGTCGTCGACCGCCTGGAGGCGAGGATCAAGGACGACCCGGACCTGGTGCGCTGGAGTACCTACATCGGCCAGGGCGCGATTCGCTTCTACCTGCCCCTCGACCAGCAGTTGCAGAACCCGTACTACGCCCAGCTGGTGATCGTCAGCAAGGGCTTCGAGGAGCGTGCAGGCATGATGGAGCGCCTGCAGAAGCTGCTGCATGAGGAGTTCGTCGGTATCGGTACCAACGTCCAGTCGCTGGAGATGGGCCCACCGGTGGGCCGGCCGATCCAGTACCGGGTCAGCGGCAAGGACATCGACCAGGTGCGCAGGCACGCCATCGAACTGGCGACCTTGCTCGACAGCAACGACCACATCGGCGAGATGATCTACGACTGGAACGAGCCCGGTAAGGTGCTGCGCATCGAGATCGCCCAGGACAAGGCGCGTCAGCTGGGCCTGTCATCCGAGGACGTGGCCAATGTGATGAACAGCATCGTCAGCGGCGTGCCGGTCACCCAGGTCAACGACAACATCTACCTGGTCAATGTGGTGGCTCGCGCCGAGGACAGCGAGCGCGGCTCGCCGGATACCTTGCAGAACCTGCAGATCGTCACGCCCAGCGGCGCCTCGATACCGTTGCTGGCTTTTGCCACCGTGCGCTACGAGCAGGAGCAGCCGCTGGTATGGCGCCGCGACCGCAAGCCGACCATCACCATCAAGGCTTCGGTGGTCGGTGATATCCAGCCCACCGACCTGGTGGCCGAACTCAAGCCTGGCATCGATGACTTCGCCAGCAAGCTGCCGGTGGGCTATGACGTGGCCACCGGCGGTACGGTGGAGGAGAGCAGCAAGGCCCAGGGGCCGATCGCCGACGTCATCCCGTTGATGCTGTTCCTGATGGCGACCTTCCTGATGATCCAGCTGCACAGCGTGCAGAAGCTGTTCCTGGTGGTCAGCGTCGCGCCCCTGGGGCTGATCGGCGTGGTGCTGGCGCTGGTGCCCACGGGCACGCCGATGGGCTTCGTGGCGATTCTCGGGATTCTCGCCCTGGCCGGGATCATCATCCGCAACTCGGTGATCCTGGTGACCCAGATCGACGAGTTCGAGGAGCAGGGCTATTCGCCCTGGGATGCGGTGGTGGAAGCGACCAACCACCGACGCCGGCCGATCCTGCTGACGGCGGCGGCGGCGAGCCTGGGCATGATCCCGATCGCCCGGGAAGTGTTCTGGGGGCCGATGGCCTACGCCATGATCGGCGGCATCATCAGTGCAACGCTGCTGACGCTGCTGTTCCTGCCGGCGCTGTATGTGGCCTGGTACAAGATTCGCGAGCCGAAGCGCGAATCCTGACGGGTACTCCGTGGGAGCGGGCTTGCCCCGCAATGGCGATGGTGAATCCATTCATGTCATCGCGGGGCAAGCCCGCTCCCACGATTAGCAAAAGCAGTTATATAAACATTCTTAAACAGTATTTTTAAGAATATCCGCGCCTCACTACTATTGCCTTCAAGCCAGGCGCTAATCCCCTTCAAACCTCTGCCCGGCACCCTTACTCACAGGAGAACGAGCATGAGTGCATCTCTGCGCAGCATCGACGGTCAGGACGAAGCCACCATTCTGCGTGAAATCCAGAGCGCGCTGCGCGACCTGCGCTTCGGCGCGGTGGAGATCACTGTGCACAACGCCCAGGTGGTGCAGATCGAACGCAAGGAGAAGTTCCGCCTGCAGCAGCCCGGCAACAAGTCCGGCTGACACCGCATCACTTCAAAAACTAGAAAAATGCCAATCGGGAGCTTCACCATGTCCATCCGCCGTTATGCGCTTGCCGCCCTGGCCAGTGCCGTTTTTGCCGGTTCCGCGATCGCCAAGGACTACGAACTGCTGAACGTGTCCTATGACCCGACCCGCGAGCTGTACCAGCAGTACAACGCCGAGTTCATCAAGCACTGGCAGGCCGCCCACCCAGGCGACCAGGTGAAGATCCAGCAATCCCATGGCGGCTCCGGCAAGCAGGCCCGCGCGGTGATCGACGGCCTGCGCGCCGATGTGGTGACCTTGGCCCTGGCCGGCGACATCGACGAAGTCGCCAAGCTTGGCAAGACCCTGCCGGAGGACTGGCAGAAGCGCCTGCCGGACGCCAGCACCCCCTATACCTCGACCATCGTGTTCCTGGTGCGCAAGGGCAACCCGAAAGGCATCAAGGACTGGGGCGACCTGATCAAGAAGGACGTCTCGGTCATCACCCCCAACCCGAAAACCTCCGGTGGCGCCCGCTGGAACTTCCTCGCCGCCTGGGCCTACGGCCTGAAGACCGGCGGCAATGAAGACAAGGCCAAGGCCTACGTGCAGGAGCTGTTCAAGCACGTGCCGGTGCTCGATACCGGCGCCCGTGGCTCGACCATCACCTTCGTCAACAACGGCCAGGGCGATGTGCTGCTGGCCTGGGAGAACGAGGCCTTCCTGGCGCTGAAGGAAGACGGCGGCGCCGACAAGTTCGAGATCGTCGTGCCTTCGCTGTCGATCCTGGCCGAGCCACCGGTGGCGGTGGTCGACAAGAACGCCGCGAAGAAAGGCAATGAAAAGATCGCCGAGGAGTACCTCAAGCACCTGTACAGCCCGGCTGGCCAGAAGATCGCCGCGCAGAACTTCTACCGTCCGCGTGACGCGAAGGTCGCCGCCGAATTCGGCAAGCAGTTCCCGAAACTGGACCTGGTGACCATCGACAAGGACTTCGGTGGCTGGAAGACTGCACAACCCAAGTTTTTCAATGACGGTGGGGTGTTCGACCAGATCTACCAGGCACAGTAAGCGGTAATGGAAGAGCGAGGGCTGCCTTGCAGCCCTTTCGCGACGCAAGGCCGCTCCCACAAGGAACCGCGATTTCCTGTGGGAGCGGCCTTGCGTCGCGAAAGGGCCGCAAAGCGGCCCCAGGATTCAAAAGCTTGCACCGGCCCGGCATAACCGCTGGGCCAAGTGCGTTCAACCAGGGACCTTTATGTCACGTCGCATTTCCCCCGTCATACCCGGCTTCGGGCTGACGCTGGGCTACACCTTGGTGTACCTCAGCCTGATCGTGCTGATACCGCTGGCGGCCATGTTCATCCATGCCTCGCAGCTCACCTGGGAGCAGTTCTGGAATATCGTCAGCGCGCCACGGGTCATCGCCGCGCTGAAACTGAGTTTCGGCACCGCCCTGTTCGCCGCCATCATCAACGGTGTGATCGGCACCCTGCTGGCCTGGGTGCTGGTGCGCTACACCTTCCCGGGGCGCAAGATCATCGATGCGATGATCGACCTGCCGTTCGCCCTGCCCACCGCTGTCGCCGGCATCGCCCTGACCGCCCTCTACGCTCCGGCGGGCTGGGTCGGCCAGTTCGCCACCGACCTTGGCTTCAAGATCGCCTACACCCCCCTGGGCATCACCCTGGCGCTGACCTTCGTCACCCTGCCGTTCGTGGTGCGCACGGTGCAGCCGGTGCTGGCCGACATCCCGCGTGAAGTGGAAGAGGCCGCCGCCTGCCTGGGCGCTAAGCCCTTGCAGGTGTTCCGTCATGTGCTGGCGCCGGCTTTGCTGCCGGCGTGGCTGACCGGCTTCGCCCTGGCCTTTGCCCGGGGCGTGGGCGAGTACGGTTCGGTGATCTTCATCGCCGGCAACATGCCGATGAAGACCGAAATCCTGCCGCTGCTGATCATGGTCAAGCTCGACCAGTACGACTACACCGGCGCCACCGCCATCGGCGTGCTGATGCTGGTGGTTTCCTTCATCCTGCTGCTGCTGATCAACCTGCTGCAGCGGCGCATCGAAACCCCTTGAAGGAGGCCGGCAATGTCTAGTCAACCCATGAGCGCAACCGCCGCCGCCAACGCTGCCCGACGCAGCAGCGCAACCTCGCGCCGGGTGCTGATCACCCTGGCCTGGATCGTCTTCGCGCTGTTCCTGGCGCTACCGCTGGTGATCGTGGTGTCGCAGGCGCTGAAGAACGGCTTCGGCACCTTCTTCGAGGCGATCTTCGAGCCCGACGCGCTGTCGGCGCTCAAGCTGACCCTGCTGGCGGTAGCCATCTCGGTGCCGCTGAACCTGGTGTTCGGCGTGTCCGCCGCCTGGTGCGTGAGCAAGTACAGCTTCCGCGGCAAGAGCATCCTGGTCACCCTGATCGACCTGCCGTTCTCGGTATCGCCGGTGATCGCCGGCCTGGTCTACGTGCTGATGTTCGGCGCCCAGGGCTTGTTCGGGCCGTGGCTGCAGGACCACGATATCCAGATCGTCTTCGCCCTGCCGGGCATCGTCCTGGCGACCATCTTCGTCACCGTGCCGTTCGTCGCCCGTGAACTGATCCCGCTGATGCAGGAGCAGGGCACCCAGGAGGAGGAGGCCGCGCGCCTGCTCGGCGCCAACGGCTGGCAGATGTTCTGGCATGTCACTCTGCCGAACATCAAGTGGGGCCTGATCTACGGCGTGGTGCTGTGCACCGCCCGAGCCATGGGCGAGTTCGGCGCGGTGTCTGTCGTGTCGGGCCATATCCGCGGCGTCACCAACACCTTGCCGCTGCACGTGGAGATCCTCTACAACGAGTACAACCACGTCGCGGCCTTCAGCGTGGCCAGCCTGCTGCTGATCCTGGCGCTCTTCATCCTGCTGCTCAAGCAGTGGAGCGAGAACCGTATTAACCGCCTGCGCCACAGCGCCGCGGAGGAATGATTCATGTCGATCGAAGTTCGTAACGTCAGCAAGCGCTTCAACAGCTTCCAGGCCCTGGACAACATCAACCTGGATATCCACAGCGGTGAGCTGGTGGCTTTGCTCGGCCCGTCCGGCTGCGGCAAGACCACCCTGCTGCGCATCATTGCAGGCCTCGAGACGCCGGATGACGGCAGCATCGTGTTCCACGGCGAGGACGTGTCCGGCCACGACGTGCGTGATCGCAACGTCGGTTTCGTGTTCCAGCACTACGCGCTGTTCCGCCACATGAGCGTGTTCGACAACGTCGCCTTCGGCCTGCGCATGAAGCCCAAGGGCGAGCGCCCGAGCGAGAGCAAGATCGCCGAGAAGGTTCATGAGCTTTTGAACATGGTCCAGCTCGACTGGCTGTCCGACCGCTACCCCGAGCAGCTGTCCGGTGGCCAGCGCCAGCGTATCGCCCTGGCCCGCGCCCTGGCGGTCGAGCCCAAGGTGCTGCTGCTCGACGAGCCGTTCGGGGCGCTGGATGCCAAGGTGCGCAAGGAGCTGCGCCGCTGGCTGGCGCGCCTGCACGAAGACATCAACCTGACCTCGGTGTTCGTCACCCACGACCAGGAAGAGGCCATGGAAGTCGCCGACCGCATCGTGGTGATGAACAAGGGCGTGATCGAGCAGATCGGTTCGCCCGGCGAGGTGTACGAGAAGCCGGCCAACGACTTCGTCTATCACTTCCTCGGCGATTCCAACAGGTTGGCGTTGAGCGAAGGGCACCACGTGCTGTTCCGTCCGCACGAGGTGTCGCTGTCACGCCACGAGACCGAGGGGCACCATGCCGCCGAGGTGCGCGATATCCGCCCGTTGGGCGCGACCACCCGGGTGACCCTGAAGGTGGAAGGGCAAAGCGAGCTGATCGAGGCCGAGGTGGTCAAGGATCACGACAGCCTGACGGGGCTGGCGCGGGGCGAGACGCTGTTCTTCCGGCCGAAGGTGTGGCAGAAAGTGGCGGATATCTGAGCTGGCGCTTGCAATGAAAGACCCGGGCATGGTCCCGGGTTTTTTATTGCCTGGACGGACGCAATCGCGGGGCAAGCCCGCTCCCACAACCATACGTGGGAGCGGCGGTGCGGCGTTCCGACTTGCCCCGCGATTGCCATGTACACCAGCATGCCATTCGAGCATTTTTCATATGCCCTTCAGGCATCGAAAAAGCACTGGTCGGCTGCAGGCCTTTACTACCGGGCCCTGCAAGGAACTTGGCAAAACTGTTAGATCAAAACGATCTAGCTTTAACTTTAAACATTACTTTATGAGCTAAGTCTCTGGGCCCGATGATTCAGCCACACACCTGAATCAAGAACCCCAGGAGTTTTAGCAATGGGCAATGTCCAGACGGCCGTCAGGGCCTACGACCAGCCATGGCGCCCGGCATCGGGTGACCTGGTCGAGCTCGGACGCACGCTACGCCTGCCGCTGGGCCAGTTGCGCCTGCAGCGTACGCCGGTCAGCGGCCTCAAGCGTCGCGACAAGCTGGCGCTGGGCCTGCTGGTGCTGGTGCTGCATGGCGCGGCGGCGTACTGGGTCAGCCACCAGCCGACCCCCGAGCTGCCGGTCATCCCGCCGAAGATTCCGCCCATGACCATCGAGTTCGCCGCGCCCGCACCACCGGTGGTCGAGCCGCCGCCGCCGGCCCCTGTGGTCCAGCCGCCACCACCACCACCGGTGGTCGACGAACTGGCCGCCAAGCCCGCGCCCAAGCCGGTCCCCAAACCCAAGCCAGTGCCCAAGCCGCAGCCCAAGCCAGTCGAGGCGCCACCGCCGACACCGGTCGCCGCGCTAGCACCCCCGGCGCCGGCACCTGCGCCACCCGCGCCTGCGCCAGTGACCCCGGCCTCGGCCAACGCCGCCTACCTGAAGAATCCGGCGCCGGAGTATCCGCAGATGGCCCAGCGCCGTGGCTGGGAAGGCACCGTGCTGCTGCGCGTTGAGGTGCTGCCCAGCGGCAAGCCGGGGCAGATCCAGATCCAGAAGAGCAGTGGCCGCGACGCCCTGGACGCCGCCGCGCTGGCCGCGGTGAAGCGTTGGAGCTTCGTCCCGGCCAAGCAGGGCGACGTGGCCCAGGTGGGCTGGGTCAGCGTACCGATCGATTTCAAGCTTCGTTAACTTGCGACCGCATACAGGAAGGACTTCATCATGAGCTTGTTGGCATCTCCCCTCGAATCCGTTGAAAGCGCGGTCATCTGGCTGCTGGTCGGCTTCTCCGTCGCCACCTGGGCCCTGGCCCTGGTCAAGGTCGTGCAGTTCGTGCGGCTGAAGAACCAGGACAAACGCTTCCACCAGCAGTTCTGGGCCGCGTCCAGCCTCGACTCCGCCGCCGAGCCCGCCCACGATCTGCCAGGCCCGGCCGCCCGCGTCGCCCAGGCAGGCTTCGCGGCGATCGCGGTTGGCGAGCCAGGCCAGGCCAGTGATCTCAGCCAGGCCATCAACCACCAGGATCGCCTGGAGCGCGCCCTGCGCCAGCAGATCGTCCGCGAGCGCCGTTCGCTGGAGACCGGCCTGGCAGTGGTGGCCAGTATCGGCAGCACCTCGCCGTTCATCGGCCTGTTCGGCACCGTGTGGGGCATCATGGAGGCGCTCAAGGGTATCAGCGCGGCGGGCTCGGCGAGCCTGGAAACCGTGGCCGGCCCGATCGGCGCGGCGCTGGTCGCCACCGGCGTGGGTATCGCCGTCGCGGTGCCGGCGGTGCTGGTCTACAACTACTTCCTCCGTCGCCTCAAGCTGACCGCCGCCGACCTGGACGACTTTGCCCACGACTTCTACAGCCTGGCGCAGAAGAGTGCCTTCCGCGTGCTGGTGCACCCGACGGTGCAGCGCCAGCACACGGGCTTCACCCAACCTGTGAAGGAGGCCTCCTGAGATGGCTTTCTCGACCCAGGACAGCGATGAAGTGTTGAGTGAAATCAACGTCACGCCATTGGTGGACGTCATGCTGGTGCTGTTGGTGGTGTTCATCGTCACCGCGCCATTGCTGACCAATGCCATCCCCATCAACCTGCCCAAGACCGAGGCCGTCGCCCCGGTGGAGCAGAAGGATCCGCTGGTGGTGAGCATCGATGGCAGCGGCAAGCTGTTCATCAACAAGGACGAGATCCAGCCCGACCTGCTGGAGACCAACCTCAAGGCTGCCAGGGACAAGGACGCCGAGCTGCGTGTGCAGCTGCAGGCCGACGATGGTGTGAACTACGGCGAGGTCGCCCGCGCGATGGCGGCGATCGAGCGGGCCGGGATCAGCAAGCTGGCGGTGATCACCGCCCGCTGACCGGCGATACCCTCTTCAGGCAAGTGCTTAGGGGCCATTTTCCTTGGCAGGGGATGGCCCTTTTTTTATTGGAAGCAAGAAAGTCTTTTGCGATCCCTGTAGGAGCGGCCTCGTGTCGCGAAAGGGCCGCAAAGCGGCCCCGGCGATCTGTGCATAAACGCTGAAATCCTGGGGCCGCTTCGCAGCCCTTTCGCGACACGAGGCCGCTCCTACAGGGGGAGGCGCAGAGCTTGAACACTGTGCAAGAAAATTGCGCAAAGGTGTTTTGGTTATTAATAAATAGCTTCTTATTCCTTTACGAATATAACCCCCTCCCTATACTTGCACCCAAGCACGCAAACTTCCGGAGGCGTCCCCATGCGCAATGAGTCGATTCGTTACCTGATTGTGCCGGGCTGGCAAGGATCGCCAGACAACCATTGGCAGAGTCACTGGCAGCGCAGCCTGCCCAACAGCGCCCGGGTCGAGCAGCAGGACTGGCTGACCCCGCAGCGGCGCGATTGGGTCCAGGCGCTGGAGCGGGCGATTGCCGCCGAACGCTCGCCGGTGATTCTTATCGCCCACAGCCTGGGCTGCATCACGGTCGCCCATTGGGCCGCCCAGGCCAGCCCCGAGCTGCTGCGCCGGGTACGTGGCGCACTGCTAGTGGCGCCGGCGGATGTCGAACGGCCGACCTGCGCACCGGCCCTGCGCAACTTCGCGCCGATTCCTCTGCAGGCCCTGCCGTTTCCCAGCCAGGTGGTCAGCTCCGACAACGACCCGGCGGTAAGCGTGCCGCGCGCGCTGTACCTGGCCCAGGCCTGGGGTGCCGAGGCCGGGCTGCTGGCCGACGCCGGGCATATCAACGTCAAGTCGGGCCATGAGCGTTGGGAACAGGGTTTCGCCTACCTCTACCGCTTGCAGGCCCGTATCGATCAGCGCGCGCTGCGCCGCGCCTGATCCGCCGGTTTTCATCGAACGAATCGAATCCCCGGCCGCGTGCGACCGGGGCGGGAGTATTCCATGACGTTTCACACTGCTTTCGGCCAGCCGTTGCTGACCTTCCCCGAATTGGACAAGAGCCCGTTGAGCATCCGCGCCAAGGCGCTGGTGTTCGTCGATCCGCGTTCCCAGGTGCTGCGCCAGGCCCTGGAGCGATTGGCGCCACAACCACTGCCGGTGCTGATCCGTGGCGAAACCGGCACCGGCAAGGAACTGCTGGCCCGGCAGATCCACCGCGCCAGTGACCGCGGCGGGTTGTTCGTGTCGGTCAACTGCGCGGCCATCAGCCCGACCTACGCCGATGCCGAATTGTTCGGCTATAGCGCCGGCACCCAGGGTGGCACCGCCAGCAGCCGCGCCGGCTGGTTCGGCTCGGCCAACGGCGGAACGCTGTACCTGGACGAAATCGCCGACCTGCCCCTGGCGATCCAGGGCAAGCTGCTGGCGGCCCTGGAGAACCGCGAGGTAACCCGGGTCGGCGCCACCCAGCCGCAGGCGGTCGATGTGCGGCTGGTGGCCGCTTCCAGCATCGACCTGGCCCAGGCCGTGCGTGCCGGGCGCTTCAACGAGCGGCTTTACCATTACCTGCACGAGGGTGAACTCGAGCTGCCGGCATTGCGTGATCGGGTCGGCGATATCCTGCCGCTGGCCGAATACTTCGTCGGCATCTACAGCGTGCGCCTGGATCGGCCGCTGCCCCTGATCAGTGAGGCGGCCCAGCAGGCGCTGGAGGCCCATGCCTGGCCGGGCAATACCCGCGAGCTGGAGAACGTCATCCATTTCGCACTATTGGTCAGCGATGGTGAAGAGATCCTGCCCGAGCACCTCGATCTGCCGGACACCGCCCCCCTGGTCAGCCTGGCCCGTCAGCTGGCGCAACTGGGCAGTAGCCGCGAGGCGCAGACCCTTGCCGAACTGCGTGACCTGCTGGGCAAGGCCTTGGCAAACCTGAACGAGCCCGCGCCCTAGAGCGGTGTGTTGCGGCTCATAAGCAAAGGGCGTGATGGCCAGTTGTTTTTGGAATAAGCAGCTAATCAAAAGATATTGTTACGGAATAAAAAATCTCGGTATTGTCCGGTTCACGCCCACCCGAACGGATGGGCACCCGACTCGCCATCTGCGATGGCCCAGCTCCAGAACAAGGATCACCATGAAAAAGACCCTGCTGACCACCGCCCTGGCCGCCGCCCTGTCGCTGACGGGCCTCGCCAACGCCGCCGAGAAACTGGTGGTCGCTGCCACGCCCGTGCCGCACGCCGAAATCCTCGAACTGATCAAGCCGACCCTGGCCAAGGAAGGTGTGGACCTGCAGATCAAGGTCTTCACCGACTATGTCCAGCCCAACGTGCAGGTCGACCAGAAGCGTCTGGATGCCAACTACTTCCAGACCCTGCCGTACCTGAAGAACTTCAACGAAGGCAAGGGCACCCACCTGGAAACCGTGATCGGTGTGCACGTCGAACCGTTCGGTGGCTACTCGAAGAAGGTCAAGAGCCTGGCCGAGCTGAAGGACGGCGCCACCGTCGCCATCCCCAACGAAGGCAGCAACAGTGGCCGCGCCCTGCTTCTGCTGCAGAAGGCTGGCCTGATTACCCTGAAGGATCCGAAGAACGCCCTGGCCACGCCGAAAGATATCGCCGAGAACCCGAAGAAGCTCAAGTTCAAGGAGCTTGAGTCGGCCATGCTGCCGCGTGTGCTGGATCAGGTCGACCTGGACATGATCAACACCAACTACGCCCTCGAAGCCGGCCTGAACCCGGCCAAGGACGCCCTGGTGATCGAAGGCAGCGACTCGCCGTACGTGAACTTCCTGGTTGCCCGCCCGGACAACAAGGACAGCGAGGCCATCCAGAAGCTGGCCAAGGCGCTGACCAGCCCGGAAGTGAAGGCGTTCATCGAGAAGAAATACAGCGGCGCGGTACTGCCGGCGTTCTGATACGCGGCAAGAGTTGCGCCTGAACGAAAAAACCGACGCAAACTGCGTCGGTTTTTTTATGGCAGGGCCGCTCTCATGGAACAAACCGTAACTCATTGATTTAGCTAGCCCCTGTGGGGGCGGCCTTGTGTCGCGAAAGGGCCGCATAGCGGCCCCGGCAATATCAGCTTGGTGCGCAGATCTGGGGGCGCTTCGCACCCCTTTCGCGACACAAGGCCGCTCCCACAGGGGGACAGTTCCCCGCGCGACAGCGCAGCCCCCAAAGGGCTGGGCGATCTCCTACAGGGAAAGGTGTGCATCCCAATCGCTCTGTATGACAGCGGTTCCCACAGAGGGCTCAGCGCTGACTGGCCAGTGCCCGGCGCAGCGCCAGGAGCCACAGCAGTTGTTCATTCGAAGCAGGCAAGCAGGGGCTGTTCATCGTTGTCTTCCTTGTTGAATGTGATGGGCCGTGCAAGTCAAAGTTTGAAACCCCTTGGAGGGGAAAATGCTCGGAAAGGTCCGTGTGCAATGAAGGAAATTTCCGAGCGTCACGGGGCGGTGATATAGATATGCAATAAAGATATTTATAAAAATATTTTTATACCTTTAGAGTCTAGTGATCGTGCTTACCGGCACAGCGCCACTATTCGTGAAACGACGCCGAGCCACCCTCGTGCCGACCCTGGACCTGCCCCATGCCGTACCTTCGTGACTTTGTGTCGAGGCCCCTTCCATGAGCTTCGACACCGCTTTCATGCTTAGCACGCTGCCGGCCTTCTTCAAGGCCGTTGGCGTGACCCTGCAAGTCGGGGCGATCGCCATCGTCACCTCGTTGCTGGTGGCGTTGCTCAACGCGACGATCCTGGTGTTGCGCACGCCGTACCTGTGGCGCCTGGTCAAGGGCTACGTGGAACTGGCCCGCAACACACCGTTGCTGATCCAGCTGTTCTTCGTCTACTTCGCCTTGCCCAGCCTGGGGTTGAAGGTGTCCGGCTTCGCCGCCGCGATAATCACCCTGACGTTCATGGGCGGTGCCTACCTCACCGAGGTGCTGCGCGCCGGGGTCGAGGCCGTGCCGCGGGCGCAGCTGGAGTCCGGGCGTTCCATCGGGCTCTCCGAGGGCCAGTTGCTGCGCCATGTGATCCTGCCCCAGGCCGGCATCCTCAGCCTGCCGGCACTGTTCGCCAACTTCGTGTTCCTGCTCAAGGAGACCACCGTGGTTTCGGCGGTGGCGGTGCCGGAGATCCTCTACACCACCAAGAACTACATCGCCCTGTACTACAAGACCTATGAAATGCTCGCCGTGCTGACCCTGCTCTGCGTGCTGATCTTCCTGCCGCTGTCGTTGCTGCTGCGCTACCTGGAACGGAGGCTGCAACATGGCCAGTTCGGGCATTGAGCTGCTGCTGGTTTCGCTGCCGCAACTGGCCGCGGGTGCTGGGCAGACGCTAGCGATCTCGGCCCTGGGCATCCTGTTCGCTAGCCTGGGCGGCGTGCTCTACGGCGTGCTGGCGACCCTCGGCAACCGTTGGCTGAACATCCTGCTGCAGGTGTACCTCGAGCTGTTCCGGGCGATTCCGGTGCTGGTCTGGCTGTACCTGGTGTTCTTCGGTTTGCCGATCTTCTTCGGCCTGAGCATCCCCAGCTTCTGGTGCGCGGTGCTGGTGCTGGGCCTGTGGGGCGCCAGCGAGGTCGGCGAGGTGGTGCGCGGCGCACTGCAGTCCCTGCCACGCGGGCAGCGCGAGGCGGGGTTGTCGATCGGCCTGGGCGGCTGGCAGCTGTACGGCTACGTGCTGCTGCCCCAGGCGCTCAAGCGCATGACCCCGCCGACCATCAATATCTACACGCGGATCATCAAGACCAGCTCGCTGGCAGTGCTGATCGGCGTGGTCGAAGTGATCAAGGCGGGCCAGCAGATCATCGAGCGCACCTACGAGTCGGTGCTGATCTACGGCGCGCTGTTCCTGTTCTTCTTTCTTGTCTGCTATCCGCTGTCGGCCGCTTCCCGCGTGCTGGAGCGGCGCTGGGCCCACGCATGAATCCATTGATCGAATTCCAAGGTTTCAACAAGTTCTTCGGCCAGCACCAGGTGCTCGCGGACATCGACCTCAAGGTCCAGGCCGGCGAGGTGGTGGTGATCCTCGGCCCCAGCGGCTGCGGCAAGAGCACCCTGCTGCGTTGCCTCAACGGGCTGGAGGAGGCCCAGGGCGGCAGCCTGCGCCTCGACGGCCAGGAACTGCTCGGCCCGGACACCAACTGGCGCCAGGTGCGCCAGCGGGTCGGCATGGTATTCCAGAGCTACCACCTGTTCGGCCATATGAGCGTGATCGACAACCTGCTGCTGGGCCCGCTGAAGGTGCAGAAGCGCGAACGCCGCGAGGCCCAGACCCAGGCCGAGGCGCTGTTGGCCCGGGTAGGCCTGCTGGACAAGCGCGACGCCTTTCCCCGCCAGCTTTCCGGTGGCCAGCAGCAACGGATCGCCATCGTCCGTTCGCTGTGCATGAACCCCCAGGTGATGCTGTTCGACGAGGTCACCGCCGCCCTCGACCCGGAGATGGTCAAGGAGGTGCTGCAGGTGATCCAGGGCCTGGCCCGCGAAGGCATGACCCTGCTCATCGTCACCCACGAAATGGCCTTCGCCCGCGCGGTGGCCGACCGCATCGTGTTCATGGAGGCCGGCAGGATCCTTGAACAGAACCACCCCGAGCGCTTCTTCACCCAACCGCAGAGCGCACGCGCGCAGCAGTTCCTGGAGAAATTCTCGTTCGTCGAAAGCCTGCCCAAGACACTGCACAAGGAACTGTCATGAAGACTGCCCCGTTCGCCAAACTGCTCGCTCCCTTGCTTGGCCTGGCCCTGCTGGCCGGCTGCAACAAATCCGAAGACCCGGCCAAGCCCGCCGCCGCCTCGCCGGCCACCAGCTACCTGGAAACCATCAAGGCCCGCGACAAGCTGATCGTCGGCGTGTTCACCGACAAGCCACCGTTCGGCTTCGTCGATGAAGGCGGGCGCTATGTGGGCTTCGACACCGATATCGGCCGCCGCTTCGCCAAGGACCTGCTGGGCGATGAAAGCAAGGTCGAGTTCGTCGCCGTCGAGCCTGCCAGCCGCATTCCGTTCCTGCAGAGCGACAAGGTCGACCTGATCCTCGCCAACATGACCGTCACCCCCGAGCGCAAGGAGGCGGTGGACTTCACCAACCCCAACCTGCGCGTGGCGGTGCAGGCCATCGTCGCCGATGGCAGCCCGGTGCAGAAGCTCGACGACCTGGCCGACAAGACCATCATCGTCACCACCGGCACCACCGCCGATATCTGGCTGACCAAGAACCACCCGGACTGGAAGCTGCTCAAGTTCGAGAAGAACACCGAGTCGCTGGCCGCGCTGGCCAATGGCCGTGGCGATGCCTATGCCCAGGACAACCTGATCCTGTTCAGCTGGGCCAAGCAGAACCCGGGCTACCGCGTGCTGCCGCAGCTGCTGGGTGACGAGGCGCCGATCGCCCCGGCGGTGAAGAAGGGCAACACCGAGTTGCGCGACTGGGTGAACAGCGAGCTGGCCAAGCTGGGCGAGGAGAAGTTCCTGCTCAAGCTGTACGACCAGTATGTGCGCAAGGAGCTGAGCGACGACACCAAGCCGGAGAGCGTGATCGTCGAAGGCGGCAAGTGGCAGGGCTGATTGCCTGAACGGGGCTGCAAAGCAGCCCCAGTTTCTATCTGGGCACCAGCCGCAACGTGCTCTGTGCCGGAATCATCCCCATCCGCGCCTTGTGGTAGCGCCCCTCGATATAGTCCTCGGCCTGGTCGCCGTAATGCCGGTCGAACGGCACGCCGCTCTGCCCGACCGGGTTGATGGTCAATGCGGAGCCTGCATCGGCGAAGTCGATCACCCGGCGGGTGGAAGGCCCATAGGTGACCGGCCAGGGCGCCGGACCGATCTTCGCCGACAGGTTGTTCGGCACCTCGTGGGTACCTGGCGCGGCGAACGGGCCGACATTGAACAGCAGGTTCAGCGGCTTCTTCACCCCCAGCGGATGGTTGTGGGTGAGGGTATGGGCCTTGCCCCATTGCCAGCTGGCCGGGTCCTTGCCGAACGTCTCGCGCAGGTGCTTGAGGCTGCGTTGCCAGGCCAGGCGCACGATGGCACTGCGGTCGGTGCGTTCGTTGCCGCCGCGCTGGTTCCACCAGGGCGATGCCGGGTCCGCGGCCAGGCGCGGCAGGGCGGCGTCGATGGCGCGGGTGCTGAGCAGCACCGGAAACCAGGTGTCGCCCAGTTCGTCGTGCAGGGCGGCGAATGCCAGCTCGTAGAGGAACTGGTTGAACAGCGTGGCACTGGTGGAGTCCAGCGGATAGTCACCGCGCCACGCGGCCAACTGCTCGACCAGCTCCTTTTCCTCGTCGCCCTGGGCGACGTTGCGCAAGGTGCCGAGCAGCGGCGCCAGGGTGCGCGGGCCATAGTCGGTGCTGGTGTCCAGCTGCAGGGCCTGGCTGTTCTGGGTGTCCCACTTGATGTCCGGGTTGCTCAGCTGGCGATCGAGCTGACGGCCGCGATCGGCCAGGTTGTAGTAGCCGGGTACGGGAACGGCGCCGGGCGGCTGGTAGTTGGCCGAGACGATGTAGCCGTTGGCCGGGTTCTCCTGCTGCGGGTTGGCGCTGAACGGGTAGAACCCCGGCTTGTCGGCCTGGCCGCTGGCGCCATCGAGAATGAACGCCGGGTTGACGCCATCCGGGCGGATCGGCAGCCGCGCCGCCGCCCACCAGCCGATATCGCCGCGGGCGTTGGCCCATACCAGGTTAAGCCCCGGCGCCTGGACCTTGGCCGCCGCCTCGCGCATCTTGCCCAGGGTGTCGGCGCGGTTGATCTGGTAGAAGCCTTCGAGGATCGGGTTGTCGGTTTCCAGGAACGCCCACCACATGGCGATGGGCGTCGGGCCGGCGGTATCGCCGAGCACGCTGTTGACGATCGGGCCATGGGGCGAGCGGCGCAGGGTGATGCTGGCCGGTTCGGAGCCCTTGACCGCAATTTTCTGCTCGGTCTTTTCCAGTGGCTGCCATTTGCCGTCGACCATCACCTGTTCGGGGTCCTGCGGGTTGGTCCGCTCTGTGATCAGGTCGACATCGTCGTTCTGGAACATGGTCAGGCTCCAGCCGAAGTCGCGGTTGTGGCCGAGCAGGGCGAACGGGTTGAGTGCCTGAAAGTAGCCATACAGGTTGAAACCCGGTGCCGACAGTTCGGCTTCGTACCAGATGGCCGGCACGGCGAAGCTGATGTGCGGGTCGCCCGCCAGCAACGGCCGGCCGCTGCGGGTGCGGCTGCCGGCCACAGCCCAGGCGTTGCTGCCCTCGAACTGCGGGATGCCGGCATCGCCCAGGGCGTCATGGCTCAGCCTCGCCAGTTGCTCCAGGCTGCGCCAGTCGGCGGCGGCCAGGGGCGTGGCCACGGCGCCGTCAGGCTGCCAGTCGAGGTCGAAGATCTTCAGGTATTCGGGACCGAGCTGGTCGCGGATGTAGGTCAGCGCGGGGTCGGTGCGGAATGCCGCGGCGAAGCTGTAGGCGAGGTAGCCGGCGATGCTCAGGGTGTCCTCGGCAGTGAAGGGGCGTGGCGGGATGCCGAGCAGGTCGAACTCCATCGGTTTGGGATGGCCGGCCTGCCACTGGTTGATGCCGTCCAGGTACGCCTGCAGCGCCTGCCAGGCCGGCGACTCGCGGTCCTGGCGCTGCGCCATCAGGGCCGCCTGGTCGCGGATGCGCAGGCTGCGGAACAGGGTGTCGGTTTGCAGCAGCTTGTCGCCCAGCACCTCGGCCAGTTCGCCACGGGCCAGGCGGCGCATGATCTCCATCTGGAACAGACGGTCCTGGGCGTGCACGTAGCCCAGGGCGCGGTACAGGTCCTGCTCGTTCTGCGCCTGCAGGTGCGGCACGCCGCGGGCATCGAAGCGCACGCTGACCGGTGCCTGCAACCCACCGACGGCCACCTCGCCGTCACGTTGCGGCTGCTTGCCCCGCACGTACCAGTAACCGGTGCCTGCAGCGGCCACGGCGATCACCACCGCCAGCAAGGTCAGGCTGCGCTTCATCGAGACTCCTTGTGCACTCGAACGAGAAAATGTGGTCCGATCATCGGCGGATTCGCGAACTGAGCATAGTCCCCTGGAAGGAGTTTCCATGTCCCTGAGCGAAAAACAGAAGATGCTGACCGGTCAGCTCTATCACGCGGGTTGCCCCGAGCTGCAGGCCGAACAGGCCGCCAACCGACACTGGATGCACCGCTACAACAGCAGTGTCGAGCAGCCCAACGAGGCGCGTCATGGCCTGTTGGCGGAGCATTTCGCCAGCGTGGGCGAAGGTGTGGTGATTCGCCCGCCGTTCTTCTGCGACTACGGCTACAACATCAGCGTGGGCGCGAACACCTTCATGAACTTCAACTGCGTGATCCTCGACGTGCTGCCAGTACGCATCGGCGCCGATTGCCAGATCGCCCCGGCGGTGCAGATCTACACCGCCGACCACCCTCTTGACCCGGGCCTGCGCCGCAGTGGCCTGGAAAGCGGGCGCCCGGTGATCATCGGCGACAATGTCTGGATCGGCGGCGGGGCGATCATCCTGCCGGGGGTGACCATCGGTGATAACGCCGTGGTCGGCGCGGGCAGCGTGGTGACCCGGGATGTGCCGGCCGGGGCAGTGGTGGTGGGTAACCCGGCGCGGGTGCGTCAGCCGGCCCAGGGGCAATAGCAGCCAACTGCCAGGGTATTGGATGCCTGCACCCGGCGGCCTTCATTCAGCGCCGTGAGGATCGGCTCGATGAAGCTGTTGCTGGAATTGCACACCGCGCCTTCGCTGTAGGGGCCGAAGTAGGCGAGGTTGCCGTCGCGGTCCCAGATGGCCACGGCGGGGGTGGCCGGCAGCTGCTCGCTGCCCGGCAGGCTGGCCAGCGGCTTGAGCGCGGCGAGGTTAGCCGGCAGCTGGCCGTGGCTGTCGGGGCGCTGCACGACATGGAAGCTGATGCCTTGCGGCGCGAAGTGCTCGACCAGTTCGCCCAGGTGCTGCTGGTTGCCGACGTTGCAGGGGCAGGCCGGGTCCCAGAAGTGCACCACGCGGATCGGGCCCGGGCCTGCCAGCTCGGGGGGCAGGCGCAGCTGGCTGCCGTCGAAGAAGGTGGTCTGGTTGTCGAAGGTGCGCAGGTAGCGGGACTGGAAGCTGTCGTAGGCCCACCAGAGGACGGTGGCGCAGAGCAGGACGCAGAGAGTGGCGAATAATGTCTTGGTGTTTCGGGTTGGCATGGGCGGTCCGCAGAGCCTTGGAGCGACACAGGCTTCTGTGGGAGCGGGTTTACCCGCGAATGCGGCGGTGGCTGTACCATCGTATTCGCGGGTAAACCCGCTCCCACAGGAGCCGGGCTGCCCGATGAGTGGGGGTGCAGCTTGCCATGGCGTGGCCCAGAGCTGAATATCGCAGATCAATACTTGCTGCACACTGGATGTACCAATGCCCGCCAGCTTCAATCCCGACCCGCTGCGTACCAGCCTGTCGCCCCTCGTCGATCGCCAGCCATTGTCCGCCCAGGGCCAGGCCTACCAGCGCTTCTACGGCCTGGATCTGCCCGCGCACAGTTGGCTGGGCGGCTTCCAGGTGGCGGGCTTCGATCTGGTCGGCCAGCTCTGGCTGCCGGAGCAACCGATGGCGACATTGTTCCTGCTGCACGGCTACTACGATCACATGGGCCTGTACCGGCATGTGATCGAATGGGCATTGGGCCAGGGCTACGCGGTGATCGGCTGCGATCTGCCAGGCCATGGCCTGTCCAGCGGCGAGCGCGCCAGCATCGACGACTTCGGCATCTACCAGCAAGTGCTTGATGCACTGTTCGAGCAGGCCCGTCTGCTGGAACTGCCACGCCCCTGGCATCTGTGTGGACAGAGTACCGGCGGGGCGATCGCGGTCGATCACCTGCTGCACCAGGGTGAGCGCAGCCCAGTCGACGGCCAGGTGATCCTGCTGGCGCCCCTGGTGCGCCCGCGTGCCTGGCACTGGTCGAAACTGAGCTATCGGGTGCTGCGCCACTTCGTCAACGGCATCGAGCGGCGCTTCAGCGAGAACACCAACGACCCGGCCTTCCTGCCCTTCCTCGAGGCCGACCCGCTGCAGCCACGGCGCCTGCCGACCGCCTGGGTCGGGGCGCTGATGAAGTGGGTCCGGCGTATCGAAGCCGCACCGCGCAGCACACGCCGGCCTTTGATCGTGCAGGGCGAGGCGGACGGCACGGTGGACTGGCCCTACAACCTGAAGGTGCTCAAGGCCAAGTTCGCCGAGCCGCAGATCCTCATGCTGCCCGAGGCGCGGCATCACCTGGCCAACGAGCTGCCCGGCATCCGTCAGCGCTATTTTGACTTCATCGGCCAGCGCCTGGGCTGATCACTTCAGCTCGGCGGCGTTCTGGCCCACGGCCAGGGCCGCGCGTACCGCGGTGACCGCCGCCTTGTAGTAGGCCTGGCCGTCGGCGGACTCGGCAAAGGTGGCGAACTCCTCCAGCTCGGCGTCCGACAGGTCGCGATAGACGTACAGCAGGGTATTGTTCAGGTCTTCGCCAACCTGGTTCATCAGGCGTTGGCGTTGGCCATCGAGCAGGTTCTGCGCCTGGCCGCCGCCGAACAGGCCGGGCAGCATCGAACTCAGGCTGTCGGCCGCCACCCCGGCAATTGCCAGGCTGACCTCGGCGCCGGCTTCGCGGGCCGGCAGGGCCTGGGCCAGGTGACCGACGATCAGCAGGCGGTTGTCGCTGGCCTGGATCTTCGGCAGGCCCTTGGCGTTCTTGGCCAACTGGTCCTTGCGCGTGGCCAGCAGCTCGGCGGCCACCACCTTGCGCCCCAGCGGCGACTGGAAGAACGCGAGGGCCGGCGAGGGGTTTGCCAGGTTGGCGCGCAGTTGCGCCTGGGCCCGGCGGTCCATGGCCTGGGCCTGGAAGCGCTGGTTGCTGTTGTTGACCAGCGCCTGGTAGACAGCAGGCGGCAGGCTGTTGCGGTAGCGCTGCTGGGCGGCGCTCACGGCATCGTTGAAATGGGCGCGCTGGTCGGGCCAGCCGGCGGCCTTGTACAGCTGATCGAGGTTGTCTGCCCAGACAGGCATGGTGCAGATCATCAGCAGAAGCAGGGAAAACAGACGGCGCATTCAGGACTCCTGTCGGCAGGCCGCTATTGTCCTAGGCGTGGCGGGGCTTTGTCGAGTCGCCAGCGGCGCTTCCTGACCAAGTGGCGCTGTGCGAGCGGTTGCCGAATGGCTATGATGCGCCATGCACACTCCTTTCGAACATCCGCTGCTGTCGACGATCGTCGACGACCTGGCCACCCGTGGCTGGTCGCAGCAACCTCGCTTCCTGCCCGACGAGCTGTCGCGCGCGCTGGCGGCCGAATGCCGTCGCCGTCACGCCGAAGGCGAGCTCAACCCTGCCAGCATTGGTCGCGGTGCCGCGCAGGAGATCCGCGAGGCGATCCGTGGCGACCAGATCCAGTGGCTCGATCCCGGCGAATCGGCGGTCTGCGACCGCTACCTGGGCGCGATGGACAGCCTGCGCCAGGCCATCAACCAGGGCTTGTTCCTGGGGCTGGAGGATTTCGAGTGCCATTTTGCCCTGTATCCGCCAGGGGCTTTCTACAAGCGCCATCTCGACCGCTTTCGTGACGACGACCGGCGCATGGTGTCGGCCGTGCTCTACCTCAATGAAAGCTGGCAGCCGGAGGATGGCGGGCAGCTGCGCATGTTCCTGCAGGACGGTGTCGAACACGACGTGCAGCCGGTTGCGGGCAGCCTGGTGGTGTTCCTGTCGGGTGAAGTCCCGCATGAAGTGCTCCCGGCCGGGCGTGAGCGCCTGTCGTTGACCGGCTGGTTCCGGCGCCGTGGCAATGACCCGTTCTGAGCGGCCGAAGGTGCTGGTCAGCGCCTGCCTGCTGGGCCAGCCGGTACGCTATGACGGACGTGCCAGCGGCCATCCCGATGTCTTGCAGCGCTGGCAGGCCGAAGGCCGGGTGGTGCCGCTGTGCCCGGAGGTGGCCGGTGGCTTGCCGACGCCGCGACCGCCTGCGGAGATTCCGGGCGGACAGGGTGGTGCGGTGTTGGATGGGCAGGCACAGGTGCTGACGGTGACCGGCGACGATGTCAGCGAGGCGTTTCTGGCCGGGGCCCGACTGGCGCTGGCGCTGGTGCGCCGGCATGGCATCCGTGTGGCGGTGCTCAAGTCCGGCAGCCCGTCGTGTGGCAACCTGCAGACCTATGACGGCACCTTCAGCGGTGTAAAGGTGGCGGGGGAAGGGGTGACCACGGCCTTGCTGCGTCGAGAAGGGGTGCAGGTGTTCAGCGAGCTGGAGCTGGAAGACGCGCAGCGAGCGTTGCTTGAAAGCTACCTGTAGTCAGCCGATTTTGCGGGTGACCCCATTCTTCAGGCCATGCGCAATCCCTGTAGGAGCGGCCTTGTGTCGCGAAAGGGCTGCGTAGCGGCCCCAGAATTTCAGTGTTGACGCAAAGATAGCCGGGGCCGCTTTGCGGCCCTTTCGCGACACAAGGCCGCTCCTACAGGTCGGCGCAGACCTGCATTGGTAGCATGACTACTGTTCGGCACTGGTCTCGCGCGCAGCCGTAAGCCATTTCTTCTCCAGCTCAGCCAACCGACCATCGTCCTCGATCCGCTGCAGGGCATTGTTCACCGCCGCTTCGAAGGCTGGATTGCCCTTCTGGTACGGGATCACCAGCTTCTGGCTGGCCAGGGCCCGAATGGCGTCGAGCTTGTCGCTCAGTTCGATGTCTTGCTGGTTGAAGGTCATGTCGAACTTTCCGCTTTCCACTCCGGGGAGCACCTCTTCGGCGGGAGTCTCGACGAACTCGGCCCGTACATCCAGCTCCTTGGCCAGGGCCTGCCCCAATTCGATCTCGAAGCCTGTCAGGTGTTCGTTTTCCTTGAACGCATAGGGTGGCGCGTCGCCAAGCACGGCGATGCGCAGTTCGCCACGGTCGTTGATTTCATCGATCAGTTCGGCCTGGGCCAATGGGCTGAACAGTACCGCCAGCAGAATGCCAATGGTCAAACGCATGAGAGCCCCTTTCTTGTTCGGCAGATGAATTGCATTCGCCGTGGCTTTCTCGTCTACCTCGGGCGAACGCAGCCTATGACCTCCAGGTCGCGGCAAGGTTTTCTTCTGCCCTGAAATATTTCTGTCCCTGTTTTTGAACCTCTGCCGGTCGCGTTGGACTATGGTGAAGTACCGCCGTACTTCGTTTAAGTGATAGCGGTCAATTGAAGTGAATCACAGGAGAAGTGAATGAAAAGCCTATTTTCGCGTGCTGCCGTCGCCGGTCTGCTGATGGGGGCGTCGGTGTTCGCCAGTGCCGCGGATGCGCTGAAGAGCGAGCAGCCACCGGAAGGCGCCAAGGTCTTCATCGTTTCCCCCGCCGACGGGGCCACGGTCGACAAGACCTTCACCGTCAAATTCGGCATCGAAGGCATGGACCTAAAGCCCGCGGGCGACCAGACCCCGCACTCCGGCCATCACCACCTGCTGGTGGACGTGGACAAGGCCCCCCTGGCCGACCAGCCGCTGCCCACCAGCCTGATGCCCGAGAACAACGCGCCGCTGCCGGCCGGCCCACAGGTGCTGCACTTCGGCAAGGCGCAGACCGAGGCGACCATCACCCTCACGCCGGGTAAGCACACCCTGCAACTGGTGCTGGGTGACAAGTACCACGTGCCGTTCAAGCCGAGCGTCGAGTCGCAGAAAATCACCGTCAACGTGAAATAACCCGCTGCGCCATCGCCGGCAGGCCAGCTTGCCGGCGATGACGTCATTGCAGGCCGTTTCAGAACTGCGAGCCAACCACTTCCTGCGCCACGCCCAGAAAAGCCGCCGGCAACCGCGCCTGGCGCCGCTCCTTCAGGCAGTACAGGTACTCGTGCATCACCGGCGCATCCTCCAGCGCCAGCACCCTTAGCTCCGGGTTATGCGGCACCTCGTGGCGGGCAATGATGCTGATGCCGATGTTGCGCAGCACCGCTTCGCGGATCGACTCGCGGCTGCCGATCTCCAGTTGCGCTCCAGCCTTCACGTTGGCCTCCTGCATCATCTGCTCGGTCAGCTTGCGCGTGGTCGAGCCCTGCTCGCGCATCAGCAGGCAATGCCCGGCCACCACGTCGATGGATACCGCCTGACGCTGGGCCAGCGGATGATTGCGGTGCACCGCCACCACCAGCGGGTCGGTGCCCAGCACCCGGCGCACCAGGCGTGCATCTTCGAGCAGTTGCGAGGAAGCGGCGATATCCACCCGGTAATCCTCGAGCATCTCCAGCACCTGCTGCGAGTTGCCGATCTCCACCGCCACCTCCACCTGGGGCAGGCGCTCGCGGAAGATCTTCACCAGGTCGAGGATGTAGTAGGGCGCCGTGGCGGCGATGCGCAGGCTGCCCTGGGCCTGGCCGCTGTTGCGCAGCTCGAATTCGATGTCGGCCTCCTGCTGCAGCAGTGCCTTGACCATCGGTAGCAGGCGCACGCCTTCCTCGCTCAGCACCAGGCGCCGGCCACCGCGATAGAACAGCTCGACGTTGTACTGGCCTTCGAGATTGCGGATCTGCGTGGTCACCGTCGGCTGGCTGAGCCCGAGCTTCTTCGCCGCCAGGGTGATGCTGCCCAGGCGAGCCACCATGTAGAAGGCTTTGAGCTCGGCGCTCAGCATTGTGGATAACCTCTGTTCTGCGCTGCGGGCGCTTATTTGCGCAGCAGGCGCAAACCGTTGAACACCACCAGCAGGCTCACGCCCATGTCGGCGAACACCGCCATCCACATGGTGGCCATGCCGGCAAAGGTGATTGCCAGGAAGATCGCCTTGATCCCCAGGGCCAGCACGATGTTCTGGGTGAGGATCGCCGCGCTTTGGCGCGACAGCCTGACGAACGCCGGGATTTTGCGCAAGTCGTCGTCCATCAGTGCCACGTCGGCGGTCTCGATGGCAGTGTCGGTGCCGGCGGCGGCCATGGCGAAGCCGATCTCGGCACGGGCCAGGGCCGGTGCGTCGTTGATGCCGTCACCGACCATGCCGACCCGATGGCCCTCGCCGTACAGGCGCTCGATGCTGGCCAGCTTGTCCGCCGGCAGCAGGTTGCCCTCGGCGCGATCGATCCCCACCTGGGCGGCGATGGCCTGGGCGGTGTGGGGATTGTCGCCGGTCAACATGACAGTCTTGATGCCCAGTTCGTGCAGTTCGGCGATGGCCTGGCGGCTGCTGTCCTTGACCGTATCGGCCACGGCGAACAGCGCCAGCGGGCCGGAGCGGTCGAGCAACAGCACCACGGTCTTGCCCTGGCGCTCGAGCACATCCAGTTGCGCCTCGAGCTGCGGGGAGCACAGGCCGAGCTCTTCCACCAGGCGATGGTTGCCCAGATGGTAGGTCTGGCCCTCGATATCGCCGCGCACACCGCGACCGGCCAAGGCGGCGAACTCGGTGACCTCGCTCAAGGCCAGGCCCTGGTCCTTGGCGAACAGGGCGATGGCGCCGGACACCGGGTGGTCGGAGCGGGCGGCCAGGCTGGCGGCCAGTGCCTGGGCTCGGCCTTCGAACAGCGGGTCGAGGACCTTGCTGTCGGTCTGCACCGGCTTGCCGTGGGTGATGGTGCCGGTCTTGTCCAGGGCGAGGAAGTCCAGCTTGCGCCCGCCTTCGAGGTACACGCCGCCCTTGATCAGGATGCCCTTTCGCGCCGCCGCGGCCAGGCCGCTGACGATGGTCACCGGGGTCGAGATCACCAGCGCGCACGGGCAGGCCACCACCAGCAGCACCAGGGCGCGGTAGATCCAGTCGAACCAGGCGCCGGCCATGAACAGCGGTGGGATCACCGCCACGGCCAGGGCCACGGCGAACACCACCGGGGTGTAGATGCGCGAGAACTGGTCGACGAAGCGCTGGGTCGGCGCACGGGCGCCCTGGGCCTCCTCGACCGCCTTGATGATCCGCGCCAGGGTCGACTGGCCGGCGGCGGCGGTGACGCGGTACTCCAGCGCTCCGGCCTGGTTGATGGTGCCGGCGAACAGTTTGTCGCCCACGGCCTTCTCGACCGGCAGGCTCTCGCCGGTGATCGGCGCCTGGTCGACGCTGGACTGGCCACTGACCACCTCGCCATCCAGGCCGATACGCTCGCCCGGACGTACCCGCACCAGGGCGCCGATCGATACCTCGCGCACATCGAGTTCGCGCCACTGGCCGTCAGCCTGTTGTACGGTGGCCAGGTCCGGCGCCAGTTGCATCAAGCCGCCGATGGCATTGCGCGCGCGATCCAGCGAACGCGCCTCGATCAGCTCGGCGATGGTGAACAGCACCATGACCATGGCCGCTTCCGGCCACTGGCCGATCAGCACGGCGCCAGTCACGGCAATGCTCATCAGGGCATTGATGTTGAGGTTGCGGTTCTTCAGGGCGATCCAGCCCTTCTTGTAGGTGCCCAGGCCGCAGCCGAGGATCGCCGCCAGGGCCAGCGCGGCGACCACCCACTCCGGCGCCTTGCCGGAGAAGTGCACGATTTCTGCGGCGATTGCCGCGACACCCGACAGTGCCAGCGGCCACCAGCGGGTCCTGTTCGGCTGGGGCGCGCTGGCGGCGCCGTCGTCCTCGGCAGCCAGCGGTTCGGCCTTCATGCCCAGGCTGTCGATGGCCCGCTCGATCTCGGCGGTGCCGGCCAGCGTGTGGCGCACGCCAAGCACCCGGTTGATCAGGTTGAACTCCAACTGCTCGATGCCGGCCAGCTTGCCCAGCTTGTCCTGGATCAGGGTCTGTTCGGTGGGGCAGTCCATGGCCTCGATGCGAAAGCGGCTGAGCTGCGCCTGGGCGCTGGCCTTCTCGGTCAGTTGCACCAGGGCCGGGGCAGCCTTGCTGGAGCAGCAACTGTGGGCGTGGGGCTCATGGCCATGCGCGTGGTCATGCTTGTGATCGGGGCTGACAGGCTGGTTCATGGAATCATCCTTAACTGAGCACTGGCCTCTGCAGTTATCCGCAGAGTGGGTTGTTGCCAAGTGAACACCCTGTAGCCACTATAGGGTCAAGCCCCTTGCTGGAGATTTGCCATGAAGATCGGAGAACTGGCCAAGGCCACCGACTGCGCCGTGGAGACCATCCGCTACTACGAACGCGAGCAACTGCTGCCCGAGCCCGCCCGCAGCGACGGCAACTATCGGCTCTACACCCAGGCCCATGTCGAGCGGCTGACCTTCATCCGCAACTGCCGCACCCTGGACATGACCCTCGATGAAATCCGCAGCCTGTTGAGCCTGCGCGACAGCCCCGACGGCTCATGCGGCAGCGTCAACGCGCTGATCGACGAGCATATCGAGCATGTGCAGGCGAGGATCGACGGGCTGGTGGCGCTGCAGGCGCAGCTGGTGGAGTTGCGCCTGCAATGCAATGCGCAGGGGGCGGAGTGCGCGATTCTGCAGCAGCTGGAAACCAATGGGGCGGTGACGGTGCCGGAGATAGAGCATACGCATGTGGGCAGAAGCCACGGGCATTGAAAGTACTGGGGGCGCTGCGCACCCCTTTCGCGACACAAGGCCGCTCCCACAGGTACAGCGCAGTTTCAGGTTCTGCAGCCTACCTGTGGGAGCGGCCTTGTGTCGCGATGGGCTGCAAGGCAGCCCCGGCAATCTGAAAAGCTACACCGCCATCGGCGCCGTCATCGGCGCATGGTGCTCATAGCCTTCCAGCCAGAAGTCGCTCGGCTCGATCTTCTCCAGCCACTCCGGCTCGTACCTGCCGGTCTCGGCGAAGGCCGGCACGCGGTCGCTGATCACCAGCTTCGGTGCCGCCAAAGGCTCACGCTTCATCTGCTCATTGAGCATGTCCAGGTGGTTCTCGTACACATGGGCATCGCCGATGAAGTAGGTGAACCAGCGCGGGGTGTAGCCGGTCAGGCGGCCGAACAGCGACAGCAGCGCCGCGCCTTCGGTGAGGTTGAACGGCGTGCCCAGGCCCAGGTCGTTGGAGCGGATGTAGAGGGTAAGGGAAATTTCCTTGGTCTCGACATTCGGGTGGAACTGGTACAGCAGGTGGCACGGGGGCAGGGCCATTTCATCCAACTGGGCGCAGTTCCAGCCGTGGAACAGGATGCGGCGGCTGCCCGGGTCGTTGGCGATGGTGTCCAGACACTGGCGCACCTGGTCGATGGCCTTGTACAGGATGACGAACGCCTGGCCGTCCTCTTCGTCCTGGGCGATGCGACGAAAACCTGCCTGCTCGGCCATCTCGATGGCCGCCGGGTTGCTCAGCGGGATGCGCTTGTAGCCCGGCCACTGGCGCCATTGCACGCCGTAGATCTCGCCGAGGTCGTCATGGCCCTGGCGGAACGGGTTGGCCAGCCACTGGGCGTTCTCGTTGGCGTTCTGGTCCCAGACCTTGCAGCCCAGCTCGCGGAACTCGCCGGCGTTCTTCACGCCGCGCAAAAAGCCCACCATCTCGCCGATCGCCGACTTGAACGCCAGCTTGCGCGTGGTGATGGCCGGGAAGCCCTTCTGCAGGTCGAACTTGAGCATGGCGCCCGGCAGGCTGATGGTGCGGATGCCGGTGCGGTTTTCCTGCAGCGTGCCGTTGTCGATGACGTCACGGACCAGATCTAGATACTGTTTCATGGCTTACCTGTAGCAAGAACGGCAGGGGGATCGCCCCTGCCGTGGAAATCAGACGGTGGCCTTGGCCGACGGTTTACGGTTGTAGGCCCACCAGATCAGGAAGATGCCGCCGAGAATCATCGGTACGCAGAGCAACTGACCCATGGTCAACCAGCCGAAGGCGATGTAGCCCAGCTGGGCGTCGGGTACCCGCACGAATTCCACGATGAAGCGGAAGATGCCGTAGAACAGCGCGAACATGCCGGAAACGGCCATGGTCGGGCGCGGCTTGCGCGAGTACAGCCAGAGAATGACGAATAATGCCACACCTTCGAGGGCGAACTGATACAGCTGCGACGGGTGACGCGGCAACTGGGCCGGGTCGCTGAACGGCGGGAAGATCATCGCCCACGGCACGTCGGTGGCCTTGCCCCACAGTTCGGCGTTGATGAAGTTGCCGATGCGCCCGGCGCCCAGGCCTATCGGCACCAGCGGCGCGACGAAGTCCATCAGCTCGAAGAACGACTTGTTGTTGCGCTTGCCGAACCACAGCGCGGCCAGCATCACGCCGATGAAACCGCCGTGGAACGACATGCCGCCCTTCCACACCTCGAAGATCAGCGTCGGGTTGGCCAGGTACTGGTGCAGGTCGTAGAACAGCACATAGCCCAGGCGCCCGCCGACGATCACCCCCATCGACAGCCAGAACACCAGGTCGGAGAGTTTCTCGCGGCTCCAGGTCGGGTCGAAGCGGTTCAACCGGCGCGAGGCCAGCAACCAGGCGCCGCCGATGCCGATCAGGTACATCAGGCCGTACCAGTGGATTTTCAGTGGACCGAGGGCCACGGCCACGGGGTCGATCTGCGGGTAAGGCAGCATTGTCTTTCCTCTAGGTTCAGATAAGGAAGCTGAGTCCGACGCAGAACAGCAGCGCGGCGAACAGGCGCTTGAGCACACGCGGCGACAGCTTGTGCGCCAGACGCGCGCCGTAGCGGGCGAAGAACATGCTGGTGGCAGCGATGCCGACCAGCGCCGGAAGGTAGACGTAGCCCAGGCTGTGGGCCGGCAGGTGTTCCTCATGCCAGCCCAGCCAGATGAAGCCCAGGGCGCTGGCCAGGGCGATCGGCAGGCCGCAGGCCGACGACGTCGCCACTGCCTGCTGCATGGGCAGGCTGCGCCAGGTGAGGAACGGCACGGTCAGCGAGCCGCCGCCGATGCCGAAAATGGCCGAGGCCCAGCCGATCACCCCGCCTGCGGCGGTCAATCCGGGCTTGCCGGGGATGCCGCGGCTGGCCTTGGGCTTGAGGTCCAGGGCCATCTGCGCGGCGATCACCAGGGCAAACACGCCGATGATCTTCTGCAGCATCGGGCCCTGGATCAGCGAGGCGGTCTTGGCCCCGACCAGCGCGCCGAGCAGGATGCCCACGGTCATCCAGGCGAAGATCGGCCACTGCACCGCGCCCTTGCGCTGGTGCTCGCGCACGGCATTGATCGAAGTGAAGACGATGGTCGCCAACGACGTGCCGACCGCCAGGTGGGTCAGCACCGAAGGGTCGAAGCCCTGCAGGGTGAAACTGAACACCAGCACCGGCACGATGATGATGCCGCCACCGACACCGAACAGCCCGGCCAGCACGCCGGCACAGGCGCCCAACAGCAGATAGAGAGCGAATTCCATTCGTGGCCCCAGTGGAAAACAATCCGGCATGGTAACGGAAGCCGCGCCCGGCGCTCTAGTGAACTCTGTGTCAGATGATGGATAGCGGTCGGCGGCGCGGGTAGAGTGGCCGAAAACACAGGGGACAACCTATGTGCCTGATCGTATTCGCCTGGCGGCCGGGGACAGTCCGGCCGCTGATCGTCGCGGCCAACCGCGACGAGTTCTACGCCCGACCGACCCAGGCCCTGGCAGCCTGGGAGGATGCACCGGGGGTGCATGCCGGGCGTGACCTGGAGGCCGGCGGAACCTGGCTTGGCGTGGGGCCGAACGGGCGCTTCGCGGCGCTGACCAACATCCGTGACCCGCGCCAGCCGCTGGGGCCGCGCTCACGGGGCGAGCTGGTGGCGGCGTACCTGCAGGGCGAGCTGGGGGTCGAGGCCTATCTGGACCAAGTGGCCAGCCGCAGCGGGCAGTACTCGGGGTTCAACCTGCTGGTGGGCGATGGCGGGCGGCTGGGCTACCTGCATGCCCGCGAGGCCGCGCCGCGCCTGCTGGAACCTGGTATCTACGGGCTTTCGAATGCCGGGCTGGATACGCCGTGGCCGAAGCTGGTCAAGGCGCGCAGTGGGCTTGAGGGATTGCTCGAGGCCGCTGATCCGCAACGGCTATTGGCCCTGCTGGGCGATGTGCAGCCCGCGCCAGACGGCGAATTGCCGGAGACCGGCGTGGGGCTAGCCACCGAGCGGTTGCTGTCGAGCGTGTTCATCGCCAGCCAGAACTATGGGACGCGGGCGAGCACGGTGCTGATCGTCGATGACCAGGGGCGTCGGCGGATGGTCGAGCGCAGTTTCGGGCCGTTTGGTGGGCATCTGGGCGAGATCAGCCTAGAGGTGTGAGTCCAGCCTGATCGCGGGGCTTGCCCCGCGATCAGGCCGGTACAGACGATCAAAGGGTCTTGTTCGGCCCGATCATCCGCGCCAGGCCAAGATTCTTCAGCGCCAGTTGCAGCGAGCTGTGGATAACCTGCGGGTTGTCATGGCTCATGGCGTCGGCCAAGAGCTCCTTGGCCTTGCCCAGGTTGATCTGGCGCAGCATCCACTTCACTTTCGGCAGGTTGGTGGCGTTCATCGACAGGCTGTCAAAGCCCATGGCCATCAGCAGGATCGCCGCAGCCGGGTCGCCGGCCATCTCGCCGCAGATGCTCACCGGCTTGCCTTCCTCGTGGGCAACGCTGACCACGGTCTGCAGGGCCTGCAGCACCGCCGGGTGCAGGTAGTCGTACAGGTCGGCGACCCGCGGGTTGTTGCGATCGACCGCCAGCAGGTACTGGGTCAGGTCGTTGGAACCGACCGAAAGGAAGTCCACCTGGCGCGCCAGCTCGCGGGTCTGGTACACGGCGGCGGGAATCTCCACCATCACCCCCACCGGCGGCATCGGCACGTCGGTGCCCTCGTCGCGCACCTCGCCCCAGGCGCGGTGGATGAGGTGCTGGGCTTCTTCCAGCTCGTGGATGCCGGAAATCATCGGCAGCAAGATGCGCAGGTTGTTCAGGCCCTCGCTGGCCTTGAGCATGGCGCGGGTCTGCACCAGGAAGATTTCCGGGTGATCGAGGGTGACGCGGATGCCGCGCCAGCCGAGGAACGGGTTTTCTTCCTTGATGGGGAAGTACGACAGCGACTTGTCGCCGCCGATGTCGAGGCTGCGCATGGTCACCGGCAGCGGGTGGAACGCCTGCAGCTGCTCGCGGTAGATCGCCAGCTGTTCCTTCTCGCTGGGGAAGCGCTGGTTGATCATGAATGGCACTTCGGTGCGGTACAGGCCGACGCCCTCGGCGCCGCGCTGCTGGGCGCGGGCCACGTCGGCGAGCAGGCCGGTGTTGACCCACAGCGGCATGCGGTGGCCGTCCGGAGTGATGCACGGCAGCTCGCGCAGGGCGTCGAGGCCACGTGCCAACTGGCGCTCCTCCTCGACCACATCGCTGTACTGCTTGCGCAGTACCTCGCCGGGGTTGGTGAACACCTCGCCCTTGTAGCCGTCGACGATCATCTCGATGCCGTCGGCCTTCGAGTACGGCAGGTCGACCACGCCCATGACGGTCGGGATGCCCATGGCACGGGCAAGAATCGCCACATGGGAGTTGCCCGAGCCCAGCACCGAAACCAGGCCCACCAGCTTGCCTTCCGGCACCTCGCCGAGCATGGCGGGGGTCAGCTCCTCGCTGACGAGGATGGTGTTGTCCTGGTAGACCAACGATTGTGAACGGGCTTCCTGCAGGTACGCCAGCAGGCGTCGGCCCAGGTCCTTGACGTCCGAGGCGCGCTCGCGAAGGTAGTCGTCGTCCATCAGCTCGAAGCGGTTGACGTGCTCGCCGACCACCTGGCGCAGGGCGCCCTGGGCCCACTGGCCGGTCTTGATGACCTCGACCACTTCGCCACCGAGGGCGGCGTCCTCGAGCATCATCAGGTATACATCGAACAACGCGCGTTCTTCGGGGCGCAGCTGGGTGGCGAGCTTGGCCGACAGCTTGCGCATGTCCTCGCGCACACCTTCGAGGGCGTTGTTGAACAGCTTGAGTTCGTTGTCGATGTCCTCGACGGTGCGGTCCGGCACTACCTCGAGGTCGGCGGGCGGCAACATCACCACCGATCGGCCGACGGCGGCGCCCGGGGAGCCTGGCACGCCGACGAAGCGGGCCTCCTGGATGCCCTTGCCCTGGCGGCCCAGGCCGCGGATCGAGCCGGTCGCCTCGGCGTGGGCGATAACCCCGGCGAGCTGGGCGCTCATGGTGACCAGGAAGGCCTCTTCGCCCTCGTCGAACTGGCGGCGCTCCTTCTGCTGGATGACCAGTACCCCCACCACGCGGCGGTGGTGGATGATCGGCGCACCGAGGAAGGAGGCGAATTTCTCTTCGCCGGTCTCGGCGAAGTAGCGGTAGCGCGGGTGGTCGGCGGCGTTCTCGAGGTTCAGCGGCTCCTCGCGGGTACCGACCAGGCCGACCAGGCCCTCGTTGGGGGCCATGCTGACCTTGCCGATGGAGCGCTTGTTCAGGCCCTCGGAGGCCATCAGCACGAAGCGGTTGCTGTCCGGGTCGAGCAGGTAGACCGAGCAGACCTGGCTGCCCATCGCCTCCTTGACGCGCAAGACAATGATACCCAACGCCGTCTTGAGATCTTTGGCGGAGTTCACTTCCTGGACGATCTTGCGCAGCGTATTGAGCATGGCTCGGGGTCGGACTCCGTCGTCAGTCGCGCGTCAGCAGGCGCGGGGCTAGCTCTTTCAGGGCGCGGCGGTATACCTCGCGCTTGAATGTCACCACCTGGCCAAGCGGATACCAGTAGCTGACCCAGCGCCAGCCATCGAATTCCGGTTTGCCGGTGAGGTCCATGCGCACCCGTTGCTCATTGCTCACCAGGCGTAGCAGGAACCACTTCTGTTTCTGGCCGATGCACAGCGGCTGGCTGTGGGTGCGCACCAGGCGCTGGGGTAAACGATAACGCAACCAGCCACGGGTGCAGGCAAGAATTTCCACGTCCTGGCGTTCCAGGCCCACTTCTTCGTTCAGCTCGCGGTACAGGGCATCTTCCGGCGTCTCGTCAGGGTTGATGCCACCCTGGGGAAACTGCCAGGCATCCTGGTTGATCCGCCGAGCCCATAGCACCTGCCCGGCATCATTCGTGAGAATGATCCCGACATTGGGGCGAAAACCATCCGGGTCGATCACGGCAGCAACCTCGCAAACGCATGTCAACGCATTGTTCCACAAAGCCCGAGCGCGCAGCAACGCGCCCGCCAAGCTTATGTGCAGCGAGGTGAAAACTCCGTATTCTGCGGGACTCTTCCGTGGCTGATGCGAGTGACCGCGATGCGCCTGGCTTTATTCGACCTGGACAATACCCTCCTCGGTGGCGACAGCGACCACGCCTGGGGTGACTACCTGTGCGAGCGGGGCATTCTCGACCCGATCGCCTACAAGCAACGCAACGACGCCTTCTACCAGGACTACCTCAACGGTACCCTGGACATGCAGGCCTACCTGGCCTTTTCCATGGAGATCCTCGCGGCCAGCGAGCCTGCGCAACTGGAGCAGTGGCACCGCGAGTTCATGCGCGACTGCATCGAGCCGATCATCCTGCCCAGGGCCCTGGCGTTGCTGCAGCAGCACCGCGAGGCGGGCGACCAACTGGTGATCATCACCGCCACCAACCGCTTCGTCACCGCGCCGATCGCCCGCCGCCTGGGCGTGCGTACCTTGTTGGCGACCGAATGCGAAACGCAGGACGGGCGCTATACCGGGCGCAGTACCGATATACCCTGTTTCCGTGAAGGCAAGGTGACGCGGCTTGCGCGCTGGATGCTGGAGAACGGGTTCGACCTGGAAGACAGCTACTTCTACAGCGACTCGCTGAACGATGTGCCGTTGCTGGAGGTGGTGGCGAACCCGGTGGCAGTGGATCCGGATCCGAGGTTGCGGGTCGAGGCCGAGCGGCGTGGGTGGCCGGTTATTTCGTTGCGCAATTGAAGGCCTGATCGCGGGGCAAGCCCGCTCCCACGATCTGAACTGCTTCCGGGCGTTGGATTGATGTCCAATATCTTGGGCGCAACCCGATCTGGCGTGGGAGCGGGCTTGCCCCGCGATGCTTCAGATCGGCTTGGCGCCCATCAGGCCTGCAATGGACAGGAAGCAGACGCCACTGAACACCGCCAACGCCAAGGTGAACTTCAAACCCACGGTTTCAGCCTTGCGCAGTCGGTTCAGGCGCACCACCAGCCACCACACGGCAAACGCGCCGAGCGTATAGATGACGCTGGACGCCAGTACCCAGGTCTGCCCCAGCGGCCAGCCGACCAGGTGCACCAGCCACCAGCCGGTGAATGGCATGCTCACCAGGCACAGCCCCATCAGCAGCCAGACGAACACCAGTGGTCGGCGCAACAGCTTGCCATAGGCCTCGGTATCGCCCTGGCGGCGGGCGCGAACAGTCCAGGTCGCCAGGCCCAGGGCGCCCAGCAATAGCAGGGCGGTGGCGAGGATATGCAGGGTCTTGAGGGTGGTCAGGTGTTCCATTTCGTGATCGTCCTTCTTGCTGATGCCCTCGTCGCGGGGCAAGTCGCATCGGCGCACCGCCGCTCCCGCGAGGTCAGTGTGGCGTGTTCAGCCCAAGAATAGCTGGTAGGCCGGGTTCTCGGTCTCGTCCCAGTACGGATAGCCGATCTTGGCCAGCGCCGCCGGCACCAGGTGGCGCTCCTCCTCCGGCACCTGCAGGCCTGCGACCACCCGGCCATCGGCGGCGCCGTGGTTGCGGTAGTGGAACATCGAGATGTTCCAGCGCCCGCCCAGCTTGTTGAGGAAGTTGAACAGCGCGCCCGGCCGCTCGGGAAACTCGAAGCGCAGCACCATCTCGTCGCTGGCCCCGGCCGAGTGGCCGCCGACCATGTGGCGGATGTGCAGCTTGGCCAGTTCATTGTCGGTCAGGTCGGTAACCGGGAAGCCTTGTTTGGTCAACTGCTGGACCAACGCCGCGCGCGGGTCCGTTTCAGGGTGGGTCTGCACGCCGACGAAGATATGCGCCTCGTCCGAGGTGTGCTTGCGGTAGTTGAATTCGGTGATCTGGCGCTTGCCGATGGCCTCGCAGAAGGCCTTGAAGCTGCCAGGGCGTTCCGGGATGGTCACGGCGATGATCGCCTCGCGCTTCTCGCCCAGTTCGGCGCGCTCGGCCACATGGCGCAGGCGGTCGAAATTGACGTTGGCGCCCGAGTCGATGGCCACCAGGGTCTGCCCGGCAACGCCCTTGAGCTCGACGTACTTCTTGATGCCGGCCACGCCCAAAGCTCCGGCAGGTTCGGTGATCGAGCGGGTATCGTCGTAGATATCCTTGATCGCCGCGCAGATCTCGTCGGTGCTGACGGTGATCACCTCGTCCACATGGTGGCGGCAGATATCGAAGGTATGCTGGCCGATCTGCGCCACCGCCACGCCGTCGGCGAACAGCCCGACCTGCGGCAACACCACGCGCTCGCCCGCGTCCATGGCGGCCTGCAGGCAGTTTGAGTCGTCCGGTTCGACGCCGATCACCTTGATCTCGGGGCGCAGGTACTTCACGTACGCCGCGATCCCGGCAATCAGCCCGCCGCCGCCGACCGGCACGAAGATCGCGTCCAGTTGGCCCGGGTGCTGGCGCAGGATCTCCATGGCCACCGTGCCTTGTCCGGCGATGGTGTGCGGATCGTCGTAGGGGTGGATGTAGACGAAGCCCTTCTCTTCCACCAGCTTCAGCGAGTAGGCCAGCGCCTCGGGGAAGGTGTCACCGTGCAGCACCACCTTGCCGCCCCGGGAACGCACGCCTTCGATCTTGATCTCGGGGGTGGTCTTGGGCATGACGATGGTCGCCTTGATCCCCAGCTCCCGCGCCGCCAGGGCCAGGCCTTGGGCGTGGTTGCCGGCGGAGGCGGTGACCACGCCGCGGGCCAGTTCCTCGGCGCTCAGTTGCGCGAGTTTGTTGTAGGCCCCGCGGATCTTGAACGAGAACACCGGCTGCAGGTCCTCGCGCTTGAGCAGCACCGTGTTGCCCAGGCGCTTGCTCAACTGCCCGGCGCTGTGCAACGGGGTTTCGACGGCAACGTCGTAGACGCGCGAGGTGAGGATCTTCTTGACGTACTGTTCGAGCATCGGAAAGCATCACTGGGCCGCGGGACAAGGGCTGGGAGTCTACCGCAGCGCCACGTCGGGCGACCACAGCAAAGCCGCCGGAGCCGTTATACTAGGCAACTTTGAAATCCGCCCAGCCCCTTCCGGAGCCCGCATGACCCAGGACCAACTCAAACAGGCTGTCGCCCAGGCCGCCGTCGATCTCATCCTGCCGAAACTGGATGAGAAAAGCGTCGTCGGCGTCGGTACCGGTTCGACCGCCAATTTCTTCATCGACGCCCTGGCCCAGCACAAGACCGCCTTCGACGGTGCCGTCGCCAGCTCCGAAGCCACCGCTCAGCGCCTGAAGGGCCATGGCATCCCGGTCTACGAGCTGAACAGTGTCAGCGAGTTGGAGTTCTACGTCGACGGCGCCGACGAGAGCGACGCCCACCTCAATCTGATCAAGGGCGGTGGCGCGGCCCTGACCCGCGAGAAGATCGTCGCGGCGGTGGCCAAGACCTTCATCTGCATTGCCGACGCCAGCAAGCTGGTGCCGGTGCTGGGCGCCTTCCCGCTGCCGGTCGAGGTGATTCCGATGGCCCGCAGCCACGTGGCGCGCCAGCTGGTCAAGCTGGGCGGCGACCCGGTCTATCGTGAAGGCGTGGTGACCGACAACGGCAACGTCATCCTGGATGTGCACAACTTGCAGATCACCAACCCGGTGGAGCTGGAAAGCCAGATCAACGCCATTGTCGGCGTGGTCACCAATGGTCTGTTCGCGGCGCGTCCGGCGGATGTGCTGTTGCTGGGGACCGCTGAAGGCGTGAAAACCCTCAAGGCCGAGTAATCCTCATCGCGGGGCAAGCTCGCTCCCACCGTGGGAGCGGGCTTGCCCCGCGATAGCGCCAGCCCAGGCAATCAATCAGCCGGCTGCCTGAACACATAGAACAGGTTCGGTTCACTGACCAGGTAGATGGTCCCGGCGTCGTCCATCGCAATCCCTTCCGCCTGCGGCACCGTCTGTTTCAAGCCCTGGAATCCCTTGCGCAGCGACAGCGTGCTCAGCGGCCTGCCCTTCACATCCAGCTCCAGCACCAACCGCGACTCGTCCGACAGCGCCAGCAGGTGCCCGCTGCGTTCGTCGAACTGCAGGCTCGACAGGTCCCTCACGAACAGCCGCCGGTCGCGCTTGCGGTCCTGCACCACATGTACTGCATAGGGCTTGTCGGGGTTGTCATGGGGAAAGCCGTGCACCTCGTAGATCATCATTGGGTCGCGTTCCTTGGCCACGAACAAGCGCTTGCCTGCCGAGTCGTAGGCCAACCCTTCGAACCCCTTGTTGCCATTGAGGCCGATACCGAGGGACAGTTGTTCGGCATCGCTGGCGTCAAGGAACAGGGTGTCATCGTCAAGGCGCACGCGAATCAGCCGCTGCTGGCGCTCGTCGGTGATCACGTAGCTGTTGGGACCCACGTACTCCACCGCCTCGGGATCGCCGAAGCCGGTCAGCGGCACGCGGCGCAGGATGCGGCCGTCCAGCGACAGCTCGATCAGCTCCGAGCGGGCATTGGTGACGGTGAACAGGCTCTTGCGGTCGGGGTCGTAGGTCAGCGCCGAGAGGTCGTCGTCCAGCCCGTCGATGGGTTGCGCTTCGATCGCCACCTGATAGCGATCCAGGCCGATGCTTTGCTCGGCCGGCTGCCACCAGGTCTTGAGGTTGAACCAGCCCCGCTCGAACAGGCGGAACTCATGCCCGGCGGCGCCCAGGACGAGCAGGGCAACAAGCACGATGAAGGCGAGGATCAAGCGAAGGTGGCGGCGCATGGGGTCGGACTCGGCGAAAGGAGCACGTATCTAACCACTATCAACTGAAGCAAAGCTTAATGCCATCACCAGAAATATCTGAATGATCAGTGCTTTCTGAAGCGATAGAACAGATTGGGCTCGCTGACGATGTACAGGTTGCCCTGGTCATCCATCGCCACGCCTTCAGCCCGGGGGATGGTGTCACCCAGGCCGTTGAAACCACCCAGCAGGGTCATGAAACTGACCTGCTCGCCTTTCTCGTCCAGCTCGAGGAGCATGTTGGAGTCCGCCGACAGTGCCAGCAGATGCCCGGTGCGGGGGTCGATGGCCAGGGCGGAGAGGTTGCGCAGGTCCAGTTCGTCGTTCGGCAGCGGTTGTTTTTCACCCTTGAGCGGACCGCGGCCATCGGTGCTCCAGATGAACAGCCTGGGCGGCCGCTCCGCGCCGATGACCAGGCGCTGGCGCATCAGGTCCCAGGCAATGGCCTCGTAGCCCTTGTTGCTGTCTTCGGTCTCGCCAAGGTCGTATGGCTGGTAGTCGGCGCGATCAAGGGATGTGGTGTCGGGGTTCACCTTGACCAGCGTCAGGTCGTGCCTGCGCTCATCGACGATGCCGATCTGGCCGTCCTCGAGCACCGCCACGCCTTCCGGATTGGACCAGCCTACCAGCGGAATCTTGCGCAACACATCACCGTCAAGGGTGAGCTCGACCAGGAACGGGTGCTTGCCCATGACCGAGAACAACGTCCGGGTGTGTGGGTTGAATGCGAGGTCCGAGGCCTCGTCACGCTCCATGCCCGGCAATGGCTTGGCGTCGATGTCGGCCACATAATCCGGCAGCCAGATGCTTTCCTGGCGCTCGGCCTGGCTTTCAAAGCCTTCCTTTATCCACAGCAGGCCACGGTCATCCCAGTGCATGGCCACCGTCAGGCCATAGGCGATGATCGCCAGCGCAAGCAGCCACAGCGACCAGCGTGTGAGCATGCGTCGCTTTGGCGGAAGGGATGCGCTAGGGGGATTGGTCATCGGACAGGGATCCTGGAAGTAGGCGGTAGCGTGCTCGCCACGGCGGGCAAAGGAACGTGAAACAGCGAATTATCCGGATCAATTGTGAAAAAAACGACAAATCCCACCGGCACAGTCAGCGACGACGGCATTGCACCGTCGTCGCCCGGAGTCAAAGCACCCGGCCTTCGAACCGGCTTGCACCCGGAAGTTCCAGCACCAGCTCATCGCCCACATTGAACGGTCCCACGCCCGCCGGGGTGCCGGTGAGGATGACATCGCCGGCCTGCAGGGAGAAGTTTGCCGCCATGTGCTGGATCATCGGCACAATCGGGTTGAGCATCAGCGCGCTGTTACCGTCCTGGCGCACCTCGCCGTTGATGGTCAGGCGAATGCCGATGTCGGTCAGGTCCTCGAAGGTGCCGGCCGACACGAACGGCGGCAGTACGCAGGCACCATCGAAGCTCTTGGCCAGTTCCCAGGGCAGGCCCTTTTCCTTCAGCTTTGCCTGCACGTCGCGCAGGGTCAGGTCCAGCGCCGGGGCAAAGCCGGAGATGGCGTCGAGCACCTCTTCCTCGGAAGGGTGGGTGGACAGGGGCTTGCCCAGCAGCACGGCGATCTCTGCCTCGTAGTGCACCGAACCGCGCTCGGTCGGGATCTTGAAGCCGCCTTCCAGGGGCACCACGCAGCTGCCGGGCTTGATGAACAGCAGCGGCTCGCTGGGGATGGGGTTGTCCAGTTCCTTGGCATGCTCGGCGTAGTTGCGGCCGATGCACACCACCTTGCCCAGCGGGAAGTGGATGCGCGTGCCGTCTACGTACTGGTGCTGGTAACTCATGGCCGACTCCTGTGAATACTGCTTTTTATTCGGGAGCGAAGATCTTACCCGGATTCATGATGCCGTTAGGGTCGAACACTGCCTTGATCGCCTTCATGCAGGCGATTTCCTCCGGCGAGCGGCTGTAGCCGAGGTAGTCGCGCTTGGTCATGCCCACGCCGTGCTCGGCGGAGATCGAGCCGTTGTAGCGTTCGACGATCTCGAACACCCACTTGTTGACCTTGGCGCAGGAGGCGAAGAAGTCGTCCTTGGTCATGTGGTCGGGCTTGAGGATGTTCAGGTGCAGGTTGCCGTCGCCGATATGGCCGTACCAGACCACTTCGTAGTCCGGGTAATGCTCGCCGACGATGGCGTCGATATCGCGCAGGAAGGCCGGCACCTTCGACACGGTGACCGAGATGTCGTTCTTGTACGGCGTCCAGTGCGAGATGGTCTCGGACAGGTACTCGCGCAGCTTCCACAGGTTCTTCAGCTGGGTCTCGCTCTGGCTCATCACCCCGTCCAGCACCCAGCCCTGCTCCACGCAGTGCTCGAAGGTGGCCAGGGCTTCGTTGGCCACCTCCTCGGTGCTGGCTTCGAACTCCAGCAGGGCATAGAACGGGCAGTCGGTTTCGAACGGCGCGGGCACATCGCCCCGGGCGAGGATCCTGGCCAGGCCCTTGTCGGAAAAGAACTCGAAGGCTGTCAGGTCGAGCTTGCCCTGGAAGGCGTGCAGCACCGGCATGATCGCGTCGAAGTCGGGCGTGCCCAGCACCATGGCGGTGAGGTTGCGCGGCGCGCGGTCCAGGCGCATGGTCGCCTCGACCACGAAGCCCAGGGTGCCTTCGGCGCCGATGAACAACTGGCGCAGGTCGTAGCCGGTGGCGTTCTTGATCAGGTCCTTGTTCAGCTCGAGCAGTTCGCCCTTGCCGGTGACCACCTTCAGCCCGGCCACCCAGTTGCGGGTCATGCCGTAGCGGATCACCTTGATCCCGCCGGCGTTGGTACCGATATTGCCGCCGATCTGGCTGGAGCCGCTCGAGGCGAAGTCCACCGGGTAATAGAGGCCCTGGTCCTCGGCGAACTGCTGCAACTGGCGGGTGACGACTCCTGGCTGGCAGACCACGGTACGATCGAACTCGTTGAAAGCGAGGATCTGGTTCATGTAGTCGAAGGCCACCACCACCTCGCCATGGGCGGCAACGGCGGCGCCCGACAGCCCGGTTCGTCCGCCCGACGGCACCAGGGCGACCTTGTGCCGGTTGGCCCAGCGCACGATGGCCTGTACTTGCTCGACGGACTTGGGGAAGACGATGGCGCTTGGCGCCGGCGGGTAGTGCTTGGTCCAGTCCTTGCCGTAGGCCTCGAGCGAGGCCGGGTCGGTGAGGACCTTGCCAGGGTCGACCAGGGTCATCAGCTCATCAATTACCGCAGACTGGGTCATCGCTGGAACTCTCGACTTATTCATAGTCACCCTGAGCACGCTTCACCTGTCGGGATAAGCTCAGGTTGTGTCGCGTATGCTAGCATAGCCCTCCCGCTGTTCGTGCTAAGGCCGACGCCGCGCCGCTCCACTCTCCTCGCCATTTTTCTCCGGGATACAGGTTTACGCAGATGAGCAAGACTTCTCTCGACAAGAGCAAGATCAGGTTCCTTCTTCTTGAAGGTGTGCACCAGAACGCGGTCGATACCCTCAAGGCTGCCGGCTACACCAACATCGAATACCTCACTGGTTCGCTGCCGGAAGCCGAGCTGAAGGAAAAGATCGCCGATGCCCACTTCATCGGGATCCGTTCGCGCACCCAACTGACCGAAGAGATCTTCGACTGCGCGAAGAAACTGGTCGCGGTCGGCTGTTTCTGCATCGGCACCAACCAGGTCGACCTGGAAGCGGCCCGCGAGCGCGGTATCGCCGTGTTCAACGCCCCCTACTCGAACACCCGTTCGGTGGCCGAGCTGGTGCTGGCCGAAGCCATCCTGCTGCTGCGCGGCATCCCCGAGAAGAACGCTTCCTGCCACCGTGGCGGCTGGATCAAGAGCGCGGCCAACTCCTTCGAGATCCGTGGCAAGAAGCTGGGCATCGTCGGCTACGGCTCGATCGGCACCCAGCTGTCGGTCCTGGCCGAGAGCCTGGGCATGCAGGTGTACTTCTTCGACCCGCTGACCAAGCTGCCGCTGGGCAACGCCACCCAGGTCACCAGCCTGCACGAGCTGCTGGGCCTGGCCGACATCGTCTCGCTGCATGTACCTGAGCTGCCGTCCACCCAGTGGATGATCGGCGAGAAGGAAATCCGCGCGATGAAGAAGGGCTCGATCCTGATCAACGCCGCCCGTGGCACCGTGGTCGAGCTGGACCACCTGGCCGCCGCGATCAAGGACAAGCACCTGATCGGCGCCGCGATCGACGTGTTCCCGGTCGAGCCGCGCTCCAACGACGAAGAGTTCGAAAGCCCGCTGCGCGGCCTGGACAACGTGATCCTGACCCCGCACATCGGTGGTTCCACCGCCGAGGCCCAGGCCAACATCGGCCTGGAAGTGGCCGAGAAACTGGTCAAGTACAGCGACAACGGCACCTCCGTGTCGTCGGTCAACTTCCCGGAAGTGGCCCTGCCGGCGCACCCTGGCAAGCACCGCCTGCTGCACATCCACGAAAACATCCCGGGCGTGCTCAGCGAGATCAACAAAGTATTCGCCGAGAACGCAATCAACATCTCCGGTCAGTTCCTGCAGACCAACGAGAAAGTGGGTTACGTGGTCATCGACGTTGACGCCGAGTACTCGGACCTGGCCCAGGAGAAACTGCAGCACGTGAAGGGCACCATTCGTTCCCGCGTACTGTTCTGAGTTTCACTGCGTCCTGAAGGAGGGAGGCCCTGGTGGCCTCCCTTTTTTGTTCGGTCAACGGCTGAAAAGCGGATGGCCGCTACAAAAAATCACCAATACCACTATCACCCGTTTTTGCCCCCTCGCCACACAACCGTCTCACAGCCCTCCTAGCATGGCCCCATCTCTTCGATGAGGCCTTGCCATGAACAACGCCACCCCAGGCGCACAGATGAAAGTGCGCGGTATCCACAAGCGCTTCGGCGCCTTCACCGCGCTCAACGACGTCTCCCTCGACATCGCCGCCGGCGAACTGGTGTGCCTGCTCGGCCCGTCGGGCTGCGGCAAGACCACCCTGCTGCGCTGCATCGCCGGTCTCGAACGCCAGGACCGCGGCACCCTGTACATCGGTGACCGCGACATTTCCGAATTGCCACCCCAGGCCCGCGACTACGGCATCCTGTTCCAGTCCTACGCCTTGTTCCCCAACCTCACCGTCGAAGCCAACATCGCCTACGGCCTGACCGGCAGCAACCGCGAGGCGTCGCGCCAGCGGGTCGGCGAGATGCTCGAACTGGTCGGCCTGACGGGCAGTGAAAAGAAGTACCCCGGCCAACTCTCCGGCGGTCAGCAACAGCGCGTGGCCCTGGCCCGCGCCCTGGCGCCTTCGCCGTCGCTGCTGCTGCTCGACGAGCCGATGTCGGCGCTGGACGCCCGCGTGCGCGAGCACCTGTGCACCGAGCTGCGCCAACTGCAGCGCCAGCTGGGCATCACCACGCTGATGGTCACCCACAACCAGGACGAGGCCATGCTGATGGCCGACCGCATCGCCGTGATGAACAACGGCCAGGTCGAGCAGTACGCCACGCCCCAGGAAATCTACGACCAGCCGGCCACACCGTTCGTCGCCGAGTTCGTCGGCCAGGGCAACTGGCTGCCGTTCCAGCGCAGCGGCGACAGCCATGCCCTGGTCGGCGGCCTGCACATGCGCCTGGCGGCCAACGCCGCTGGCGCCAGCAGCGGCCGGTTGTTCTGCCGACCCGAGGCGATCACCGTCAACCCGGTGGTACACGAGGAAAACCTGTTCCCGGCCAAGGTCCGCGAGATCACCTTCCTTGGCAACCGCTGCCGCATGAGCTTCGAGTTCAAGGCCTTCCCGGGCCATGCGTTGCTCGCTGAGCTGGCGCCGGAGGCGATGCCGCGCCTGGGTTCGCAGGACATCTGGGTGGCCCTGCCGCCGCAGAGCCTGCAGGTGTTTGCCTGAGATGGCAGCGCCCATGACCCTGCCGCTCACCTCCACCAAGGCGGCACCTCGCAGTGGAGTTGCCCTGGGGGACCGTCTGTTCGTGATCGGTGGCAAGAGCCTGCTGCTGATCCTGCTGGTGTTGGCGGTGCTGATACCGCTGCTGGCGATCTTCTGGCGCGGCTTCAGCGCTGAAGCCGGGCAGGGCGGCGGCCTGCCAGCTGCCCGTGAACTGTTCGCCAGCGAGAACTTCCATTGGCTGCTCGGCAACAGCCTGTCGGTGGCCTTCACCGTCGCCGCCATCGTCGTGCCGCTGGCCTACCTGTTCGCCTATGCCCTGCAACGCACGCTGATCCCGGCCAAGGGCCTGTGGCGCGGCATCTCGCTGCTGCCGCTGCTGGCGCCGTCGATGCTGCCGGCCATTGCGCTGGTCTACCTGTTCGGCAACCAGGGCCTGCTGCGCGGGCTGCTCAGCGACAATATCTACGGCTTCTGGGGCATCGTCCTCGGTGAGGTCATCTACACCTTCCCCCACGCCCTGATGATCCTGCTCTCGGCGCTGTCGCTGGCCGACGCAAGGCTGTTCGATGCGGCCTCGAGCATGGGGGCGGGGCCAGCGCGGGCGTTCTTCAGCATCACCTGGCCGGCCACGCGCCAGGCGGTGTTCGCCGCGTTCTGCCTGGTGTTCACCCTGACCATCACCGACTTCGGCGTGCCTGTCGTGGTGGGTGGGGATTACCAGGTGCTGGCCCTGGAAGCCTACAAGGCGGTGGTCGGCCAGCAACAGTTCGGTCGCGGCGCGTTGATCGGCATGGTGCTGCTGGTGCCGGCGCTGCTCAGCTTCGCCGTCGATGCCTGGTTGCGTCGCCGCCAGGGCGAGGCCATGAGCGGCCGCGCCCAGGTGTTCGAGCCCAAGCCGTCCAGGCTGCGCGATGGCTGCTTCCTGGCCATCGTGCTGCTGGTGTGCGCGGCACTGCTGGCGGTGATCGGCATGGCGGTGTACTCGTCGCTGGTCAAGTTCTGGCCATACAACCTGTCGCTGTCGCTCAAGCACTACATGTTCGAGGACACCGCCGGTGGCGGCTGGCTGGCCTACCGTAACAGCGTGACCATGGCCATCTGCACTGCGCTGATCGGCAGCGTGGTGATCTTCACCGGTGCCTACCTGATGGAGAAGACCCAGGGGCAGCGCCTGCTCAACCAGCTGCTGCGCCTGCTCAGCTTCATTCCCATGGCGGTGCCCGGCCTGGTGCTGGGCCTGGGCTACGTGTTCTTCTTCAACCTCAACGGCAACCCGCTGCATGTGTTCTACGGCAGCATGGCGCTGCTGGTGGTGTGCACCATCGCCCACTACCTGACCACCGCGCAGATGACCGCCACCACCGCCCTGCGCCAGCTCGACGGCGAGTTCGAGGCCGCCGCGCTGTCGCTCAAGGCGCCGCTGTACAAGCATTTCATGCGGGTCACCGTGCCGATCTGCCTGCCGGCGCTGCTGGACATCATCCGCTACCTGTTCGTCTCGGCGATGACCACCGTGTCGGCGGCGATCTTCCTGTACAGCCCCGACACCATCCTCGCCGCCGTCGCCGTGCTGAACATGGACGATGCCGGCAACGTCGGCGGCGCTGCCGCCATGTCCACCCTGATCCTGCTCACCAGCGCCGCCGCCTCATTGCTGCTGGCCGCTGCCTCACGCGGCCTGCTGCGCCGCTCCCAGGCCTGGCGCCAGCGCGCGCCAGGCCATTGACCGACTGCCCACACTGATAGGAACCGCATCATGTTCAAGCCCCTCGCACTTGCCGCTGCCGTATCCGCCGTCTTCAGCCTGCAGGCCTCGGCCGCGACCCAGCTGACCGTCTACACCGCCCTCGAGGCCGAGCAGCTCAAGAGCTACAAGCAAGCTTTCGAAAAGGCCAACCCCGACATCGAGATCAAGTGGGTGCGTGACTCCACAGGCATCATCACTGCCAAGCTGCTGGCCGAGAAGGAACGTCCGCAGGCCGACGCGGTGTGGGGCCTGGCCGCTTCCAGCCTGGCCATCCTCGACCAGAACGGCATGCTCGAAGCCTACGCGCCGAAGGACCTGGGCAAGATCTCGCCCAACTACCGCGATGCCGCCAACCCACCTGCCTGGGTGGGCATGGACGTGTGGGCCGCGACCATCTGCTTCAACACCGTCGAGGCCGAGAAGCAGGGCCTGAGCAAGCCAGTGAGCTGGCAGGACCTGACCAAGCCTGAGTACAAGGGCAAGATCGTCATGCCCAACCCGGCTTCGTCCGGCACCGGCTTCCTGGATGTGAGCGCCTGGCTGCAGACCTTCGGCGAGCCGCAGGGCTGGGCCTACATGGATGCGCTGCACCAGAACATCGGCCAGTACGTCCACTCCGGCTCCAAGCCGTGCAAGCTGGCCGCCGCCGGTGAGTTCCCGATCGGCATCTCGTTCGAGTACCCGGCCGTGCAGCTCAAGCGCCAGGGCGCGCCACTGGATATCGTGCTGCCCAAGGAGGGCCTGGGTTGGGAGATCGAAGCCACTGCGGTGATCAAGGGATCGCCGAAGGCCGATGCCGCCAAGCGCCTGGCCGACTTCTCTGCCAGCCCTGCGGCCATGGAGCTGTACAAGGAAAACTTCGCCGTGCTTGCCGCGCCGGGCATCGCCAAGCCGCAGACCGAGTTGCCGGCGGACTATGAGCAGCGCCTGATCAAGAACGACTTCGCCTGGGCGTCGAAGAACCGCGACCAGATCCTCAGCGAGTGGCGCAAGCGCTACGACGGCAAGTCCGAGAAGGTCGCCCAGCAGTAAAGCCTTCATCGCGCAGCGAGCCTGTTCCTGCAAGTCGGTGGGAGTGGGCTTGCCCCGCGGTAGCATCAGACTCGTCAGAACAGGAGCCTGCGTCATGGCAACATCCTCCCAGACCGTCAGCGACATCTTTGCCCTTTATGACCGTCACGGCAGTGCCGACTATATCGGTGAAGCCATCACCCAGGTCGAGCACATGTCCCAGGCCGCCCAGTTGGCGATGGAGGAGGGCTACGACGATGAAGTGATCCTCGCCGCCTTCTTCCACGACATCGGCCACCTGTGCGAGGGCGAGGACATGGGCGGCTATGGCATCGTCAGCCATGAGCGCATCGGTGCCGAGTACCTGCGCCGCTGCGGCTTCAGCGAGCGGTTGGCGCGGCTGGTGCAGTATCACGTCGAAGCCAAGCGCTACCTGACCTTGCGCCAGCCCGGTTACTACGATCGCCTGAGCGAGGCCAGCCGGCGCACGCTGGCCTACCAGGGCGGGGTGATGAACAACAGCGAGGCTGACGCTTTCGAAACCGACCCACTATTCCGGGTGAGCCTGCGCCTGCGCGAGTGGGACGAGATGGCGAAGCTGACCGGGGTGCCTGTGATGGACCTTGAGGTGCTTAAGAAAAAGGCGCTGGCGGTACTTTGATCGACTCGCTATCCCTCATCGCAAGATCCCGCATCACTTCTCCAAGTGCTCATGCTGTGCCTCTTACCCTACTTCCCCTCCTGGCAGCCCACTCGTCGCAATAGTGGGTATGGTGTTGATGAAAGTTGTTCGGTGGTTATACTAACCACCGATCGACCAGCCCAAGGAATGGGTTCATGAACAGCCGTGAAATGATTTCAGTGATCGAGGCGGATGGCTGGTACCTGGTGCGTTCGAAAGGCAGCCACCACCACTTCAAGCACCCCGAAAAGTAAGGGTTGGTCACCATCCCGCATCCGAAGAAAGATCTGCTGCCCGCCACTGCGGCCAGCATCCTGCGCCAGGCGCTGATCGGCTATGCCAGCTGAAGAGGAGACCCATCACCATGTTGTTCCCCATTGCGATTCTCCCCGGTGACGATAAACATGCCTGGGGTGTGGAAGTCCCTGACATTCCGGGCTGTTTCTCGGCCGGCGAGGACCTCGACAACGCCATCGCCATGGCCCGCGAAGCCATCGAAGGCCACCTCGAATTGCTGGCCCAGGACCAGCAGGAGATTCCCAAGGCCAGCCTGGTCAGCGTACACGCTGCCAATCCGGCCTATGCCGGCTGTACCTGGGCGCTGATCGATATCGACATCACCCGTTACCTGGGCAAGGCCGAGAAGCTCAATATCACGCTGCCGGCGTACCTGCTCACCCGCATCGACTCGTACGTGCAGAACCACCCGGAGCACAAGAGCCGTTCGGGCTTTTTGGCCGAAGCGGCGCTCAGGATCCTGCAGGGTGATTGCAAGTGATCGGGCAATCGTGTCCAACGGTAGTCGCACGCTGAGACACAATTCGCCAGCTTGCCGGATCTCCAGTTTCAGTCCGATCGAGATCTGTAGGTTTGGAGGGCCGCATCAACCTGTGTTCGCTTGGTGATCCGGGTGGCTGTCGATTGGCTTGTCGAGGCGATCATCCAGTTGGTTCCAATCCTCCCCGAACAACTCCACCGGATGCATGGTCCGGTCCGCTCCGTTGCCGCACGCCAGCGCCTTGGCCGGGCAGTACAGGTCGCAGCCCCAGCAGATCCGTTCGGGATGGCTGGGGTTGTTGGGAAATCGCTTGGCCATGTCTCCCTCCATGAAGTGAATGCCTGCATTCAGGCTATGCCGCGCATGGCCAAGGGGCTTGATCGGGGTCAATGCCGCTAGCTGATCGGTCCGGGCGCCTGAACCTGTTTCATCAGGTCGTCGTTCCAGCGGCCCTCGACCTGTACATGCGCGGCGGCGCCGAGCATCACCGCTTCGATCAGGTTGTGGTTGAGGTAGGTGTACAGCCCGGGCTGGCGGAAGGTGTACAACGCCGCGCCTGCCGCGCCGCCGGGGATGAACCAGGTCTCCAGGTTGCGCTGCGGCGGGTTGGCGAACTTGCCCGAGGCCCAGACATAGTCGCCGTGGCCGCCGATCAGGTGCGGGCGAGTGTCGCGGTTGGCCTGGGAATGAACGATCAGCACGGTCTCGCCGACCTTGGCGGTGAGCGCCTGCTTGCCGGTCAGGGCACCGACGCTGCCGTTGAACACCACATGGCTGGGTACCAGCCCTTTCATCAGCTGGCTCATGTCGCCGAAGCTGGCCATGGGGTTGGCGTAGCGTTTGTACTTGCCGTCCTTGTCGCGAGGGATGTAGTAGTCCTGCTCGCCGATGTACCAGACCTTGTCGTAGTGCAATGGCCGGCCCTCGGGGTCCTTCAGGCCATCGCGGGGCAGGACCATGATCGCGCCGTTCATGCCGCACACCACATGCCAGGGGATCATCGCCCCGCCCGGCGCGCAGTGATACACGAACACCCCGGCCCGGTCGGCCTTGAAGCGCAGCTTCACCTGCTCGCCGGGCTTCACGTGGGTCAGCTCGCCGCCGCCGAGGGCGCCGGTGGAGGCGTGGAAGTCGATGTTGTGCATCATGCTGTTGCTGGCCGGGTTGACCAGCGTGAGTTCCACGTAGTCGCCCTCGTGCACCACCATCAGCGGGCCGGGAACCGAGCCGTTGAAGGTCATGGCGTGGATATAGGCGCCGGCGGTGTCGATGGCCAGTTCCTTTTCCTCGATGACCATGCGGAACTCGACGATCCGCGGCTTGCCCTCGGCGCGCTGGGTATGAGCGTGGACTTGAGGCGGCGCCACCAGCTCGACGCTGATGCGCTCCAGTTTCGCCAGGTCAACCGCCGGGTCCTGGCCTGGCACGGCGGTCGCGGCCTGGGCCAGGCCACTGCCAAGCGCCGAGGCGCCGACGCCCAGCAACACGGTACCGGCCAGCATGCCACGCCGGGTCAGGGACACGCCTTCTTGCTCATTCATGGGACTTCTCCTTGAGTCGACGAAAGCCGTCGGCCACAGGAATAGCCGCTTTGAATGTAGGGTTTATTGAGGGAGAACAAGAAGTGGAGAGGGTGGGCAATGTGTCGCAGGGGCTGAAACGAAAAAGCCCCGACATTCGTCGAGGCTTTTGAGGATGGTGCGGCACCAGGAGTCGAAATTTCTCGTAAATATATGTATTTAAAGGATATTTCTTTTAGGTTCATTAGCTTCTATCTCTAAAGCTACCCTAATACCTCGCCAAAATGACGAGCCACGGTTCGTTGTCCTGTTGCTGGGTAGGCCGCCTCAGGCAAATGGAGTGCATGAGGCGGATTAAAAATCAAATCCTTGCCTGGCGCATTACGTGGGTTGCTATATCTTTGGAGTATGAGCCAAGGATTCTGCGATCCATCGGGACGAGATGATGGCTGCAGTGCTGGGTTCCAACGCTTGCGATGGGTCCACTCATCCCACAAGCGATGAACGTTTGACGCGCACAAATCCTTTTTGCGCTGACACGTGACAGACCGTGTGTTTTCTTACGGCGAAGAGGTATCATTATGCCACTGCTGCCTCCACATCACGGACGAATCGGACAGAATGGCGTTGAAATTGGCGTTTGAGACGGAGGAGCTCCGGGACCTTTGCACAAGCGAAGTGATCGCTCTGCGGGAGTTACCAAAAACGGTGGCGCTGAGTCTCTTCAAACGGCTTGCGGACATCCGCGCTGCCTCAAATATCCTCTATCTCCCCGTCGGAAGACCTGCCGAAATTGATGCTGTACCGCCTGGGCTAGTGGTGGTGAAGCTTCATCAAAATCATCATCTTCTATTCAGTGCCGCTCATCAGCAAGTCCCAATCTTAGCCACTGGTAATGTAAACTGGGGCTCAGTTACGGATGTAAAATTGTTGAAGATTGGAAAAGACAATGATGAATAACTCTATGTTTCAGCCAACCTGGATTTCACCTCCTGGCGAAACAATTTTGGACATTATCTCTGATCTTGATATTAGTCCAGAGTGCCTGGCAAGAGACATAGGGTATGACTTGGTCGCTGTAAATGCCTTGTTGGATGGCAATTATATTATAAATGAGAGTTTGGCTCATAAATTAGCTGGAGCTATTGGCCCCGATGCTGATTTCTGGATTACTCGAGAACAGCAGTATCGTGAAGATATATCACGGATTATTAGAAAGACAAGCAAGACGGAAGATAACTGGCTTGAAGAGTTACCCATAAAAAGCATGCAGGATTTTGGGTGGATTTCAGACTCGGAAAGCAAGTCAAAAAAGGTAATCGACTGCCTTGATTATTTCGGTATTCCTGACATTAGTGCATGGAAGGATGTAAGCTCGGAATTTACTAAAAACGTAAGGTTTAGAACAAGCAAGTCATTCGATAAGAAAGTAGGTGCAACTGCTGCATGGGTTAGATTTGGCGAGCTCAGGGCTCTAAAAATTTCATGTGAGCCGTGGGATGAAAATAAGCTTCTAAATAGCCTTAATGAAATTTTAGCCCTCACGCATATTTCAGAGCCTTCGTCATTTATCCCTAAGCTTCAAGATATTTTAAAAGCTTGTGGTGTTGCATTGGTTATCTCTCGAGCCCCCGATGGGTGTCCGGCTAGTGGTTTGGCTAAATTCGTTTCTTCAGATAAAGCGCTTATTATGCTAAGTTTCCGATACTTGTCGGATGATCATTTTTGGTTTTCATTGTTTCATGAAATTGGGCATCTTGTGCTCCATGGGCAGACATCGACTTTTGTGGATGGTGAAGAGTTCGAATGCACGAAAGAGGAAGAAGAGGCTAATGAGTTTGCAGCTCTCAAACTCATTCCTATGGAATTTAGGAGAAATATGAGAGCTCATGCTTCAAACTATAGAAGTATAATTAAGTTTGCTAAGTCTATAGGTGTTGCTCCTGGTATTGTTGTGGGGCAAATGCAGTATGAAGGTATATTGAAAGTAAACTATATGAACAAGTTGAAGGTCCGATATTCGTGGTCCTCAATTTGACTAACCCCTGAATTTTACAAAATGTCCTGGGGATTTTTGCCAGTTGCACAGAGCGTCTTCGAGAACCTGCATGCCGACGCCTAGTACTGCGTCCAACTGCTGAATTTTTTGCTCCAACTCTGCGGCAGAAATATTTGCCGATGTTGCTCCGCCAAAAAGTAGGCGTGCTCCTCTGAGGGGGCCAGTTGCTTCCGCCATATAGGTCGAGTCTGCGACGATTGTTGAAATACCTACCTTCGCGATCATGGTAAGGTAATCAAACTTTCCTGTTCGACCGAACCGCTTTACAGCCCCCATGGTTTTATAGAGAATGCCAAACGCAACTCTGGGGTCTCCACCAGATTGAGCCAACGCGTTAGTAAATAGGTTCATATGGGAGCCATGCTGCATAACCCAATTCACGTAGCTCTCAATAACTTCCCCCGTCGAGTTTGACTTGGATGGATCGAGAGTCTCGTACTTTCGGTGATTCCCAAATTTCCGGCCACCACTCCTTAATTCTGCCTGATTATTGGCAATCCATTGGCTCATGTCCAAAGGTTGGGTGCTGACCAATGGCCATGTCCAGTTGAACCCTGCGCCGAGAGCTCCGTACACGTCTTTGGTTAAGAGCCAACCCGTTCGACTAGCTTTCCCGAAATGTGTTGCCAAGAAAACTAGCCAACTTGCCTCTTCAAAATTTCCAATATGCGCATTTAAGACTGCAGCACGGATTGGATCAAAGTAATTACTGTCAGGGTCAATGCGGTTAGCGCTGATATTCCTTGAGGCAATCGCACTTACATAGTCTACTCGACGAATACTTTCTACCAACTGCTCCACAAGCGCAGTTTTGTTTTCTATTGCACGGATTCCGGGTAGCTGTAAACCAGTATTCAAAGCCTGATCGAGTTTGGTACTCAATGACTGCTTGACAGGTAATCTAGGGTTTGGCAATTAGAATCTCCTTAGTCTTTTTCGTGATCCATTCTTGAATAGAAGTTCGTACCGTAGATGTTACACCGTAGCTGCTTTGGATGTTGTGATTATATCCTAATATGTAGATCTCTCTTCCTAGCTCATTACTTCCTATTCGTGAAATTTTACCTTCATAGCTATATCCTTTGATATGATTTCCATTTTTTCTCGGTAAGCTCCATTCGTCTTTAGTTTTTTTGATGAAGGTGACGTCAGTAGCCTTTTCGAAATTTTCAACTACAGTCTTGCCGTTTAATACTAGTATTTTGATTGGCGAATATTTTAGAACTTGACCGAGGAAGCCTGCAGATATAGATAGCAAAGATTCACGTTGCCAAGGTTTCAAAAATGCCCATTTCACGCTTGTTGCATACGGGATGAGATCCAAATGGCAGGCATGGAATAATGAGCTATAAAATGAATCATTAGTCCCTTTCAGCAAAAGGTCTAACGGCTTGAACCAAGCATCATAAGGATTTCTGGAAAAATACTCTGTGCAAGAGGTATGTATAGCTTCTAGCTGAGGCAGGCTCAATTGATTCCAGTTAGCCAACTGAAAAGAATTTAGCGTGTGGAATCTACGTGCGGATTCGGTGAGCTCTTTGCCCTCAGATGATACGAATTCTCGGTCGCTCGGATTTAAACCGACTGTGGCAATAGTTGTCTTGCAAGGGTCTCCAAAATACGGAATTGGAGCAGCCCATTTAATTACATCAAATTTGTCGAGTAGTTGATCCGAAATGAGGCTTGTCATTTTTTGCAATATGCTAAGCTGAGTCTCAGGGAGCGAGTTTAAATCAATGTGTTCAGGCAATTTATGCTCCATTTCCCTGGATTAACATGATTTTTTTCGTGACAAACCTTTGTAGTTCTAAGTTCGTTATAGATTGCTCTATATTTTTAAGCTCTGTGATTTTTTTATGTTTTACAAGATTAAACGCTTCAAGCAGAAGAGATAAGTCTCTCCAATAGACATCTGTATGTTTGCCAGAGATTCTTGTATTGCTCAGTCGCAGTTCTCTTTCATGCTTAAGTAGCCGTAGGACATTGCTCGTCTGATCGCCATTAGGCATCGGCGGCATGCTAACCTTTTCTTGCCAGCCTTCATTTTGGAAACCTTGAATCTTAGCGAGGTCTTCCATGTATATATGTAGGCTTGTGGCGTAGTGTCCGTATTCTCCCATGGGAAGCTCGAGTCTGCGCGCGACCAATTCTTGAAGCATCGTAAACGCGAAGATATCGTGGGGAAGACCTTTGAATGCATCATTTGAACGCATGGATGTATAAAGACTGAGTTTTCCGTCTCTAACCATAAATTGAAGTGTACAGGTACAAGGTATATCTTTGTGCTGCGCTTTGATGTCTGAGCTAGAAAACAACTGGACAACTGCTTTCCGGGTTGAGCTTTGCCGCTGTAAGGCTACGATGATCGATGGGATTTGACCATCAACACCAAATAATTTTGGACCATAAGCTCCAAATATGGTTTTGCCGTCATCCGAGTACTTACAATAGTTTTGTATATAATACTGAATTTGATCTAGTTTGTTAGATCCTGACAAGTACCATAGAAGCTCACCTAAGCAGCTGAAGATAGTTCCTTTACCCTCGGTGCGGCTTAACCTACCTAGTGGATCCGTCAGTTTCAGCAAAACACCGGATAACTCCTTAGTTTTGCCTTTCGTGGGATGCACTTCCGTACCATCGTCCAGAATTTTTTTGAATATCTTCTTTAACAGGTCATCAACGGTATCGCCTTGTATAAACACTCGTAGCTCCAATCAGGACTTGTGCTTAAAACAAAAGATTCAATTGTGGAGTTTCATTTGTGCTTCTTTTTTGGTATTCCACTTTTAGTTTTTTGGCACATTCTATAATCTGCTTTCTTGTGCCTGGAACTGCTCCGAGCTGAATTGCTCTTTCGCGTACCGCAAGTTTTATGTCGTAGTGCGGATATGATGCGGAGCTTTGAAACCATTGTCGACGAAGGCCTATCAGTGACGCGAAATTGTGCAGTTCCTCTAGTGTATCAGCGACTAGATGACACCATTCACTGCCAGCCCATTTAACTTTGACATTGTCAACGTAAATAGTCATAGAGCATGCCCGCGACATGTGCGTGCTATAGGAATTATTGATGGAAAAATAATCATTCTGCCGTCCTTGGTTTGGGGGTCGTAGGACTTTAGCATGGTCGAGTAGAGGGAGGAATAGTCAAGGCATGGTAAATTCATAGGTTCATGCGATTCATCGGCAGAAAAGCCAGTGCTAGGTTAAACGCCAGCCCGACGCACATCTCTACTGCCGCAAGAAGCTGCCAGGTCTCCTGAGAGTTAACGAGCCTTACCCAGTTTTCACTTCAGTTTTGGATTGGTTTCAGTCGTGTTTACGCTGTGACAGCTTTGGGTCATCACAGTCAGAATGTCGTTCAGAGATCAATTACCCATGTTTTGCCTAGCCGACGATTTAACAACCGTATAGTCAGCAAGTAATAGTATCGCGTAGCCAAACTTTGCCTGTTCAAGCAACGATTAAGAAACCAGGTCAAGTGTTTTCTCTGCCATGCCCAAGGCGTTTCTCGATGCCAGCGCTTTGCGATTTCTGCTTGGATGATTTTTGCCTGTCTCACATGACGTTGTCGAGTTGCGTGTGAGCCGGTCAGCACTCCAGCCAGGAACAACTCCATATCGAATGGCCTACTCATGCTCGACCTCCAATGTAGGCCGCGGTCACCTCCATCCGACCATGTCCCAGTTCATAGCTAATTTGCCACCGGGCCTCATGGTCAAGATTCCTATCTACATGGCAACATTGGCCGCCGTTGATAGGCGCGCGATTTTGGGTGATTTGTTCATAGCGCTCACATGCGTACGCTGCTCGTAGTTCATGGAAGCCTTTCAGATTGTATGTATGCAGGATGTCCCGCGCAGGGCGGATGGTTTCCTGCAGAAAATTTAGGTAGCTCTCGTGTGGCGCAATCAGGTTGCGGCTACCCGTAGGCAAAACCTGTCGTGCGAATCCAAGAGCACCTCGAACATGGTCGTCAATCGCAATCCAGCGGGGGGCCGAGGCTCCGGCGCGGCCGCCTTTGGTGCCATCTTGAATGTTAATTCTGCCTAGCTCTTTAGCCTCATGGCTCAGCCGTGGCAGGTCTGCCAGGATGGCCTCACGTAAGCGCATGCCGGTGGCTCGCGCCAACAGAACGATCGCGGCGGCCCGCAGATGATCACGAATGCAAAGTGCATCGACAATCTGCTTAACCTGTTCGCGGTCTTGGCCCTGAGGCACCGAGTGTCGAACCCCGGTGCGCTGCATACCCAATGCCTTGCTTGGACTTGGCAATTTCACGCACTGATCACCGCGAAGCGCCGCCATGGTTCTGTTAACGCTGGATAGTCGGTTTTGTGCGGTACTGATGGCGAGGTCACCGCGCCTAACCACGTCGTGCAGATACGCCGCATAGTCCGCCAGTACCTTCCGATCAATCTGCCGCGCATCGTTGATACCTGGCCCTTGTTCGGAGCGGCACCATTTGACGAATGCCCGCCACCGATCACAGTGTGCCTTGACCGTGCCGTAGTGGCCTCCGTCGAACATATCTTTCAGCGCCTGCGGACCTGCGTAGTTCAATTGCCTGCCGTAGCCGAAATTACGGCCATCGCGTCTACCCACCAATGCCATGTCGATCACCTCATCTGCCGTTCTCCGATCCTCGCCCCACGTCATCCCGCCAAGAATGTTGAGTGTTATCAGGGATCAAGGCCCCTGCGACCTGTGGGGAATGTCCTCTACGCGGGACTGGCGGCTCCTTACGACCGGGAGCAAGGGCATCTCATGATCTGGCCTCCTGAACACCGTTACCGGTGGGCGGGTGGAGGCAGTGCTGGCTGACGAGGCCAGCGCCTGAAGATCCTGAGCCGGGTGAACGCAGCGGTGCGATGACCGGGGCATGCCTGACTGTCAGTCAGGTGCAGTCCATTCCCTGGTCTGCGGCACCATCATCTACAGCGCTGTTGCTGGTGACATCGGCGTTTGTCATGCCGATTGTCACGAGGGTGAATGCCGCAAAGCCTTGTGCGATCAGGGCTGCAGCAGTGGTAGAAGTGCCCGTCTCTTTCCAGAAGAAAGAGACGGGCACAGGTTGGCGCAAATTTTCGGCCAAGCGGATAGGTTGCTGCAGGGCAGCGAGGTACGGAGTATCTGGCGCACGAGCGCTATATGTGTAAGAGCATTCATCACATGGGTAGTGACCGGGCGAGCTGCCGAATGCTAATCGCCCTTGGGGAGAACCACCGCGAGAGCGGCGTGGCCTTGAAGGTTCGGGCCACCTGGGGTGCTGTCATCGACAGCTCTTGCAACTCCCGGTCTACGCCTGTGGACAATATTCGTCAAGCAAAGCGATTTCAGGTATTTAGCGCCTGTGGATAAAACTATCCCCCGGTGGACATCAGTGGTTTTCCACAGACGTACTCTGTGCCACCAGTTTTTTTCTAAGGTATGGTCCATTCAAACGGGGCGGCTATGCAGCCCCGTTTGAATGGACCCGCGCGGAGGAGCTTCATGCGGTGCTGTGGGTAACTTCACAGCGAGTTGAGGTGGTGGTGCGGCGGGTTACTCGGTCCTCTTGGCACTGCGAAGGCGCGTGACGTTCTCGCCCGTCTGCTTGGCAAACTCATGCGGCGTCACATGGTCCTCGCGGTTCGCCTCTAGAAACCGACTCCACCAGGTCATGATCATCCGGCGCTCTTCGAGGAACTCGGCCTTGTGGGTATAGGCGGCGCGCACGTTGTTGCGCTCCTTGTGGCTCATCTGCCGCTCGATAGCCGTCTCCGACCACAACCCGGACTCGACCAGCGCGCTGCACGCCATGGCTCGGAACCCGTGGCCGCAGATATCCACCTTGGTGTCGTAGCCCATCGTCCTGAGCGCGGCATTCACCGTGTTCTCGGACATCGGTTTCCAAGGTTTGGCATCCCCCGCGAACACCAGCTCGAACTTGCCGGTGATCGCGTGGATCTGCTCAAGCAAGGCCACTGCCTGCGGCGATAAGGGTACAACGTGGATATCCCCGGCCATTTTTGTACCCCTTGTGGAAAAGGGTACTCCGTCCAGCGCCGGGCGGGTGTCGGGGATCTCCCAGATGCCACGCTTGAGGTCAAACTCGTTCCAACGGGCGAAGCGCAGTTCACTGGAGCGCACGAACACGTGCAGCGATAGCATCACCGTGAGGCGCGTGAGCGGGCGACCTTTGTAGCCGTCGACACGCGCCTGTAGCTCAGGCAACCGCGATAAGGGTAGTGCGGGTCGATGTGTAACCCGTGGCGTTTTGATCGAGCCATCGAGATCGTGAGCCGGGTTCGCCGTGATCAGTCGCAGTCGTTTGGCTTCGCGCATGATGCTTTGCAGGTAGTTCTTGATCCTGAGCGCCACGTCGATGGTGCCGCGCTTCGTCACAGCCTCCAGTGGCTGCATGAGGTCGTGGGTGTCCAACTCAACGATTGCCCTGGCACCTAACAAAGGGAATACGTGAGTCTTCAACCGGCTGAGCACAGTCTTAGCATGGCCCGGCGCCCACTTCGGCACCATCCCGGCATACCAATCGAGCGCAACGCTTTCGAAGGTGCGGCCATTGATCACGGCTTGCACCTTGGCCTGCTGCTTGGACTGAATAGGGTCAATGCCGTTGGCGAGTTGCTGTTTGAGGTCGAAGCGCTTGCGGCGAGCGTCAGCCAGCCCGACCACTGGATAATTGCCGAGTGAGGTCAGGCCCTCGCGGCCATCGGGCTTCACGTACCTGAGCCGCCAGCCTTTGCGACCGTTGGGCTTCACGAGCAGGTAAAGGCCATCGCCGTCAAAAAGCTTGTACTCACGTTCGCGAGCCTTTGCAGTGCGGCAGGCGTTGTCGGTGAGGGGAGCCGTTGTGCGAGCCATAAGGGTACTTTCCAATATCGAATTGGTAGGTATCCTTAAATGTACCCTTATTAGCGCTGGCTACCCTCGGAATCCGACGGAACGCCAAAACGAAAAAACCCGCCAGAAGGCGGGTTTTTCGGGGGTTCCAGAGATTTTGAAAGCTTTCTATGGAACCTTGAATGGTGCCGGCACCAGGAATCGAACCCGGGACCTACTGATTACAAGTCAGTTGCTCTACCATCTGAGCTATACCGGCACAGGGGCGTCATTATAGCGATGGATTTGCCGCTGTAAACCACTTCGTTGCATCCATCGCACATTCCCCTAAGTCACCGCGCACAAAGGAGAATTTTCCTACCATCCGCGGTGGATGGAGTTGACGCTTGGTTCGGGCTGGCCGGGGTTGAAGAACAGCTTGCCGTTGTCGCAGCCACGCTTGCGGCAGCTGCCGTCGGCGTTGTGCAGGGGCAGGCCGCGGTCGCCGCCCAGTTGCATGCCGGGCATGTTCCAGTTCAGCGGGGCGGGCTTGCTCGAGGGCATGCCGCTGGCGCAGCCGGTCATGGCCAGGGCGAGGGTCAGCAGGGCGAAAGGCTTGGTGTGTTTCACGATGTTCGAGTCCGTTCCGGGATCAGTCTTTGTTCAGGATGCGCTGGATGGTGCCGCCGCAGGCCATGTAGCAGGAGTCGTAGTCATTGCCGCAACTGTAGCTGCTCCCCGTGTAGGAGGGGTAGCTCGGGTAGTAGCAACTGTGACGCGCTTCTTTCTTGCTCTTGCCGTTCTTGCAGTACTGGTAGGCCCTCATTTCGGCCTGGTGCAGCGCACGTTCGCTGTTCTCCTGCAGGCGCGCCATCTGCTGGCAGTGGTTGCGCTCCGTCGAACAGCTGTTGATGCAATTCATGCCATGCGCACTGGGCGGTGGCGAGTATCTATAGGTGTAGCTCGGGCCGCAGCCGGCCAGGGCCAAGGCCAGGCAGGCCAGCACGAGGGCGGCCAAACTGTTGTGGAAAAGTGCCATGGGTGTTGCAGTCCTTGATCATTCGTCGCTGAACTCCAGCAGATCGCCGGGCTGGCAGTTCAGGGCGCGACACAGCTTCTCCAGGGTCTCGATCTTGAAACCCTTGATCTTGCCGTTCTTCAGCAGCGACAGGTTCGCTTCCGTGATACCGATGATTTCCGCCAGGTCCTTGGAACGCATCTTGTTCCGGGCCATGACGACGTCGAGGCGGATGATTATCGGCATAGGAAGCAGTCAGACATAACAGTTGTGTTCATCGCTGATGGTCTTGGCGTCACGCATGAGCAGCGAGAAGGCACACAGCAGGATGCCTTTCATGATCTCGTAGACAGCCTGCGATGATACACCGATCGAGAAGCTGAAGCTTCTTTCGCCGGCCGGCAGGTCGATGGCCAGGGCCAGGCCCTGCAAGGTGTAAGTCACCGGCCACAGCAACGGGGTGAAGATGCACAGCAGGCCGACCCACCACAGCAGCTTGATATTGTCCGAGGTCCAGGTCTGGCCACGGGAGAGCCGGTGGAAGAACAGGCCGGTCAGGCAGAGAGCGACGACGGAAATCATCGTCGGGATCATGTCCACCGCCAGTACCAGGCCGATGGCCAGGGGGGATGCCTGGTAGCCGGGTTCCAGCAGCAGGGGCATCTGGTCGCCATAGGCCTGCAGATAACCGTTGTGCATTTCGGGGAAGTCAAAGATGAAGAGCAGCGGGGTGACCGTCAGCTCGACGATCGCGGTCGTCCAGGCCAGGTAGGCGGCGAATGCGCCAATGGTGCGTAGGCGCGAACGCGCATAGGCCACGGATCTACTGTTCATGGGGTGCCTCCGTACAGTGATGAACGGGGCGGATTATTCTTGAATAATTATCGTAAAACAATAATTAATTTTCTGTTTGTGTCGATGGCGACGGTTTGTCGCAGGAGGATGGCCGGGCATGGAACCAGCCTTGCCGGTGATCGCGGGGCTAGCCCGCTCCCACGCCGAAGGCGCTTGCCTGCGCTGAAAAGCAGACGAAGAATCATCCCAATAGGAACGAGTGTGGGGAATATAATTTACGAAGCTTTCAGCAGGCTTTAAGGGGATAAATCTAGAGACGCGCAAATTTTCGCGAGAAATATTTAGTCTTAGCCTATCGTTTTGACTTAATCGATCAGCTCAGCTAATCTTGTGTTCATTATGTTGAACAGTAAAGCTTTCAAGCTCCTCTCTTCCTCCCGCCTGGTTTCCCGTGAGCGTCACTGGACCGGCGACCTCTAGCGCCACCCTCCCTCTGCAACCGTAAACGTCTCCGTCTGGCGCCGATGACTGTGCGCTCAGCTGCTGTCGCCCATGGGAGGGCATCATGCGTTCCTGGATCTACCTGATCGTCGCCATCACCTTCGAAGTGATCGGCACGGCGTCGATGAAACTCGCCGCCACCCATTTCCCCGTGCTGGGGCATGCCGTCATGTACGTCATGATCTGCCTGTCGTATTTCTTCCTGGCCCTGGCGGTCAAGCGCGTGCCGGTGGGTGTCGCCTACGCGCTGTGGGAGGGGTTCGGTATCGTGCTGATCACCTTGATCAGCGTGCTCTGGCTCGGCGAAAGCCTGGGCTGGACCAAGGCCCTGGGCCTGGCGGTGATGATCGCCGGCATCCTGCTGGTCAAGGCCGGCACCCGGGCCAAGGCCGTCGAACGTGAAGAGGAGGCCGTGCCATGCTGATTCCATTTGCCTGGTTGGGCCTGGCCATCGTGCTGGAGGTCCTGGCCAACCTGCTGCTCAAGTATTCCGACGGTTTGCGCCGCAAGGGCCTGGGCGTCGCCTCGATCCTCTGCGTGCTGGCGGCGTTCACCGCGCTGGCCCAGGCGGTGAAGGACATCGACCTGTCGCTGGCCTACGCCATCTGGGGTGGCTTCGGCATTCTCGCCACCGTGGCCATGGGCTGGGCGTTGTTCGGCCAGCGCCTGGCCGGGCGTGGCTGGCTCGGTCTGGTACTGCTGCTTGTAGGCATGAGTTTGCTCAAACTGGCTTGACAACACCCCCGCCAAAGCGCTTGGCCGAATGGTTTATGCACAATGGGCATTGGCCGCTTGCGCGAAAGGCATGCCGGTCGGCGCTACCATCGGTCTTTGCGCAAAGGCCTGTTTTTACTGGCTTTGACGGCTGTGGTGGAATAAGCAAAGCCGCGCAAATAGCCTCTGGATCCAGAATTTGGTGATTTTCATCACAAGCTTGTTCACAGAGTTATCCACAGGCTGTCAACCGCGCTGCGGCGCTGTGCCGCGCTCACCCAGCAGCAGCAGGTTGCGGGGGGTCAGCGGGTAATCGCAGAACACCCCGACACGAACCGCATAGCCTTGCTCCTGAAGGAACAGGGCGCGGTCGAGCACCAGCCACATTTCCAGAGGGCGGCGGAACAGGTTACGTACCAGCTCGAGGTTGCGCACCTGGGCCAGGCGTTGCCAGCCGGCAGCTTCCAGGGCGGTCCAGTCGGGATCGCCGCTGAGCGTGACCTGCTTGAGTTCGGCCAGGTCGTGGCAGTACTGCTCGAAGGATTTTGTCAGCCAGCTGACCGGCAGCGATGGCGTGGGCAGGTAGTCGTCGATGCCACGTTGCTGGCGCTGCAAGAGGTCGAAGCCCAGGCGGCGCGCCATGGAGCTGTCGCGCTGGCGTCGGGTGCGCAGGCTGGAGGTGACCGCCTCGCTCAGCGGCAGGCCCAGGTCTTCCTGGGTCAACGCCAGCGCCGAGGCCCGGGCGGCGCTGGAGAGCGGCTGGTAGGCCTTGCCCTGGATGCGGTTGTAGCAGCAGGGCGCCACCGCGATCTGTCGGCAACCCTGCTGGCTTGCCAGCTGCAGCAACCGAACATGCAGGTCGCCGCAGGCGTGCAGGGCGACCGCGCTCTTGTCGCCGTCCAGATGGCGGGCGCTGTCGGCGGCCATGACGTCCTGGTGTACGTGGGTGGCGGGCAGGTGGTGATGCTCGCTCAGGGCCTTGCCGGCGCCGACCAGTTCGGCGTCGTACTCCAGGCAGGTCAATTGCTGGCCGGTCTGCAGCAGGCGGCGACCCAGATGACCTTTGCCGGAACACCAGTCGAGCCAGTGCTGGGCGGGTTGGTTGAACGCCAGGCGACGGCTGAAGGCTTCGATCTGCTGCCACTTGCGGCCGGGAACACCGACATCGAGGCGGTGGCCGGCGGGATGCAGGCCGGCATCGGGCAGTTCGCCGACGGCGGACAGCTGCGCGGCTTCGGCGGCCAGTTGTGGGAAGGGGGGCGGGGCCTCAGGTGTGTCGGGGGATTCGGCTTGCTCGAGCGTGCGTTGGCGCAGCCAATGGGACAGTGCCGGGTGCTCGTCTTCCCACGCCAGGCGCAGGTGGGTGAACGGGCGCGGGCGCCACAGGGGCTGGTGTTGTGTGAGGAAGCGGTCGAGGGCCTGGAAGCGCTCGAAGAGCTGGTCGGTTTGCAGGATGGGGGATGTGGTCATTCGAGCACCGGGGCGCTAGCGAGAGGGGCTGCTGTGCAGCCCATCGCGGCACAAGGCCGCTCCTACAGAGGGGCCGCGTGCGGCCCCGTTGTCTTCATGGGTTCAACGCCCCTGGCAGGCATCCACGCGCAGCCAGCGCTCCAGCACCTTGAAGCCTTGCACCAGCACGAACGAGATCAGCAGGTAGAACACCCCGGCGGCGAAGAAGATCTCCACCGGCAGGTAGGTCCGGGCAATGATGGTCCGCGCCATGCCGGTCAGTTCCAGCAGTGTCACGGTACTGGCCAGGGCGCTGGCCTTGAGCATCAGGATCACTTCGTTGCTGTAGGCGGGCAGGCCGATGCGCGTCGCGCGCGGCAGCATGATGTACAACAGCGTCTTGCCCCGCGACATGCCCAGCGCCCTGGCTGCCTCGATCTCGCCCTTGGGGATCGCCTGCAGGGCGCCGCGCAGGATCTCGGCGATATAGGCTGCGGTGTGCAGGGTCATGGTCAGCACCGTGCACCAGAACGGATCGCGCAGGTACGGCCACAGCGAACTGCTGCGCACCACGTCGAACTGGGCCAGGCCGTAGTAGACCAGGAACAGCTGCACCAGCAGCGGTGTGCCGCGGAAGAAGAAGATATAGCCGTAGGGCAGGGCGCGCACGTACCAATGCCGCGAAGAGCGCGCCACACCCAGCGGAATGGCCAGGATCAGGCCGGCGATGACGGCGATGGCCACCAGCTCCAGGGTCAGGGTCGCGCCTTGGGCCAGGCGTGGCAGCCACTTGATGATGACTTCCCAGTTCATTTATTCGGCCCTCATGAAGCCGCGAGCGGCGCGCTTTTCCAGGAAGTGCATGCCGATCATCGCAATGATGGTCAGGCCCAGGTAGATGCAGGCGGCGACGGCATAGAAGGTGAACGGCTCCTTGCTCACGGTCACGCCGATCTGTGCATGGCGCATGATCTCTTCCAGACCGATCACCGATACCAGCGCGGTGTCCTTCATCAGGATCATGAACAGGTTGCCCAGGCCCGGCAGGGCGATGCGCCACATCTGCGGGAGGATGATCCGCGAGAGGATGCGACCCTTGGACAGGCCCAGCGCCAGGCCCGCTTCACGGTGCCCCTTGGGGATGGCCAGGATCGCGCCGCGGAACACTTCCGTGGCGTAGGCGCCGAAGCACAGGCCGAGGGCGATAACCCCGGCGGTGAAGGCGCTGAGCTCCAGGCCCGGCATGTTCAGCAGTTCGCCCAGGCTATTCATCAGCCCGACGGTACCGAAGTAGATGAGCAGCACCCAGAGCAGTTCGGGTACGCCGCGCACCAGTGTCGAATAGGTGCCGCCAAGCCATTGCAGCGGCTTGATCGGGGAAGTCTTGGCCAGGGCGCCGAGCAGGCCCAGGACCAGCCCCAGCAGCAAGGCGCAGAGCGCCAGTTTTACGGTCATCAGGGTACCGGCCATCATGGCCGGGCCGAATCCGTGCAGGTCGATATTCATGGGTAAGTTTGTTCAAGGGACAGGCATCGCCAGGGCGGCGATGCCTGTCGGGGCGAATCAATAGATGCTGAACGGGAAGTACTTGTCGTTGATCTTCTTGTAGGTGCCGTCGGCGACGATTTCTTTCAGTGCGGCGTTGAGCTTGTTGCGCAGCTCATTGTCGCCTTTGCGCACGGCAATGCCGACCTTGTCGCTTTCGTTGACCGGGTCGCCTTTGAACTCGTAGTTCTTGCCGGCTTCGGATTTCAGCCAGTCGTAGTTGGCGTACTTGTCGGCGAGGATGGCATCGACGCGGCCGGAGGTGAGGTCGAGGTAGGCATTTTCCTGGCCGTCATACAGGTTGACCTTGAACTCGCCGTCCATGCCGCCGTTATCGTCCAGCCAGGTAGCCGCCTGAGTGGCGCGCTGGGTGCCGATGGTCTTGCCCTTGAGCGAAGCGCGGTCGGTCTTGAAATCGACGTTTTTCGGTGCGATGAACTGCTGCTTGTTCGAGTAGTAGGGGTCGGTGAAGTCAACGGCCTGCTTGCGTTCGTCGGTGATCGACAGCGAGGAGATGATGAAGTCGGACTTCTTGGCGTTCAGCGCCGGGATGATGCCGTCCCAGTCGGAGACGGCCACTTCGCATTCGACCTTCATCTTGGCGCACAGGGCGTCACCGATATCCTTGTCGAAGCCGACCACCTGGCCGCTGGCATCTTTGTTGTTGAAGGGCGGGTAGGCCGCCTCGATGCCCATTTTCAGTTTCTCGGCTGCCATGGCATTGGCCGAGAACACCAGGGTGGCGGCAGCGGCCAGGAGGAATTTCTTGTAGGTCTGCATTCGTGTTGCTCCGTTAGCGGTGGCTGGACATGAATTGCTTGCAACGCGCCGAGGTCGGGTTCTCGAAGACCTGCTGCGGCGATCCCTGCTCTTCGACCAGGCCCTGGTGCAGGAAGACCACTTCACTGGACACCTGGCGGGCAAAGTTCATCTCGTGCGTCACCAGCAGCATGGTACGGCCTTCTTCGGCCAATGCGCGGATGACGTTAAGCACTTCCTGGACCATTTCCGGATCTAGCGCCGAGGTCGGCTCGTCGAACAGGATGACCTTGGGCTTCATGGCCAGGGTACGGGCGATGGCGGCACGCTGTTGCTGGCCACCGGACAGCTGGGCGGGGTAGCTGTGGCGCTTGTCGTAGATGCCGACCTTGTTCAGCAGCGCTTCGGCATGCTCGGTGGCCTCGGCCTTGCTCTGGCCGAGCACGCGGCGCGGCGCCTCGATGATGTTGTCGAGGATCGACATGTGCGGCCACAGGTTGAAATTCTGGAAGACGAAGCCGATCTCGCTGCGCAGGCGGTTGATCTGGCGGTTGTCGGCAGCGATCAGGTCGCCGTTTTTCTGCGCCTTGAGCTTGAGGGACTCGCCGGCGACGATGATTTCGCCCTGGTGCGGGTTCTCCAGCAGGTTGATGCAGCGCAGCAGGGTGGACTTGCCAGAGCCGGATGAGCCGAGGATGGAGATCACGTCACCGTCGCGCGCGGTCAGCGAAATACCCTTGAGAATTTCCTGCTCGCCATAGCGTTTGTGCAGGTTGCGGATTTCCAGCGCGGGCGTGGCCTGGGCCATGTGCGGTCCTCATGTGTTCGGGTGCGTTCCCAGCTGTTGGCGGCCTTCCTGGCGAGCGCCACGCTAGCATAGCGGCGCAACGGCGGCCAACCGGGTCGCGGGGGGCTCGGGTCGCTGGTGGGACAGTTTGTCGCATCGCTGCAGTGGACTGTCGCCAGGATATCCGCATTGGCGTTTTGCCCAGCACCGGAGCCTTGATGAAAAAAGGCGCGATGGTGCCAGCTTTGGCCCGGTCTGGGAAGCCGTTTTTGGCCGGGTGGCACTGTGTCGCGGGTAATACGGGGTGGAGGTTGCGCCTTCAGGTTGCGCTTTGCCGTGCCCTGACTTTGTGCCCAGGTGTTACCGAGGGGCACCTTTGGTGCGTTTGTAAGTGAGTATTTCAGTAATCCCGACTTGGCATGGGGATTTGGCGACCTTTCGGCCAAGGCTTGGCACAATGCCCTGCAAGCCGCGTCGTTATTGGTTGCAGAAACATTTCAGACGAAAGTCATTCTTGGCTGGCCCGCTTATTGCCATTCCGAAACCACTGAATGCAGCGACGCCCGCTCTCACCCCCGGCGCGCTGGCCAGTCATTCGTGTAGTCCACCTCCTTACAAAGGTAGTTTTATGAGCGGTAACAATTCCAATGACCTCGCTCAGGGGCTCAAGCAACGGCATGTGACCATGCTGTCCATCGCTGGCGTCATCGGCGCCGGCCTGTTCGTCGGCTCGGGCCACGCCATTGCCGCCGCCGGCCCTGCCGTGCTGCTGGCCTATGCCGCCGCGGGTACGTTGGTCGTGCTGGTGATGCGCATGCTCGGTGAAATGGCGGTCGCCTCGCCGGATACCGGTTCCTTTTCCACCTACGCCGACCGCGCCATCGGACGCTGGGCCGGTTTCACCATCGGTTGGCTGTACTGGTGGTTCTGGGTCCTGGTGATTCCGTTGGAGGCCAACGCTGCCGCCGCCATCCTGCATGCCTGGTTCCCCTCCGTGGACCTGTGGGCGTTTTCCCTGATCATTACCTTGGCGCTGACCATCACCAACCTGTTCAGCGTGAAGAACTACGGTGAGTTCGAGTTCTGGTTCGCCCTGCTCAAGGTGCTGGCGATCATCGGTTTCATCGTTGTCGGTTGCGCGGCCATGTTCGGCATGGTGCCGAGCAGCCAGGTCAGCGGCATCAGCCACCTGTTCGACACCCAGGGCTTCATGCCCAACGGTCTGGGCGCGGTGCTGGCCGCGATGCTGACCACCATGTTCTCGTTCATGGGCACCGAGATCGTCACCATCGCCGCTGCCGAGTCGAAAGACCCGGGCCGCCAGATCAGCAAGGCCACCAACTCGGTGATCTGGCGTATCTGCCTGTTCTACCTGGTGTCGATCTTCCTGGTCGTGGCCATGGTGCCGTGGAACGATCCGACCCTGGCCGAAAAGGGGTCCTACCAGACCGTGCTGAGCCTGATAGGTGTGCCGAACGCCAAGCTGATCGTCGACATCGTCGTGCTGATCGCCGTGACCAGCTGCCTGAACTCGGCGCTGTACACCTCCTCGCGCATGCTGTTCTCCCTGAGCAAACGTGGTGACGCCCCGGCCATTGCCCAGCGCACCACCAAGGCGGGCACCCCTCACTGGGCCGTGCTGCTGTCCACTGCCGCCGCCTTCCTGTGCGTGTTCGCCAACTTCCTGGCCCCGGCCGCGGTATTCGAGTTCCTGCTGGCCAGCTCCGGCGCCATCGCCCTGCTGGTGTACCTGGTGATCGCCGTGTCGCAACTGCGCATGCGTGCCCAGCGTGAAGCGAAGGGCGAGAAGGTCTCGTTCAAGATGTGGATGTTCCCGGGCCTGACCTGGGCGACCATCGCCTTCATCATCGCCATCCTGGTGGTGATGGCCCTGCGTGAAGACCACCGTGCCGAGATCATCGCCACGGCCATCCTGAGCATTGGTGTGGTGGCGGCTGGCCTGTTGCTGCACCGCAAGCGTGGCGCTGCTGCGCGTGTTGCGCTGGATAGCTGATCCACTGGTGTGAAATGAAAAGGCCGCGCCCTGTGAGGGGCGCGGCCTTTTTGTTTGCCAGGGTGCAGGTTGTGCAGTGCGACTCAGCCGAACTGCTTCTGTTGCTGCTGCTGCCTGGCGACGACCTCCGAGGCGGTGACATAGGCGTCCTGGAACTCGTCGCTTTCAAGCCAGGCCATGGTTGCGTCCTCGTCGGCGCCGTCGAGCCATTTGCGGTAGGCGGTGAACACCAGGACGATGTAGTCGGTGGCGTGTTCTTCCTTGTGGCCCTTGAGCACCAGCGCCAGCAGCGGGTCGACCAGGAATACCGAGATCATTGGCACCAGGCCGTTTTCCTGGGCTTCCTTCATCTTTTCGAACAGGCTGTTGTAGCTGCCCGACTCCATGGCCTTGTTGAACACCTGCTCGACGCTGGCGCTGTCACCGGCGCTGGCCTTGACCGCCTGGCCGCTGCGCACCATGCGGTTCTGCTTGGCCTTGGTGGCGGCGCGTTTGGCGCGTTTCTGTTGTTTGCTGTTGGTGGCCATGGAGGCAGGTCCTTGGGGGGGCTGGTAAAGGCGCGTATTGAAGCGTAGTTGCCAGGGAAACCCAAGGGGTCTTCGAGATCACCGGGGGCGCTTTGCGCCCCTTTCGCGACACAAGGCCGCTCCCACGGGCCTGTGGGAGCGGCCTTGTGTCGCGAAAGGGCTGCGTAGCAGCCCCGGGGATTCAACTGACTAGCGCCGCCGGCTCATCCTCCTCGAACCCCCGCGAAGCCCGCCCGACCAGCAACGGATCCGGCGCATGCGCCACGCTGTGGTCCTTGCCCGGATAATCCAGCGAATGCAGGAAATGCCGAATGCAGTTGATCCGTGCCCGCTTCTTGTCGTCCGACTTGATCACCGTCCACGGCGCATCGGCCGTGTCGGTATGGAAGAACATCGCTTCCTTGGCCGCGGTGTAGTCCTCCCACTTGTCCAGCGACTTGATGTCGATGGGCGAAAGCTTCCAGTGCTTGAGCGGATCATCCCGGCGCGAGATGAAGCGGCGCAGTTGCTCCTCTCGGTTCACCGAGAACCAGAACTTGAACAGCAGGATGCCGCTGTTGCACAGCATGCGCTCGAGGTCCGGCGCCTGGCGCATGAACTCCAGGTATTGCAGGGGCGAGCAGAAGTCCATGACCTTCTCGACCCCGGCGCGGTTGTACCAGGAGCGGTCGAAGAACACCATTTCACCGGCCGTGGGCAGGTGCTGGACATAGCGCTGGAAGTACCACTGGCCCTTCTCCTGCTCGGAAGGCTTCTCCAGCGCGACGATGCGCGCGCCGCGCGGGTTCAGGTGCTCCATGAAGCGCTTGATGGTGCCGCCCTTGCCGGCAGCGTCGCGACCCTCGAACAGCACGACGATGCGCTGGCCGGTTTCCTTCACCCAGTTCTGCACCTTGAGCAGCTCGATCTGCAGGTCGTGCTTGGCCTTCTCGTAGTCCTGGCGACGCATGCGCGTGCGGTACGGGTAGTTGGCTGGCAGGCGTGCCGAGGTGCTGTCTTCGTTGCTGCCTTTGCGGGCGTTGGCCACTTCCAGGGCTGCAGGTTGCTGGCTGACCTGGGTGATGGTCTCTTGCGCGGCGATACTGGCGGCGGGCTTGCGCTGGCGTGGGCGGCGGGTGCGGGGAGCAGGCTTGGGGCTGCTGCCGGTCTCGACAGGCGACGGCAGGAGGAGGGTGGCGGATTCTTCGCTCATGGAGGTCCTTGCGGGGTCGTTCGAATGTCCACCTTCCATCCTATGGGCAAGTGATGAGTGGCTTTTTGATATCGATCAACCAGCGATGCAGGATTGTTGAGGTAAAAATCGCAGGCAACAAAAAACCCGCACTGGGCGGGTTTCTTGTGTCGCTTCGGGTAACTTTGCAACCACCAGAAGCTTGAAGGTGGTGCCCAGAGACGGAGTCGAACCGCCGACACGAGGATTTTCAATCCTCTGCTCTACCGACTGAGCTATCTGGGCGACGAGGTGCATTAAATAGATTTCCGAACCGATCGTCAACGACTTTTTTGAAAAAATTTAAATTAATTCCGTCGCTTACGGTTTTCGGGGTCAGTTCGAGGGCGGAACGTAGCCTTCGGCCTGGGCGTAATCCTCGCCTGCGAAGAACTTGTCCATCTCGGCCTGGATGAATTTGCGGTCCTCGGCATTCATCATGTTCAGGCGCTTCTCGTTGATCAGCATGGTCTGGTGGTCCTGCCACTCCTTCCAGGCTTTCTGCGAGATGTTTTCGAAGATGTCCTGGCCCTTGGCACCCGGGTAGGGCGGGCGGTCGAGGCCTGGGAGTTCTTCGTTGTACTTGCGGCACTTCACGGTGCGGGTCATGGCTTGTCTCCTGCAATCAGTTCGTCGGCCGCGCGTTGCAGCAGCTTCTTGACCGGGGCGGCGAGGCCCAGGCGCGGCGGGGTGGCGAGGTTATACCAGAGCCAGTCGGGCTCGGCCACGTGCGAGCCGACGGGCTCGACACGCACCAGCCAGGGCTCGATGGCCAGCTGGAAATGGCTGAAGGTGTGGGTCAGGCCCTCGAGTGCCTGGCTGCCGGCCAGGCGCAGGCCGTGCTGGTAAGCGAGGTCGTCGAGCTGCCCGAGGTTGTCCAGCTCCGGCAGGCTCCACAGGCCCCCCCACAACCCGGTGGAGGGCCGGCGGTAGAGCAGTATCGCGCCTTCGTGGTTGGTCAGCAGCGGCATCAGGGTCTTGCGCTGGGGCAGGGCCTTGCGCGGCTTGGGCTCGGGGTAGCGGGTCTCTTCGCCGTGCAGGTGGGCTTCGCAGCCGCGCTGCAGCGGGCAGATCAGGCAACTGGGCCTGCTGCGGGTGCACAGCGTGGCGCCCATGTCCATCATCGCCTGGGTGAAGTGGTTGACCCGGGTCATCGGTGTGAAGCGCTCGGCGGTGGCCCATAGCTGGTTGGCCACTTTGGGTTCGCCGGGATAGCCGGCCTGCGCGGTGAAGCGGGCCAGCACGCGCTTGACGTTGCCGTCGAGGATCGGTGCGCGGATGCCCATGCTGATGCTGGCGATGGCGCCCGCCGTGGAACGACCGATGCCGGGCAGCTCGGTGAGCTGCTCGACGCTGCGCGGGAACTCGCCGCCATGCTGCTCGACGACGATCTTCGCGGCTTTTTGCAGGTTACGGGCGCGGGTGTAGTAGCCAAGGCCCGTCCACAGGTGCAGCACTTCGTCCTCCGGCGCCTCGGCCAGGGCCTGCACGGTCGGCAGGGCCTGCATGAAACGGTCGAAGTAGTTGAGCACGGTGCTGACTTGCGTCTGCTGCAGCATGATTTCGGAGACCCACACCCGATACGGGTTGATGCCCTGTTGCCAGGGCAGGTCGTGGCGGCCGTGCTGGTCGTACCAGTCCAGCACGGCGCTGGAGAACTGCTGGGGGGTCATCGTTTGAACAGCCCCTTGAGCGCATCTTTGAGTTCCGGGCTCACCTTGTCTCCGAGTTTCTCTTCGAGCTTTTCATCGATCTTGTCCTTCAGGCGGTTGCCGGCCAGCTTCGCGGCGACCTTGCCCAGGCCGTCCTGGTCCAGGCGGCAGGCCTTGGCGCCCAGCTCCAGCGGGCCACGGCAGCGCAGCGGCACTTCGACGCCGGCAAAGCGCTCGTTGACCTGGCAGGCCGGGTCGGGCATGGCGCGCTGGTCGCCCTCGACGACTACGCCGACGTTGTAGTCCATGCCCAGCACGCGCAGGTCGAGGTCGCCATGGCCATTGACGGTCAGGCCCGGGATGCGTGCCTTGAGGTCCGGGTTGCTGGCCACGCCGTTACGCACCACCAGGCTGCCGCGCAGTTCCTGGAACGGTGTGTCCTTGCCCCGCTGTTCGCCGCTGAGCTGCTTGCGGTTGAGGGTGGCGATGGCCTGGCACAGCTGCTGTTCCAGGTTGGCGTTGACCAGCACACCGTCGTTGATGGTGAAGCTGGCGTTGCCGTTGAGGGTATCGACCAGAGCCTTCTGGCTGTTGCCGGTGGCGGTCAGGTCGCTGTTGAGGGTCAGCAGGCCCTTGACCGGCGGCGCCTGGTCCGGGCTTTCGCGCTTGATGAAGTGCTCAACAGGCACACGGTTGATCCTGGTGTTCACGCCGATCTGCGGCACGGCGGGGCGCACATCGACAGTGCCCTTGGCCTCGAAGGTGCCGTTGTACAGGCCGCCGCGCAGGGTCTGCAGGGTGACCAGGCCGGCCTGGCCGCTGGCGGTCAGCTGTGCGTCGCTGATCGGTAGCTTGTCCAGGGTCAGCGCGCCGAACGACAGGTCGGCCTGCAGGTCCAGGGCGCGCAGGCGGTCGACCGGCAACAGCTTGTCGTTGCTCCAGGCCACCTGGGTCGGTGCGTCGGGCAGCGGTGTGGTGCCCGCTCCAGCGACGGCGGTGGCTTCCTGCTGCTTGACCTCGGCCTGGCGCGCGGCGGTGGCGCCCTTGGCTTCTTCGCTTTTGGCCGGCAGGTAGCGGTCGGCGTCGAACTTGTCGGCTTTGAGACGCACGCGCAACGCTTGCTTGGCGAAGTCGTCCATGGCGACACGACCGGTGAAGGTGCTGTCGTCCAGCTTCACCGCCAGATCCTCCAGGGCCAGGCTGTTCTGCGTGCCCTGCAGGCGGGTGACCAGCTCCAGCTTCTTGAATGCCGCCGGGTCGGCGGTGGCCGGCAGCGGGTGGCCGATGCCGTCGAGGAAGGTGCGCAGGTCGAACTGGGCGATGGACAGGCCGCCGCTGACCTGCGGGGCCTTGTCCAGGTCGCGCACGTTCAGCTCGCCCAGGGCGCGCAGCTGGTTGGCCGAGACCTTCAGGCCGCTCCAGGACGCGACATTGGCCGCCAGGTCGACCAGTACCTGCCCTTGGGCAACAAAGGTCAGGGTCTTGCCGGCCAGCGGCTCGCCCGAGGTCTCGCCGGACAGGCGCATGTCCTCGAGGTTGTAGCGCTTGAGCTTGCGGTCGAAGCGCAGCTCGCCGGTCAGCTCGGTGCGCGCCTTGATGTTCGGCTGGCTGGCGCTGAGGAAGGCACTGGCCTTGAGCGCGATGTTCGCGCCTTCGTGCACGGGGCCTGTGCTCAGCTGGATGCTTTCGGCGCCGTAGGTCTGCCCGGCCTTCTCGTCGGTGAAGAGCACACGGGCGTTGTTGACGGTCAGGCTGTCGATGTCGAGCTTGACCGAGCGCTCGCTGGCTTCCGAGGCGGCAGGTGCGGCGGCTGGCGCTTCAGTCGGCGAGTTGGCCGGCGCGCCGGCAATGGTCGGTTGCGGCAGGGGCTTGCCGATGTCTTCCCAGTTGCCGTGGCCGTTGGCGTCGCGGGTCAGGGTCAGGTTGAGGCCTTCGACCCGCACGTCGCTCATCTGCACCTCGCGGCGCAGCAGCGGCAGCACGCGCACCGACAGGCCGAGCATCTGCAGGTCGGCGAAGGGCACCTTGGGGTTGTTCAGCGTGGCGATGCTTGCCTCGTGCAGCTCCAGGCCCAGCCAGGGGAACAGGCTCCAGCCAATGTCGCCGTTGAGGGTCAGCTCCACATGGGCCTTGTCGCGGGCCAGCTTGCGGATTTCGTCTTTGTAGTCGTTGGGATCGAAGAGGTGGGTCAGGGCGAAGCCCAGCGCCACGATGATCAGCAACAACCCGAGAAGCCCCAGCCCCAGGATTTTGCCGAACGCTTTCATGGGCGAGTCCTTGTAGTCCGATTTAGAAATTCAGCGGCGAGTATAGCGCCGCGGCACCTGGCTCTGCGTATCCGACATTTCGACAGTGGCAATGATGACAGTTCATTTATTGCCTGCTCGGGCCTCATCGCGGGGCAAGCCGGCTCCCACGCATCACCGTTCGGCGTGGGAGCGGGCTTGCCCCGCGATGAGGCCCGAACAGGCGACACAGCCTCACCTGAGTACGCGAAATACCGATTCAGCTAGCGAAAAAAACACGATATCAGATTGCTTTCATGTCACCGCCTGCTGGTAATCTTGCGCCCGCCCGTGGAACCCCCGCGACCCATTGTCGCGGAGAGTCACCCCAAGCGGCCGGGCTGCCTTGCGTGCAGCCAAAGCAGAGCCGTCCACGCGCACAGCCCACCTACAAAAGGAACAATCCATGAACAGCAGTATCACGGCGGGGGCGGCGGCGAGCGCGCCGGGCTTCCTGTCGAAGGAGCGCATCATCGCCCGCCCGGGCTTCAATCGCTGGCTGGTGCCGCCGGCGGCCCTGGCGATTCACCTGTGCATCGGCATGGCCTATGGCTTCTCGGTGTTCTGGTTGCCGCTGTCCCAGGCCCTGGGCGTCAGCGCGCCGGTGGCCTGCGCCGCCGACATGGGCTTCGTCGCCCGCCTGTTCAGCGCCGAGTGCGACTGGCCGATCTCCATGCTCAGCTGGATCTACACCCTGTTCTTCGTGTTCCTCGGCTGCTCGGCCGCGGTGCTCGGCGGCTGGCTGGAACACGCCGGCCCGCGCAAGGCCGGCCTGGTATCGGCGCTGTGCTGGTGCGGCGGCCTGCTGATCTCGGCAATTGGCGTGAAGACTCACCAGCTGTGGCTGATGTGGCTGGGCTCGGGTGTGATCGGCGGCATTGGCCTGGGCCTGGGTTACATCTCGCCGGTGTCGACGCTGATCAAGTGGTTCCCGGACAAGCGTGGCATGGCCACCGGCATGGCGATCATGGGCTTTGGCGGGGGTGCCATGGTGGGCGCGCCGCTGGCCACCGCGCTGATGGGCCATTTCTCCAGCCCGACCGAAGTGGGCGTATGGCAGAGCTTCGTTGCCATGGCCGCAATCTACTTCGTGTTCATGACCGCCGGTGCCCTGGCCTACCGCGTGCCGCCGACCGGCTGGAAGCCTGAAGGCTGGACGCCGCCGGCGAAGAAGGCCAACGCCATGGTCACCGACCGCCACGTGCACGTCAGCGTGGCCTGGAAAACCCCGCAGTTCGCCCTGGTGTGGCTGGTGCTGTGCCTGAACGTGTCGGCCGGCATCGGCATCCTCGGCATGGCCTCGCCGCTGCTGCAGGAAGTGTTCGCCGGCAAGCTGCTGGGCAACGAGTTGACCTTCAGCGAGCTGAATGCCGCGCAGCTGGCGCAGATCGCCGCCATTGCCGCCGGCTTCACCGGCCTGCTGAGCCTGTTCAACATCGGCGGGCGCTTCTTCTGGGCGTCGTTCTCCGACTACATCGGGCGCAAGAACACCTACTTCGCCTTCTTCGCCCTGGGCGTGGGCCTTTACAGCCTGGTGCCGAACATGGGGCACATTGGCAACGTGGCGCTGTTCGTGGCGGCGTTCTGCATCATCCTGTCGATGTACGGCGGCGGCTTCGCCACCGTGCCGGCGTACCTGGCCGACCTGTTCGGCACGCAGATGGTCGGCGCCATCCATGGTCGCCTGCTGACCGCCTGGGCGGCGGCCGGCGTGCTCGGTCCGGTGCTGATCACCTACCTGCGCGAGGCGCAACTGGCGGCGGGCGTGGAGCGGGCGGCGGCCTACGACATGACCTTGTACATCCTCGCCGGCCTGCTGGTACTGGGCTTCATCTGCAACATGCTGGTGCGGCCGGTGGCGGACAAGTACTTCATGACCGATGCCGAACTGGCTGCCGAGCGGGCGCTGAGCCATGACAAGGGCGCGGATTCGGCGCGCTCGCTGGAGTGGCATGCGGCGCCGGGCAGCCTGCCATTGGTGCTGCTGGCCTGGGCCGTGGTGGTGATTCCGCTGGCCTGGGGGGTGTGGATCACCTTGCAGAAGACGGCGGTGCTGTTCCATTGAGTTAGCTGGCCCTGGGGGCGCTTTGCGCCCCTTTCGCGACACAAGGCCGCTCCCACAGGCACTGCGTACCTTCAGGGTTACGAGGTTCCTGTGGGAGCGGCCTTGTGTCGCGATGGGCTGCGAAGCAGCCCCCAAAGGTACTTGTATAGACCTGTAGACCCGTCCCGCCCCCGCAATTACTAGCCTTGCCATATGTCATCCGCGTTTCAAGCCGGCGCGTTCTGGGCCTATAATGGAGCCCTTTTCGCCCAATGATTTTGCGGAGCTGGTGATGGTCGAACGTAAGGCTTCCGTCGAGCGCAATACCCTGGAAACCCAGGTCAAGTGCTCGATCAACCTCGATGGTAGCGGCAAGGCCCGATTCGAAATCGGCGTGCCTTTCCTTGAACACATGCTCGACCAGATCGCCCGACATGGGCTGATCGACCTGGACATCGAGTGCAAGGGCGACCTGCATATCGACGATCACCATACCGTCGAGGACGTCGGCATCACCCTCGGCATGGCGTTCGCCCAGGCCATTGGCGACAAGAAAGGCATCTTCCGCTACGGCCATGCCTATGTGCCGCTGGACGAAGCGCTGTCGCGCGTTGTCATCGATTTCTCTGGCCGGCCGGGCCTGCAGATGCATGTGCCCTACACCCGCGCCACCGTCGGCGGCTTCGATGTCGACCTGTTCCAGGAGTTCTTCCAGGGCTTCGTCAACCACGCCCTGGTGACCCTGCACATCGACAACCTGCGTGGCCACAACACCCACCACCAGATCGAGACCGTGTTCAAGGCCTTCGGCCGCGCGCTGCGCATGGCCGTCACCCTCGATGAGCGCATGGCCGGGCAGATGCCGTCCACCAAAGGGTGCCTGTAAATGCAGACGGTAGCCGTAATCGACTATGGCATGGGCAACCTGCACTCGGTGGCCAAGGCCCTGGAGCACGTGGGCGCCGGCAAGGTGCTGGTGACCAGCGATGCCGCGGTGATTCGTGAGGCCGATCGCGTGGTGTTCCCCGGCGTCGGCGCGATCCGCGACTGCATGGCCGAGATCCGCCGCCTGGGCTTCGACAGCCTGGTGCGTGAGGTCAGCCAGGATCGCCCGTTCCTCGGCATTTGTGTCGGCATGCAGGCGCTGCTCGACCATAGCGAAGAGAACGATGGCGTCGACTGCATCGGCCTGTTCCCCGGCCAGGTGCGCTTCTTCGGTAAAGACCTGAAGGAAGATGGCGAGCACCTGAAGGTGCCGCACATGGGCTGGAACGAGGTCGGCCAGACCAATGACCACCCGTTGTGGCACGACATCCCCGACCGTGCGCGCTTCTACTTCGTGCACAGCTACTACATCAACGCCGGCAAGCCGGGCCAGGTGGTCGGTCGCGGCCACTATGGCGTCGATTTCGCCGCCGCGCTGGCCGATGGCTCGCGCTTTGCCGTGCAGTTCCACCCGGAGAAGAGCCATACCCATGGCCTGCAGTTGCTGCAGAACTTCGTCGCCTGGGACGGGCGCTGGTAAATGAGCCGATCGAAGACCAAGGCCCCGATCATCACGCTGACCCCGGAGCAGGAGCGCGACGCGCTCGACACGCTCAAGCGCTTCCTCGAAGACCGCTTCGAGCTGGAGCTGGGGTCGTTCGAGGTGGCCGAGGTCCTCGAGCTGTTCAGCAAGGAAATTGCACCCCACTATTACAACAGGGCGATTGCCGATGTTCAGCTGCACCTCAAGGAGCGGTTCGAGAGCATCGAAAGCGACCTGTGGGCGCTCGAGAAGCCCTGAACCCAACGAACAAGACAGGTTGCCAAGATGCTGATTATCCCCGCTATCGATCTCAAGGACGGTGCCTGCGTACGCCTGCGCCAAGGCCGCATGGAAGACTCCACCGTATTTTCCGACGACCCGGTGAGCATGGCCGCCAAATGGGTCGAGGGTGGCTGCCGTCGCCTGCACCTGGTCGACCTGAACGGTGCCTTCGAAGGCCAGCCGGTCAACGGTGAAGTGGTTACCGCCATCGCCAGGCGCTACCCGAACCTGCCGATCCAGATCGGCGGCGGCATCCGCTCGCTGGAAACCATCGAGCACTACGTCAAGGCCGGCGTCAGCCACGTGATCATCGGCACCAAGGCGGTCAAGCAGCCCGAGTTCGTCGCCGAAGCGTGCAAGGCCTTCCCGGGCAAGGTCATCGTCGGTCTTGACGCAAAAGACGGCTTCGTCGCTACCGACGGCTGGGCCGAAGTGAGCTCGGTGCAGGTCATCGACCTGGCCAAGCGTTTCGAGGCCGATGGCGTCTCGGCGATCGTCTACACCGACATCGCCAAGGACGGCATGATGCAGGGCTGCAACGTGCCCTTCACCAAGGCCTTGGCCGAAGCCACCTCGATCCCGGTGATCGCCTCGGGCGGCATCCACAACCTGGGCGACATCAAGGCCCTGCTGGACGCCAAGGCCCCCGGCATCATCGGCGCCATCACCGGCCGCGCCATCTACGAAGGCACCCTCGACGTCGCCGAGGCCCAGGCCTTCTGCGACAACTACCAAGGCTGAGGAACGACCATGGCACTGGCCAAGCGCATCATCCCTTGCCTGGACGTGGACAACGGCCGGGTGGTCAAGGGCGTCAAGTTCGAGAATATCCGCGATGCCGGCGACCCGGTGGAGATCGCCCGTCGCTACAACGAACAGGGCGCGGACGAGATCACCTTCCTGGATATCACCGCCAGCGTCGATGGCCGTGACACCACCCTGCATACCGTCGAGCGCATGGCCAGCCAGGTGTTCATCCCGCTGACCGTGGGCGGCGGCGTGCGTACCGTGCAGGACATCCGCAACCTGCTCAACGCCGGTGCCGACAAGGTGTCGATCAACACGGCCGCGGTGTTCAACCCGGAATTCGTGGGTGAGGCGGCTGACCGCTTCGGTTCGCAGTGCATCGTGGTTGCCATCGACGCCAAGAAAGTCTCAGGCACAGGCGAAACGCCGCGCTGGGAGATCTTCACCCACGGTGGTCGCAAGCCGACCGGGCTGGACGCAGTGGAGTGGGCGAAGAAGATGGAAGGCCTGGGTGCCGGCGAGATCCTGCTGACCAGCATGGACCAGGACGGCATGAAGAATGGCTTTGACCTCGGGGTTACCCGGGCGATCAGCGATGCGCTGGGGATCCCGGTGATTGCCTCGGGTGGCGTGGGCAACCTGCAGCACCTGGCCGACGGGATTCTGGAAGGGCATGCCAGCGCGGTGCTGGCGGCCAGTATCTTCCACTTTGGCGAGTACACGGTGCCTGAGGCGAAGGCCTATATGGCTTCGCGTGGGATTGTCGTACGCTGAGCAATTGCTGGGAGGGCTTTGCCCTCCTTTCCGACCGGTCCGACGCCTCGGCAAGGCCGCTCCTACAGGTACAGCGCTGCCCTTAAGGCTGGCACTGTCCCTGTGGGAGCGGCCTTGTGTCGCGAAAGGGCCGCGAAGCGGCCCCAGAGGCATCACCCGTGGTTCTTGCCAAGCAAGGCATGGTAAAGCTCGGTATCCCCAAGAATCCCCACCACCTTGTCGTTATCCTGCAACACCAGCTTGTTGCCGGTCTGGTAACGAATCCGCAGCGCCTCGCGCATGCCGATATCGGCGTGCACCACGGTCGGCCTGCGCTCCAGCAGCTCCACGTCCTGCCCTGGTGCCCAATTCTGCATGTCCAGCCCGTTCTGGCCCTGGCGCGCGCGCTTGAGCGAGCCCCCTTCGCCGAGGTCCAGCCATGAGTCGATCCCCGGGTCCAGGCATACCGAGCCGTTGACCCGCTTGCACTGGTCCAGGCTGCGCATCAGGCTGCGGCCGCAGAGCACGTTCAGCGGGTTGGTGTGGGCGACGAAGGTGCGCACGTACTCGTCGGCCGGGTTGAGCACGATGTCTTCCGGCTTGCTGTACTGGATGATCCGCCCGTCCTTCATGATCGCGATGCGGCTGCCCAGCTTCAGGGCCTCGTCGAGGTCGTGGCTGACGAACACGATGGTCTTGCTCAGCTTGCTCTGCAGGGCCAGCAGTTCGTCCTGCAGGCCTTGGCGGATCAGCGGGTCGAGGGCCGAGAACGGCTCGTCCATCAGCAGGATGTCGGCGTCCATCGCCAGTGCCCGGGCCAGGCCCACGCGCTGCTGCATGCCGCCGGAGAGTTCGTCCGGCTTCTTGTTGCGCCATTGGGTCAGGCCCACCAGTTCGAGCTTCTCGTCGACCAGCTTGCGCCGTTCCTTCTCCGGGCGGCCCTGCATTTCCAGGCCGAAACTGATGTTCTCGCGCACCGTCAGCCAGGGCATCAGGGCGAACTTCTGGAACACCATGGCGATGCGCTTGGTGCGCATCATCTTCAGTTCCGCCGGGGTGCAGTGAGCGATATCGATGTGCTTGCCTTCGTGCTCGACGAACAGCTTGCCGCGGCTCACGGTGTTGAGACCGTTGATGCAGCGCAGCAGGCTGGATTTGCCCGAGCCGGACAGGCCCATCAGCACGCAGATCTCGCCCTTGTTGATGTCCAGGTTGGCCTTCTCGACGCCGACCACAAGGCCCGTCTGCTTGAGGATCTGCTCGCGGGTCTTGCCCTGGTCGAGCAGGGAAAGCGCTTCGCGCGGCTTGCTTGAGAAGATGACGTCGACGTCTTCGAAACGAATGATGCTCATGCCTCACCCCTTACCGGCAGCTCCGGTTGCTTGCAGATACGGTCGAGCATGATTGCCAGCAGCACGATCGCCAGGCCCGCTTCGAAGCCCAGGGAAATATCGGCGGTGTTCAGTGCGTTGACCACGGGTTTGCCCAGGCCGTCGGCGCCGACCAGGGCGGCGATCACCACCATCGACAGCGATAGCATGATGCACTGGGTCACGCCAGCGGCGATGCTCGGCATGGCGTGGGGCAGTTCGATGCGGGTCAGCAGCTGGCGGCGCGAGCAACCGAAAGCCTTGCCGGCGTCCAGCAGCTCCTGCGGCACGTCGCAGATACCCAGATAAGTGAGGCGGATGGGGGCGGCGATGGCGAACACCACGGTGGAGATCAGCCCCGGCACCACGCCCAGGCCGAACAGGGTCAGGGTAGGGATCAGGTAGACGAAGGTGGGCACGGTCTGCATCAGGTCCAGCACCGGGCGCATGGCGGTGTAGAACATCGGCTTGTGCGCGGCGGCGATGCCCAGCGGCACGCCGATGACCACGCAGACCACCGTGGCGAAGGTGACCTGCGCCAGGGTTTCCATGGTTTCCTGCCAGTAGCCCAGGTTGAGGATCAGCAGGAACGACAGGGCGACGAAGACGGTGAGTGCCCACTTGCGCTGGATCAGGTGCGCGAGCGCGGCGAACAGGGCGATGAGCACGAACGGGTTGAACCAGGTCAGGGCGCTGGTGACCCCATGGATCATGAATTCCAGGCCTGCGGCGATGGCGTCGAAGTAGCTGGCGCCGTTCTGGGTCAACCATTCGACGAATGAGGCGATGTACTGCCCCAGGGGTATTTTCTGATCGATAAGCATGATAGCGAGCTTCCACCTGCAAAGATTGAAATCAGTCCGGGGCGGGCACGGTCCCGCCCCGCGGTGTTGCCATGGCGTCTTGCGTTATTGCGTCAGTTTGGCCTTGGCCGCCTCGAGGCCGGGCTTGCCGTCCACGGTGGTCACGCCGGCCAGCCAAGCATCCAGCTTGCCGGGGTTGTCCTTGAGCCACTTCTTGGCCGCGGCCTCGGGTTTCATCTTGTCGTCCAGGACATAGCCCATCATGGTGCTTTCATCCTTGAGCTCGAACGACAGGTTCTTCAGCAGTTGGCCCACGTTGGCGCATTCCTGCGCATAGCCCTTGCGGGTGTTGGTGAGCACGGTGGCCTTGCCGAAGTCGGGACCGAAGAACTCGTCCCCGCCGGTCAGGTATTGCATCTTGAAGCGGGTGTTCATCGGGTGCGGTTCCCAGCCCAGGAACACCACCGCCTCGTCGCGTTTCTGCGCCCGCTCGACCTGCGACAGCATGCCGGCCTCGCTGGACTGCACGATCTTGAAACCGGCGTCCTTCAGGCCGAAGGCGTTCTTGTCGATCATGCTCTGGATGGTGCGGTTGCCGTCGTTGCCCGGTTCGATGCCGTAGATCTTGCCGTCCAGTTCCTTCTTGAATTTCGGAATGTCCGAGAAGTCCTTCAGGCCCTTGTCATACAGCGCCTGGGGCACGGCCAGGGTGTACTTGGCGTTCTCCAGGTTGGCGCGCACGGTCTCGACGGTGCCGGCGTCGCGGTACTGCTTGATGTCGTTCTCCATGGTCGGCATCCAGTTGCCGAGAAACACGTCCAGGTCCTTGCCGGTGGCCAGCGACTTGTAGGTCACCGGTACCGAGATCATGGTGGTGTGGGTCTTGTAGCCCAGGGCTTCGAGCACGACGCTGGTGGTCGCGGTGGTGACCGTGATGTCGGTCCAGCCGACATCCGAGAAACGCACCAATTGACACTGCTCGGGTTCGGCGGCCTGGGCCAGCAGCGGAGCGGACAGCAACGCGACCAGCAACAGCGAGGGTGAACCTTTCATGGATGGACTCCTGTGATTTTATCTTCGGGTTCGCGTGGGTCGCCGGGCGTTCTCAGGGCTCCGGTCGACCAGGCCTGCAGAGGGCAGGATGCGAGGCCGTGCAATACGAGTCGCTTTCGATAATCCTCCAGCGTTCGGCAATCGCCTACTGGTGGCGTCGTATCCAGTACAGGACGGGTCGCATCCAGTACGGACGATGTCGCAACTGGATTTTTCCACCCCCCGGCCTCGGTTTTTGCGGCGTCCCGGCGCTGGAAAACGGCGCACGCAGGGCCGGTGCAGTGGCGGCGCTGCTGGACAAAAGTACGTCGGTTGCAGACGGCGAGGGGGTGGGCAAAAGCCCGATGATGCGAGCATTCCAAGGCGGCTCGAGCTTTCAGCCTAGCAGTTGCGCAAGGCGGTGTTCGGCGCTGCGAGACAAGCCCATCAAGAGGTGATGCGACAATGGCCATCAGCGTGTTCGACCTGTTCAAGATCGGTGTCGGGCCTTCCAGCTCGCACACCGTCGGCCCTATGCGCGCCGGTGCGCTGTTCGTCCAGGGGCTGCGCGAACGCGGCGAGCTGGAGCAGGTGCGGCGCATCGAAGTGAGGCTGTATGGCTCGCTGTCGGCCACCGGCGTCGGCCACGGCACCGACAACGCCACGATCATGGGCCTGATGGGCGAATGGCCCGACGCCATCGACCCCAGCCAGATCACCCCGCGCATCGCCGACCTGCGCGAAACCAACGTGCTCAAGCTCGACAACCGCCTGCCCATCGAATTCGTCTGGGCCCGCGACATGCTGCTGCTCGACGAGAACCTGCCGTATCACCCCAACGCCATGACCCTGATCGCCGAAGGCGAGGGTGGCGAGCTGCATCGCGACACCTATTACTCGGTGGGCGGCGGCTTCGTGGTCGATGCCGCCCAGGCCGCCAGCGGCGTGCTGGACGCCGACCAGACCGTGCTGCCATACGACTTCGACAGCGCCGCCGAGCTGCTGCGCCTGTGCAAGCAAAACGACCTGCGCGTGTCGCAATTGATGCTGGAGAACGAAAAGGTCTGGCGCAGCGAAGCCGAGATCCGCGCCGGCCTGCTCAAGCTCTGGCAAGCCATGCAGGAGTGCGTGAACAACGGCCTCAAGCATGAAGGTATCCTGCCCGGCGGGCTCAATGTGCGTCGCCGCGCCGCCCGGCTGCACCGCAGCCTGCAGGAGCTGGGCAAGCCCAACGTGATCGGTTCGACCATGAGCGCCATGGAGTGGGTCAACCTGTTCGCCCTGGCGGTCAACGAAGAGAACGCCGCTGGCGGGCGCATGGTCACCGCGCCCACCAATGGCGCGGCGGGAATCATCCCGGCGGTGCTGCACTATTACATGCGCTTCTCCGATGTGGTGGATGAATCCAACGTGGTGGATTTCTTCCTCGGTGCTGCTGCGGTAGGCATTCTGTGCAAGAAGAACGCCTCGATCTCCGGCGCCGAGGTTGGTTGCCAGGGCGAGGTCGGCTCGGCCTGTGCCATGGCCGCCGCCGGTCTGGCCGATGTGCTCGGCGCCACACCGGCACAATTGGAAAACGCCGCCGAAATCGCCCTGGAACACAACCTCGGCCTGACCTGCGACCCGGTCGGCGGCCTGGTGCAGGTGCCGTGCATCGAGCGCAACGCCATCGCCGCGGTGAAGGCGATCAATGCCGTGCAGATGGCCCTGCGTGGTGATGGCGAACACTTCATCTCGTTGGATCAGGTGATCCGCACCATGCGCGACACCGGCGCCGACATGCACGACAAGTACAAGGAAACCTCCCGTGGGGGCCTTGCGGTCAGCGTCATCGAATGCTGATGCGCCGTTCCGGCCCACGCCTGGCCGATGCGCCACATTCTGGCGCATCGGTTGTCATCTACCGGCCGTCGCCTGTCGTTACCAGCAGCGTCGTTGTCGGTGACACTCAAGTCTGTCGCATCTGGGCAACCTTCCCACAAGTGCTACCGAATTGCTCAGCGGTGACGCGCAGGGGCGCTGGCGCGCCCGTTTGCGTTTGACCTGACGCTCATCACCCGGCCCGTTGGAAGGCGCATGCCGACGTCGTTTTTGGGTTTTGTTGGATGAGCGTTCAATTTCAGGCATGCCATTTGCGTTGAGATTGGCAAAGCCCCTGCATACGAAACGGGGCCATTACAAGAACAGTGCTCGCCTGAGGCACACCCTGCATTGTGTGAGGAGAAATCGCGATGACGTCGTACACCTCCGGGACCCCAACCCAGAACCGCACAGCACCCCAGTCCATCGGCTTTCTCCTTTTGGACAACTTCACCCTCATTTCGCTGGCCTCGGCCGTCGAACCCCTGCGCATGGCCAACCAGTTGTCCGGTCGTGAGCTGTACCGCTGGCACACGCTGACCGTCGACGGCGGCCAGGTATGGGCCAGCGACGGCCTGCAGATCACCCCGGACGCGGCGATGCACAGCGCACCGCCCATGGACACGGTGATCGTCTGCGGTGGCGTGGGCATCCAGCGCACCGTCACCCGCGAGCACGTCACCTGGCTGCAGGCCCAGGCCCGCCAGTCGCGCCGCCTGGGCGCGGTGTGCACCGGCAGCTGGGCGCTGGCCTGCGCCGGGTTGCTCGACGGTTTCGATTGCAGCGTGCACTGGGAATGCCTGGCGGCAATGCAGGAAGCCTATCCACGGGTGAACATGAGCACCCGCCTGTTCACCCTCGACCGCAACCGCTTCACCAGTTCCGGCGGCACCGCGCCGCTGGACATGATGCTGCACCTGATCAGCCGCGATCATGGCCGTGAGCTGTCGGCGGCGATTTCCGAGATGTTCGTCTACGAGCGCATCCGCAACGAGCAGGATCACCAGCGCGTGCCGCTCAAGCATATGCTCGGCACCAACCAGCCGAAGCTGCAGGAGATCGTCGCGCTGATGGAGGCCAACCTCGAGGAGCCGATCGACCTGGACGAACTGGCGGTGTATGTGGCGGTGTCGCGGCGCCAGCTCGAGCGATTGTTCCAGAAGTACCTGCACTGCTCGCCGTCGCGCTACTACCTCAAGCTGCGCCTGATCCGCGCCCGGCAACTGCTCAAGCAGACGCCGATGTCGATCATCGAGGTGGCGTCGGTGTGCGGGTTCGTGTCCACGCCGCACTTCTCCAAGTGCTATCGCGAGTACTTCGGCATTCCGCCGCGTGACGAGCGTGTGGGTTCGAACACCACCCAGCAGGTGGCGATGATGCCGATTCCGCAAGCCATGGCCCTGTCGCCCCACAGCGGGCCGATGGCGGCGCTGAGCCAGGCGCGCAACGAGTCGACGTTTGCCAGTGTGCGCTTGTAAGCACATCTCGCGCTTGCTGGGAGCGGGCTTGCCCGCGATGGTGCCTAAAAGGCAGCGATGCAGCACCTGCGGATGATTCCGCGGACCAAGCCCGCTCCCGCGAATTGTTGTAACGCGCCTGTTGGCCACTCTCGGCGCCGATATCTGCTCGCCTTCAGTTTTCACAAAATGGATTGTGCTCGCACGTGTCCCGGATGATCACGGATTTTTAGGGGGCTTTTGAGGACCTGACATTTCTACCAGTTGCCGATTCATCACTCATGGCATCCAATGCATCCAGTGCATCCAATATAGTGAAGGGCAGGGGTAGAGTATGTCATACCGCATAATGTTCAAAGTGAAGCTGGTTCTTTGTGCGTTATTATTGAATTCAGCGCCGGAAGTCATGGGGCGCGAAAATGCTGCGTCGATAGATGACGCTTCAATGCTGCTGCGGGTAAAGCAGGTGCTGGACCTTGGGGAACTGCAATCGAAACTTCCAGGCGACGCCGTGGTGCGGGAGTTGGTGTCGTCGGTGCACGGCAAGTACAAGGTTGAGGTTAATTTAGTTGAGACCAGACCTGACTTGATAGCAGGAGATACAAAATCTCTATCTGTATCAATGCCAGACGGCCAGGTTCTGCAGTTTCAAAAGCGAAGATCAGAGGATGACGATGCTCACGGCTCATACTGGTTTGGCGATATAAATGACGACCGTAAACAACGTTTTTCTTCCGCTCAAGAAGTCGATGTGGATCCACTGACCTGGATTTCGGTAAGCCGCTACGACGGGCGGTTGTTTGGAACGGTCAGTGTGCGAGGGGTTGTCTATGCGTTGGATACATTGAAAGATGCACGGCAGGTTCTGATAAAGCAAGAACCTACCGAGGAGATGGATTGTCAGCCATTGCACGAGAGTGTGGCGCACACAGGGAATGACATAAAGGTAAAGGAGAAGTCTAGTGCAAGAAGTGAAATTCGGGTGCTTGTCCTATTGACTGATAGTGCGTTGAAAGTACCTGATCTGCATCCAAGATTCCAGAACGACTTTGAAACGGCTACTTCATTATTTCAATCAAGTGGTGTGAATGTAAAGTTCACTCCTGTGTTTAGAGAAATTGGCAATTCTGAACATAAGAGTACTGAAGCTGAACTGCTGCGCTATTTTCGATTTCCAACAACAGCGGTGGGCAAGAGGGTAGCTGCTGTGAGGGAAGAAGAGGGCGGCGATGTGGTGATGGTTGTTTCTCAGGTATCCCGCAGGCCTGGGAAAAGCTATGTTGCAAACCGAAAAGAAAATGCATTTGCTATAGTGCCACCATACACTTGGGCACTAAACGTTCATCATCAGTTAGGACATCTTTTTGGAGCTGAGCATCTCTGGGTAACTGGAGATCCCGACCTGGGCGAGCCTCGTTATCGGTTTGCATACAGAGGGAAGTTATTAAATGGTGGCAGGGCGTTCAGAACGGAGATGGACAGATTTACCTGGACCACAGATAACTCTGTGGTGCTTAATCATTTTTCGGACCCGAACGCGACTTACGAAGGTACGGCCTTGGGAACGGCTAATAACAATAATGTCGTGCGCCTGCTTAACGAGCGTCGAGAGGAGATTGCGAATTATTTCCGTTAGTGATTAACCCTGTCGCGAGGTTCGACATGGGGCATGGTTAACGCGCGCTCGTGAATATGTATTTTGCGAGTCAACGTTCGCCGGTGTGCACTTATGTATATATCACGCACTTGGTGGGAGCGGGATAAGTCCGCTCCCACGAGCATTTCAAGCGCGCTTGATGAAATGCGCCAACGCCGGCAGCAACTGCTTGTCGATGGCCTGGCGCACTGCCGGGAGGATGGTCGCGCTGCCGGTGTACATTTGCTCGACCATGCCCTTCAGGGCCCGCGCATTGGGCTCGGTCAGTCCGCGTATCACCACCTCGCAGGCCTGCTCGGCGCTGGCGCCGGCCGGAATGTCGAAACCCCGCGAGCGCAGCTGGCCCAGCAGGTCGTCCTGGTCGATCAAGTCCGCATGCATCATGGCTAATGTCCTTCGCTGCTGTTGTTTGCAATCGATTCTGTGTCCGATGTGCCAAGGCGGCAAGGGCGGATTGTCGCGATGGCCGCTTTGGTTAAGAACAGGTCGTTTACGGCTAAATCGTCGGGGAAGGGAGGCCGCACACTGACGTCATTCACGGCACCGAGGGTTTGGTCACCCTCACTTCATGCACAGTGGATGTTGCTCGCTTCTGGCCCCGGACGCTCACGGCATTCCGGGGTTTTTTTTCAACCCTTTCGCGGCACAAGGGGCGCAACGCGCCCCCAGAATCTGTCAGCCAGCAGGTAGCCTCAGGACGTGCCCGACAAACTGCGGTGCCTGCAGATCACGCTGCTCGCCCACCAGGCCATTCAGTAACGCAACACTATGCTCGCCAAACAGCGCCGACTTCGGCCCCGCCAAGTCCACATGCAGCAGCATCTGCTCACTGGCCGCCAACGCCTCGTCAAACCCTTCCCGGTGCAAGCTGTGATACAGGTGCAAGCGCTTCCTGTCGAAGCCGATGATCTGCGTCTGCACCCACACTTCGGTATCGAGCTTCACCTCGTGCAGGTAGTTGATGTGCGCCTCCAGGGTGAACAGCGAGTGTCCACTTTGGCCCCGTGCGTCGGTATCCAGGCCGATGCGCTCCATCAGCGCGTCGGTGGCGTAGCTGAAGATCAGCAGGTAGTAGGCATCGCGCAGGTGGCCGTTGTAGTCGACCCATTCCGGCAACACCCGGGTACGGTAGGTGATCAGGGCGGGCATCGTTTTCTCCTCAATCGCTGAAGGCCATGCCGTGGCTGGCTTTGCTGGATTTCACCGCCTCCAGCACCGCCAGCAGGGTGTCATCACGATAGCGCTCCAGCGCGGCGATGCTGCGTTCGCCCAGCTGCTGCGAGGTACCTTCCACCACGTCGTCAATCAGCTTGTCGGTCAGCTCCGGCGCTGGCAAGTAAGTCCAGGGTAGCTTCAGCGCCGGGCCGAACTGGGCCATGAAGTGGCGCATGCCGGCGTCGCCACCGGCCAGGGTATAGGTGAGGAAAGTGCCCATGAACGACCAGCGCAGGCCGGCGCCGAAGCGGATCGCGTCGTCTATCTCGCCGGTGCTGGCGACACCGTCGTTGACCAGGTGCAAGGCCTCGCGCCAGAGCGCTTCGAGCAGGCGGTCGGCGATGAAACCGGGGACTTCCTTGCGCACGTGCAACGGGCGCATGCCCAGCGCGGTGTAAATGGTTTTCGCCGCTTCGATGGCGTCGGGGCTGGTATTGCGGCCACCGACGATCTCCACCAGTGGCAACAGGTAGACCGGGTTGAACGGATGACCCACCACACAGCGCTCGGGGTGGGTGGCCGATTCGTAGAACTCGCTGGGCAGCAGGCCCGAGGTGCTGGAGCCGATGATCGCGTCGGGCTTGGCGGCGGCGCTGATCTGCGCATGCAGGTCGAGCTTGAGGTCCAGGCGTTCGGGGGCGCTTTCCTGGATGAAATCGGCGTCGCGTACACATTCCTCGATGGTGGCGACGAAGGTCAGGCGATCCTGCGAGGCGCCGGGCGCCAGGCCTTGCTTCTGCAAGGCTGGCCAGGCGTTGGCGATGCGCTTGCGCAGGGCCGCCTCGGCGCCCGGCGCCGGGTCCCAGGCGATCACGTCCAGGCCATGGGCCAGGGCACGGGCGACCCAGCCGCTGCCGATCACGCCGCTACCCAGGGCGGCGAAGGTCTTGATGTCGGTGATGAAAGGCATATCAGGCTCCTACGGGGATTTTAGCGACGCTTGAGGTTCATCTTTTCCCGGCCTTCTGCCGGGCTGAGTACGCGGGCACCCATGCGGGTGATGATTTCCGCCGCCCGTTCCACCAACTGGCCGTTGCTGGCCAGTACGCCACGGTCCAGGTAGAGGTTGTCCTCAAGCCCCACCCGCACGTTGCCGCCGAGCAGTACCGCCTGGGCGGCCATGGGCATCTGCATGCGGCCGATACCGAAGCCGGCCCAGGTCACGTCGGCGGGCAGGTTGTCGACCATCGCCTTCATGGTGGTGGTATCCGCCGGCGCGCCCCACGGGATGCCCAGGCACAGCTGGAACAGCGGGTCGTCCAGCAGGCCTTCCTTGATCATCTGCTTGGCGAACCACAGGTGCCCGGTGTCGAAGATTTCCAGCTCGGCCTTCACGCCCAGCTCGGTAATGCGCTTGGCGCCCGCGCGCAGCTGGGCCGGGGTGGAGACGTAGATGGCGTTGCCGTCGCCGAAGTTGAGGGTGCCGCAGTCGAGGGTGCAGATTTCCGGCAGCAGCGCCTCGACGTGGGCCAGGCGTTCCAGCGGGCCGATCAGGTCAGTGCCAGGGCCGAACTCCATGGGCGATTCACCCGGGCCGATCTCCAGGTCACCGCCCATGCCAGCGGTGAGGTTGACGATGATGTCCACGTCAGCCTCGCGGATGCGCTCCATCACTTCGCGGTAGAGGTTGACGTCGCGGCTGAAGCGGCCGGTTTGCGGGTCGCGGACGTGGCAGTGGACCACGGTGGCGCCGGCCTTGGCGGCTTCGACGGCGGATTCGGCGATCTGTTTCGGGGTGACCGGGACCAGGTGGCTCTTGGCTACCGTGTCGCCGGCGCCGGTGAGGGCGCAGGTGATGATGACTTCGTGGTTCATGGTGGATTCCTGGTAATGATTTGGGCGATAGATTTTTGTAGGAGCGGCCTAGTGCCGCGAAAGGGCCGCAAAGCGGCCCCATCAACATCTGCTTGATGCACGAATCCTGGGGGCGCTTCGCACCCCTTTCGCGACACAAGGCCGCTCCTACACCGACCGGGTTGACCTGTCGGTGTGCGAATAGGCGATGAGGTTCTGTCAGTTGGCGGTGAGCTTGAGGTTGTCCGCGGCGGGCTTGCCATCGAAGGTCGTTACCCCCTCGAGCCAGCGCGCCTTGTCCTCGGGATGGTCCTTGAGCCACTGACGGGCGGACTCCAGCGCGTCCTTGTGATCGAGCAGCGGCTGCATCATCCGGCTCTCGTCTTCGGCGCTGAAACTCAGGTTGGCCAGCAGGCGGTGGGCGTTGGGGCAGCGCTGGGCGTAGTCCGGCGCGGTCACCGTCCACACCGTGGCACGGCCTTCGTCCGGGCCCAGGGCATCCTGGCTGTCGCCGAGATAGACCATGTCGATGTTCACGTTCATCGGGTGCGGCGCCCAGCCGAAGAACACCACCGCCTCCTTGCGTCGCACCGCGCGGTCCACCGCAGCGAGCATGCCGGCCTCGCTCGACTCGACCAGCTGGAACTTGCCCAGGTCGAACTGGTTCTTGGTGATCATCGCCTTGATCTGGGTATTGGCGCCGGAGCCTGGCTCAATGCCGTAGATCTTGCCGCCCAGTTCCTTCTGGAACTTGTGGATGTCGGCGAACGTCTTCAGGCCTTTGTCGGCCAGGTATTTCGGCACGGCCAGGGTGGCGCGGGCGTCTTCCAGGCTGGGTTTGTCGAGCACCTTGACCTGCTTGGCCTGGATGAACGGGGTGATGGTCTGGGTCATGATCGGGTTCCAGTACCCGAGGAACATGTCCAGGCGCTTGTCGCGGATACCGGCGAAGATGATCTGCTGCGAGGCGCTGGTCTGCTTGGTCTGGTAGCCCAGGCCATCGAGCAGCACCTGGGCCATGGCGCTGGTGGCGATCACGTCGGTCCAGTTGACCACGCCCAGGCGAACGTCCTTGCAGACGGCGGGTTCGGCGGCGAAAAGGGGAGCGGCTACGGTGGTGCTGAGCGCGAGGGACAACAGGCTGCGGCGGATAAAGCGTTGCATGGTGGCTCTCCATCGGCAGTGCATATTGTTATGGGTCCGGCCTCTGCGGGCCGTGAGAACACGCTACGCTGGCGGCAGGGTGGAAAATCGCACCCTGGCGACCAACACTTGCACGGAGGCGACCACCTTTGCGCGGAGCATGCGATGCCGGAAACCATAGACTTCCTGTTGCTACCCGGCTTTTCCGCCATGGGTTTCATCAGTGCCATCGAGCCGCTGCGCGTGGCCAACCGCTTCCGTGGCCCGTTGTACCGCTGGCGCGTGCTGAGCCTGGACGGTGGCGCGGTAGAGGCCAGCAACGGCATGTCGGTGAATGCCGACGGCGCGCTGGGGGAGGGCGGGCATGGGCGGCTGTTGCTGCTGGTGGCCGGCTTCGAGCCACTGGCGTGCTATGGCGCGGCGCTGCAGCAGGCGCTGCGTCGTCTCGACCATGAAGGCGTGGTGCTCGGGGGTATCGACACGGGCGCGATGGTGCTGGCCGAGGCCGGGCTGCTCGACGGTCACCGGGCGACCCTGCACTGGGAGGCGCTGGAGGCGTTCAAGGAGCGCTATCCACGCCTGCAGGCGACCCAGGAGCTGTTCGAGATCGACCGCCGACGCATCACCTGCGCCGGCGGCACGGCCTCCATCGACCTGATGCTCGACCTGATCGCCCAGGCCCACGGCAGTGAGCTGGCGGTGCAGGTTTCCGAGCAGTTTGTGCTAGGGCGCATCCGTCCGCGCCAGGACCACCAGCGCATGGAGATCGCCACGCGTTATGGGCTGCGCAACAAGAAACTGGTGAAGGTGATCGGCGAGATGGAGCGCAACACCGAACTGCCGCTCAACACCCAGGTGCTGGCCGATGGCGTGCAGGTGACCCGGCGCCAGTTGGAGCGGCTGTTTCGCTTGTACCTGGACGACACGCCCAGTGGTTTCTACCTGCGGCTGCGGCTGGACAAGGCCCGCCAGTTGCTGCGCCAGACCGACATGAGCGTGCTGGAGGTGGCGGTGGCGTGCGGATTCGAGTCGGCGTCGTATTTCACCCGCTGCTACCGGGCGCGGTTCGAGCGCTGTCCGAGGGAGGACAGGCTGGCCAAGGCAGTCTGATGTTCTCCTGCACCGGCCCCTTCGCGGGTAAACCCGCTCCCACAGAAGCATTCGCGGTCCCTGTGGGAGCGGGTTTACCCGCGAAGGGGCCGGTGCAGGATCACTGCTGCCCAATGGTCTGCAGATACTCCGACCGCTCATCGCTACGCTGCGCTACACAGGTGTTCCATGCCGCCTCGAACGCCTTGCTGCCTGGCTTTTCGGCATAGGTCTCGACCTTGCAGTCGGCATCGCGCAATTGCGCCCACAGCTTCTCGGCTGCCTCCATACGCCCGGTCAGCGCACCGGCCTTGTCGCTTTCGTCGGCGTACTGGTCGCGGATGCGTTGCATCAAGTCATCGTAGGCAGCCTTCAGCTCGCGCTCGGCGGTCTGCTTGTTGTAGGCCGCGCAGGCATAGCCCTGCTGGTCGCTCTCGACGTTGTCGCAGGGCGTGCTTTCTTCTTCGGCGGCCTGAGCGCCGTACGCGACGGCCAGCAGGACCAGCCATGCCATTGATTTCATCCGTTTTCTCCTGAACAGGCTGACGAATCGCAGGGATTCTCGCTCAGCCTCGGGCGCGGCGATAGCTCCCTGACGAAATGTTCATCAAAGGCTTGCAAAGGCAGTTGTCGAGACTGGCTCTCATCTGCGAGGCGCAGGCCAGAGCGTGCCCTGTCGGGCTTTGACGCTTTCGGCAAACCCCCTGTCGTTTTTGCATCGGGGCGCCTCGGGCGGCAGGCATATGCTGGCCCCAAAGCGCCGGCACAAGGTTCGGCGCATGCAGACTTCAATAAAAGGGGACAGCCTGATGAGCCCAGCCGAACTTCACGCCGACAGCATCGTCATCGACGGCCTGATCATTGCCAAGTGGAACCGCGAGCTGTTCGAGGACATGCGCAAGGGCGGGCTGACCGCGGCCAACTGCACGGTCTCGGTGTGGGAGGGCTTCAAGGCCACCGTCGACAACATCGCGTCCAGCCAGAAGCTGATCCGCGAGAACAGCGACCTGGTGATGCCGGTACGCACCACCGCCGACATCCGCAAGGCCAAGGAACTGGGCAAGACCGGCATCCTCTTCGGCTTCCAGAACGCCCATGCGTTCGAAGACCAGATCGCCTATGTCGACGTGTTCAAGCAGCTCGGCGTGGGCATCGTGCAGATGTGCTACAACACCCAGAACCTGGTGGGTACCGGTTGCTACGAACGTGACGGCGGCCTGTCGGGCTTTGGCCGCGAGATCGTCGCCGAGATGAACCGAGTCGGCATCATGTGCGACCTGTCCCACGTCGGCTCCAAGACCTCCGAGGAAGTCATTCTCGAGTCGAAGAAGCCGGTCTGCTATTCCCACTGCCTGCCATCGGGCCTCAAGGAACACCCGCGCAACAAGTCCGACGCAGAGCTCAAGTTCATTGCCGACCATGGCGGCTTTGTCGGCGTGACCATGTTCGCGCCGTTCCTGGCCAAGGGCATCGACTCGACCATCGACGACTACGCCGAGGCCATCGAGTACACCATGAACATCGTCGGTGAGGACGCCATCGGCATCGGCACCGACTTCACCCAGGGCCACGGCCAGGACTTCTTCGAGTACCTGACCCACGACAAGGGCTACGCCCGGCGCCTGACCAACTTCGGCAAGATCATCAACCCGCTGGGTATCCGTACCGTCGGCGAGTTCCCCAACCTGACCGAAACCCTGCTCAAGCGCGGCCACTCCGAACGCGTGGTGCGCAAGATCATGGGCGAAAACTGGGTCAACGTCTTGAAAGACGTCTGGGGCGAGTAAGCCGCTCTCCAAGCCTGAGAGCCCCTGCCAGCAACGCCGGGGCATCCAAACAAAAAATTTTATGGAGTTGAGTTTCCATGGCCAAGATCGCCCCGCAATTGCCAATCGAAGTCGACAGCGAGACCGGTGTCTGGACCAGCGACGCCCTGCCGATGCTCTACGTGCCGCGGCATTTCTTCGTCAACAACCACATGGGCATCGAGGAGGTGCTGGGCGCCGACAAGTACGCCGAGATCCTCTACAAGGCCGGTTACAAATCCGCCTGGCACTGGTGCGAGAAAGAGGCCGAATGCCATGGCCTGGAAGGCGTGGCAGTGTTCGAGCACTACATGAAGCGCCTGTCCCAGCGTGGCTGGGGCCTGTTCCAGATCCAGGACATCGACCTCGACAAAGGCACTTGCAGCGTCAAGCTCAAGCACTCCGCGTTCGTGTACGTGTATGGCAAGTGCGGCCGCAAGGTCGACTACATGTTCACCGGTTGGTTCGCCGGGGCCATGGACCAGATTCTCGCTGCCCGCGGCAGCTCGATCCGCACCGTGGCCGAGCAGGTCTACGGCGGTTCGGAAGAGGGCCACGAAGATGGCCTGTTCGTTACAAAGCCGTTGTAAGCCGGAGATAGCGTCATGGCCTTCGAAGCAATGTTCCAGCCGATCCAGATCGGCAAGCTGACCATCCGCAACCGCGTGCTCAGTACCGCGCACGCCGAGGTCTACGCCACCGACGGCGGCATGACCACCGACCGCTACGTGAAGTACTACGAAGAGAAGGCCAAGGGCGGCATCGGCCTGGCCATCTGCGGCGGCTCCTCGGTGGTGGCCATCGACAGCCCGCAAGAGTGGTGGTCGTCGGTCAACCTCTCCACCGACCGCATCATCCCGCACTTCCAGAACCTCGCCGACGCCATGCACAAGCATGGCGCCAAGATCATGATCCAGATTACCCACATGGGCCGTCGCTCGCGCTGGGACGGCTTCAACTGGCCGACCCTGATGTCGCCGTCGGGCATCCGTGAGCCGGTGCACCGCGCGACCTGCAAGACCATCGAGGTGGAGGAGATCTGGCGGGTGATCGGCAACTACGCGCAAGCCGCGCGTCGTGCCAAGGAAGGCGGCCTGGACGGCGTCGAGCTGTCGGCCGTGCACCAGCACATGATCGACCAGTTCTGGAGCCCGCGAGTCAACAAGCGTACCGACGAATGGGGCGGCACCTTCGAGGGCCGCATGAAGTTCGGCCTGGAAGTTCTGAAAGCCGTACGTGCCCAAGTCGGCGACGACTTCTGCGTGGGCATGCGCATCTGCGGCGACGAGTTCCACCCCGATGGCCTGAGCCATGAGGACATGAAGCAGATCGCCGCGTACTACGACGCCACCGGCATGCTCGATTTCATCGGCGTGGTCGGCTCGGGCTGCGACACCCACAACACCCTGGCCAACGTCATCCCCAACATGAGCTACCCGCCGGAGCCGTTCCTGCACCTGGCGGCCGGCATCAAGGAAGTGGTCAAGGTCCCGGTGCTGCACGCACAGAACATCAAGGACCCGAACCAGGCCACGCGAATTCTCGAAGGCGGCTATGTCGACATGGTCGGCATGACCCGCGCGCACATCGCCGACCCGCACCTGATTGCCAAGATCAAGATGGGTCAGGTCGACCAGATCAAGCAGTGCGTCGGCGCCAACTACTGCATCGACCGCCAGTACCAGGGCCTGGATGTGCTGTGCATCCAGAACGCCGCGACCTCCCGTGAATACATGGGCGTGCCGCACATCATCGAGAAATCCACCGGGCCGAAGCGCAAGGTGGTGGTGGTCGGCGCCGGCCCGGCCGGCATGGAGGCGGCCCGCGTCGCCGCCGAACGCGGCCACGACGTCACCGTGTTCGAGAAGAAGGACCAGATCGGCGGGCAGATCACTATTGCCGCCAAGGCGCCGCAGCGCGACCAGATCGCCGGCATCACCCGCTGGTACCAGCTGGAGTTCGCCCGCCTGAAGGTCGACCTGCGCCTGGGCACCGCCGCGGATGTGGACACCATCCAGGACCTGCGCCCGGACATCATCGTGCTGGCGGTGGGTGGCCATTCGTTCCTTGAGCAGAACGAGCACTGGGGCGCCGCAGAAGGGTTGGTAGTCAGCAGCTGGGACGTACTCGACGGCAAGGTGGCACCGGGCAAGAACGTGCTGGTGTACGACACCATCTGCGAGTTCACCGGCATGTCGGTGGCCGACTTCCTCGCCGACAAGGGCAGCCAGGTCGAGATCGTCACCGACGACATCAAGCCGGGCGTGGCCATGGGCGGCACGACCTTCCCGACCTACTACCGCAGCATGTACCCCAAGGAAGTGATCATGACCGGCGACATGATGCTGGAAAAGGTCTATCGCGAGGGTGACAAGCTGGTGGCGGTGCTCGAGAACGAGTACACCGGCGCCAAGGAAGAGCGCGTGGTCGACCAGGTGGTGGTGGAGAACGGCGTGCGTCCTGACGAGCAGCTGTACTACGCGCTCAAGGACGGCTCGCGCAACAAGGGCCAGATCGACGTGGAGGCGCTGTTCGCCATCAAGCCGCAGCCGATCCTGAGCCAGCCGGGCGAGGGCTACCTGCTGTACCGCATCGGCGACTGCGTGGCCCAGCGCAACGTGCACGCGGCGATCTATGACGCCTTGCGGTTGTGCAAGGACTTCTGATCGCACCGCCTCTCTAGGGGCGGGATTGGCCCCCCTGTAGGAGCGGCCTTGTGTCGCGAAAGGGTCGCGCAGCGGCCCCGGCATTCTCAGCGCTGATGAATTGCTGGGGCTGCTTCGCAGCCCTTTCGCGACACAAGGCCGCTCCTACAGGGGTCGGTGCCGCCCATGAGAGCGGCGCAGGATTCTAGCTGTTGTGGGAGCCTCCCATGTTGAACACCCTCTTACCCATCCTGCTGTTCACCGCCCTCGGCCTGGCGGTGCTCGGCGCCCTGCGCCGGGTACGCATGTGGCGGCGCGGGCGACCGAGCAAGGTTGACCTGATTGGTGGCCTGCTGGCCATGCCGCGGCGCTACCTGGTGGACCTGCACCATGTGGTCGAGCGCGATAAGTACATGTCCAAGACCCACGTGGCCACCGCTGGCGGCTTCGTGCTGTCGGCCGTGCTGGCGATCCTGGTGCACGGCTTCGGCCTGCATAGCAGGATCCTGGGCTATGCCTTGCTGGTGGCCACGGTGATCATGTTCACGGGCGCGCTTTTCGTCTTCAAACGCCGACTCAATCCTCCTTCGCGCCTGTCCAGGGGCCCCTGGATGCGCCTGCCGAAAAGCCTGCTGATGTTCGCGGCGAGCTTCTTCATCGCCACGCTGCCGGTTGCCGGCATCCTGCCGGAAGGTACTGGCGGCTGGGTGCTGGTCGCCTTGCTGGGTGTCGGTGTGCTGTGGGGCGTGTCCGAGCTGTTCTTCGGCATGACCTGGGGCGGCCCGATGAAGCACGCTTTCGCCGGTGCCCTGCACCTGGCCTGGCACCGCCGCGCCGAGCGCTTCGGCGGTGGCCGCTCCACCGGCCTCAAGCCGTTGGACCTCGAAGACCCCAACGCGCCGCTGGGCGTGGAAAAACCGGTCGACTTCACCTGGAACCAGCTGCTTGGCTTCGACGCCTGCGTGCAGTGCGGCAAATGCGAGGCCATGTGCCCGGCGTTCGCCGCCGGCCAGCCGCTGAACCCGAAGAAACTTATCCAGGACATGGTCATCGGCCTGGCCGGTGGCACCGACGCGCAGTTCGCCGGCAGCCCCTACCCGGGCAAGCCGGTCGGCGAGCATGGCGGCCATCCGCACCAGCCGATCGTCAACGGCCTGGTGGACGCCGAGACGCTGTGGTCGTGCACCACCTGCCGCGCCTGCGTCGAGGAGTGCCCGATGATGATCGAGCACGTCGATGCCATTGTCGACATGCGCCGCCACCTGACCTTGGAAAAGGGCGCTACGCCGAACAAGGGTGCCGAGGTGCTGGACAACCTGATCGCGACTGACAACCCCGGTGGTTTCGCTCCAGGTGGGCGGATGAACTGGGCTGCCGACCTCAACCTCAAGCTGATGTCCGAGGTGAAGCGCACCGAGGTGCTGTTCTGGGTCGGCGACGGTGCTTTCGACATGCGCAACCAGCGCACCCTGCGTGCCTTCGTCAAAGTGCTGAAAGCGTCCGGCGTGGACTTCGCCGTGCTCGGCCTGGAAGAACGCGACAGCGGTGACGTGGCCCGGCGCCTGGGCGATGAAGCGACCTTCCAGCAACTGGCCAAGCGCAATATCCAGACCCTGGGCAAGTACCAGTTCCAGCGCATCGTCACCTGTGACCCGCACAGCTTCCATGTGCTGAAGAATGAATACGGCGCCCTGGGCGGCGAGTACCAGGTGCAGCACCACAGCACCTACATTGCCGAGCTGATCGCCGCGAACAAGCTCAACCTCGGCCAGCACAAGGGTGGCAGTGTCACCTACCACGACCCGTGCTACCTGGGCCGTTACAACGGCGAATACGAAGCCCCGCGTGAAGTGCTCAAGGCGCTGGGTATCGAAGTGCGCGAGATGCAGCGCTCGGGCTTCCGTTCCCGCTGCTGCGGCGGTGGTGGCGGTGCGCCGATCACCGACATCCCCGGCAAGCAGCGTATTCCCGACATGCGCATGGACGATATCCGCGAGACCGAGGCCGAGCTGGTGGCGGTGGGTTGTCCACAGTGCACGGCGATGCTCGAGGGCGTGGTCGAACCGCGCCCACAGATCAAGGACCTGGCCGAGCTGGTCGCCGATGTGCTGATCGAAGACCAAACCCCTACAACCGCGAAGTCGCAGGCTGCCAAACGTGAACCTGCGGAGGTGCACTGATGAGCGACATCATCCGCCGCGACCCACGCGCCGAGTGGATCGCCCGTAACCGCCTGCACCCGTTGCACGCGGCGATGCAGACGCAACAGACCAGCTGGATGGGGCCTCACGGCATCATCCGCAAGAACCCGCACGCGATCGCCGCCGGCTTCATCGGCCCCAGCGGCCTCAAGCGCATTGACCGCAGCGGCGCCCAGCAGGGCACCGGTGTCGGCGGGCGACGCAGTGCGGCCGCCGAAGTGCAGTTGCCGCTGCACAGTGTGGCGGCCCCGGCCTTCTACATTGCCGTGGTACCGGACATGGTCGGTGGCCGCCTGGGCAGCCACGACCGAGACCTGCTGGGCCTTGCCCACAGCCTTGCTGGCAGCGACGGCGCGGTGCTGGCAGTTGTCTTCGGCGAGCACAAGGAAAACAACTTTTCCACAGCCGGCGTCGATCGGTTGCTGGTCATCGAGGGCGAGGCCTTCGAAGGTTATGCACCGGAGCAACTGGTCCAGGGCTTGCGGGCTGTGGATAACCAGTTCGCGCCACGCCACTGGCTGCTGCCCGACAGCCGTACCGGCGGCGGCGAACTGGGGCGTCGCCTGGCCGCCGCGTTGGGCGAACGCCCGGCGACGCGGGTGTGGCAGGTCAAGGATGGCCAGTGCATTGGCCGTGCTGGTGCCGGCCAGCAGGATATTCAGCGCAATGTGCCACGGCTGATCCTGGCCGCCGCCGAATGCGCCGAGCCGGTCAGCGAAACCCGTCACGAAGCGCTGCCGGTGGAGTTGTCCACAGGCGTGGCGCGCAGCCTGTCGCGTATCGAAGATCTTGGCTCGGTGGCCGTGGACCCGGCCGCCATCGCCATGGCCGAGGCCGAGTTCATCGTCTCCGGCGGCAACGGCGTCAAGGACTGGGACCTGTACCACCGGGCCACGGCGGCCCTCGGCGCCACCGAGGGCGCGTCGCGGGTGGCGGTGGACGACGGCTTCATGCCGCGCAACCGCCAGGTTGGCGCCACCGGCACCTGGGTCACGGCGCGGGTCTATGTGGCTGTGGGTATCTCCGGCGCCATCCAGCACCTGCAGGGCATCGGCGCCTGTGACAAGGTGGTGGCGATCAATATGGACCCGGGCTGCGACATGATCAAACGGGCCGACCTGTCGGTGATCGGCGACAGCTCGGCGATTCTCAAGGCACTGATCGAGGCTGTGGACAACTTCCGCAGCGGCGGCCAGCGCGACGCGGCATAGGGGCAGCGAGCATGAGTACGAAAGTCATCAGCCTGGTCTCGATCGGCGCCCACCCCAGCTCGGGCCGCGCCCGCCGCGCCGAGCAGGATGCCCGCGCCGTGGAACTGGGTCTGCAGCTGGCTGGGGATAACTTGCAGGTGGTGCATGCCGGCGATCCTCGCGAAGAGGCGCTACGTGCCTACCTGGGCATGGGGCTGGATCATCTGGATGTGCTGGAACAACCCGCCGGCGCCGATGTATTGGGCGTGCTCGGCGACTATCTGCGCGACGCGGGTGCCCAGTTGGTGCTGACCGGCAGCCAGGCCGAAACCGGCGAAGGCTCGGGCATGCTGCCGTTCCTGCTGGCCGAGAGACTGGGCTGGCCGCTGGTGGTGGGATTGGCCGAGGTCGAGTCCATCGACAACGGTACCGCCCAGGTGCTGCAGGCTCTGCCAAGGGGTCAGCGGCGTCGCCTGAAGGTGCGCCTGCCATTGCTGGCGACTGTGGATAACGCTGCGCCCAAGCCTCGGCAGTCGGCGTTCGGCCCGGCCCGGCGCGGGGTGCTGGCGGCACGTCACGTAGCGGTGATCGAGGATACGCTGTTGGCCGAGGATGCTTTACAACCTGCCCGCCCTCGGCCCAAGCGGCTCAAGGTGATCAAGGCCAAGAGTGGTGCCGACCGCATGAAAGCCGCCACGGCCAAGGCCAGTGGCGGGGGCGGTAAGGTGCTCAAAGATGTGTCGCCACAGGAGGGTGCCGAGGCGATCCTGAAGCTGCTGGTGGAGGAGGGCGTCCTGCGCTGACTTGCGGCACTCACTATCCACAAGCTCATAACGCCCGGTGAAGGTGCCCAGAATCATTAGGCCAGTTCACACCTCCCCGTGTGGGAAGGGGTTTACCCGCGAACACCGGCAGAGCCGGTGCCATCCAGCACGCGGCCGGCTTCGCGGGTAAACCCGCTCCCATAGGGGGCCGCTGTTTACGCTCCGCCATAGCCGTACTGATCCATGTGCATAACTATCCTCAGAATCCTGCTGGACTGACATCGACTCGAACCGGCTCCATCACTTGCCCACTGAATCTGTTTGCCAGGCTGTGAATAAAATGTTCGTGCATTGCCAGAGCCACTGAAATTCAAGGCCTACAAAGGATAGATCAAAAAATGATCAGCTCGGTAAAAAGCACAACCAAACCGTAGTGCCAGGTACCAGCGAAATTGCTCACAATCGCTGTTGGTGGCCCTGTGGACAACATGTTTGGATTTCTCTACAGGCATTGAATCCATTGGCTTGGAGAATGTTGGCTGTTTTTTGATCAGCCCTTCTTCAGTGTGGCTAAAGTCTCGGAATAAAAGTGCTTCATGACGCTATCCACGGGTCTGCAAGATTCTGGGTCGGCCTTATCAACATTCCCTGTTGGTTCACCTGTGGAAAACGTGTTCGGTTTTGTCTCAACCCCACGTTTTCAAAGGTTTGCAGGCAGCTGATTGTTTTTTGATCAATACAGACATTTCTATTATTCGAGCTACGTCGTCCAGGCTACTTGAAGGGCTGTGGGTAAAAGCCCTTCGATCAATCGCTTCCCGCCATGGAGACCTGGCATTTTTGTCAGTTATCACAACACAACGGCAATGCTAGCTTGGTGCCAATCAGCCCATGGAGCACAAGCACATGACCAGAAAATGTTTGCTCGTCGTAGACAGGCTACAAAGCCCACAAACAACGATGACTTCGTCAGGGCGGACACCGGTCGCCTACACAGCCTATGGTGGGCGCCCCGCACCGAAAGAGGCCTCGATGACGGGGTTCACTGGCAAACTGCGAGAAGTCGAGTTGGGCTTCTACCTGCTGGGTAATGGCTATCGCGCTTTTAGTCCGTCGTTGATGCGGTTTCTTTCTGCTGATGTGTTGAGTCCGTTTGGGAAAGGCGGACTGAATTGCTATGCGTACTGTCACGGTGACCCTATCAACAAGATAGATCCTACTGGCCAATGGGCTACGCACCAGATCACAATGGCTGCAAATGGACTTGCTTTTGCCCAGGCGGGGCTGGCACTTGCTAATCAGCGGATAGAGACAGGAAAAACTAACTTTGGAACCGGTGCCCGATCAGGTGTAACGATGGCCATTGCAGCGTGGGGTTTCTCCGCTGGAGTTCAGCAGCTTAATAATGGCGACGAAGGAAGCATCGTAGCGGATGTGACGACCGTTTTAGCCCCGGCACTGGCTCTCGGTGATGAATTTTATCGATTTGGGGTGAATATTTATAAACTTGCGAAGGACCGTGTGGCGGCTCACTTTAGTACGCCACCTGGGTCCCCAAATACGGTAGTAACCGGTGAGGTGACTAGACGGGCTGCAAATAATTCAGAGCATAGGGCAAAATCGGTTAATGAAGCTGTGGAGCTTAACAGGCAGTTGCTTTCACAGCAAGATGGAGAAGAAATTGTTCACTTCCAATACCCTGAGGTAGCGCCTGCTAGGCGATTAAGTGCTAGCAACCCTCAAGATTTACAGGCTTTGGTCAGAAGTTAGGAGTTTTGTTAGTTTGCTAAACGTTGCAGGCTATCTGTTACTCTGTGTCTGGAGGTATAACATGCGGGCATCGACAATCTTGGGGGGCGACCATCAATTGAGTAAAGTAATAGCCCTCACCCAAGGAGTATTGCAATATGTACCTTTCACACCCTATGGCTATAACTGGTCACAGGGTGGGGCGATGAATATTGGCTTTACAGGGCAGTACTTTGATGGTTGCTTGGAAGGGTATTTGCTGGGCAATGGTTATCGAGTGTATAACCCATGGCTGATGCGCTTTAAGTCCCCGGATCGTGTAAGTCCGTTCGGACGAGGGGGGATCAACGCCTATGCATACTGTGAAGGGGATCCTGTGAACTGGCAGGACCATTCTGGGAGTAACAAAAGTAGAGCAGTATCTGTGCTTGACCTGAGTAAGACAAGAGATTATTCAGGTATTTTTGTTAGTGCGCTGCGGGAAACCGTTTATTATGCCGAGTCATTTCGGAAGTTTTTAGATAAATCCAAGAAAAATGTGGAAGGTAGAATTGGGGATGCTGAGTATTTTCTTGATCAAGCTAGAAAAGATAAAAAGCCATATACGGATAGCCATCTTGAACTTTTAAATCAGCTTCCGAAACTTATCATTAGTAGTGTGAAGGTCGAGAGGAAAAAGTCTAGAGTTGAAGTCATCATCAACGATCTTAATGGTATGATTGGCAGGATGGAGGGTGAGGGGTTCGAAGAACCTCGGCTGGATAGTGGTACGATTCCAGTTTTGCCGGGGGGCGAGCATGATGAGTCAGGTGACTTGATTTCTAGCAGACGTCCCCGATTAGGAACTTGGCCTTCATCTGAGATGAACAGGCTTCGGCGATGAGTTGCAAGCGCCGTCTTGATTGATTTTAGGCTGCATGAGTGAAGGCGGTTAAAAACAAGTAAGGGTGCGACTGCCATCTCCGGGAGAATTAGAGGCTAGATAATAGAGTGTATCTGCACTTATGTGTCTGGTAGATTCGAGTAATTAGTATTTTGTCACGAATAAAGTATTCTATTTGAGCTACGCTTCCTTGGTCAGACAGGACGCGGGGTGGAGCAATGAATTTTCAAGGCATCGTGCTCAGTGATGATGAACCAGTTGAGCTGAACCGACGAATTCGGTCTGCGCAAGATCCAGGATGTCCGAGAGAGCATGGCATGCGAGCACAAAGAGAACGTATTTTCGAGGCAGGACACTAGAAGCCCCCAAAGCAACATGCATGACACACGCGATCTAAGCGATTGATATGAGTGACCAAGCGTAAACCAGCGCCATTCAAAGGGCTGCAATGCAGCCCTTTGGGACAATGTAGTCGACTGTATCCTTCTACTACCTCATTGAGCCTGCACTTCTCTCAGATAAGCCGCCGGCTCCGCCCCCAAATTGTTCAACAGCCGTTGGCTATACCAGTCGATGAAGTTCACCACCCCAAACTCGTAGGTCTTCGAATAAGGCCCCGGTTGATACGCAGTGGAATTGATCCCCCGCTGGTTCTCCTCCGCCAGTCGCCGATCCTGGTCGTTGGTGGCGTCCCACACCTTGCGCATGTCCTCCGGGTTGTAATCCACGCCTTCCACCGCGTCCTTGTGCACCAACCACTTGGTGGTGACCATGGTTTCCTGCGCGCTGATCGGCCACACAGTGAACACGATCATGTGATCGCCCATGCAGTGGTTCCACGAATGCGGCAGGTGCAGGATGCGCATCGAGCCCAAGTCCGGGTTCTTGATGCGGCCCATCAGCTTCTGGCAGGCCTGCTTGCCGTCCATGGTCATCGACACGGTGCCCTTGAGCAGCGGCATGCGCACGATGCGGTTACGCAGGCCGTGGCTCTTGTGCAGGTACGGAATCTTCTCGGCTTCCCAGGCGGCGGCCGAGGCGGCCACGTGGTCCTTGAATTCCTGGCTGGCGCGGGGGTCGTTGGTGTCGTCCCATTCCAGCAGGGTTTTCAGCAATTCGGGGTGTGAGCCGCTGCAGTGGTAGCACTCGCGGTTGTTCTCCAGCACCAGCTTCCAGTTGGCCTTCTCCATCAAGGTGGTCTGCACCGCCACCTTGGTGTTCTCCATGTCGTAGGGTTCCATGTAGTGGTCGAGGGTGGCCAGGAACTCGTCGATGGCCGGTGGGTTCTCGGCCAGGCTGATGAAGATGTAGCCACCGGCCACCTTCACGTTCACAGGCTTGAGGCCGTACTGGTTCATGTCGAAGTCGGCGCCCATCTCGGAGCCGGCGAACAGCAGGCGGCCGTCGAGTTCATAGGTCCATTGGTGGTAGTGGCAGACCAGCTTGGCCACCTTGCCTTTGTCGCTGACGCACAGGCGCGAACCGCGGTGGCGGCAGACGTTGTGGAAGGCATGCACCTTACCTTCTGCACCGCGTATCACGATGATCGGGTTCTTGCCGATCTGCAGGGTGATGTAGTTGCCCTTGGTCGGGATCTCGCAAACCATGCCGGCGATCAGCCACTCCTTGTGGAAGATCTCCTGCATGTCGATCTGGAACAGGCGCTCGTCGCAGTAGAACGGCTGCGGCAGCGAGTAGGTGCGCTCGCGGGTCTGCAGCATCTCGGCGGTGGCCTTGCGTGCAGGTTCCAGTGGATCGCCCAGGCTCAGGGTTGCGGTGACGTCCATCGTGTGGTCCTCGTGGCCGCGCGCGGCCGGCTGAAGTGGCTAATCGTTGTTGTAGTGCCGCAAGGCTGTTGTTCGCGATAAACAGCCTGTTGTTTTGCCGAGGAGTGTGCGTCCGGGCCGGGAAATGACCATATCCACGGGCGACATGGCCGCATCGAATTCCGACGCGCCAACCCTTGTAGCGCGGGGCTGGTCGCGATAAGCACGCCGATGTCGCGGATGGGAATGTACGGCGCGGTGCGCTTGCGCATTATCGGAGCCATAAGAATGGCCGACAGTCGGCTGCTGGAGATGAACATGTCCGATACCTTCCTCAATCCGGTTACCACCCAGACCTGGGCCAATGGCCGCCACATCGTGCGTTGTGTCAAGGTCATCCAGGAAACCTGGGACGTGCGCACCTTCTGCTTCATGGCCGACCAGCCGATCATGTTCTTCTTCAAGCCCGGGCAGTTCGTCACCCTGGAGCTGGAGATCGAAGGCAAGCCTGTGATGCGTTCGTACACCATCTCCAGCTCGCCGTCGGTGCCCTACAGCTTCTCCATCACCGTCAAGCGCGTGCCGGGCGGGCTGGTGTCCAACTTCCTTCACGACACCATGCACGAAGGTGCCGAACTGCCGGTGCACGGGCCGGTGGGGCTGTTCAACGCCATTGATTTCCCGGCGGGCAAGGTGCTGTACCTCTCGGGCGGTGTCGGCATCACCCCGGTGATGTCCATGGCCCGCTGGTTCTATGACACCAACGCCAATGTCGACATGGTGTTCGTGCACAGCGCCCGCTCGCCGAAAGACATCATCTACCACCGCGAGCTGGAGCAGATGGCCTCGCGCATCCCCAACTTCAGTCTGCATATCATTTGCGAGAAACACGGGCTGGGTGAGCCGTGGGCCGGCTACCGCGGGTACCTGAACCAGCGGCTGATGGAACTGATTGCCCCGGACTACCTGGAGCGCGTGATCTTCTGCTGCGGCCCGACGCCGTACATGAGCGCGGTCAAGCGCATGCTCGAGGCGGTCGGCTTCGACATGAAGAACTACCACGAGGAATCGTTCGGCGCGACGCCGCCTGAGGCCAAGGCCGACGCGGTGGAACATGCCGAAGCCGCGGCCGACGCGCCGGACGTGGATGTCGCCGACCTCAACCTGGTGGAGTTCGTCGGCAGCGACAAGAGCATCCGCGTGGCCCCGGGCGAGACCGTGCATGCGGCGGCGGCCAAGGTCGGGCTGATGATTCCCAAGGCCTGCGGCATGGGTATCTGCGGTACTTGCAAGGTGCTCAAGCTCGGTGGCGAGGTGGAGATGGTGCACAACGGTGGGATCACCGAGGAGGATGAGGCCGAGGGTTACATCCTGTCGTGCTGCAGCGTGCCGAAGGGGGATGTGCGGATCGAGTATTGATCCGAGCGTGTAGGGGGCTGCTGCGCAGCCCATCGCGACACAAGGCCGCTCCCACAGGTACAGCGCAAGCTTTCAGGCAGCGCAGCACCTGTGGGAGCGTCCTTGCCGAGGCGTCGGACCGGTCGGAAAGGGCCGCAAAGCGGCCCCAGCATTTTCAGGTACGGAAACGAGCCACCAGCCCGCTGAGGTCCACCGCCAGGCGCGACAGCTCGGCACTCGCCGCGCTGGTCTGATGTGCCCCGGTAGCGCTCTGCACCGACAGGTCGTTGATGTTCACCAGGTTGCGATCCACCTCGCGGGCAACCTGGGCCTGCTCTTCGGCTGCACTGGCGATCACCAGGTTGCGCTCGTTGATCTGCGCCACCGCGCCGGCGATGGTGTCCAGCGCCAGGCCCGCGCCACGGGCGATGTTCAGGGTCGACTCGGCGCGCTCGGTGCTGGTGCGCATCGAGTCCACGGCCTGCTCGGTGCCGCCCTGGATGCTGCCGATCATCCGCTCGATCTCGCTGGTGGACTGCTGGGTGCGATGCGCCAGGGCGCGCACCTCGTCGGCGACCACGGCGAAGCCACGACCGGCCTCGCCGGCACGGGCGGCCTCGATGGCGGCGTTGAGTGCCAGCAGGTTGGTCTGATCGGCCAGGCCGCGGATCACGTCGAGCACCTTGCCGATATCGCGGGACTGTTCGGCCAGGTGGGTGATCAGCTTGGCGGTGGCCTGCACGTCGCCGCTCATGCGCTCGATGGCGCCCACGGTCTCCATCACCAGATCGCGGCCATCGCCGGCCGAACGGCTGGCTTCGCCGGAAGCCTCGGAGGTGCTCACCGCGTTGCGCGCCACTTCCTCGACCGCGCTGGTCATCTCGGTGACGGCGGTGGCCGCCTGCTCGATCTCGTTGTTCTGCTGCTGCAGGCCACGGGCGCTCTCGTCGGTGACGCTGTTCAGCTCTTCGGCGGCGGAGGCCAGCTGGGTGGCGGAGCCGGCGATCAGCTGCAGGGTGTCGCGCAGCTTGTCCTGCATCTTGGCCATGGCCTTGAGCAGCCGCGCCGCCTCGTCGGTGCCTTCGGTGTGGATGCTGTGGGTCAGGTCGCCCTCGGCGATCTGCTCGGCGGCCTGCAGCGCTTCGTCGATGGGCTTGACGATACTGCGGGTGAGCAGGAAGGCGAACAGCAGGGTAAGCACCGTGGCGGCCACCAGCAGGCTGATCACCAGGCCGAAGGCGCCGCTGTACTGGTCGGCTGCCTGGGCGTTGGTGGCGCTGGTCTGGTCGGTGTTGATGCGCACCAGGGTGTCCATGATCTTGTTGATCTGCTCGGAGTTTTCCAGCAGGTCGCGGTTGAGCAGGTCACGCAGGGCGTCGAGGTCGCCGGCCTGGCTCAGCGTGCGCATGCGTGCCTCGAGCTGGCGGTACTGGTTGAGCAGCATGCCGTACTGGTCGAAGGCGGCCTTCTCGTCGGCGGCGGTCACCAGCGGCTCGTAGGCGCGGCGGGCCTTGTCGATCTGCGCGTTGCGCTCGTCGAGCAGGCGCAGAGTGTCTTGCTGGGTGGCCGGCTCGCGGTTGAGCAGCAGACGGTAGGACAGGGTACGCAGGCGCAGGTTGAGCGCCGTCAGCTCGTCGAGGGTCTTGATGCTGGGCACGCTGACCTGCTCGATGGTCACGCCGGCCTGGCGGATGTTGCCCATCTGGATCAGCGAGAACACGCCGAGACCCAGCATCAGCAGGCCGATCACGGCGAACCCGAGCAGCGCCCGCGGCGCGATATTCATATTGCGTAAGGACATGGAGGCGGTTCCCAAGGCAGAAGAGGTGCCGCGATCCATGCGACGGAAGAAGACCTGCCTGCCTATCGGTCGTGACCGGCCAGTCTTGAGTCCGTCATGCAAAAATTGTGAGGCACCTAACTATTTTCCTGACCAGCGGTTGATCCAGGTCGGAACAAGGGGGCCGATCCTGGGTCAACCTGAACCTGGCAAACACCTTTTGAATCCGATATTTAATGGCGGGGGCGGCGGTTTTTCCTTATCGTGTGCGCCCTTTGCAACAACCCGAGATAGACGCATGTTGGAAACTTCCCTGAATCAACTCGAGCAACTGGTCAGCGACCTGATGCACAAGAACGCGCAACTGGCCGAGCAGAACGCCAACCTTGGCCAGGAACTGGCCCAGGCCAAGGAAGAGAACGACAGCCTGCAGTTGTCGCTGATGGAGCAGGAAGAGAAGCACGGCGCCACCGCCGCCCGCATCCAGGCCCTGGTCGAGCGCGCCAGCGCAGGTGTCGTGAACGCATGAGACTGCAAGCGCAGCCGGTCAATGTCGTGTCGATCCTGGGCAACGACTATTCGCTCAAGGCGCCCGAAGGCCAGGAAGAAACCCTCTCCCAGGCCGTGCGCATGCTCAACGTCGCGCTGGCCGAAACCAAGCGCAACTACCCGACCCTGATCGGCGACAAACTGCTGGTGCTGGCCGCCCTGAACCTGTGTTCCAAGCAGATCGAACTGCAGCGCGAGCATGACCGCACCCTCGAGCGCACCCAGGCGCAGATCGACGCCACGGTCGATGCCATCAGCAAGGCTGTCTCCGACGTCTGACTGACGCCATCGCGAGCTTCGTGGGAGCGGGCGATCCATCCTGTCGCAGATCACTGGAACAACTGGATACTTAAGTGTATACACTTCCCGAAAAACAATAATTATCGGGGAGTGGAACATGCGCATCTGGCGGCGGAGCATCCAGTGGCAACTGATCGCAAGCATGGGCGCTGCCCTGCTGGCGAGCATCCTGGTGGTGGTGGCGATCTACACGATGGCGCTTAACCGCCTGACCGAGCGTTACCTGGTGGATACGGCGTTGCCGGCCAGCGTCGAGGCCATCCGCAACGATATCGAGCGCATGCTCGGCCAACCGCTGGTGGCGGCGGCGGACATCGCCGGCAATACTCTCCTGCGCGACTGGCTGGCCGCTGGTGAAACCCCGGCCGAGCTGCCGCGCTTCATCGAATATCTGGACGCGGCCAAGCAGCGCAACCACGCCTTCACCACCCTGTTCGCCTCGACCGTCACCGGCCACTACTACAACGAGAAGGGCCTGGACCGCACCCTCAGCCGCGCCAACCCCAAGGACAAGTGGTTCTACGGCTACATCGACAGCGGTGCCGAGCGCCTGATCAACATCGATATCGACGGCTCTACCGGCGAGCTGGCGCTGTTCATCGATTATCGGGTCGAGAAGGACGGCCAGCTGGTCGGTGTGGCCGGCATGGGCCTGCGCATGACCGAATTGTCGAAGCTGATCCACGACTTCAGTTTCGGCGAGCACGGCAAGGTTTTCCTGGTGCGCAATGACGGCCTGATCCAGGTCCATCCCGACCAGCAGTTCAGTGGCAAGCGCCAGCTCGCCGAGCAGTTGGACGGTGAGGCGGCCAAGGCCGTGCTGGTGGGTGGCGAAGGCCTGCGCAGCAGCCGTTTCCAGCGTGACGGCGAGGACTACCTGGCCCTGGGCTTGCCGCTACGCGACCTGAACTGGACGCTGGTGGCCGAGGTGCCGGAGGCCGAGATCTACGCCCAGGCACGCCAGGCCATCTGGCAGACCTGCTTGATCGGCGGAGCGGTGGCGCTGCTCTCGCTGGTGTTGGTGGTATGGCTGGCCCGTGGCTTGGTGCGGCCCATCCGCCAGGTCACCGCGGCGCTGGTGCAGATCGGCAGTGGCGCGGGCGACCTCAGCCACCGCCTGGACGATGCGCGCCAGGATGAGCTGGGCGACCTGGCCCGTGGCTTCAACCGCTTCCTCGACAGCCAGCGCGAGCTGATCGGCGAAGTGCTGCGTACCACCGAGCGCCTGCACCTATCGGTGGAGCAGGTGACCCAGGTGGTGGACAACACCGCCGAGCGCTCGGGCCGCCAGCAGGAAATGACCGAGATGGTCGCCACCGCCGTGCACGAGATGGGCCTGACCGTGCAGGAAATCGCGCAGAACGCCGGCTCCGCCGCCCACGCCTCGCAGTCGGCGCGCGACGAGGCGTTGCAGGCGCGGGAGGTGGTGCGCCGTTCGATCCACAATATCGAAGGCATGTCCGGGGAAATCGGCCGTGCCGCCGAGGCGGTCACGCAACTGGCCGACGAAGTCGCCTCGATCGACGAGGTGCTGGCGGTGATCCGCAGCATTTCCGAACAGACCAACCTGCTGGCGCTCAATGCCGCCATCGAAGCGGCCCGCGCCGGTGAGATGGGCCGGGGCTTTGCCGTGGTGGCGGACGAAGTACGTACCCTGGCGCGGCGCACCCAGCTTTCCACCGACGAAGTGCAGCAGATGATCCAGCGCCTCAAGCACGGTGCCGGCACGGCGGTGGCGTCGATGCAGGCCGGGCGCGAAGCAACGGGCAACGGTGTCGAGTCGAGCCAGCGCACCGGAGCTTCGCTGGGGGCGATCACCGACCAGGTGGAGCGCATCAGTGGGATGAACGAGCAAGTGGCCACGGCGACCGAGGAGCAGTCGGCGGTGACCGAGGAGATCAACCGCACGGTGCAGGGCATTTCCGACCTGGCGCGGCAGACGGCCAGCGAAGTGCAGGGGTGTCGCGAGGAATGCCAGGCATTGCGTGGGTTGGCCGATGACCTGGCGCGGCAGATGGGCGGGTTCAGGCTCTAGTGTCCTGTCTCGGAAATAAGCTGTTCACTTTTGGCGGCGTCTTGGGCGCCCGGCCCGCGTTGCCACTCCTCGCCATAGCCCTGCTATGACTCGTCGCGGCGCCTTGGCCGAACACCCAAGCCACTCGCCAAAAGAGAACGTATTTCCGAGATAGGACACTAGATTGGTGTTGGATTCTTCGCGGGTAAACCCGCTCCCACCGGTTACCACGGCGCGGTGACTGCGGGCGTCGGTCCGGGTAGCACGGTCCATGTTGTCGGTGCCGGCCCGGTAGGCCTTGCCGCCGCTGCTTCCACGCGCTTGCTGGGCGCGGCCTGCGTGATCGTCGGCGACCTCAACCCGGCCCGCCTGGCCCACGCCAAGGCCCAAGGCTTCGAAGTTCGATGCGGGCGTGCCGAAGAAATTCGTGATCGACCCGCACAAGACCTTTAGCGCGGTGTGAGTGAGGGAAACGCCCCGACAAGTGGCGTTTCTTCAGGGCCGTATGGTTTGGTATCAGGTGCAATATCGCCAGGGAAAGCGCTCACGTGCCTGAGAAGAAACTGACCAGGCGGCGGGCGAAAGTGTCATTGGCTCGTAGTTCTTCCACTTTCGCATCGATCGCACTCCAATCGTCTATTGTCAGTCTGAATGCGGCTTGTGAAAGGCTGTGTCGTTCTAGTGTTATTTCGCGTTCTATTTTCAGATTTAGTTCCTTCATTTCCTTGATGTAGCCTTTCAAAAGCGATGTATCTATTTTGCTTAGCGGTGAATCAATGTGGCCATCTACGGCTTGTTGACTAATTTTGATAGTTTCGCTCTGGCTGTCCATGAGTTTCTGAAGTTTTTCTATGCGCTGATAGGGATTTACGATTTCCTTTGGCAGCGCAGATATAGATGTTGTGCTGAGTCTGCGTTTTGCTTCTTCTCGAGACGGTGCATATTTACCGGGAAATGCTACCTCAGGAATTGTTTGTAAACTAGGCTGGGCGGACCGAGTGCGTAAACGCTCTCGAGTGTTTCCTGAAAGATCTTGCCAGTTGACCGGATCCTGTCCGCAATAAACATACGTGTTGATTCCTCCTGTGCCAAACGGACTCCAAGCATCTGGCGAGTGAAAACGCATCAGGACAGGATTGTAGGCACGTTTGCCATTGCCCAATAGATAGAGACCTGCGGCCTCCAATATCTGTGCAGTGAATCCCGGCAACGGATATTTATCCAGGGTGCTGCTGCTGAAGCCAAACGGCGAGTAGATAAACACGTCACGGTTCCCAGCAACCTGACGCGTAATCACGGACCGTTGGTTGTCCAAACCCAATAATACCGCCGCGGAACGTGGTGCATTGACCTTCAACATACGACACCTGCGCAAGATCATCGACGGATTAGATTGTTCACTAATCCCAAGCGCGCGCAACTGGCATAAATACTAGTGTCCTGTCTCGGAAATACGTTCTCTTTTGGCGGCGTCTTGGGCGCCCGGCCCGCGTTGCCACTCCTCGCCATAGCCCTGCTATGACTCGTCGCGGCGCCTTGGCCGAACACCCAAGCCACTCGCCAAAAGAGAACGTATTTCCGAGACAGGACACTAGGCATGGATACCGGGATGATTGGCCACTTCGCGCCGTTGATCCTGCAGTACCTGGGGCAGCAGGGGATCGCCGGGTCGATGCTGCAGAACCTGGGGAGCTTGTGGAATACCCCTGCGCCGTTGAGCCGGCCATCAGTCTGAGCGCCCGACACCGGCACTGACTGTAGGCGCGGGCTTGCCCGCGATTAGGCCATTGGCTTCAACGAATCTCGGCGCGCAGCTCCTCGATCCGCTGGTCCTTGTCCAGCCACAGCTGGTTCACCCAGGCCTGCACCGTCTGGCGGAACGCCGGGTCGTTCTCGTAATCGCCCTCGCACAACGCTGGGTCCAGCTCACGCACGCGGATATCGATGATCACCCGGCTGATGCTGCCGTTGAGCAGGTCCCAGAACCCCGGTGCCTTGCTGCCCGGGTAGACGATGGTCACGTCCAGCAGCGCATCGAGCTGCTCGCCCAGCGCTGCCAGCACGAACGCCACGCCGCCGGCCTTGGGCTTGAGCAGGTGGCGACCCGCTCCTACAGGACATTGCAGTGCTGTGATTGTGTGGCTGCTGGCGCCAATCTCCACACAATCTCCACATTCGCTCCCCAAGGGCTCCACGCGGTGGGCAGACACTGGCCCCATCGCAAACGGAGCCCAACCCAATGAACAAGACCCTAGGTTTCAAGCTTGGCCTGATCGCCGTGCTGATCCTGCTGCTGCTGATCCCCCTGCTGATGATCGGCGGCCTGATCGATGAACGGCAGCAACTGCGCAACAACGTACTGGGCGAGATCGCCGCGAGCTCCAGCTTCGACCAGTTGGTCAGCGGCCCGGTGCTGGTGGTGCCCTATCGCAAGTACGAGCGGCGCTGGATCGACAAGGATGGCACGAGCGTCCAGGAGACCACCACGATGCATGGCAACCTCTACTTCCTGCCGGAAACCTTCGCGATGGACATCGGTGTCGATACCGAGCTGCGCGCCCGTGGCATTTATCAGGCGCGCCTGTTCCATGCCAAGGGTCAGGTCAGCGGTCGCTTCAAGCTGCCTGAGCGCTGGGGCATCGAGAAGGACTACGACGACTACCGCTTCGACAAGCCGTTCCTGATGGTCGGCATCAGCGACATTCGCGGCATCGAGAACAGCCTGGAGCTCACCTTGGACGACCAGCGCATGCCGTTCGAGGCCGGCAGCGGCGTCGACTGGTTGCCCGGTGGCGTACATGTGGCCCTGCCGCAACTGAGCGACCAGAAGGCCCGCGAGTTCGACTACGCCTTCGACCTGGCCCTGCTGGGCACCGGCCAGCTGGCGGTGCTGCCGGTCGGCCGCAGCACCTCGGTGGACATGCGCGCCAACTGGCCGCACCCGAGCTTCGTCGGCAGCTACCTGCCCAGCCGCCGCGCGATCGATGAGAAGGGCTTCAGCGCCCACTGGCAGACCTCGTTCTTCGCCACCAACCTGGAAGAGTCCATGCGCCTTTGCGCGACCGTCGGCAAGTGCGGCGACTTCAACGAGCGTGCTTTTGGCGTCAGCTTCGTCGACCCGGTGGACCAGTACCTCAAGAGTGAGCGGGCGATCAAGTATGCGCTGCTGTTCATCGCCCTGACCTTTGCTGGCTTCTTCCTGTTCGAGGTGCTGAAGAACCTAAGCGTGCACCCGGTGCAGTACATCTTGGTGGGTGTGGCCCTGGCGTTCTTCTACCTGTTGTTGCTGTCGCTGTCTGAGCATCTGGGGTTTGGCCTGGCCTATGGGCTGTCGGCGTCAGGGTGCGTGCTGCTGATCGGCTTCTATCTGGTTCATGTGCTGCGCAGCCTGGGGCGTGGGATTGGCTTTGCGGCGGGGCTGGCGGCGTTGTACGCGATGCTCTACGGGCTGCTCAGCGCCGAGGACTACGCGTTGCTGATGGGCTCGCTGCTGTGCTTTGGCCTGCTGGGTGTGTTCATGGTGCTGACCCGGCGGCTGGACTGGTCGCGGGTGGGGAGGGGGGTATGAGGGAGGATAGAGAGATCGGGCGGTGGTTGGCCCTTAAGATTGGAATGCTGTTTCCTGTAACACCGAGGTGAGGCCTTCGCGGGTAAACCCGCTCCCACAGGATCTGTACTGTACCTGTGGGAGCGGGTTTACCCGCGAAGAGGCCCTTCAGCCTTGCGGCGCAGTGGCTAGCATCGACGCCCGCTGGCTGACCTCGGCATACCATGCCGCCAACCCAGGCTGCTGCTCACGCCAGCCAAACGCCGGCTGGCGCAGGTCCAGATACCCCAACGCACAAGCCACGCCAATCGCCGCCAGGTCGAACCCCGAGGCCAGCTCCGCCAGGTGCTCCTGTTCAAGATTGGCCAGGCTGCGGCGGATCTTCTCGCCCTGTGCCTGCACCCAACCGTCCCACTGCTTGTCCGCCGGGCGCAGGAAGGTTTCGTAGCGGGTGGCCACCGCCGCATCCATGATCGCGTCGGCCTGGGAGGCCAGGGTCAGCCGGCGCCAGCGTGCCGAGCCTTCGCGGGGGATCAGCGGCACGCCGACATGCTGGCTGTCGAGGTACTCGCAGATCACCCGGCTGTCGTGCAGCACGCTGCCGTCATCCAGGCGCAGGGCCGGGATCTTGCCGATCGGATTGCCCTGGTTGAGCTGCGCGTCGCCGTTCACCGGGCTGATGTTCACGCCCTGCACGGTGACGCGGTCCAGCTGGCCGGTCTCGTGCAGCACGATCATCACCTTGCGCACGAACGGCGACAGCGGCGAATGGAACAGGATCATGGCTCAGTTGCCCTGCAGGCTGGGTGGCAGGCACACGCCGGTACCGCCGATGCCGCAGTAGCCTTGCGGGTTCTTGGCCAGGTACTGCTGGTGGTAGGCCTCGGCGAAGTACACGGTCGGCGCCTGGGCGATCTCGGTGGTGATCTCACCGAAGCCGGCCTTGCCCAGCTCGGCCTGGAAGGCGGCCTTGCTCGCGTTGGCTTCATCCAGTTGCTGCGGCGAGGTGCAGTAGATTGCCGAGCGGTACTGGGTGCCGACATCGTTGCCCTGGCGCATGCCTTGGGTCGGGTTGTGCAGCTCCCAGAACATCGCCAGCAGCTCGCGGTAGCTGACCCGGTTCTTGTCGAACACCACCAGCACCACTTCGGTGTGGCCGGTCAGGCCCGAGCAGACTTCTTCGTAGGTGGGGTTGGGGGTGAAGCCACCGGCGTAGCCGACCACGGTGCTGACCACGCCTTCGCGCTGCCAGAAACGGCGCTCGGCGCCCCAGAAGCAGCCCAGGCCGAAGATGGCGAAATCGATATCGCCTTCGAAGAACGGGCCGAGCAGCGGGGTGCCTTCGAACACATAGTGGAACTCGGGCAGGGTCATCGGGGTTTCGCGGCCAGGCAGGGCCTGTTCCGCGGTGGGCAGGACGTTTTTGTTCACCAGGATTTCCGAACGCAGGGTCATGGCCGTTCCTCTATTTGATATTCAACAACCTGGGGCCGCTTTGCGGCCCTTTCGCGGCACAAGGCCGCTCCTACAGGGGGACGCATGATCCCGGTAGGAGCGGCCTTGTGCCGCGAAAGGGCTGCAAAGCAGCCCCGGCAGGCAAGTGATGTCTATAGTGCCCGAGCTTTACGCCGCTGTCAGTCCACCGGACCACGGGGATAGCGACGCAGTTTCTCGTTCAGCTCGCGCCCCGGGATCGGCCGGTCGAACAGGTAGCCCTGGCCGACGTCGCAGCGGTGCCGACGCAGGAACGCCAGCTGCTCGGGCGTCTCGATCCCCTCGGCGACCACCTTGAGCTTGAGGTTGTGGGCCATGGCCACCACCGCCGAGGTGATCTCCATGTCGTCCTGGTTGTCGGGGATCTCGTTGATGAAGCTGCGGTCGATCTTGATGATGTCGATCGGGAACTTCTTCAGGTAGCTCAGCGACGAGTAGCCGGTGCCGAAGTCGTCCATGGCCAGGGTCAGGCCCAGGGCCTTGAGCTCGTCGAGCTGGCGGTGGGTGTCCTCGGTGGCTTCCAGCAGCAGGCCTTCGGTCAGTTCCAGTTCCAGCAGGTGCGGCGGCAGGGCTTCCTCCTTGAGGATGCTGCCGATCGAGCTGACCAGCTCGGGGTCGGAGAACTGCTTGGGCGACAGGTTGATGGCCACGTGCAGGTTGCCGAAGCCGGCCTCGCGCAGTTGCTGGCTCATGCGGCAGGACTGGCGCACCACCCACTTGCCGATGGGGATGATCAGGCCGGTTTCCTCGGCCACGCTGATGAACTGGTCGGGGCGGATCATGCCGCGCTCGGGGTGGTTCCAGCGCAGCAGCGCCTCCAGGCCGAGCAGGCGGCCGCTGCGCAGGCACAGCTTGGGCTGGTAGAACACTTCCAGTTCGTTCTGGGTCAGGGCGCGGCGCAGGTTGTTCTCGACGAACAGCTTGTAGCTGGCCTCGGCGTTGAGCACTTCGGTGAACACCTGGACCTGGTGCTTGCCGTTGGCCTTGGCCTTGTGCAGGGCCAGGCCCGCGTTCTTCATCAGCGTGGCCGGGTCGCTGCCGTGCAGCGGCGCGCAGGCCAGGCCCACGGAGGCGGTGACGTTGATCAGCTGGTTGTCGACGAACATCGGCTTGTCGAGGGTGCGCAGCAGCTGGTGGGCGACGCCCTGGCCATCTTCCAGGCTGGTGTCGTCCAGTAGCACGGCGAACTCGTTGCTGGCAAAGCGCGCCAGGCTGCCGCCGTTGGCCAGGCTGTTGCGCAGGCGCCGGGCCAGGCTGATCAGCAGCTTGTCGCCGGTCTGGTGGCCGAGGCTGTCGTTGATCCGCTTGAAGTTGTCGATGTCCACCAGCAGCAGGCAGATGGGGCTGGCGCTGTCGCGGGCAAAGCGCTCGTCGAGGTTGCGGATGAACGCCGGGCGGTTGCCCAGGTTGGTCAGGTTGTCGGTATAGGCCAGGCGCTCGATGCGCTGCTGGGCCAGCTTGGTCTGGGTGACATCCTCGTAGATGCCGATGTAGTGGGTCAGCTCGCGGTTGTCGCCGTACACCTTGGAGATCGACAGCTGGCCCCAGTACGGCTCGAGGTTCTTGCGCCGGCTCTTGAACTCACCCTGCCAGCTGTTACCCATGGCCAGGCTCGAGGGCGAGTCGAACAGCAGTTCGCTGAGGTTCTCTAGCGCCGGCAGTTCGGCCAGATGATGGCCCTGGACCTCCTCGGTGCTGTATTGAGTGATCGCGGTGAAGCTGGGGTTGACGTATTCCACCACGCCATCGCGGTTGACCAGCAGGAAGGCGCTGGCGCTCTGTTCCACGGCGCGTTGGAACAGGTGCAGGGCGCTGGCGGCGGTACGCCGATTGTGGTTGTTGATGACCTGGGCGAACTGGTCGGCCAGCTCGCCAGCGAAGGCGATCTCGTCCGACTGCCAGGCCCGTGGCTGGCCGGTCTGTTCCAGGCACAGCACGCCGACCACCTGGCCGTCGATGCGGATACTGGCATCGAGCATGGCGTTGTCGTCGGTGCTGTACAGCGACTCGGCCATCTCGCGGGTGCGCGGGTCATGGCTGGCGTTGTGGGCGTCGATGGCGCGGCTGGCGTGCAGGGCCTCGAGGTAGTCCGGGAAGCGGCTGGCGTCGATCGCCTCGGGCATGCGGTGCTGTTGGTCGCGGCTGTACCAGGCGCTGATCGGCTCCAGGCGCTGGTCGTTCAGGTACCAGATGCTGGCGCAGTCGACCTTGTAGATCTCGCAGGCGCTGCGGGTGATCAGCTCGGCCGCTTCGAGCAGCGAGTTGCCGATGCTGTAGCGCTGGCGGGCCAGGCGCAGGATCAGGTCCTGCTGGGCGCGCACCCGCTCCAGGTGTTCGAGCTGCTCCTGCTGGGCGCGCTGGTTCAACTGCAGGGCCAGTTGCAGGCGGTTGTTGCGCGACTCCAGGTCGTTGGCGTCGAGGTCCGGGGTGTCCTGGCGGTGGTCGTCGAACACCGTCAGGTAGCCGCGCAGCAATTGGCGGTTGTGCTGCTTGTAGCTCTCCCCGACTTCCAGCAGGCGCAGCGGCGTCGGGCAGGCGTGCAGGGTGTAGCGCACCCGGTAGTAGCCGCGCTGGGCCAGTTGCAGCTGGATCTCGTCGTGCAGCTTGTAGCGTGCTTCCGGCTCCATGAGGCTGGCGTAGGGCGAGCCGATCAGGGCGCAGAGTTCGGCGGCGGGCAGGCCGAACTGGCGGTCGCAGGCCGGGTCGAGGTAAAGCATGGCCCAGCTGGCTTCGTTCAGCCGCTCGAAACGCAGCATGCCGAGCCGCGAGGGCACGGGGAGCTGCGTCACGACCTCGGCCGCCACACGGCTGGCGGCATCGGGTTGGCTTTTCATCGAAGACTCGCTTGAACTGGGGCGCGGCCTGGAGCACGGCGCATCGGGCAAGGTTGCATCATGTCCCGTGGGCTGGCAAGCGGCCATGGAGGATGCTGTGAACAGGTTGTCGGCTGCTCGCGGGGAATCTGTAGGACCGGTGGGCAGAGGAAGATCGCATTCCCCGGTAGGAGCGGCCTTGCGCCACGAAAGGAGGGCGCAGCCCTCCCGGCAATCCCAAGGCAAAAAAAAGCCCCGCCAAAGTGACGGGGTTGAGGTACGAGCGTGGCAGCTCGAAAACGGGGCTGCCCCTCCGGAGAGGGGCAGCGTGCAGCGTTACAGCAGCATGGTGCGGATATCGCCCAGCACGTCGCCCAGGCGCTTGGTGAAGCGCGCGGCGGCGGCGCCGTTGATCACACGGTGATCGTAGGACAGCGACAGCGGCAGCATCAGCTTCGGCTGGAAGGCCTTGCCGTCCCAGACCGGCTGCATGGTGGCCTTGGACACACCGAGGATCGCCACCTCAGGCGCGTTGACGATCGGCGTGAAGCCGGTGCCGCCAATGTGGCCGAGGCTGGAGATGGTGAAGCAGGCGCCTTGCATCTCGTCGGCCGAGAGCTTCTTGGTGCGGGCTTTTTCGGCCAGCGCGGCAGCTTCGGCAGCCAGTTGCAGCAGGCTCTTCTGGTCGACGTTCTTGATCACCGGGACCAGCAGGCCGTCCGGGGTGTCGACGGCGAAGCCGATGTGCACGTACTTCTTGCGGATGATCGCCTTGCCGCTTGGCGCCAGCGAGCTGTTGAAGTCCGGCAGTTCCTTGAGCAGGAAGGCGCAGGCCTTGAGCAGCAGCGGCAGCACGGTCAGCTTGACGCCAGCCTTCTCGGCCACGGCCTTCTGCGCGACGCGGAAGGCTTCCAGCTCGGTGATGTCGGCGGAGTCGAACTGGGTCACGTGCGGCACGTTCAGCCAACTGCGGTGCAGGTTGGCGGCGCCGACCTGCATCAGGCGGGTCAGGGCCACTTCTTCCACTTCACCGAACTTGCTGAAGTCCACGGCCGGGATCGGCGGGATGCCGGCGCCGCCGGTCGCACCGGCAGCCGTCGGAGCTTCCTTGGCCTTCTGCATCATCGACTTGACGTAGACCTGCACGTCTTCCTTCAGGATGCGGCCGTGCGGACCGGTGGCGGCGACAGCGCCCAGCTCGACACCGAATTCACGAGCCAGCTGACGAACGGCCGGGCCTGCGTGAACCTTGGCGTTGCTGCCGGCGGCCGGTGCGGTGGCAACCGGCGCAGGGGCGGCAGCCGGGGCGGCAGCGGCAGGTGCGGCGGCAGGAGCAGCCTCAGCCTTGGCCGGTGCAGCAGCGGCAGGTGCCGGAGCGGCAGCAGGTGCTGCGCCAGCGACTTTCAGCTTGAAGATCAGGTCACCAGTGCCGACTTCATCTTCCAGCTTGCACAGTACTTCCTCGACCACGCCAGCAGCTGGCGACGGGATCTCCATGGAGGCCTTGTCGGACTCCAGGGTGATCAGCGACTGGTCGGCTTCGACGGTGTCGCCGACCTTGACCAGCACTTCGATGATCTTGGCCTTGCCCGACGAGCCGATGTCCGGCACGTGGATGTCCTGCACGCTGGCGGCAGCCGGGGCTGCGGCAGGAGCAGGGGCAGCTTCGGCAGCCGGTGCCGGGGCAGCAGCTGGAGCCGGGGCGGCGGCGGCCGGAGCCTCAGGCGCCGCAGCGGCGCCCTCGACTTCCAGGACCAGCAGCTCGTCGCCTTCTTTCAGGCGATCGCCCAGCTTGACCTTCAGTTCCTTGACCACACCGGCCTTCGGCGCGGGGATCTCCATGGAGGCCTTGTCGGACTCCAGGGTCAGCAGGCTCTGGTCAGCCTCGATACGGTCACCGACCTTGACGAACAGCTCGATGATTTCACCTTCACCGCTGCCGATGTCAGGTACGCGAATGAGTTCGCTCACTTAAAAATACTCCTCAGCAGTCCAGTGGGTTGCGCTTGTCCGGGTCGATGCCGAACTTGACGATGGCGTCAGCCACAACCTTGGGTTCGATCTCGCCACGGTCAGCCAGGGCTTCCAGGGCAGCCAGCACCACGAAGTGGCGGTCGACTTCGAAGAAGTGACGCAGCTTCTTGCGGCTGTCGCTGCGACCGTAACCGTCGGTACCCAGGACCTTGAACTCTTTGCTCGGTACCCACTGGCGAATCTGTTCGGCGAACAGCTTCATGTAGTCGGTGGACGCGATGACCGGGCCTTTGCGACCGTTCAGGCACTGCTCGACGTAGGTCTCTTGTGGCTTCTGGCCAGGCTTCAGGCGGTTGGCGCGCTCTACGGCCAGGCCGTCGCGACGCAGTTCGTTGAAGCTGGTGACGCTCCACACGTCGGCGCCGACGTTGAACTCTTCACGCAGAATCTTCGCCGCCTCGCGGACTTCGCGCAGGATGGTGCCGGAGCCCATCAGCTGTACGTGGTGCGCGGCTTCGCGGGTGTCTTCCTCGAGCAGGTACATACCTTTGATGATGCCTTCCTCGACACCGGCCGGCATGGCTGGCTGCTGGTAGGATTCGTTCATCACGGTGATGTAGTAGAAGATGTCCTGTTGCTCTTCGGTCATCTTCTTCATGCCGTCCTGGATGATCACCGCCAGCTCGTAGCCGTAGGTTGGATCGTAGGTGCGGCAGTTCGGGATGGTGCCCGCCATCATGTGGCTGTGACCGTCTTCGTGCTGCAGGCCTTCACCGTTGAGGGTGGTACGGCCGGCGGTACCGCCGATCAGGAAGCCACGGGTGCGGCTGTCGCCAGCGGCCCAGGCCAGGTCGCCAATGCGCTGGAAACCGAACATCGAGTAGAAGATGTAGAACGGCAGCATCGGCTGGTTGTGGCAGCTGTACGAGGTACCGGCAGCGATGAACGACGACATGGCGCCGGCTTCGTTGATGCCTTCCTCGAGGATCTGGCCCTTCTTGTCTTCGCGGTAGAACATCACCTGGTCTTTATCGACTGGCTCGTAGAGCTGGCCGACCGACGAGTAGATGCCCAGCTGGCGGAACATGCCTTCCATACCGAAGGTACGGGCTTCGTCCGGAATGATCGGAACGATGCGCTGGCCAATGTCCTTGTCCTTGACCAGCTGCGCGAGGATACGCACGAAGGCCATGGTGGTGGAGATTTCGCGGTCGCCCGAGCCGTCCAGGATCGCTTTCAGCGTTTCCAGCGGCGGGGTCGGTACGCTGAAGCTCTTGGCGCGGCGCTGTGGCACGAAACCGCCCAGGGCGGCACGGCGCTCGGCCAGGTACTTGGCTTCGGCGGAGCCTTCTTCCGGCTTGAAGAACGGCAGGTTCTCCAGATCCGCATCCTTGACCGGGATATCGAAGCGGTCACGGAAGTGACGCAGGCTGTCGACGTCGACCTTCTTGGTGTTGTGCGCGGTGTTCTTGGCTTCGCCGGCACCGGTACCGTAACCCTTGATGGTCTTGGCCAGGATGACGGTCGGCTGCTCCTTGTGGTTCACAGCCTGGTGGTACGCCGCGTAGACCTTGTACGGGTCGTGGCCGCCACGGTTGAGCTTCCAGATCTCGTCGTCGGACAGGTCTTCGACCATGGCCTTGAGCTCTGGGGTGTTGAAGAAGTTCTCACGAACGTACGCGCCGTCTTTGGCCTTGTAGTTCTGGTACTCGCCGTCGATGACTTCGTCCATGCGGCGCTGCAGGGCACCGTTGGTGTCCTTGGCCAGCAGTGGGTCCCAGAAACGGCCCCAGACCACCTTGTTGACGTTCCAGCCACCGCCACGGAACACGCCTTCGAGTTCCTGGATGATCTTGCCGTTGCCGCGAACCGGGCCGTCGAGGCGCTGCAGGTTGCAGTTGATGACGAAGATCAGGTTGTCCAGCTTCTCGCGGCCGGCCAGGGCGATCGCGCCCAGGGATTCCGGCTCGTCGCACTCACCGTCGCCCATGAAGCACCAGACCTTCTGCTTGCCGGCCGGGATGAAGCCACGGGCTTCCAGATACTTCATGAAGCGTGCCTGGTAGATCGCCTGGATCGGGCCCAGGCCCATGGAAACGGTCGGGAACTGCCAGAAGTCAGGCATCAGCCAAGGGTGCGGGTACGAAGACAGGCCGTTACCGTCCACTTCCTGGCGGAAGTTGTTCATCTGCTCTTCGTTGATGCGGCCTTCCATGAAGGCGCGGGCGTAGACGCCTGGCGAAGCGTGGCCCTGGAAGAAGATCAGGTCGCCGCCGTGTTCTTCGGTCGGGGCCTGGAAGAAGTAGTTGAAGCCGATGTCGTACAGGGTGGCGCTGGAGGCGAAGCTGGAGATGTGTCCGCCCAGGTCCGAGTCTTTCAGGTTGGTGCGCATGACCATGGCCAGGGCGTTCCAACGCACCATCGAGCGGATGCGGCGTTCCATGAACAGGTCGCCAGGCATGCGTGCTTCGTGGGTGACAGGGATGGTGTTGCGGTACGGCGTGGTGATGGCATACGGCAGCTGGGAGCCACTACGGGTGGCCAGCTCGCCCATACGGGTCATCAGGTAATGAGCGCGGTCTTCGCCTTCTTTGTCGAGGACCGACTCCAGGGCATCCAGCCATTCCTGGGTTTCGATTGGATCGAGGTCTTGCATGGCTTGCTCCAGGGCGGAAAGGCCACCAGAATCGATGGCCTGAGTTTGCGACTGGCCTTATGGGCAGACGTCGTGAATTCTTGGATTACCGGACAGTCATCCGGCGCGGTGTAGTTTTACTACAAATGCTTTCTCATTTCATGCTTTGGCAGGTCATGAGTAGTAGTAAAACTACACAAATGCGACGTTTGGTCGCATCCCGGGTTGTGAGGAAAAACGTTCATGTTGGTTGGTGGTGTGTCGCTAGCAGGTGAATCTTGATGGGTTTTGCCAAATTTTCGATTATTTCAGCTATTTCCAACTTTTGTACGACAGTCCAACCGTGGTCCAACCTCCGTTTGACCTCTGCAACCGCTCTCTTTCACGCCGATCAAGGATAGACCATGCGCCTGCCTTTGCCGCTCGATCTGCCTGCCGCCCTCCAACCGCTGGTCGCTCGTAACCAGCAATTCCTGCGCGATGCCCTGGTCGGTCATCCTGGCCTGGACCTGGACAGCCTGAGCGTCGAGCACCGGCGCCAGTTCGACCAAGTCGCCGCTGCCAGCGATTTTGTCCTGGCCCAGGCTCAGCGTGATCCAGCGATGCTGTTCGAACTGCTGGTCAGCGGCGCGATGGACCAGGCGTTCGCGCCGGGCCAACTGCGCGCGCAGATCAACGCCGTGGCACAGGCTGCCCAGAACGAGGACGAACTGGCGCGTAACCTGCGCCGCGAGCGCAACCGCCAGCAACTGCGCATCATCTGGCGCGACATTACCCGCCAGGCCGCGTTGCCCGAAACCTGCCGTGACCTGTCCGACCTGGCCGACGCCAGTATCGACGAAGCCTATCAATGGCTGTACCCGCGTCACTGCCAGCAGTTCGGCACGCCCATCGGCAACCGCAGCGGCCAGCCCCAGCATTTGGTGGTGCTGGGCATGGGCAAGCTGGGCGCGGTGGAATTGAACCTGTCGTCCGACATCGACCTGATCTTCGCCTTCCCCGAGGGCGGCGAAACCGAAGGGGTCAAGCGTTCGCTGGACAACCAGGAGTTCTTCACCCGCCTGGGCCAGCGCCTGATCAAGGCGCTCGACCCGGTCACCGTCGACGGCTTCGTGTTCCGCGTCGACATGCGCCTGCGCCCCTATGGCTCGGCTGGCGCGCTGGTGCTCAGCTTCAATGCCCTGGAGCAGTACTACCAGGACCAGGGCCGTGACTGGGAACGCTACGCCATGATCAAGGCGCGGGTAGTCGCTGGCGATCAGGTGGCCGGCGCGCAGTTGCAGGAGATGCTGCGGCCGTTCGTCTACCGGCGCTACCTGGACTTCTCCGCCATCGAGGCGCTGCGCACCATGAAGCAGTTGATCCAGCAGGAGGTGCGGCGCAAGGGCATGGCCGACAACATCAAGCTCGGTGCCGGCGGCATTCGCGAGGTGGAGTTTATCGCCCAGGCGTTCCAGCTGATTCACGGCGGGCGCGACCTGAGCCTGCAGCAGCGGCCGTTGCTCAAGGTGCTGACCACCCTGGAAGGGCAGGGCTACCTGCCGTCGGCCGTGGTCGCCGAGCTGCGCGACGGCTATGAGTTCCTGCGCTACACCGAGCACGCGATCCAGGCCATTGCCGACCGCCAGACCCAGATGCTGCCGGACGATCCGACCGACCGCGAGCGCATCGCCTACATGCTCGGCTTTGCCGACTGGGACAGCTTCCACGGGCAATTGATGCACTGGCGTGGGCGCATCGACTGGCATTTCCGCCAGGTCATCGCCGACCCGGATGAGGACGAAGCCGAAGGCGAACTGGTGGTCGGCGGCGAGTGGTCGCCACTGTGGGAGCAGGCCCAGGATGAAGACGCGGCCTCCCGCCAGCTCGAGGAGGCCGGCTTCCGCCAACCGGCCGAGGCCCTGCGCCGCCTGACCGCGCTGCGGGCCAGCCCGACCCTGCGCTCGATGCAGCGTATCGGTCGCGAGCGCCTGGACGCCTTCATTCCACGGCTGCTGGCCCAGGCGGTCGAACACGACAATCCGGACCTGGTGCTGGAGCGGGTGCTGCCATTGGTCGAGGCCGTTGCGCGTCGCTCGGCCTACCTGGTGCTGCTCACCGAGAACCCCGGCGCACTGCGTCGCCTGCTGACCCTGTGCGCCGCCAGCCCGTGGATCGCCGAGCAGATGGCCCGCTACCCGCTTCTGCTCGACGAACTGCTCAACGAGGGCCGGTTGTTCAGCCCGCCGTTGGCGCCGGAGCTGGCCGCCGAGCTGCGCGAGCGCCTGACGCGCATCCCCGAGGACGATCTGGAACAGCAGATGGAGGCCCTGCGCCACTTCAAGCTGGCCCACAACCTGCGCGTGGCCGCCTCGGAGATCAGCGGCAACCTGCCGTTGATGAAGGTCAGCGACTACCTGACCTGGCTGGCCGAGGCGATTCTCGACCAGGTGCTGGCCCTGGCCTGGCGCCAGACCGTGGCGCGCCACGGCCAGCCCAAGCGCAGCGACGGCAGCCTGTGCGACCCGGGCTTCATCATCGTCGGCTACGGCAAGGTCGGTGGCCTGGAGCTGGGTCACGGTTCGGACCTGGACCTGGTGTTCATCCACGATGGCGACCCGAATGCCGAAACCGACGGCGCCAAGCCCATCGACAGCGCGCAGTTCTACACCCGCCTGGGCCAGCGCATCATCCACCTGCTGACCACCCAGACCAACTCCGGCCAGCTCTACGACGTGGACATGCGCCTGCGCCCGTCCGGCGCCTCGGGGTTGCTGGTCAGCTCGCTGGGCGCCTTCGAGCGCTACCAGCAGAACGAGGCCTGGACCTGGGAGCACCAGGCCCTGGTGCGGGCCCGGGTGCTGGTGGGTTGCAAGCAGGTGGCGACGGCTTTCGAGGCAGTGCGGGCGCAGGTCCTCGGCCAGCCCCGCGACCTCGACAAGCTGCGCGTCGAAGTCAGCGAGATGCGCGCCAAGATGCGCGACAACCTGGGCAGCAAGCTCACTGCCGCCGGCACTGCGGGCAATGCTTTCGATGCCGGTCAGCCGTTCGATATCAAGCAGGATGCCGGCGGTATCGTGGATATCGAATTTATGGTGCAATACGCCGCTTTGGCTTGGTCCCACGACCATCCGGCCATACTGCGCTGGACCGACAACATCCGCATCCTCGAAGAGCTGGAACAGGCCGGGCTGATGCCCGCCGCCGACGCCGTGCTGCTGCGCGAGGTGTACAAGGCGTTCCGCTCGGCGTCGCACCGCCAGGCCCTGCAGAAGCAGGCCGGGGTGATCGACGCGGCGCAGTTTGTCGATGAGCGTCGTGAGGTAAGGCGGATCTGGGGGCAGTTGGGCCTGGCCTGAGGTTGGTGCAGTCCCTGTGGGAGCGGGTTTACCCGCGAAGAAAACGCCGCGGTGGCTGGCACGGGCTACGCCCGTGTTCGCGGGTAAACCCGCTCCCACAGGGGCCTCGATCACGAGCGAGTGCCACCGGTGGTACACTGTCCGCCACATAGCCTGAATATAAAGAGGGGAGGCCAGGTTGTAGCGCAGCCTGCAGCCTCCCCGAATGTTTCTGGATAAAGCATGAGAATACTGATCATTGGCCCCAGCTGGGTCGGCGACATGGTGATGGCGCAGACCCTGTTCCAGTGCCTCAAACAGCAGCACCCCGACTGCGTGATCGACGTCCTGGCCCCCGAGTGGAGCCGGCCGATCCTCGAGCGCATGCCCGAGGTGCGCCAGGCCTTGAGCTTCCCGCTCGGCCACGGCGCGCTGGAACTGGCCACGCGCCGGCGCATCGGCAAGTCGCTGGCCGGCCAGTACGACCAGGCCATCCTGCTGCCCAACTCGCTCAAGTCGGCGCTGGTGCCGTATTTCGCCGGTATCCCCAAGCGCACCGGCTGGCGCGGCGAGATGCGCTACCTGCTGCTCAACGACGTGCGCAAGCTGGACAAGGCCCGCTACCCGCTGATGATCGAGCGCTTCATGGCCCTGGCCTACGCGCCGGATGCCGAGTTGCCCAAGCCTTACCCGCGTCCGAGCCTGCAGATCGAAGCCGCGAGCCGCGAAGCGGCCCTGGCCAAGTTCGGCCTGGCGCTGGACCGCCCGGTGCTGGCGCTGTGCCCCGGCGCCGAATTCGGCGAGGCCAAGCGCTGGCCGGCCGAGCACTACGCCGAGGTGGCTGACGCGATGATTCGTCAGGGCTGGCAGGTGTGGCTGTTCGGCTCGAAGAACGACCACCCGGTGGGCGAGCAGATCCGCGACCGGTTGATCCCCGGGCTGCGCGAGGAGTCCTGCAACCTGGCGGGCGAAACCTCGCTGGCCGAGGCCATCGACCTGATGTCCTGCGCCGATGCGGTGGTGTCCAACGACTCAGGCCTGATGCATGTGGCCGCCGCGCTCAACCGCCCGCTGGTGGCGGTGTATGGTTCGACCTCGCCGGGCTTCACCCCGCCGCTGGCCGACCAGGTGGAAGTGGTGCGCACCGGTATCGAGTGCAGCCCCTGCTTCGAGCGCACCTGCCGCTTCGGCCACTACAACTGCCTGCGCCTGCTTGAGCCGGCCAAGGTCATTGCCGCGCTGCAGGGCCTGGGCGGGCCGAACCTGATCGATACCGTGGCCGAGGTCGACTGAGTGCGGGTACTGATCATCAAGACCTCGTCGCTGGGCGATGTCATCCACACACTGCCGGCGCTCACCGACGCCGCCCACGCCATCCCCGGCATCCGTTTCGACTGGGTGGTGGAAGAAGGCTTTGCCGAGATTCCCAGCTGGCATCCGGCGGTCGACCGGGTGATCCCGGTGGCGATCCGCCGTTGGCGCAAGAATATCTGGCAGACGCTCAAGAGCGGCGAGTGGAAGGCGTTCAAGCAGCGCCTGCGCGAACACAAGTACGACCTGGTGATCGACGCCCAGGGCCTGGTCAAGTCGGCCTGGCTGACGCGCTACGTGAAAGCGCCGGTGGCCGGCCTGGACCGCTACTCGGCTCGCGAGGGCTGGGCCAGCCGCTTCTACGACCGACGCCTGTCGGTCGCCGTCGGCCAGCACGCCGTGGAGCGTGTGCGCCAGCTGTTCGCCCTGGCCCTGGCCTACGACCTGCCGGAAGGGCTGGGCGACTACGGGCTGGACCTCAACCGCCTGCAACTGCCGCCTGCCGCGCCTTACGTGGTGTTCCTGCACGGCACCACCTGGGCCACCAAGCACTGGCCGGAAGCCTACTGGCGCGAGCTGGCCGAGCGCATGGGCCGGCGCAAGCTGCAGGTGATGCTGCCCTGGGGCAACCCGGCGGAGAAGGCCCGTGCCGAGCGCATCGCCCAGGGCTTGAACAACTGCCAGGTGCTCCCCAAGTTGAATCTGGCCGGCGTCGCCCGCGTGCTGGCGGCGGCCAAGGCCTGCGTGGCGGTGGACACCGGCCTCGGCCACCTGGCCGCTGCCCTGGATGTGCCGACCATCTCGCTGTTCGGCCCCACCAACCCTGGTCTGACTGGCGCCTACGGACGCGCCCAGATCCACCAGGCGAGCGACTTCCCCTGCGCCCCGTGCCTGCAGAAGAAGTGCACCTACAAACCGAGCGCCGAGGACCTGCGCCGGTTCGATCTCAAACGCGAGTGGCCGCTGTGCTTCACTCGCCTGAATCCCGAGCATGTGGCGGGCCGCTTGAGCGCGCTGCTGCTGGCTGAGGATGTTCGTTGATGCAACTGGCTTTTGTGCTCTACAAGTATTTCCCCTTTGGCGGGCTGCAGCGCGATTTCATGCGCATCGCCCTCGAGTGCCAGCAACGGGGTCACCAGATCCGCGTGTACACGCTGATCTGGGAAGGTGACATTCCGCCGGGCTTCGAGGTGCTGGTGGCGCCGGTCAAGGCACTGTTCAACCACCGCCGCAACGAGAAGCTCAGCGCCTGGATGGAGGCCGACCTGGCCAAGCGTCCGGTCGATCGCCTGATCGGCTTCAACAAGATGCCCGGCCTGGACGTCTACTACGCCGCCGACGGCTGTTTCGAGGACAAGGCCCAGACCCTGCGCGGCGGTCTGTACCGCCGCTGGGGTCGCTACCGCCATTTCGCCGAGTACGAGCGGGCGGTGTTCGCCAGGGATGCGCGTACCGAGATCCTGATGATCTCCGAGGTGCAGCAGCCGCTGTTCATCAAGCACTACGGCACCCCCGAGGCGCGCTTCCACCTGCTGCCGCCGGGTATCTCCCAGGATCGCCGTCGCCCGGCCGACGCCGAGGCCATCCGCGCCGATTTCCGCCAGGAGTTCGGCTTGGCCGACGATGAGCTGCTGCTGGTGCAGATCGGCTCAGGCTTCAAGACCAAAGGCGTGGACCGCAGCCTCAAAGCCCTGGCGGCGTTGCCGTCGGCCCTGCGCAAGCGTACGAAGCTGATGGTCATCGGCCAGGACGACCCCAAGCTGTTCCAGGTGCAGAGCGCGGCGCTCGGCCTGGGCGAGCAGGTGCAGTTCCTCAAGGGCCGCAGCGACATTCCGCGTTTCCTGCTCGGTGCCGACCTGCTGATCCACCCGGCCTACAACGAGAACACCGGCACCGTGCTGCTCGAAGCGCTGGTCGCCGGGTTGCCGGTGCTGGTGTCCAAGGTCTGCGGCTATGCCCACTACATCGCCGAGGCTGAAAGTGGCCTGGTGCTGGACGAGCCGTTCGAGCAGGAGCAGTTGAACCGCTACCTGCAACGCATGCTCGAAGACGCCGGGGCTCGCGCGGCCTGGTCGGACAACGGTGTGGCCTTCGCCGAGACCGCCGACCTGTACAGCATGCCGCAGCATGCCGCCGACGTGATCCTCGGTCAGGAGACCGCATGAAGCTGATACTGGCCGAACCGTTCAAGCGCCTGTGGGCCGGGCGCGATCCCTTCGAGGCCGTCGAGGCCCTGCAAGGCGAGGTGTACCGCGAGCTGGAAGGCCGTCGCACCCTGCGCACCGAGGTCGATGGCGCGGGCTTCTTCGTCAAGATCCACCGCGGCATCGGCTGGGGCGAGATCTGCAAGAACCTGTTCAGCGCCAAGCTGCCGGTGCTCGGTGCCGGCCAGGAGTGGCGGGCCATCCAGCGCCTGCATGAAGCCGGCGTGCCGACCATGACCGCGGTGGCCTACGGCGAACGCGGCGGCAACCCGGCCACCCAGCACTCGTTCATCGTTACCGAGGAACTGGCGCCGACCGTCAGCCTGGAAGACTTCAGCATCGACTGGGTGAAGCAGCCGCCAGCGCCGCGCCTGAAGCGCGCGCTGATCGCCGAAGTGGCGAAGATGACCGGTGGCATGCACCGCGCCGGGGTCAACCACCGCGACTGCTACATTTGCCACTTCCTGCTGCACACCGATCGCCCGGTGACCCCGGACGATTTCAAACTGTCGGTGATCGACCTGCACCGCGCCCAGACCCGGGCGAAGATTACCCGTCGCTGGCGCGACAAGGACCTGGCCGCCCTTTACTTCTCGGCCCTGGACATCGGCCTGACCCGTCGCGACAAGCTGCGTTTCCTGCGGGGCTACTTCCAGCGCCCGTTGCGCCAGGTCCTCAAGGACGAGGCCGCATTGCTCGCCTGGCTGGAGCGCAAGGCGCAGAAACTCTATGACCGCAAGCAACGCTATGGGGACGCACTCTGATGGCGGGTTGGACACTGGCGCCGGGCTATGAACATCTGGCGGCGGACTTCGGCAGTCTGGACGCGGTATTCGCGCTGCAAGGCGAGCACCTGACCCGCGACCCGCTCAGCGAGGTCATCCGCGTTCTGCGTGACGGCGTGTATTACTACGTCAAGCGCTATACCGGTGCCGGCAAGCACATGCGTCGCTACCTGGGGCGTCCCCGGATCAAGGCTGAGTGGCAGAACCTCAAGCAATTCGCCAAATGGGGCATCCCGACAGCCGAAGTGGTCGCCTGGGGTCTGGAGCGCAATGGCCTGGCGTTCGGTCGGGGGGCGATGATTACCCGTGAACTGCCGCAGACCGAAGACCTGTCGGCGCTGGCCGAGCGCCATGACGCCCGTCTGGCCGACCGCGCCTGGGTCGACCATCTCAGCCGTCAGCTGGCCCGCCACACCCGGGTGATGCACGAGCATCGTTTCGCCCACAATGACCTGAAATGGCGCAACCTGCTGGTCGATGACCAGGGCACGCTATTCTTCATCGACTGCCCGACGGGCGACTTCTGGCGTGGCTTCATGTGGCGACACCGGATGATCAAGGACCTGGCGTGCCTGGACAAGGTGGCCAAGTACCACCTGTCGGCGACCCAGCGTCTGCGCTTCTACCTGCAATACCGTGGTCGCGACCGCCTCAATGGCCGCGACAAGAAGCGCATTCGCCAGGTGCTCAGATTTTTCGAGGGAAGGGAATGACCGATTACCTGGCCAGTGCCGACCAGGCACTGCTGCAACGCCACGGCCTGGGCGACTTCGAGGCGCTCTGGGCGCTGCAGCTGGATGCCGTGGACGAACCCAACACCGGTCGTGGCGGTTGGAGCAGCGTGTTTCGCCTGGAGCTCGAGGGCAAGGGGTTCTATCTCAAGCGCCAGAGCGATTACTTCACCCGCAGTCTGCAGCGGCCCTTCGGCGAGCCGACCTTCGCTCGCGAGTTTCGCAACATCAGCCGCTACCAGAAGCTCGATATCCCCGCCCTGCAGGCGGTGTTCTATGGCGAGCGCAAGCAGGGTGGTGAGCACCGGGCCATCCTCATGACCCGGGCGCTGGACGAGTGGACCGATCTCGAGCAACTGCTCGGCCACTGGCCGCAGATGGACGCGCTGCAGCGCCAAGGTATCCTCCAGGCTTGCGGCCGGCTGGCCCGCACCCTGCACGCCGCCGGACAGATGCACGGTTGCTTCTACCCCAAGCATATCTTCCTGCGTGAGCGCCGCGAGGGCTGGCAGGCCCAGCTGATCGACCTGGAAAAGACCCGACCGTTGCTGTTCGGCATGCGTGACCGGGTCAAGGACCTGGAGCCGCTGCTGCGCCGCGCCCGAGTCTGGGACGGCGCGGATGTGCGCGTGCTGCTGGCGGCCTACCTGGAGCAACCGACGGACAGCGCCCTGGTATCCACCTGGCTGCAACGCCTGACCCAACGTCGTCGCCACAAAGAGGCCCGCTGATGCGCCTGTCCGAATTGAAGGCGGCCGGGCGCAGCCCGAGCCTGCCACTGACCGTCACCCTTGCCGACGCCGCAGGCAGCGCCGACCTGCAGCTGCTCAGCCTGTTGCGCGTGCTGCCGGGCCAGCGTTATGTCGGCGCGGGTATCTGGCGTGGCACCAAGGTGTTGGCCAAGTTGCTGGTCGGCGGCAATGCCGCCCGGCATTTCCAGCGCGAGCGCGATGGCGCCCTGCTGATGGCCGAACAAGGCCTGACCACCCCGCGCCTGCTGGCCGATGGCCTGAAAGAAGGCGAAGGCGGCTGGGTATTGTTCGAATACCTCGACCATGCCGAGAGTCTGGGCGACGCCTGGGCCCGGGTGGAGCAACTGCCGATGCTGGCCGACGAGCAGCACCTGGTGCTGGGCGAGGCCCTCACCGCCGTGGCGCAGATGCACGCCAAGGGCCTGTGGCAGGAAGACCTGCACCTGGACAACCTGCTGCGCCAGGACGGCCAGCTGTACCTGATCGATGGCGCCGGCATCAAGGCCGAGACCCCCGGCCAGCAGCTGTCGCGCCAGCGCGTGCTGGAGAACCTCGGGGTGTTCTTCGCCCAGTTGCCCAAGCGCCTGGAGCCGTTCATCGAAGAAGCGCTGGTGCACTACGTGCTGGCCAACGCCGAGCACGCGCTGCCGCTGGAAGCGCTGCACAAGCAGGTGGACAAGGTGCGCGCCTGGCGCCTCAAGGATTACCTGGACAAGGCCGGCCGCGAATGTACGCTGTTCAGCGTCGAGCGCAACCTGTCCGGGCTGCGGGCGATTCGCCGCAACGAGGTCGAAGCGATGCGCCCGGTGCTGGAGCAGGCTGATGCGCTGATCGACCAGGGCCACCTGTACAAGACCGGTGGCGCGGCCAGCGTGGCGCGTATCGAGGTGGCCGGGCGCAAGCTGGTGCTCAAGCGCTACAACATCAAGAACACCGCCCACTGGTTCAAGCGCTTCTGGCGCCCGAGCCGGGCCTGGCATTCGTGGATCGAGGGCCACCGCCTGGCGTTCCTCGACATCGCCACACCTCGGCCCCTGGCGGTGCTGGAGCAGCGGGTGATGGGGCTGCGCAGCACGGCCTACCTGGTGACCGAGTACGCCGACGGGCCGGACCTGATCGAGTGTTTCGCGCCCTACGTGCAAAGCGGCGAGGCGCCCGACGAGCAGGTCGAGGCCCTGGTGCGGGTGATGCAGCAGCTGATCCGCGAGCGCATCAGCCATGGCGACTTCAAGGGCCACAACCTGTTCTGGCAGGACGGCCAATGGTCGCTGATCGACCTTGACGCCATGTGCCAGCACGCCACCCAGCTCAGCTTCGCCCCGGCCTTCGCCCGGGACCGGGCGCGGCTGCTGCGCAACTGGCCGAGTGGCAGCGCGCTGCACCAGCGATTGGACCAGGTGTTGCCGCGCTTGGCTGTCTGAGTGACGGGCAGCCTAGCGCCGCCAGAACCCACTCAGGCCCAGGCCGGCTGAAACACCGAGCCCTATCCAGGCCAGCACATCCCACATTCCATCCCCGAGCAGTGCGGCAAACAGCCCGGCCGCACTGAGCATGGCGATCAACGCCGGCCAGGCGAAGATCCTGCTGGTGCTTTGCGACTTGTGGCTCATGTCCGCACCTCCCGTGGCTTGCGTTGCTTGCCCCACCACAGGTACAGGCCGCTGCCCAGCACGATGATGGTCAGCACATCGAGCACGGCCCAGAGGATCTGCATGGGTCGGCCGCCGTAGTCGCCGAAGTGCAGGGGCTGCGACAGGCCCATGGCGTCCATGTACCAGGGGCGCTCGCCCACGGCGGTCACTTCCAGGGTGCGCGCATCGATCAGTATCGGCGTGAACAGGTGCGAGGTCAGGTTCGTGGCGCCATTCATGAACACCGCATAGTGGTGCTCGCTGGAGAAGCGCGTGCCGGGGAAGGCGATGAAGTCCGGGCGCATGCCGGGCGCGGCCTGTTCGGCGATCTTCAGCAGCTGCGTGGCCGGAGCGCGCTCGGTGAGCGGCGGTGCGTCTCGGTAGGGTGCGACCATGGCCGCCAGGCTGTCGTTGCGCCAGGCGGCGATCACCAGGTCGGACAGGGCGCTGATCACCCCGGTGACGCCGACCACCAGGGCCCAGGTCAGGGTGACCACGCCGATCAGGTTGTGCAGGTCCAGCCAGCGCAGGCGTCGTGACTTGTCGTGGCGGACCGTGGCGAAGCGCAGACGACGCATGAACGGTGCGTAGAGCACGGTGCCGGAGACGATGGCGACAATGAACAGCACGCCCATGAACGCCAGCAGCAGCTTGCCGGGCAACCCGGCGAACATGTCCACATGCAGGCGCAGCATCAGCATCATGAAACCGCCGTTGGCCGCCGGCATGGCCACGGCCTCGCCAGTGCGCGCATCAAGCATGAAGGTGTGCGAATCGTCGGGGTGGGTGCCGGCGGTGGCGGCCATGATCGCCACCACGCCGTTGGGCTCGTCGTCTTCATAGCCGAAGTACTGCATCACCTCGCCGGGGCGGTGCTGTTCGGCCTTGAGCACCAGCTGCTGCAGGTCCAGGTGCGGGGTGTCGGCTGGCATCTCGCGCAGCTCTGGCGCGTCGCCGAGCAGGTGCTCCAGTTCGTGGTGGAAGATCAGCGGCAGGCCGGTGAGGGCGAGCAGCAACAGGAACAGCGTGCAGACCAGGCTGCTCCAGGTGTGGATCGCTGACCAGCGGCGGATGGTTTGGCTTTTCATCACGGCTCCTTACGCCATCGCGGGGCAAGTCGCATCGGCGCACCGCCGCTCCCACGCCGAGACAGAACGGCGTGGGAGCGGCGGTGCGCCGATGCGACTTGCCCCGCGATGGGGGTTTACCACTTGTAGGTGGCGCTGGCGACGACGCTGCGCTGGTCGCCGTAGTAGCAGTAGAAGCTATCGCAGGTGGAGATATAGTCCTTATCGAACAGGTTGCTGGCATTGAGCGCCACCGACGCGCCCTTGAGGCTGTTGTCCAGACGGCCGAGGTCGTAGTGCACCGAGGCGTCGAACACTGTGTAGGCGTCGGCCTTGCCCAGCCAGGTGTTGCCCTGGTCGCCATAGGTATTGCCGGTATAGCGCGCGCCGGCACCGATGCCGAAGCCATCGAGCACGCCGCTGTGCCAGGTGTAGTCGGCCCACAGCGAAGCTTGCTGGTTGGGCATCAGCTGCAGGCGGTTGCCTTTGTACTGGCCATCTTGCACTTCGGACTTGGCCAGGGTGTAGGCGGCGATCACCTTGAGGTTTTCGGTGACGTCGGAGGTGGCTTCCAGCTCAAGGCCGCGCACCTTCACTTCGCCGGTCTGGCTGGTTACTGGCACCGCGCCGACGAAGCTGGTGACCGAGACGTTCTTCTGGGTCAGGTCATACACCGCTGCGCTCAGCAGGGTATTGGAGCCGGGTGGCTGGTACTTGATGCCCAGCTCCCACTGCTGCCCTTCGGTTGGCTTGAGCGAGTTGGTCGAGGTGACGTCGGCCTTGCTGGTGGGCTGGAACGACTCGGCGTACGACAGGTAGGGCACGAAGCCCGAGTCGAACACGTAGCTGATCGCCGCGTTGCCGCTGAACTTGCGGTTGAGCTGGCTGTTGTCGGTGTCGTCCTTGATGAAGTGGGTATCGGTCTTCACCCAGTCCTGGCGCCCACCCAGGGTCAGGCGCCAGTTGTCGAGGGCCATCTGGTCCTGGATGTACAGGCCGGTCTGGCGGGTTTTCTGGTCGTAGTCGTAGAACGCGTCGGAACGGGGTGGGCGGGTGATGGGCGCGCCGGTCACCGGGTTGTTCACATTGATGTTCGTAGCGCTGCCAAAGATCGCCGTGTAGTTGTTGTTCATGCGCTGGTGGTCCAGGCCGAGCAACAGGGTATGGCTGACGGCACCGGTTTCGAAGTCGCCCTGCAGGTTGTTGTCGACGGCGAACTGGCTGATGTCCTCGTCGACGTTGGTGGTGCCACGGCCGGTGTTGCCCTGGTCGTCCACGACAAAGCCAAAGGCAGCGAAGGCAGGGTTGTAGCTGCGCACGGTGACGGTCTGGAACGACAGGTCCGACTTGGTGTAGCGCAGGTTCTGGCGGAATTGCCAGACATCGTTGATGCGGTGTTCGAACGCATAACCCAAGGCGTAGTAGGTGCGGTCGTAGAAGTCGTAGTCCGGATCGCCGAGGTTCTTGTGGTGGGAGATATCACCGAACGGCATCGAGATCTTGGTGCCCTGGATCGGGTAGAACTGGCTGGTGACGCCGGTGTCGTCACGGGTGAACTGGCTGAGGAAGGTCAGCTTGGTGTCGTCGTCGATGTTCCAGGTCAGGCTCGGCGCGATGTTGTAGCGCTTGTTCTCGATGTGGTCGATCTGCGTATCGCTGTCGCGCACCACGCCGCTGATGCCATAGAGGAACTGGCCCTGGTCGTCGATCTTGCCGGTGCTGGCGAAGTTGATCTGGCGATGGTTGTCGCTGCCGTACTGCACCTGGATCTCGTGGGTACTTTCGGCCTGCGGGCGGCGGCTGACCATGTCCAGCAGGCCGCCGGGCGGGGTCTGGCCATAGACCGACGAAGCCGGGCCGCGCAGCAGGGCCAGGCGGTCGAAGTTCCAGGTTTCGGCTTTCGGGTTGGCATACACGCCGCGGGGCAGCGGCAGGCCATCGAGGAATTGGGTCGGCTCGAAGCCGCGCACCAGCATCCAGTCATACCGGGTATCACTGCCGTAGCTGGCGGAGACGATGCCCGGCATATATTTCACCGCGTCATCGAGGCTGTGCACGCCGCGGTCGTTCATCTGCTGGCGGGTGGCAACGGAGATCGAACGCGGTGCTTCCACGAGGGCGGTGTCGGTCTTGGTTCCGGCGGCGGTGCGCTTGGCGAGGTAACCGTCTACCGGCCCCCAGGCGCTTTCGCTGTCGCTGGCGGCATTCACGGTGGTTTCCGGTAATGCCAGGACACTATCGGGGACGGCTACCAGGCTGTAGCTACCGGCGCTGCTCTGCTGCAGCTGCAGACCGGTACCGCGCAATGCGGCCTGCAGGGCGCCGACAGCGTCGTATTGGCCACTGACCGGCGCCGAGTTGCGCCCGCTGACCAGCGCCGGATCCAGCGCCAGGGCGATCCCGGCCTGGCTGGCGATCTGGTTCAGGGTGCTGGCCAGCGGCGCGCTGGGCAGGTCGTAGGCACGCAGGGCGGCCTGTTCGGCGGCGAACAGGGTGGTGCTGGCCAACGGGGCGGCCAGGCCGATGGCCAGGGCCATCAGGCTGGGGCGAAGCAAAGCATCAACGGCACGGGACATGCAGCGGCTCCTCGACGAAATAGTGCTGACTGCTTCCTTGCCGAGCGAGATTGGGAAAGTGACAGGGGGCTTTGAAAAAAATCCGGCTGATTTGCACAAGCCTGTGGGAGCCGGGTTGCTGGCGATGCAAGCACTGCTGTGAATGGCACCGGCTCCCACAAAGGGTGGTGTGGCTGAAGCTACCTGGCTTTGACGGTGACCCACCACGGCGTATGCCGCTTGATCTTCACCGGCAGCGCCGGTTGCAGCGAGGCCAGGGCCAGGTCGGTGTCGGTCAGCGGGAAGCTGCCGCTTACGCGCAGGTCGGCGACTTCGTCGCTGACACCCAGGTGGCCGCTGCGGTACTGGCCGAGCGTGGCCACCAGGTCGGCCAGGCGTACGTTGTCCACCACCAGCATGCCGCGGGTCCAGGCATCGATGCCGACCGCCACGGGGCCGACCTGGCCCAGGCCGTCGGCGCTCATCAGCACCTGCTGGCCTTCGCGCAGCACCTGCTCGTCGCCACTGTTTTGCGGCTTGGCGGCCACCGAGGCCTGCAGCACCTCCAGGCGTGTTCCGGCTTCCTCGCGCTTGACCAGGAAGCGCGTGCCCAGCGGGCGCAGGCGGCCATCCTCGGTGCGTACCCAAAGCGGACGGCTGTCCTTGTGGCCGGTTTCCACCGAAATTTCGCCACGATGCAGCACGATCAGTCGCTGCTCGCCCCGGAAGTCGATATCCACCGCGCTCTGGCTGTTCAGGCTCAGCAAGGTCCCGTCCTCCAGGCGCAAGGTGCGCAGCTCGCCGGTGCCCGTGCGCTGGTCCGCCAGCCAGTAGGTCGGCGACAGGGTCGGCGCTGCGGTCCAGGCAAGCAGCCCGCCAAGCAGCAGCATGCCGGCCAAGCCGCCAAGGCGCTGGCGCAGCCCGGCGCGGGATTGCAGCAGGGTGTGGCGCACCGGGCCGGCGGCGGCGCTGACGCGCTGGTCGAGAATGCCCAGTTGCAGCCAGGCGCGGGCGTGCTCCTCGTGGGCGGCGTGCCAGCGCATGAATTCGTTGCGTTCGTCCGGGGTACCGCTACCTTCGTCCAGGCACAGCTTCCAGGCAATGGCCGCTTCCAGCACCTGGCTGGAGACCGGGGCCTGGTTCACGTCGGCTCTCCATAGAGGGCGACATAGCACTGGCGCAGCCCCTGGGAGAGGTACTGGCGCACGCGGGACACCGACACCCCGAGGCGCTCGGCGATTTCGGCGTGACCCAGGCCGTCCAGGCGGTTGTACAGGAAGGCCGCGCGGGCCTTGCTCGACAGCTTGCCCAGCAGGCGGTCGATGGCCTTGAGGTCCTCGAGGATCAGGTGCTGCTGTTCGGGCGACGGGTGTTCGGCCTCGGGTAACAGAGCCAGCTCCGCGAGGTAGGCCTGCTCGAGGGCGGCGCGGCGGAAGTGGTCGAACAACAGGCCCTTGGCCACGGCGACCAGGAAGGCACGGGGTTCGCGGGGGGCGTCCAGGCGCTCGCGCCCGAGCAGGCGCACGAAGGTGTCCTGGCTCAGGTCCTCGGCGCGCTGACGGCAGGCGGTGCTGCGCTGCAACCAGGCCAGCAGCCAGGTGCGATGGTCGCGATACAGCGCTCCGACCAGCTCGGCATGTGGACTGTGCGCAGGCGTCAAGAAGCGTTCCCCGGGAAAGAATGCGTTAACTAACGATAATTATTCGCGATTGTGGCAGAGGCGGGGGTGGTGGCGCAATTGACGCTTATCGGATTGCCAGCAGCAATCGCAAACGTTTTGCGGTTCTCTTCAGGCGATGTGCAATTCCTGTAGGAGCGGCCTTGTGTCGCGAAAGGGCCGCAAAGCGGCCCCGGCATTATCCGCTTGATGCACTAATCGTGGGGGCGCTTCGCACCCCTTTCGCGACGCAAGGCCGCTCCTACAGGGGACGATGTATGGGTCAGAGGCCGTGACTCTGGACTTTGCGCCGTCGCCACTGGCGTACCCGCTGCTCCAGCTGCAACGGACTGTCCAGTTGCTGGCGCCGGGCCTGGCTGAACAGGATCAACGCAAGCTCCGCAGTCACCTGGGCATCAGCGCTGGCATGGTGGCGGGCCTGGACTTCGAGGCCGAAGCGGGCGATCCAGTCGTCCAACCCGGCTTCGCGCAGCACGGTGTCGGGGTTGAGCATCGGCGCCAGTTCCGCCATGTCGAGGAACGGGTGCTGCAGGCGCAGGCCCAGGCTGTCCTTCAGCGCCCGGGCCAGCATGCGCTGGTCGAACGGGGCATGAAACGCCAGCACCGGGCTGTCGCCGATGAAGTCCATCAGGTCGAGCAGCGCCTCGGCCGGGTCGCAGCCGGCGGCCAGGGCGCTGGGGCCCAGGCCGTGGATCAGCACGCTGGCGTTGGTCTTCTGCGCGGGTCGGTGCAGGGTGCGCTCGAACGGGCGACCCAGGGCGATGGCGCCGTCCTCGATGGCCACCGCGCCGATCGATAGCACCTGGTCGCGGTTGAGGTTCAGGCCGCTGGTCTCCAGGTCCAGCACCACCCAGCGCTGTTCACGCAACGAGCATACGCCCAGTGGCGCCGGCGCTGGCAGCATGGCCAGGCGCCGACGCAGCGGGGCGGCGAGTTCGGGGGCGGCGGGGCGCCACCAGGCGAACAGGTTCACAGCTGGTACCGCAGGGCCAGGCTGCTTTGCAGGCGTTGGGCCTGGCGCAGGGCTTCGCGCAGGATGCGCCGGTCCAGGTGGTTGAGGCTGTCCGGGTCCAGCCGGTTGGAGTAGGGCTGGTTCTCGCGGGTCTGGCGCTGGTGCTGCTGCATGCGTGTCTGCTGGATGAAGTGGTAGGCCTCTTCATAGGCGGCGCCGTCGAGCGGGTCGATGATGCCCCTGTCGATCAGCTGGCGCAGGCGCTCCAGGGTGTTGCAGGCGCTGATGCCATGGGCCAGGGCCAGCAGCCTGGCACCATCGACGAACGGGGTCAGGCCCTGCACCTTGAGGTCGAGGGTGGCGGCCTTGTCGTCCCCCTGGCGGGTCAGCACGAACTCGCGCAGGCGCCCGACCGGTGGTCGTTGGCGCAGGGCATTGTCGGCCATCATGCGCTGGAAGATGCGATTGTCGGCGACCTGCTCCAGCAGGCCCTGGCGCAGCTGTTCGCAGCCTTGCTCGTCGCCCCAGACCACGCGCAGGTCGAAGTAGATGCTCGAGCCCAGCAGGTTCTCGGGGCTCGCCTCGCGCACGAAACCGGCGAAGCGTCGTGCCCATTCGCTGCGCGACAGGCACAGCTCGGGGTTGCCGGCCATCACATTGCCCTTGCACAGGGTGAAGCCGCACTGGGCCAGGTTGTGGTTGACCTGCTGGGCCAGTGGCAGCAGCCGGGCGCGGATGGCCTCGGCCTCGGCGGCGTCGCGTGCCTCGAAGAGGATGCCGTTGTCCTGGTCGGTGTGCAGCGTCTGCTCGCGGCGGCCTTCACTGCCGAAGCACAGCCAGCTGAACGGCACGCCGGGGTCGCCGCGTTCGGCGATCGCCAGTTCGATCACCCGGCACACGGTATGGTCGTTGAGCAAGGTGATGATCTGGGTGATCTGGGTCGAGGACGCGCCGTGGGCGAGCATGCGCTCGACCAGTTGGCCGATCTCGCCGCGCAGCGACACCAGGCTGTCCAGGCGTGGCGCATGGCGGATGGTGCGGGCCAGGTGCACCAGGTCGACACGCTGCAGGGAAAACAGGTCGCGTTCGGAGATCACCCCGCACAGGCGCTGGTTGTCCACCAGGCAGACGTGGGCGATGTGCCGCTCGGTCATGGCCATGGCGGCATCGAAGGCGCTGGCCTGGGGGCTCAGGTGGAACGGCCGGACGGTCATGTAGCGCTCGATCGGCGCGGTCAGCTCGGCACTGGCGTCGGCCACCACCTGGCGCAGGTCGCGCAGGGTGAAGATGCCGAGGGGATGGCGCTGGTCGTCGACAATGACGATGCTGCCGACCTGCTGCTCGTGCATCAGCCCCACGGCCTCGCGCAGCGGCGTGTCCGGCGCGCACACCACCGGATGGCGCAGCGCCAGTTCGCCCAGCGGTGTGTTCAGCGAGTACTGGGTGCCCAGGGTTTGCACGGCGCGCTGGCGCACCTGCTGGTTGACCTGGTCGAGCAGGCTGCTGACCCCGCGCAGGGCGAAGTCGCGGAACACCTCGGACATGGAGAACACACGGATGAACGCGGCCTTGTCCAGTTGCAGGCAGAAGGTGTCCTCGCCGGCAAGGTGCTCGGTGCGGGTGGCCCGCTCGCCGAGCAGCGCGGCCAGGGGGAAGCATTCGCCGCTGGCGATCTCGAAGGTGGTCTCGGTGCCCGGCTTGGTGACATGGTGGCGTTCGCCGACCACGCGACCCTGCTTGACGATGTAGAAGTGCTCGACCGGGCCGTCGGCGGGCTTGATGATGCTTTCGCCGGCCGCGTGGAAACGCAGTTGGCACTGCTCCACCAGGTAGGCCAGGTGGCTGTGCTCCATCTGGTTGAACGGCGGGAAACGCTGCAGGAACTGCAGGGTGCCCTGGATGTTTTGCAGCACTGCTGTTCTGCCCGCCTGGCTGTAGGCGTCCTTTTTGCTCATGGAACCAACCGCGATAAGTATGTCTGCATATGTAGCGCAGACCTTGTTGTTCTAGGGCTCCATGGTCGGACGCCGGCTCTGCGGTGCCCATTGGACGTAAGTCTATAAGGCGCGACGGACGTTTCGCTGCTTGTCCCGGGTGTCAAATAGCCGACGAAAGGCAGTTTGCATGCAGGGGCTTTGCGGTCTGAACTTGAATAACGGGGTTTTTTTGACGAGACGAGCATGGCAGAGCATGACGACATCCTGAGCGACGCCGAACGCGAGGCGTTGGCCGTGGTGAGTGCACCCGTCGCGCCCAGGCCCGTGGTACTGGTGGTGGACGACAATCCGGTGAACAGCGAAGCGCTGAGCCTGTACCTGAAGAGTCGGGGCATCGCCTGCATGACGGCCGACGGTGCGCAGGAGGCGATGTTGAAGCTGCACTATGAGCCGCGCATCGCCCTGATGATCACCGACCTGCGCATGGAGCCCAAGGATGGCCTGGAGCTGATCCGCCAGGTGCGCGAGTCGGAACGGGCGGCGCTGTCGATCATCGTGGTGTCGGGCGACACCGATGTGAAAGAGGCGGTGGACGTGATGCACCTGGGGGTGGTGGATTTCCTGCTCAAACCGGTGGACCTGGGGAAGCTCCTGGAGCTGGTGCGACGTGAGTTGAGAATGGATCAGGGCTGAAAACGATCGCGGGGCCAGCCCGCTCCCACCCTGGACTGGCGTGGGAGCGGGCTGGCCCCGCGATGTGTTGCTGACGGATTACAGCCCGTTGCGCGCCTTGAACTCGCGACGACGACGGTGCAGCACCGGTTCGGTGTAGCCGTTCGGCTGCTTGGCACCTTCTACAACCAGCTCGATTGCCGCCTGGAACGCGATGTTGTCATCGAAGTTCGGCGCCATCGGGCGGTACAGGGCGTCACCGGCGTTCTGCTTGTCGACCACCGCGGCCATGCGCTTGAGGCTTTCCAGCACCTGCTCCTGGGTGACCACGCCGTGGCGCAGCCAGTTGGCCAGCAACTGGGCCGAGATGCGCAGGGTGGCGCGGTCTTCCATCAGGCCGACATCGTTGATGTCCGGCACCTTCGAGCAACCCACGCCCTGGTCGATCCAACGGACCACATAGCCAAGGATGCCCTGGGCATTGTTGTCCAGCTCGTTGCGGATCTCGTCGGCCGACCAGTTGGTGTCGGCGGCCAGCGGGATGGTCAGGATATCGTCGACCGAGGCCGGGGTACGCGAAGCCAGCTCGCGCTGACGGGCCTGCACGTCGACCTTGTGGTAGTGCAGGGCGTGCAGGGTGGCGGCGGTCGGCGAAGGTACCCAGGCGGTGTTGGCGCCGGCCAGCGGGTGGGCGATCTTCTGTTCGAGCATGGCGGCCATCAGGTCGGGCATGGCCCACATGCCCTTGCCGATCTGCGCGCGGCCTTGCAGGCCGGTGGCCAGGCCCACGTCGACGTTGTTGTTCTCGTAGGCGCCGATCCACTTCTCGTTCTTCATGGCGCCCTTGCGCACCACGGCGCCGGCTTCCATCGAGGTGTGGATTTCGTCACCGGTGCGGTCGAGGAAGCCGGTGTTGATGAACACCACACGCTCGGCGGCTGACTTGATGCAGGCCTTGAGGTTGACCGTGGTACGGCGCTCCTCGTCCATGATGCCGACCTTGACGGTGTTGCGCTTCATGCCCAGCAGGTCTTCGACACGGCTGAAGATCTCGGCGGCGAAGGCCACTTCCTCCGGGCCGTGCATCTTCGGCTTGACGATGTACACGCTGCCGGTGCGGGTGTTCTTGCGGCTGGTGTTGCCGTTGAGGTTGTGCAGGGCGATCAGGTTGGTGAACAGGCCGTCCTGGATGCCTTCGGGAATCTCGTTGCCCTGGGCGTCGAGGATTGCCGGGTTGGTCATCAGGTGACCGACGTTGCGCACGAACAGCAGCGAGCGACCGTGCAGGGTGACGCTGCCGCCGTTGGGCGCGGCGTACTCGCGGTCCGGGTTCATGGTGCGGGTGAAGGTCTTGCCGCCCTTGCTGACATTCTCGGCCAGGTCGCCTTTCATCAGGCCCAGCCAGTTGCGGTAGACGATCACCTTGTCGTCGGCGTCGACGGCGGCGACCGAGTCTTCGCAGTCCATGATGGTGGTCAGCGCCGACTCCATCAGGATGTCCTTCACGCCCGCTGCGTCGGTGCTGCCGACCGGGGTGCTGGCATCGACCTGGATTTCGAAGTGCAGGCCGTTGTGCTTGAGCAGCACGGCGGTCGGCGCCTTGGCGTCGCCATGGAAGCCGATCAGCTGGGCGTCGTCGCGCAGGCCGCTGTTGCTGCCGCCCTTGAGGGCAACCACCAGCTTGCCGTCTTCGATGCGGTAGCCGGTGGAGTCGACGTGGGAGCCGGCGGCCAGTGGTGCGGCCTCGTCGAGGAAGGCGCGGCCGAAGGCGATGACCTTGTCGCCACGCACCTTGTTGTAACCCTGGCCTTTCTCGGCGCCGCCTTCGTCGCTGATGGCGTCGGTGCCATAGAGGGCGTCATACAGCGAACCCCAACGGGCATTGGCGGCGTTCAGAGCGAAGCGGGCGTTCATCACTGGCACCACCAACTGCGGGCCGGCCATGCGGGCGATTTCTTCGTCGACGTTCTGCGTGGTGGCCTGGAAGTCGTCGACTTGTGGCAGCAGGTAGCCGATTTCCTCGAGGAATGCCTTGTAGGTCACCGCGTCATGGGCCTGGCCCTTGCGTGCCTGGTGCCAGGCGTCGATCTTGGCTTGCAGCTCGTCGCGCTTGGCGAGCAGGGCTTTGTTCTTTGGAGCGAGGTCTTTAATGATCTCTGCCGCCCCGGCCCAGAACTTGTCGGCTTCGATGCCGGTTCCAGGGATCGCTTCGTCGTTGACGAAGTCGTACAGGGCCTTGGCGACCTGAAGGCCACCGACTTGAACGTATCCAGTCATTGCTTGCCTCACCTCTGCTCAGCTATTTCGCTTTCGCTCTTCTGTATTAAGCCTGTAGCGCTTCTCTAAACACGGCACCAGTGCGTGCCCGCGTACTCCGGGGCGGCTGGGTGCGGCTCGCCAGACGGGCCGGCGGGCGGTTGGCGTATTTTCACAGGCGCCTTGGCAGACATCGAAACGACGTTTTGTAGTCCGCGTCGGCGCATACTACATGAAGCAGCAGGCAGGTGAACATCAGACTAAAAGCGTCGCTCTGCGACCGGTTGGTCGCATGGGGTCACGCTGGGAGACGCCATGTTCGCAAAAAACAGGTGGATTGTTCCAGATAAATCTTGAAACAGTACACGATTGGTTGCCGTGACTGTCCTGCGGCAGGTTGCCGCGCCTTGCCTATACTGATTCGATCCCTGTATTCCGGCCGCCTGGGGCGGCCTTCCAGACGAATGAAGGAGTGGCCCGTGGACCATCTCGTACTCACCGTGATCGCCCCGGACAAGGCCGGGCAGGTCGAGCGTATCGCCCAGTGCATTGCCGATCACAATGGCAACTGGCTGGAAAGCCGCATGTCGCGCATGGCCGGGCAGTTCGCCGGGATCCTGCGGGTGGCGGTGCCGGCGGAGACCTACGACGAACTGGTCGAGTCGCTGCAGAAACTGGGCGACCACGGCATTCGCGTACTCATCGCCGAAAGCGGTATCGAGCCCTCCTGCACCTGGAAGCCGATCGCCATGGAACTGGTGGGTAACGACCGGCCGGGTATCGTCCGTGATATCACCCGCTTGCTGGCCGAGCAAGGGGTGAACGTGGAGCGCCTGAGCACCGAGGTGCGGCCGGCGCCGATGAGCAGCGAGCCGCTGTTCCATGCCGATGCGTTGCTGGCGTTGCCGTTGACCTTGTCGTTGGACGATCTGCAGGCACGGCTGGAGAGCCTGGCGGATGATCTGATGGTGGAGTTGTGGCTGCGGCCGGAAGATTGATTCGAGATCGTCGGGGCTGCTTTGCAGCCCTTTTCGCGGCACAAGGCCGCTCCTACAGAGGACTGCATGCCCTTGTAGGAGCGGCCTTGTGCCGCGAACGGGATGCGCAGCGCCCCCGGCGGTTATCCCTATTTATCGGGGATGCCCCTGTGGATAACCTGGGGGTGCTCCCCGCCAGCCCAGTAGTCACGAGGCCTGGCGAGATTTGAGCAAAAAACGTCCACTATTCAGTAGCTTGTGCACAAACGCCGGGGACGAGGGTGTGGATAACCTTTGGAGCCCTTGCTGCAAGCCACGTCCCCCGTGGCCTACAGAGATATGATCATTTTTTGATCAAGCGCGCTTGCGCAAACTCAGCCAGGCATCGACGCTGTAGACAGCCAGCCCCGCCCAGATAAAGGCGAACGCCATCAAGGTGCTCGACGATAGGTGTTCGTCGAACAGCAGCACAGCCTGCAGCAGCACCAGGGTCGGTGCCAGGTACTGCAGGAAGCCCAGCGTGGTGTAGGGCAGGTGACGGGCGGCGGCGTTGAAGCACACCAGCGGCACCAGCGTTACCGGGCCGGCGGCGATCAGCCACAGCGCTTCGCTGCTGCTGAAGAACTCAGGGCTGGCGCTGCTGGCGGTCGGGTGCAGCAGCAACCAGCCGATGGCCAGCGGTACCAGCATCCAGGTCTCGACCACCAGCCCCGGCAGTGCAGCCACCGGTGCCTGCTTGCGGATCAAGCCATAGAAACCGAACGACAGCGCCAGGGCCAGCGACACCCAGGGCAGGCTGCCGACCTGCCACACCTGCTGGGCCACGCCCAAGGCCGCCAGGGCCACCGCCAGCCATTGCAGGCGGCGCAGGCGCTCGCCGAGCAGCAGCATGCCCAGCAGCACGTTGATCAGCGGGTTTATGTAGTAGCCCAGGCTGGCCTCGAGCATGCGGCCATTGTTCACCGCCCACACGTAGGTCAGCCAGTTGCCGGCGATCAACGCGCCGCTGAGTGCGAGGATCGCCAGGCGCCGCGGGTTGTCGCGCAGTTCGCGCCACCAGCCGGGGTGCTTCCACACCAGCAGCAGGAGCGAGCCGAACAAGGCCGACCAGAGCACGCGGTGGACGATGATTTCCACCGCCGGAACGCTCTGGATCGCTTTGAAGTACAGGGGGAACAGGCCCCAGATGATGTAGGCGCCGAGGCCCAGGAGGTACCCGCGGCGCGGGTTGGCGGCGTGCATGCAGAATCCTTGCTTAGGTAGCTAAATAAAGCGACGCCTATTGTAGACAGACCTCGGCCCGGACCTAGAACAATTTCAACGGTTGTTCATCGAGTGCGGCGATCTGCTCGCGCAGGGCGAGGATCTGGTCGCCCCAGTAACGCGGCTGGCCGAACCACGGGAAGCTCGGCGGGAACGCCGGATCATCCCAGCGCCGCGCCAGCCAGGCGCTGTAGTGCAACTGGCGCAGGGCGCGCAGCGGCTCGATCAGGGCCAGCTCCCGCGGGTCGAAGTCGTGGAATTCGTTGTAGCCGTCGATCAGCTCGGCCAACTGGCCGAGACGCTCCTCACGGCTACCGGCGAGCATCATCCACAGGTCCTGAACAGCAGGACCCATGCGACAGTCGTCGAGGTCGACGACGTGGTACACCTCGTCGCGGTGCATCAGGTTGCCGGGGTGCAGATCACCGTGCAGGCGGATCGGCTGGTACGAGGTGCGGGCATAGATGTCCTCGACTCGCTTGAGCAGGTCGCGGGCCACTGATTCATACGCTGGCAGTAGCTCGCGGGGCACGAAGTCACCGTCGAGCAAGGTCTTGAGCGAGGCGTGGCCAAAGTTGTCCACAGCCAGGGCCTCGCGGTGCGCGAAGGGTTTGCTCGCGCCTACCGCGTGCAGGCGCCCGAGCAACTGTCCGAGGCGATAGAGCTGGTCGAGGTTGCCCGGCTCCGGGGCATGGCCGCCACGGCGTGGGAACAGAGTGAAGCGAAAGCCCTGGTGCTCGAACAGGGAGCGACCTTCGTGCAGCAGTGGCGCCACCACGGGCACTTCGCACTCGGCCAGTTCGCTGGTGAAGGCGTGCTCCTCGAGGATCGTCGCGTCGCTCCAGCGTCCGGGGCGATAGAACTTGGCAATCAGTGGCTGCGCGTCCTCGATGCCCACCTGGTAGACGCGGTTCTCGTAGCTGTTGAGCGCCAGCACCCGTGCATCGCTTAGAAAGCCGAGGCTTTCCACGGCGTCCAGCACGAGGTCGGGGGTGAGGGTGTCAAAGGGGTGGGACATGAAAGGCTCCGGTCGCTGGGACTGCGGCCTGCATGTTACTCCAATCCCGTTGCCCATCCGCTCTTTGCTGGAGCAGGCTTCGCGAGCAGGCTAGACCGGCACCCCGAGCAACACGAACGACGGATGAAACTGCACCCGCAAGGCGCTCCCCGGCTGGACCTGCCGCAGCGCCAGCCAGGCCGTCTCGGCGATGGCGCACAAGGTCTGGCCATTGCCCAGCGCCAGGCGCACTTCACCCGGCCCATCCTCTTCGATGAGCACCTCCTCGACCTTGGCCTTCAGGCAGTTGCTCCCAGGCTCTGGCGTCTCATCCGCGCCCAGCAACCGTACCCAGCCGGCCTTGAGCAGCGCCACCACCGTTCCCCCCAGCGCCAGCTCCAGCCGCTCGGTGCTGCCCCGGGTGATCAAGGCCTCGATCTCCAGCCCCCCGCCCAGGTCCAGGCTGATGCGGTCATGCCGGCCTTCGCGGCGCAGCCCGCTGATCCGTCCCTGCAACTGGTTGCGCGCGCTGGTGCGCAGCATCAGACGGCTGAGTAGGTCGAGGTCGCTGCTGTCCTCGGCGGATTCGAGAATCTCCGCCTGCAGCGCCTGCAGGCGCTGGTACAGGCGCAGCACCCGCTCGCCTTCGGCGGACAGCCGCGCGCCACCGCCGCCGCGACCGCCGGTGCTGCGTTCCACCAGGGGCTGGGCTGCCAGGTTGTTGAGTTCATCGATGGCGTCCCAGGCGGCCTTGTAGCTGATGCCGGCGGCCTTGGCGGCGCGGGTGATCGAGCCCTGTTCGGCGACATGCTGCAACAGGGCGATGCGCTGTGGACGGCGGACGATGTGCTGGGTGAGCAGGGCAGGCAGGGACATGGGCGGGCATCGGGTGTGGTGTAGGTCCCGCGACGTTGCCGCCGTCACCGGGGCAAGTCAAGCCTGGCCCGGCCTGGGTGTGCGCGCCAGGCAGTAGATGTCGACCCGCCGGGCGCCGGCCTGGCGCAGCAGCCGGGCGATGGCCTGGGCAGTCGCCCCGGTAGTCAGCACGTCGTCGACCAGTGCCAGGTGCAGGCCGTCGAGCTCGCTGCCGGGGGCAAGGGCGAACGCCTGGCGCAGGTTGCGTTGCCGGGCCTGGGCGCCGAGGGCCTGCTGCGCCGGGGTGTCGCGCACCCGCAGGAGCAGGCCCTCGTCGCAGGGCAGGTGCAGTTGCCCGGCGAGCCAGCGGGCGAGCATTGTCGCCTGGTTGAAGCCGCGCTGGCGCAGTCGACGCCTGGCCAGCGGCACGGGCAACAGGCGGTCCGGCCGTGGCAGGCCTTCGTTGTAGCGGTGCGTCAGGCTGTGGCCGAGCAACTGCGCCAGCAACCGCCCCAGCGGCCACTGACTGTTGTGCTTGAAACGGCTGACCAGGGTGTCGATGGGAAAACCGTAATGCCACGGCGCGATCACTTGGCTGAATGCGGGAGGGCGGCGGCTGCAACCGCCGCAGAGAAGGCCGTCCATGGCCAGGGGCAGCGCGCAACGGCGGCACTGCTCGTCCAGCCAGGGCAGCGCCTGCTCGCAAGCGATGCACAAGGGATAGGGCTGCTCGGCAGGCTCGTCGCAGAGCAAACAGAATTGATCGATATTTGTACAGATGTAAACCAGCTTGTTCTTGATTGGTTGACAGTGCATGAGGCCTTCCGTAACTATGCGAGCTATCCGTGATGCGCTGGAGGGTTTTCCTGTCCCGGCGTCAGTCAGACCATAGATAAGGAAACGCCGATGAGCGCCAGCGCAATTGCAACCACACGTCACGACTGGTCCCTGGCCGAGGTCAAGGCCCTGTTCCAGCAGCCGTTCAACGACTTGCTGTTCCAGGCCCAGACCGTGCACCGCGCGCACTTCGACCCCAATCGCGTGCAGGTTTCCACGCTGCTGTCGATCAAGACCGGCGCCTGTCCGGAAGATTGCAAATATTGTCCACAGTCCGGTCACTACAACACCGGGCTGGAAAAGCAGAAGCTGATGGAAGTGCAGAAAGTGCTGGAGGAGGCCGCCCGGGCCAAGGCCATCGGTTCAACCCGCTTCTGCATGGGCGCGGCGTGGAAGCACCCGTCGGCCAAGGACATGCCCTACGTGCTGGAGATGGTCAAAGGGGTCAAGGCCATGGGCCTGGAAACCTGCATGACCCTCGGCAAACTCGACCAGGAGCAGACCCAGGCCCTGGCCCAGGCGGGCCTTGACTACTACAACCACAACCTCGACACCTCGCCGGAGTTCTACACCAGCATCATCACCACCCGCACCTACAGCGAGCGTCTGCAGACCCTGGCCTACGTGCGCGATGCCGGCATGAAGATCTGCTCCGGTGGCATCCTCGGCATGGGCGAGTCGCTGGACGACCGCGCAGGCCTGCTGATCCAGTTGGCCAACCTGCCCGAGCACCCGGAGTCGGTGCCGATCAACATGCTGGTCAAGGTCGCCGGCACGCCGCTGGCCGATGAAGAGGACGTCGATCCGTTCGATTTCATCCGCATGCTGGCCGTGGCCCGGATTCTCATGCCCAAGTCCCATGTGCGCCTGTCGGCCGGTCGCGAGCAGATGAACGAGCAGATGCAGGCCCTGGCGTTCATGGCCGGCGCCAACTCGATCTTCTACGGCGAGAAGCTGCTGACCACCGGCAACCCGCAGGCCGACAAGGACATGCAGCTGTTCGCCCGCCTCGGTATCCAGCCGGAGGCCCGTGAGGAGCACGCCGACGAAGTGCATCAGGCCGCCATCGAGCAGGCGCTGGTCGAGCAGCGCAGCAGCGAGTTGTTCTACGACGCAGCCTCGGCCTGAACATGGCCTTCGATCTCGCCGCGCGGCTGGCCGAACGGCGTGCCGCGGACCTGTATCGCCAGCGACCGCTGTTGCAAAGCCCGCAGGGGCCGCAGGTGGTGGTCGACGGCCAGCCGCTGCTGGCCTTCTGCAGCAACGACTACCTGGGCCTGGCCAATCATCCCGAGGTGATCAAGGCCTGGCGCGACGGCGCCGAGTGCTGGGGTGTCGGTGGCGGTGCCTCGCACCTGGTGATCGGCCACAGCACCCCGCACCATGAGGTGGAGGAGGCGCTGGCCGAGCTGACGGGCCGGCCGCGTGCGTTGCTGTTCTCCACCGGCTACATGGCCAACCTCGGGGCGATCACCGCGCTGGTCGGGCAGGGCGACACGGTGCTGCAGGACCGCCTCAACCACGCGTCCCTGCTCGACGGCGGGCTGCTCAGCGGCGCCCGCTTCAGCCGCTACCTGCACAACGACCCGGCCAGCCTGGCCAGCCGCCTGGACAAGGCCACCGGCAATACCCTGGTGGTCACCGACGGCGTGTTCAGCATGGACGGCGACTGCGCCGACCTGCCGGCCCTGGCCAGGGAGGCCCGCGCACGCGGTGCCTGGTTGATGGTCGACGATGCCCATGGCCTGGGAACCTTGGGCGCCAATGGCGGTGGCCTGGTCGAACATTGCGGCCTGGGCGTCGAGGACGTGCCGGTGCTGATCGGCACGCTGGGCAAGGCCTGCGGTACCTCCGGTGCTTTCGTCGCCGGTAGCGAGGAGCTGATCGAGGCGCTGGTGCAGTTCGCCCGGCCCTATATCTACACCACCAGCCAGCCACCGGCACTGGCCTGCGCCACGCTCAAGGCGCTGGAGCTGCTGCGTCGCGAGCGCTGGCGGCGCGAGCACCTGGCCGCGCTGATCCAGCAGTTCCGTTCGGGTGCCGAGGCGATCGGCCTGACCCTGATGGACAGCCACACGGCGATCCAGCCGATCCTGATCGGCGATGCGGCCCGGGCGCTGGCGTTGTCCCGCCTGCTGCGCGAGCGCGGGTTGCTGGTCACGGCGATTCGCCCACCCACCGTGCCCGCTGGCAGCGCCCGCCTGCGGGTGACCCTGAGCGCCGCCCACAGTGAGACGCAGGTCCAGCTATTGTTGAATGCATTGGCCGAGTGTTATCCACAGCTGGAGTCCGCCGATGCGTAACCGACTGATCCTCCTGCCCGGCTGGGGCCTGGGCACCGCTTCACTGGAGCCGCTGGCCGCCAGCCTGCGCGCCCAGGATCCACGCCTGCAGGTCGAGTTGATGCCGCTGCCGGAACTTTCCCACAGCGATGTCCAGGCCTGGGTCGACCATCTGGACCGCAAACTACCGACTGACGTGTGGCTGGGCGGCTGGTCGCTGGGCGGCATGCTCGCCAGCGCCCTGGCGCACAAACGCGGCGACCACTGCTGCGGCTTGCTCACCCTGGCCAGCAACCCCTGCTTCGTGGCCCGGCCGGACTGGCCGCATGGCATGCCCGCCGACACCTTCGGCACCTTCCTCGACGGCTGCCGCAGCCACACCCACGTCACCCTCAAGCGTTTTCGCACCCTGTGCAGCGAGGGCGCGCAGCAACCCCGCACCTTGCTGCGGCAGCTGGGGGTGGGCGTGCCCGACACCGATCCGCTGTACCTGGCCACTGGGCTGGAAGTTCTGGCCAGCCTCGATACCCGTACGGCCCTGGAGCAATACGGCGGCCCGCAGCTGCACCTGTTCGCCGGCAGTGACGCGCTGGTGCCGGTGGAAGCGGCCAAGGCCCTGAGCGACCTGCTGCCCGACGTGGAAGTCGGCCTGGTCGAAGACAGTTCCCACGCCTTCCTGCTGGAATATCCCCAGGAGCTGGCGGCGGGCATCAAGAGTTTCCTGCATGAGAGTGGCGATGACTGACCTTTCCCAGCCCACCCTGCCCGGCGCGTTGCCGGACAAGCGTCAGGTGGCAGCTTCGTTTTCCCGCGCTGCGGCCAGTTACGACAGCGTCGCGGCCTTGCAGCGCGCCGTGGGCATCGCGCTGCTGGAAAAGCTGCCCAGCGACCTTGCGCCTGCGCGCTGGCTGGACATGGGCAGCGGCACCGGCCACTTCAGCCGGGTGCTGGCCGAGCGCTTCGCGGATGCGGGCGGCGTGGCGGTGGATATCGCCGAAGGGATGCTGCGCCATGCCCGCGAGCAGGGTGGTGCCCGGCAGCATGTGGCGGGTGACGCCGAGCGCCTGCCGTTGCGCGATGGTTGCGTCGATCTGGTGTTCAGCAGCCTGGCGGTGCAGTGGTGCGGCCAGTTTTCCAGCGTTTTGGGCGAGGCGCGGCGGGTGCTGCGCCCCGGCGGCGTGCTGGCCTTCAGCAGCCTGTGCGTGGGCACCCTCGATGAGTTGCGCGCCAGCTGGCAGGCCGTGGATGGCATGGTGCATGTCAATCGCTTCCGGCGCTTCGAGGATTACCAGCGCCTGTGCGGCGACAGCGGGCTGGAGCTGATCGACCTGGAGCGGCGTCCCCACGTGCTGCATTATCCCGACGTGCGCAGCCTGACCCATGAACTCAAGGCGCTGGGCGCGCACAACCTCAACCCGGGGCGTCCGTCGGGGCTCACCGGGCGGGCGCGGATGCAGGGCCTGTTGCAGGCCTATGAGCAGTTCCGCCAGGCGCAAGGCCTGCCGGCCACCTACCAGGTGGTCTATGGCGTCCTGCGCAAGCCGTTGGACGGGGATCAGTGATATGAGCCAGGCCTATTTCATTGCCGGCACCGACACCGATGTCGGCAAGACCACCATCGCCGCGGGTTTGCTGCATGCGGCGCGGCAACTGGGGTTGAGCACCCTGGCGGCCAAGCCGGTGGCGTCCGGGTGCGTGGTGACGGCCAAGGGGCTGCGCAACAGCGACGCCTTGGCGCTGATCGACGAAAGCTCGGTCAAACTGCCCTATGAAGCGGTCAATCCCTTCGCCTTCGAGCCGGCCATCGCCCCGCATGTGGCGGCCCGCGAGGCCGGGGTGGCGCTGAGCGTGCCGGCGCTGCGCGATGCCATGCAGCAGGTGCTGGCGCAAAATGCCGACTTCACCTTGATCGAAGGCGCCGGTGGCTGGCGTGTGCCGTTGTCCGACCATGCCAACCTGTCGGACCTGGCCATTGCCTTGAAGCTGCCGGTGATCCTGGTGGTGGGGGTGCGGCTGGGGTGCATCAACCACGCCTTGCTCAGTGCCGAAGCCATCGCCCGGGACGGCCTGCAACTGGCGGGATGGGTGGCTAACATCGTCGATCCGCGTACATCGCGTCTGGAAGAAAACCTGTCCAGCCTGGCCGAACGCCTGCCAGCGCCCTGCCTGGGGCGGGTGCCGTGGTTGAAGCAGGCTGGCGCGGACGCAGTGGCTGCGCATTTGCAGCTGGACCTGCTGGATTAGGCCTTTGCCTATTAGCTGGCATTAGGCTATTAGGGATTTAAACGGGCCTTTTTTCCTGTCTGCTGCTTTAATAAGGCCTGTTCATCATCCAGCGTCATGGAGTCCTGACATGGAAATCAATGCGAGCTCCGCCTTCTACGCGGGCCTGGGTGCCATCCAGATCGGCCAGAACCGTGTCGACCAGGCCGCCCAGCAGATCGCCAGCGGTGCTGTCGAGCGAGGCACCAGCGGGCAATCCACCGAATACCAGGCCGAGCGCCTGCGCGGTGTAGACCGCAGCCAGCAGCTGGACCTGGCCACCAGCACCGTGCAACTGGCGCTGGGCAAGCACGAAGTCGAACTGGGCGCCAAAGTCGCCAAGGCTTCCGATGAAATGCTCGGTCGGTTTATCGACACCTACGTCTGATCCGCTGAATCACATCCGGTTACGTCGCGGGGCAAGCCCGCTTCCATTCGTGGGAGCGTGCTTGCCCCGCGATGCGTTCAGTGGTGCGTGGCGTAAATGCCATGTTCGGCGGCATGAATGGCACTATCGTGCCTTCTTGACATTGTCGCCACCTAAACGTAAGTTTCAAACAACTGTTTGACCGAAAGCCGCCAAGAGCTGGTCGGTATCCGCGGTCTCCCCACCGAACTCATCACAGAGGTTCATCGCAATGCCTGATTACAAAGCCCCCTTGCGTGATATCCGCTTCGTCCGCGACGAGCTGCTCGGCTATGAGGCGCACTATCAGAGCCTGCCGGGCTGCCAGGACGCGACGCCGGACATGGTCAATGCGATCCTGGAAGAAGGCGCGAAATTCTGTGAGCAGGTCCTGGCCCCGCTGAACCGTGTCGGTGACCTCGAAGGCTGCACCTGGAGCGAGTCGGGCGTGAAGACCCCGACCGGCTTCAAGGAAGCCTATGAGCAGTTCGTCGAGGGTGGCTGGCCGAGCCTGGCCCATGACATCGAGCACGGCGGCCAGGGCCTGCCCGAGTCGCTGGGCCTCACGCTCAGCGAAATGGTCGGCGAATCGAACTGGTCGTGGGGCATGTACCCAGGCCTGTCCCACGGCGCGATGAACACCATCTCCGAGCACGGCACTCCCGAGCAGCAAGAGACTTATCTCACCAAGCTGGTGTCCGGCGAGTGGACCGGCACCATGTGCCTGACCGAGCCGCACTGCGGCACCGACTTAGGCATGCTGCGCACCAAGGCCGAGCCTCAGGCCGACGGCAGCTACAAGGTTTCCGGCACCAAGATCTTCATCTCGGCCGGCGAGCACGACATGGCCGACAACATCGTCCACATCGTCCTGGCCCGCCTGCCCGACGCTCCTGCCGGCACCAAGGGCATCTCGCTGTTCATCGTGCCGAAGTTCCTGCCCAACGCCGAAGGCGGCGCGGGCGAGCGCAACGGCGTGAGCTGCGGCTCCCTGGAACACAAGATGGGCATCCACGGCAACGCCACCTGCGTGATGAACTTCGACGGCGCCACCGGCTACCTGATCGGCCCGGCCAACAAGGGCCTGAACTGCATGTTCACCTTCATGAACACCGCTCGCCTGGGTACCGCGCTGCAAGGCCTGGCCCACGCTGAAGTGGCGTTCCAGGGTGGCCTGAAGTACGCCCGTGACCGTCTGCAGATGCGCTCGCTGACCGGCCCGAAAGCACCAGAAAAAGCCGCTGACCCGATCATCGTCCACCCGGACGTGCGTCGCATGCTGCTGACCATGAAGGCCTTCGCCGAAGGCAACCGTGCGATGGTGTACTTCACTGCCAAGCAGGTGGATATCGTCAAGTACAGCCAGGACGAGGAAGAGCGCAAGAAGGCCGACGCCCTGCTGGCCTTCCTGACCCCGATCGCCAAGGCGTTCATGACCGAAGTCGGCTTTGAAGCCGCCAACCATGGCGTGCAGATCTACGGCGGCCACGGCTTCATCGCCGAGTGGGGCATGGAGCAGAACGTGCGCGACAGCCGTATCTCCATGCTGTACGAAGGCACCACCGGCATCCAGGCCCTCGACCTGCTCGGCCGTAAAGTGCTGATGACCCAGGGCGAGGCGCTCAAGGGCTTCACCAAGATCGTCCACAAGTTCTGCCAGGGTCAGGAAGGCAACGCAGCCACCAAGGAGTTCGTCGAGCCACTGGCTGCGATCAACAAAGAGTGGGGCGAGCTGACCATGAAGATCGGCATGGCCGCGATGAAGGACCGCGAGGAAGTGGGTGCCGCTTCGGTGGACTACCTGATGTACTCCGGTTACGCGTGCCTGGCCTACTTCTGGGCCGACATCGCTCGCCTGGCCGCCGAGAAACTGGCAGCCGGCACCAGCGAAGAGGCGTTCTACACCGCCAAGCTGCAGACTGCGCGCTTCTACTTCCAGCGCATCCTGCCGCGTACCCGCAGCCACGTAGCGGCGATCCTGTCCGGCGCCGACAACCTGATGGCGATGAAGGAAGAAGACTTCGGTCTGTCCATCTAAGCCGGTTGGTTGTACGAAAAACCGCCTGCCCTCACCGGCAGGCGGTTTTTTTTCGCCCGGACTTTAACGCGTGCCCCTGTAGGAGCGGCCTTGCGTCGCGAAAGGGCTGCGCAGCAGCCCCAGGATTTCAGCATTGATGCAAAGATCGCCGGGGCTGCTCTGCAGCCCTTTCGCGACACAAGGCCGCTCCTACAGGGATCGTGTAAACAGGAAAAATCCTACTGGGTGTCGCATCCAGTAACGAGAAAGTCTCAAGCTTCACCCCTGATCTGCCGTTAAAGCGGGCATCTGTATTCATCTATTCATGTGCACTGCCGATGAAGTAGGGGCACAATGCCATTATTGATCTGCCGGGTCGGAGATTACCCTTGTTTCGTCTATCCGCTGTACGCGCGAGCCACTTCCTGCCTTCGCTGATTCTGTTGCTGGCAGGGCTTGCGGCAGCCTATGTGAGGGACCTCAGCGTCTTCTTCACATCGCTGTTCAACGTTCTACCCACCTTGGTGCTGTTGCTGGGTGGCGCCTACTGCGCCGTATACCGCCGCCAGCGCGAGCTGTTCCTGATGGTCACGGTGTACATCGCCTATTTCCTGCTCGATACCCAGACCGATTTCTACCGCGACAACGGCCGGGTCCGCGAGGATGCGGCGGTGATCTTCCACCTGGTGTGCCTGCTGCTGCCGGCGCTGTTCGGCCTGTACGGGGCGTGGCAGGAACGCACTCACCTGGCCCAGGACCTGCTGGCGCGCTTCGCCGTGCTGTTCGCCGTGAGCAGCGTGGCGGTGGCGCTGGAGCAGAGTTTCCCCGAGGCGCTACTGGGCTGGCTGGCCGAGATCCGTTGGCCTGCGCTGCATGGCCAGTGGATGAGCCTGATCCAGCTGGCCTACCCCTTGTTCCTGGCGGTGTTCATCCTGCTGGTGGTGCAGTATCTGCGTGAGCCAAGACCCTTGCATGCCGCGCAGATCATCGGCCTGATCGGCATCTTCTGGATGCTGCCCAAGACCTTCATCCTGCCGTTCACCCTGAACATCATGTGCAGCCAGGTGATGCTGATGATCGCCGCCGCGGTGTCCCATGAGGCCTACCAGATGGCCTTCCGCGACGAACTCACCGGCCTGCCCGGGCGGCGCGCCCTGAACGAGCGCATGCAGCGCCTGGGGCGCAACTATGTGATCGCCATGACCGACGTCGACCACTTCAAGAAATTCAACGACACCCATGGCCACGATGTCGGCGACCAGGTGCTGCGCCTGGTCGCCAGCCGCCTGTCCAAGGTGACCGGTGGCGGGCGCGCCTACCGCTACGGCGGCGAGGAGTTCGCCCTGGTGTTCGCCGCCAAGACCGCCGAAGAGTGCCTGCCGCACCTGGAGGCGGTGCGCGAGATGATCGCCAACTACGCCATCCAGTTGCGCGACCAGAACAGCCGCCCGCAGGATGATTCCACGGGGCGCCAGCGCCGTGGGGGAGGGGCGAATACCACGGTGTCGGTGACCATCAGCATCGGTGTCGCCGAGCGCCAGGCCGAGCACCGCAACCCCGACGAAGTGCTCAAGTCCGCCGACCAGGCGCTGTACAGCGCCAAAGGCGCGGGGCGCAACTGTGTCATGACCTTCGGCCAGCAATCACGCCGCGGTGCAGTGCGCATGGCGTGAGCTATCGCGTGACTATGGAAGACCATTCGGTCGCATGATGACCCTATGTCTCGTAAAAGTTGTTCGGTTACACTGCGGTCATCCCAGTGCCGCGGCCCCGACGGGCCGCCCCGACCCCGATAGCGAGAGGTTGTCATGGCTGAATATAAAGCGCCCCTGCGCGATATGCGCTTCGTCCTCAATGAAGTCTTCGACGTGGCCACGCTCTGGTCGCAACTGCCCGGCCTGGCCGAGGCAGTCGATGCGGACACGGCCATGGCCGTGCTGGAGGAGGCCGGCAAGGTCACCGGCAAGACCATCGCGCCGCTGAGCCGCGCCGCCGACGAAGAGGGTTGCCACTGGGACAACGGTTCGGTGCGTACCCCGGCGGGCTTCATCGAGGCCTACCAGACTTACGCCGAAGGGGGCTGGGTCGGCGTTGGCGGTGATCCGCTCTTCGGTGGCATGGGCATGCCCAAGGTCGTCTCGGCCCAGGTCGAGGAGATGGTCAACGCCTCGAGCCTGGCCTTCGGCCTGTACCCGATGCTGACCGCCGGCGCCTGCCTGTCGATCAACGCCCACGCCAGTGAAGCGCTCAAGGAACAGTATCTGCCGAACATGTACGCCGGTGTCTGGGCCGGTTCAATGTGCCTCACCGAGCCCCACGCCGGTACCGACCTGGGCATCATCCGCACCAAGGCCGAACCCCAGGCCGACGGCAGCTACAAGGTCAGCGGCACCAAGATCTTCATCACCGGCGGCGAGCACGACCTCACCGAGAACATCATCCACCTGGTGCTGGCCAAGCTGCCGGACGCCCCGGCAGGCCCGAAAGGCATCTCGCTGTTCCTGGTGCCCAAGTTCCTGGTCAACCAGGATGGCAGCCTCGGCGCACGCAACCCGGCCACTTGCGGCTCGATCGAGCACAAGATGGGCATCCAGGGCTCGGCCACCTGCGTGATGAACTTCGACGAAGCGGTCGGCTACATCGTCGGTGAGCCGAACAAGGGCCTGGCGGCGATGTTCACCATGATGAACTACGAGCGCCTGGGTGTCGGTATCCAGGGCCTGGCCTCGGCCGAGCGTTCGTACCAGAACGCCGTGGAGTACGCCCGCGACCGTCTGCAGAGCCGCGCTCCGACCGGCCCGCAGGCCAAGGACAAGGTGGCCGACCCGATCATCGTCCACCCGGACGTGCGGCGCATGCTGCTGACCATGAAGGCGCTGACCGAAGGTGGTCGCGCGTTCTCCACCTATGTGGCGATGCAGCTCGACAGCGCCAAGTACAGCGAAGACGCCGCGACCCGCAAGCGCAGCGAGGAGCTGGTGGCGCTGCTGACCCCGGTGGCCAAGGCCTTCCTCACGGATCTGGGCCTGGAGTGCACCGTGCACGGCCAGCAGGTCTTCGGCGGCCATGGCTACATCCGCGAATGGGGCCAGGAGCAGTTGGTGCGCGATGTGCGCATCACCCAGATCTACGAAGGCACCAACGGTATCCAGGCGTTGGACCTGGTAGGCCGCAAGGTGGTGGCCAGCGGCGGCGCCTACTACACGCTGTTCGCCGACGAGATCCGCCAGTTCATCGCCACTGCCGGCGGCGAGCTGGGTGAATTCACCAAGCCGCTGGCGGCCTCCCTTGACCAGCTCGACGAGCTGACCGCCTGGGTGCTGGACCAGGCCAAGGGCAACCCCAACGAAATCGGCGCGGCCTCGGTCGAGTACCTGCACGCATTCGGCTATGTCGCCTATGCCTACATGTGGGCATTGATGGCACGGACGGCCAAGGCCGGTGAAGGAGATGCCGACTTCTACGGCGCCAAGCTGGGCACGGCGCGGTTCTACTTTGCACGCCTGCTGCCACGGGTTCACTCGCTGGTGGCATCGGTGAAGGCGGGGAGCGAGTCGCTGTACCTGCTGGACGCCGCGCAGTTCTGACCTTTGCGGGGCTGCGTTGCAGCCCGTTGCGGCCCGAGGCCGCTCCTACAGGGGGATGCAATCCATCTGTAGGGGCGGCCTTTTGCTTTGTCAGGGCGGCGTGTTTGTGAATGGACCGCTTTTGTAAGCTTTGGCTTACATGACGTGGTGACGTTTCGCCTCTTTCCTAAGATTGGATCCACGGTTACTCTTTCTTACATGGACGTAGCGCAGGACGCGCAATGGACAGAGCAGGACGCCTTACAAGGAAGTAGCGCAGGAAGCGCGAAAAGATAGAACAGGGACACGAAGGATTTCCTGCCAGGACGGCGGGATGATAGGGATGTCGAAGGGAAACAGTCTGGAAAACCCCGCTTAGGCGGGGTTTTCTTTGTGCGCGTGTTTTTCAGCCGAGCACATCCAGAGGCGAGACACCCAGCTGACGCGGGTCGGTTTCCTCTTCCAGCAAGGTCCGCAGCAGATCCACCGAAGCCTGCTGGCGCTGGGCATCGCGGAACACCAGGCCGACCTTGAGCGGCACCCGCGGCTCGCTCAGGGGCTTCCACAGCAGCTCCTGGTCATCCTGCGCGGCATCCTTGGCCCGGCCTGGAAGGATGGTCGCCAGCGCCGTGTGCGCCAGGCTGTCGAGGATCCCCGCCATGTTGTTCATCTCGGCCTGCACCTGGGGCCTGCGACCCTGGCTGGCCAGCTGCGCCTTCCAGATCTGGCGGATCTGGAACTCCTCGCCGAGCATCAGCATCGGCAGTTCCGCCGCCTGGCGGATCGAGACCTTCTTGAAGTCTTTCAACGGGTGGGTCCTGGGGATCACCAGCTGCAGTTCATCCTCGTACAGCAGCAAACCATGCAGCCCGGGTTGGCGCGGTGGCAGGTAGCTGATGCCGATGTCCAGGCCGCCATTGAGCAGGCGCCGCTCGATCTCCGACCCCGACAGTTCATAGATCTGCACCACCAGGTGCGGCTGGGCCTTGCGCACCCGCTCCAGCAACTGCGGCACCAGGCTTGGCCGCACGGTCTGCAGCACGCCGATGGCCAGGGTACGCAGCGACTGGCCCTTGAAGTTGCCCATGGCTTCGTGGGCCCGTTGCAGGCCGTCGAGCAGGGGCACGGCGTGGTTGTACAGGGTGTGGGCGGCCAGCGTGGGCAGCAGGCGCTTGTTGCTGCGTTCGAACAGGCTCAGGTCGAGGCTGTGTTCCAGTTGGCGGATCTGCTGCGACAGGGCCGGCTGTGACAGCGACAGACGCTCGGCGGCACGGCCCACATGGCCTTCCTCGTAGACCGCGACGAAGTAACGCAGTTGGCGAAAATCCATAAGTGATACTTATCGAAAAAGCTGGAAAAACGAAATGGCCGCGAACCGGCCGCAAGCCTAGTCTATCGCCGTATTCCAACGGGTTACAGCGGCTATTCAGGCGATTGTTACCCCGGATGAAAAACACTTTTGATAGGCAAGGCAAAATATCCGATTCCGGCGCCAGACCGGAACCTTGACTGCCCACCCCGTGATTGCCCGGAGCCCCGATGAACCTGTTCAACCTGCGCCGTTCGGCGCCTGCCGTCGCCGAGCCCAAGCGGGCTCCGGTAATCGAGCCGGCCGGCGCGCAGCTCTCCCGCGAGCGGCTGATGCCCGGCACCGAGCGTGCGCCGCAGGTGTTCGTGCGTGGCCAGGGTTCCTGGTTGTGGGACAGCGAGGGGCACGCCTACCTGGACTTCACCCAGGGTTGCGCGGTCAACAGCCTGGGCCACAGCCCGAGCGTGCTGGTCAAGGCGCTGGGCAACCAGGCCCAGGCGCTGATCAACCCCGGTGCGGGCTATCACAGCCGCGGCCTGCTGAGCCTGGTCGAGCTATTGTGCCAGTGTACCGGCAGCGACCAGGCCTACCTGCTCAACAGCGGTGCCGAAGCCTGCGAGGGCGCGATCAAGCTGGCGCGCAAGTGGGGCCAGCTGCACCGCAATGGCGCCTATCACATCATCACCGCCAGCCAGGGTTGCCATGGGCGCACCCTGGGGGCCTTGTCGGCTTCCGATCCGCTGCCTTGCAACCGCTGCGAGCCCGGCTTGCCGGGCTTCAGCAAGGTGCCGTTCAACGACCTGGCGGCGCTGCACGCGGCGGTCGACTCGCGCACCGTGGCGATCATGCTCGAGCCGATCCAGGGCGAAGCCGGCGTGATCCCGGCCACCCGTGACTACCTCCAGGGCGTCGAGCGCCTGTGCCGTGAGCTGGGCATCCTGCTGATCCTCGATGAAGTACAGACCGGTGTAGGACGCTGCGGCGCCTTATTGGCAGAAGAATCCTACGGCGTGCGGGCCGACATCATCACCCTCGGCAAGGGCCTGGGCGGTGGCGTGCCCCTGGCGGCGCTGCTGGCCCGTGGCCGTGCCTGCTGCGCCGAGCCGGGCGAGCTGGAAGGCAGCCATCATGGCAACGCGCTGATGAGCGCCGCCGGGTTGGCCGTGCTGCAGACCGTGCTGGAGGCGGGCTTCTGCGAGCAGGTGCTGGACAGTGGCCGGCACCTGCGCGATGGCCTGAGCCGCCTGGCGGGTCGCTACGGCCAGGGCGAGGTGCGTGGCCAGGGGCTGCTGTGGGGCCTGCAACTGCGTGAAGACAGCGCAGCGCAACTGGTCGAGGCCGCGCTGCAGGAGGGCTTGCTGCTCAATGCGCCGCAGGCCGACGTGGTGCGGTTCTCGCCGGCGCTGACGGTGAGCAAGGGCAATATCGACGAGATGCTCCTGCGCCTGGCCCGGGCGTTCGCCCGCCTGCATGCCCAACAGCACAACCGCCGCGAAGTGCCGGCCTGACCGGTTGCCCCGGCGAACAGAATTTCAACGAACCGTCTGGCGTTCCTGCGCATCGCCCCTGGCCTGAAATACATGGCCCGGGGCGTTTTTTTGCCCGGTGGAACCTCTGCCAGGCACGGCTAGTCTGTGTTGATACACCCTCAAGGAGCGCAGCACATGGACTTCATCCGCATCATCATCGCCATCATCCTGCCGCCGCTGGGCGTGTTCCTCCAGGTGGGGTTCGGTGGGGCGTTCTGGCTGAACATCCTGCTGACCTTGCTGGGTTATATCCCCGGGATCGTGCACGCGGTGTACATCATCGCCAAGCGCTGAAGACCCGGCCGGGGACACGCGGACCCTGTAGGAGCGGCCTTGCGTCGCGAAAGGGCTGCAAAGCAGCCCCAGGATCTCAGCGACAAAGCAGATATCGCCGGGGCCGCTTCGCGGCCCTTTCGCGACGCAAGGCCGCTCCTACAGGGATGGTGTTGCCTGGCCTAGCAACCGGCAGTAGAACTTCCACTCTTCCTCGAGCGCATGCGCCAGGTTCGCCGCCTGGCGAAAACCATGCCGTTCGCCCGCGTAGAAATGCCCCTCGGCCTCGATGCCATTGGCCTTGAGCGCTTCAAGCATGCTGCGGGTCTGTTCCGGCACCACCACCGCGTCCAGCTCACCCTGGAAGAAGATCACCGGCACCTTGATCCGCCCGGCATGCAGCAGGGGCGTGCGCTGGCGATAACGCTCGGCATCGCGCCGGGGGTCGCCGATCAGCCAGTCCAGGTAGTCGCCCTCGAACTTGTGGGTGGCCCGGCCCAGCGCCTCGGGGTCGCTGACACCGTACAGGCTGGCGCCGCCGCGGAAAACATCTCTGAAGGCCAGGGCACACAGGGTGGTGTAGCCGCCGGCGCTGCCGCCACGAATGAACGCCTGTTCAGGATCGATCAGGCCCCGGCCGGCAAGATGGGCGACCGCCGCGCAGGCATCTTCCACATCACTCGCTCCCCAGTTCAGGTGCAGTGCCTGGCGGTAGGCGCGACCATAGCCGCTGCTGCCTCGGTAGTTGAGGTCGGCTACGGCAAAGCCGCGCTGGGTCCAGTACTGGATACGCGGGTCGAGCACCGGGTAGCAGGCTGAAGTCGGGCCACCGTGAATGAACACCACCAGCGGCGATGGCCCACCTGTGCCTTGCACGGCGGGGTAGAAGAACCCGTGGGCGTTACCTTCGCCACTGGCGTAACGGATCGGCAGCGGGAGGCTGATGTTCTTGGCGGGCAGCACCTCGGCGCCACCCGCCAGCACCTGGACTTCGTGGCTGCGCCGGTCGATGGCGATCACGGCCGCCGGGCTGATCGGCGAGGCGGTTACGGCGTAGAGCTGTCCGTCATCCAGCGCCAGGCTACGGAAACGCGTATACGCACTGGCATAACGCTCCACCTCACCATCGGCGCGGCGCAGCCCCAGTTGCCCGAAACCGTCCTCGAACCAGCTGGCCAGGTAGCTGGCCGGGCCAAGGGCCAGCCAGGTGCTGGCGCCCAGTTGCCAGGGGGCGGCGGCATGATCGGCGGGCGCGGCGGGCAGGCGTTGCCAGTGTCCGTCGAGTTCGCCCCAGGGTTGCCAGAAACCGTTGCGGTCGGACAGGCAGTACAAGCGACCTTGTTCATCGAAGCGCGGCTGTTGCAGCGATTCGTCCTGCCCTGCGATGCAGCATGCCGGTCCCCAGGCTCCGGAAGGTTCGCGTTCACGGCTCATCAGGCGGGTGACGGTCCAGGGTTGGGCCGGTCGGTCCCACTCGATCCAGGCCAAGCGGCAGCCGTCGGGGCTCAGTGTGGGCGAGGCGTAGAAGTCGGCCCCTTCGGCCAGGATCTGTCGATGTGCTGTCGCGAGACTCACCAGGCGATGCACGACCTGTTCGGCATGTTGCTCTTCGACGGCCAGCACCTTGCCGGCATGCCATTGCACATCGCCATAGCGGCAGTCGTCGGCGTGGGTGAGCGGGCGCGGTTGGCTGCCATCCAGGGCCTGCAGGTAGACCTGCTGGTCCTTTTCGTTGACGAACACCAGCCCGTCCCCACCCAGGCAGAAGCTGCCGCCACCGTACTCATAGACCCGGCTGCGCACACTGAACCCGTCCGGGGTCAGGCAGCGGGCCTGCTGATCGCGCCAGTGCCAGACCCGGCAGGCGCCATCGGCGGGGCGGAACTCGTTCCAGAACACACCTTGCGCGCCGACCTTGAGCTCGGCGAAATCGGTGCCGGCGGCCACCGCCTGGGCGGCGCTGAACTCAGCCACGGGCGATGACATGGGAATTGCGCTCGTTGCGGAAGGTCATCTGTTCGATCTCCAGCGTTGCGTGTTCGGCCTCCTCACGGGCCTTGAGAATGATGCCATGGTCCGGTGACTTGCCGCACACCGGGTCCGCCTTGCTGGCGTCGCCGGTGAGCATGAAGGCCTGGCAACGGCAGCCGCCGAAGTCCTTTTCTTTCTCGTCGCACGAGCGGCACGGTTCGGGCATCCAGTCATAGCCGCGGAAGCGGTTGAAACCGAATGAGTCGTACCAGATATGCCGCAGGTCGTGGTCACGTACATTGGGGAACTGCACCGGCAGTTGGCGCGCGCCATGGCAGGGCAACGCGGTGCCATCCGGGGTGATGGTCAGGAACAGGCTGCCCCAGCCGTTCATGCAGGCCTTGGGGCGCTCTTCGTAGTAATCCGGGGTGACGAAGATCAGCTTGCACGGCTTGCCTTCGGCCTTGAGTCTTTCCCGGTACTCGTTGGTGATACGCTCGGCCCGCTCCAGCTGGGCGCGAGTCGGCAGCAGGCCCAGACGGTTGAGATGCGCCCAGCCGTAGAACTGGCAGGTGGCAAGTTCGACGAAGTCGGCCTCAAGGGCCAGGCACAGCTCGATGATGCGGTCGATCTTGTCGATATTGTGCCGGTGGGTGACGAAGTTGAGCACCATCGGGTAGCCATGGGCCTTCACTGCCCGGGCCATCTCCAGCTTCTGCGCGAAGGCCTTCTTCGAGCCGGCCAGCAGGTTGTTGACCTGCTCGTCGCTGGCCTGGAAGCTGATCTGGATATGGTCCAGCCCGGCCTGCTTGAACGCGGCGATCTTCTGCTCGGTCAGGCCGATGCCGGAGGTGATCAGGTTGGTGTAGTAGCCCAGGCGACGGGCTTCGCCGATCAGCTCGGCGAGGTCCTGGCGCACCAGCGGCTCGCCGCCGGAGAAGCCGATTTGCGCGGCGCCCATCGAGCGGGCTTCGGCCATCACCTTGAACCATTGCCCGGTGCTCAGCTCCTTGCCCTGCTCGGCGAAGTCCAGCGGGTTGGAGCAGTACGGGCACTGCAGCGGGCAGCGGTAGGTGAGTTCGGCCAGCAGCCACAGCGGCAGGCCTACCGGTACCTCAGGCGAGGGTGATCCAGTGTTCGGCACGGGCCACCTCCATGAATTGCTCGATGTCGTCGGCGACTTCGGGCACACCGGGGAATTGCCGCTCGAGTTCGGCGATGATCGCCGCGACATCGCGCTGGCCATCGATGAGCCCGCCGATCAGCCCAGCGCTGTCGTTGAGCTTGATCATCCCCTCGGGGTACAGCAGCACATGGCCCTTCTGCGCCGGCTCGTACTGGAAACGGTAGCCGGGGCGCCAGGCGGGCACCTGTTGACGGTCGAAACTCATAAGGCGATCCCCTTGTGCCAGACCCGCTCGCGGGTGACGCTATGATAGGGCGGGCGGTTCAGTTCATAGGCCATGCTCATGGCGTCGAGCATGCTCCACAGGATATCCAGCTTGAACTGCAGGATCTCCAGCATGCGTTCCTGCCCCTCGCGGCTGGTGTAGTGCTGCAGGGTGATCGCCAGGCCGTGCTCCACATCGCGCCGGGCCTGGCCCAGGCGGGTGCGGAAGTATTCGTAGCCGGTCGGGTCGATCCACGGATAGTGCTGCGGCCAGCTGTCCAGGCGCGATTGGTGGATCTGCGGGGCGAACAGTTCGGTCAGCGAGCTGCTGGCGGCTTCCTGCCAGCTGGCGCGACGGGCGAAGTTGACGTAGGCGTCGACCGCGAAGCGCACGCCGGGCAGCACCAGCTCCTGGCTGCGCAGCTGGTCGGGGTCCAGGCCCACGGCCTGGCCGAGGCGCAACCAGGCCTCGATGCCGCCGTCCTCGCCGGGCGCGCCATCGTGGTCGAGCAGGCGCTGGATCCACTCGCGGCGCACTTCGCGGTCGGGGCAGTTGGCCAGGATCGCGGCATCCTTCATCGGGATGTTGACCTGGTAGTAGAAGCGGTTGGCCACCCAGCCCTGGATCTGCTCGCGGCTGGCGCGGCCTTCATACATCGCCACATGGTAGGGGTGATGGATGTGGTAGTAGGCGCCCTTGGCGCGCAGGGCCTGCTCGAACTCGGTAGGGGACATCGGCGCAGTGTCATTCATCAAGCGGATTCCTGTAGAACAGACCATCGGCTGTGCGCGGATCCTGTGGGAGCGGGTTTACCCGCGAAAGCGGCAGTGAGTCTTACGACGCATTCGCGGGTGAACCCGCTCCCACAGGAATCGGACAACACCGTCACAACTCGATGCTCATGCCATCGAAGGCGACTTCCACGCCCCGGCGCTGCACTTCGGCGCGTTCCGGCGAGTCTTCGTCGAGGATCGGGTTGGTGTTGTTGATGTGGATAAGCACCTTGCGCTGACGCGAGAAACCGTCCAGCACCTCGAGCATGCCGCCCGCGCCGTTCTGCGCCAGGTGGCCCATCTCTCGGCCGGTACGGGTGCCAACGCCGCGGCGCTGCATCTCATCATCCTCCCACAGGGTGCCGTCGACCAGCAGGCAGTCGGCGCCATGCATCATTTCCAGCAGCTTGGCGTCGACCTGGCCCAGGCCCGGCGCGTAGAACAGCTTGCCGCCGGTGCGGGTGTCCTCCACCAGCAACCCGAGGTTGTCGCCCGGGTGCGGGTCGAAACGGTGCGGGGAATAGGGCGGCGCGGCGCTGCGCAGCGGGAAAGGGGTGAAGCGCAGGTTCGGGCAGGCGTCGATGACGAAGCTGCCTTTGAGTTCGATGCGGTTCCATGCCAGGCCGCCGTTCCAGTGGCTGAGCATGTTGAACAACGGAAAGCCGGTGGTCAGGTCCTGGTGGACCATGTCGGTGCACCACACCTGGTGCGGGCAGCCTTCGCGCAGGCTGAGCAGGCCGGTGGTGTGGTCGATCTGGCTGTCGAGCAGGACGATGGCGTCGATACCGGTGTCGCGCAGGGCGCGGGCCGGCTGCATCGGCGCGAACGCCTGGAGCTGGGCGCGGATGTCCGGCGAGGCATTGCACAGGATCCAGTGCTCGCCGTCGTCGGACAGGGCGATAGACGACTGGGTGCGCGCGGTGGCGCGCAGGGTACCGTCACGGTAGCCCTTGCAGTTGGCGCAGTTGCAGTTCCACTGGGGGAACCCGCCACCGGCGGCGGAACCGAGGATCTGGATGTACATGGGTACTCTCTAGCCGGAAAGGTTAGCCCGAAAGCCGTATCGGAAAAACGCAAACGCCCCGGCGGGCCGGGGCGTCGAACCGCGCAGCCGCTTAACGGTTGGCGAAGTACATGGTTACTTCGAAGCCGATACGCAGGTCAGTGTATGCAGGTTTGGTCCACATGGGCTTGCTCCTTCCGGATGGGGTTTGGGGTGGTCGGCTCACTATTGGGTACTCCCCGCAGAGAGAGGTTCCATTGGCCGAGATTGCGCTATCTTACAAGAAAAATTTGTACCGAAAGGTTAATTCTTCGAAAAGCGCCATTGCATGTGCGGTAACAATCCCGCCATTTTTTCATAGCCATTCGGCGTCCGGGGCAGTGGCATTGGCCAGGCACAACCAACCGTGCCTTGCATCGAGCAACTGCTGGAGCAACGCATCCAACTGGCCTTGTTCGACATTGAGGATAGACCCTTGCATGCGCGACAGGTCGGCATTGTGTGTCGCGATATGTGCCTGCCAGGCCCATTGCGTGATATCGGCGTTGGCCATCGCTGTCTCGTCGAACTGATCGGCCAGCTGCGCTCGCGCCGCTGGGGCCAGCGTGACGCCCGGGCGCAGCAGGTCCAGCAGATGACCCAGGATCTGTGCGTGGCTGGCGTGCGGCGATTGCACACCGAACAGCAGTCCGGCGTAGCCTTCGATCTGACGAAAGGCGCTGAACACGGCGTAACCCAGCTGCAGCTCGACACGCAGGCGCTGATAGAACGGGCCTTGCAACACGTGGGCGAGCAGTCGACCGGCGGCCTGCAGATCAGCCGGCAGCGGACAGAACAGCAACAGCGCGGGCTCGCTGCCCAAGGTCGGAATCTGCCGCCAGTGGCGTCCGAGGATCGGACACGCTGGCGAGGGGGCGATCGGTTGTCCCATGAGGCCTTGCAGTGCCGTGCCCAGGGCGCCCTGTTGGGCGGGGGCGAACCCTTGCGCCAATCCCTGCCAGCGCGCCTGCTGCCAGAGTGCGTCGAGCTGCGACTGGTCCAGGGGGCAGGCCGGCTGCGGTTGCTCTTCACCCATCAGTAAAGCGTCCGGCAGTGCCTTCAGCAGGGCACGGATCGGAATCAGCGGCGCTTCGGCTGCCGCTGGCGAGTGCCAATGCTCCCGGGCTGGCGCGCGCAGCAAGGTCAGGGCTTCCTGCGTGGCATTGATCACGGCCAGCGGATGCCCCGCCAGGCGCAACTGCCAGTAATCGCCAGTGGCCTCGAAGCCCAGTCGCAATGCTGCCTGATCGGCACGCTCGCGCAGGGGTTGCAGACTGTGTTGCAGAACGACCTGCATGCGCTGACGCAGCGGCGAAGGAATGTGCCAACGCAGGTCGAGGCTCGCAAACTGGCGAGAGGGCGGCAGGCAGTCACCGAGACCAAGTCCTGCTGGCAACGGCGTGTTGATCATGGGAAGTTTGGTTGCCAGGAGCGCTTCATCGGGGGGCAACTGCCAGTCGCCGGCATCCGAGGAAGGCAAGTCCCACAGCAGTGCAGCGAAGGTTTCCAGGCCTTGTGTCCCGAGCCCTGCGAAAGGTCGGTCGGCACTGTCGCGCTGGGCCAGTTCCAGTGCGCTGGTGGCTTGTTCACGGCGTTGCTGCAGGCGGGTGAAGCGGTCGTTCAGCAGCTTGTGGTCCTGTTGCCGCAGAAAACCCAGCCAGCCGTGCAGCAACTCCCGGGCCTTGGCCAGGCTGGCCTGGTCCGACAGCTGCAACTGGACATGCCAGAGCAACTGCCCAGCATGGGCGTGGAGTTGTTGCGCCTTGCAGCCCTGCAGCCAACCGCGCTGGCGCAAGGCATCCAGCCAACCGCCGGGCCGACTGTCAGTGAGCTGGGCCAGCAGCAACTCGAGCGCCTGCTCCGCGCCATCCGGGAGTCCGTCATGGGCGAACAGCAGGTCGTGGTGCTTGCCCCATGCTTCTGGCGGGTGCAGTGGCGCGTCGAGCAAGGCGGGTGGCCGTTGCTGGGCGACGCCCGCACCCTTGGCGAACAGGCCGCCGAACTGCCTGCCCAGGTGCGCCAGCTCATCCAGCGGCTGCGGGCCGGCCAGGCTCAGGGTGAGTTGCCCGCCCTGGTAGAAATCGTGGTGGAACTGCCTCAGCCCTTGCTGGAAGGCCTGGCTTTCCAGCGGCAGGCTATGACGGTTGCCAGCATGGAAGCCGCTCAGCGGATGGCGCGCCGACACCGACTGCAACAGGGCGAACTGGCGCTGTGCCTCGGGGTTGCGCGACCAGGCGATGAACTCGGCATGGATCACCTCGCGCTCGCGGCGCTGGCGTTCGATGGCGAAGTCCGGCTCGGCGAGCATCTGGCACAGGCGCTCAAGCCCACCGGCCAGCGCTGCGGGGGGCACTTCGAAGAAGAAGTCGGTGGTGCGTTCGCGGGTGCTGGCGTTGACCTGGCCGCCCAGGCCCTGGACGTAGCGCATCAGGCCGTCGTCCAGCGGAAAACGCCTGTTACCGAGGAAGAACAGGTGTTCGAGAAAGTGCGCCAGGCCCGGCCAGCGCGCTGGTGCGTCGTGGCTGCCGGCATGCACCCGCAGCGCCGCCGCCGCGCGCTTGAGGCGTGGCGCTTGGCGCAAGGTCAGGTGCAGGCCGTTGGCGAGGGTGAGGTGGCGAATGGCGTCGGACATGACGCCATGCTAGCGCGCAATGCCGGGGTTGTCTGTCCTGGCCCCTGTCGCTGTTAATGCAGATCCCGGCGCAGGTCCGCCAGGTAGGGAAACGCCTCTCGCCCTTTCAATACCCGCTCGCGCTGCAGGTCTGCCAGCAAAAGCCCCTCTTCGTCCCCGGTCATCGCCAGCACATCGCCATCCGGCCCGACGATGCTGCTTTGCCCGCAATACTGGATCTCGCCTTCGCTGCCGCAGTAGTTGGCGTACACCAGATAACACTGGTTCTCCTGCGCCCGCGAGCGCACGGTCACCTGGCAGACGAAGTCGTAGGGCGCCATGTTCGCCGTCGGCACCAGGATCAGCTCGGCACCGTTCAGCGCCAGGCGCCGGGCGTTCTCCGGGAACTCGATGTCGTAGCAGATCAGCAGCCCGACCTTCCAGCCGTCCAGCTCGACCACCGGGAAGTGATCGGCGCCCGGGCTGAACATCGAGCGATCCAGCTCGCCGAACAGGTGGGTCTTGCGGTAGTTGCACAGGCTGCGGCCATGGGCATCGATCAGTTGCACGCTGTTGTGGATCGACCCGTCCTCGGCCCGCTCCGGGTAGCCGTAGACGATGGCGATCCGGTGCGCCTGGGCGATCTCGACGACGCTCATGGCCGAGGGGCCGTCCTCGGCCTCGGCCAGGCGTTCCACCTGGTCCAGGCCGATGTTGTAGCCGCTGAGGAACATCTCAGGGCACACCAGCAGCTGCGCGCCGCGGGCGGCGGCCTGCTGGGCCTGGTGCTGCAGGCGCTCGAGATTGCCGGGCACGTCCAATGGCTTGGGCGTGCCCTGGAACAGGGCGATGCGCATGGCGCTACTCCTACGCTCAGTCGGCCAGGGCGATCGGACCGATCTCGTGGAACACATCGCCCGGGCCGGGGTTGTCCGGGTGGGTCTGGCCACCGAAGTGGTTCATGATACCCCACACCGCGTTCAGCGAAGTCTGCACCGCGCCTTCCACCCAGGCCGGGGTCCAGGACACGTCGTCACCGGCGATGAAGATGCCACGCTGTTCGGCGGGCATGTCCTGCTGCATGAAGTGCGCGTACATGCGCTGGTTGTAGCGGTAGTGGCCCGGCAGCGCGCCCTTGAAGGCGCCGAGGAAGTGCGGGTCGGCCTCCCACGAGATGGTGATCGGGTCGCCGATGATATGCCCGGCGATATCGGTCTTGGGGTAGATCTTCTTCAGTGCGTCGAGGGCCAGTTGCACGCGCTTTTCGGTCGGGTGCGGCAGCATCTTCAGGGCGTCGCTCATCCAGGCATAGGACAGGCAGATCACCCCCGGCTTGTCGTCGCCGTTGTCGAACAGGTAGGTGCCGCGGGTCAGGCGGTCGGTGAGGGTCATGCTCATCAGGTCGCGGCCGGTCTCCGGGTCCTTGTCCTTCCAGAACGGCCGGTCGACCATGACGAAGGTCTTCGACGACTGCATGTAGCGGGTGCGGTCCAGGGCCATCCACATCTTCTGCGAGAACAGCGACTCCTCGCAGTCGATCTGGGTGGTCAGCAGCCAGCTCTGGCAGGTGGTGAGCACCGCCGCGTAGTGGCGCACGTCGCCATAGTTGTCGGTGACCGCCAGGCGACCATCGCTGGCCCGGGCGATGCGCTTGACCCCGGTGCGTGGCGCGCCGCCGTGCAGGCCGCTGAGGCTGGTGCCGGCCGGCCAGTGGGCGCAACGCTCCGGCACATGGCGCCAGATGCCCTGCGGTACCTGCTCGACGCCACCGACCACCAGGTGCTGGTGATCGTCGCAATTGGTCATCACCACGCGGAAGATTTCCAGCATCGAGTTGGGGAAGTCCGAGTCCCAGCCGCCGGTGCCGAAGCCCACCTGGCCGAACACTTCGCGGTGCTGGAAGCTCAGTTTGGCGAACGAGCGCGAGGTGGCGACGAAGTCATAGAAGGTGCGGTCGTCCCACAGTGGCACCAGCTTGTTCCACAGGTCCTTCAGGCGCGGCACGTCGCGGTCGCGGATGGCCTGCTGGATATCGCCGAATTGCGCGCCGCTCTCCAGGGCGTCGGCCCAGGCCTCGGCCACTTCGTGGAACAGCTGCGGCAGGTCGGCGGATTTCTCGGCGTAGTAGGTCTGGCCTTCCAGGTCGATGACCGTGCTGCCCGATGCCGGGGTCAGCGGGTTGGGGAAGGGCTTGGTCTCCAGGCCCAGCTTGTCGACGTAGTGGTAGAACGCCGTGGACGACACCGGGAAGCGCATGCCGCCCAGTTCGGCAACGATGCCGTCGGTGCCGTTGAACGCTTGCGAGCGCAGCCGGCCACCCAGCTTGGAAGCCTCGTACACCACGGGCTTGAGGCCCAGCTTCATCAGCTCGTAGGCCGCCACCAGCCCGGCGATGCCGCCACCGACGATCGCTACCTCTTCGCCATGGCGCTCCTTGGGAATGCTGCCCAGGCCGGCCGGGTGCTCCAGCCAGTCGTCGAAGGCGAAGGGGAAGTCGGGGCCGAAGATGGTGATGGGTTTCTTGCCGTCGGCGGGGTGGCGGTTTTTCTTGTTCATGTAATGACCTTGCCAGGGGCTGCGCAGCGGGCGGAGCCTGAGTATAGAGAATGCCTGGTGGCCATTTTATGAAGTGGAGTGTTCGTTATTAAGGTGCAGAGTGGCGTCGTTATGTGCTTTGTTTCGTCTTAATGATTCATTTTTATTCAATACTGACGAATCAGCTCAGCGATGCCAGGTGCTCGACGGTTTCAGGGTACTTCTGCACCAGGCGGATCAGCGCCACGGCCTGGGCGTTGGGCATGGAGCGGCCCTGTTCCCAACTCTCCAGGGTGCGGGCGTTGGTACGCAAGTAGGCGGCAAACACCGCCCGGGACATGTTCAGGCACTGGCGCAGTTCGGTCAGTTCGTTGGGGGCCAGCGGGGCGAGCTCCTCGAAGGTCACCTTGTGCGAGCGCAGGGTCAGTTTGCCGGCGCGCTCATCGGCGAGGGCGTCGAAGCCTTCGGTGAGTTCAGTGAAGATGTTGCGTGGCATTGGTGGCTCCTGCTTTTCAGGTGCGCCATGTTGCCACTTTTATACGTGATCTACGTATAGATGATTGCTTTCAAGTTGTTTCACTTGGCGAGTTCCCAAGTCCTTGAAGTGATGCATACCTTGTGGGAGCGGGCTTGCCCCGCGAATTGGGCCGCATAGTCATTATCGGGTTATGGCACGGGCTCAGCCCGTGATCGCGGGGCAAGCCCGCTCCCACAAAATCTACTTCGCGCTGGAGAGAATCAGCTTGGTCCTACAGAGACATGTAATAACAGGAAGTATCCTACGAACCATGTAGCCTCGGTCTGGCAGTTTGGGAGAACCCTTCGCGGTTAACTTCAGCCGGTCACCGCCTATTCGGTGATCGGGCGTGAGAACCCGGCGATCAAATTGGAGGCATGCTGTCATGGCAGCTGTGCGCGGGCAGGTTCTGCCTGGCCGGAATGTAGCCTCCAACTTCGCCGGTTCTCACCCCGCGCATGGCTGCCACCTATTCCCGTGAGAAGGTTGCGTGGTGGCCTCCTTGAGCCGGTAATGGAGGCAATACCCATGAAAAAGATCGTCCCCGACCCACCCCTCGCCCTGAACCCGACCACCGAGCAGTCCTTCTGCTCCTGCCAGTCCAGTCATCCCCCCATCTTCACCGTGCGCCCCGGCGTCGATGCGGCCGACGCCCTGGTCCACGCCAGCATGCTGGCCCGGGCCATCCAGGAAATCGCCGACGACTACGCCCAGCACCATGCCCCCGAGGCGGGGCGGGCGATGATCTGGTCGATCCTGCATTCGGCGGAAACGGTGCGCGCGCTGCTGGAAGGGCTACTCGACGCGATGGAGGCCTGATGGTCGGGGGGCGTGGTCAGCCCGGCTGGCCACGGTCCACCTTGCTGCTGAGAATGATCGATGTAGTGGTCTTCTCCACCCCATCCAGGCTGCCGATCTGGTCGAGCAACTGGTCCAGTTGCTCTGGCGAATCACTGTTCAGCCACGCCACATAGTCGAACTCGCCACTCACCGCGCACAGTTGCTGTACCTGGCCCATGGCGCCCAGGCGGCGCACGATGTCCTTGCCCGAGCGCGGCTGCGCCTTGATCCCCACGTACGCCTGCAGTCCGCCGCCCAGCAGACGCTGGCCCAGGCGCACGCCATAGCCGGTGATGACCTTGCTCTTCTCCAGCCGCGCCAGACGCGAGTTCACGGTGGTGCGGGCGATACCCAGCTGGCGGGCAAGAGTGGCGACGCTTTCGCGGGCGTTGATCTGCAACAGGGCGATCAACTGGCGGTCGATTTCGTCGAGGGTGATGGCACGGGCGTCTGGCATGGCGAGTCTCGGCATAGGGTGCACTAGCCTAGCCAGCCTGGGGCCGATGAGAAAGAGGCCGGTGGAACATTCGAAGCAGGCGTGTGGTGAAGTCACGCTACGCCAACAGCCTTGGGCCAGGCACTGAAGGCGCCTGCCCCAAGGCTGTCGGTGGGTTGCCTCAGCGTGCGGCGCTGGTCTGCGCCGTGGTGGCGCAAGGCGACTTCAGGCCGGCGGTCATGCTCTCGACGTTGTCGAGCATCTGGTTGCCCTGGTTGACCTTCTGGGCGTTTTCCGCCAGTTGCATGCGCTGGTCATAGGTGGCCGAGGTGCCATTCATGCTGTGCTTGGTCTCCAGCACCGAGTTGGCGATGCTCAGCAGGCTGCGGCCGGTGGAGATCAGGTTGTCGGTCGTGCTGGGCGTGCAGGGCGCATTGCCGCCGGCCATCTGGCTGGGCTGCTGGCCCTGGTTGTAGGAACCCGGCGCCACGCAACCGGCAAGTGTTACCAGCATGGGTGCAATGAGCAGGGCCCCAAGCGTTCCTTGGATGTTCATGTGACGTTCCCTCGATCACTGGGCTTCGACCCGGTGCCGAAGCGATGGAGGGATTCTAGAAACGAGGCGTCGGCGGCGAAATAGAACGGGTGTGCTAAAGGCACTTTGCCGCTGGTCAGAGCGACCCGAGCTACAGATCCAGGGGAAGCTGGGCACTGTACCGCCAGGGTATTGTTTTTGTACCGCGGAGCGGTCAGGTTTTTCGGCCATGACGTTGTTCTCCTGGTGAAAATGTGATCAAGGTTGTTGCAAGGTGGCAATGACACACCTAAGATGCCCGCCTTCTCTCACCCGACAGCAAAGGAGGTACATCATGCAACAGTCGATCACCCTTTGCAGGTCGCGCCTGGCTTGAACGCATTCGCCGCTACTCGTTAGCGGTACCGCAACGCCCGGCCTCTGGCCTGCCAATCCGAACATCTTTTTGTTTCAACCCATCAGGATTGGACTATGGGCACTTGCATTCGCAATTTGTCCGACGGCGCCGTATTGGTCGCCGCGGACGACACCTGGATCGAAGGAAAAGCGATCCAACAACTCGAAACCACCGCTCGCCTAGGGGGCATGCATCGGGTGGCCGGCATGCCGGACCTGCATCCGGGGCGTGGCTACCCGGTCGGCGCGGCATTCTTTTCCGTGGGGCGTTTGTACCCGGCGCTGGTCGGCAATGACATCGGCTGTGGCATGGCGCTGTGGCGCACGGACATCCCGACCGCCAAGCTGCATCTGGACAAGCTGGAGAAACGCCTTGGCAACCTCGACCTGCCGCTCGACGAGACGTGGCAGGAGGCCGTCGCCAGCTTCGGTTTGCCTGCCACGGGGCACGAGCGTTCTCTAGGCACCATTGGTGGTGGTAACCACTTCGCCGAGCTGCAGCAGCTCGATGAAAGCTACGACGATGCGGCCCTGGCAGCCTTGGGCATCGAGCGCAAACACCTGCTGTTGCTGGTGCACAGCGGCTCGCGTGGTTTGGGCGAGGCGATCTTGCGTGAGCAGGTCGACCTGTTCGGTCATCACGGACTGGAGGCGGGCAGCGAGGCCAGCACTCATTACCTGGGCCGGCACGACGGCGCGCTGCGTTTTGCCGAAGCCAATCGTCAGTTGATTGCCCGGCGCATGCTCGACCGCTTGCGTGCCGATGGCGATGTACTGCTCGACATCAACCACAACCTGGTGTCGCCAGCGCAGGTCGACGGGCTCGATGGTTGGCTGCATCGCAAAGGCGCCACACCGTCGGATCAGGGGGCGGTGGTGATCCCTGGTTCGCGCGGTGACTACAGCTACTTGGTACAGCCGATCGCCGACGAGCGCAGCCTGTTGTCCCTGGCCCATGGCGCCGGACGCAAATGGATGCGCAGCGAGTGCAAGGACCGCCTCGTCTCGCGCTACAGCGTCGAGCAACTGAGTCGTACGGCACTAGGCAGCCGCGTGATCTGCGCCGACCGGGCGCTGATCTACGAGGAAGCGCCGGAGGCCTACAAGGCTATCGACTCGGTGGTGGGTGCCTTGCGTGAAGCGGGGTTGGTTCGCGTGCTGGCACGACTGAAACCGGTGCTCACCTACAAGACGCGCGGAGGGTGCTGCTGATGATCCTACTGCAACTCTCGGCGGCTCAGGGGCCGGAAGAATGTGCCCTGGCAGTGGCCAGGGCATTGCTCAGGCTGCAGGCCGAAGCGGATGCCCAGGCCGTGGCGGTACGGATACTCGAAGAAGAGCCGGGGCCGCGGCGCGGTACCTTGCGCTCGGTGTTGCTGGCACTGGATGGCGAGCAGGCCGAGCGCCTGGCAGATCACTGGACGGGCTCGCTGCAATGGACGTGCAGCAGTCCGTACCGGCCGGGGCATGCGCGCAAGAACTGGTTCTTTGGGGGCGCACGGTTTGCGCCACCGGCACCGGAACTGGCGAGCGAGATCCACTTCGAGACCTTGCGTTCGTCCGGGCCGGGTGGTCAGCATGTCAACACCACCGACTCGGCAGTGCGCGCCACGCACCTGGCCAGCGGCGTCAGCGTCAAGGTACAGAGCGAGCGTAGCCAGCATGCCAACAAGCGCTTGGCGCTGCTGCTCATCGGTCAACGCCTGGCGCAACAGGCAGAGCAGGTCGACAGCGAACTGCGCGCGGAGCGGCGGTTGTTCCATCACCGCATCGAGCGTGGCAATCCACGTCGGGTGTTTCGTGGTGAGCGCTTCGAGCCGGCTGACGAGTAGATTGTGTGCGAGATCATAGGACTGGATCTGAGGTGGTCCCGCCAAAAACACGAAAGCCGCGCAGTGCGCGGCTTTCAGTTTGGTGGGCCCACACGGACTCGAACCGTGGACCAAAGGATTATGAGTCCTCTGCTCTAACCAACTGAGCTATAGGCCCTCAGCAGGTGCGCAGGATTATAACGAGGGTTTCGATAGCGTGCCATCCGAAAGATCCGTTTGTGCTATGCGAAGAAAGGTCGCCGCGAACTCGTTCGGCGGCAGTGGCAGGCTGACGATGTAGCCTTGGATCTGCTCGCAGCCTTCGGCGGCCAGGAAGCGCTGCTGTGCCTGGTTTTCCACCCCTTCGGCAATGATCGTCAGCTGCATGCTGCGGCCCAGGGCGATGATGGCGCGGGCGATGGCGGCGTCGTGGGGGTCGTCGGGCAGGCCGCGGATGAACGACTGGTCGATCTTGAGGATATCCAGCGGCAGGCGCTTGAGGTAGCTGAGTGACGAGTAGCCGGTGCCGAAGTCGTCGATGGCCAGCTGAACACCCAGCAGCTTGAGCTGGTGCAGCACGCTCAGCGCTTCCTCGGCCTGGCTCATGATGAAGTTTTCGGTGATCTCCAGCTGCAGGTCGCCGGCCTTGAGCTGGTAGCTGCGCAGCAGCTGTTCGATGCGCCGGGCCAGATTGGGCTGGCGCAACTGGGCGCCGGCCAGGTTGATCGAGAGCGGGCCGAAGGCGTGGTAGGCCTTCTTCCAGGCGTGCATCTGCCGGCAGGCCTGTTCCAGCACCCAGTCGCCGAGCTGCAGGATGGTGCCGTTCTCCTCGGCCAGGTGGATGAACTGCTCGGGCGGCACTTCGCCGAAAGTGGGGTGGGTCCAGCGGACCAGTGCCTCGGCGCCGACCAGGCTCTGGGTCTTGAGGCTGAACTTGGGCTGGTAGCACAGGCTCAGCTCGTTGCGTTCGATGGCGCGGCGCAGCTCGTGTTCCAGGGCGATGCGTTCGCTGGCCTGGGTGGTGAGCTCGCGGGTGTAGGCCTCGACGCGGTTGCGGCCCTTGGCCTTGGAGCGGTACATCGCGGCATCGGCGTTGCGGATCAGGCTAGCGACATCGCTGCCGTCCTGCGGGTACAGGCTGATGCCGATGCTGGCGCTGGTGAAGAACTCGTGCTCGCCGGCCTGGAATGGCGCGTGGAAACCGGCCAGCAGCTTGTTGGCGATTGCGCTGGCATCGCTGGGCTTGTGCAGGCCGGGCAGGAGAATGATGAACTCGTCGCCGCCCAGGCGGGCCACGGTGTCCACGTCGCGCACCTGCTCCTTGAGGCGCTGGGCGATACCCTTGAGCAGCAGGTCGCCCACCGGGTGGCCGAGGCTGTCGTTGATGTGCTTGAAGCGGTCGAGGTCGAGGAACAGCACCGCGCCCTGGCGGTTGGATATCTGGGCGCAGTTCAGTGCGGCCTGCAGGCGGCTTTCGAACAGGGCGCGGTTGGGCAGGCCGGTGAGCGGGTCGTGGTGGGCCTGGTAGTCAAGCTTGGCCTGGGCGTGCTTGAGGCTGGAGATATCGGCGAACACGGCGACGAAGTGGGTGATCTCGCGCTCGTGGTTGCGCACGGCGCTGATGGTCAGCCAGCCGGGGTACAGCTCGCCGTTCTTGCGCTTGTTGTAGATCTCGCCCTGCCAGTGACCCTCGGCGGTCAGCTGGTGCCACATGGCAACGTAGAAGGCACTGTCGTGCTGGCCGGAGGCGAGCAGGCGCGGGGTCTGGCCGAGGGCTTCGATCTCGCTGTAGCCGGTGATCTCGCTGAAGGCGCGGTTGACCGCGCTGATACGCTGGTCGGTGTCGGTGATCAGCACGCCCTCGGCGGTGTTCTCGAACACCGTGGCGGCCAGTTGCAGTTTCTCCTGCATCAGGTGGCGTTCGGTGATGTCGCGGGCGATGGTCAGCATGCAGTCGACGCCGCCGATCGGCAGCGGCCGGGCGGACAGCTCGCAGAGGCGGATCTGCCCGTCGCTGCGGCGGATATGGCAGCTGAAGTCGCGCACGAAGCCATCGCGCTGGAGTTGATCGACCAGACGCTGGCGCTCGTTGAGGTCGACCCAGATGCCCAGGTCCAGCGAGGTCTGGTCGACCGTGGTACTGATGTCGTAGCCGGTCAGGCGGCAGAAACCTTCGTTGACCTCCAGCAACAGGCCGTCGCTCTGGCGCGACAGCAGCAGGCCGTCGGGGGAGGCGTGGAAGGCCTTGGCGAACTTCTCCTCGGAGGTCTGCAGTTGCTGCTGGGTTTCCTTGAGCTGGCTGATGTCGCGGATCGCCACCACCAGTGCCGGCATGCTGTCCAGTTCGAAGGTTTCGGCCGAGGTCAGGCCGGTGAACAGTTCGCCGTTGTTGCGCCGGAAGGTCATTTCCAGGTTGCGGATGCCGCCGCGGTGCAGGCGTTCGAGCAATGCCGGGCCGGTACCGGCCACGCCCCACAGGCCGAGCTCGGTGGCGGTGCGGCCGATCACTTGCGCAGGATTCAGGCCGATCAGCTCCTCGAACGCTTCGTTGACCTCCAGCAGGCAGCCGTCGCTGTGCCGGGCGATGATCAGGATGTCCGGGCATTGCTGGAACACCGAGGCGAACTTCTGTTCAGACAGGCGCAGGGCATCCTCGGTATGCTTGGTCTCGCTGATGTCGATCATCAGCCCGCGCATCAGCGACTTGTGGCCGTGCTCGATCATGCTGACGATATTGCGCACCCACAGGGTATGGCCGTCGGCGCGGATCACCCGGTAGTCGAGGCTGTGATCGCGTCCGGCCGCCGTTTCACTGTCGCAGTAGGCCTGCGCCCAGAGGGCATCCTCCGGGTGCAGGATGCTGCGCCAGAAGCCGGGCTTGAGCCACTCACCCGTGGGGTAACCGAGCAGGTCCTCGGCGTGGGGCGAGACATAGCTGTAGCTGAAGTCGTTGGCATCGGCCTCCCAGGCCACCGCCGACAGGCTCTCGATCAGGCCACGGTAGTGGTACTCGCTGCTGCGCAGCTCCTGTTCCAGGGCGATGCGCCGGGAAATCTCCGAACTCAGGCGGCGGTTGATGCGAATCACCACCGCCAGGATGGCCATCAGCACCAGCACCGCCGGCAGGCCATAGAGCAGCACATCGTGCCAGAAGGTCCGCTGATCGACGACGTTGCCCACCCAGCGTTGCTGGATATGGCTGACCTCACTGCTGCTCATGTCGGCCATGACCTTGTCGAGGATGCCGACCAGCACCTTTTGCTGGCGGGGCACGGCCATGGCCAGCTGGTAGCGGTAAGGGGTCTCACCGCTGACGTACAGGCCGTCCAGCTTGAGCTGACGCAGGCTCCAGATGCTCGAGGCGAGGTCGCCGACCACCGCGTCCACCTCATCGGTGGCCAGGGCCTGCAGGGTTGAGCTGACGTTGGGCATGGCCACCAGGTTGAGATCCGGGTGGTGGGTGCGCAGCAGTTCGTGGGGCGCGTAGTTCTCAACCACTGCGATCTTCAGGCCGTAAAGGTCCTTGAGGTTGCGCGGTTGCGCGCCGCCGGAATGGGCGAGGATGACGATCGGGAAATCCAGGTAGGGGCGGGTGAAGGCCAGGTAGTTCTGGCGCTCCGGGGTGGACATGATCCCGGGGAGCAGGTCGAGGCGGTTGCTGCGCGCCTGTTCGAGCACTTCGGTCCAGCTGCTGGGCTCGATCGGCTTGAGGGTGATCCCCAGTCGTTCCTGGATCAGGGCGATGTAATCGGCGGCCAATCCCTGGTAGTGACCTTCCTGGTCGCGAAATTCGAACGGCGGCCATGAAGCATCGACGCCCAGGCGCAGCTGCGGGTGGGCGCTGAGCCAGGCTTGTTCCTCGTCGGTCAGGGTCAGGGCGCCGGCCGTTGTGTTCCAGGCGAGCAGGAGCAGCAACAGGAAGGCCGGCATCATGGGCATAGCGGCCTCTCGAACAGGGGGTCTGATTCGAGTGTAGACGGGCATTCCGCCCGCTGGGTAGACCGTGGCAACGACCTTCTGTCACATAAGAAAAACCCCGGCCTGGGCCGGGGTTCGTCTTTACTCGTCGAGGAAGGAGCGCAGATGCTCGCTTCGCGTCGGGTGGCGCAGCTTGCGCAGCGCCTTGGCTTCGATCTGACGGATCCGCTCGCGGGTCACGTCGAACTGCTTGCCGACCTCTTCGAGGGTGTGGTCGGTGTTCATGTCGATGCCGAAACGCATGCGCAGCACCTTGGCTTCGCGTGCGGTCAGGCCCGAGAGCACGTCACGGGTCGCTTCCTTGAGGCTTTCGACCGTGGCCACGTCGATCGGGGACTGCATGGTCGAGTCCTCGATGAAGTCGCCCAGGTGCGAGTCTTCGTCGTCACCGATCGGGGTTTCCATGGAGATCGGCTCTTTGGCGATCTTCAGGACCTTGCGGATCTTGTCCTCAGGCATCTCCATGCGTTCGCCCAGCTCTTCCGGGGTCGGTTCGCGACCCATTTCCTGCAGCATCTGCCGGGAAATACGGTTGAGCTTGTTGATCGTCTCGATCATGTGCACCGGGATACGGATGGTGCGTGCCTGGTCGGCGATCGAACGGGTGATCGCCTGGCGGATCCACCAGGTGGCGTAGGTCGAGAACTTGTAGCCGCGACGGTATTCGAACTTGTCCACCGCCTTCATCAGGCCGATGTTGCCTTCCTGGATCAGATCGAGGAACTGCAGGCCGCGGTTGGTGTACTTCTTGGCGATCGAGATCACCAGGCGCAGGTTCGCCTCGACCATCTCCTTCTTGGCGCGGCGGGCCTTGGCTTCGCCGATGGACATGCGACGGTTGATGTCCTTGATCTCGGCGACGGTCAGGCCGGTCTCGGTCTCGAGGTCGATCAGCTTTTGCTGGCAGGCGACGATGGCGGCGTCTTTCTCACCCAGGGCGGCGGCCCACTTGGTGTTGCGCTTGGCCAGGTCACCAGACCAGGTCTGGTCGGTCTCGTTGCTCGGGAACAGGCGCAGGAAGTCGGCGCGCGGCATGCGGGCATCACGCACGCACAGCTGCATGATGGCGCGTTCCTGCTGGCGCAGACGGTCCAGCGCTCCGCGGACACGCTCGACCAGTGCGTCGAACTGCTTCGGCACCAGCTTGATCGGCATGAACAGGTCGGCCAGCGCCTGCATGGCGCCCAGGCTTTCGGCGTGCGTGCGACCGTGCTTCTTCAGCACCTTGAGGGTGATGACCAGCTGATCGTTGACGGCGCCGAAACGCTGCGCGGCAACGACCGGATCCGGGCCGCTTTCGGCCTCTTCCTCGTCGTCGCTGCTTTCAGCGTTTTCGTCGTCTTCGTCTTCTTCTTCCTTCGCGGCAGCGGCCTTGGCACCTGGAATCGGCACTTCTTCGGTCGGCGCGGCGATGTTGTCGTCAGGGTCGATGTAACCGCTGAGAACGTCGGACAGACGGCCACCTTCGCTGGTGACACGATCGTATTCGCCGAGTATGTAGTCGACAGTGCCCGGGAAGTGAGCGATGGCGCCCATGACTTCACGGATGCCTTCCTCGATGCGCTTGGCGATTTCGATCTCGCCTTCGCGGGTCAGCAGCTCGACGGTACCCATCTCGCGCATGTACATGCGCACCGGGTCGGTCGTGCGGCCGATATCGGTCTCTACTGCCGCCAACGCTGCGGCGGCTTCTTCGGCTGCGGCTTCGTCGGTGTCGGCTTCCGCCAACAACAGGGCATCCGCATCCGGAGCACTCTCGAATACGTTGATCCCCATGTCGTTGATCATGCGGATGATGTCTTCCACCTGTTCAGGATCTGAAATATCCTCAGGCAGGTGGTCGTTGACCTCCGCGTAAGTCAGGTAGCCCTGCTCACGACCGCGGGTGATCAACTCTTTGATACGAGATTGCTGTTGCGCTTTTCCGGACATAACACCCTATCCACTGAAGGTCTTGGCGGGCAAAAAACAAGCCGAGGATTATACCCGAACCTGGACCTCACGCGCCAGATGAGGTCGGGTTTTGTGCTGGAACATTGCGGCTCAGCAGGGCGAGCAGCTGAGATTTTTCCTCTGTGCTCAGTTCGCTTAGACGCGCTTTCCTGAGCAGATGTTCCAGGCTTCGCTCGCGCTGGCGAGCGGACAAACTAGTTATAGTGTCGAAAAACTGTTGTTCAAGGTTATCGGCATCGATCAACCATTCCTTTTCCGCCAGGGCGCGCAGCAGACGGCCCTGCTCGGTGCCGTGCCAGCGTGCGATCAGCTGCATTGAGCTTAGCTTAGGATTCTTCTGCGCGGCCTCGATCAGTGCCACCAGCAGTTGGCTGTACAGCTGCTCTTCGTCGGCGAAGTGGCTGGCGTCCTCGACCTTGCCGGCCAGTAACGGGTGGTGCAGCAGGGTACGCAGGGCCGAGAGCGTTGGCGGTTCGACCGGGGCTGGTACCCGTGGCGGGGCTTCACCGCGCTGGCCATCGCGCTGCCAGGGTTTGCCGCCTTTCTTGTCCCATGGCTTGCCGTCCCACTGCTTCTTGCCGCCGCCCTTGTTCGGTGTCCAGGGGCGTTGCTCCTGCTGCTGCGGGGCATAGTCGGGCTGGTAGTGCATGTCGCCGTGGTCCGGCGTGTAGCTGGCCATGGCGTCGTAGTCGTAACCGGGGTCGTAGTCCGGCACGCTTGGCGCTGGCGCGCTCTGCGCCAGCTGTTCCATCTGCTGTGGGTCGAGGCCGGTGATGTCCTTCAGGCGGTTGCGCATCAACTGGCGCAGGTTGGCGCCTGGGACTTTCTCGATCAGTGGCGCGGCCAGGGTGACCATGTGCGCCTTGCCCTCCAGCGAGCGCGGGTCGGCCTCGTTGCTCAATTGCTCGAAGAAGTAGTCGGCCAAAGGCTGGGCGTGCTGGTTGATGCGGGCCTGGAAGGCGTCGGTGCCTTCGGCGCGCACCAGGCTGTCCGGGTCTTCACCCTCGGGCAGGAACAGGAAGCGTGCGCGGCGGCCATCCTGCAGGCTCGACAGGGTTGCCTCCAGGGCGCGCCAGGCGGCCTTGCGTCCGGCCTGGTCGCCGTCGAAGCAGAACAGCACGCTAGGCACCACGCGGAACAGGCGCTTGAGGTGCTCCTCGCTGGTGGAGGTGCCGAGGGTGGCCACCGCGTTGCGCAGGCCCTGCTGGGCCAGGGCGATGACGTCCATGTAGCCCTCGACCACAATGATCTCGTCGAGGTTGCGGTTGTGTTTGCGTGCCTCGTACAGGCCGTACAGCTCCTGGCCCTTGTGGAACACCGGGGTTTCCGGGGAATTCAGGTACTTGGGCTTGTCGTCGCCCAGTACCCGGCCACCGAAGGCGATGACCCGGCCACGGCTGTCGCGGATCGGGAACATCACCCGGTCGCGGAAGCGGTCGTAGCGCTTGCCGCTCTCGGCGTTCTCGATCAAGAGGCCTGCGTCGATCATCACTTTCTGCTGCAGCGAGTCGGCGCCCAGGTGCTTGAGCAGGTTGTCCCAACCCGGCGGGGCGAAGCCCAGGCCAAAGTCGCGGGCGATCTCGCCGGACAGGCCGCGACCCTTGAGATAGTCCACCGCCGCCTTGCGGGTGGCGTGGCTGCGCAGGGCCTGGCGATAGAACTCGCTGGCCGCTTCCAGCAGCGGGTAAAGCGGTGAATCGGTTGGCTGGCGCGGTTTCTGCCCGCGACGACCTTCCTCGCGGGGCACTTCCATGCCGGCTGCGCGGGCCAGTTCCTCGACTGCCTGGGGGAAGTCCAGGTTGTCGTGGTCCATGATGAAGCCGAGCGCATTGCCGCCGGCGCCGCAGCCGAAGCAATAGTAGAACTGCTTGTCTGGGCTGACGGTGAAGGAGGGGCTCTTTTCCTTGTGGAACGGGCAGCAGGCGGAGAGATTCTTGCCGGTCTTCTTCAGCTGGACGCGCGAACTCACCACATCGACGATGTCGGTGCGGTTGAGAAGGTCATCGATGAAGCTCTGGGGAATCAGCCCGGCCATGGCAGTCTCGTCATCTGGCAGCTGGCAAGTCTAAACGCTTGTGCGCGGGTTTGGCGTGGGGTATCTCGCAGGAAGAGGAGTGTGCTCGTCACCAGCCCATGAAGGGCTCGTCAGAAAGACGTGCACGCCTGGTCGGGGACCAGTTCTGACGCGTTGATGCAGGTTGCCCATGGCTTTTGCCGGGGCACCCAGGGCGCATGGCCAAGGGTTTGAAGCGACCGCTGCCATCAGCCCGGCACGAGGCCGGGCATGGCAGAAGCTTTGCGTAGAACGGCTGTACTTAGTACAGACGAACGGCGCGGCGCTGTTCGCGCTGAACCTTCTTGGCGTGACGCTTTACAGCGGCAGCGGCTTTGCGCTTGCGCTCGGCGGTCGGCTTCTCGTAAAACTCGCGGCTACGAACTTCAGCCAGTACACCGGCTTTTTCGCAGGAGCGCTTGAAACGACGCAGAGCTACGTCGAAGGGTTCGTTCTCTTTAACTTTGACGGCTGGCATCCAGGGCTACCTTAATTCATTACCGGGGTAGACGTGCTCCTGGCAAAACATAAGGTGTGCTGGAGAACGTCGGTTTTCAAGGGTTGCGGATGTTAACCCTTAGCTGGCCGGAATGCAAAGCCTCTGATCGAAAACCGCTGGTCGGCACCGGACACGGGGACTATCATGCGCGCCTTCGAATTCAGCCTCAACAAGGCACGGACCCATGCTAGTACTGGGATTGGAAACATCCTGCGACGAAACTGGCGTCGCATTATACGACAGTGAGCGCGGCCTGCTGGCCGACGCGCTGTTCAGCCAGATCGACCTGCACCGCGTCTATGGCGGCGTGGTGCCCGAACTCGCCTCGCGTGACCACGTCAAGCGCATGCTGCCGTTGATCCGCCAGGTGCTGCAGGAAGCCGACTGCGTCGCCACCGAGATCGACGCCATCGCCTACACCGCGGGTCCTGGCCTGGTCGGCGCGTTGCTGGTGGGCGCCTCCTGCGCCCAGGCGCTGGCCTTCGCCTGGGATATTCCGGCGATCGGCGTGCACCATATGGAAGGCCACCTGCTGGCGCCGATGCTCGAGGAGCAGCCGCCGGAGTTTCCGTTCGTCGCCTTGTTGGTGTCTGGCGGCCACACCCAGCTGGTACGGGTCGATGGCATCGGCCAATACGAGCTGCTGGGCGAGAGCCTGGACGACGCCGCTGGCGAAGCCTTCGACAAGACAGCCAAGCTGATCGGCCTCAATTATCCGGGCGGCCCGGAAATCGCCCGTCTGGCCGAGCAAGGCACGCCTGGGCGTTTCGTGTTCCCGCGACCGATGTGCGATCGGCCTGGTCTGCAGTTCAGCTTCAGCGGCCTCAAGACCTTCGCCCTGAACACCTGGCAGCAATGCCGCGACGCCGGGGACGACAACGAGCAAACCCGTTGCGACGTGTCGCTGGCGTTCCAGCAGGCGGTGGTGGAGACTCTGACCATCAAGTGCAAGCGCGCCCTCAAGCAGACTGGCCTCAAGCGTCTGGTCATCGCCGGTGGCGTGAGCGCCAACAAGGCCTTGCGCATTTCGCTGGAAGAGATGCTGGCCAGCATCAAGGGCAACGTCTATTACGCTCGTCCACGGTTCTGCACCGACAATGGCGCGATGATCGCCTATGCCGGTTGCCAGCGCCTGTTGGCCGGGCAGCAGCAGGACCTGGCCATCAGCGTGCAGGCGCGCTGGCCGATGGAGCAGTTGCCGGCGGTGTGAACCGTGCCGGACTCATGCGCACGTCTCAGAAATGGCGTTCGCGCCCGGCGAACAGGTCGCGCAGGTTGTTGCGATGACGCCAGACGATCAGGATCGTCAACACTGTCATCGGCAGCAACGCTTCGGGTTCGCGCCAGGCCAGCAGCGGCAGCGTCAACGGCGTGGCGATCAAGGCCGCCAGCGAGCTGGTGCGGGTGAGGTAGAAGGTCAGCAGCCAGGCGCCGATGGCCAGCAGCGCTGCGGGGAAGTACAGCGCCATCAGCATGCCGGCGGCAGTGGCCACGCCCTTGCCGCCCTGGAAGCGGAAGTAAACCGGGAACAGATGGCCAAGGACTGCGCAGATGCCGACCCAGGCCTGTTCCTGCTGGTCGAGCCCGGCCAGGCGGGCCAGCAGTACTGGCAACATGCCCTTGCACAGGTCGCCGAGCAGCGTCAGGATCGCCAGTTTGCGGCCGGCCAGGCGTAGCATGTTGGTCGCGCCGGCATTGCCCGAGCCGCTGGAGCGCGGGTCGGGGCTGCCGCTGAGGCGGCTCAGGACGATGGCGAAGGACAGAGAGCCGAGCAGGTAGGCAAGCAGCGCCAGTGACCAAAACATGCTAACTATTCCGGGCGAGGACGCCCTGATTCTAACGGCGCTCGTCGCCCTTGTCGTGCTGTGGAGAGAAGTGCTTGGACAGAGTGTTCATCGAAGGCCTGGAAGTCGATACCGTCATCGGTGCCTATGACTGGGAGCGTGATATTCGCCAGTGCCTGCGCCTGGACCTGAGCTTCGCCTGGGACAACCGCCCGGCGGCCGCCGGTGACGACCTGTCGCTGGCGCTGGACTACGCCAGTGTCTCGGCGCGGGTCCAGGCCTTCGCCGAGCAGGCGCGCTTCGAGCTGGTGGAGACGTTCGCCGAGCGTCTGGTGGCGGTGCTGATGGACGAGTTCAAGATCCCGTGGGTGCGCCTGAAGCTGACCAAGCCGGGTGCGGTGCCTGCGGCCCGTGGCGGTGTAGGCGTGGAGATCGAGCGCGGATGTCTCTGAGTACGGTATATCTCGGGCTGGGCAGCAACATCGAGCGCGAGCGGCACTTGTGTGCGGGGCTCGATGCGTTGGCAGGCATGCTCAGTGACATGCACTGCTCCGCAGTGTTCGAGAGCCAGGCCGTGGGAATCAAAAGCGGCCCGTTCTACAACCTGGTGGTGCGCGGATGCACCGACCTGCCACTGCTGGAACTCGACCGCCGGCTCAAGTTCATCGAGGCCGAAAATGGCCGCTACGCCCCGGATCGTAAAGGGCTGCCGCTGGATATCGATGTGCTGATGTTCGATGACCTGTGTGGCACGTTCAATGGTCTGGTGCTGCCGCGGGCGGAGATCGTGAAGAACGCCTTTGTGCTGTGGCCGTTGTCGTTGCTGGCACCGGAACTGGGGCATCCGGGCGAGGGCAAGTCCATGGGGCAGCTGTGGCGGGAGGCGAGCATTGAACAGGTGCTGGCGCCGGTGCCGTTCGAATGGCGGGGTTTGCAGCTGACCGTGATCTGATCCGGGATATCCTTCGTTGCTGATGGCCCATTCGCGGGCAAGCCCGCTCCCACAGGGTCATGCGCAACTGTGGGGAGCGGGCTTGCCCGCGAATGGGCCTGGCGATCATTGATTCCTATAAGCCATCAGTGCTTTCAAGCGTTCGGTCTTGAGCGCTTCGCCCAGCGCCTGGCCACTCAATCCACTTTCCATCAACGGCTTCACGTCCACCGCCCTGGCTGTGGTTGCCGCGCCTCGCAGATATTCTGCCTGTGGATAATCCTGGTTCTCCAGCAAGGCGTCCATCCTGCATGCTTCGATGAAATCCTCGAAGCGTTGCGGTCGTCGATACACATCGAACTTCTGCAGCATTTCCAGCAGGCTCACCGGCTCCAGTGCCAGAGCTTGATCGGCCTCTTCGGCGAACTCCCCCACCAGCACCGCCAGTTCCTGGCATTCGCGTGGGACCTTGAAGCGCTGGTTGAGTGTCTTGATCGCCGTTGGCTCCAATCCGCGCAGCAGGCATGCCCAACGCACCGGCAGTGATTGCTGATGCTTGGCCGCCTGGTGCAGCGCAGCCAGTGTATCGGTGCCGTGCTCCAGCTCTGGCATCAGCTCTTTCAGTGCGCCGCAACTGCGCAGCACCTCGACGAACACCTGTGGCTCGCTTTCCATCAATGCCCGTTCGATCTCCTTCCAGCTGCGCTCGGCTGTCAGCGCCTGCAGCTCGCCCGACTCGGCGATCTGGCGCATCAGTTTCAGGGTGTCGTCGGCGACGTGGAAACCCAAGGGCGCGTAGCGGGCCGCAAAGCGCGCAACGCGCAGAACCCGCAAGGGATCTTCGGCGAACGCCGGGGAAACATGGCGCAGGATCCGCTGTTCGAGATCGGCCTTGCCGTGGTAGGGGTCGTACAGCTGGCCGTGTTCGTCCTCGGCCATCGCGTTGATGGTCAGGTCGCGTCGAATCAGGTCTTCTTCGAGGGTGACTTCGGGGCTTGCGTGAAAGGTGAAGCCACCGTAACCGCGGCCGCTCTTGCGCTCGGTGCGGGCCAGGGCATATTCCTCACCTGTTTTGGGGTGAAGAAAAACCGGAAAATCTGCGCCCACCGGGCGGTAGCCTTGGGCTTGCATCTGTTCGACGGTAGCGCCAACCACCAGCCAGTCGACGTCGCTGACCGGGCGGCCGAGCAGGCGGTCACGCACGGCGCCGCCAACCTTGTAGATCTGCATGTGAAACCTCCATTTCTGCCGACAGGATACCTTGCCGGCAGAAATGGTGCGGCCCGGGCTAGAGGTGGTGTACCACCGCCAGGTCCATGCGCCCGTAGTCGCCGGCCTCGCTGTGCTCGCTGCGCGGCGGCATGTGGTGGGTCTTCATCACCTGGTCGCCCTGCACGGTCTCCAGGTGGATGTCGAAGCCCCACAGGCGGTGCAGGTGCTTGAGCACCTCGTCGGTGGAGTCGCCCAGGGGTTTGCGGTTGTGCTGCTGGTGACGCAGGGTCAGCGAACGGTCGCCACGTCGGTCGATGCTCCAGATCTGCACGTTGGGCTCGCGGTTGCCCAGGTTGTACTGCGCGGCCAACTGCTCGCGGATGGTGCGGTAGCCGTCCTCGTCATGAATCGCCGGGACCAGCAGGTCGTCGCGCTGGTCGTCGTCGAGGATGCTGAACAACTTGAGGTCACGCATCACCTTGGGTGACAGGTACTGCAGGATGAAGCTTTCATCCTTGAAGCTGCTCATGGCGAACTTGATCGTCGACAGCCAGTCGCTGCCGGCGATATCCGGGAACCAGCGGCGATCTTCCTCGGTGGGGTGCTCGCACATGCGACGGATGTCGGTGTACATGGCAAAGCCCAAGGCATAGGGATTGATGCCGCTGTAGTACGGGCTGTCGAAGCCTGGCTGGAACACCACGCTGGTGTGCGACTGCAAAAACTCCATCATGAAGCCTTCGGTGATCAGCCCTTCGTCGTACAGGTCGTTCATCAGGGTGTAGTGCCAGAAGGTCGCCCAGCCTTCGTTCATCACCTGGGTCTGGCGCTGCGGGTAGAAATACTGGGCGATCTTGCGCACGATGCGCACCACTTCGCGCTGCCAGGGCTCCAGCAGCGGAGCGTGTTTCTCGATGAAGTAGAGGATGTTCTCCTGGGGTTCGGCCGGGAAGCGCGCGTCGTCTTTCTCGCCACCCTTTTCGGCACCCTTGGGGATGGTGCGCCAGAGGTCGTTGATCTGCCGCTGCAGGTGTTCCTCACGCTCCTTCTGCCGGCGCCGCTCTTCCTCGGCAGAGATGGGGTAGGGGCGCTTGTAGCGGTCCACCCCATAGTTCATCAGGGCGTGGCAGGAGTCGATCAGGTCCTCGACGGCATCGATGCCGTGGCGCTCCTCGCATTGGGCGATGTACTGCTTGGCGAACACCAGGTAGTCGATGATCGAGCTGGCGTCGGTCCAGGTGCGGAACAGGTAGTTGCCCTTGAAGAAACTGTTGTGGCCGTAGCAGGCGTGGGCGATCACCAGTGCCTGCATGCACATGGTGTTCTCTTCCATCAGGTAGGCGATGCACGGATCGGAGTTGATCACGATCTCGTAGGCCAGGCCCATCTGGCCACGGCTGTAGGACTTCTCGGTGCTGAGGAACTGTTTGCCGTAGGACCAGTGGTGATAGCCCAGCGGCATGCCAACCGAGGCGTAGGCGTCCATCATCTGCTCGGCGGTGATCACTTCAATCTGGTTGGGGTAGGTGTCCAGGGCATAGCGGGCGGCCAGGCGACTGATCTCGCGGTCGTAGGTCTGGATCAGCTCGAACGTCCATTCGGAACCGGTGGAAATGGGCTGGCGTCTCTGTTCTCTGGCGGTCATGTGGCTAACCTGCGCTGGAAGAGTTCACGGAAGACCGGGTAGATGTCGCCGGCCGATACCAACTGCTGCTGGGCAAAGGTGTCGGGGAACGCCTCGCCGATGCGCTCGTACTCGTACCACAGCGCCTGGTGTTCGCGTGGGGTGATCTCGACGTAGGTGTAGTACTGCACGTGCTGCATGATCTGGTTGGCGAGGATGTCGCGGCAGATCGGCGAGTCGTCGTTCCAGTTGTCGCCGTCCGAGGCCTGGGCGGCGTAGATGTTCCAATCGCTGGCCGGATAGCGCTCGGCCATGATCTCCTGCATCAGCTTGAGCGCGCTGGAGACGATGGTGCCGCCGGTCTCGCGGGAGTAGAAGAACTCTTCCTCGTCCACTTCGCGGGCGCTGGTGTGGTGGCGGATGAACACCACTTCGATGCGGTCATAGTTCCGCTTGAGGAACAGGTACAGCAGGATGAAGAAGCGCTTGGCGATGTCCTTGGTGGCTTGGGTCATGGAGCCGGACACGTCCATCAGGCAGAACATCACCGCCTTGGAGCTGGGGTTGGGCTGCTTGACCAGCAGGTTGTACTTCAGGTCGAAGGTGTCGAGGAATGGCAGGCGGTTGATGCGCGCCTTGAGGCGTTCGATCTCGGCCTCGGTGTCCTGGATGTCGGTGAAGTTGTCCGGCTCCTCGACCTTGAGCCGGTCCAGTTCCTTCTGCGCCTCGCGCAGCAAGGCGCGGCTGCTGCCGGTCAGGGCGATGCGTCGGGCGTGGGCCGAGCGCAGGGTGCGCACGATATTGATTCGCGACGGGTTGCCCTCGTTGGCAATGCCTGCGCGCACGGTCTTGAAGGTGTCGGCCCCGGTCAGGTGACGCTTGACCAGGTTGGGCAGCTCCAGGTCCTCGAACATGAATTCGAGGAATTCTTCCTGGGTGATCTGGAACACGAAGTCGTCCATGCCCTCGCCGGAGTTGCCGGCCTTGCCGCGGCCACCGCCACCGCCGCCACCTTGTGGCCGGGCGATGTGTTCGCCGGCGGTGAATTCCTTGTTGCCGGGGTGGACGATGGTCTGCTTGCCGCCGCGACCGTGGTGCAGCACAGGTTCGTCGATGTCGCGACCCGGGATGCTGATCTGTTCGCCATGCTCCATGTCCATGATGGAACGGCGGCTCACGGCCTCTTCGACGGCCTTCTTGATGTGCTCACGGTAACGGCGCAAAAAGCGCTGGCGATTGACCGTACTCTTGTTCTTGCCGTTCAGGCGTCGGTCGATTACGTAGCTCATGGTCCCTCCGGTAGCTGGGAACAGCTGCATGCTTCAAGCTACGAGCTGCGCGTAAAAGCAGCCGCCGCCGTCCGGGGTGGCAAGGCCAACCCTGGACGCACGGCGTGTAGCGTGTCGCCTTATTGCGATTTCCTGACCCGCAGGTACCATTCCGACAGCAGTCGAACCTGCTTGTCGGTGTAGCCACGCTCCACCATCCGGGTGACGAAGTCGTTGTGCTTCTGTTGATCCTCCTTGCTGGCCTTGGCGTTGAAGCTGATGACCGGCAGCAGGTCCTCGGTGTTGGAGAACATCTTCTTCTCGATCACCACCCGCAGCTTCTCGTAGCTGAGCCAGCTGGGGTTCTTGCCGTTGTTGTTGGCTCGGGCGCGCAGCACGAAGTTGACGATCTCGTTGCGGAAGTCCTTCGGATTACTGATACCGGCCGGCTTCTCGATCTTCTCCAGCTCTTCGTTGAGAGCGATGCGGTTGAGGATCTCGCCGGTTTCCGGGTCGCGGTATTCCTGGTCCTGGATCCAGAAGTCGGCGTACAGCACGTAGCGGTCGAAGATGTTCTGGCCGTATTCGCTGTAGGACTCCAGGTAGGCGGTCTGGATTTCCTTGCCGATGAACTCGATGTAACGCGGTGCCAGGTATTCCTTCAAGTAGCGCAGGTAGCGCTCGCGCACCTCGGCTGGGAACTGTTCCTGCTCGATCTGTTGCTCCAGCACATACAGCAGGTGCACCGGGTTGGCCGCCACCTCGTGAGGGTCGAAGTTGAACACCTTGGAGAGGATCTTGAAGGCGAAGCGGGTCGACAGGCCGTTCATGCCCTCGTCGACGCCCGCAGAGTCGCGGTACTCCTGGATCGACTTGGCTTTCGGGTCGGTGTCCTTGAGGTTCTCGCCGTCGTACACGCGCATCTTCGAGTAGATGTTGGAGTTCTCGGGCTCTTTCAGGCGCGAGAGCACGGTGAACTGGGCCAGCATCTTCAGCGTGTCCGGCGCGCAATGGGCCTTGGCCAGGGAACTGTTGATCAGCAGCTTGTCGTAGATCTTGATCTCGTCGCTGACGCGCAGGCAGTACGGCACCTTGACGATGTAGATCCGGTCGATGAAGGCCTCGTTGTTCTTGTTGTTGCGGAAGGTGTGCCACTCCGATTCGTTGGAGTGGGCCAGCAGAATCCCGGAGTAGGGGATCGCGCCCAGCCCCTCGGTGCTGTTGTAGTTGCCTTCCTGGGTCGCGGTGAGTAACGGGTGCAGGACCTTGATTGGCGCCTTGAACATCTCGACGAATTCCATCAGGCCCTGGTTGGCCCGGCACAGCGCGCCCGAATAGCTGTAGGCGTCGGCGTCGTTCTGCGGGAATTCCTCGAGCTTGCGGATATCCACCTTGCCCACCAGGGCAGAGATGTCCTGGTTGTTCTCGTCGCCCGGCTCGGTCTTGGCGATGGCGATCTGATTGAGGATGGATGGGTAGAGCTTGACCACCTTGAACTTGCTGATGTCGCCGCCGAACTCCTGCAGGCGCTTGGTGGCCCAGGGCGACATGATGGTGTTGAGGTAGCGGCGCGAGATGCCGTATTCCTCTTCGAGGATCTGGCCGTCCTCGGCGGCATTGAACAGGCCCAGGGGCGACTCGAATACCGGCGAGCCCTTGATGGCGTAGAACGGCACCTTTTCCATCAACTGCTTGAGTTTCTCGGCCAGTGACGACTTACCGCCGCCCACCGGGCCCAGCAGATAGAGGATCTGTTTCTTCTCTTCCAGGCCTTGGGCAGCGTGGCGGAAGTAGGAGACGATCTGGTCGATGCATTCTTCCATGCCATGGAAGTCGGCAAAGGCCGGATAGCGGCGGATCACCTTGTTGGAGAAGATCCGCGACAGCCTGGAGTTGCTTGAGGTGTCGATCAGCTCTGGTTCGCCGATGGCCAGCAACAGCCGCTCGGCCGCCGAGGCATAGGCGCTGCGATCCTCTTTGCACAGCTCGAGGTACTCCTGCAGCGAAAGTTCTTCCTGGCGGGTGGACTCGAAACGTTGTTGGAAGTGGCTAAAAATGCTCATGACGTCACCTCGCTCGATACGTGGAGACGACGCCGGATCAGTCAGCTGATGCTGGCATGCAACCGGGCTCGCCGATTGCTGTATACCCCCCAGAACACCTTGGAACGCTACCGATGACCCGCACGCCGGTGTACCGGCTCTCCCCTTTTTTGGATGGCCTGGGCTTAAGGATAGTTGGTTATACGCAAGGTCAAGGGCGGGTAGCGGAGAAGACGCCTGCGACCGTTCGTCAGGCCGGGCGCAAGCCCGCGCCAAGCGCGGGCTGGAGGAAAAATGAAAAAAATTATTCGGCGCTGCCCTGGGCGGTTTCCGCCGGGTAGGTGTTGCGCCACAGCTCGAAGCCACCGTCGATGCTGTAGACGTTCGAGAAGCCCTGGCCGACCAGGTAGGCGGCAGCGCTCTGGCTGGAATTGCCGTGGTAGCAGACAACCAGTGTAGGCGCGTCCAGGTCGGCGTTGCGGATGAAATCGGCAACCGAGTGATTATCCAGATGAGTGGCGCCGGCGATGTGCCCGGCGGCAAAGGCCTGCGGGTCGCGAATGTCGACCACGACCGCGCCCTGCGCACGCAGGGCGAGGGCTTGCTCGGGGGGAATGCGCTTGAATTCGCTCATGGGTGCGGTTCCTTCAGGGGTGTTCGTTGAGTGGGGCCGGCGGGCGCGGGGAGCCCTCGCGGGTGCAGTCGCAGCGGTGGAATTCGCCACTGTCGACATTGTACAGGGTCATCGCGCCACCCCAGACGCAGCCGGTGTCCAGGGCGATCACGCCGGGCTCGTCGACACGGCCTTCGAGGGCGGCCCAGTGGCCGAAGATGATCTTCACATGGCGCGAGCGGCGGTCCGGGTGAGCGAACCACGGCTTGTAGCCCTTGGGGGCGCTGTCGGCGCCCTCCTTGGTCTTGAGGTCGAGCTTGCCGGCTGCGGTGCAGAAGCGCATGCGGGTGAAGTAGTTGGTGATCACCCGCAGGCGCTCGACGCCGGCCAGGTCCTTGCTCCACTTGTTCGGCTCGTTGCCGTACATGCCGTCCAGGTACAGCTGCAGGCGGCCGTCGTCGCGCAGCACTTCCTCGACCTCGGCCGCCAGCTCCAGCGCCTTGCCCAGGGTCCATTGCGGCGGGATGCCGGCATGGACCATGGCGATGCCGCGGGCTTCGTCGTAGTGCAGCAGCTTCTGATGGCGCAGCCAGTCGAACAGCTGGTCGGCGTCCGGGGCCTCGATGATCTCGCGCAGGGTGTCGCTTTTCTTCAGGCGCTCGACATTGTGCCAGGCCGCCAGCAGGTGCAGGTCGTGATTGCCCAGCACGCAGACCAGAGCATGGCGGATCGAATACAGGTAGCGCAGGGTCTCGAGGGACTCGGGGCCGCGGTTTACCAGGTCACCCACCAGCCACAGGCGGTCGACGGCCGGGTTGAAGCGTACGCGTTCAAGCAGGCACTTGAGCGGTTGCAGGCAGCCTTGCAGGTCGCCGACCGCATAAGTGGCCATCAGTGCAGGGCCCCGGGTACGGCCAGGCGGAATGGGGCGATCGTGGCGTCGAAGCGCTTGCCGTCTTCGGCGAACATCTGGTAGCTGCCCTGCATGGTGCCGACGCGGGTGCTGATGACCGCGCCGCTGCTGTAGGTGTGGCTCTGGCCGGGCTCGATCAGTGGCTGTTGGCCGATCACGCCGGCGCCGCGTACTTCCTCGACCTCGCCGTCACCGTTGGTGATCAGCCAGTGGCGGGACATCAGCTTGGCCTTGACCGTGCCGTTGTTCTGCACGGTGATGGTGTAGGCGAAGGCGAAACGGCTGCTTTCGGGGTCGGATTGTTCTTTGAGGTAGCGGGTCACGACGCTGACGTCGATCTGATAGCGGGGGTCGGACATGCAAGGGCCTTGGGCGAACTGACGCAATAACGCAGTCTAGGCCATTGAGAGGGGGGAGGGCCAGCGGGGTGGGGCTTGAGATCGTTGTTATCAGTACCGGCCTCTTCGCGGGTAAACCCGCTCCCACAGGAATCGCACGCGGTCACTGTGGGAGCGGGTTTACCCGCGAAGAGGCCGGTACAGGCGATATCAGGCTTGCTGTTCTGCCAACTGGTCGGCCAGGCGCACGAAGGCGGCCAGGTCCAGCTGCTCGGGGCGCAGGCTGCCGTCGACACTGGCGGCTTCGATGGCCGCGCTGTCGAGCAGGCCTTTCAGGGTATTGCGCAGGGTCTTGCGGCGCTGGTTGAACGCCTCGCGTACCACCTGTTCCAGCAGCTTTGCATCCTTGGCTGGGTGTGGCAGCACTTCGTGCGGTACCAGGCGGACGATGGCCGAGTCCACTTTCGGCGGCGGGTTGAAGGCGCCAGGGCCAACGTTGAACAGGTGCTCGACCCGGCAGTGGTACTGCACCATGATCGACAAGCGCCCCCAGTCACCGCCACCCGGGCCGGCCGCCATGCGCTCGACCACTTCCTTTTGCAGCATGAAGTGCATGTCGCGGATCAGCCCGGCATGGCTGAGCAGGTGGAAGATCAGCGGGGTGGAGATGTTGTAGGGCAGGTTGCCGACTACCTTCAGGCTGCGCTCAGGCACGCCCAGCTGGTTGAAGTCGAACTTCAGGGCATCGCCCTGGTGCAGGCGGAAGTTGTCGCGCCCGGCGAACTTGTGTTGCAGGATCGGCACCAGGTCCTTGTCCAGCTCCACCACGTCCAGCTGTGCGCCGCTGCCCAGCAAACCCTCGGTGAGGGCGCCCTGGCCCGGGCCGATCTCCAGCAGGTGTTCGCCGGCCTTGGCGTTGATCGCCCGCAGGATGCGGTCGATGATTCCGGCGTCGTGCAGGAAGTTCTGGCCGAAGCGCTTGCGCGCCCGGTGTTGGTAGTGCTCGGTCATGGTCGGTTCTCGGCCATCTGGTAGGCGGTTTCCAGTGCGACGCGCAGGCTGCCGGTGTCGATCCGACCGGTGCCGGCCAGGTCCAGGGCGGTGCCGTGGTCGACCGAGGTACGGATGATCGGCAGGCCCAGCGTCACGTTGACCGCGGCACCGAAGCCCTTGTACTTGAGTACGGGCAGGCCTTGGTCGTGGTACATCGCCAGCACCGCGTCGCAGTGCTCCAGATATTTGGGGGTAAACAGGGTATCGGCCGGCAGCGGACCGTGCAGGTCCATGCCTTCGGCGCGCAGGTGCTGCAGCGCCGGCTCGATGATGTCGATTTCTTCGCGGCCCAGGTGGCCGCCTTCTCCAGCATGCGGGTTGAGCCCGCAGACCAGGATGCGTGGGTTGGCGATACCGAACTTGTCGCGCATGTCCGCATGCAGGATGCGGGTGACGCGCTCCAGGCGTTCGCCGGTGATGGCGTCGGCGATATCGCGCAGGGGCAGGTGGGTGGTCACCAGGGCCACGCGCAATCCTCGGGTGGCCAGCATCATCACCACTTGCGCGGTGTGGGTGAGGTCGGCGAGGAACTCGGTGTGCCCGGAGAAGGCGATCCCGCTCTCGTTGATCACACCCTTGTGCACGGGGGCGGTGATCATCCCGGCGAACTGTCCGTCGAGGCAGCCCTGGCCGGCCCGGGTCAGCGTCTCCAGGACGAATGCGGCGTTGGCCTTGTCCAGCTGTCCGGCCACCACCGGATTGGCCAGCGGCGTGTCCCAGACGTACAGGCTGCCGGCGGGAGCCGGCAGGCTGGGGAAACTGTCGGGGGTGACGGGCAGCAGGCTGACGGCCAGCCCCAGCTTCGCGGCCCGCTCGGCGAGCAGGTCACGGCTGGTGATGGCGATCAGGGGGTAAGGTTGGGCCTCGGCGGCGAGCAGCAGGCACAGGTCGGGACCTATGCCGGCCGGCTCGCCGGGCGTGACGGCGAAGCGCTGGGGCTTCACTGGGCGGCCTGGTCGGCGCCAGGCAGCTTGATTTCAACGTAGGCTTCGTCGCGGATCTGGCGCAGCCAGTTCTGCAGCTCTTCGTCGTACTTGCGGTTGCGCAGGACGTTCATGGCCTGCTGCTCGCGCGCCTGCTCGGTGCTGTCGGTGGCGCGGCGGCCCAACACTTCCAGCACATGCCAGCCGTACTGGGTCTTGAACGGCTTGGTCACCACGCCTTGCTGGGCGTTGGCCATCTGCTCGCGGAATTCCGGCACCAGGCTGTTCGGGTCGACCCAGTTGAGGTCGCCGCCGTTGAGCGCAGAACCCGGGTCTTCCGAGAAGCTCTTCGCCAGTTCGGCGAAGTCTTCACCGTTCTGGATCCGGTCGTACAGACGCTCGGCCAATTGCTCGGTGGCGGCTTCGCTGCGGATCTCGCTCGGTTTGATCAGGATGTGGCGCACATGTACTTCGTCGCGCAGGATGCTCTCGCTGCCGCCGCGCTTCTCCTCGAGCTTGAGGATGATGAAGCCGTTGGGGATGCGGATCGGCTGGGTGATATCGCCAATGGCCATGCTGCTGAGCATCTTGGCGAAGTCGGGTGGCAGCTGGCCAGCTTTGCGCCAGCCCATCTCGCCGCCTTCCAGGGCGTTCTCGCTGGCGGAGCGTTCAATGGCCATCTGGCCGAAGTCCTTGCCCTGCCGGAGTTGCTGGTAGACATCGCCGACCTGGCGGGCGGCGGCCTGGATGGCTTCCGAGTTAGCGCCTTCCGGGGTCGGGATGAGGATGTTGGCCAAGCGGTACTCTTCCGACATCTGCATCTTGCCCAGGTCCGAGTTGAGGAAGTTCTTCACTTCCTGCTCGGACACCTGGATGCGCTCGGCCACACGACGCTGGCGCACGCGGCTGATGACCATCTCGCGCTTGATCTGCTCGCGGGCATCGTCGTACGACAGGCCGTCGTGGGCCAGGGCGGCGCGGAACTGCTCCAGCGACATGCCATTGCGCTGGGCAATGGTGGCGACGGCCTGGTTCAGCTCTTCGTCGGTGATGCGGATGCCCGAGCGCTCGCCGATCTGCAGTTGCAGGTTCTCGACAATCAGGCGCTCGAGTACCTGCTGCTGCAGGGCAGCGGCAGGCGGCACGCCACCGCCGCGCTTGGCGATGGTCTGCTGCACTTCGCGCACGCGCTGGTCCAGCTGGCTCTGCATGACCACGTCGTTGTCGACGGTGGCCACGATGCGGTCGATGGGTTGCACCGCGGCATGCACCGCGCCACTCAGCATTGCAGCGCCCAGCATCAGCGGGCGCAGACGATCAATAAGCTTGCTCTTCACGTGTACGGTAACCTTGAATGCCTTGGTCCAGGAACGATTCGACCTTGTTGCCGACTACACCACCGAGGCCCTTGAGCACGATCTGCAGGAAGATGCCGTGGTCGCCTTTCTCGTTCTGCGGAACGGCCTGGCTGAAGTCGTCGTAGTCGATCCAGTAGCGGTTGATCAGGCGCAGCTTCCAGCAGCAGTTGTCGTACTCGAAACCACCCATCGCCTCGAGGGTGCGGTTGCGGTTGTAGTCATGCTGCCAGCGGGCAATCACGCTCCATTGCGGCACGATTGGCCAGATGACCGAGAAGTCGTGCTGCTGGATCTTGTAGTAATCCTTGATGTAGTTCGGATCGCCTGGGGTGCCGTAGTCGCCACCACCGACTTTCCACAGGCCGGTCGCCGTGTCGTAGGTGATCAGGTCGTTGCGGTAGCGATAACCGAGGTTGACGACTTTGTTCGGGTTGTCTTCAGGCTGGTAGTGGAACATCGCGCTGCCCGAGCGGGTGCTGCGGCTGTCCGGGTCCCAGTTGAAGTCCGAGTTGAAGCGCCAGTCGCGGTTGAAGGCGTACTCGTATTCCAGTGCGTACGGCGAGACATCCGATTTGCTGTCCGCGCGGGTGCGATAGTCGATGCCAGGAAGCTGGACCTTGCGATCCTTGAAGTAGAGCGCCTGGCCGATGCTGAAACGCTGGCGCTGGAAGCCGTTGTCTTCGATCCAGCGGTTGGTCACGCCCAGCGACAGCTTGTTCTCGTCGCCGATGCGGTCGGTGCCGCTGAAGCGATTGTCGCGGAACAGCGATGCATAGTTGAAGGTGCTTTCGCCGGTGTCGAACAGCGGGATGTCCTTCTGGTCCTTGTAGGGGACGTAGAGATAGAACAGGCGTGGTTCGAGGGTCTGGCGGTAATTCGTGCCGAACAGCTGGGTGTTGCGGTCGAAGTACAGGCCGCTGTCCACGCTGAAGATCGGGATGTCGCGGTTCAACGAGCTGCTGTAGCTGCCGTAGGCGGGGTTCGTCGATTGGGCGATAGCCTGGGCCTTGCCCTGGCTATCCAGGTCAAGGTCATAGTTGGTGTAGACGTACTTCAGCTTGGGCGTGACAAAGCCGTAGCTGGCCTCCATGGGCAGGCTGATGGCGGGTGCCACGTTCAGCCGGGTGCCGTTGGCGCGGGCGATGCCGGATACGTTTTCGTCCAGGCGACGGCCCGGGAAACCGGTGGAACTGTCCGGATTGCCATTCTTGTCCAGGACGAAGTCATTCTTCAGGTCACGATCGAAGCGCACCGCTTCGGTTTCGTAGCTCAGGTCGAAACCGCCCGGGTGGAACGGAAGCATCCCGTTGAAGGTGACTTGTGGCAGCTTGTCATACGGCGTGATCTGCGAAATGGTCGCCATTTCATAGGCGTGCAGATTCAGGCGTGCGGTGTAGCTGTCGCCGCGGTAGGTCAGCGCACCCTGCTTGTTGAGGATGTCGCGGCTCTCCACGTTGATCTGGTCGGTCTCCAGGTCCTGGAAGTAGAACGGATCGCTGATGTCGGTGTAGTCCACCTCGGTCATCAGGCGCTCGTCCAGGCCGCCCTTGTGCTGCCAGTTGACCATCCAGCGATCTTTCTTGTAGTCGGTCTGCAGCTCGCGGTCGTCGTCCTTGTCGTTCAGGAAGCCGCCGCCGAACTGGCCTTCGCTGGACTTGGTCAGGTAGCGGAATTCGCCTTCCATCAGCAGGCCGCGCTTGGCCATGTAGCGTGGGTACAACGTGGCGTCGTAGTTAGGCGCCAGGTTGAAGTAGTACGGCGTGACCAGCATGAAGCCGGTGTCGCTGCTGGAGCTGAATGACGGCGGCAGGAAGCCGGACTGGCGACGGTCGTCGATCGGGAAGTAGATGTACGGTGTGTAGAACACCGGGAAATCCTTGACCCGCAGCGTCACGTTGGTCGCGGTGCCGAAGCCGGTGGCCGGGTTCAGGGTTATGTTGTTGCCCTTGAGCTGCCACGCGTTGCTGCCCGGCTCACAGGTGGTATAGGTACCGTCCTTGAGGCGGATGATGGCGTTCTCGGCGCGCTTGGCGTACAGCGCGTTGCCGCGGATGTGCGACTTGTGCATCACGTATTCGGCGTTGTCGACCCGGGCTTCGCCGGTGTCGAGCTGGATCTGCGCCTCGTCGCCGACTACCAGAGTGCCGGTGTCGCGGATCTTGACGTTGCCCTTGAGCTCGCCACGGTTCTCGGCCTGGTACAGGTTGGCCTCGTCGGCCTCGGCCTGCATGCTGCCCTGGCGCATGACCACGTCACCGGCGAGGGTGGCGATCTGCTGCTCCTGCTGGTACTTGGAGACCTTGGCGTTGATGTAGGTGGGCGACTCGTCCTTGGGCGTGGAGTCGTTCATGCCTGGGCGGGTCGGCTCGATGTAGGCGCCGCCGCAATACGGGCCGGTCTCGGCCAGCTGCGCAGCGGTGAGCTTCTCGCGCGGGACCCAGTCCAGGTGGCTGTAGTCTTCGCTGCGCGACTTCAGGCCACGGCCCTTGGCCTCGGTGACCAGCATCGGCTTCTCGGCCTCGGTCGCGGCGACTTCGCCAGGCGCTTCGGCACCCGAGCTGGCAGCGGCAGCGCCCGGATGTACCGGGCGCGGAGGCAGGTTGGCGGCGCTCTTGGGCTTGCAGTCCCAGCCACCGGCGGCGGACACTTGGCAGTCGAACTGCTCGGCCGCCACCACGTACGACGTGGCCAGGGGTTGCAGCGCCAGCAGACCGCCAGTCACCAACAACGGAAACTTCCTACGAAACGCGGGGGATTTCAATGCCATCTTATTAGTCCGGGCTTCCTGCGTGCCATCTGCCCGCGTGTGGGGGCCGCACGCCTCTCGATGGTCTGAAAAAGATGCTGGATAATAAAGCATGACCCGCTTGACGGCTAGGGCCGTCGGAGAACCCTCGTAATGCCCGATCACGATGTACGCCTGCAACAACTGACCGCCTGGCTCGCCGGGCAACTGGAGAGCCTGTTCCGTAGCAACGCCTGGGGTGAAGTCCCCACCGGCAACCTGACCGCCGCCAGCAGCGATGCGAGTTTCCGCCGTTATTTCCGTTGGGAGGGCGCCGGCCACAGCTTCGTGATCATGGATGCGCCGCCGCCGCAGGAGAACTGCCGTCCGTTCGTCGATATCGACCACCTGCTGGCCACGGCGGGCGTGAATGTGCCGGTCATTCATGCCCAGGACCTGGAGCGTGGTTTCCTGCTGCTGGGCGATCTGGGCCGCCAGACATACCTGGACATCATTGATTCGGACAACGCCGACGCACTGTTCACCGATGCCATCGATGCGCTGCTGGCGTTCCAGCGCCTGCCGATGGACGCGCCACTGCCCAGCTACGACGTTGCCCTGCTGCGCCGCGAGGTCGAGCTGTTCCCCGAGTGGTACGTGGGTCGCGAGCTTGGCCTGAACTTCACCGAAGCACAGCAGGCCACCTGGCAACGGGTCAGCCAGGTGCTGATCGACAGCGCCCTGGCCCAGCCCAAGGTGCTGGTACACCGCGACTACATGCCGCGCAACCTGATGCACAGTACCCCCAACCCGGGCGTGCTGGACTTCCAGGATGCCGTCTACGGCCCGGTGACCTACGACATCACCTGCCTGTTCAAGGACGCCTTCCTCAGCTGGCCGGAGCCGCGCGTGGAAGGCTGGCTGCGCGGCTACTGGGAAAAGGCCCGCGCCGCCGGTATTCCGGTGCAGCCCCAGTTTGAAGCGTTCCACCGCGCCAGCGACCTGATGGGCGTGCAGCGTCACCTCAAGGTCATCGGTATCTTTGCCCGCATCTGCCACCGTGACGGCAAGCCGCGCTACCTCGCCGACGTGCCGCGCTTCTTCGCCTATATAGATGAAGTGATCGCTCGTCGTCCCGAATTGGCCGAGTTGGGGCAACTGATTGCCGAGCTCAAGGGCGAGGCGCGTTCATGAAGGCGATGATCCTGGCGGCAGGCAAGGGCGAGCGCATGCGCCCGCTGACCCTGCATACGCCCAAGCCGCTGGTGCCCGCCGCCGGCAAGCCGCTGATCGAGTATCACCTCGAGGCACTGGCCCGCGCCGGTATCCGTGAAGTGGTCATCAACCACGCCTGGCTCGGCCAGCAGATCGAGGACCACTTGGGCGACGGCAGCCGTTTCGGACTGAGCATCCGCTACTCCCCGGAGGGCGAGCCGCTGGAAACCGGCGGCGGGATCTTCAAGGCGTTGCCGCTGTTGGGGGATGCGCCGTTCCTGCTGGTCAACGGTGACGTCTGGACCGACTACGACTTCGCTGGCCTGAATGCCCCCCTGCAAGGGCTGGCGCACCTGGTGCTGGTGGACAATCCCGGTCATCACGGACGCGGCGACTTCCGCCTGGTGGATGGCCAGGTGAGCGATGGTGACGAAGCTGCGGGAACGCTGACCTTCAGCGGCATCTCGGTGCTGGCCCCGGCGCTGTTCGAAGGCTGCCGGCCCGGCGCGTTCAAGTTGGCGCCACTGCTGCGCAAGGCCATGGCCGAAGGACGGGTGAATGGTGAGCACTACCGTGGCCACTGGATCGATGTCGGTACCCTCGAGCGCCTGGCCGATGTCGAGCGCCTGATCGGCGAGCGTGCCTGACATGTGGTGGCCGAGCACAGTGATTGGTGCCGGTGCCGGTTTCGCCGTGGCCAGCATTCCGGGTGCGTTGCTGGGGGCGTTGCTGGGACAGGCCATGGATCGGCGCCTGCGGCTGCAGGGGTGGGATGATGTGCGCGAACGCCTGGGCGGGCGCCCGGCGCTGCGTGACGAGGAACTGCTGTTCGTCCTGCTCGGACGCCTGGCCAAGAGCGACGGCCGGGTGGTTGAGGGGCATATCCAGCAGGCGCGTCAGGAAATGTCCCGGCTGGACCTGGCCGAACCCGCGCGGATGCGGGCGATTGCCGCGTTCAACCGCGGCAAGTCGGGCAAAGGCCGGCTTGGGCATTATCTGCGCCGGATCAAGCTGCAGCCTCATGGTGCCGAGGGCACCCTGCGTGCCTGTTGGCGGATGGTCTGGGCCGATGGCAAGGCAGGTCGCCAGGAGCGCGACCTGTTGTTGGGCTGGGGCCAGCAACTGGGGCTCAGTCGCAACCAGGTGCAGGCCATGTCGCTGGAATATGAACCGCGCAAATCGGCGATCGAAGGCGGTGCCATGACCTATGCGGCGGCGTTGAGGCTGCTGGGGGTGGAACCGGATACCGAGGCGGACAAGGTCAAGCAGGCCTACCGACGGTTGCTCAGTCGACATCACCCGGACAAGCTGGTGGGCAGCGGGGCCAGCGAGGCCAAGGTGCGCGAGGCGACCGAGCATACCCGCGAGCTGCATCAGGCCTATGCCATGGTTCGCAAGCGGCGCGGGCTTTAGGTTTGCCATCGCGGGGCAAGCCCGCTCCCACGTTGTTGGAGTCGGCTTGTCCCTCGATACACCTCACTCTTCCTTGGGTTTCAACCAGCCGCGTACCCGGCGCAGCAATTGCTCCTGCTCGGCGGCCTTGTTACCGGGCACGACCATCAGCGACAGCTGCCGGTACTGGCTGTTTTTCTCTCGCTTGCTGGCTTGCAGGCGCTGTTGGGCGGCCAGTCGATCCTGGGTTCGGGTTGTGTAGTACAGATCCGCCGTCGGTACTTTCAGGGTCGGCGTCAGGCTCAGCAGGTCGTGTTCCACCCGCGCCGGTGTCTGTGCGGCGACCATCACCAGCTTCTGTACCTGGGGCGGCTGCTTCTCGCTGAGGTAGCGCGCGGCCCAGTAAGCACCACTGCCGTTGCCCAGCAGCACGATGCTGCGTGCTTTTTGCTGCTGGGCATAGGCCACGGCGGCGTCGAGGCGGGCAAAGATGCGCTCGGCATCCTCCTCGCTGGTGTGCTCGTCGGCCTCGACCGCATCGGTGCTGTCGGCCGCATCTGCCTCGGGCGCGGTGGCCTGGGCGACATTGGCGTTGGCATCGGCTGGCGTGTCCTTGGCCGGGGCCGATTCGCCATCTTCCTTTTTCGGTTCGACCACCGGCTTGGCTTCGACCCGGGCCTGCGGGCGTTCTGCCAGGAGGTCGGGCATGCTCACGCTCAGGGTGCTCCAGCCAACATCGGGGAAGCCACGGCGCAGCGGGCCGACGGTGGTTGGCCAGTCGGCACTTTCGCCCGCTCCGGGAACAATGATCACCGCGCCTTGCGGATCGCTGTCGTTGGCCGGCTTCCACAGCGCCAGGAAGTTCTCGCCATTGGCCTGCAAGGTCTGTTGCTCGGCCTTGGGCACCTGGCGCTCGAGAGCCAGGGCACCGTCCTGGCTGCGTTCGAGCAACGGTGGTCGGGGAGCGGAGGTGGCCGTTTCTGTGGCGGCCTGCGGTGCTTCGGCGTCGGCGGCCTGAGCGCCGAGCGGCAGGAGCGAAGCCAGGCAGAACATTGCCAGCGTCGTGCGATAAAGTGTGAACATCGATCAATCCAAGGCCAGAATCATACCGGCAGCCTAATGGTATTTGCCCGCGACGGCCACGCCAGGCGGCCGTCATTGCCAAGACGAGCGTATAGATGAAGCGAGTGCGTTGCCTGTGGGTTATCGGCTGGTTGTGTCTACCCTTGATCGCCCTGGCAAAGCCGGAGGCGCCGCCACCCGTGGTGCTGGAAGCGGCCCAGCAGCAGTGGCTGGACGAACACCGCAGCCTGCGCGTCGGCCTCGTGCTGCAGGCGCCCTATGCCCAGTTCGACCGTCGTCTGCAGCAATTCTACGGGGCCAACGTCGAACTGGTCGGGGCCCTGTCCCAGGCATTACGGTTGGACCTGACCTGGCGCGGCTTCCCGGATCAGGCCGCGCTGGAGCACGCGTTGCAGGCGGGCGAAATCGATTTTGCCCCGGGCCTGACCCAGACCCCCGCCAGCCTGAGGCTGTGGCTGTTCAGTGACCCTTACATGCGTGTGCCGCAACTGGTGGTCGGGATGCGCAGCGGCGCGATGGCCGTGGAGCTGGAGAAGCTGACCGCTAACGAACGGGTGGCGGTGCGCATGCCTGGTGCCCTGGCGGACTACCTGCGAGGCAATTACGGCAATCTCAACCTGCAGGGCGTGCCCAACGAGCGGGAGGCGTTGCAGCTGGTGCTGGGCGGGCAGGCCAGCTTCGCCGTGCTGGATGAGGCGCAGCTGAGCCGGCTTTCCCGCGAAGGCGAGTTCGCCGACCTGGCGGTAGTGGGCGATATCGGATTGCCGCAGTTGCTGCGGGTTGGTTCGCGACGCGACTGGCCCGTGCTCGCCGACATTCTCGAGCGCGCCTTGCAAGCCCTGCCGGCCAAGACCCTGGAGCAGATGCACCAGCGCTGGCTGCAGCCCAAGTACCCGCGTTTCTCCGAATCGGCCGGCTTCTGGCAGAACCTGGCTCTGCTGTTCGGCCTGCTTTTGTTGTGTGCCCTGGCCACCCTGGTCTGGCAGCGACGCCAGCAGCGCGGTCTGGAACGGGGCTTGCTGGCGGCCCGCGAGAGCCTGGTGGAGCGCCAGGTGCGCGAGGAGGCCCTGCGCCTGAGCCAGTTCTCCATCGACCAGAGCACGGTGGGCATCCTCTGGGTCAACTGGGACAGCCACGTGCGCTACGCCAACCATGCCGCCGAACGCATGCTGGGTTTTGCCGAGGGGGCGTTGCTGGAGCGGCCGCTGGTCGATATCGAGCCCACCCTGAAAATGGATCGCTGGCTGGAGCTGTGGAAGCGTGCCCGCACCGGGGATGGCGGCGAGCAGCAGTTCGAAAGCCAGTGCCGGCGTGCCGACGGCAGCCTGTTCCCGGTCGAACTGTCGCTGTCGTTCCTGCGCTTTCGCGATGCGGAGTACCTGGTGGTGTTCCTCGCCGATGTCACCGAGCGCCAGCGCGACCTGGCCGCGTTGCGCGAAAGCGAGGCGCGGCTCAAGGGCATTGCCGGCAACGTGCCGGGGTTGGTGTTCCGTCTGGAGCGCGATCCGGCCGAAGGCGATCCGGAGTTCCCGTATATCAGCGAAGGCAGCGAGGCGTTGGTCGGTTATACCCCGGCGGCGATCCAGCACCCGCAGATGGGGCTGCGCAACTTGGTCCACCCCGAGGATCGCGCCGACTATCACCGGGTCCAGGACCTGGCCCTGGCCAGCGACCGGGACTGGTCGTGGCAGGGCCGCATCCTTACCCGCCAGGGTGAACAGCGCTGGGCCGACATCAAGGCGACCACGCGCCGCCTGGTCGATGGGCGCATGGTGTGGGATGGTGTGGTCTGGGACATCACCCAGGGCAAGCAGGCCGAGCTGGCCCTGGCCGCCTCCCAGGAACAGCTGCGAGAGTTGTCGGCGCATCTGGAAAGCGTGCGCGAAGAGGAAAAGGCCCGCATCGCCCGCGAGGTGCACGACGAGCTGGGGCAGATGCTCACCGTGCTCAAGCTCGAGGTGTCGATGTGCGAGCTGGCCTACGCCGAGCTGGATGCCGGGCTGCATGAGCGCCTGGCCAGCATGAAGCGCCTTATCGCCCAGCTGTTCCAGCTGGTGCGTGACGTGGCCAGTGCGTTGCGTCCACCGATTCTCGATGCCGGGATCGCCTCGGCCATCGAGTGGCAGGCGCGGCGTTTCGAGGCCCGCACGCAGATACCCTGCCTGGTCGAGGTCCCGGAGCAGCTGCCGCCCTTGAGCGATGCCAAGGCCATCGGCCTGTTCCGCATCCTCCAGGAGGCGCTGACCAACGTCATGCGCCATGCCCGGGCGCACACCGTGCAGATTGCCCTGGTCGAGGAGGGCGGGCAGTTGCGCATGACGGTCATCGACGATGGCACGGGGTTCGCCATCGATGCGGCCAGGCCGACCTCGTTCGGCCTGGTAGGGGTGCGTGAGCGCGTGCTGATGCTGGGCGGCGACATGACCCTGGAAAGCGAGCCCGGCGAAGGCACCAGCCTGAGCGTGGCGATTCCTTTGGCGTAGGAGAGAACGATCGTGATTCGAGTGCTGGTGGCGGAAGACCACACCATTGTCCGTGAGGGCATCAAGCAGTTGATTGGCCTGGCCAAGGATATGCAGGTCGCCGGCGAGGCGGGCAATGGCGAGCAGTTGCTGGAGGCCCTGCGCCATACCCCCTGCGAGGTGGTGCTGCTGGATATCTCCATGCCGGGGGTGAACGGCCTGGAGGCCATCCCGCGGATCCTGGCATTGAACAACCCGCCGGCGATCCTGATGCTGTCGATGCACGATGAGGCGCAGATGGCCGCGCGGGCGCTGAAGGCCGGGGCGGCGGGCTACGCCACCAAGGACAGCGATCCGGCGCTGTTGCTCACCGCGATTCGCCGGGTTGCCGGGGGTGGGCGCTATATCGACCCGAGCCTGGCCGACCGCATGGTCTTCGAGGTGGGGCTGACCGAAACCCGACCGTTGCACACGCTGCTGTCCGAGCGCGAGTTCTCGGTGTTCGAGCGCCTGGCCCAGGGCGCCAACGTCAACGACATCGCCCAGCAGCTGGCGCTGTCGAACAAGACCATCAGCACCCACAAGGCGCGGTTGATGCAGAAGCTCAAGGTCAACTCGCTGGCGGAGCTGGTGAAGTATGCGATGGAGCACAAGCTGGTCTGATTGCGACATGCATCCGGCTGACACGGTTCTTTGTAGGAGCGGCCTTGCCGAGGCGTCGGACCGGCCGGAAAGGGCTGCAGAGCAGCCCAAGCGATATGTGCATTGAAGCTGAAGCCCGGGGCTGCTTCGCAGCCCATTCGCGACACAAGGCCGCTCCTACAAGGAGATATGCCTGTCCTGAAAGCGTCATCCTTGTAGGGTAATCCCTACAGCAAGTCTTCCATCCGGATGATGGCAATCTCTCAGTCCCCCCGATTTCCGGACGCTTGCGCCTCTTCTACGCTGTGCCCACGCAGTCATTCCAACAAGAAGGTGCAGGGCATGAGCGAGGCGAATTCGAACGAGACGCTGGTCAGCTTCCGAGGTGTGCAGAAGAGCTACGACGGCGAATCGCTGATCGTCAAGGACCTCAACCTGGACATCCGCAAGGGCGAGTTCCTGACCCTGCTCGGCCCGTCCGGCTCGGGCAAGACCACCAGCCTGATGATGCTGGCCGGCTTCGAGACCCCGACTGCCGGCGAGATCCAGCTGGCCGGGCGCTCGATCAACAACGTGCCGCCGCACAAGCGCGACATCGGCATGGTGTTCCAGAACTACGCACTGTTCCCGCACATGACCGTGGCCGAGAACCTGGCCTTCCCGCTGACCGTGCGCAACCTGAGCAAGACCGACATCAGCGAGCGGGTCAAGCGCGTGCTCGGCATGGTCCAGCTCGACGCCTTCGCCAAGCGCTACCCGGGCCAGCTCTCCGGCGGTCAGCAGCAGCGCGTGGCCCTGGCCCGTGCCCTGGTGTTCGAGCCACAGCTGGTGCTGATGGACGAACCGCTCGGCGCCCTGGACAAGCAACTGCGCGAACACATGCAGATGGAGATCAAGCACATTCACCAGCGCCTGGGCGTGACCGTGGTCTACGTGACCCACGACCAGGGCGAGGCGCTGACCATGTCCGACCGGGTGGCGGTGTTCCACCAGGGCGAGATCCAGCAGATCGCCGACCCGCGCACCCTCTACGAAGAGCCGCGCAACACCTTCGTCGCCAACTTCATCGGCGAGAACAACCGCCTCAACGGTACCTTGCTGGCCAGTGACGGCAAGCGTTGCCAGGTGCAACTGGCCCGGGGCGAGCGGGTCGAGGCGCTGGCGGTGAACGTCGGCCAGGCCGGCGAGCCGGTAACCCTGTCGATCCGCCCGGAGCGCGTGCGCCTGAACGGCCACAGTGAAAGCTGCGTGAACCGCTTCTCTGGCCGGGTGGCTGAGTTCATCTACCTGGGCGACCACGTGCGGGTGCGCCTGGAGGTCTGCGGCAAAGCCGATTTCTTCGTCAAGCAGCCGATCGCCGAGCTCGATCCGGCCCTGGCCGTGGGCGATGTGGTGCCGCTGGGCTGGGCGGTGGAGCACGCCCGCGCGCTCGACCCGATTGCCGAAGCCCATTGATGGTTTGCTTCACCAACCCTGAACTGTGGAGAGAATAATAATGCGCAAGCAGTTGAAACTGACCGCCCTGGCCCTTGGCCTGTTCGCAGCCGGGCAGGCCCTGGCCGCGGACCTGACGGTGGTGTCGTTCGGTGGCGCCAACAAGGCGGCCCAGGTCAAGGCGTTCTACGAGCCATGGGAGAAGGCTGGCAAGGGCAAGATCGTCGCCGGGGAGTACAACGGCGAGATGGCCAAGGTGAAGGCCATGGTCGACACCAAGAGCGTGTCGTGGAACCTGGTGGAGGTGGAGTCGCCGGAGCTGGCGCGCGGTTGCGACGAGGGCATGTTCGAGGAGCTCGATCCGGCCCTTTTCGGCAAGGAGAGCGATTACGTGAAAGGCGCCATCCAGCCGTGCGGCGTGGGCTTCTTCGTTTGGTCCACGGTCCTGGCCTACAACGCCGACAAGCTCAAGACCGCGCCCACCAGCTGGGCAGACTTCTGGGACACGAAGAAATTCCCGGGTAAGCGCGGCCTGCGCAAGGGCGCCAAGTACACCCTTGAGTTCGCCCTGATGGCCGACGGCGTCGCGCCGAAAGAGGTGTACAAGGTGCTCGGCACCAAGGAAGGCCAGGACCGCGCCTTCAAGAAGCTCGACGAACTCAAGCCGAGCATCCAGTGGTGGGAAGCCGGCGCCCAGCCGCCGCAGTACCTGGCCTCGGGTGACGTGGTCATGAGCTCGGCCTACAACGGTCGTATTGCCGCGGTGCAGAAAGAAAGCAACCTCAAGGTCGTGTGGAACGGCGGCATCTACGACTTCGACGCCTGGGCCATTCCGAAAGGCGCCAAGGATGTGGAAGAGGCGAAGAAATTCATCGCCTACACCGTCCAGCCCGAGCAGCAGAAGACCTACTCCGAGAACATCGCCTACGGCCCAGCCAATTCCATGGCCGTCCCGCTGCTGGCCGATGCGGTGAAGAAGGACATGCCGACCACGCCTGAGAACATCGCCAACCAGGTGCAGATCGACGTGGCCTTCTGGGCCGACAACAGCGAGCAGCTGGAGCAACGCTTCAACGCCTGGGCGGCGAAGAAGTAACCCTGTAGGAGCGGCCTTGTGTCGCGATGGGGCGCGTAGCGGCCCTGGGATCTCGGCATCATCCATGCTTGCCGGGGCTGCTTCGCAACCCATCGCGACGCAAGGCCGCTCCCACAGGGTCCGCGCCAAGTCAGTATGTAACGTGCGGCCTGATAGTCCCCACCCCTGTTTTCCTGGAGTTCGTCATGGCCATTGCAATGCCTATCAAAGAAGGCGCAGGTCCGAGCCTCAAGCAGCGCCTCAAGCATGCCGAGCGGGTCAACCGCTGGAAGGCCCAGGCGTTGATTGCGCCGCTGGCGCTGTTCCTCCTGCTGGTGTTCCTGGTGCCGATCGCGGCGCTGCTGTACAAGAGCGTCGGCAACCCCGAGGTGGTCGCCGGCCTGCCGCGCACCGTCGAGGCGGTGGCGCAGTGGGACGGCAAGAGCCTGCCCGGCGAGGAGGTCTACAAGGCCCTGGGCCAGGACCTGGCCGAGTCGCGCAAGAACCAGACCCTGGGCGATCTTTCCAAGCGCCTGAACATGGAACTGGCCGGCTACCGCAGCCTGCTGGCCAAGACCGCGCGGGCGCTGCCGTTCAAGGGCGAGCCCGCGTCCTATAAAGATGCCCTGCAGGCGCTGGACGAGCGTTGGGGCGACCCGGCCTACTGGCAGGCAATCCGCCGCAACACCAGCACGGTGACCTCTTTCTACCTGCTGGCCTCCGTCGATCACCGCATCGACGACCTCGGCGAACTGGCCAAGGCCACGCCGGACCAGGCCATCTACCTGGATATCTTTGCCCGCACCCTGTGGATGGGCGTGGTGATCACCGCCATCTGCCTGGTGCTGGCCTACCCGTTGGCGTACCTGCTGGCCAACCTGCCGACCCGGCAGAGCAACCTGCTGATGATCCTGGTGCTGCTGCCGTTCTGGACCTCGATCCTGGTGCGGGTGGCGGCGTGGATCGTGCTGTTGCAGTCGGGCGGGCTGATCAACAGCGCGCTGATGGCCATCGGTATCATCGACCAACCGCTGGAGCTGGTGTTCAACCGTACCGGCGTGTACATCTCGATGGTGCACATCCTGCTGCCGTTCATGATCCTGCCGCTGTACAGCGTGATGAAGGGTATTTCGCCCAGTTACATGCGCGCGGCGATTTCCCTGGGTTGCCATCCGTTCGCCAGTTTCTGGCGGGTGTACTTCCCACAGACCTATGCCGGTGTCGGCGCCGGTTGCCTGCTGGTGTTCATCCTGGCCATCGGCTACTACATCACCCCGGCGCTGCTGGGCAGCCCGAACGACCAGATGGTCAGCTACTTCGTCGCCTTCTATACCAACACCAGCATCAACTGGGGCATGGCCACCGCCCTGGGCGGGCTGTTGCTGCTGGCGACCGTGCTGCTGTACCTGATCTATAGCTGGCTGGTCGGCGCCAGCCGCCTGCGCCTGAGCTGAGGAGCGTTGTCATGCTGAGCCCCTACATGTCGCCCGTGGAACGGGTGTGGTTCTACAGCCTGCGCATCCTGTGCGGCCTGATCCTGCTGTTCCTGGTACTGCCGGTACTGGTGATCATCCCGCTGTCGTTCAATAGCGGGAGCTTCCTGGTGTACCCGCTGCAAGGTTTCTCGCTGCACTGGTACCAGGACTTCTTCGCCTCCGCCGAATGGATGCGCGCCCTTAAGAACAGCATCATCGTCGCCCCGGCGGCCACGGTGCTGGCCATGGTGTTCGGCACCCTGGCGGCGATCGGCCTGACCCGCGGCGACTTCCCCGGCAAGTCGCTGGTGATGGCGCTGGTGATCTCGCCGATGGTGGTGCCGGTGGTGATCATCGGTGTGGCCAGCTACCTGTTCTTCGCCCCATTGGGCATGGGCAACAGCTTCACCTCGCTGATCCTGGTACACGCGGTGCTGGGCGTGCCGTTCGTGATCATCACCGTGTCTGCGACGCTACAGGGTTTCAACTACAACCTGGTGCGCGCGGCGGCCAGTCTGGGGGCCTCGCCATTGCTGGCCTTCCGTCGGGTGACCTTGCCGTTGATCGCCCCCGGGGTGATCTCCGGGGCACTGTTTGCCTTCGCCACGTCGTTTGATGAGGTGGTAGTGACCCTGTTCCTCGCAGGGCCCGAGCAGGCGACCCTGCCACGGCAGATGTTCAGCGGCATTCGCGAGAACCTGAGCCCGACCATCGCGGCGGCGGCCACCTTGCTGATCGCCTTTTCGGTGATCCTGCTGCTGACCCTGGAATGGTTGCGTGGGCGCAGCGAGAAATTGAGGACCCAGCAGCCGGGTTGAGTCTTCGAAGCGGGTGGCGTGGGAGCGGGCTTGCCCCGCGATGGCATATCGAGTTCACCATCGCAATCGCGGGGCAAGCCCGCTGCCATGCCATCCGTTCAATCACCTGCTACGCCTGCGTTGATACCAATCAGCCCTCATCCGCTTCCCTGAGTTACAATGCGCGCCACCGTGATTCTGCCCAACAGGTGCGCCATGCAGCCCTACGCTATTGCCCCCTCCATTCTGTCCGCCGATTTCGCCCGCCTGGGCGAGGACGTCGACAAGGTCCTGGCCGCCGGGGCCGACATCGTCCACTTCGATGTCATGGATAACCACTACGTGCCCAACCTGACCATCGGCCCGATGGTTTGCAGCGCCCTGCGCAAGTACGGCGTGACCGCGCCGATCGACGTGCACCTGATGGTCAGCCCGGTCGACCGCATCATCGGCGACTTCATTGAAGCAGGTGCCACCTACATCACCTTCCACCCGGAAGCCTCCCAGCACGTCGACCGCTCGCTGCAACTGATCCGCGACGGCGGCTGCAAGGCTGGCCTGGTGTTCAACCCGGCCACCGGCCTGGATGCGCTGAAGTACGTGATGGACAAGGTCGACATGGTCCTGCTGATGAGCGTCAACCCGGGCTTTGGCGGGCAGAAGTTCATCCCCGGTACCCTCGACAAGCTGCGCGAAGCCCGCGCGCTGATCGACGCCAGTGGCCGTGACATCCGCCTGGAGATCGACGGCGGCGTCAACGTGGGCAATATCCGCGAGATCACCGCCGCCGGCGCTGACACCTTCGTGGCCGGCTCGGCGATCTTCAACGCCCCGGACTACAAGGAAGTCATCGACAAAATGCGTGCCGAAATGGCGCTGGCACGCGCATGAGCGGCTTCGAGCAGCTGTTCCCGGGGACACTGCCCAGGCTGGTGATGTTCGATCTGGATGGCACCCTGATCGATTCGGTACCCGACCTGGCAGCAGCCGTCGACCGCACGCTGCTCGAACTCGGGCGACCGCCCGCAGGCCTGGAGGCGGTGCGCCACTGGGTCGGCAACGGTGCCCAGGTGCTGGTGCGCCGGGCCCTGGCCGGCGATATCGATCACGCCGCGGTGGACGACGAGCTGGCCGAACGCGCGCTGGCGCTGTTCATGGAAGCCTATGCCGACAACCATGAACTCACCGTGGTCTACCCCGGCGTGCGCGATACCCTGCGCTGGCTGCGCAAGCAGGGCGTGGAGATGGCGCTGATCACCAACAAGCCCGAACGCTTCGTCGCCCCCTTGCTCGACCAGATGAAGATCGGTCGCTATTTCCGCTGGATCATTGGCGGCGACACCCTTCCGCAGAAGAAGCCCGACCCGGCGGCGCTGCTGTTCGTCATGAAGATGGCCGGCGTCAGCGCCGAACAATCGCTGTTCGTCGGTGATTCGCGCAGCGACGTGCTGGCCGCCAAGGCCGCCGGCGTCCAGTGCGTCGGCCTGAGCTACGGCTACAACCATGGCCGGCCGATCGACGACGAGTCGCCCAGCCTGGTCATTGACGACCTGCGCCTGCTGCTGCCCGGTTGCTTAGTCACCGACACTGGGATAACGTTGGCGGACCTTCAAGCCCCGCAAAGCAGAGACAACAACGTGGTGGTTACCGGCAAATTCTGGATGAAAGTCATCAAGGCCCTGGCCCGCTGGCGCTGGCGCGCCTGACGCCTGCCCACCGGCGCCTGCCGGTACATCCGTTTGCCCGCTCCCCATTGCTGCTTGCCCCGAGGCTACACATGACCCGCGAAGAATTTCTGCGCCTGGCCGCTGCCGGCTACAACCGCATTCCCCTGGCCTGCGAAACCCTGGCCGACTTCGACACGCCGCTGTCGATCTACCTGAAGCTGGCCGACCAACCCAACTCCTACCTGCTCGAGTCCGTGCAGGGCGGCGAGAAGTGGGGCCGCTATTCGATGATCGGCCTGCCGTCGCGCACCGTGCTGCGGGTGCATGGTTACCACGTCAGCATCCTGCAGGATGGCGTCGAGGTGGAAAGCCACGACGTCGAGGATCCGCTGGCCTTCGTCGAGGCGTTCAAGGATCGCTACAAGGTCGCCGACATTCCTGGCTTGCCACGTTTCAACGGTGGCCTGGTGGGCTATTTCGGCTACGACTGCGTGCGCTATGTGGAGAAACGCCTGGGCGCCAGCCCCAACCCGGATCCGCTTGGGGTGCCGGATATCCTGCTGATGGTCTCCGATGCCGTGGTGGTGTTCGACAACCTGGCGGGCAAGATGCACGCCATCGTGCTGGTCGACCCGGCCCAGGCGCAGGCCTTCGAGCAAGGCCAGGCTCGCCTGCAGGGGCTTCTGGACACCCTGCGCCAGCCGATCACCCCGCGCCGTGGCCTGGACCTGAGCGGGCCGATGGCCGCCGAGCCGGCGTTCCGCTCCAGCTACACACAAGCCGACTACGAAAACGCCGTGGGCCGGATCAAGGAGTACATCCTGGCCGGCGATTGCATGCAGGTGGTACCGTCCCAGCGCATGTCCATCGACTTCAAGGCCGCGCCCATCGACCTGTACCGGGCGCTGCGCTGCTTCAACCCGACGCCCTACATGTACTTCTTCAACTTCGGCGACTTCCATGTGGTCGGCAGTTCGCCGGAAGTGCTGGTGCGGGTCGAGGACAACCTGGTCACCGTGCGCCCGATCGCCGGTACCCGCCCACGCGGGACCACCGAAGAAGCCGACCGGGCGCTGGAAGACGACCTGCTGTCGGACGACAAGGAAATCGCCGAGCACCTGATGCTCATCGACCTGGGCCGCAATGACGTGGGCCGGGTGTCGGCCACCGGCAGCGTGCGCCTGACCGAGAAAATGGTGATCGAGCGGTACTCGAACGTCATGCATATCGTGTCCAACGTCACCGGCCAACTGCGTGACGGGCTGACGGCCATGGACGCGCTGCGGGCGATCCTGCCGGCCGGCACCCTCTCCGGTGCGCCGAAGATCCGTGCCATGGAGATCATCGACGAGCTGGAGCCGGTCAAGCGCGGTGTCTACGGCGGCGCGGTGGGCTACTTTGCCTGGAACGGCAACATGGACACCGCCATCGCCATCCGCACCGCGGTGATCAAGGACGGCGAACTGCATGTGCAGGCCGGTGGCGGCATCGTCGCCGACTCGGTGCCGGCGCTGGAGTGGGAAGAGACCATCAACAAGCGCCGGGCGATGTTCCGTGCGGTGGCGCTGGCCGAGCAGACCTCCGTCAAGTAGATCGATTGGGGCTGCTTTGCAGCCCATTCGCGGCTAAAGCCGCTCCCACAGATTGGCGTAGTACCTGTAGGAGCGGCTTTAGCCGCGAATGGGCCGCAGAGCGGCCCCAAAGAGCTAGAAGTCGACGCTGACCCCCAGGCTCACCCCTTGCTGGGTCAACTCATCACTCTTGCGCCAGTTGTAGTTCCCCCGCAGGTTCACCCCCGGCACCAGTTCATGGGTCAGCCCCAGGCTGGCGCGGGTCAGGTTGCTGTGCGGCGTATACCCGGTCAGGGTGAAGTCGTTCGCCGGCAGGCTGGTAAGGTGCATGCGCAAGTCCTGCTGGTCGTCTTCAAACTCGTGCTCGCGGGCCACCTCGGCAAACAGCCGGGTCGTCGGCAGGAGCTGCACGCTCCCCAGCAGGCCGGCCCCCAGCCGGCGTGATGTGCGCTCCTGATCGTCGAAGCCGAGCGCCGTGGAGCGGCCGCTCTTCTCGTCATACCCATCGACCTTGACCCGCGCATAGTCGGCGCTGATGAACGGCGCCAGTTGCCAGCGGCTGCTCTCGGCCGCCAGGTTGTAGCCCACCCGGCCGGTGACGGCCCAGGCTTCGCCATCGCTGTCGCCTTTCTCGCTGCGCTCACCAACGCCCAAGGCGAAGGTGCGCTTGAGGTCGCGATAGTCCAGGTGCCCGGCGGTCAGTGCCGTGTCGGCCCACCAGCGATCCTGACGGAACTGGGCGAAGGCGCTGGCCAGGTAGCTGTCGAGCTTGTAGTCGGAATCTTCCTGGCCGGCCTCGAGCTTTTGCCGGTACATGCCCGCCGCCAGCCCCACGCGCCAGGCGTCATCGAGCCGGTAGCTGCCGCCGAGGGTCAGGTTGTAGCCGCGCCCGTCGCCGCTGGCGGCGCTGCGCTGGCTGCCGAAGTCCAGGTCCTGGCCGCCGGTGGCGACGAACGCCTGCCATTGGCCGACCGCCTGCCAGGGCGTCTGCCACTGGTTGCGCAGTTCATCCTGGTGGGCGCGGATGCTGGCGTGGGCGATTTCCGGCAGCAGGGTCAGCTCCCAGGGGGCGGCGAGGATCGAATAGGCATAGTCGGCAATCAGTTGCTGGCCGGCGATGGTCGGGTGCACCGAGTCGTTGAACAGCAGCCGGCTCGGGTCCGGCGTCGTACCGTTCGCTCCGTAGATGGGGTTGCCCACGCAGCCGTCGCCGCTGTAGCAGGTGCCGACCAGGTTCTGGTCGGCGGCCAGGCCGAACTGGGCGGGGCTGGCCAGGGCCTCGCGCAGCAGTACCGGGACATTCAGCGGGATGATCTGGGCGTCGATCTGCCCGAGCTGGTTGACCAGCGACTGGTTGAACACGCCGGACAGCTGCGACAACGGCCCTTGCTGGGGTGTGCCGCTGAAGTTCGGTGTCTGCCCCAGGTCTGGCAGCAGCCAGACCATGATGTAGCGCGCGCCGCCCTGTTGCAGCGCCTGGGCGCTGGCCGCCAGTCGGGCACCGGCGGCGGCCGCGTCGGCGGGGCTGTTGACCAGGCCCTGGAGGAAGTCGTTGCCGCCACCGGTCAGGTAGTACAGGGCATTGGGGTCGGCCCGCAGGCCGTTGGCCAGGTAGCCGTCACGCTCGCGCAGGACCGTGCCCGCGCCGGGGCGACCGGGTGGGATGACGGCTTGCGAGGTGTCGGTGATCGAGTCGAGGATCTGTTGCGTGGTATAGCCGCCCACGGCCCAGTTGCTTCCGTCCGGCGTGCCTTGCAACTGGTTGGTCAGCGACGTCGAGGGCCCCAGGCTGGTCGCGGAAAAGCCCAGCTTGCCACCCAGGATCATCGGCGAGACCGGTGCATAGTTGCCATCGGCATCGCGGTTGGTGAAGCGCATGCCCGCCGTACCGCCGGTCAGGTCGGGAAACTGCCCGGCGTCGCTCAGGCTGTCGCCGAAGACGACCAAGGCGCTATAGGGGGAGGGCGCCGCGATGGCCTGGCTGCAGGCGAACACGAGGGTAGCGAGGGAAGTGCGCAGGAAGGGAGCCTTGAGCATGCATGGATATCCTTTTCATTGTTTTTATCGGGGCAAGCCGGATGACCTTAGCAAATTCCCGGTCTTTGCCTACCGTTGCGTTCGTTTCCCCGTGTTTAGGGGCATATTGCACCCGCCGCCCCGGTAGGTTACTGTCCCGGAACGTATGAACGAGACCTACCCTGTGTTGATCGTCAGCAAACTTTTGATGCGCGTTATCAAGGCCGTCGCCCGTTGGCGTTGGCGCGCCTGACTTTTTCTCCTGCCGGCTCGCCCGGCCCGTCCCCGTTTGCCTTCCCCCCTTGTTCCGTCAACCGCCCCGTGCGGGATCGGCCGCATTCATGAGCGGCAGCGGAAGGCTCGAATCAAAAGTCAGTATTCAAGAGGTTCGTTGCAGATGTTACTGATGATCGACAACTACGACTCCTTCACCTACAACGTCGTGCAGTACCTTGGCGAGCTGGGTGCCGAGGTCAAGGTCATTCGCAATGACGAAATGACCATCGCCCAGATCGAAGCCCTGAACCCCGAGCGCATCGTCGTCTCCCCGGGCCCGTGCACGCCGAGCGAAGCCGGGGTCTCCATCGAGGCCATCCTGCACTTCGCTGGCAAGCTGCCGATCCTGGGCGTCTGCCTGGGCCACCAGTCCATCGGCCAGGCCTTCGGCGGCGACGTGGTGCGCGCCCGCCAGGTGATGCATGGCAAGACCAGCCCGGTGCTGCACCGTGACCTGGGCGTGTTCGCCGGCCTGAACAACCCGCTCACCGTGACTCGCTACCACTCGCTGGTGGTCAAGCGCGAAACCCTGCCCGACTGCCTGGAAGTGACCGCCTGGACCGCCCACGCAGATGGTTCTGTCGACGAAATCATGGGCCTGCGTCATAAAACCCTGAACGTCGAAGGGGTACAGTTCCACCCTGAATCCATCCTCACCGAGCAGGGCCACGAGCTGTTCGCCAATTTCCTCAAGCAGACCGGCGGACGCCGTTAAGGACCGATCATGGATATCAAGACCGCTTTGAGCCGTATCGTCGGCCACCTGGATTTGTCCACCGAGGAAATGCGCGACGTCATGCGCCAGATCATGACCGGCCAGTGCAGCGAGGCGCAGATCGGCGCCTTCCTCATGGGCATGCGCATGAAGAGCGAAAGCATCGACGAGATCGTCGGCGCGGTGTCGGTGATGCGTGAGCTGGCCGACAAGGTCGAGCTGAAGACCCTCGACGGCGTGGTCGACATCGTCGGCACCGGTGGCGATGGCGCCAACATCTTCAACGTGTCGACCGCTTCGGCTTTTGTCCTGGCTGCGGCCGGCTGCACCGTGGCCAAGCACGGCAACCGCGCCGTCTCCGGCAAGAGCGGTAGCGCCGACCTGCTGGAGGCCGCTGGCATCTACCTGAACCTGACCCCGGTCCAGGTCGCCCGCTGCATCGACAGCCTCGGCATCGGTTTCATGTTCGCCCAGACCCATCACAGTGCCATGAAGTACGCCGCCGGCCCGCGCCGCGACCTGGGGCTGCGCACCCTGTTCAACATGCTCGGCCCGCTTACGAATCCGGCCGGCGTGAAACACCAGGTGGTCGGGGTCTTCACCCAAGCCCTGTGCCGCCCGTTGGCCGAGGTGCTGCAGCGCCTGGGCAGCAAGCATGTGCTGGTGGTGCATTCGAAGGACGGCCTGGACGAGTTCAGCCTGGCCGCGCCGACCTTCGTTGCCGAACTGAAGAATGACCAGATCACCGAGTACTGGGTCGAGCCGGAAGACCTCGGCATGAAGAGCCAGAGCCTGCACGGCCTGGCGGTCGAGGGGCCGCAGGCATCGCTGGATCTGATCCGTGACGCCCTGGGCCGGCGCAAGACCGAGAACGGCCAGAAGGCCGCCGAGATGATCGTGCTCAACGCCGGCGCGGCGCTGTACGCCGCCGACCACGCGATGACCCTGGCCCAGGGTGTCGAACTGGCCCACGATGTGCTGCACACCGGCCTGGCCTGGGAGAAACTGCAGGAGCTGGGCGCCTTTACCGCGGTATTCAAGGTGGAGAACGAAGCATGAGTGTACCGACGGTGCTGGAAAGGATCATCGCCCGCAAATTCCAGGAAGTGGCCGAGCGCAGCGCTCGGGTCAGCCTGGGTGAACTCGAACGCCTGGCCAGGGCGGCCGATGCGCCCCGTGGCTTTGCCAGGGCATTGATCGAGCAGGCTGCGCGCAAGCAGCCGGCTGTGATCGCCGAAATCAAGAAGGCCTCGCCAAGCAAGGGCGTGATTCGCGAAAACTTCGTGCCGGCGGAAATTGCCGTCAGCTACGAGAAGGGCGGAGCGACCTGTCTGTCGGTGCTGACCGACGTGGACTATTTCCAGGGTGCCGACGTCTACCTGCAGCAGGCGCGTGCCGCCGTTTCGCTGCCGGTGATCCGCAAGGACTTCATGGTCGATCCGTACCAGATCGTCGAAGCCCGTGCCCTGGGTGCCGACTGCGTGCTGCTGATCGTCTCGGCGCTGGACGATGTGAAGATGGCCGAGCTGGCCGCCACCGCCAAGGACGTCGGCCTCGATGTGCTGGTCGAAGTGCATGACGGTGATGAGCTGGAACGTGCGTTGAAGACCCTCGACACACCGTTGGTCGGGGTCAACAACCGAAACCTGCATACCTTCGAAGTCAGCCTGGAGACTACCCTCGACCTGCTGCCGCGTATCCCCCGCGATCGCCTGGCCATCACCGAGAGCGGCATCCTCAACCGTGCCGATGTCGAGTTGATGGAAATCAACGAGGTGTATTCGTTCCTGGTCGGCGAGGCGTTCATGCGCGCCGAGCAGCCAGGGTTGGAGCTGCAGCGGCTGTTCTTCCCCGAACAGGTGAAGAAGACCGTTCAGCAACTGGACTGATTTAAACGAAGCCGGCGTTACGCCGGCTTTTTTGTAGGCCTGCTCCGGCCCTTTCGCGGGTAAACCCGCTCCCACAGGATTTCTGTCGCTCTCAAGGAGTGTGCAGCACCTGTGGGAGCGGGTTTACCCGCGAAGAGGCCATAGAATCCAACATCAATGGTGGATCAATGACCGATCAGCCCCTTGCCCTCACCGTCGAACAAGGCCTGCACGCCGAACAGGACCTGCTGGCCGCCGTCTGCCGCGGCGAACGCGAATCCGGCGTGCTGTTCTGGCGCCCGACCGACCATGCCCTGGTCATGCCTCGGCGCATGAGTCGCCTGGACAACTTCGAGGCTGCCTGTGCCGAGCTGGCCATCGCCGGCTGGCCGGTGCTGCTGCGTGAAACCGGTGGTGAGCCCGTGCCGCAATCCCATGCGACCGTGAACGTGGCGCTGGTCTACGTGGCACCGCACAGCGAGGGTGACCATGGCCGCATCGAGAATGCTTACGAGCGTCTGTGCCTGCCGCTGTGCGACGTGCTGCGCGAATGGGGCGGTGTCGCCTCGGTGGGGGAAATCGACGGCGCATTCTGCGATGGCCGCTACAACGTCAACCTCAATGGCCGCAAACTGGTCGGCACGGCCCAGCGCTGGCGCCAGGGGCTGGGTGGCAAGCGCCCGGTGGTATTGGTGCATGGTGCACTGTTGCTGGACAACGAGCGCGAATCGATGGTCGCGGCGGTCAATCGCTTCAATGAGTGCTGCGATCTGGATCAGCGTTGCCGCGCCGACAGTCATATCGCCCTGCACGAGGTGGCGCCTGCCGCTCCCTGGTTCGAGAGGCTTAGCCAGGCATACAGGCAAGTGCTGGCAGCACTGCCGAAGGATTAACGGGTGCCGTAGACCACCATGGTCTTACCCTTGACTTGCACCAAGCTGCGCTCCTCGAGGTCCTTGAGGACGCGGCCGACCATTTCCCGTGAGCAACCGACGATACGACCGATCTCCTGGCGGGTGATCTTGATCTGCATGCCGTCGGGGTGGGTCATGGCGTCGGGTTGCTTGCACAGGTCGAGCAGGCAGCGGGCGACCCGGCCGGTGACATCGAAAAACGCCAGGTCGCCGACCTTGCGGGTGGTGTTGCGCAGGCGCTGGGCCATCTGGCTGCCGAGGGCATAGAGGATTTCCGGCTCCAGGCGTACCAGCTCACGGAATTTTTCGTAACCGATCTCGGCCACTTCGCACTCGGTCTTGGCGCGCACCCAGGCGCTGCGCTGATGTTCCTGGCCGGCTGGCTCGAACAGCCCCAGTTCGCCGAAGAAGTCACCACTGTTGAGGTAGGCGATGATCATCTCGTGGCCGTCGTCGTCCTCGATCAGGATGGTCACCGAGCCCTTGATGATGAACGACAGGGTCTCGGCCCGGTCGCCGGCACAGATGATGTTGCTCTTGGCGGTGTACCGACGGCGTTGGCAGTGGGCCAGCAGCTTGTCGATGTTCTTGATCTTGGGTGGCAGGGCTGATGAGACCATCACGAAATCCTGTTCGATGCGACGCATTGGCTTTTTATGGAGGCTGTCTGGCAGCATGCGCCAGTCATTTGGCGCCAGCTTATCAGACACTTCAACTTGAATCGGCACAAAAGCGACGCGGCTTGAGCTTTTCCGACAGCCTCGCAAGGTCTAAGCTGACACCCTTTTACGAGATCGGGAGTCCGGATAGATGAAGGCACGCATCCAGTGGGCCGGTGAAGCGATGTTCCTTGGCGAATCGGGGAGCGGCCACGTCGTGGTCATGGACGGCCCACCTGAAGCCGGAGGCCGCAACCTGGGCGTGCGCCCGATGGAGATGCTCCTGCTCGGCCTTGGTGGCTGCAGCAGCTTCGATGTGGTCAGTATTCTCAAGAAGTCGCGCCAGGCTGTGGAAAGCTGCGAGGCCTTCCTGGAAGCCGAACGCGCCAATGAGGACCCCAAGGTGTTCACCAAGATCCACCTCAACTTCGTGGTCAAGGGCCGCGGGTTGAAGGAGGCGCAGGTCAAGCGTGCGGTGGAGCTGTCGGCAGAGAAGTACTGCTCGGCCTCGATCATGCTGGATCGCGCGGGCGTCGAGATCACCCACGGTTACGAAATCGTCGAGCTCGGTTGATCGAAGGCAGCGCCTGCCGGTCAGGCGCTTTGCTTGTGCAGGCGTTCGACACCCAGCAGCAACGCGAGCCCCGGGATCAGCGCAAGCACCAGCCAGGGCGTATTCACCCCGAGCAGGATGAGGATTTCGCTGCTGCTCCAGGTGGTGCCGAAGTGTTCGGCAAACACCTGGCACTGCAGCCACGCAGCCAAAGTGCCAGCGAGCACGAACGTGCCGACCAGCAGTTGGCGGCTGGCTAAAAACACGCTGAGCAGCAGGAACAGCAGCTGCGCGGGCAGCGTGCCGAGCAACAGCTCGACGGTGCTGTTGCTGTCAGGGTCGGTAAGCGTCGGCAGTTCCAGGCTGAAAGCGCTTTGCCCGATACTGGCGACCATCAGGCAAACGAAAAGATAGGCCACCGGACTCAGCGCCAGACTTTGCAGCAATCGGATGATGGACAGCCGCATGGTCAACGACGCAGTGCTGGCAGCCATTGCAACAGGCCGGGGGGAATACTGGCCCGCAGGCGTTCGCTCATGGCTTCCCGGCGTTTCTGGTAGAGCACGCCCAGGGCGATCACACCCAGGCCGATCAGGCTCAGTACGACCGGGAACAGCAATGAGTCGGCGAACACCTCGTGGGAAAGATGCCCAAGGTAGACCGCCACGCCCATCGCTCCAAATACCATGAACAACGGCCGGCGCAGCAACACTGCCAGGCCCATCAGCCCCAGATTGATCAGGCAGTACAGGAACTTGCCCCATTCACTGCCGCTGTCCAACAGCGTCAGCCCGCCCCAGAACGCCGCCAGCCCGGCGAGATAGCCCCAGAAGGCATAGTCCCGTTTGGTGCGCCCGTCGATCACGACGAATACCAGCAGCAGGCCGAGGCCGAACCACAGCGACACCGTGCGCCGTTGTTTCCAGTCGAATACCTCACCGTAGAACCATTCACTCAGATCCATGGACATGAACCACAAGGCAACGGCGATCGGCATGACGATGAAAGGCAGGGGGATGAGGCGCAGCATCAGCAGGCCGGCCAGCACTGTCGCCAACTCCATTACCACCCAGCCACCCTGCACATGGCTGAAGTACCAGTCGTAGCCGCCTCTGATATCGTTCATTGGCCACCAACCGAGCAAACGCTCGATTGCGAAAACCGCCAACGGTACGATGCTCACGGCCACGGCGGCCAGCACACCGGCTGCTATGGGTTGGGTGCGACGTTGCAGGGAGAGGGCGAACAGGGTGAGTCCGGTAATGTAGACCAGGGAGATGGCAAGCAACGCGACGTCGCCTATGCGCATCCAGGCTTCGGTGAGTAGCCAGCCCATGGCGCCCATGATCAGCAGGGCCCCGAGGTAGAAGGCAACGTGGGCCAGCTGGAAGCTGGCACGGCTTTCCGGCTGCTGGCGCAGGAAGGCCACCAGGGCTTGATCCTGCCCCGGCTGCAGCACACCGGCGCTTACTGCGCGCGCCAGGTCCCTGGCGTCGAAACGTTCCATGCTGCGAGTCTCAGATTCGGTAGGTGCTCTTGGTCATGACCTTGGCCAGCAGGCTCATGCCAAAGCGCACGGGGGCCGGGAAACGGTAGCCGCCGGCTTCCAGCGCGGACTCGGCGTGGTGTTCTTCGTCAACGCGCATCTGCTCGAGGATGGCGCGGGACTTGCCGTCGTTCTCGGGGATCTGTTCCAGGTGTTCGTCCAGATGCTTGCACACCTGATGCTCGGTGGCGGCGACGAAGCCCAGGCTGACCTTGTCGCTGACCAGACCGGCGAGTGCGCCGATGCCGAACGACAGGCCGTAGAACACCGGGTTGAGCACGCTGGGGTGGCTGTTGAGCTGGCGAATGCGCTGTTCGCACCAGGCCAAGTGGTCGATTTCTTCTTCCGCCGCATGCTCCATGGCTTTGCGCACCTGTGGCAGCTTGGCGGTCAGGGCCTGGCCCTGGTACAGCGCCTGGGCGCAGACTTCGCCGGTGTGGTTGATGCGCATCAGGCCGGCGATATGGCGGGTCTGTTGCTCATCGAGTTCGGCGTCCGGCTGGATGATCGCCGGGGAAGGGCGGGCGGGTTGGCCGCTGAAGGGCAGCAAGGTGCGCATGGCGGTATCGGCCTGCAGCAACAAGCGGTCGAGCGGCGAGTAGTGACGTTCGGTAGCCATCGGGCACCTCCGCTGAAGTGATGCCCGACAGTCTACCTCAATAGCCCTGGGCAGGCTTGCCTTGGATCAGCCCGGCGGCCAGTGCATCTGGCGCTGACCAAGCACGTGCATGTGGATGTGGTAGACGGTCTGGCCGCCCTGCTCGTTGCAGTTCATCACCACCCGGAAGCCCTCTTCGCAGCCGAGTTCCCGGGCCAGGCGCTGGGCGGTGAACAGGATGTGGCCGGCCAGGCCTTTGTCCTCTTCGGTCAGGTCGTTGAGGGTGCGGATGTGTTTCTTCGGGATGACCAGGAAATGGACCGGGGCCTGGGGGGCGATATCGTGGAAGGCCAGAACCTGGTCGTCTTCGTAGATGATCTTCGCCGGGATCTCCCGGTTGATGATTCTGAGGAATAAATCGTCCACAGCACGTGCTCCATGGTGAGTGTCGGGGCTGAGTGTACTGAGCCCGCCGCCGCTCGCCCAGTGGCTATTCCATGCCGATCGGGCAATAGCGGCGATGGATCATCCCGGCCAGCTTGCGCGTCAGCCAGCGGGGCAGCAGGCGCGGGGCGAAGGCCAGCCAGCGGTTGCGCCGGCCGGGCAGGATCAGCGCGCGGTTACGGTCCAGGGCGCGGACGGTGTACAGGGCGATTTCCTCGGGGCTCAGGCAGCGGCTGTTGCCATCGAGCCGGGGGATGCGGCGCCTGGCCGAGCGCACCGGCCCCGGGCACAGCACCGAGACCTTGATCCCGGTACGCCGCAGCTCCTCGCGCAGGGCCTCGGAAAAACTCAGCACATAGGCCTTGCTCGCCGCGTAGGCAGCCATCCACGGACCCGGTGCGACCCCGGCCAGCCCCGCGACATTGAGGATCTGTCCGCCGCCCTGGATCGCCATCAGGTTGCCGATGGCATGGCACAGGCGGCTCAGGGCGAGGATATTGACCTCGAGCAGGTCCTGTTCATCGGCCCACTCATGGGCCAGGAACGGCCCATAGGTACGCTGCCCCGCGCAGTTCACCAGCAGGTCGATGCGCCGCTCGCCTTCCTCCAGCTCGAGCACGAAGCCTGACAGGCGCAGGGGCTGGCTGAGGTCACAGGCGCGGAACAGGACTTCCACGCCAAAGCGTTGGGTCAGTTCGATGGCCACCGGCTCCAGCGTCTCGCGCTGGCGTGCCACCAGGATCAGGTTGCGCCCGCGCCGTGCCAGGGCCTCCGCCAGGGCCAGGCCCAGGCCGCTGGAAGCTCCGGTGATCATGGCGTAACGGGTCATGCAAGGCTCCTGGGGCGAAAGGGGCGCCTAGTTTACAGCGTGGCCGAATTGCTACAAGGCGTTGCGGTGCAGCTGCTGGCTACGCTCCAGGGCTGTCCGGTATTCGTTGTGCAAGCGCCCGATCAGTTCGCCGGCCGTGGGCAGGTCATGGATCTCACCGACCCCCTGGCCGGCCGACCAGACGGTCTTCCAGGCCTTGGCCTCTTCATCCAGGGGTTTGAGCTTGCCGGCTTCATGGCCGCTCTTCAGTGCCGCCAGGTCGTAGCCGGCCTGCTCCAGGCTCTGGCGCAGGAAACTGGCGGGGATGCCGGACACCGCCGGGGTATGCACGATATCGGCGGCCCCGGCGTCCAGGATCATCTGCTTGTAGGCGTCCTGGGCCTGGCTTTCGTGGGTGGCGATGAAGCGGGTGCCCATGTAGCCGAGGTCGGCCCCCAGCAACTGCGCGGCCAGCAGTTCATGGCCGTGGTTCAGGCAACCGGCCAGCAGCAGGGTCTTGTCGAAGAACTGGCGGATCTCCGCGACCAAGGCGAACGGGCTCCAGGTCCCGGCATGGCCGCCGGCGCCCGCCGCCACGGCGATCAGCCCGTCGACGCCCGCCTCGGCGGCCTTCTCGGCGTGGCGACGGGTGGTCACGTCATGGAACACCAGGCCACCATAGCCGTGCACCGCGTCGACCACCTCCTTCACTGCGCCGAGGCTGGTGATGACGATGGGCACACGATGTTCGACGCACAATGCCAGGTCGGTCTGCAGGCGCGGGTTGGTCGGGTGCACGATCAGGTTGACCGCGTAGGGCGCGGGCGCCTGCAGTTCGGCCAGCCCTGCCTCGATTTCCTCCAGCCAGGTCTTGAACCCTGCGCTGTCACGCTGGTTCAGTGCCGGGAAGCTGCCCACCACGCCATTGGCGCAGCAGGCGAGCACCAGCCGGGGATTGGAAATCAGGAACATCGGCGCCGCCACCAGGGGCAGGTGCAGGCGTTGTTCGAGCGAGGCGGGCAGGGACATGGCGAAACTCCTGTAGGCGGGTGGATATCGTCAGAACGGTTTGACCACCACGAGAATTACGACGCCCAGCAGCATCAGCACCGGTGCCTCGTTGAACCAGCGGTAGTACACATGGCTGCGGGTGTTGGTGCCGGCGGCGAAGCGTTTGCGCTGGGCGCCGCACATGTGATGGTAGACGGTGAGCAGGGCCACCAGGGTGAGCTTGGCGTGCAGCCAGCCCTGGCTCAGCCAGCCGGGGTTCAGGTACAGCATCCAGCCGCCGAACACATAGGTGGCGATCATCGCCGGGTTCATGATGCCCCGGTACAGCTTGCGCTCCATGGTGATGAAGCGTTCGAGGCTGATGCTGTCCTGGCTCTGGGCGTGATAGACGAACAGGCGTGGCAGGTAGAACAGGCCGGCGAACCAGCAGACCACGCTGACGATATGCAGCGCCTTGATCCATAGATAGAGCATGGGGAGTTCCTTCAGGTTTTCACGGTCGTCAGATAGTAGAGGCCAAGGGCCCGAAGGGTCATCCCAAGAGTTGTTACAGGCGCCCCGGCCCCCTATTATCGTGCGCTTTCCAGTGGTCTCGTTGATAAGGGGCAAGCGTCATGATCAAGGTCGGTATCGTCGGCGGCACGGGTTACACCGGTGTCGAACTGCTGCGTCTGCTGGCGCAGCACCCACAGGCCGAGGTGGCGGTCATCACCTCGCGCTCCGAGGCGGGCGTGGCGGTTGCCGACATGTACCCGAACCTGCGCGGTCACTACGACGGCCTGGCGTTCAGCGTGCCGGACAGCAAGGCCCTGGCGGCCTGCGACGTGGTGTTCTTCGCCACGCCCCACGGCGTCGCCCACGCCCTGGCGGGCGAGCTGCTGGCGGCCGGCACCAAGGTCATCGACCTGTCCGCCGACTTCCGCCTGCAGGACGCCGTCGAATGGGGCAAGTGGTACGGCCAGCCCCATGGCGCGCCTGAGCTGCTCAAGGACGCCGTCTACGGCCTGCCCGAAGTGAACCGCGAGAAGATCCGCCAGGCGCGCCTGATCGCCGTGCCGGGTTGCTACCCGACCGCCACCCAGCTGGGCTTGCTGCCACTGCTGGAAGCCGGCCTGGCCGACCCGTCGCGGCTGATCGCCGACTGCAAGTCGGGCGTCAGCGGTGCCGGGCGTGGCGCTGCGGTGGGTTCGCTGTTCTGCGAGGCCGGTGAGAGCATGAAGGCCTACGCGGTCAAGGGCCACCGTCACCTGCCGGAGATCAGCCAGGGCTTGCGCCAGGCTGCAGGCAAGGACATCGGCCTGACCTTCGTGCCGCACCTGACCCCGATGATCCGTGGTATTCATGCCACCCTGTACGCGACGGTCGCCGATACCTCGGTCGACCTGCAGGCACTGTTCGAGAAACGCTACGCCAACGAACCGTTCGTCGACGTGATGCCGGCCGGCAGCCATCCGGAAACCCGCAGCGTGCGCGGTGCCAACGTCTGCCGCATCGCCGTGCACCGGCCTCAGGGCGGTGACCTGGTGGTGGTGCTGTCGGTGATTGACAACCTGGTCAAGGGCGCGTCGGGCCAGGCGGTGCAGAACCTCAACATCCTGTTCGGGCTCGACGAGCGCATGGGCCTGTCCCACGCCGGGCTGCTGCCGTAAGCCGCCGGTCGTTGCCAGGGCCCGCCTTGCGCGGGCCTTTTTCATGGGGGCGACTAAAGCCGCACAATTCTTGACCGATTTTCTCGGACAAGCGGATAATACCCGCCATCGAGTTTTATGGCGGCACTGCGCCGGGAGAATCAACATGAGCGTCGAAACCTTCACCCCCACGGCTTTGGAGTTCACTCCCGGGGCTGCGCACAAGGTGAAAACCCTGGTCAGCGAAGAGGGCAACGAGCGGCTGAAGCTGCGTGTGTTCGTGACCGGCGGCGGCTGCTCGGGCTTCCAGTATGGTTTCACCTTTGATGAAGACGTGGCCGATGACGACACCATCGTCGAGCGCGAAGGCGTAGCGTTGGTTGTCGACCCGATGAGTTACCAGTACCTGGCTGGCGCCGAAGTCGACTACCAGGAAGGCCTGGAAGGTTCGCGCTTCGTGATCAAGAACCCGAACGCCACCACCACCTGCGGTTGTGGTTCGTCGTTCTCGATCTGATCCGGGCCCTGCTGTGAAAACGCCGCGCAATTGCGCGGCGTTTTGCATTCTGCCAGTTGCTCAGGCGGGGTAGATCGCGCCGAGGATACGCAGGCCGTGGGCGGCGGTCACGCTGGGGCGGTTGGCCGGGATGCCCTCCAGGCAGCAATGGGCCAGCCAGGCGAAGGCCATGGCCTCGACCCAGTCGGGGTCCACGCCATGTGCCGCGGTGCTGGCGACCTTGGCGCTCGGCAGCAGGGCCGCCAGGCGCGCCATCAATGCGCCGTTGCGCGCACCTCCACCACAGACCAGCAAGGCCTCGGTGCCGTCCTGGGCCTGGCGCAGCGAGTCGATGATGCTGCTCGCCGTCAGTTCCAGCAGGGTGGCCTGGACATCTTCGTCACGGTACGCCGGCAGGCGCGCCAGGTGTGCATCCAGCCAGGGCAGGTTGAATACCTCGCGACCGGTGCTCTTCGGGCCGTTGCCGGCGAAGAACGGGTCGCTCAGCAAAGCGTTCAGCAGGTCCTGACGGACGCTACCACTGGCCGCCCAGGCACCGTTGGCATCGAAGGCCTGGCCCTGCTTGCGCTCGATCCAGGCATCCAGCAGCACGTTACCCGGGCCGCAGTCGAAGCCGTGCACCGGCTGGTCGCGCTCGATCAGGCTCAGGTTGCTGAACCCACCTACGTTGAGGATTGCCAGGCGTTGGCCGAGATGGCCGAACAGGGCTTCGTGAAACGCCGGCACCAAAGGTGCGCCCTGGCCGCCAGCCGCCACGTCGCGGCGGCGGAAGTCGCCGACCACGCAGATACCGGTGAGCTCGGCCAGCAGGGCCGGGTTGCCGATCTGCACGGTGAAGCCGCGGGCTGGCTCATGGCGAACCGTCTGGCCATGGCTACCGATGGCGCGGATGGCGTCGGGCGCCAAGCCCTGGGTGGTTAGCAGGTGATTGATACCCTGTGCTGCCAGGGTGGCCCAGCGGTTTTCCGCCAGGGCCGCACGGGCAATCTCGTCGGGGCCGCTGGCGCAAAGGCCGAGCAGGTCCTGGCGCAGGTCGACGGGCATGGGGATGTAATGGGTGGCGAGCAGTCGCAGCTGCTCGTCTTGCTCGATCAGGGCGATGTCCAGGCCGTCGAGGCTGGTGCCGGACATCACCCCCAGGTAGCGCGCCATATCAGCGCTTGTTGGCGGCGAGCAGGGTGGCCTTTTCCTGATCCATGCGGGCAATCAGGGGCTGGCTCTGCTGGTTGAAGCGCTGGCGCTCGGCCTTGGCAATCGGGTCTGCCATGGGCACCTTCTGGCTCAGCGGGTCAACGTGCACGCCGTTGACCTGGAACTCGTAGTGCAGGTGCGGGCCGGTCGACAGGCCGGTGGTGCCGATATAGCCGATGATCTGCCCCTGTTTCACGCTGGAACCGGTCTTGATGCCTTTGGCGAAACCCTGCATGTGGCCATAGAGCGTCTTGTAGGAATTGCCGTGGGCGATGATCACGGTGTTGCCGTAGCCACCGCGGCGGCCGGCCAGCTCGATGCGACCGTCGCCGGCGGCCTTGATCGGCGTGCCGCGTGGCGCGGCGTAGTCGACGCCCTTGTGCGCACGGATCTTGTTGAGGATCGGGTGCTTGCGACCAGCGGAGAAGCGCGAGCTGATGCGGGCGAAGTCCACCGGGGTGCGGATGAACGCCTTGCGCAGGCTGTTGCCGTCGGCGGTGTAGTAGTTGGTGTTGCCCTGCTTGTTGGTGTAGCGCACGGCTGTGTAGGTCTTGCCGCGGTTGGTGAAGCGGGCGGAGAGGATGTTGCCGGTACCGACTACCTTGCCGTCCATCATCTTCTGCTCGTAGACCACGTCGAATTCATCGCCAGGGCGGATGTCCTGGGCGAAGTCGATGTCGTAGCCGAGGATGCGCGCCATGTCCATGGTCATGCTGTGGGACAGGCCGGCGCGCTGGGCGGAGGCGGACAGCGAGCTCTTGATCACGCCATGGGCGTAGGCGGTACGGACCACCGGCTTGCTGACCTCGCGCTCAAAAGCAAAGCCTTTGTCGGTCCTGTTCAGGCGGATGGTCTCGAGGTTGCTGACCTTGCTGTGCAGGCTGGTCAGCTGGCCGTCCTTGTCGAGTTCGAACTGCAACACCTGGCCATGCTTGAGCTGGCTGAACTGCTTGGCCTGCTTGTTGCTCGCCAGCACGTCGTGGACGACGTTGGCCGGCAGGCCGACCTTGTTGAACAGGGTGGAAAGCGTGTCACCACGGCTGACCACCACTTCGCGGTGGCCCGGGGCTTTTTCTTCCGGCTTGGCGGCGGGGGCCGGCGCCGGTTCCGCCTTGGCGGTCTCAGGTTCGGCGCCGTCGATCTGGGCGAATGGCGAGTCGCTGCTCTGCCCGGCCTCTACGAGGGGGGCGCTGCGGGACTCGTCCTTGAGCTGTTCCGCCGGGCTCTCGAGCTCCAGGCTGAGGGTGGTTTTCTTGGCTTCCACTTCGCTGGAAGGGAAGACCAGCAAGGCCAGGCTGAGGAGGGCGGCAATGCCGCTGGCGGCCAACAGATGGCTTTTCGGATAAAGCGGGGGCGCTTTAGGCGGTTCGTTGGTCATAGGTGAGGTGACTTTGAAAAAGGTGAAATGGAAAAGATGAATGACATGATGAAGATGAAATAACTGTATAAAATATAACCAAATCCATTCTCACGCAAGGGCGCGTAGACGTTGCGGTGCGCCGTTCGGGTCACAATCCTTTGCGAAACTTGTATTTGATGGCCGATCTTGTATGGTTGGCTCCCCTTGAATCCTAGCGTTGCGGGTCTGTCTATGAAGTCGGTTGAAGAGCAGCTGGCGCTTATCAAGCGCGGTGCGGAAGAGGTACTGGTCGAATCGGAACTGGTGGAGAAGCTCAAGCGCGGTCAACCGCTGCGCATCAAGGCGGGCTTCGATCCAACTGCGCCCGACCTGCACCTGGGGCACACGGTGCTGATCAACAAGCTGCGCCAGTTCCAGGAGCTGGGGCATCAGGTCATCTTCCTGATCGGCGACTTCACCGGCATGATCGGCGACCCGAGCGGCAAGAGTGCTACCCGTCCGCCGCTGACCCGCGAGCAGGTGCTGGACAACGCCGAGACGTACAAGCAGCAGGTGTTCAAGATCCTCGACCCGGCCAAGACCGAGGTGGCGTTCAACTCCACCTGGATGGACAAGCTCACGCCTGCCGACTTCATTCGGCTGGCCTCGCAGTACACCGTGGCGCGCATGCTCGAGCGCGACGACTTCGACAAGCGCTATACCACCAACCAGCCGATCGCGATCCATGAGTTCCTCTACCCGCTGGTGCAGGGTTACGACTCTGTCGCCTTGAAGGCCGATGTCGAACTGGGTGGCACCGACCAGAAGTTCAACCTGCTGATGGGGCGCGAGCTGCAGCGCGCCTACGGGCAGGAGGCGCAGAACATCGTCACCATGCCGTTGCTTGAAGGGCTGGATGGCGTGAAGAAGATGTCCAAGTCGCTGGGTAATTATGTCGGCATCCAGGAAGCGCCCGGGGTGATGTACAGCAAGCTTGTGTCGATTCCCGACACCTTGATGTGGCGTTACTTCGAGCTGCTGAGCTTCCGTTCGATGGAAGAGATCGATCAGTACCGTAAGGATGTCGAGAACGGCGCCAACCCGCGCGACATCAAGATCAAGCTGGCCGAGGAGATTGTGGCCCGCTTCCATGGTGAAGAGGCCGCGGCCAATGCCCACCGTGCCGCGGGCAACCGCATGAAGGAAGGCGAGTTGCCGGAGGATCTGCCGGAAATCGAAGTGGCTGCCACTGAGGATCTGCCGATCGCTGCCGTGCTGAACCGGGCCGGCCTGGTGAAGAACTCGGCGCAGGCGCGGGATCTGCTCGGCGCTGGTGCGGTCAAGGTGGATGGTGCGGTGGTCGACCGTGACTTCATGTTTGTTATTGGCGCGACTCACGTGTGCCAGGCGGGCAAGAAGGCGTTTGCCCGGGTTAGCCTCAAGGCTGAGTGATTGTCTTCAGGTGTAGCTATATAGAAGCGGGGAGGCCGACAGGCCTCCCCGCTTTTGTTTTGGGGCTGCTTATATAGGTACCCGGGCTCCTGGTCCGATCTTTTTGATTTTTATGAAATTAACGGTTGACGCCCTGTCAGATCCCCTTATAATGCGCCCCACTTCCAGCGACATCGGAACGAAAAACTCCTTGAGTATCAATGAGTTGATTGTTGTAGAGGGTTGCGGAGGTGCTTCGATCATCTGATCGGCAGCGGTGAAAAAGGCAGTTGACAGCAGGTTGTAACGCTGTATGATTCGCCTCCCGCTACGAGAGATCGCAGCGAGTCAAGTGTTTGAAGTTGAACGAAAAACTTCAAAATAAACGCTTGACAGCAAGTGAGGAAGGCGTAGAATGCGCGCCTCGGTTGAGACGAAAGGCTCTTAACCAAACGCTCTTTAACAAATTGAATCAAGCAATTCGTGTGGGTGCTTGTGAGTATGGACTGATAGTCGCCAAGATTATCAGCATCACAAGTGGCCATGCGAGAAATCACATAGTCATTTGAGATTGCTGAGCCAAGTTTAGGGTTTCTTAAAAACCCAAGCAGTATTGAACTGAAGAGTTTGATCATGGCTCAGATT
>NZ_QJRP01000030.1 GCF_003205295.1 Pseudomonas mosselii
CTCCCGCGCCGCCTCCCGCCCCTCGACCTGGATCGCCGGCCGGATCCGCAGCCCAGCCCGCTGCATCTCCTCCTCCAATGTTTGCCGCGTCACCGACCCCGGCTCACGCAGCACCAACGGCGTGTCGTCCAGGTCCGCCAGGCTGATCTGCCCCCGGCTGGCCCACGGATGGTTGTGCGAGACGAACGCCACCATCGGGTCGCGCCGCATCGGCACGCAAAACAACCGCTCGTCATCGACATCGCGCCCGAGCAGGGCCAGGTCCGCCTGGTAGCTGAACAGCCGGGCCAGCGACTCGTCGGTGTTGCCGGTCTCGATCTTCACCTGGATCCCCGGATACCGCTGGCAGAACCGGGCGATCTGCGGCAGCACGTGCACCGGCGCGTCCACCGCCAGGGTCAGGCTGCCGGTGTGCAGGGCGCGGGAGTCCTGCAGCAGCTCCACCGCTTCGGCCTCGCAGGCGAACAGGCGCTGGGTCACCCCCAGCAGGCGCTCGCCCAGGTCGGTGAGCTGCACCGAGCGCTTGTTGCGCTGAAACAGCAGCACGCCGAAGCGCTCCTCGAGCTTGCGCACCTGGTCGGACACCGCCGGCTGGGTCAAAAACAGCTTCTGTGCCGCACGGGTGAAGCTGCCCTGTTCGGCGACCGCATGGAAGGCCTTGAGTTGAGCATGGGAGACCGACATCGAACACTCCACTTAAAAGCTGGGCTTATTTGTGAAATACAATAAATCGATTTTATTTATCAGTCAGCAGCTGTTTCCATGTGTTTCAACCCGACCACGCTGCCACAAGCGGCGGCATGTCGGCCATGGCGGCACCACCGCCATCTGACCAGGTGACGTCCCTCCGTCACGCAGTGCGCAACACAACAACAAGACAGGCGTTTCTTCACATTCTGCCGGCACACTCAAGCAAGAGGTCAGAGTCAATGAATCAATCCCTGGGCGCCATCAAGCGTTGGCGCGTGCAGATCTTCGCGATCACCTGGCTGGCCTACGCCGCCTTCTACTTCACCCGCAAGGCCTTCTCGGTGGCCAAGCTCGGCATCGGCGAGGATCCGAATTTCATGCTCGACAAGGCCGCCATGGCCAACCTCGACGCGATCTACCTGGCCGCCTACGCCGTGGGCCAGTTCACCTGGGGCATGCTCGCCGACCGTTTCGGCCCCCGCGTGGTGGTGCTGGGCGGGCTGCTGATCTCGGCGGCGGCCGCGGTGGTGATGGGCAGCTACGCGACTTTCCCGATCTTCGCCACCTGCATGCTGATCCAGGGGCTGGCGCAGTCCACCGGCTGGGCGGGGCTGTGCAAGAACATCGGCAGTTTCTTCCCGGCCTCGCAGCGTGGACGGGTACTGGGGCTGTGGAGTTCGTGCTACGCCTTCGGCGGCCTGGTGGCCTCGCCGTTCGCCGGCTGGTGGGCCTACACCCTGGTCGGCACCTGGCATGCGGCGTTCTTCTCCAGCGCCGTGGTGGTGGCCGTGGTGGCGGCGCTGTTCTTCATCTTCCAGCGCAACAAGCCCGAGGACGTCGGCCTGCCGGCGGTGGAGCCCGAGCCGCAGAGCATGGCCCCGGGGGCCAACCTGTGCAGCGTGTGGGCACCGCTGCGCGAGATCCTGCGCAACCGCACGGTGCTGACCCTGGGCCTGGCCTACTTCATGCTCAAGCCTGCGCGCTACGCCATCCTGCTGTGGGGGCCGGTGATCGTCTTCGAGCAGATGCCGTCGGTGGGCAAGGTCGGCGCGGCGATCATCCCCACCGCCTTCGAACTGGCCGGGCTGCTCGGGCCGATTCTCATCGGCCTGGCCTCGGACAAGCTGTTCGGTGCCCGGCGCATGCCGGCATGCGTGATCAGCCTGGTGCTGCTGACCCTGACCCTGGCCGGCTTCATGGCGGCGATGCACAGCGGCAGCGTGCTGCTGGTGGTGGCCCTGCTGTTCGTCATGGGCCTGACCCTGTACGGCCCGGACTCGATGATCAGCGGCGCCGCTGCCATCGACTTCGGCACGGCCAAGGCCGGCGCCACCGCGGCCGGCTTCGTCAACGGCTGCGGCTCGGTGGGCGCGGTGCTCGGTGGCCTGCTGCCCGGTTACTTCGACAGCGTCACGGTGTTCATCGTCTTCGCCGGCACTGCGTTGTTCTCCGCCCTGGTGCTTTTGCCGCACTGGAACAGCCGCCCGGCGACCGCGGAGCAGGCCAATGACGTGGCCCCCAATACCAGCATGGCGATCAAGCCACTGCGTACATAAAGGAAAGCAAGTAGATGAGACCCTTCTGGCTGCAACAGGCCCTGGACCAGGAAGACGAGGCGCCGTGCCCGCCGCTTGCCGGCGACGTGCGCTGCGACGTGTGCATCGTCGGCGGTGGCTACACCGGCTTGTGGACCGCGCTGATGATCAAGGAACAGGCGCCGCAGCTGGAGGTGCTGCTGATCGAGGCGGACATCTGCGGCGCCGGGGCCAGCGGGCGCAACGGGGGTTGTGCGCTGTCCTGGTCGGCCAAGTATTTCACCCTCGAGCGATTGTTCGGGGTGGCCGAGGCGGTGCGCCTGGTGCGCGAGTCCGAGCGCAGCATCGGCGCCATCGGCGAGTTCTGCGCGGCCAACGGCATCCGCTGCGACTACCGCATGGACGGCACGCTCTACACTGCCACCAACCAGGCCCAGCTCGGTGGCACCGATGCGGTGATCGCCGCGCTGGAGCAGCAGGGCATCAACTCGTTCCAGCGTCTGGCGCTGGAGCAGGTGCAGCGTCTGGCCGGTTCCGAACGGCACCTGGAGGGCTGGTACTCGCCGGCCGCGGCCACGGTGCAGCCGGGACGGCTGGTGCGCGGTCTGCGCCAGGTGGCCTTGCAGCGCGGCGTGCGTATCCACGAGGGCACGGCGATGACCGGCCTGGAGCACGGCGCGCCGGTGCAGGTGCGCACCCGCGCCGGCACCGTTCGCGCCGACCGCGTGGTGCTGGGCCTCAATGCCTGGATGGCGCGGGCCTTCCCGCAGTTCGAGCGCAGCGTGGCGATCGTCTCCAGCGACATGGTGATCACCGAGCCGTGCCCCGAGCTGCTGGGCCGGATCGGCCTGGACAGCGGCGTCAGCGTGCTCGACTCGCGGATCTTCGTGCACTACTACCACAACACCTCCGATGGCCGGCTGATGCTCGGCAAGGGTGGCAATACCTTTGCTTATGGCGGGCGCATGCTGCCGGTGTTCGACCAGCCGTCGCCGTACCAGCCGCTGCTGCGCGAGAGTCTGGGCGAGTTCTTCCCGGCGCTGGCCGAGGTGCCGCTGGCGGCCAGTTGGAACGGGCCGTCGGACCGCTCGGTGACCGGGCTGCCGTTCTTCGGTCGGCTCGATGGGCAGGGCAATGTGTTTTATGGCTTCGGTTACTCCGGCAGCGGGGTGGGGCCGTGCCACATGGGCGGGCAGATCCTGTCGTCGCTGGCCTTGGGGCTGGACAACGCCTGGACCCGCTCGCCGCTGGTGAAGGGGCCGCTGGGGCAGTTCCCGCCGGAGCCGGTGCGCTACCTGGGATCGCTGCTGGTGCGCAATGCCATCCGCCGCAAGGAGCGCGCCGAGGACCGTGGCGTGCATCCGCGCCGGCTGGACGTGCGCCTGGCGAAGTTCGCGGCGGCGGCGGGGAAGGCGGACAAGGGCTGAAGCTGACGCGATTTCTTGTCGAACCCGGTGCGCAGGGCGTATAAACTCTCCCCACTTTAAGGCCGGTCGCTTCCTGAACCGGCCGCTGAAACAAAGAGAGTCGATATGGGCGCACAGTGGAAAGCCAAACATAGAGAAACAGCGGCCAATGCCAAAGGCAAGATCATGGGCAAGCTGGCCAAGGAGATCCAGATCGCTGCCAAGTCCGGTGCAGACCCGGACATGAACCCGCGCCTGCGCCTGGCCATCGTCCAGGCCAAGAAAGCCTCGATGACCCGAGAGACCCTGGAGCGCGCTATCAAGAAAGGCGCAGGCCTGGACGGTGAGGCCGTGCAGTACCATGCCGTCAGCTACGAAGGCTTCGCCCCGCACCAGGTGCCGCTGATCGTCGAGTGCCTGACCGACAACATCAACCGTACCGTGGCCCAGATCCGCGTGCTGTTCCGCAAGGGCCAGCTGGGCGCCAGCGGTTCGGTGGCCTGGGACTTCAACCATGTCGGCCTGATCGAGGCCACCCCGGAAGGCGACGCCGATCCGGAAATGGCGGCCATCGAAGCCGGTGCCCAGGACTTCGAGGACGGCGAGGAAGAGGGTTCGACCCTGTTCATCACCGACACCACCGACCTGGACGCTGTGCAGAAGGCTCTGCCGGAGCAGGGCTTCACCGTTACTTCGGCGAAGATCGGCTACACCCCGAAAAATCCGGTGAGCGCCGCCAGCCTGAGCGCCGAAGCCCTGGCCGAGGTCGAGGCCTTCCTCGAGGCGATCGACGAGAACGAAGACGTGCAGAACGTCTATGTCGGCCTGACCGACTGAGCCGAGCGTCATCCTCGCGGGGCAACCCCACTCCCAGCGCGTTCTGTGGGAGCGGGCTTGCCCCGCGATCATTTCCGGACCTGTGCCATGCACCCCACCTTCGCCTCCCTCAGCCTCGCCCACCTGCGCACCCTCGACTGCCTCCTGCAGCTGAAGAACCTCAGCCACGCCGCCGAGCGCCTGGGCTGCAGCCAATCGGCCCTGAGCCGCCAACTGGCCAGCCTGCGCGAGGCCTTCGACGACCCGCTGCTGGTGCGCCAGGGCCGTGGCTATGTGCTCAGCGAGCACGCCGAGGCGCTGGTCGAGCCGTTGCGCCAGGTGCTGGAGGAGCTCAATGCATTGCGCCAGCCTGCGGCGTTCGACCCGGCGCGCTGCGAGCGGCGCTTCTGCCTGGCAGCCTCCGACTATGTGGCTGAGCACATGCTGCCGCAGCTGGTGAAGGCGCTGGAGCAGGAGGCGCCGGGGGTGTCGCTGGAGTACCGCACCTGGCAGGCCGGGCAGTACGCCTTGCTCGCCAGCGGCGAGATCGACTTGGCCACCACGCTGTTCGACGAATCGCCGCCCAACCTGCACGGTCGGCTGCTGGGCGAGGACCGGGCGGTGTGCCTGATGCGCCATGACCATCCGCTGAGCGCCCGTGCCGAGCTGAGCCAGGACGACTACCTGGCCTTCAAGCACGTGCGGGTGTCCGGGGGCGGCGACAAGGACAGCTTCATCGACCGTCACCTGCGCGCCCAGGGGCTGCAGCGGCGCATCAGCTTGGAGGTGCCGTTCTTCAGCGCCATGGTCCAGGTGCTTGGCAATGGCCAGGCGCTGGCCACGGTGCCCGAGCACATCGCTCGGCAACTGGCACGGCTGCACGGCCTGAGCTGGCGGCCGATGGGCTTCATCGACCACACCCAGCGCTACTGGGTGGTGTGGCACCAGCGCCTGCAGGCCTCGGCCGAGCACCGCTGGCTGCGCAACCGGGTGTTCGAGGTGTGGCGCCAGTCGCAGTTTGGCGTGCAAGGTGGGCATGCGCCTTCGCCATAGCAGCTATGCGCGAAGCGGGGTTATTCGCAGGCCGGCAGGCGCCTAGACTGCGGGCATTGTGTTGCCAGTGCCGGCCCTTTCGCGGGGCAAGCCCGCTCCTACAGGATTGCGCGGTCCCTGTAGGAGCGGGCTTGCCCCGTGAAAGGGCCGGCACTGGCAGCGGACACCTCTCAGGAGAACGCGCATGACCCCAGAAGAGTTTCGCCAGTACGGCCACCAACTGATCGACCTGATCGCCGACTACCGCCAGACCGTCGGCGAGCGTCCGGTCATGGCCCAGGTCCAGCCGGGCTATCTCAAGGCTGCATTGCCCCAGGGCGCGCCACAGCAGGGTGAGCCGTTCGAAGCCATCCTCGCCGACGTCGACAAGCTGGTGATGCCCGGCCTGTCCCACTGGCAGCACCCGGACTTCTACGGCTACTTCCCCTCCAATGGCACGCTGTCGTCGGTGCTCGGCGACTTCCTCAGCACCGGCCTGGGCGTGCTCGGCCTGTCGTGGCAGTCCAGCCCGGCCCTGAGCGAGCTGGAGGAAACCACCCTCGACTGGCTGCGCCAGCTGCTGGGCCTGAGCGAGCAGTGGAGTGGGGTGATCCAGGACACCGCCTCGACCAGCACCCTGGTGGCGCTGATCAGCGCCCGCGAGCGCGCCACCGACCACGCCCAGGTGCACGGCGGCTTGCAGGCCCAGGCCAAACCGTTGATCGTCTATGTCAGCGCCCACGCCCACAGCTCGGTGGACAAGGCCGCGCTGCTGGCCGGTTTCGGCCGCGACAACATCCGCCTGATCCCCACCGACGCCCGCTACGCCATGCGTCCTGAAGCGCTGCGCGACGCCATCGAACAGGACCTGGCCGCCGGCAACCAGCCCTGCGCCGTGGTCGCCACCACCGGCACCACCACCACCACTGCGCTGGACCCGCTGCGCCCGATCGGCGAGATCGCCCAGGCCAACCAGCTGTGGCTGCACGTGGACTCGGCCATGGCCGGCTCGGCGATGATTCTTCCGGAGTGCCGCTGGATGTGGGACGGCATCGAGCTGGCCGATTCGGTGGTGGTCAACGCCCACAAATGGCTGGGCGTGGCCTTCGACTGCTCGATCTACTACGTGCGCGATCCACAACACCTGATCCGGGTGATGAGCACCAACCCCAGCTACCTGCAGTCGGCGGTCGATGGCGAGGTGAAGAACCTGCGCGATTGGGGCATCCCGCTGGGGCGTCGGTTCCGGGCGCTGAAGCTGTGGTTCATGCTGCGCAGCGAAGGGGTCGAGGCCCTGCAGCAACGCCTGCGCCGCGACCTTGAGAACGCGCAGTGGCTGGCCGGGCAGGTCGAGGCGGCGCCGCAGTGGGAGGTACTGGCGCCGGTCCAGTTGCAGACCCTGTGCATCCGCCATCGCCCGGCGGGCCTCGAGGGCGAGGCGCTGGATGCCCACACCCGGGCGTGGGCCGAGCGCCTCAACACCTCGGGCGATGCCTACGTGACCCCGGCGACCCTCGACGGGCGCTGGATGGTGCGGGTGTCGGTGGGGGCGCTGCCGACCGAGCGTGAACATGTGCAGCAGCTGTGGGCGCGCCTGCAGGCGGTGGTGGCGGAGTAAGCCCCGCTCAGGCCAGCAGGTCTTCGTGGAAGGCGCCGTAGGCCAGTTCGGGATGCGCGATCTGGATCTCGAGGATCCACAACCCGGCGCCGGGCTGCCCGTCGAAATCCCCCAGGTCACCGGCGCGGTAGATGGCGTGGGGGAAGTCGCTGACGCGGTGTCCCTTGATGTCCATGTTCAGCTTCCAGCCCAGCTGGCAGGCCCGCTCGGCGGCGAAGTGATAGAGCTCGACGCCGCTGACCCCCTGGCCGCGCCACTGGGCCTGTACCTCATCGAACAGGGTGCGGGCCGCCGCGGCGCAGGCGGCCATCTGCGGGTCGTTACCGCTGACGAAAGTGGTGCCGGCATCGCCCTCGTGGCCTTGCCAGACCACGCCCATGTCGATGAAGAAGATGTCGTTGTCGTCCAGCACGGGGTCGCCATCGGAGCGCTGCTTGAAGGTTTTCAGCGTATTGCTGCCGAAGCGGATGTGGGTGGGGTGCCAGATGCGTTGCATGCCCAGCTCGACCAGCACCTGCTGGCCCAGCTCCCGGGCCTGGGACTCGCGCATTCCGGGGCGGATGCCTTGGGCAATCCGCTCCACGGCCTCCCAGGTCATGCGCTGGGCGTGTTTCATCAGTTCCAGCTGGTAGGGGGCGCCTACGGCTTCCTTGGCGGCGTTGACCGGGGTCATGTCGGTACTCCTTGTCTTGTCGATAGGCTAATCGTTGTATTTATAGTGATATAGCGATCAGGCGGTCCTGCCCAGTGGCCACGATGCCGGGCGCAGGCTGCGCAGCAGCAGGTCGGCCTGGGCCTGGGTGGAGGCGCGGGTGGGCCTGGTCTGCCCCGAGCTGCCGGGTGCCGTGCCGAAGCGGAAGGTCGCCAGCGACGTGGACCAGAGGAACAGTAGCAGATGCTCCGGCGCGGTCCGCACGATCAGCCCGCGGTCCATCCATTGCGCCAGGCAGGCCAGGGTCTGCCGGGCACTCTGGCGCAACAGCTCGGCGCGCTCGCCCGGCAGTTGCCGGGCGCCGTGCAGCATTTCCTTGAGCCAGACCCGCACGGCGCCGGGATGGCGCCGCGCCACCTCGGCCTTGGCCTTGAAGTAGCGGGGCAGGGCCTGCTCGGGATGGGCGTCCGGCGCCAGGCTGCGCGCGGCGCGCAGCAGCGGCTCCATCACCAGGTCGAGCACGGCCGCGTAGAGCAGGCGTTTGTTGCGAAAGTAATAGAACACGTTGGCCCGGGGCAGGCCGGCGCGGGCGGCGATGTCATCGACTCGGGCGGCGGCGAAACCGTGGTGGGCGAACTCTTCGCTGGCGGCAGCGAGGATCAGTTGCAGGTTGCGGTCACGGATACTGGGCATGGCAAACACGTACTTCTGAATCGATATGTTCAAAAGTATATAGCGATAGCGTGTTCGCCGACAGCCGCGCAGATTCAGCTATGCCATCTGAATCAGCAGGCCGCTCGCCAGGCGCGGATCTGTTCCAGCGTGGCGGTGGCGCCGCCGCAGACGATCACCAGCACATTGTCGTAGGCGGCCACGGCCTCGGTGCGTTCGAGCAGCGCCAGCGCGGCGCCGCAGGCCGGCTCCACCAGCAGGCGATGATCGCGCAGCAGCCGCTCGCAGGCGTCGAGGGCTTCGCGGTCACTGACCAGGTGGCTGAGCACCGAATGCTGGTGGGTACAGGCCAGCGCCTGCTCCGCGACCCGCTTGGCGCCCAGCGAGGTGGCCACCGAAGCGATACGCGGCAGTTCCACGGTATGCCCGGCAGCCATGGCGGCGTGCAGCGATGCCGCGCCGTCGGTCTCCACCGCCAGCACCGGTACGTCGTGCCAGCTGTTGCGCTGCAAGCCCTCGACCACGCCGCGGAGCAGGCCGCCGCCGCCGACCGAAAGCACCACCGCGTCAGGCTTGAAGCCAGCGGCGGCGACCTCGTCGATCATGCTGGCGTGGCCGGTCCACAACAGCGGATCGTCGAACGGGTGGATGAAGGCGTCGTCCGCGCCGACCAGGGTCTGGGCGTGCTCATTGGCTTCCTGCCAGGAACTGCCGCGCACGACCACGCTGGCGTCTTCCAGGCGCAGCAGTTCCCTGGCCCGTTCAGTGGTGGTCTCGGGCACCACCACGGTCACCGGCACACCGAGCTTGCGGCCGGCATAGGCCACCGCCAGGCCGGCGTTGCCGCCGGACGACGAGACGAAATGCCGGGCACCGCGGGCATGGTGGACCTCGCAGGCATGGCCGACGCCGCGCAGCTTGAACGAGCCGCATGGTTGCAGGGCTTCGAGCTTGAGCCACACCGGGCGGCCGGCGCTCAGGGACAGCGGGCGGGATTCGATCAGCGGGGTAGGAATGTGCAGCGGCATGATGGGCTCCGGGGTTCAGTCGCGGGCAGCCGTGGCGGACTCGCCGCGCAGCTGCTCCAGGTAGTTGTAGACGGTGTAGCGAGTCACGCCGAGGGCTTCGGCGGCTTTCTCCACGCCACCCTTGACGATGAACAGGCCGCGCTCCTGCATGGTGCGCACGGCTTGGACCTTGGCCTGCTTGTTCATCCGCCCCTGGCCGCTGCGTTGCAGTGCATCCTGGATGATCCCGGCCATCAGCGCGGTCATGTCGGCCGCCTCGTCGGCCGGCGCCGGTGTCGCGCCCAGTGGCTGGAAGTGCTGGAGAAAGGCCATGGCGGCCTCCAGGCCGGTGACGTCGGTGTTCACGCACAGGCTGGCGAAGGGCAGGCCGTCGCGATCACGGAATATCGCCGTGGCGCTGCGCAGGCTGCGACCCTTGAGGGTGGTGGGGTAGTCGGGCAGCACCACCGGCGCGCAGCCCTGCTGGTCGGCCGAGGCCTGCATCAACGCCTTGAAGCCCTGGTCCTGCTCGGGGGCGGCGAGAATCGGGCTGCCGACCCGGCGGCCAGAGAGATGGCCGTTGACAATTGCCACCACCGAGCGCTCCGGGTGCTCGAGGTCGTGCAGGAGGATCTCGACGTTGCGTGGGACGACACTGCCCAGGGCCTGCAGGGTGGCCTGGAGGACGGTCAGGGTGAGCTGGCGTTCTTGGGAAGGCATCATGGTGGCATCGTATTATCAACAGTTAGTTGATTTTTACATGCCTTGTTGAAAAATTCTACTGGATAGAAAACATCGCGGGGCAAGCCAGCTCCCACGCAATTGTGCGTTTGGGAGCGGGCTTGCCCCGCGATGTCTATCGATCAGCCCAGCTTTGGCGTGCGCGGCGGGATCATGCGGCGCGAGCCGGTCGACTCGAAGGCAGCAGCGAATTTCAACAGATTGTTGTCACTGTACGCTTTGCCGGCGAAGGTCAGCCCCACCGGCATGCCGATATCGGCCATCACGCCCATCGGCACGGTCACGGTTGGCACGCCCAGATGACGGATCGCCAGGTTGCCGTTGGCCACCCAGATGCCGTTGCTCCAGGCGATGTCCGCCGACGCGGGGTTCACATCGGCGTCGGCAGGGCCGACGTCGGCCACGGTGGGAAACAGCACCGCGTCCAGGCCCTGGGCGTCCATCCAGTCTTCCAGGTCGAGCTTGCGGGTGGCTTCCAGGCCACGCAGGCCATCGGGCACGCTGGCGATCTGGTCCCAGGTCTTCAGGCCGCGCTTGGCCATGTTGACGTATTCGTCCATGCCGGCGGCCAGGTCGTCCTCACGGTTGGGCAGGGTGCCCGGGTCGTGGGGGAAGATCTGCGGGCCGTCGACATCGGCCAGGCGGTTGAGCCTGGGATCGTCGTTGGCGCGCAGGAAGTCGTCGAAGGCCCAGCCGGACAGCTCCCACAGTTCGTCATGGAGGAATTCCTTGCTGACGATGCCGCGGGTGAACACGGTCGGCGCGCCCGGGCGATCGCCCTCGCAGTTGGACACCAGCGGGAAGTCGGTCTCGACCACTTCGGCGCCGGCCGCTTCCAGCGCCTGGCGGGCCTGCTGCCACAGCTCGATGACGCTGGCGCGGGTGTTGATGCGCTGGCCGGTCGGGCCGCCGATGCCGGGTTTTTCCGAGGTGCCTGCGTCGGGGTCGGCGTTGATGTACATGCGTGGCACGGCGAAGCGCTTGCCCTTGAGCGACTCGGCTCCCACGGCCAGGTCCAGGTAGGACGATGGACGCACGCTCGAGGCAGCCGGGATCGGCACCCACGGCTGCAGGCGCCACAGGTCGCCGCGGCTGTCGGCGTCGTCGGCCACCACCACGTCGAGGATTTCCAGCAGGTCGGCCATGGTCCGGGCATAGGGCACGACCACGTCCATGGTCGGTGTCAGCGGCCAGTTGCCGCGCACCGAGATCACCCCGCGCGACGGCGTGTAGGCGCACAGGCCGTTGTTCGAGGCCGGGCCTCGGCCGCTGGACCAGGTTTCCTCGGCCAGGCCGAAGGCGCTGTAGCTGGCGGCGGTGGCGGTACCGGCGCCGTTGGACGAGCCGGAGGCGAAGGGCGCGGTCAGGTAGGCGGCGTTGTACGGGCTCTCGGCACGGCCATAGACGCCGCGCTGCATGCCGCCGTTGGCCATGGGCGGCATGTTGGTCTTGCCCAGGCAGATGGCGCCGCCGGCGCGCAGGCGCTCGACGGTGAAGGCGTCGCGCTGGGCGACCAGGTCCTTGAACGCCGGGCTACCGGAGGCGGCGGTCAGGCCTTTGACCAGGTAGCTGTCCTTGGCGGTGTAGGGAATGCCGTCCAGCGGGCCGAGGGTCTGGCCGCGGGCGCGGCGGGCGTCGGAGGCTTCGGCCTCCTTGAGCGCTTCAGGGTTGCGCACGACCACGGCATTGAGTGCGGTGGCAGTGTCCTTGCCATCGTAGGCGTCGATGCGCGCCAGGTAGGCCTTGACCAGCTCGACGGCGGTCGTGCGGCCGGACTCGAGTGCGTCGCGCAGCTCGGCAATGGAAACCTCGGTTACCTCGATCATGCTGTCACCACAGTTGTGCAGGTGGAAAATCATGGCGGCGAGTGTAGCAAGAAGGTCCCGATGGGCGCAGGCATGCAGCGGGGAAATGGTTGGTTGCAGCCAGGCAATCGAACGGCGGGGCGGTGTGCGCAGTTGCCTATGCCCCTCAAGGCATAGACAACATGGATGAGGTGAGCGCGTCGCTATGTGTGGGGTGACAGGGTCACTCCAGGTCGCTGGCCGCATGGCGCTCCGCCACCTGGCTGGCTTCCTCGCCCCAGGTGCGGTTGACGCGGGTGCCGCGCTGTACCGCCGGGCGCTGGGCAATGGCCTTGGCCCAGCGCAGCACATGCGTGTACTCGTGTACCGCGAGGAACTCGGCGGCGCCGTACAGGTTGCCCCGCACCAGCTGGCCGTACCAGGGCCACACGGCGATGTCGGCGATGCTGTACGCGTCACCACCCAGGTAGGCGCTTTCGGCCAGGCGACGGTCGAGCACGTCGAGCTGGCGCTTGGCTTCCATGGTGAAGCGGTTGATGGCGTATTCGAACTTTTCCGGCGCGTAGACGTAGAAGTGGCCGAAACCACCGCCCAGGTACGGGGCCGAGCCCATCTGCCAGAAGAGCCAGTTGAGGGTCTCGGTGCGTGCGGCCAGGTCCTTGGGCAGGAAGGCGCCGAACTTTTCCGCCAGGTACAGCAGGATCGAACCGGACTCGAACACCCGCACCGCGGGTTCGACGCTGCGGTCGAGCAGGGCGGGGATCTTCGAGTTGGGATTGACCTGCACGAAGCCGCTGCCGAACTGGTCGCCCTCGCCAATGCGGATCAGCCAGGCGTCGTATTCGGCATCGCTGTGGCCGAGGGCCAGCAGTTCTTCCAGGAGGATGGTGACCTTGACGCCGTTGGGCGTGGCCAGTGAGTACAGCTGCAGCGGGTGCTTGCCGGTGGGCAGCGGCTTGTCGTGGGTGGGGCCGGCCACCGGACGGTTGATGCTGGCGAACTGGCCGCCGGAGGGCGCCTCGAAGGTCCAGACCTTGGGCGGAACGTAGGGCTTGCTCATGGGGAATCTCCAGGATGGCGCTATGCAGGTGGACTGCTTTCTATGCCATGGATTCGCCAATAGTCACAAGCGCGACATGCTCTGTGTAGGAGCGGCCTTGTGCCGCGAAAGGGGCGCGAAGCGGCCCCGGGGTTTCAGCGTTGATGCATCAATCGCCGGGGCTGCCATGCAGCCCTTTCGCGGCACAAGGCCGCTCCTACACGGTCCGTGCAGGGGCTGCGGGCTGGGGCTCGGGCTTTTTCACAGGCTTGAGCCGCGACACCCCGAACAGCACCAGGACCAACCCGGCCACCTGGTACAGCGAAACCGCCTCGCTGAGGATCAGCCACGACGCCAGCATGGTCAGCACCGGCCCCAGGTTGCCCACCGCCGCCGTGTGCGTGGGGCCCATGCGCTGGATCGCCAGGGCCACCCAGTAGATCGGCAGCACCGTGGAGAACAGCGCCATCAGCGCCGCGTTGAGCCACACCGCGCTCGGCAGTTGCAGCAACGGTGCGACATCCGCCACCAGCAGGTAGTGGGCCAGCACCATCAGCGACGAGGCGCTGCCGCACAGGCCGGCCAGGCGCATCGAGTTCATGCGCTTGAGCATCATCCCGGTGCCGGAGTAATACAGGGCATAGGTCACCGCGCTGGCGAACACCCACAGCGAGCCGACCAGCACCTGGTTGCCGGCGCCCGCGCTGCCGATGTCATGCACGAAGGCAATGCCCAGCCCCAGGTAGCACAGGCCCATGGCCGCCAGCGTGCGCAGGGTGGGGCGTTCGCGTTGGACGACGGCCTGGATCACCAGCACCAGGGTCGGGTAGGTGAACAGGATCAGGCGCTCGAGGCCGGCGCTGATGTACTGCAGCCCATAGAAGTCGAACAGGCTGGCCAGGTAGTAGCCGAACAGGCCAAGCAGGGCCACCCGCAGGCCATCGCCGGCGCTCAGCGGCGCGCCGCCTTGGCCGCGGCTGGCCCACACCAGCCAGGCGAACAGCGGCAACGACAAGGCCATGCGCAGCGCCAGCAGGCTAATGGCGTCTACCGGGCCTGCGGCATAGGCGAGCTTGACGAAGATGGCCTTGAAGCTGAAACCCAAGGCCGCGAGCACGGCATACAGGCTGCCGTTGGCAAGGGCGCGGCGGAGGGGGGCGGGCAGGCGGGTCATGACAGGTCCGTGACGGCAAAGGGGTGTGGCTTATTCTGCGCAGAACGCAGGCAGGCTAGAATCGCTTTTTCTCGAACATGGCGTTCTGATTTGGAGAAACCTCGATGCACTTTGATCTCGCGGATCTGCGCCTGCTCGCGGCCATCGCCGCGACCGGAAGCCTGAGCAAGGCGGCGGCGACCTTTCCGGTGGCGGTGTCGGCCGCCAGCACCCGGTTGCGTCTGTTCGAGGCGCGCTGTGGCTTGACCCTGTTCCTGCGCAAGGCCGACGGTATGCAGCTGACGCCCGCCGGACGCCTGGTGCTGGAGTCGGCGCGCGGCGTGCTGGGCGAGGCGCAGAAGCTGCACGACACCCTCATTGAGCTGGCCGGCCAGCGGCGCATCACCCTGCACCTGGCGGCCTCCACGGTGACCAACAGCACCTTGCTGCCGGCGGTACTCGGGCCGTTCCTGGCCGACTATCCGGAGGTGGACCTGCAGTTGGTCGAGCACAAGAGCATCGATGTGCTGCGGGTGGTGCTGGCCGGGGAGTGCGAGATTGGCGTGTATGACGGCAACCTGGTCAACGATGGCCTGGTGTCGCTGCCGTTTCGCACCGAACGCCTGGTGTTGCTGGTGCCGGTCGATCACCCGTTGGCCGGGCGTGGCCAGCTGCGTCTCGCGGATGCCCTGGGTTTTCCCTTCGTCTGCCTGCCGGCCGAGCGCGCCATGCAGCGTTTTGTCGAGGAACTGGCGATGAACCTGGCCATGCCGCTGAAGGTGCGGGTGCGTGCTCCCAGCTTCGAAGCCATCGCCCAACTGGTGGCCCAGCACGCCGGCATCGCCATGCTGCCCGAGACCGCCGCGGTGCGCGCCGAGCAGGAACTGGCGGTGCGCCGGGTGGCTTTGGAGGAGCGCTGGGCGACCCTGGAACTGCGCATCTGCTTCCGTGGTTGGGAGACGCTCAGCTCCCATGGGCGACAGCTGGTGAGCTTCCTTTCCGGGCAATAGCGCGAGCGAATGGGTTGCTCGTCAGAATGCCATCATTTGGATATCAAATGTGCCTGTGCAAATGCCGTCGAACGCATACAATCAGCGCTCTGAACGGTAATTCACAGGCCATACCCACCCATGGCGTTCGACGCTTCCACCCTGCTGACCCTCTCCATCGCCCTGGCCGCGGTCGCTGCCTTGTACCTGGCCGTGGAGTGGATCAGCGTGCGCGAGTCCTCCTTGCTGTGCTGGAGCGCCAGCTTCGCCACCATCAGCGTCGGTTCCTCGCTTGCCTTGCTGCGCGGCAGCGGCTATCTGTTCGTCGGCATCTGGTTCGCCAACGGCATGCTGGTCGCCGCGCACTGGCTGTTTTTGCTGGGGGTGTCGCGCTTCACCGAGACGCGCCTGTCACGGGCCTGCTACCTGGCGCCGCTGCTCTGGGCAGGCTTGCTGCTGCTGCCGCAATGGCCGCTGTGGTCGAAGACTTTCCTGGTGCTCAACTCGCTGCTGGTCGCCAGCTTCACCCTGTACGCCAGCGCATTGCTGCGTCCGCACGGCAAGTCCCTCAGCGTGGGGGCGGTGCAGTTGCGCTACATCCTGCTGTTGCACGGCCTGTTCTACCTGGCCAAGACCTTGCCGGCGCTGCTGCCGGGGACGCTGATCGACCTCACGGCGTTCCGTGGGCAGATCATCCAGGCGTCGCTGGTGGAGGGCGCCATGGCGATCATGCTGATCGCCCTGTCGATGACCGGCACCGTGCGCTACCGCCGCGAGGAACGCATCGAGCGCCTGGCCGCGCGCGATCCGCTGACCGCGCTGTACAACCGTCGCGCCCTGGAGGTGCGGGCGGCGAACCTGCTGAAGGAGGTCTCGCCGCAACGTCCGGGCGCCTTGCTGCTGATCGACATCGACCATTTCAAGCTGGTCAACGACCTGCACGGGCACGCCGCCGGCGACCGCTTGCTGGTGGCCTTGAGCGAGATGATCCGGGCATTGCTCCCGGAGCGGGCGATCGCAGCGCGCCTGGGGGGCGACGAGTTCGTCATCCTGCTGGGCGATGCCTCGCGCCAGGCCATCGAGCAGCTGGCCGATACCTTGCGCCGGCAGTTCCAGGCCACGGCCGAACAGGCGTTTCGCACCCCCGAGGCGGTGACCCTGAGCATCGGCGCCAACCTGTTCTACCGGCCACCGGCCAGCCTGGCGGCCCTGATCGAGCAGGGTGACGTGCTGCTGTACGCCTCCAAGCGCGGCGGGCGCAACAGCCTGCAGCTGGTGGAAGGGCTGCGCGGCTGAGCTACTTGTTGTTGATGCATTGCGACTGCACCGAGTAGCGCACGGTGCGCAGGGTGCCCTGGCTGTCCTCGAAGGTCATCAGCCGGGGCACCACCTCGCAGGTGCGCGGGTCGCCCGACTGGCGCACGAGGCGGGCGACGTCGAGCTTCATGCCATAGCGATAGTCGACGATTTCCGGCATTGGCTTGGCGCGTTGCGCCGCGTAGGCCGCCACGGCCTGCTGGTGGTCCTCAAGCAGCTGCTCGCTGTCTTGCCTGGAAAAGCCCGTGGCCTGGGCCGAAAGGGAAAGCGCCAGCAGGGCGGCGATCAGGGTCGGTCGTAGCATGGTGCGTGTCTCCGAAAGGTTCGTTTCGCAGTCCACGCTAGCGACGGGCAGCCGACAGCGGCATGACGCCTGGGTTACAGATATGAAAGGTGACCGGGGATGCCGATTCCACGGCTGCGAATGACACGATTGTAATCCTCCCATCACCTTCCCGTTATCCGCCAGCGGCGAGCATCAGGCTCGGCCAAGGGGGCTGGGTGCGCACGCATCTGGCCAGACCAGGGACGCTCCAGCGCCAAGGCCCGACAACAAGAACAGCCGCAATCGAAGGAGCAACGGATGACAAGCAATCCAACACTTTCCCTGGCCGCCCTGGTGGCGCTGGCCGGTTTCGGCCCGGCGGTCTGGGCCGCGCAAGAGCAGCAGGAAGGGTTCATCGAGGGCAGCCGACTGAGCGTGCTCAACCGCAATTACTACTTCAACCGTGACCATCGCGACGGTTACGCCCCCACCTACAACCCCGACAAGGCCAGTGACAACGGCTACTCCGAAGCCTGGGCCCACGCCATCATCACCCGCTTTGAATCCGGCTTTACCCAAGGCACGGTGGGCGTCGGCGTGGATGCCTTCGCCATGCTCGGTCTCAAGCTCGACACCGGTGGCGGGCGCAACGGCGGGCGCAGCTCGTTCGACGTGCTGCCGGTGGACCGTGATGGCCAGGCCCGCGACGAATACAGCAAGGTCGGCGGCGCGGCCAAGGTGCGCCTGTTCGACACCGTGCTGCGGGTGGGCGATGTGTTCCCGGTCAACCCGGTGGTGGCGGCCGGTGACTCACGGCTGCTGCCGGAAAGCTTTCGCGGGGTGACCCTGGAGAACACCAGCCTGCAAGGCCTGACGCTGCAGGCGGGGCGCCTGCACGCCATGAGCCAGCCGGTGTCCAGCGATCTGCGCGAGAGCTTCGTGACCTTCTACGGCGGCCCGGTGGATTCGCCATGGATCGCCTATGGCGGTGGCGACTACGCGATCAATGAAAACATCAGCGTCAGCCTGTTCGGAAGCCGCCTGAAGGACGTGTGGAACCAGTACTACGCCGGCACCAGCGTGACCTGGCCGTTGTCGGACGAACTGGCGCTGATCGGCGGGTTCAATTTCTACAACGCCAAGGACGAAGGGCGTCAGCGCCTGGGGCAGTTCGACAACGACATCTGGAGCGCCAAGCTTGGCGTGCGCTACGGCGCTCACACCCTCGCGCTCACCCACCAGCGCAACAACGGCGACGACGACTTCGACTACCTGCGCCAGTCCGACTCGATCTTCCTCGACAACTCCATCCAGTACAGCGACTTCAACTCGCCGAAGGAGCGCTCGTGGATGCTGCGCTACGACCTGAACATGGCCGCCTACGGCGTGCCGGGGCTGTCGTTCATGACCCGCTACGGCCGTGGCAGCGATGCCGACTACAGCCACGCCAACGCCTACTACATGCGCCGTGACGACAACGGCGATCCGCTTACCGACCAGAAGCGCTGGGAGCGCGACATCGAGGTCAAGTACGTGGTGCAGACCGGCGCGGCCAGGGACCTGTCGCTGCGCGTGCGCCAGGCCACCACCCGGGCCACGGCCTTCGAGTCGGACCTGGACGAGGTGCGGGTGATCGTCGAGTACCCGCTGTCGATTCTCTGATCACCCCCTATTCACCTTGAGAAGCCCCTGTGCTCCTTTGGTTACAGGTGAATGTCTTGACGCCTCGAACGAGGCGTCTTTTTTTTCGCGGGCTTGAACCGAAAGTCCTGGGGCGCTGGCCTCAATGGCCGAACGCTTTCAGGTTGCCCTTGCGGCTGGCCTCATAGGCTTCACGCGCCATCGGCCGTGCCTGCGGGTTGCCCAGGTCTTCCATGGCCAGTCGATGGGTTTCCGGCGCCAGGTAGGCGGCGAACGCGCACAGGCAGGTGACCAGGAACGCCAGCCCGCCGACCACCAGCCAGATATGCTCCGAGCCCGGTGGCGCCACGGCGGCGAACAGCGCCGGCAGCATGGCGGTGATCATGGTACCGATGTTCTGCGCGATGGCCATGGCCGAGACGCGGTAGCGGGTGTGGAACAGCTCCGGGTAGAAGCTTGGGAACACCGCGTTGTAGCCCTGGTAGACCATGCCCCACATGAGGATCGAGGCGGCGAAGGCCAGCGGCACGTTCTGGATGCTGATCGCGTACAGGTAGGCGAAGGCCAGCAGGCCCGAGCCCAGGCAGCCGGCGATCATGGTCGGGCGACGGCCGATCCGGTCGGACAGGTTGCCGACGAAGGGAATCACCAGCACCGCGACGATGTTGCCCACCACCGGGATCCACAGGTACACGCTCTTGTCGAAGCCGATGCCGTAGGCCGGCTGCACCGCGTAGGCCGCGCCGAAGATGGTGGCGACCACCGGGATCACGTTCATCAGCGCCATGAACATCACCAGCACCATGTGCTTCCAGCTGTGGCGGAAGGCTTCGCCGATCGGCGACTTGGCGACCTTGTCCTGTTTCTCCTCCTGGACGAAGGCCGGGGTCTCGTGCACCTCCTTGCGGATGATGAAGCCGGCAATCAGCACCACCGCGCTCATCAGGAACGGGATGCGCCAGCCCCACTCGTTGAAGGCCTCGCTGGGCATGAAGTAGGCCAGCGGCAGGAACACCGCCGCCGCCATCACCTGGCCGGCCTGCACGCCTTGCAGGGTGTAGCTGGCGTAGTAGCCGCGACGACCGAACGGCGCGTGCTCCATGATCATTGAGCTGGCGCCGGAGATCTCGCCGGCCACGGCGAAGCCCTGGACCAGGCGCAGCACCACCAGCAGCGCCGGGGCCAGCAGGCCGATGTCGTGGTAGGTGGGCAGCAGGCCCACGGCCATGGTCGACAGGCCCATCAGGAACATGCACAGCAACAGCACGTTCTTGCGCCCGCGGGTGTCGCCCCAGTGGCCGAGCACGCAGGCGCCGATCGGGCGCGCCAGGTAACCCACGCCATAGGTGGCCAGCGAGGCGATGATGGCCATCTTCGGGTCGCTGGAGGGGAAGAAGATTTGCGGGAAGATCAGCGCCGCGGCCTGGGCATAGATGAAGAAGTCGTAGTATTCGAGGGCAGAGCCGATCCATCCGCTGGCGGTGGCTTTCTTGGCTTGGGAGCTTGAGTGGGCCATGTTGTCTCCGTTGTTCTTGTCAGGGGCCGGATGGTCAGCGCGCGCAGGGCACGGCATCGGGGCTGTAGGGAGAAGACGAACGCGGCGGTGCGGATTGCAGGGCGAGCAAGGTGTGCATAGGTCGGTACCCGTTTTCTTGAACTTATTATGTGGTGACGTTGGGTATTGCAGCGCAGGTTCCGCCGAACGACCGGCGTGGCAGCGAGAAGGGCCGGCGGGGCCTGCGACTGGTGTTCATGGTTGTTCACGGGGGTGGGTGAATCAATTCGCCGGAACGGGTTGTGTTCGGTAATCGAACGAAAACTAACTGTTTCGTACAAAGTTAATTGCCGGGGCGACTTTACCTGCGAATAATCGATCGTGCCAGGTGTTGTCCGTACCGGCCTCATCGCGGGCTTGCCCCGCGATAGGACCTGACCTGCCAGGCCTCCCTCAATAACAAGGAACACCCGCCATGCACCGTTCGATCGCCACCGTTTCCTTGAGCGGCACCCTGCCGGAAAAACTCGAAGCCATCGCCGCCGCGGGTTTCGACGGCGTCGAGGTCTTCGAGAACGACCTGCTGTACTACGCCGGCAGCCCCCGCGAGATCCGCCAGTTGTGCGCGGACCTGGGATTGGCGATCACCCTGTTTCAACCGTTTCGCGATTTCGAGGGCTGTCGCCGCGATCGGCTGCACAAGAACCTCGACCGCGCCGAGCGCAAGTTCGACCTGATGCAGGAACTGGGCACCGACCTGGTGCTGCTGTGCAGCAACGTCCAGCCCGACGCCCTGGGCGATGAGCAGTTGCTGGTGGACGACCTGCGCCTGCTCGCCGAACATGCCGGCGACCGGGGCCTGCGCATTGGCTACGAGGCCTTGGCCTGGGGCCGCCACGTCAACACCTGGCAGCAGGTGTGGAACCTGGTGCGCCAGGCCGATCATCCGGCGCTGGGGGTGATCCTGGACAGCTTCCACACCCTGTCGATCAAGGGCGACCCCAGCGGCATTCGCGATATCCCCGGCGAGAAGATCTTCTTCGTGCAGATGGCCGACGCACCGATCCTGGCCATGGACGTGTTGGAGTGGAGCCGGCATTTCCGCTGTTTCCCGGGGCAGGGCGAGATGGACCTGGCAGGTTTCCTCGCGCCGATCCTGGCCACCGGTTATCGCGGTCCGCTGTCGCTGGAGATCTTCAACGATGGCTTCCGTGCGGCACCGCCCCGGCAGAATGCCGCCGATGGCTTGCGTTCACTGCTGTACCTCGAAGAGAAGACCCGCCTTCAGTTGGAGCGTGAGGCGCGGGCCGCCGAGCCTGGCGTGCTGTTCGCGCCACCGCCCGCGAGCAGCTACGACGGCGTGGAATTTCTCGAGTTCGCCGTCGACGAGGCGGTCGGCGCGCGCCTGGGCGTGTGGCTCAAGCGCCTGGGCTTCGCCGAGGCCGGCGAGCACCGCAGCAAGGCGGTTCGCCTGCTGCGCCAGGGCGATATCAACATCGTGCTCAACGCCGAGCCTTACTCGTTCGCCCACAACTTCTTCGAGGCCCATGGTCCGTCGTTGTGCGCCACGGCGCTGCGGGTGAGTGACGGTCAGGCCGCGCTGCGGCGCGCCACCGCCTACCGTGGCCAGCCGTTCCGTGGCCTGGTCGGCCCCAACGAACGCGAGATCCCGGCCGTGCGCGCGCCCGACGGTAGCCTGCTGTACCTGGTGGAACCGGACGCCGACGGCCCGAGCCTCTACGACACCGACTTCCACCTGGACCAGAACGCCCAGGCCAGCGGCGGGCTCAAGCGCATCGACCACATGGCCCTGGCGCTGCCGGCCGAGGCGCTGGACAGCTGGGTGCTGTTCTACAAGAGCCTGTTCGATTTCACCGCCGACGACGAGGTGGTGCTGCCCGATCCCTATGGCCTGGTCAAGAGCCGTGCCCTGCGCAGCCAGTGTGGCAGCCTGCGCCTGCCGTTGAACATCTCGGAGAACCGCAACACCGCCATCGCCCATGCCCTGGACAGCTATCGCGGCTCGGGCGTGCACCATGTCGCCTTCGACTGCGACGACATCTTCCGCGAGGTGGCCCGGGCCAAGGAGGCCGGCGTGCCGCTGCTGGAGATCCCGCTGAACTACTACGACGACCTGGCGGCGCGCTTCGAGTTCGATGACGAGTTCCTCAGCGAGCTGGCGTACTACAACGTGCTGTACGACCGCGATGCCCAGGGCGGCGAGCTGTTCCATGTGTACACCGAGCCGTTCGAAGGGCGCTTCTTCTTCGAAATCCTGCAGCGCAAGGGCGGTTACGCCGGGTATGGCGCGGCCAACGTGGCGGTGCGCCTGGCGGCGATGGCCAAGGCGCGCAAGTCGGTGCTGTAGCTGTAGGAGACTGCCCAGCCCTTCGGGCCACGCTGTCGCACAGGGACCGCGCAACGCCCGGGGCTGGCATCGCCCCTGGAACCTGACCTCTCGAGCAACACCACGCTTCCCTGCACCGCCCGGCTCACGGATAATCGCCCGGATTCCTATAACGAGCCTGTGAGTCGGTATGAGTGATTCGGTAGCCAAGCCTGAAGTCGAAGGGCTGCGCAGATCGCGCAAGAACAACCCGGAAAAGACCCGCGAGAACATTCTCCAGGCCGCCATCACCGAGTTTGTCCAGCAGGGCCTGGCCGGCGCCCGGGTCGACGCCATCGCCGAGCGCACCGCCACCTCCAAGCGCATGATCTACTACTACTTCGGCAGCAAGGAGCAGCTTTACGTCGAATGCCTGGTCAAGCTCTACGGCGACATCCGCAAGACCGAGCACAGTCTGGACCTCGACTCGCTGTCGCCTGAACAGGCGATCCAGCGCCTGGTGGAGTTCACCTTCGACCACCATGCCGACAACGTCGACTTCGTGCGCATCGTCTGCACCGAGAACATCCACTACGGCGAATACGTCAAGCAGTCGCCGGTGATCCGCGAGATGAGCAGCATGGTGCTCGACGCACTGGGCAAGATTCTCGCCCGTGGCGTGGAGCAGGGCGTGTTCCGCCCGGGGATCGAGGTGATCGACCTGCACATGCTGATGAGCTCGTTCTGCTTCTACCGGGTGTCGAACCGCCACACCTTCGGCGACATCTTCCAGATCGACCTGGCCGACGAGCAGGTCAAGCAGCGTCAAAAGCAGGTGATCTGCGAGGCGGTGATGCGCTATATCAAGGCCTGATCCCGTTCAACCGGCGAACACCACCCCGGTGCGCGCCGCGGCGTTGCGGATGTGTTCCTGCATCGCCCGTTGCGCGCCGGCTTGGGAGCGGCGGGCGAGGGCGCGGAGGATCTTGCGGTGCTCCTGCCAGGTTTCCATGGCCCGCTCGGGGCGGATGAACGGCAGCTTCTGGCTTTCCAGGAAAATGTCCTGGCTGGCAGTGATCACCTGCAGCATCGCGCGGTTGCCGCTGGCCTGCAGCAGTTGCTGGTGGAAGGCGAAGTCCAGGCGTGCGGCGGCCTCGAAGCGCCCGGCGCGCAACTCCACGGCCATTGCCTCGACGTTGGCCTGCAACGCGTCCAGGTCATCGGCGGTCAACGCCAAGGCCGCCTGGCCGGCGGCGAAGCCTTCCAGGGCGTAGCGCAGCTGGAAGGTGTCGGCGGCCGAGACCTGTTCGGCATAGGGCCAGGCGAAGCCGCCCGGCGATGGCTGGCCGGTGGCCGGAGCCTGGACGAACACGCCCTTGCCCGGTTGCACGCTGACCAGTCCCAGGGCACTGAGCGACGACAATGCCTCGCGCAGCGACGCCCGGCTCACGCCAAGGCGTTCGGCCAGGTCGCGCTGTGAAGGCAGGGCGTCGCCGGGCTGGTAGCCATCCCGCTCGATCAGTTGGCGGATGGCCTGCAGGGCGATTTCCGGGACGGGACGCGTGGCGGTGGCGATCATGCTGTTCAGACCGGTCTGAGGGCGATGGCCTCCCTTTTACGGGCAATCGGCACGGCGTGGCAAGCCTTGCCTCGTCCTGGCGCAGGCCCTGCGGCCGTTGCGCGAAAGCGGGGCACGGGGTGCTTCGAGGTCACAACTGTTCAGACCAGTAAGACCTGATCGGCGCCTTGCGCCACGCCGCTCACAGGTGTTTTGCCCAAGGCTGGCATGGCCCGTGCACTGGCATCGCAGCCCCTTTCCGGACTCCTGCGAGGCCTTTCGATGAAGACGTTCCGCTCCCTGTTCCTGGCCACCCTGTTCTGCGCCACCCCTCTGGCAATGCCCCTGGCCCAGGCCGACGCGCTGGCCGACATCACCGCCCGCGGCGTGCTCAAGGTTGCCGTGCCCCAGGACTTCCCGCCGTTCGGCTCGGTCGGCCCGGACCTCAAGCCCCGCGGCCTGGACATCGACACCGCGCAACTGCTGGCCGACAAGCTTGGCGTCAAGCTGGCCCTGACCCCGGTCAACAGCACCAACCGCATCCCGTTCCTTACCACCGGCAAGGTCGACCTAGTAATCTCGAGCCTGGGCAAGAACCCCGAGCGCGCCGCGGTGATCGACTTCTCGCGCCCCTATGCGCCGTTCTACCTGGCGGTGTTCGGCCCGGCCGAGGCACCGGTCGACGCTATCGACGCCCTTGCCGGCAAGACCATCAGCGTCACCCGCGGCGCCATCGAGGATATGGAACTGAGCGCCGTGGCGCCCAAGGGCGCGATCATCAAGCGTTTCGAGGACAACAACTCGACCATCGCCGCCTACCTGTCCGGCCAGGTCGAGCTGATCGCCAGTGGCAGCGTGGTGATGGCCGCCATCGCCGCGAAGAATCCGGCCAAGGTGCCGGTGCTCAAGATCAAGCTCAAGGACTCGCCGGTCTACGTGGGCCTGGCCAAGAACGAGCCGGCGCTTTTGCAGAAGGTCAACGCCACCCTCGACGCCGCCAGGACTGACGGCAGCCTGAACCGCAACGCCGAGAAGTGGCTCAAGCAGCCGCTGCCGGCCGATCTCTGAGCACTTGAGCGATGGCCTATCAATTCGACTTCGCCCCGGTGCTGGCGCAGGGCGACCTGTTGCTGCGGGGCATGCTGTTCACCCTGGAGCTGACCCTGGTCGGCACCGTGCTCGGGGTCGCCATCGGCGTGCTCGGCGCGCTGACCCGGGCCTGGCACATGCGGCCGTTCGACGCGCTGTTCGGGCTGTACGTCGAGCTGATCCGCAACACGCCGTTCATCGTCCAGCTGTTCTTCATCTTCTTCGGCCTGCCGGCGCTGGGTGTGCGCCTGAGTGAATGGCAGGCGGCGGTACTGGCGATGGTGATCAACCTGGGTGCCTACTCGACCGAGATCATCCGCGCCGGCATCCAGGCGATCCCCAAGGGCCAGCTCGAAGCCTCGGCCGCGCTGGCGTTGAGCCGCTTCGAGGCGTTTCGCCACGTGGTGTTGCAACCGGCCCTGGCCAAGGTTTGGCCAGCGCTGTCGAGCCAGATCGTGATCGTCATGCTCGGTTCGGCGGTGTGTTCGCAGATCGCCACCGAAGAGCTGTCGTTCGCTGCCAACTTCATCCAGTCGCGCAATTTCCGCGCCTTCGAGACCTACCTGTTGACCACGCTGCTGTACCTGCTGATGGCCATCGTCGTGCGCCAGCTGCTGGCCTGGATCGGCCAGCGCCTGTTGATGGGGAGACGCTGAATGGACTTCACCTTGTGGGATATCGTGCGCAACCTCATGATCGGGTTGCAGTGGACCTTACTGCTGTCGCTGGTGGCGTTCGCCTGCGGCAGCGTCGCCGGGCTGTTGCTGCTGGTCGCGCGGGTCAGTGACCGGCCACTGCTGCGTGGCGCCGCGCGCGCGTTCATCGAGCTGTTCCAGGGCACGCCACTGTTGATGCAGCTGTTCATGGTGTTCTTCGGCATCGCCCTGTTCGGCATCGACGTGTCGGCGTGGATGGCCGCAGCCATCGCCCTGACCTTGTTCACCAGCGCCTTTCTCGCCGAGATCTGGCGCGGCTGCGTGGAGGCGATCCCGCAGGGCCAGTGGGAGGCCTCCGGCAGCCTGGCCATGAGCCGCCTGGAGCAGTTGCGCCATGTGATCCTGCCCCAGGCCCTGCGCATCGCCATCGCCCCGACCGTGGGCTTCTCGGTGCAGGTGGTCAAGGGCACCGCGGTCACCTCGATCATCGGTTTCACCGAGCTGACCAAGACCGGCGGCATGCTGGCCAACGCCACCTTCGAGCCATTTCTGATCTACGGCCTGGTGGCCGTGGGCTACTTCATCCTCTGCTACCCGCTCTCGCTGAGCGCCCGTTACCTGGAAAGGAGGCTGCATGCCCCTGCTTAGAGTGTCCGCGCTGCACAAGTACTACGGCGACAACCACGTGCTCAAGGGGGTCGACCTGAGCATCGAGGAGGGCGAGGTGGTGGCCATCATCGGCCGCAGCGGCTCGGGCAAGAGCACCTTCCTGCGCACCCTCAATGGCCTGGAGTCGATCAGCGACGGGGTGATCGAGGTGGATGGCGAGTACCTCGACGCCGGCCGTGCCGACCTGCGCGCGCTGCGCCAGAAGGTCGGCATGGTGTTCCAGCAGTTCAACCTGTTCCCGCACCTGACCGTGGGCGAGAACGTGATGCTGGCGCCCCAGGTGGTGAAGAAGGCTGGCAGGGCCGAGGCACGCCAACTGGCCGAGCGGATGCTCGAGCGGGTAGGGCTGGGCGACAAGATTGATGCCTACCCCGACCGCCTTTCCGGCGGGCAGCAGCAGCGGGTCGCCATCGCCCGGGCGCTGGCCATGTCGCCCAAGGTGCTGCTGTGCGACGAGATCACCTCGGCGCTGGACCCGGAGCTGGTCAATGAGGTGCTGGGCGTGGTGCGCCAGTTGGCGAAGGAGGGCATGACCCTGGTCATGGTCACCCACGAGATGCGCTTCGCCCGCGAGGTGGGCGACAAGCTGGTGTTCATGCACCAGGGCAAGGTGCACGAGACCGGCAACCCACGCGAAGTGTTCGCCGCGCCGCGCACGGCGGAACTGGCCAACTTCATCGGTGCGGTGGTGGGGACCTGAGGGCTGCATCGCTTCGCTGCGCAGCAGCCCAGATTGCGCAAGCGCGGGCTTGCTAGAGGCTGGCGAAGTGCGCCTGCATGCGCTCGGCATCGGCCGGGCGCCCGCTGAACAGCTCGAATGCCTTGACCGCCTGGAACACTGCCATGGTGCCACCGTCCAGGGTGCGGCAGCCCAGGGCCCGGGCATGGCGCAGCAGCTCGGTCTCCAGGGGGAAGTAGATGATCTCCGCCACCCACAGCCGTGGGTGCAGCAGCGCGGGCGGCAAGGGGGTACCGGGCAGCTTGGCCATGCCCACGGGCGTGGTGTTGACCAGGCCATCTGCGTCGGCCACCGCGCTGGCCAGGTCCTCGCCGAGCACGGCGCGACCGGCGCCGAAACGCTGGGTGAGATTGTCCACCAGCGCCCGGGCGCGGGTCTGGTCCACTTCGAACAACTGCAAGCGCTCGACACCTTCGGCCAGCAGCGCATGGGCCACCGCCGCGCCGGCGCCGCCGGCGCCCAGCTGCACCACCTGGCGCCGGGCGACGCCAGGCAGGCCGCGCCGCAAGCCTTCGGCGAAGCCCAGGCAGTCGGTGTTGTGGCCCACCCGCCGGCCATCGCGCAGCACCACTGTGTTCACCGCGCCGATGCCGCGGGCTTCGTCCGACAGCGCGTCGAGCAGCGGCAGGATCGCCTGCTTGAACGGGAAGGTGATGTTGAGCCCGGTGAAACCGGTGCGCTCGGCGGCATCGAGCAGCGCGGGCAGGGCGCTGTCGTCCAGGCCCAGCTGGTCGGCGTCGATCAGCCGGTACAGGTAGCGCAGCGCCTGGGCGTCGCCTTCACGCTCGTGCAGCGCCGGGGTGCGCGAGGCCTGGATGCCGCGGCCGATGAGGCCGGCGAGGATGCCCGGGCCATTCATGCCGCGTGCTCGCGCAGGTGTTCGCTGAAGTAGCCCAGGGCCATGCGGTAGCCTTGGCTGCCCAGGCCGCAGATCACCCCCACGGCGATGCTGGAGACGAACGACAGGTGACGGAACGGCTCGCGCTTGTGCACGTTGGACAGGTGCACCTCGATCACCGGCAGTTCGCTGGCCACCAGGGCGTCGCGGATGGCCACCGAGGTGTGGGTCCAGGCGGCGGGGTTGATCAGGATGCCGTGGCAGCGGCTGCGGGCGGCATGTATCCAGTCGAGCAGCTCGCCTTCATGGTTGGTCTGGCGGAACTCCAGTTCCAGGCCCAGTTCGGCGGCGCTGGCGGCGCACAGGCGGGCCAGGTCGGCAAGGGTTTCATGGCCGTACTGGGCGGGTTCGCGGGTGCCCAGCAGGTTAAGGTTGGGGCCGTTGAGCACGAGGATTCGGGGTGTCATGACGGGGCATCGCCTTGTTGTTATTGGATGCGATGATATTTGTACTATCTGGTTAGTTTGGTCAAATCCATACTGTCGAAAACGGGCGATTATCGGACCTCGCCCACGACAGTCACCGACAAAGGCAATAAAAAACACCGCAACCATGCCCGAGCAAATCAGTCGGCTAAGCTTGATCCCGCAGGCGCACGCAATGTCCAACACGGGAGAGCACATGAACATCACCAAAACGCCCAGGTGGGCAGTCGCGGTACTGGTCCTGGCCCTGGGCCTTCACGCCCACGCCGCCGACAGCAAGCGGGTCGATGTGCTGCTGGTGGGCGGCGGCATCATGAGTTCCACGCTGGCGGTCTGGCTCAACGAGCTGGAACCGGGCTGGAAGATGGAGATGGTCGAGCGCCTGGACAAGGTCGCCGAGGAAAGCTCCAACGGCTGGAACAACGCCGGGACCGGCCACTCGGCGCTGGCCGAGCTCAACTACACCCCGGAGAAGGACGGCAAGATCGACATCAGCAAGGCGGTGGAGATCAACGAGTCGTTCCAGGTCACCCGCCAGTTCCTGGCCTGGCAGGTCAAGCAGGGCGTGCTGAAGAACCCCCGCTCGTTCATCAACACCACGCCGCACATGAGCTTCGTCTGGGGCGACGACAACATCCGCTTCCTCAAGAAACGCTACGAGGCGCTGCAGGCCAGCCCGCTGTTCAAGCCCATGCAGTATTCCGAGGACCACGCGCAGATCGCCAAGTGGGTGCCGCTGATGATGGAAGGGCGCGACCCCAACCAGAAGCTCGCCGTCACCTGGACGCCCATCGGCACCGACGTCAACTTCGGCGAGATCACCCGCCAGTACGTGGGCTACCTGCAGACCCGACCGAACTTCGACCTCAAGCTGTCCAGCGAGGTGCAGGACATCACTCGCAACGATGACGGCAGCTGGCACGTCGAATACAAGAACCTCAAGGATGGCAGCACCTCGACCACCGACGCGAAATTCCTGTTCATCGGTGCCGGCGGCGCCGCGCTGCCGTTGCTGCAGAAGTCCGGCATCGACGAGGCCAAGGACTATGCCGGCTTCCCGGTGGGCGGCTCGTTCCTGGTCACCGACAACCCGGCCATCGCCCAGCGCCACATGGCCAAGGCCTACGGCATCGCCGCCACCGGCGCGCCGCCGATGTCGGTGCCGCACCTGGACACCCGGGTGCTCGACGGCAAGCGCATGATCCTGTTCGGGCCGTTCGCGACCTTCTCCACCAAGTTCCTCAAGGAGGGTTCGCTGCTCGACCTGTTCGCCAGCATGTCGCTGCACAACACCTGGCCGATGGTGCGGGTCGGGGTTCGCGAGTTCGACCTGGTGCAGTACCTGATCGGCCAGCTGATGCAGTCCGACGATGACCGCTTTGCCGCCCTGCAGACCTACTTCCCCGAGGCGAAGAAGGCAGACTGGCGTCTGTGGCAGGCCGGCCAGCGTGTGCAGATCATCAAGAAGGACGAGAACCAGGGCGGGGTGCTGAAGCTGGGCACCGAAGTGGTGACGTCCAAAGACGGCAGCATCGCCGGGTTGCTCGGCGCCTCGCCGGGCGCCTCGACCGCGCCGCCGATCATGCTCGACCTGCTGAACAAGGTATTCAAGGACAAGGTGGCGACGCCCGAGTGGCAGGCGAAGATCAAGCAGATCATTCCGTCCTATGGCATCCGCCTGAACGAGCACCCGGACAAGGTCCAGCAAGAGTGGGCCTACACCAGCGAGGTCCTGCAACTGGCGACGCCCAGCGAGGTCGCCGCGCCCTGAGGGCCCGGCCATGACCCACCGGCCACTGTGAAGTGGCCGGCACTGGCACAATCTTTTTTCTCTCCCTGGCCAAACTCCCGAGTGCCTGATCCGCCATCCTCCGGACCGCCCCCTCCCGTACTGTCTGCGCTGACTCCTGACCAGCCCGCCGCAAGCCCGCAAGCCGCCCTCCGACACCCGAGCTTTTCCCCGCCGAACTCCCGATGTTTTTTCCTTTGGCTGTCACCACAAGCTGCGAATGTTGCCTCCGTGGACAGGCCGCCAGCCCCTCTGGATCAGGGGATGCGGCCTGTGGCCACAGCAATGCGCGACCCACTCAACGTACGAACACGACGATAGGAGATTGCTTCATGTTTAAGCGTACTGTGATCGCCGCCTCCCTGGTGGCTGCTACCCTGGCTTCGGCCCAATCCATGGCTGCTGTTGTCGGTGGCGGCGCCACCCTGCCTGAGCCGCTGTACAACGGCAACGCCACCTGGGAAGGCATCCTGCCAAGCGGCTTCAGCTACACCGGCGTGGGCAGCGGCGGTGGCAAGACCGCTTTCCTGACCAACGCCCCTGCATCGATCAACCAGCCGGCCGGCACCAACGTCGACTTCGCCGGTTCCGACTCGGTACTGAGCGCCAGCGAACTGTCGACCTACGACAGCAGCCGCGCCGCCACCTGGGGCAAACTGATCCAGATCCCGGCCGTCGGCACCACCGTCACCATCCCTTACCACCGCAATGGTGTCAGCGATCTGCAGGTCAACGCTTCGCAGCTGTGCGGCGTGTTCTCCGGCAGCATCTCCACCTGGGGCCAACTGCTCGGCACCGCCGACACCACCCCGATCAAGGTGATCTACCGCAACGGCAGCAGCGGCACCACCGAGCTGCTGGCGCGCTTCCTCAACGACAGCTGCCCGACCGCCTTCTCGGTCAGCAGCACCTTCACCAGCGCCAACGTCGGTACCGAGCCGAGCACCTGGCAGGGCGTGGCTGGCAGCGCCGACGTGATCAATGCCGTCAACGCCACCGACGGCGCCATCGGCTACGTCAGCCCTGACTTCGTCGATACCGCCAACAATGCCCAGGTGGCCCGTGTCAGCAAGCTGGCCAGTGGCACCGCCGTGCTGCCGACCGTCGACAACGCCCAGGCCGCCCTGGCCAGCGCCACCGCCCCGACCGCCAACCGCGCCAACCCGGCCAGCTGGGCTGTCACCTTCGGCCGTGGCGCCAGCGACAAGCCGGTGCCGACCACTGGCTATCCGATCGTCGGCTACACCAACCTGCTGGTTGGCCAGTGCTACAAGGACGCCGCCGACGCCACCGCTATCCGTGGCTTCCTCAACGACCTGTACAGCGGCAACCACGACCTGGCCATCGGCATTCACTCCTTTGTGCCGGTTCCGGGCGCCTTCGCCGATGAAATCAAGAAAGCCTTCCTGACCAACGCAGGCAACGAAGGCCTGGATATCGCCAACACCAACGTGTGCAACGGTATCGGTCGCTCGTAACAGGCAAAACCCCGGTGGCCCGCGTCCTCGGGCGTGGGCATGGGCCCTGGCGGCACCTGTGGGTGACGCCGGGGCTTTTTTCATTTTGCGTCGACCAGGCAGCACGAGCACCGGCATTGCGTCGGGTGCAGGCGGTCGCCATACCCCAGCTCCATGAACTTTGCATGACAAAGCTTCGGTCCCCCTGCGGCCGAAGCGCCTTATGGCAAAGCGGCATCACGACCGCCATCCCCTGATCTCGAGAACCAGCACAAGGAACCCTGCGATGTCGCGCGGCATGCCCAAGCCAGCCCTTTTAGCCTCCGCCATCCAGCGTCGCGGCGAGCCGCCGCGGCTCAAGCCCCTGGCCCAGGCCATCGCCCTGCTGATGCTGGCGGGTAGCGCGCAAGCGGCGCAGCCGTTCAGTTCGGGCTGGTTTGCCGCCAAGGGCGCCTCCAGCGCCCCGAGCGGCGCAGCCGGTGCCGGCGGTGCGGGGCAAGTGCTGCCGGGGTCGCCACCGCCCCTGGCCCAGCAGCAGCGCCTGAACCAGCAGTTCCAGCGCTCGGTGAACAACCTCAACAACACGGTGGCGGCCATCGCCGCCCAGCAGGCGGCCCAGGCCAATGGCCGGACCCTGGCGCAGGTGCAGCCGCAGGTGGTGCCCAACGGCCTGGGCGAGGGCGGCCTGAAGGTCGACGAGAACCCGCTGACCCAGGGCTGGCTCAATGCCAAGGCGCCGCAGCAGAGCCAGGCCGGCGGCAAGACCCAGGTGCGCATCGAGCAGACCGCCGACAAGGCCATCCTCAACTGGGAGACCTTCAACGTCGGCCGCGACACCACCGTGCGCTTCGAGCAGCAGGCAGACTGGGCCGTGCTCAACCGGGTCAACGATCCCGCCGCCCGTCCGAGCCAGATCCATGGCCAGATCGAGGCGCCCGGCACGGTGATGCTGATCAACCGCAACGGCGTGGTGTTCAACGGCACCAGCCAGGTCAACGTGCGCAACCTGGTGGCCGCCGCCGCCCAGGTCAGTGACGAGCAGTTCACCCAGCGCGGGCTCTATTTCGACAGCAGCGCCAGCCAGGCCACCTTCACCAACGCCGCCGGCAAGGTGCTTGTCGAACGCGGCGCGCAGATTCGTACCCAGGAGCCGAGCAGCTCCACCAGTGGTGGCGGCTACGTGCTGCTGCTGGGCAGCGAGGTGGGCAACGACGGCCAGATCATCGCCGGCAAGGGCCAGGCGACCCTGGCGGCGGCGGACGATTTCTACATTCGTCGCGGCCAGGGTACCGAAGCCAACCGCTACTCGACCACCCGCGGCAATGAAGTGGCGGGCAGCCTCAGGCCCGGCAGCAGCGCCGGCACGGTAAGCAACAGCGGGTTGATCCAGGCCGCCGGCGGCGACATTACCCTGACCGGTCACCAGGTGCGCCAGCAGGGTGTGATCCTGGCCAGCACCTCGGTGGATCGGCGCGGCAGCATCCACCTGCTCAACGCCGCCAGCGATGCCACCGGCAGCGTCAGCTTCGAGCGCGGCAGCGTCACCGCCGTGCTGCTTGACGACAGCGCGGCACTCGACAGCCAGCGCGAAGCCTCCCGGGCGGGGGTCAACGGCAGCAACGGTAACCTGGCCACGGGGCGTTTCGACAACCTCAGCACGGTGATCGACCGCCCCGAGCAGTCGCGGGTGGAAGTGGTCAGCGGCGGCACCGTGCACTTCCAGGACGGTTCGCTGACCCTGGCCACCGGTGGCCAGGTGGCGGTCAGCAGCGGCCGGCGCAGCCTGGTCGACGAGGGGGCGCGCCTCGATGTGGCCGGCGCCCTCGGGGTCAAGGTGGCGATGCAAAGCAATGTCATCAAGATCAATGTCCAGGGCAACGAGCAGCGCGACGCCGCCGGCAACCGCGACAAGGGCGGGTTGATCAACAGCGATGTGTGGGTCGACGTGCGCGAGCTGGTGCACGTCGCGGCCGGCGTCAATGGCCATGCCAGCGACCGTTGGTACACCGCCGGAGGACTGCTGGAGGTGGGCGGCTACCTGGGCACGCGCAGCCATGGCGTGGGTGAATGGATGGCCCAGGGCGGTACCGTGACCTTTACCGGCCAGGACCTGGTCACCCGTGCTGGCGCCGAGATCAACCTGTCCGGCGGCACCCTGGCGGTGCAGGACGGTTACGTGCGGCAAAGCTGGCTGCGTGGTGAGGACGGGCGCCTGTACGAGTTGTCGCGGGCGCCTGGCGACTTGCTCTACAGCGGCCTGTACCAAGGCTTCGAGGACCATTCGGCGCGCTGGGCCCAGACCCGTGTGTTCTACAACCCGCTGATCGCCCCGCAGCAACGCTTCGAGCAGGGCTACACCGTCGGGCGCGACGCCGGCAGCCTGGTGGTGGCCACCCAGGGTGCGCTGCTTGATGGCCGGCTGGTCGGCGAGACCTGGCAGGACGAGCGCCAGGTGCAGGCGCCGGTGGCGGGGCTGGATGGCTACAAGCAGGTCCACAGTGCTCGTGCCCGAGGCGCTCAGTTGGTCATCGGCCAGCAGTTGCCGGGCTACCTAACCGAAAGCAAGGACCTGGCCTTCAGCCTGACCCCGGTGCTGCGTCAGGTGACACTGGGTGTCGGCAACCGTGGGGCCAGTGCCGATGTGCAGTTGCAGGCGCCGTTGGACGAGCAGCGGCGCGGGCGACTGCTGTTGGACAGCGAATTGCTCAACGGTTTCGCGCTGGGTGGCCTGAGCATTGCCGCCAGCGAGTCGGTGCAGGTCGACCAGGCGCTGCACCTGGCCGACGGTGGGCAATTGACCCTGTACGCGCCACAGGTGCGGGTCGCGGCCGACCTTAACGCCAAGGGCGGGCAGATGATGTTGGGCGATGTGCTGCGCCAGCGCGAGGGCGCCGACCTTCGCGATATCGCCCTGGCCACGCCGGCCGGATTGCGTGCGCAGGTGCTGGTTGGCGAAGGCGTGCGCCTGGATGTCGGTGGTGCGCGCAGCGACCGCGAAGACGCAGGGGCCATGGCCTGGCGCAACGCAGGCAGCCTGTCGTTGCGCAGCTCCGGCGATGTGTTGCTGGGGCAGGCCAGCGTGCTGGATGTTTCCGGCGGGGTGGTGCGTGGCGAGCGCAACCAGCTGCGCGGTGGCAGTGGCGGCAACCTGACGTTGCAGGCCGGCGTGTTCAACGCCAGCGGTGACGGACGCCTGCGCCTCGATGGCGAGCTGCGCGGTCATGGCAGCAACGGCGCCGGCACCCTCGACCTGCAGGCCGAGCGCGTGCGGATCGGCGGCGTGGCCGACGCCAGCGCCTTGTCCCTCGGCGAGGATTTCTTCAACCGCGGCTTCGCCCATTACGCCGTACGTGGCACGCGACAGTTGACCGTGGCCGAAGGCGCCCAGGTGCAGGTCACCCGGCCCGTGGAACTGCTCGACGCCAGCCTGCCGGTCGGCGACCAGGCCACCCTGTGGCTGGCGCCGCAGGTGCGCGAGAACGCGATCAAGGGCGAGCTGGGCCTGCGTGCCGGCGCCAGCCTGAGCCTCGCCGCCGGCGATACCCGCCTGGCCCAGGCGGACCGCGAGGCCGCGTTGCTGGAGGTGCGTCGTGGCGCCAGTATCGGTGTCGACCCGTTGCAGTCGATCGCCCTGAGCAGTACCGCGCAATTGAACCTGGACGGTTCGCTGCTGGCCGCCGGTGGCAAGGTGAGCCTGTTGCAGGCATTGCCCGAAACGGTAGTGAGCGGGGTGCAGGAAAGCCTGCACAACCGTGCGATCCGCCTGGGCAGCGAGGCGTTGATCGATGTCTCCGGCCAGGCGCTTACCGCCCTCGACAGCCAGGGCCGGCGCTATGGGCGGGTCACCGCCGGCGGCAACATCGTCATTGGTGGGCAGATCGACCACGCCAAGGGGACCAGCGACGGCGCCTACCTCTTTGTCGACATCGTCCGTGGCGCCCGCTTGCGCGCCGATGGCGCCAGCGCCGTGCTGGACATCCGTGGTCAGGGCCCACTGGCAATGGCCAGCGCCGGTGGCAGCATTAGCCTGGCCTCCAGCTATGGCCTGCGCCTCGACGGCACGCTCAGCGCCAGGTCCGGCGGTGTCGGCGCGGCGGGCGGCAGCCTCGGCGTGGCCCTCGATACCGGTCTGTACCGCAAGGATGGCCTGGAGGATGGCCTGAATGTGCCGCGCGAGCTGGTACTCGGCCGTGGGGCCGGTACCGACCAGCGCTTGCGCTATGGCCATGCGCGCCTGGATGTGGACGCCGTCGAGCGCGGTGGTTTCGCCAACCTGGCCCTGCTCAGCGACGGCGTGCTGGCCTTCGACGGCTCCCTGGCGCTGGACCTGGCCCAGGGCCTGCAGCTCTACGCCGGTTCCCTGGTGCTCGCCAACGGCAGTGCCGACGACAGCAGCATCCGCCTGCGTGCACCCTATGTGCGGTTGGCAGGCAGCAACCACCTGGGCGGCGACCAGACCGTGCGCCCGACCGTCAAGGGCGGGTTGTCGCAGCAGGCGTCGAACGCACTGTTGCAGGTCGAGGCCAACCTGCTCGAAGTGCGCGACGAGCTGAGCCTGGGTGCTCGCGGCAACCTTGCCCTCAGTAGTGGGCAACACCTGCAGTTTGATCGCCGAGGCTTTGCCCTGACCCGACTGCGCAGTGAAGGCGACATCCGCTTCCTCGGTCGGGAGATTGCCTCGTCGCCGACCGACTTGAGCAGCAATGCCGACCTGGAGCTGCTGGCCGCCCAGCTGTATCCGGTGAGCGGCGCCTACGCCCGGGTGCGGACCACCCAGGACGCCACGCTGCGTGTCGGCCGAGTCGGCGCGACCACACCCCAAGCCCCGTTGTCCGTGTTCGGGCGTCTTGCCCTTGTTGCCGGCCAAGTGGAGCAGGGCGGGGTGGTGCGGGCGCCGCTCGGCCAGGTGCTGCTGGGGGATACCGGCGAGATCGGACAAGAGGTGCGCCTGCTGCCCGGCAGCATCACCTCGGTCAGTGCGGCGGGGTTGCGCATGCCCTACGGCGGTACGGTCGATGGCTTGAGCTACCGGTACGACGGCAAGCCGGTGAACCTGATTGGCGGCACCGGCGACATCGACCACGGCGTGGTCCTGGCTGGCAAGCGTATCGATGTGCAGGCCGGGGCGCTGATCGACCTGGCCGGGGGCGGCGAGCTGAGCGGCGCCGGCTTCGTCTCTGGGCGCGGTGGCTCCACCGACGCCCGATTCCACCCGCTGATGCAGCTCGATGCCGATGGCCGGCTGGTATTGCCGTCGCTGTCGAGTAACCCGGTCTATGCCATCGTCCCTGGCCTGGCCGGCGACTACGCGCCGCTGGCCGGGGAGGCCGGCGTGACGGACCCGGCCATCGGCCAGCGCATCACCCTCGACCAGGGCATCCCGGGCTTGGCTGCGGGTACCTACACCTTGCTGCCGGCCAGCTACGCGCTATTGCCGGGCGCTTTTCGCGTCGAGCTCAACGGCCTGGCCATGGCCGGCCAGCGGGGCATCAGCCAGGCCATGCGCAATGGTTCCTGGACCACCTCGGGCAGCCTGTCGGTGGCCCACACCGATATCCGCCAGCCGTTGTCGGGGCAGGTCATCCTCACCGCCGCCGATACCCTGCGTCGCTACAGCCAGTACAACGAGATGTCCTACGCCGCCTTCGTCAAGGCCGACGCCCTGGCCAAGGGGGTGCCGCGTGCAGCGCTCGAGGCCGACGGCAAATGGCTGACCTTGCGCCTGAAGCCCAATGCCGACCCCGAGACCACGTTCCGCTTTGCCGGCCAGGCGCGTTTCGACGCGGCTCGCGGCGGACGCGGCGGCAGCGTGGCGGTGCTGGGCGTGGATGCCATCGAGATCCTCGCGGACGGCCAGGTCAGCGATTGGCTGCAACCCAACCGGGTCGCGCTGCGCGCCAGCGACCTGAGCGCGCTCAAGGCGCCGCGGCTGAGCATCGGCGCCCGTCCGGAGGTGCTCTACGGCCAGGGCGGCAACATGATGCGCTTCAAGGAGTCGACCGCTGACATCCTCGTGCGCAGTGGCGCCGAACTGCGCGCCGGCGAGGTATTTCTTGCCACCGACAGGGCGCGCGGCGCCATCGTCGTCGAGCAGGGGGCCAGTATCATCACCCTGGGCCAGGGTGCGGTGCCGTTCGATGCCAATGACGGTTTCCTCATCGACCCCAACGCCCACGGCTTGCTGGCGCTGTCCAACGGCCGCCTGGACGTGCTGCCGTCGGTGGCCGGCGATGTCTTTGCGCCCGGTAGCATCCTCATTGGCGATTGCCCTTCGGGCAACTGCGCGGGGATGACCCGCCTGTACTCGGACGGCTCGCTGTTCGCCGCGACCGACCGCACCTTCAACCTCGACGACCAGGTCAGCTTCGGCACCCGCCACCTGGGCCTGGCGGTGGGGCGTATCAATGTCGGTTCCACCGCCGCGCTGGCCGCCGCGGCCAATGCCGGGGTGCTGGGCCAGGGGCTGACACTCAACCAGCAGGTGCTCGACCGCCTGTTCCAGGGCAGCACCGTGGGCGGCATTCCCGCCCTGCAGACCCTGTCGTTGACGGCGGCCGACTCGCTGAACTTCTTCGGCAGCAGCGTGCTCGACACCTACGATCCGTTGACCGGGCGCAACCGCGTGCAGCAACTGATCCTTGGCACGCCGGCCATCTACGGTCTCGGCCAGGCCAGCGAACGGGCGACCATCCATACCGGCAACCTGGTGTGGAACGGCGCCCGCACGCTGCCCGGCGCGCCCATCGCCGGTGGTGCGGGCAGTGGCGACGGCGTGCTCGAACTGCGGGTGGAAAACCTGACCTTCGGCTACGGGCCGGCCAGCCAGCCCGACGGCACCGCCAGCATGAGCCGACAGACCCTGGGCTTCAGCCAGGTCGACATCCGCGCCAGCCGCCAGGTCAGCGCCAATCACAGCGGGGCGTTGCAGGTCTATCACCAGCGCGGCGCCTGGCAGAGCGAGGGCGGCTTCCAGTACAGCGGCGGCGACCTGCTGGTGGATACGCCGCTGTGGACCGGCAGCGCCGGTTCGATCAACCGCATCAGCGCCGGCGGCCTGTTGTGCGTGAGCGGTGGGGGCGGCGCGCTGGCCAGCGGCCGCGATGGCGTGGGCGCGGAGCTCGCGCTCAGTGGCCAGCAAGTGCTCCTGGACGGTACTTTCAGCTTGCCCAGCGGCAAGCTGAGCGTTTCAGCGCAGCAGGCGCTGGTCCTGGGTGAGCGCTCGCGCATCGATCTGGCCGGGCGCAGCCTGACTTTCAACGACGTGACCCAGTACAGCTGGGGCGGCGAGCTGCTGCTGGCCAGCGCTGGCGGTGACATCCGCCAGGCCAGCGGCAGCCTGGTCGACCTCAGTGCCGCCAACAACCGCGCCGGCCGCGTGAGCGCCACCGCCCTGGGTGGGCAGGTCAGCCTGCTGGGCCAGCTCCTCGGCAGCGCCAGCGGCGATTATGACGCCGGTGGCACGCGGGTACCGTACGCCGAGGGATCGGTGGCGATCCGTGCCCGCCAGGTGGACGATTTCGCCGGGCTCAACCAGCGCCTTAACCGCGACCAGGTATTCGGCGCCCGCAGCTTCCAGATCACCCAGGGCGACCTGGCGATCGGCAGCGAGCTCAAGGCGCGGGAGATCAGCCTCTCGCTGGACAACGGCCAGTTGACCGTGACCGGCACCGTCGATGCCAGCGGCGCCCAGGTCGGCAGCATCCGCCTGGCGGCCGGGCATGGCCTGACCCTCGCCGCCGGGGCCGTGCTCGATGCCCATGGCAGCCTGCTGCGGGTCGACAGCAGCGGCGCGATCATCGATGCGCCGAACCGGGCGCTGATCGAGCTTGCCAGCGGTGACGGGGTGCTGACCCTGAGCCCCGGCGCCCGCCTGGACCTGCGCCATGGCACGGCCTCCGCGCAGCACGACGGCCGTGCCCGTGGCTCGCTGGTATTGACGGCGCCGCGGGCGGGCAGCGACGTCGCCGGCGATATCGCCATCGATGCCCGTGGCCGCCTGGATATCCAGGGTGCCCAGTCCATCGCCGTGGTCGGCCAGCAGCGCTACACCGACGCGCCGGATGGCGGCACGGCGGCCAGTGGCCGCCCGTACCAGTACATCGACCAGGCTTATCTCGACGGCAAGCATGCGCGCAGCGTGCTGTTCGTCAATGCCGCGCTGGCCAACCGCGACCTGCTCGACAACCGCCTGGCCGGCCTGAACAACGCCGCCTACGCCAAGGCCCTGCACCTGCGTCCCGGCGTGGAGATCGCCACCCGCGATGGCCAGACCGACCTGGTGGTGCGCGGCGACCTCGACCTGTCCGGTCATCGTTACGCCAGCCTCAACCCGGCCACGGCGCAGACCCTCCTGCGCGGCTCCGGCGAGGTCGGCCACCTGGCCTTGCGTGCCGGCGGCAACCTGGAAGTCCATGGCAGCATCAGCGACGGCTTCCTGCCGCCGGAACTGGCCACCGGCAGCGAACGCATGGATGGCCGTGGCTGGATCCTGATTCCCGGCAAGCAGCCGTTCGACAGTGACCTGGTGATTCCACGCAGCGGTGTCGAACTGGCCGCCGGCACGCGCTACCCGGCTGGCAGCACGTTGAATTTCGACCTGCCGTTCGCCGACACCTCGCTGCCGGCGAACACCCGGCTGCCTGGCGTGCTGACCCTGGCAAGCGCGGTGACCCTGCCGGCCGGTACCGTGCTTGATGCCGCCGTGCGCGATGCTTCCGGTAATGTCCTGCATGCCGCGGGCACCTTGTTCGAGCAGGCGGTGACCCTGGCCGCCGATACCCGGCTGGATGCCGGCAGCCGCCTGCCGGTAAGCGTGGCGGTGCGTGGCGGGGTCTGGCGCAAGGGCGCCGCCCTGCCTGCCGGAGGCCTGACCCAGCGTGGCGCCCTGGCCCTGGCAGTGGGCGCGTTGCTGCCGGCTGGCACCGACGTCAAGCTGCCCACGGGCGTGTTCTGGGTGGATCTGCGCCAGGAGATCGCCGGCCAGCAGGGACGCAACTGGGCGCTTGGGCAGATGCTGCCGGAGGGCTCGCAATCCTGGTCGATGCGCCTGGTCGCCGGTGCCGACCTGGGCGCCGCCGACAGCCGCATCACCCGTCCCGAGCCGGAGGCCGGCGCGCTGCGCCTGGCCGACCAGCACTACATCGCCAGCCGGGTGATCGAGACTTCCAAACCCATCATCAGCTATTTCTGGACCAACCTGGCGGTTGGGCGGGTACCTGGCCAACCGGTGCCCTCCAACCTGCTGGCGCTGTGTACCGCGCGGCCAACCTGGTGCCTGAAGGTCGAAACGCCGGGCGGCGTCACCAAGGCCGAGATCACCCCGCAGACCCAGTTGTACAGCGTCTTGCGTACCGGTACGGGTGATCTCGAACTGCTCAGCGCCGGCGACTGGCGCATGGACTCGCTGTATGGGGTCTACACCGCCGGTACCCAGGCCCCGGCCCTGCTCGAACAGGGCATCGATCCGCATCAGCTGGCCCGCGGTCGCCAGGCCGATGGCAGCGTGCTAGGCGCCCTGGGCGCAGCCTACGAATCGACCACCGGCCAGTACCGGGCCTGGTACCCGCAGCAGGGTGGCAACCTGTTGATCGCCGCTGGCGGCGACCTGACCGGCAATCTGGTCGGGCCCAAGCCCACCGACCTGGTGACGCGCCGCCAGGCATCGTCGGCGGCCGTCGGCAACTGGCTGTGGCGCCAGGGCCAGGCCGACGCCGGCACGCCGGCGGCCTGGTGGCTCAACTTCGGCAGCTTCGCCCAGGACCCGGCCAGCAGCCAGGCCTTGCCTTATCTGGTCGGTTTCACCGGTTTCGGCACGCTCGGCGGCGGCAACCTCGACGTGCGCGTCGCAGGCGCGGCGGGCCTGGTGCGCAGCAGTGGTGTCGATGTGGTCGATGTACAGCGTAGCCAGGGGTTGAACCTGGTGGTTGCCAGTACGGGGCGGGTGACCGTCGATGGACGCCTGGTGCAGAGCGGCGGTGGCGACCTCGACCTGCGCGTCGGTGGCGGTCTCAACGCGGGGGTCTCCGCCGTGACCGCCGCGGACACGCTGGTCGATCTGCAGGGCGCGCTGGTCAACTTGCGGGGTGCCATGCAGGTGGAGGCGGCCAACATGGGGCTGCTGCAGTCGATCTACGGCAGCTACGGGGTCGAGCATGACAACAGTGAGTCACGCGCCTACGATCCGTACACCGCCACCCGGGCCAAGGCCTGGGGCGGGATCACGCTGATGCCGGGGGATGCCGGCGTGCGCCTGCGCAGCCGTGGCGACCTGGTGGTGCAGGGGGTTGGCGATCCGGGGCGGGTGCCGTTGTTCAACAGCACGCCGTTCAACGCTGACAATGGTGCGCAAATGACGGGGCGCGGCAGCAGCTGGTTCTCGCTCTGGACGCCACGGACGTCGGTCGAGCTGGTCAGCCTGGGGGGCAACCTGGCGCCGATCGTTCATGACAACCTGCGGGTCGCGACCCGCAACCTGCCTATTCATGGCGGTCGAGTGTTCTACCCCACCGCGCTCAGCGCCACTGCGGTCAGTGGCAACCTGTATTACGGCAACTCGGTGCAGAGTTCGGCGGATGTGGCCTCGGCCACTTCCCTGATGACCGCGCCTTCGGGCAGTACCCGCTTGCAGTTGCTTGCCGGGAACTCGATCTATGCCGGCGGCTATGCCGTCAGCCAGAGCGGTACCGACGAATCGGCGCTGCCCACGCCGTTGCGTCCTGCCTTCCTGGGCACCAGCACGGGGAACCTGATCCTGTCGACCAACCTGCACGGTGACCTGCCGCGCAACACCTGGGAGTATCCGCTGTATACCTTTGGTCTCAACACCTATGTCGACGGCAGTGTACGACCCTCGCAGCCCGTGCGTTTCTACGCGCTGGACGGTGACATCCTGGGGTTGAACAGCGGCGAAATCATCGACTACAGCTTGCGCGGCCTGAAGCTCTACCAGGGAAGCGGGGCGGTTCGCATCATGGCCGGGCGGGACATCGTCAACGCCGGCACCGCGCTGGGCAGCCAGCGTCAGGCCGCCGACGGCATGGTGGGCGGTGGCGGTGACTCCACCACCTACTCCAGCGGCAACCTGTTCATCCATGGCGACAGCCGCGATGTCTCGCTGGTCAGCGCCGGTCGCGACATCCGCCTGAGCACCTTCAACGTCGCCGGCCCCGGCCAGCTCGAAGTAGTCGCCGGACGCAACCTGTACCAGTCCGGCCCGGGAGTCGATTCGGCCTACCAGGAAGCGGCGATCACCAGCATTGGCCGGGTCGGTGGCCGTGGTGCCGGTAACGACGGGGCGTCCATCGCCATTATCGTCGGGGCCGGCCAGCAGGGGCCGGACTACGCCGGCCTGCTGGCGCGCTACCTGGATCCGCAGCGTCTGGCAGATCCGTCTCACCCGCTGGCCGGACAGCCGGGCCAGGTTGCCAAGGTCTACGACCAGGAGCTGCTGGCCTGGTTGCGCGCGCGTTTTGCCTTCGAGGGTGACTCCGAGGCGGGCAGGGCGTTCCTCGCCACGCTGCCCGCTGAGCAGCAGCGTATCTTCGCCCGCCAGGTGTACTTCGCCGAATTGCGCGAGGGTGGCCGCGAATACAACGACGCCGCGGGCCCGCGCACCGGCAGCTACCTGCGCGGCCGCCAGGCGATCGCCGCGCTGTTCCCGGAACGGGACGTAGCCGGCAATCCGATCAGCTACGGCGGCAGCGCTACGTTCTATGGCGGGGCAGGCATCCACACCGACTTCGGCGGCGATATCCAGGTGCTGACGCCGGGTGGCCAGCAGGTGTTCGGCATCGAGGGCGAGGCGCCACCGTCCACCGCCGGGGTGATCACCCAGGGCAGCGGCGATATCCAGCTGTACTCGCAAGGCAGCATCCTGCTTGGCCAGAGCCGCATCATGACCACCTTCGGCGGCTCGATCCTCGGCTGGTCGGCCCAGGGCGACATCAACGCCGGTCGCGGTTCGAAGACCACCGTGGTGTACACCCCGCCCAAGCGCACCTACGACTTGTGGGGTAACGTCGGGTTGGCGCCGAGCGTGCCGAGCACCGGTGCCGGCATCGCCACGCTCAACCCGATCGCCGAGGTGCCGCCGGGGGATATCGACCTGATCGCGCCGCTGGGCACCATCGATGCCGGCGAGGCCGGGATCCGCGTGTCGGGCAACGTCAACATCGCCGCGTTGCAGGTGGTCAACGCCGCCAACATCCAGGTCCAGGGCGATGCCAAGGGCATGCCGGTGGTGGCCTCGGTCAATACCGGGGCGATTGCCTCGGCCAGCGCTGCGGCATCGTCGGCGAGCCAGGCCGCCGAAGAGGCAGGCCGCCAGCAGCAGGCCGCCTCCCGGCAGCGCCAGCCGTCGGTGATCACCGTGCAGGTGCTGGGCTTCGGCGGCGAGCGGCTGGTGCCCGGGCAGGACGGGGCGAGCCTCAACCCCCAGTACAACCGCCACAGCCCGGTGCAGGTGCTCGGGGCCGGGGCGTTGGATGAGCGGGCGAAGGCACAACTGACCGAGGAGGAGCGGGGCAACCTGTTGCTATGAGGCGAGGCGGGCAGCGGCGATGAGCCAGTGGCACTGGTCTTCGCTGCTGCCGTCGGCGCGTTATCGCCTGGCTTCATCCACCTCTGTCGGGTCCGCTTTCTTGTCACGGGTGCGTAGCAGCGACAGCAGCACGCCACCGAGCAGCAGGCCGAAGGTCACGCCCAGCGAGACCCCGGCTGGCACCTTGCCCACCAGCCCGTGCCAGAAGATCTTGCAGCCGATGAAGATCAGCACCAGCGCCAGCGCGTACTTGAGGTAGACGAAACGATGCATCAGCGCTGCCAGGGCGAAGTACAGCGAGCGCAGGCCGAGGATAGCGAAGATGTTCGAGGTGTAGACGATGAACGGATCCTGGGTGATGGCGAAGATTGCCGGCACGCTGTCGACGGCAAACACCAGGTCGGCCAGCTCGATCAATACCAGGGCCAGGAACAGCGGCGTGGCATAGCGGATCGCCCGTGTTGCTCCGGGCGGGGTGAGCTGGACGAAGAAGTGCCGGCCATGCAACTGGTCGGTGACGCGCATGTGCCGGCGCACGAAGCGCAGCACCGGGTTGTTGGCCAGGTCCGGGTGGGCGTCGTCCTTCGACAGCGCCATCTTCACTCCGGTGAACAGCAGGAAGGCGCCGAAGAGGTACAGCACCCAGGCGAAGTGCTGCACCAGCGCGGCGCCCACGCCGATCATGATCGCCCGCAGCACCACCACCCCGAGGATGCCCCAGAACAGCACGCGGTGCTGGTAGCGGCGGGGGATGGCGAAGAAGCTGAAGATCATCGCCATGACGAACACGTTGTCCATCGACAGCGACTGCTCGACCAGGAAACCGGTGTAGAACTCCAGCGCCGGTTGTGCGCCCAGCTCATGCCAGACCCACAGGCCGAACAGTACGCCGACGCTGAAGTAGCCCGAATACAGCAACAGGCTTTCGCGCATCTCGATCTCGCGGTCCTGGCGGTGCAGCACACCCAGGTCGAGGACCAGCAAGGCGATGACGATGGTGATGAAGACCAGCCACAACCAGGCGCTGGTGCCGAGAAAAGGCGTGAAGAGGAAATGCTGCAGAGCCGTCATGAGCCCCTCCTTGATTGTCGACGTTGCATGGCAACAGTGATTCCGACATGGCGGCGCAAACCGTCAGAGGGGCCCGGCATCACATGTTTTTGAGCCTAGTCGCGATCGTTGGGCTTGCCGAATGGCAGGCTGTTACATTTCTTTGCCTGGATCCAATGTCAAGCGGCGCGGCGAACTGACGACGCGCTATGCGTTCTGACGGGGCTTGCAGCGTATCCGTAGGGGGCACATCCCCGGGGCGCCGCCGGCCTACCAGGCCAGCGGCTGCTCGAATCCCTTCCAGCACACCCAGCGCCGCACCTCGCCATGGGCCCCGGTGCCGATCTGCCATTGCGGCCGGCCGCTGTCCAGGGCGATCAGTGAAATGAAGCCGGCATGGCTGGCCACCGCCAGGGTGCGGCCGTCGGCGCTGATGTCCATGGCGCTGATGGTCGAGCCGAGGTAGTGCTGCCAGTGCTCGCTGCCGTCCTCGCCAAAGGCGCGCAGGTAGCCATGGGCGTCGCCGACGATGTACTCGCCTTCGCGGGTGACGCCTGCGTAGATCCGCGCGCCGTCCTGCAACAGCGGCGTGCGCGGGTCTTCGCTGTAGAAACCGGTGTCCAGCCCCGGCAGGTCGGCCACCCGCACGCCGATGGTGCCGCCCCGGTAAAAATGGCAGGCGTTGAGGATCAGCTGGTCGCCACGCCGGTTGAACAGGGCGAAGTGCGGGTATTCGCTGGCTGGGCCAACTTCGGCGAGGCGCTTGAACTGTTCGTCGAGCACCAGGTGCCGGCCGCACTGCTCGCCTAGGGCAATCAGTCGGCCATCCGGTGACAGCGCGGCGTGCTCCATGGCCAGGCACAGGGCTATGTCGTCCGGATCGGTGCCTTGGCGCAGGTCCTCGAGAATCGCCTCCTGACGTGGCAGCAGGCGCGTAGCGCCGTTGGCGGCGAGCACGAAGATGCCGTCGCTGCTGACCAGCAGGACCCGCTGCCCATCGGGGAAGGGCAGCAGCGCCGTAGGTATCGGCGGCAGGTCGAGGGGATCGAACGGGTAGCCGGCCGGCAACCCTTCCAGGCCATGGGGCCAGGCCAGCCTGGCCACCTGTGGGCCGCCCCAGCCGTCGGTCACGCGCACGCCCTCGGCATTGGCCAGGGCGTAGTAGCGCCGCTGCGGGCAGCGGCCGAAGTGCTCGACGCCGATCACCGGAGTGACGCCCTGGTCGTCCAGGCGCAGCACCTGGCCCCGGTCGAACGGCATGCCGATGCGCGCCAGCAGGCTGCCGTCGTCGAGCAGCAGCAGGTTGCCAATGCCCTGGGCCTGTTCCTCGAACAAAGGCACCAGCGGCAGGTGCGCTGGCGGCCAGGCCTCGCGGAACAGCTGACGCTGCGCCGGGTCGACGCCGGGCCGGTTGATGGCTCGTAGCGCCGCCAGCCAGGCGTCGAGCAGGTGTTCGGTGGCCGCTGCCTGCGGCTCCTCCAGATCGTCCCAGCCTTGCGCACGGCCTTGCGCGACATAGCGGTTGATGGCCTCGGCGTAGGCGATGACCGCCTCGCGCCACTGCTGCTGGGGGTGCTGCTTGTCCATGGGCGGATCGAACTCCTTGTTCCGCAGGGTGGGGCGATGCAACAAAATGGTGCATGAGAGCGCGCATGGTACTCCGTCCGCGCCCGTGGTTGTGAGGTCCGGGCTTGATGCGTACCATGCTAAGCATCCTTCCAATAATCAAACGTGCGTCACCGGCCTGGAACCTGGGCAGGCGATGTGCGTCCTGTTGCCTTGCCCGCGGAGAAAAACGTCTTCACATGAATGGTCCCGTACCCACCTCCATGCCCCCCACAGCCGGCAACGGCAGTTGGCTGAGCGTCATCGCCCTGGCGCTGGCGGCGTTCATCTTCAACACCACCGAGTTCGTCCCGGTGGCGCTGCTCAGCGATATCGGCCGCAGCTTCGAGATGAGCACCGCGCAGGTCGGCCTGATGCTGACCATCTATGCCTGGGTGGTGGCGCTGGCGTCGCTGCCGATGATGCTGATGACCCGCAACATCGAGCGGCGGCGCCTGCTGCTGATAGTGTTCCTGGTGTTCATCGCCAGCCACCTGTTGTCGTGGTTGTCGCAGAGCTTCGCCATGCTGCTGGTCAGCCGCATCGGCATCGCCCTGGCCCACGCCGTGTTCTGGGCCATCACCGCGTCGCTGGCGGTGCGCGTGGCGCCGCCCGGCCAGCAGGCCAAGGCGCTGGGCCTTTTGGCCACCGGCACCACCCTGGCGATGGTCATGGGCATCCCGCTGGGGCGGGTGGTGGGTGAGGCGCTGGGCTGGCGCATCACCTTCCTGTGCATCGCGGGGGTGGCGCTGGCGACCATGCTGTGCCTGATGAAGTCGCTGCCGCTGCTGCCGAGCCAGAACTCCGGCTCGCTGCGCAGCCTGCCGATCCTGTTCCGTCGCCCGGCGCTGGTGATCACCTACATGCTGGTGACGCTGGTGATCACCGCGCAGTTCACCGCCTATAGCTACATCGAGCCGTTCGCCCTGCACGTGGCGCAGATCGGCGGCGAGCGCACCACGCTGCTGCTGTTGCTGTTCGGCGGCGCCGGCGTGATCGGTTCGGTGCTGTTCAGCCGCTACAGCGAGCGTTTCCCCCATGGCTTCCTGGTGGGTGCCATCGGCGCGCTGGCCGCTTGCCTGCTGCTGCTGTTGCCGCTGTCGGGCGACTTCCCGGTGTTCGCCGGGCTGAGCATGGTCTGGGGTGTGGCGATCCTGAGCTTCAGCCTGGCCCTTCAGTCCAAGACCCTCAAGCTCGCCTCGGACGCCACCGACGTGGCCATGGCGCTGTTCTCGGGGATCTACAACATCGGCATCGGCGGCGGCGCGCTGCTGGGCAGCATCGTCAGCAGCCAGCTGGGCGTGGCGCATATCGGCCTGGTCGGTGGCGGTGTAGCCGTCGTTGGCCTGGTGCTGGCGTTGGCCAGCACCCAGCGCTTTCGCGAAGCCTTGACGCGAGTTCCCGGCCAGGCCTGAACCGCGACCTCTGTAGGAGCAACTGTCTTGCCCAACTGCTAAAGCTAGCGCGATCCCTGTGGGAGCGGCCTTGCGTCGCGAAAGGGGCGCGCAGCGGCCCCAGGTTCTGAGCCATCCTCGAGATTGCCGGGGCTGCTGCGCAGCCCTTTCGCGACGCAAGGCCGCTCCCACAGGGGACGGTTCCCTGCGCGAGAGCGCAGCCCGAATGGCTGGGCGATCTCCTACAGAAAAAGCTCCGGTTCCCGGCACCTCCACCCCTGGGAATCTCTCCCGACTGATCCGTATCAATTCCCCTGACAACACGCGCCCCTGTAATAGGGGCGCTTGTGTATCGGCAAGGCTGCCACTAATATCCAAGCGTTTTCTTGTGTAATTGCCTGTTCTCCCTGGCCAGGCCATCAATACGGACGTTGATATGGATTTGCACACCTCCCTGTGGCTGTTCCAGGCCATCCAGGCCGTGGGCCTGGCGTTGTGGCTGAGCATCGCGGTGCTGAACAACCTGCAGGCTTTCGCCAGTTCCGTCGGCGCCATCGGCGCCACCCTGGCCATGGCGCCGCTGCGCCAGCCGCCGGCCATCGACTTCCCCTTGTTGCGCCGCGCCTGCCAGTCGACCGGCCTGGCCCGCGCTGCGCTACTGGTGATCCTGCTGCTGCAGATCGTCGCCAGCCTGGCGGCCTGGGTCGGCTGTTACGGGCTGATCGTCACCCTGGACCTGGTCATGGCCCGCGCCTGGTTGAACCTGGCGCTCGCCGCTTTCCTCGCCTTCACCTTCGCCATGCTGCTCGGTGGCCTGTGGTTCGGCTACTGGATTCGCCAGGAAGGCCTGCAGCTTACCCATCTGGTGCTGGTGCTGTGGGCGATCCTGGCGTTCTTCCTGTTCAACCTGAATTGGGCCTGAGGCGAGGACGCGCGATGAAGAGCAAAGCGATACTCGGCAGCGCCCTGGTACTGGCGCTGGTCACCGCCGCCGGCCTGGCCTGGCGCCACACCGGCCAGGCACAGGCCACTGCGACACCGGCGCGGCACCTGGTCAAGGTGGCCCTGGCCACGGTGCAGAAAGCGCCGCAGAAACGCGCCTTCGCCGGCGTCGGCGAGCTGGAGGCGGTGCACCAGGTGCTGGTGTCGGCCGAAATCGGCGGACGGGTGACAGCGATCAACTTCACATCCGGCCAGCAGGTGCGCAAGGGCGATGTGCTGGTCACCCTCAACGATGCCCCCGAACAGGCCGAGCGCCTGCGCCTGAAGGCCCAGCTGGACAATGCGCGGACCAACCACCGGCGGGTCAAGGACCTGCTGCGCGAGAACGCCGCCACCCAGGAACAGCTGGACAACGCCCTGGCGGCCCGCGACATGGCCCAGGGCGAGCTGGCCCGCACCGAGGCGGTGATCGCCCAGAAGGCGGTGCGCGCGCCGTTCGACGGGCGCCTGGGTATCCGCCGGGTGAACCAGGGGCAGTACCTCAATGTCGGCGATCCGGTGGTCAGCCTGATCGACACCCGCAGCCTGTACGTCAACTTCTCCCTCGAAGAGCAGTTGAGCGCCCAGTTGCGCCCCGGCCAGCCGGTCGAGGTGCGCCTGGACGCCTTCCCCGACACGCCGTTCACCGCCCATATCACGGCCATCGATCCGCTGATTGGCCGTTCGCGCACGGTGCAGGTCCAGGCCACCCTGGCCAAGCCAGATGCACGCCTGGCGGCCGGCATGTACGCCAGCGTGCAGGTGGCCAGCCCCGATGACGGCCAGGTGCTGACCGTGCCGGAAACCGCGGTGGCCTACACCGCTTATGGCGACACGGTGTTCGTCGCCCGCCGCGATGACGCCGCCGATGCCCTGGTGGTGCAGCGGGTGGCGGTACGCACCGGCGAGCGCCAGGCCGGTCGGGTGGTGATCGAGCAGGGCCTGAACGAGGACGACCAGGTGGTGGTGTCCGGGCAGTTGCGCCTGAGCGACGGTACCGCCGTGCAAGCCACCGAAGACACCCTGCAGGCCCCGGCCAGCGGCGCCTGACCCCAGCGAGAACACGCCATGACATTCACCGACCTGTTCGTGCGCCGGCCTGTGCTGGCGCTGGTGGTCAGCACCCTGATCCTGCTGCTGGGGCTGCTGTCTCTGCTGCAGTTGCCGATCCGCCAGTACCCGTTGCTGGAAAGCTCGACCATCACCGTGACCACCGAGTACCCCGGCGCCCCGGCCGAGCTGATGCAGGGTTTCGTCACCCAACCGATCGCCCAGGCGGTGTCGTCGGTGGAAGGTATCGACTACCTGTCGTCCTCCTCGGTACAGGGCCGCAGCCTGGTGACCGTGCGCATGGAGCTCAACCGCGATTCGACCCAGGCGCTGACCGAGGTGATGGCCAAGGTCAACCAGGTGCGTTACCGCCTGCCGGAACGGGCCTATGACCCGGTGATCGAGCGCTCGGCCGGCGAGTCGACGGCGGTGGCCTATATCGGCTTCGCCAGCCCGAGCCTGCCGATCCCGGCCATGACCGACTACCTCACGCGGGTGGTCGAGCCGTTGCTCAGCACCATCGAGGGCGTGGCCAAGGTCCAGGTGTTCGGTGGCCAGACCTTGTCGATGCGCCTGTGGATCGACCCGGCGCGCCTGGCCGCCCGGGGCCTGACCGCGGCTGATGTGGCCGAGGCGGTGCGGCGCAACAACTACCAGGCGGCGCCCGGCAAGGTGAAGGGCCAGTACGTGATCGCCAATATCCGCGTCGACACCGACCTGACCTCGGTCGGCGACTTCCGCGAGCTGGTGATCCGCAACGACGGCAATGGCCTGGTGCGCATCCGCGATATCGGCACCGTCGAGCTCGGCGCCGCCTCGGCCGAGACCAGCGCCAGCATGGACGGCGTGCCGGCGGTGCACCTGGGCCTGTTCGCCACCCCGGGCGGCAACCCGCTGGTGATTGTCGAGGGCATCCGCCAGCTGCTGCCGCAGATTCGCCAGACCCTGCCGCCGGACGTCAAGGCCGAGCTTGCCTTCGAGACGGCGCGCTTCATTCAGGCCTCCATCGACGAGGTCACCAAGACCCTGCTCGAGGCCCTGGCGATCGTGGTTGTGGTCATCTACCTGTGCCTGGGCTCGCTGCGCACGGTGCTGATCCCGGTGGTGACCATCCCGCTGTCGATGCTCGGCGCGGCGGCGCTGATGCTGGCGTTCGGTTTCAGCATCAACCTGCTCACCTTGCTGGCCATGGTGCTGGCGGTGGGGCTGGTGGTGGACGATGCCATCGTCGTGGTGGAGAACGTGCACCGCCATATCGCGGAGGGGCGCACGCCGGTGGCGGCGGCGTTGATCGGCGCCCGCGAGGTGGCCGGGCCGGTGATCGCCATGACCATCACCCTGGCCGCGGTGTACGCGCCGATCGGCATGATGGGCGGGCTGACCGGCGCGCTGTTCCGCGAGTTCGCCCTGACCCTGGCCGGCGCGGTGGTGGTTTCCGGCGTGGTGGCGCTGACCCTGTCGCCGGTGATGAGCTCGTTCCTGCTCGATGCGCGCCAGTCCGAAGGGCGCATGGCCCACGCCGCCAACCGCTTCTTCGACTGGCTGGCCGAGCGCTATGCCCATGTACTGGGGTTCTCGCTGAAGCATCGCTGGATCAGCGTCGGCTTCGCCTTGCTGGTGCTGGTCAGCCTGCCGCTGCTGTACAGCCTGCCACAGCGCGAGCTGGCGCCGACCGAGGACCAGGCCGGGCTGCTTACCGCGATCAAGGCGCCGCAGCATGCCAACCTGGCCTATGTCGAACGCTTCGCCGACAAGCTCGACGGGGTCTACCGTAGCCTGCCGGAGACCGTCAGCACCTGGATCATCAACGGCAGTGACGGCATCGCCTCGGGCATCGGTGGCATCAACCTGCAACCGTGGGACGAACGTGCGCGCAACGCCTCGCAGATCCAGCTCGACCTGCAGGCGGCGGTGAACGATGTCGAAGGCACCAGCATCTTCGCCTTCCAGCTGCCGGCGCTGCCGGGCTCAACGGGCGGCCTGCCGGTGCAGATGGTGCTGCGCAGCTCCCAGGACTACCGGGTGCTGTTCGACACCATGGAGCAGGTCAAGGTCAAGGCCCGGCAGAGCGGCCTGTTCGCCGTGGTCGACAGCGACCTGGACTACAACAACCCGGTGGTGCAGGTGCGGGTCGACCGGGCCAAGGCCAACAGCATGGGCATTCGCATGCAGGACATCGGCGAGTCGCTGGCGGTGCTGGTGGGGGAGAACTACCTCAACCGTTTCGGCCTCGACGGTCGTTCCTACGACGTCATCGCCCAGAGCCCGCGTGACCAGCGCCTGACCCCGCAGGCCCTGACCCGGCAGTACGTGCGCAGCGAGGAGGGCCGGCTGGTGCCGCTGTCCACCGTGGTGCAGGTCAGCGAGCAGGTCGAGCCGAACCGGCTGACCCAGTTCAACCAGCAGAACGCGGCGACCTTCCAGGGCATCCCGGCGGCCGGTGTCACCCTGGGCGACACCGTGGCTTTTCTCGAGCAGGTCGCGGCTGAATTGCCCGTTGGCTTCAGCATCGACTGGCAGTCCGACGCCCGCCAGTACCAGCAGGAGGGCAACGCCTTGATGCTGGCCTTCCTCGCCGCCGTGGTGGTGATCTACCTGGTGCTGGCGGCGCAGTACGAGAGCCTGGTCGATCCGCTGATCATCCTGATCACCGTGCCGCTGTCGATCAGCGGCGCGCTGCTGCCCCTGGCGCTGGGGGTGGCGACGGTAAACATCTATACGCAGATCGGCCTGGTGACGCTGATCGGGTTGATCAGCAAGCACGGCATCCTGATGGTCGAGTTCGCCAACACCCTGCAGGCCGAGCAGCACCTGGACCGGCGCACGGCGATCGGCAAGGCGGCGCAGATCCGCCTGCGGCCGATCCTGATGACCACGGCGGCCATGGTGGTGGGGCTGATCCCGCTGTTGTTCGCCTCGGGCGCCGGCGCCGCCAGCCGTTTCGGGCTGGGCGTGGTGATTGTCACCGGCATGCTGGTGGGGACCTTGTTCACCCTGTTCGTGCTGCCGACCATCTACAGCCTGCTGGCCCGCGACCATGCCAGCACCGCGCGTTCGGCGCGGGCGCGGTCGTTGGCCGAAACCCTGGAGGGCCAGCCATGAAGCCTGTATTCGTCGTTTCTCTGATGGCCCTGGCCTTGACTGCGTGCAGCGTCGGCCCCGATTACCAAAAGGCCGAGGTACCGGCCAGTGGCGTGCACAGCCCGCAGCGCGCCGCCTTCGCCGCCCGTGGCGAGTTGCCGGCGCAGTGGTGGCGATTCTTCGACGATCCACAACTGGTGCGTCTGGTCGACCAGGCCCTGACCAACAACCACGACATCCGCCAGGCCCACGCCAACCTGCTGGCGTCGCGGGCGCTGTTCGACGACCGCAGCCTCGACCGCTATCCCTGGGTCACCGCCCGTGCCGGCTACAACCAGAGCCTGGAGCAGCAGCAGCCGGCCGACGGCAGCGACCCGCGGCGCATGCGCACCGAGCAGTACCGCGCCGGTTTCGACGTGCAGTGGGAGATCGACCTGTTCGGTCGCCTGCAACGCCTGACCGACGCCGCCGAGGCCCGCGCCGACGCGGCGGCGGCAGACCTGCGCCAGGCGCGCCTGAGCATCGCCGCGGAGGTGGCCCGCAACTACTACCTCCAACTCGGGCTCAAGCGCAGCCTGGCCGTGGCCGAGGACCAGGTCGAGGCCTGGCGCGAGACCCTGCAGCTGACCAGCGCCCAGGTGCGCGCCGGCAGTGGCCAGTACGAGGACCAGCAGAACGCCCACGCCAACCTGTTGCTCAGCGAGGCGGCGGTGCCACCGTTGCAGGCTGCTATCCAGCAGGCCAGCTACCGCCTCGACGTGCTGACCGGACAGGTGCCGGGCAGTCAGGAGCAGGTCGCCGCGCCGTTCCTGCCGCCGTTGGCGCGCCAGTTGCCGTTGGGCGATGTCGATGTGCTGATTGGCCAGCGCCCCGATGTGGTCAGCGCCGAGCGTGAGCTGGCAGCCAGCACCGAGGATGTCGGCGCGGCCACCGCCGAGTTGTACCCGCGCCTGGACCTGGGCGGTTTCATCGGTTTCTTCGCCCTGCGCAGCGGCGACCTGGGCAGTGCCGCCCGGGCCTACGAGCTGGCGCCGGTGGTGACCTGGCCGGCGCTGCGCCTGGGCAACGCCCGTGCCCGCCTGCGGGTGCGCGAGGCGTTGTCCGAGGGCAGTCAGGCGCGCTACCAGCAGGCGGTGCTGCTGGCCCGCGAAGAGGTGGAGAACGCGGTGACGCAGCTGGTGCGCAACCAGGCGCGGCTGCAGAGCCTGGTGGCCTCTGCCGGACATGGCAGCGAGGCTATCGACATCGCCAACAAGCGCTATCGGCGTGGGGCGGGGACCTACCTGGCGGTGCTCGAGAACCAGCGCGCGCTGTTCTCGATCAAGCGCGAGGTGGCGGAGGCGGAGACGGCGTCGTATCTGGATGCGATTGCGCTGTACAAGGCGTTGGGGTGGGGCAGTGGGGCCCTTTAGCGCTTGTTGGCTTGCGCGGTTGGCAAGACTTCCAGGATGGGCCTAATTTTCCCCGTGCGGTCTTCGTTTTCATGGAAGCCGCCCTGCGCCCGGCGCGTTCGGCACTCATCATTCAAGGAGACAGGCAATGACTTCCGTTTTCGACCGCGACGATATCCAGTTCCAGGTAGTGGTCAACCACGAAGAGCAGTATTCCATCTGGCCCGACTACAAGGCGATCCCCAACGGCTGGCGCGCGGTGGGCAAGAGCGGTCTGAAGAAGGACTGCCTGGCCTACATCGATGAGGTCTGGACTGACATGCGCCCACTGAGCCTGCGCCAGAAGATGGCCGAAGCCGCGGCGCAGTAAGGCGGTGTCGAGCTTGAACCTGCTGTGCCTGCCGTACTCCGGTGCCAGCGCCATGGTCTACAGCCGCTGGCGGCGCAAGCTGCCGGCCTGGCTGCAGGTGCGCCCGGTGGAGTTGCCCGGGCGTGGCGCGCGCATGGGCGATCCGCTGCACACCGACCTGCGGGGGCTGGCCCGGCAGCTGGCCCATGAGCAGCGGGGGGCCACCCAGGCGCCTTACGCGCTGCTCGGGCACAGCCTGGGGGCGCTGGTCGCCTTCGAGCTGGCCCACGAGCTGCGGGCGCTGGGGTGTCCGCCGCCGGTGGCGTTGTTCGCCAGTGGGACGGCGGCGCCGACCCGGCGGGAGGACTATGCCGGTGGCAAATGGACCGAGCCTCGGGGGGATGCCGAACTGATTGCTGAACTGCGCAAGCTTGGGGGGACACCTGAAGAGGTGCTGGCCAACCAGGAGCTGATGAGCCTGACCTTGCCGATTGTGCAGGCGGATTTTCTGCTTTGTGGGCGGTATGAGTATGAGGCGCGTCAGCTGTTGCAATGTCCGTTGCATGTGCTGGGCGGTGAGGGTGACCGGGCCAGTGATGAACAGTTGCAGGCCTGGGGGCGGGAGACAGCCGGGGGGTATTCGCTGACGAAGTTTCCGGGTGGGCATTTCTTTATTCATGAGCATGAAGAACGGGTGCTTGATGTGCTTTGCCGGACGTTGGATCCTTTGAGGCTTTGTGCTTGACTGGTGGCGTTGGGGTGTTTTGCAATAGCTGATATTTGATCCGTTGTTGTTGTTGTTGTTGTTGTTGTTGTTGTTGTTGTTGTTGTTGTTGTTGTTGGGTGGTTTTGATAGTTGTATGCGCATTCATTTGCGATGTCGACGCTTATTCACCTTTTCGCCCTTACGTGAACTGACCCCCGAAAGTTGGACACCTGATCCCCAACCGGAGGGTGTTCCATGACGAAATACAACCTGGCACTCAAGCAGGCACTCATCGAAGAGTGCCTTTCTGCCCGCAGTGTT
>NZ_QJRP01000031.1 GCF_003205295.1 Pseudomonas mosselii
GGAGGTGACGGGCATGGATGCCCGTCAAGCGCTGGGGCCCAGGATGGGCCCTGCAGCGCGGTCCTCCCGGGAGCAAGGCCGGAGTGAGGGGACCCGGAGCGAAGCGCAGGGCCGGATGAATGGAGCGAGGATTTTTTGGTTCCTTTTTGATCCTTCAAAAAGGAACTCGCCGTAAGGGCGAAAAGGTGACTATGTGTCGACATCGCAAATGAATGCACTTACAACTATTAAAACCGACGCCGACTGCATTTAGCTTTGACTTTGACTTTGACTTTGACTTTGACTTTGACTTTGACTTTGACTTTGACTTTGACTTTGACTTTTAGAGCATGAGTTTTGAAAGTTATATGCGCATTCATTTGCGATGGTGACGCATAGTCACCTTTCCGCCCTTACGGCGGGTCCCTTTTTGAAGGATCAAAAAGGAACCAAAAAATCCTCGCTCCATTCATCCGGCCCCTACGCTTCGCTCCGGGGTCCCCTCACTCCGGGCTTGCTCCCGGGAGGACCGCGCTGAACGCCCCATCCTGGGGCGCAGCGCTTGACGGGCATCCATGCCCGTCACCTCCCTCCGCAAGCCCTGCGTTCGGCCTCCTGAAGTCGCAACTTGTATCGCCTGGGATATCGCGCGCTTAGAAGCAAAAGCAAAAGAACAACAGCAACAGCAACAGCAACAGCAACAGCAACAGCAACATCGAGACTTAGAAATTCTCCACAGTCGTTCAGCCACGGCAGCCAAACCATGTCACGACTGATTAAATACGCTGATCAAAAGTTTCATTACAACCAACATGCTCGCCAACGGCACCCACAGCCAAGTGTTATAAACCAACCTTGCTCAGGATAGCCTCGAAGTTGACCGGGGCAACCACGCGGAAAATTACACTGAACGCTTGCACGCTGGTCAAAGTCTGCTGGATATCACCAACCTGAGGAGACCTGGCAATGCACAATATCCATTGGACAACGGACGCACCGAAACACAATGTCCACGGCCTGGAGCGCGTCAGCTCCCTGGCTGGGGGCGCGTTGATGATCAGCAAGGGGCTGCGCCACGGTGGCCTGATAGGGATGTTGCAGGTTGCCGTAGGCGGCTTGGCGCTGGCCCGTGGCGTGAGCGGGCATTGCTCGACCAAGGCATGGTGGTTGCGGCATCGCGCCGAGTACCTGCGCCTGCATCGCGACATAGAACGAGGCGCTGCCGAGCTCAAGGCGCTGAAGGCCAGCGCCGAGGCGGCGACCCGTACCGCGACGGTGACCGGCGGTTGAAAGCATCGCGGGGCAAGCCCGCTCCCACGAGCCCACGTTCAAAATGATGTCCGGGATCGTGGGAACGGGCTTGCCGCGATAGATCCTGCGCTTAGCGCAATACCTTGCTTTGCAATACTTCGGACTGGCGCCCGAGCACGTTCTCGCTGATCTGCACGAACTCATCGGTGCTGACGCTCGACAGGCGCATCAGCGCACGGGCGACGTCGTCCAGCGAGCGCTTGTCGTGGTGGTGCAGGCGGATCTCGCGATCCAGCGCCTGGAGCAGCAGCACGCCACGGGCCACCTGCGCGGCATCGGCCTTGGCGCCCTTGAGGTGGGTCACCTTGGCCGCCAGCTTGTGCTGACGGGCCTGCAGCGCCTCGTAGCGATCATCGCTCATACCGCCGGCGCGGCGCAGCAGCTCGGTAGCGTAGTAGTCGGCCAGGCTCTCGCCCAGCCAATCGCTGCCGTCACGGTCGTTGATCTGGGCAAACAGCTGCACCAGCTCACGGAGCACCGGGCTGGAGCCGTTTTCGCTGACCAACGGGCGCGTGCTGTGCAGATACAGCGAGTTGTTGCCGGCCAGCACGCCCCGCCACATCTCGTCACGGGCACCGACCAGCAATAGCTTCGGTGGGTTGCGCGGGAACACCGCCTGCAACTGCGGCCAGACAAAGGTCAGCAGGGTCAGCGTGTCCATGCGCCGCATGCCCTGGCCTTGCGGCGCGGCCACGGTCACCTCTGTGTCGCCCAGGCGCGCCCGACGACTGCCCAGGTTGCCGGCGAGCATCCAGCCGGTGGGCCGGTCGAACAGCCGCGACACATCGTCGATACGGAATTTCTGCCGGCCGATGCGTGGCCAGGCGGTTTCGACGCTCTTCCAGCCCGCCGGCAGGTCGAAGGTCAGCCGCGAGACCAGTTCGGTGCCATCCTGCTGATCCAGGCGCGCCGGCGGCACCAGCTGGTCGCCGCGAAACAGCGCCCAGTGCGGCGTGATGCGCGCCTCATGAGCGGCGCCACGGGGTTGCTGGTCGAGCAGCACGCGGTAACTGAGGCTGGTCTTGCCCGCCGCCGGGTGCCAGACGCCACGCCCGTTCTGCACCTGCCACTGGCCATCGGCGAGAAAGTCGCTGTAGGCACCAGGCTTGCCCAGGTCGAAGTCCAGGCTGCGCACCGCGCTGCCGTCGGCCAGGGTCAGGCGCACCTCGGCCTGGCCGCTCTGCGGCAGCAGGCGCACCTGGTAATCGAGGTCGACTTTCTTCGCCAGGACCTGCGAACTGGCCAGCAGGCCGACAATCAGCAACAACGGGCGACGCATAAAAAACTCCTTGTTCCCGGACACTCAACCCGCGCGGAAGATCAGATGGTCTTCCCAGTCGTCTTCATCCACATCGTTTTCGCTGAGCATCCGCCCCGACCGGGAAATGCGCTGCTCGTGCACCTGCTGGCGATCACCACTGATCAAATGATGCCAGGCTGGCAGGTCCTGCCCCTCGCTGACCAGGCGATAGCCGCAGGTAGGCGGCAGCCACTTGAACTGGTCGGCCTTGCCGGGGGTGAGCTGGATGCAGTCGGGAACATGCTCGAAGCGATTGAGGTAGTCGCTGCACTGGCAGGTCTGCAGGTCCAGCAGCTTGCAGGCGATGCTTGTGTAATAGACGCTGTTGTCTTCCTCGTCCTCGAGTTTCTGCAGGCAGCACAGGCCGCAGCCGTCGCAGAGCGACTCCCACTCCTTGTCATCGAGCTGGTCGAGGGTCTTGCGCCGCCAGAAGGGCGCGGTATCGGCGATCATCACACGGTTTCCTGCAGTCAACGTCAAGCCGCGGCGCGCGGCGGCGCCAGTCTAGAGGCAGTCCGGCGGCAACGCCAGACCGCTTGTCAGTGCTCACCGGACGCAGTAGCGTGCGGTATTTCCCCCGCCCTTGCAGGAGCCCCCATGAGCGCCACCCCCCGTATCGCCGACTATGCCATCAACGAGCAGTTCATCAATCGCTGGTCGCCCCGCGCCTTCACCGCCGAGCCGATCAGCCAGGAAACCCTGCTGAGCTTCCTCGAGGCTGCGCGCTGGGCGCCTTCAGCCTACAACTCGCAGCCGTGGCGCTTCCTCTACGCCCGTCGCGACACGCCGAGCTGGGAGCGCTACCTGGGCATCCTCAACGAGTTCAACCGCAGCTGGGCGCAGCACGCCTCGGCCCTGGTGCTGATCATCTCCAAGACCACCTTCGCCGCGCCCGGCTCCGACGAAGAGAAGCCTGCGCTGTGGCACACCTTCGATACCGGTTCGGCCTGGGGCCATCTGGCGCTGCAGGCGAGCATCAGCGGCTGGCACAGCCACGGCATGGCCGGCTTCGACCAGGACCTTGCCCGCCACGAGCTGAAAATTCCCGAGGGCTACGCGCTGCATGCAATGGTGGCGATCGGCAAGCTGGGCGACAAGGCGACCCTGGCCGAGGGCCTGCAGGCCCGTGAAGTGCCGAGCCCGCGCCGGCCGCTGAGCGAACTGGCGGCCGAGGGTGAGTTCAGCCTGTAATTCTCTGTCGCCTGGGCCGGCCTCTTCGCGGGCAAGCCCGCTCCCACAGGTGTGTCACTGCTCTTGTGAGCGGTGATATCCCTGTGGGAGCGGGTTTACCCGCGAAGAGGCCGGTTCAGGTCAATAGCCTCGCTGGAAATCCACCTCGCCCCGCAGTTCCTGCTCCGCCGCATACGCCCGCGCATTCTCGACGAACAACCGCACCATCGCCGCCGGCGAGGTCGGCGCCGAGCTGTGCCCGGTCAGCAGCAGCCCCCAGGCGGTCCAGAACGGGTGGCGCTGGGGCAACGGCTCCTGGCGGCAGACATCGATCACCGCGCCGGCCAGGTGGCCCTGCTTGAGCGCTTCGACCAGGTCGGCATCGACCACCGCCACACCCCGCCCGGCATTGATGAACAGGGCGCTGGGCCGGAAACACTTGAACAGTGCCGCATCGTACAGGTCGTGGGTGGCCGGTGTGTCGGGTAACAGGTTGAGCACGTAGTCGACCTCGCCGACCAGGCGCGGTAACTGGTCGAGCCCCGCCACCTCGACGAACGGCGCCTGCTCACGGGCACTGCTGGCCACCCCGTACAAGATGACACCAAAGGGCACGAGAAACTCGGCAACTTGCTGGCCGATATCTCCGGTACCGACGATCAGCACCCGCCGCCCTTCCAGGGTCCGCCCCGGGCGGTCATCCCAGCGCCGCTCGACCTGGCTGACCAGGCGCGACAGCACATCGCGCTCATGGCCAAGCATGTAGGTCAACATGTACTCGGCCATCACCTGGCCGAAGATGCCCACCGCCCGGGTCAGGCGGTAGTCGCGTGGCAGGCCGTCGGCCAGCAACGGGGTGATACCAGCCCAGGTCGACTGCATCCAGCGAGGCTTGTGGCCCTGGCGCAACAGGCTGGCCAGCAGGTCCGGCTGGCCCAGCCACACCGGACAGTCGGGGGCCAGGCGCGCCAGTTCGGCGGAGTCGCCACTGGTCAGGACCTCAAGGTCCGGCGCTGCCTCGCCCAGCAGGCGAGCATAGTTGGCATGATCCTGTTCAGCGATCAGAACGCGCATGTGACAAACAACCTTGGCAAACAACGGAAGCGGCCCGCCTGGCGGGCCGCAGGTAGAAAGGGAATCGCGCCTGGGTCAGGCCGGGTCGTTGCGGCGCAGCAGCTCTTCGGGCAAGTGCTCGATGTAGTCGTCATCCGGCGGCGGCATCTGCAGGTGGTAACCCTGCTTGTCGAGGTTCTCCAGCACCTTGGCGATGTCCTCGCGGGCCAGTGTGCGCTCGGGCGTCAGCACCAGGTCGAAAGCATGCACCGGCTTGCCGAAGAATGGCAGCAGCGCCTCCGGCACACGCTCCAGGCCCTCGGCCTTGAGCACGTAGAGGTACATTTCGTTCTTGCGTGGGCTCTTGTAGATCGAGCAGATACGTTTCATCGGGAATCTCCGGCGCCCGCCAGGTCGTCCAGCAGGGCCTGGCCCATGCGCTCGCGACGCCAGCCGCGCAGCGCATCGGGCAGTTGATAGGGGCCGTCGGGGTAGCCGCTCTTGAGCAGGGCTTCGAGGGCTTTCTTGCGCAACATCAGTTCCGGGGCGATGCCCAGCCGCTCGCCTTCGGCCTGACCGATGGCGCGCAGGCGCTTGAGAATGCCGGCGGCTTCGATCGGCAGCGGCTCGGGCAGCGTCTCGGGCCACTGCTCCTGGGGCTGGCTGGCGGCGCGCTTGATCAGCTGGATCAGTTGCTCACCGTCCTGGCGGATGGTGCGCGGATGCATCTCGTCGATTTTCGCCAGTGCCGACGGACTGTCGGGCTGGCTCCTGGCCATGGGCCACAGCGAGTGTTCCTTGAGGATGCGGTTGCGCGGCACGTCGCGGCTGCGGGCCTCGCGCTCGCGCCAGGCGCACAGTTCGCGCAGCACGGCCAGTTGCTGGCGGCCGAGCTTCCAGGCCAGCTTGACGTCGCGGTACAGGGTTTCGGGCTCGACTTCGCGGCGCAGCGCGGCGACCAGTTCGGCGCCATCCTCCAGCACCCAGGCGTACTTGTCATCCGACAGGCGCGGGCGCAGGGCATCGAACAGCTCGGCCAGGTGCACGGCGTCCTCGGCGGCGTAGCTCACCTGGGTGTCCGACAGCGGGCGCTGCAGCCAGTCGGAACGGGTCTCGCCCTTGGGCAGTTCAAGCCCCAGCACCTCTTGCACCAGGCGCGAGTAGCCCATGGAGAAACCGATGTTCAGGTAACCGGCGGCCAGCTGGGTGTCGAACAGCGGCTGGGGCAGCTTGCCGGTCAGGCGCAGCAGCACTTCCAGGTCTTCGCTGCAGGCATGCAGCACCTTGACCACGCCGCTGTCCTCGAGCAGCCCGGCCAGCGGCTGCCAATCGCGGATCAGCAAGGGGTCGATGAGATAGGCGCACTGGCCGACGCCGATCTGGATCAGGCCGGCCTTGGGGTAGAAGGTGTCGACCCGCATGAATTCGGTGTCGAGGGCCACGAAGGGCTGTTCGCGCCAGCTTCGGCAGTGTTCGGCCAGGGTCTGGTCGTCACGGATCCAGTGTATTTCGATGGCCACGAGGCTCTCCCACTAACATTGGCGCGCAGTATATACGGCGCGGCCCCTGGGGGTGAAACCTCGCGCCATCCATGGTGCCGGGCGGTCGCCCGCTCAGCGTTTGGCCGCCAGCCACGGCCGGCAGCTGGCGAACATGTCCAGCGATCGCTGGTAGACCTCGGTGCGCACCTGCAGCAGGCCGAGCATCGAGTGGAACAGGTTGTCCTGGGACAACGGTGCATCGCGCAGCTTGCCCAGGCATTCGGTGTCCAGGCCGAAGTCCTGGCGGTAGCTGTCGGAGAACCAGGCCAGCAGTGGCACGTGCTTCTGCTGGTCCGGCGCGATCATGTAGGGCGTGCCGTGCAGGAACAGGTTGTACTCACCCAGCGACTCGCCATGGTCTGAAAGATAGATCATCGCGGTGTCGACCTTGTCCTGCCGGCTGCGCAAGGTATCGATCAAGGTGGCCAGCACCTTGTCGGTGTAGGCCAGGGTGTTGTCGTAGCCGTTGACAATTTCCTGCTGGCTGCACTGGTTCAGGGCATTGCTGCGGCACACCGGGGTGAAAGGCTCGTGGCCTGCGGGGTAGCGCTTGAAGTACTCGGGGCCATGGCTGCCCATCTGGTGCAGCACCAGCACGGTGTCCTGGTCGAGGTTGTCCAACAGCTCGGCCAGGCCCTGCAGCAGGATCTCGTCATGGCATTCGCCACTGGCGCACAGCGCCGGGTCCTTGAGGTTGCTCACATCGATGAACTGCACCCGGTCGCAGGTGCCCTTGCAGCCGGACTGGTTGTCACGCCACTGCACCGCCAGGCCCGCGCGCTGGAGGATGTCGAGCAGGCCCTCACGGTTCTTGGCCACGCGAGCATCGTAGTCCTTGCGCGGCATGCCGGAGAACATGCAGGGCACTGACACGGCGGTCTCGGTGCCGCAGGAGTGGACGTCGGTGAAGCTCAGCAGGCCCTGCTCCTTGACCAGCCGCGGCGTGGTATCGCGGGCATAGCCGAGCAGGCCGAAGTTGTCCGCCCGGGCACTCTCGCCGACCACCAGTACGGTCAGCGACTTGCGCGCATGTTGCTGCCAGGCGACATCGCGACGGGCATCTTCGCCATAGCGCTGGAATGGCCGGGTGGCGCTGCCCACCTGCTCGCTGACATAACCGATGGAGGCCCCGACAATGTTGCTCGGCGTGAGCATCAGGCGCAGTTCATGGTGATTGCGAAACAACGATGCCAACCCTTGGTAGTTGACCAGCGCCACCGAGCCCAGGGCCGCGACACAGGCCCCACTCACCACCAGCTTGCCCAGCAGTTCGCGGTGCCATGGGCGATAGTCGATCCTGGCCTTCCACACCAGCAGCGACGGCAGCACACCGAGCAGCAGGATATACAGGGCAAACTTCAACGAGAGCAGATCGCGTACTTCCGCGACATTGGTTTCGGCGACATTGCGGAACATGCCGGCATCAATAAGTACGCCATATTGATTCATGAAGTAAGCGACACTTGCGCCACTGAGGAACAACACGATCAATACCGGTTTCAGAACATAACGAAACGCCAGCAAGGTAAGTATGAGATTGAAGGCGAACAGCATCAGCACGGCGAACGCCAGGCTCAGCCACAGCCCCACCATGCCCGGCGGCACGATGGATTCCAGGTGTTGCCAAAGCAAGCTATTGAAGCCGATCAACAGGTACAGGCTGGCCAGCAACGTGACCCATTCGGTCCGCAGGGATTTGAGTTTCAGCATGGCGTTCGCAACAAGAGTTCATCAGCGGCCAACACGCCCGGACGGGCAGGTTGGGAAGTTGGCCGAACTCTAGAAAGCCTAGCATCAATTTTTTGTGAAAAAGACGCCAACAATTAGTATGCCGACGTCTTTCATCCATTAAACAACTTTCATTCAGCTGCCATTCAGCCAGGCAGGCGAAGCTTGGCGTACGGCTCGCGATCGATATCCAGGACCTCCACGCACAGCTGGATGTCCAGGCCGGGCTGGCCGGGGATCGCGTCGCGCAGTACCTCGAGCAGGCTGTTGGACAATTGCTGCTTCACTTGCGGCGTGCGCCCGCTGAGGATCGCCAGGCGCACATGGGCGAAGGCCCGCTCGCCCGGCGCGGTACCGACCCGGTACTGGGCGAAGGCCTGGGCACGGCTCTTGATGTCCAGCTCTTCGGCGAACTGGCCGCTGCCGACCAGGGCGTGGTTCAGGCGCAGCAGCAGCACGTCGACATTGAGCTCGCGCAGGTTGTCGCTGTATTCCAGGTTCAGGTGAGGCATGGCGCAGGTTCCGGTTACGCAGGGATGGGCGACAGCCTAACCCAGTCCCGCAATGCGGCAAAGGCGACTATCCTCTTGGTTCAGGTTCGCTTACCAACCCTGAGAGAGGTGGAGAAATGCCAGTTCCGCACAATCTATTTGAAGACCTTGGCGTAAAGGAAGATGACTTCAATGCGCTTGCGAAGGAAAACCACAAACTCGCAGAGCTGAAGAAACGCTACACCGAGAAGGATCATGACATTGAGAACGTTGAGAAAACCGGCCTCACTACGGATGACAACCTCAATCGACTTCGAAAAGAACGCGCTCTGATCAAGGAAGAGATCGAACGGATCGTCCATCCGCCCAAATCCTGACTGAACCAGAACATTTGCCGGCCTCTTCGCGGGTAAACCCGCTCCCACAGGGCCACCACCCACATTGAAATCAGTACAGTACCTGTGGGAGCGGGTTTACCCGCGAATGGGCCGGCAGCCATCACACGGAAGCTGAAGCCTTCAGCGCCGCATCCAGGTCCTCGATCAGGTCCCGGTAGTCCTCGATCCCGATCGACAACCGCACCAGGTTCTCGCTGATCCCCATCACGCCCTTCTGCTCCGGGCTCAGGGAGTTGTGCGACATGCTCCAGGAGTGGTTGATCATGCTCTCCACCCCGCCCAGCGAATCAGCCAGGACAAAGATCGACAGCGCCTCGACCAGGCGGTTGACCGCAGCCCGGTCCCCCTTGATGCGCAGCGCCACCACCGCGCCGCCGGTGCGCATCTGGCGCTTGCTCAGCGCATGCTGCGGATGGCTTTCCAGCCCCGGGTAGTAGACCTGCTCGACCTGCGGATGCTGTTCGAGGAACTGCGCCACGCGCAGGGCGTTGGCGCTCTGGCGCTCCATGCGCACGTCGAGGGTCTTCAGCCCGCGCAGCGCCAGGTAGCAGTCGAACGGCCCCTGGATCGCGCCGACCGCCATGCTGATCTTGCGCAAGCGCCCCAGCAGCTCGTGATTGGCCGCCACCACCACGCCGCCGGTCAGGTCGGAGTGGCCGCCGATGTACTTGCTCGCCGAATGCATCACCAGGTCCACGCCCAGAGTGATCGGCTGCTGGTTCCAGGGCGAGCAGAAGGTGTTGTCGATGCAGGTCATCACCCCACGGGCGCGGGCCAGGTCGCAGACCGCCTTGATGTCCACCAGGTGCAGCAGCGGGTTGGTCGGCGACTCAATCCAGATCAGTTGCGTGTCCGGGCGGATCGCCGCGGCCACGGCCTCGACGTCGTTGAGGTCGACATAGGTGGTGGTCAGGCCAGAGGTACGCCCGCGGTAGTCTTCCAGCAGGCGGAAGGTGCCGCCGTAGACACCGTTCATCACCACCACATGGGCGTCCTTGGACAGCAGTTCGAGCACTGTGGCGGTGGCGCTGACGCCCGAGGCGCAGGCGACCGCGCCGACGCCCTCCTCCAGTGCGGCCACGCAGGTCTCGTAGGCGTGCCGGGTCGGGTTGCTGACACGGCTGTAGGCGTATTCGGGGTTGTCGTCCAGGCCGCGCTTGATGAACGAGCTGGAAGTGACGATGGCCGGGAAGATGGCGTTGTCGGCGACGCTGGACTGCTCACCGGCGTGGATGGTGCGGGTGGCGAAATTGCGCGGTTTGTCGGACATGGTCGGGTCCATTGACTGAGGATGGAAAACCGCCACTATCTCATATCCGCCGGGCCCAGGCGCCAACAGAACGTTGCTGTCGACGAGGCGCCCGAAAGGGTTTCAACGTTCTCACCATGCGGCTAATCTTGGAAAACTTTCCTCCACCCCGCCAGACGACGCCATGGACAGTTTCGACCAGCACATCCTCACCCTGCTCCAGCGCGACGCGTCGCTGTCCCTCAAGGACCTGGCCGAGGCGGTCAACCTGTCCACCACGCCGTGCTGGAAACGGGTCAAGCGCCTGGAAGAGGAAGGCTACATCCGCGGCCGCGTCGCCTTGCTCGACCCCGAGCGCCTGGGCCTGGGCCTGACGGTGTTCGTCCAGCTCAAGACCCAGCGTCACGACAGTGCCTGGCTGGCGCAGTTCGCCGCCACGGTGACGGCGTTCGAGGAGGTGATGGAGGTGTACCGCATGTCCGGTGACTGGGACTACATGCTGCGGGTGGTGGTGGGCGACATTGCCGCCTACGACCGCTTCTACAAGAGGCTGATCACCAGCACCGACGGGCTGTCGAACATCACCTCCAGCTTTGCCATGGAGCAGATGAAGTACACCACGGCGTATCCGGTGGGGCGCTAAGAACGGACGGTGGCGCCGCTCCCACGCCATCACCCACGCCCTGTCAGTCGGGGGTGATCGTCGCCTCGATCCGGTTACCAGGCTTGGCCTTCTCCAGCTTGATCGCCACGAATTTCGAGGTCGGCGTGTAGGTCCCTTCGCCATAGCTCTCCAGCGGCACCAGCGGGTTGGTCTCCGGATAGTAGGCCGCCGCCTGGCCTTGCGGCACGTCATAGGCCACCAGGCGGAACCCCGAGACCCGCCGCTCGCGACCATCCTCCCAGAGTGACACCAGGTCCACCTCCTCGCCCGGCTCGAAGCCCAGCTGGCGGATGTCCGCCTCATTGACGAACACCACCTCGCGCAGGCCGAACACCCCACGGTAGCGGTCGTCCAGCCCGTACAACGTGGTGTTGTACTGGTCGTGGGAACGCAGGGTCTGCAGGATCAGGTCGGGTTTGTCGCCACGGGCCAGCACCTGGGCGTTGACCAACTGCTCGGGCAGCACGTTCGCGGTGAACCGCGCCTTGCCGGTGGCGGTGCGGAAATTACGGTCCGCAGCATTGTTGCCCAGGTGGAAGCCACCCGGATGCTGCAGGCGCTCGTTGAACTCGCTGAAGCCCGGGATGACGTCGGCGATCATGCCGCGGATGCGACCGTAGTCGGCAATCGCATAGTCCCAGTCAATCGGCTTGCTGCCCAAGGTGGCCTTGGCCATGCCGGCGACGATGGCCGGCTCCGAGCGCAGCAGCGGCGAGCGCGGCTTCAGCTGGCCATGGGAGATATGCACCATGCTGAAGGTGTCTTCCACGGTGACGCCTTGCGGCCCTTCGGCCTGGATGTCGATCTCGGTGCGGCCCAGGCACGGCAGGATCAGCGCATCACGCCCAGTCACCAGGTGCGAGCGGTTGAGCTTGGTGGAAATCTGCACGGTCAGTTCGCAGTTGCGCAGCGCCGCGTGGGTACGCGGCGTATCCGGGGTGGCCTGGGCGAAGTTGCCGCCCAGGGCAACGAACACCTTGGCCCGTCTCTCCTCCATGGCCTGGATCGCCAGCACCGCGTTGTGGCCGTGCTCGCGAGGCACCTTGAACTGGAAGCGTTTCTCGAGTGCATCGAGCAGCGCCGCCTTGGGCTTCTCGTCGATACCCATGGTGCGGTCGCCCTGCACGTTGCTGTGGCCACGCACCGGCGACAGGCCGGCGCCGGGCTTGCCGACGTTGCCGCGCAACAGCTGCAGGTTGACGATTTCCTGCACGGTCGGCACCGAATGGCGGTGCTGGGTCACGCCCATGGCCCAGCACATGATCACCCGCTCGGCCTTGCGGTACATGCGCGCGGCCAGCTCGATCTCGGCCTTGCTCAGGCCGGACTGCTCGATGATGTGTTCCCACGGCGTGGTATCAACCAGCGTCAGGTAATCCTCGACACCGCTGGTGTGCTCGGCAATGAACGCGTGATCGAACACGGGTGGCTCATCGTTCAACTGCGCCTCGCGCTCCCACTGCAGGAGGAACTTGGCGATCCCGCGCATGGCCGCCATGTCTCCGCCCAGCGCCGGGCGGAAGTAGGCGGTGTTGGTCGGCTCGGAGCCGTTGCTGAGCATCTCGAACGGGTGCTGCGGGTGCTGAAAGCGCTCCAGGCCCCGCTCCTTGAGCGGGTTGAAGCAGACCACCTGGGCGCCGCGCTTGACCGCCTCGCGCAGCGGTTCGAGCATGCGCGGGTGGTTGGTGCCAGGGTTCTGGCCGATGACGAAGATCGCATCGGCCAGCTCCAGGTCATGGAACACCACGGTGCCCTTGCCCACCCCGAGGGTTTCGGCCATGCCAACGCCGCTGGCCTCGTGGCACATGTTCGAGCAGTCGGGGAAGTTGTTGGTGCCATAGGCGCGCACGAACAGCTGGTAGAGGAACGCCGCCTCGTTGCTGGCCCGGCCCGAGGTGTAGAACTCGGCCTGGTCCGGCGACTCGAGGCCGTTGAGATGCCGGGCGATCAGGGCGAACGCCTCGTCCCAGCTGGTTTCGACGTAATGATCGGTGGCCGCGTCGTAGCGCATCGGGTGGGTGATACGCCCTTGGTATTCGAGCCAGTAGTCGGTCTGCTCGAGCAAGGCGCTGACGCTGTAGCGGGCGAAGAACGCCGGATCCACCGAGCGACCGGTGGCCTCCCAGTTGACCGCCTTGGCACCGTTCTCGCAGAACTTGACCATGTCGCTTTCCGGCGACTCGCCCCAGGCACAGCCCGGGCAGTCGAAACCGCCGTTCTGGTTGGTCTTGAGCATGGCCCGCAGGTTCTTGAAGGCGTTCTCGCTGCCCAGCCAGCTCTTGGTCACGCTCTTGAGCGCGCCCCAGCCGGCGGCCGGCCCCTTGTAGTCCCTGATGTGTTCGTCCTGGCTCATGCTGCGCTTCTCCGCACGGTGTTTTTTCCAGCCTAAGAAGCCGCTCCCAGTGCGTCCAATCGAAATAAATGACAGCGTGATAAACCGTCTCGATCACCCGGCAGGGCCCTTGTGCTCCGTGGCCTGCAGCCGTGATAGAGGAGACTGATCGAATGGTCGGGGAAAGCAATTTGACGTCACTGGGCGCAGGTTATAGCTTGAACCTTGTCTGCGGCCTTTCGCCGCCCCCCAGCCACTGCACAGGTCGAGCGCGAACGTGGAAAAGAACCCCCAGGCCCTGATCGACGGTTTCAACCGCAAAGTCGATTACCTGCGGATGTCGGTCACCGACCGCTGCGATTTTCGCTGCGTCTATTGCATGGCCGAAGACATGCAGTTCCTGCCGCGCCAGCAGATTCTCAGCCTCGAGGAGCTGTACCTGGTCGCCGAGCGCTTCGTCGCCCTGGGCACCCGCAAGATCCGCCTGACCGGTGGCGAGCCCCTGGTGCGCCAGGGCATCGTCGGGCTGTGCGCGCGCATCGCCGCCCTGCCCGGCCTGCGCGAACTGTGCCTGACCAGCAATGGCTCGCAGCTCGGCCGCCTGGCCCAGCCGCTGTTCGATGCCGGCGTCTCGCGCCTGAACATCAGCCTCGACAGCCTTGACCCCGAGCGTTTTCGCGCCCTGACCCGTACCGGCGACCTCAAGCAGGTGATCGCGGGCATCGACGCGGCGCGCGCCGCGGGCTTTCGCCGTACCAAGCTCAACGCGGTGGTGCTCAAGGGCCGCAACGACCACGAAATCGTCGACCTGGTGCGCTTCGCCATCGACCGCGAGCTGGACATCTCCTTCATCGAAGAAATGCCCCTGGGCGTCATCAGCGAACACGAGCGCGGCGAGTCTTTCTGTTCCAGCGACGACGTGCGCGCCCGCCTGGCCGAGCACTTCACCCTGGTCGAGTCAGCCGAATCCTCCCAGGGCCCGGCGCGCTACTGGCGCCTGGCCGAAGCGCCCGATACCCGGGTCGGCTTCATCTCGCCGCATAGCCACAATTTCTGCGCCACCTGCAACCGCGTGCGCCTGACCGTCGAAGGCCGCCTGCTGCTGTGCCTGGGCAACGAGCACTCGGTGGACCTCAAGCAGGTCCTGCGCCAGCACCCCGGCGACAGCGCCCGCCTGGAAAAGACCCTGCGCGACGCCATGCACCTCAAGCCTTACCGCCACCACTTCGAAGTGGGCGGCGAGGTGCAGATCCTGCGCTTCATGAACATGACCGGCGGCTGATCGGCCGCCTCTGGAACCGTCTTGATCGTCCACTCACGCCCCGACCTGCTGCGCGTGCTGTTCACCCTCAAGGGCTCGATCGTCCAGCGCATCGCCTTGCGCTGCCTGGCGGTGACCTTGCTGGCGGCACTGATCGTGCTGGTCGAGCGGCACTACCCGGCGCTGTTCTACCCGGTCAGCGCCACGCCCTTCACCCTGCTGGGGCTGTCGCTGTCGATCTTCATGAGCTTTCGCAACAACGCCTGCTACGACCGCTGGTGGGAGGGCCGCAAGGCCTGGGGGCGGATGATCATCGAGGTGCGCTCGTTCGTGCGTGAAAGCGTGGCGATCGAGGATCAGCAGCTGCGCGCGCAGATGCTGCGTGGCCTGTGCGGCTTCGCCCATGCCCTCAATGCCCGGCTGCGCAACGAAGACGAACTGCCCCTGGCGCGCACCTGGCTGGCCGAAGACGCGCCGATCACCGCGCACAACCTGTGCGACGGTATCCTGCGCGACATCGGTACCCAGTGCTCACGGTTGGCAAAGGACGGCGCGATCAGCGAGTTCCGCTACACCCTCCTGGAGCAGCGCCTGGCCGGCCTGTCGGACGTACAGGCCACCTGCGAGCGAATCAAGGGCACGCCGCTACCGTTCCCCTACACCCTGCTGCTGCACCGCACCATCTACATCTTCTGCCTGCTGCTGCCGTTCGCCCTGGCAGAACCGCTGGGCTGGCTGGCACCGCTGTTCACCACCATCGTCAGCTACACGTTCTTCGGCCTGGATGCGATTGGCAACGAACTGGAAGACCCGTTCGGCCGGGACGAGAACGATTTGCCGACCGATGCGCTGGTGCGCACCGTCGAGCGCGATGTGCTGGGGGCGTTGGGGCATGAGCCGCTGCCACCGGCGTTGGTGCCGGTGGATCATGTGCTGAGCTGAACAGTCGGTATAGGAAAGCCCTAGCCTCGGCTTTCGCAGGCCCCGATCGGCTTCAGGTGCGCTACAAAGTTGCAAGGCCGGTGCCGCGCATCCAGCTGCTCGGCGAGGATGCCTTCCCAAGCCGTGCGGCAGGCACCGGTCGAGCCCGGCAGGCAGCACACCAGGGTGCCGTTGGCCAGGCCCGCCAGGGCCCGGCTCCGCACCGTAGAGGTACCGATATCGAGGATCGACAGGGCGCGGAACAGCTCGCCGAAACCGTCGATGCGCTTGTCCAGCAGGCAGTCCACCGCCTCCGGCGTGCTGTCGCGCCCGGTGAAACCGGTGCCGCCGGTGATCAGCACCACCTGCACCTGGTCGTCGGCAATCCAGGTGGCGACCTGGGCGCGGATCTTGTACAGGTCGTCCTTGAGCAGCTCCCGCGCCACCAGGCGGTGGCCCACGCCGACGGCGCGGCTGGCCAGCAGCTCGCCGGAGGTGTCGGTGTCGTAGGTGCGGGTGTCGCTGACGGTCAGCACCGCGATGTTCAGCGGTACGAACACCGCGTCCGGTTTCACGCTCATGGCCTTTGCTCCAGGATTGGCTTCGCGGCCACGTTAGAGACATGCCCCGGCAGCGTCCAATCGATAGGGCGTACCGGATGATCGACGATTTCTATCGCCGCTATCGGCCCCGCTACCGGGTCGGTGAAATGTTCATCAAGGATTAGCCAGGTGCTTCACTCTTGGTTAAGGTCTACCCACCCCGCAACCCCAGGCCGCACCATGGACATCAAACAGCTCAAGTTCCTCATCGCCCTCGACCAGACCCGCCACTTCGGCCAGGCCGCGGCGCTGTGCCACATCACCCAGCCGACCCTGTCCATGCGCCTGCGCAACCTCGAGGACGAACTGGACCTGGTGCTGGTCAAGCGCGGCCAGCGCTTCGAAGGCTTCACCGAAGCCGGCGAACGTATCCTGGCCTGGGCCCGCACCCTGCTTGCCGCCCATGACGGCCTGCAGGCCGAGGCCGCCAGCTGTCGCGGCCAGGTGGTCGGCAGCCTGCGCCTGGGCACCGTGCCGCTGGCCAGCTTCAACCCCATGCAGCTGCTGATGCCCTTGCGCGCGAAATACCCCGAGCTGCACTTCCAGCTGTCGTCGCTGAGCTCCGAGCAAGTGATCGACGGCCTGAGCCGCAACCAGCTCGACCTGGGCATCTGCTACCTCGACCAGGTCAACACCAGCTTCTTCGAAGTGATCGAGCTGAGCACCACCACCATGGGCCTGCTGCACGACACCCGGCACTTCCAGTTCGAGGCCGACAGCCTGCGCTGGGAAGACCTGGGCGAGCTGCCGCTGGGCCTGCTGAGCAAGGGCATGCACTACCGCCAGTCCCTCGACCTGAGCTTGCGCAGCCGGGGCCTGGCGCCCAATGCCGTGCTCGAGAGCGACTCGACCTTCCAGCTGATCCAGGCGATTAACACCGGCGTGTGCTGCGCGATCATGCCGCTGGACTGCGGCCTGGAAGACCTCAGCAAGCACATGCGCATCATCCCGGTGCAGGAAGCCAGCATCCACAGCCCGGTCGGCCTGCTGCTGCGCCGCAGCGAGCCGCGCTCGGCCATCGCCGAACAGTGTTTCGACGAGGCGCGCGCCCTGTTTCAACCCTCCTGAGCCGTCGCCTGGCGGTACTGGCGCGGGGTGAAACCGGTCAGTTGCCTGAACTGCCGGCTGAAGGCGCTGTGGTCGGTGTAGCCGCAGCGCAAGGCCACTTCGATGATCGGCAGGTCGCTGTGCAGCAGTTGATGTGCATGCTCCAGGCGGGCCTTGTGGATCATCTGCCGGGGCGTGAGGTGGAACACCCGCTTGCAGTAACGCTCCAGCTGCGCCACCGAAATCCCGGCGATGCGGGTCAGCTCGCCCATGCTGATCGGCTGGTGGAAATGCGCGCGGATATGCGCATCCACCGCTGCCAGGCGCTGGTAGGCGGGGTGGGTGTCGGCGGCTGACTGCAGGTCGACCGAAATACCCACCAGGCCGATGATCGTCCCCGCCGGGTCGTACAGCGGACGCTTGTGGGTCAGGCACCAGCCCGGTTCGCGGCTGCCATACAGGTGCAGCTCCAGCTGGTCTTCCAGCACCAGCCCCTGCTCCAGCACCCGACGGTCCTGCTCGGTGTAGCCGGGGCCCAGGCGCGCCGGGAACACCTCGGCGCTGGTCTTGCCCAGCAGCGGTTGCAGGTGCTTCAGGCCGCAGCGCTGGACCAGTGTGCGGTTGGCCAGGACGTAGCGGGCCTGGTCGTCCTTGATGAAGACCGCCGCGTTGGCGATCACGTCGAGCATGGGCAGCAGCCAGACCACACCGGTGAGCAGGGCCTCGAGGGATTCGGGGCGGTGCTGGTCGAGGGTCTGGTACAGGGTTGCCAGTGAGTCGTGTGACATTCAATCAGGTCTCCCGCGAAGAGGCCGGTATTGCCACTGCATCTCTCCAGGCCTTGCCGGCTATGCAATCCAGCCTATCCAGCCACCGCCCCAGCTCGCCAGTCTTTTCTTCGACTGTGCCGATTTCGTCACCCACCTTGCAGAAAACCATCAAGAACCCCGGCCTCGATCGGTCCACTCTATGCCCCACGCAAGCCGCCCCATGACCTACAAGAACGCGGCGCATGCCGCCGCATCGTGACATCAGACCTGCCTATCCAAAACCTACAAAAAGGCGCAACCATGTCAGGCAAATTCAAGAAACAGCTGTCCCTGCTGGACCTCACCTTCATCGGCCTGGGCGCCATCTTCGGCTCCGGCTGGCTGTTCGCCGCCAGCCATGTCTCGGCCATCGCCGGCCCGGCCGGCATCCTCTCCTGGTTCCTCGGCGGCTTCGCCGTGCTGCTGCTGGGCATCGTCTACTGCGAGCTCGGCGCCGCCCTGCCGCGGGCCGGTGGTGTGGTGCGCTACCCGGTGTACTCCCATGGCCCGCTGCTGGGCTACCTGATGGGTTTCATCACCCTGATCGCCTTCTCCAGCCTGATCGCCATCGAGGTGGTCGCCTCGCGCCAGTACGCCGCGGCCTGGTTCCCGTCCTTGACCAAAACCGGCTCCAGCGACCCGACGGTGCTCGGCTGGCTGGTGCAGTTCGCCCTGCTCGGATTGTTCTTCCTGCTCAACTACCGCAGCGTGAAGACCTTCGCCAAAGCCAACAACCTGGTCAGCGTGTTCAAGTTCATCGTGCCGCTGCTGGTGATCGGGGTGCTGTTCACCTTCTTCAAGCCGGAGAACTTCGAGGTCCAGGGCTTCGCGCCGTTCGGCCTGTCCGGCGTGGAAATGGCGGTGTCGGCCGGCGGTATCATCTTCGCCTACCTGGGGCTCACGCCGATCATCTCGGTGGCCAGCGAGGTGAAGAACCCGCAGCGCACTATCCCCATCGCGCTGATTCTCTCGGTGCTGCTGTCCACCGCGATCTACGCCTTGCTGCAACTGGCGTTCCTCGGCAGCGTGCCGACCGAAATGATTGCCAACGGCTGGGCTGGGGTGACCAAGGAACTGGCCCTGCCCTACCGTGACATCGCCTTGGCCCTTGGCGTCGGCTGGCTGGCCTACCTGGTGGTGGCTGACGCGGTAATCTCGCCCAGCGGCTGCGGCAACATCTACATGAATGCCACCCCACGGGTGATCTATGGCTGGGCGCAGACCGGCACCTTCTTCAAGTACTTCACCCGCATCGACGAGCAGTCCGGCATCCCGCGCCCCGCACTGTGGCTGACCTTCGGCCTGGCAGTGTTCTGGACCCTGCCGTTCCCGTCCTGGGAAGCGCTGATCAACGTGGTGTCCGCCGCCCTGGTGCTGAGCTACGCGGTGGCCCCGGTATCGGTCGCCGCCCTGCGCCGCAGCGCCCCGGACATGGCCCGGCCGTTCCGGGTCAAGGGCATGGGCGTGCTCGGCCCGCTGTCGTTCATCATCGCCGCGCTGATCGTCTACTGGTCGGGCTGGAACACCGTGTCCTGGCTGTTGGCGCTGCAGATCGTGATGTTCGTGCTGTACCTGCTGTGCCGCCGCTTCGTGCCCACCGAACACCTGTCGCTGGGCCAGCAGGTGCGCTCGTCGGCCTGGCTGATCGGCTTCTACGCCGTGACCATCTTCCTTTCCTGGCTGGGCAGCTTCGGCGGCCTGGGCGTGATCGGCCATCCGCTGGACACGGTGATCGTCGCCGCCAGTGCCCTGGGCATCTACTACTGGGGTGCGGCCACCGGCGTGCCGGCCCGGCTGGTGCGGCTCGATGGCGAGGATGAAAGCGAAGCGGGTACCGAAGCTAATCGCGGGCACGAGCCGGCTGCACTGGCCTCCTGAGAACTGACGGGAACTCGTGGGAGCGGGCTTGCCCCGCGATTCAGGGCAAGCGGCCTCATCGCGGGGCAAGCCCGCTCCCACGATTGCCCACACTTTGGAACGAACTGACCTATGAAAGAGATCCACGTCATCGACTCCCACACCGGCGGCGAACCGACCCGCCTGGTGATGAAAGGCTTCCCGCCCCTGCACGGCCGCAGCATGGCCGAGCAGCGCGACGAACTGCGCGAGCTGCACGATCACTGGCGCCGCGCCTGCCTGCTGGAGCCTCGCGGCAACGATGTGCTGGTGGGTGCGCTGTACTGCCCGCCGGTCTCTGCGGATGCCACCTGCGGGGTGATTTTCTTCAACAACGCCGGCTACCTGAACATGTGCGGCCACGGCACCATCGGCCTGGTCGCCTCGCTGCTCCACCTTGGCCTGATCGAACCGGGCATGCACAAGATCGACACGCCGGTCGGCCAGGTCAGCGCCACCCTGCATGACGACGGCGCCGTCACCGTCGGCAACGTGCCGTCCTACCGCTACCGCCGGCAGGTGGCGGTGGACGTGCCGGGCCATGGCCTGGTGCATGGCGACATTGCCTGGGGCGGCAACTGGTTCTTCCTGGTTTCCGACCACGGCCAGCGCATCGAACTGGACAACCGCGAAGCCCTCACCGACTACACCTGGACCCTGCTCAAGGCCCTCGAGGCCCAGGGCATCACCGGCGAACACGGTGCCCCGATCGACCATGTCGAGCTGTTCGCCGACGACGCCAACGCCGACAGCCGCAACTTCGTCATGTGCCCCGGCAAGGCCTACGACCGCTCGCCCTGCGGCACCGGCACCAGCGCCAAGCTGGCGTGCCTGGCCGCCGACGGCAAGCTCGCCGAAGGCCAGGCCTGGGTCCAGGCCAGCATCACCGGCAGCCAGTTCCAGGGCCGCTACGAGCGCGACGGCGAACGCATTCGTCCGTTCATCACCGGCCGTGCCCACATGACCGCCGACAGCACCTTACTGATCGACGAACAGGATCCGTTCGCCTGGGGCATCTGACCCCGTTCATTTCCCACTGAATACCGCCAGGAGTGACAACAATGACCGACAACATCTTCACCGGCACCATGCCCGCCCTGATGACCCCCTGCACCGCCGCGCGCAAGCCGGACTTCGACGCCCTGGTGCGCAAGGGGCGCGAACTGATCGACGCCGGCATGAGCGCGGTGGTGTACTGCGGCTCGATGGGCGACTGGCCGCTGCTGACCGAGGCCGAGCGCCAGGAGGGCGTGGCGCGCCTGGTGGCCGCCGGCATCCCGACCATCGTCGGCACCGGCGCGGTGAACACCCGTGAAGCGGTATCCCACGCTGCCCACGCCGCCAAGGTCGGCGCTGCCGGCCTGATGGTCATCCCCCGGGTGCTGTCCCGTGGCGCCTCGCTGACCGCCCAGCAGCATCACTTCTCGGCGATCCTCGCCGCCGCGCCGAAGCTGCCGGCGGTGATCTACAACAGCCCCTACTACGGTTTCGCCACCCGCGCCGACCTGTTCTTCGCCCTGCGCCGCGAATACCCCAACCTGATCGGCTTCAAGGAGTTCGGCGGCGCCGCCGACCTGCGCTACGCCGCCGAACACATCACCTCCCAGGACGATGATGTGACCCTGATGGTCGGCGTCGACACGCAAGTGGTGCACGGGTTCGTCAACTGCAACGCCACCGGCGCCATCACCGGCATCGGCAACGCGCTGCCGCGCGAAGTGCTGCAACTGGTCAGCCTGAGCAAGCGCGCCGCCAGGGGCGATGCCAAGGCCCGACGCCAGGCCCGGGAACTGGAGGCGGCGCTGGCGGTGCTGTCGTCGTTCGATGAAGGCTGCGACCTGGTGCTGTACTACAAGCACCTGATGGTGCTCAACGGCGACACCGAGTACCGCCTGCACTTCAACGAAACCGACGCCCTCACCGACGCCCAGCGCCACTATGCCGAACAGCAGTACGCGCTGTTCCGCAACTGGTACGCCAACTGGTCCGCCGAGCAGAACCTGGCTTGATCATCGCAATACCTGTGGGAGCGGCCTTGTGTCGCGAAAGGGGCGCATAGCGCCCCAGCAGGTCCAGACCTCACCCAGATTCTCCAGGACACCCCATGACCCTCACCGGCAATCTACTGATCGGCCAACGCGCCATCACAGGCACCCAGGCCGCGATCCACGCCATCGACCCGGCCACCGACACCCCGCTCGACCCACCCTACGCCGGCGCCAGCGCCGAACAGGTAACCCAGGCCTGCGCCCAGGCTTGGGCGGCATTCGATGCCTACCGCGAAACCACCCTGGAACAACGCGCCCAGTTTCTCGAAACCATCGCCGAGCAGATCGAGGCCCTGGGCGACACCCTGATCGACCGCGCCAACGCCGAGACCGGCCTGCCCAAGGCACGCCTGCTGGGCGAGCGTGGCCGCACCTGCATGCAGCTACGCACCTTCGCCCGCGTGGTGCGGGCCGGCGAATGGCTAGACGTGCGCGTGGACAACGCCCTGCCCGAGCGCCAGCCACTGCCGCGCCCCGACCTGCGCCAACGACAGGTCCCCCTGGGCCCGGTGGCGGTGTTCGGTGCCAGCAACTTCCCGCTGGCCTTCTCGGTGGCCGGCGGCGACACCGCCTCGGCACTGGCCGCCGGTTGCCCGGTGGTGGTCAAGGCCCATGGCGCCCACCCCGGTACCAGCGAACTGGTCGGCCAGGCCGTGGCCCGGGCGGTCGCGCAGTGCGAGCTGCCCGACGGCGTGTTCTCGCTGCTGTACGGCGCCGGCCGCGAGGTCGGTATCGGTCTGGTCAGCGACCCACGCATCAAGGCCGTCGGCTTCACCGGTTCGCGCAGCGGTGGCCTCGCCTTGTACCAGGCCGCCCAGGCACGCCAGGAGCCGATCCCCGTCTATGCCGAAATGAGCTCGATCAACCCGGTGTTCCTCTTCCCGGCTGCCCTGCAAGCCCGAGCGGAACCTCTGGCCCAGGGCTTCGTCGCTTCGCTGACCCAAGGCGCCGGCCAGTTCTGTACTAACCCCGGGCTGGTGATTGCCCGCCAGGGCCCGGCCCTCGAACGATTCATCAACGCCGCCGCCGAACATGTCCGGCAGGCCGCGGCACAGACCATGCTCACCCCCGGCATTGCCAGCGCCTATGCCAATGGCATTACCGCACTGGGTGAGAACCGCAATGCCCGTCAGGTCGCCAGCAGCCAGCCCCATCAAGGCCCGAACCAGTGCCAGGCGCACCTGTTCGTCACCTCGGCCCAGGCGTTTCTTGCCGATCCAGCGCTGCAGGCCGAAGTGTTCGGCGCCGCCTCGCTGGTGGTTGCGTGCGACAGCGACGAGCAAGTCCGCCAGGTTGCCGAGCACCTGGAAGGACAACTGACCACAACCCTGCACCTGGACGCCGACGATCTCGACCGCGCCCGCCAGTTGCTGCCTACCTTCGAGCGCAAGGCCGGACGGATCCTGGTCAACGGCTGGCCGACCGGCGTCGAAGTGTGCGACGCGATGGTCCACGGCGGTCCGTTCCCGGCCACTTCCGACGCCCGCGGCACCTCGGTGGGCACTGCGGCGATCCTGCGTTTCCTGCGCCCGGTGTGCTACCAGGACTTCCCCGATGCACTGCTGCCCGATCCGCTGCAACATGGCAATCCGTTGCAGCTGCGCCGCCTGCTCGATGGCCGGCGGGAAGGCTGAGCCATGACCGCCACTGACACGGACATCGCCGTGGTCGGCGCCGGCATCGTCGGCGTCGCCTGCGCCCTGCAGCTGGCCCGCCAGGGTCGTCGGGTGCTGCTGATCGATCGCCAGGCGCCGGGCCACGGCGCTTCGTTTGGCAATGCCGGGCACCTGGCTACCGAGCAGGTGTTTCCCATCGCTGACCTGTCGATCCTCAAGCGCCTGCCGGCCATGCTGCTGGACCCGATGGGCCCGCTGCGCCTGGACTGGAAATACCTGCCCAGGGCCCTGCCCTGGTTCACCCGCCTGCTGCTGAACCTGCGTCCGGCGCCGTTCCAGCGCAGCGTGGCAGGCCTACGCGTGCTGAATGAAAGCAGCCTCGGCGCCTGGCAACGGCTGCTTGCCTCCATCGAGCGCAGCCACCTGCTCAAGGAGGATGGTTCGCTGCTGGTGTTCGAACGCGAAGAGTCGCGTCAGGCGCTCGCGGCGTTGCGCGCCCGCATGCAGGCACAGGGTGTGCCCGTGGACCTGTGGTCGGCAGAAACGGTTAGCGAGGCGGCGCCGCAGCTGAGCCCGTCGATCCTGGGTGGCCTGTTCTTCCCGCGCACCGGTCACTTCCTCGACCCCTACCAGGTGGTCTGCGAACTGTTCAGCGCCGCCAGGGCCAGCGGCGTGCGCTTCCTGCGCGCCGAGGTCGATGGTGGCCGGGTGCATGGCCAGGGCATCAGCCTCGCCAGCGACCAGGGTCCCCTCCAGGCCCGCCAGGTGTTGATCAGCGCCGGCGCACATTCGGCCAGGCTCACGGCCGCCCTGACCGGCCGGCAGGTACCGCTGGACACCGAGCGCGGCTACCACCTGATGCTGCCGGCTGAGCAGCAGCGCCTGCCGTTCGCCGTCACCTCGCTGGAGCGCAAGTTCATCATGACGCCCATGGCCGACGGCCTGCGCCTGGCCGGCACGGTGGAGTTCGCCGGGCTCAAGGCGCCGCCGAGCATGCAACGGGCGTGGCAACTGCATAGATTGAGCAAGGGCTTGTTCCGGCGGGAGCTGGATGCCGCGGGGGCGACGCCGTGGATGGGGTTCCGGCCTTCGTTGCCAGACTCGCTGCCGGTGATCGACCGGGTGGCCAATGGCAAGGTGTTTCTGGCGTTCGGGCACCAGCACCTGGGGTTGACCCAGGCGGCGGTGACGGCGGAATGGGTGGGGCGGTTGGTTACGGGGGGCGAGGTGGAACAGGCGTACCGGCTGGATCGGTTCTGAAATTGCCGGGGGCGCTGTGCGCCCCTTTCGCGGCACAAGGCATGCGCGTTCCCTGTGGGAGCGGCCTTGTGTCGCGAAAGGGCTGCAAAGCAGCCCCAGCCTCACTCAGCGGTAACGCTCAAGCCAATGTGCATAAGGCGCCGGCAGCGTCCACGCCGCCTTGTCCACGCCCAGTGCCTTGGCAGCGGCATACGGCCAATGCGGGTCAGCCAGGTGCGCACGCCCCACCGACACCAGATCGAGCTGGTTGGCCTGCAACGCACCTTCGGCCAGCTCCGGCGTGCCAAAGCCCCAGGCCGAGGTCACCGGCAGCTTCGCCTCGCGGCGCACCCGCTCGGCGATCGGCCCCAGGAATGCCGGGCCCCATGGGATGTTGGTCTGAGGAATGGTGAAGCCGACACTGACACTCAACAGATCGAGGCCCCCGGCCTTGAAGCGACGGGCCAGTTCGATGGACTCCTGCAGGGTCTGCTCGTCACGACCATCGTACTCCACCACGCCGAAGCGAGCGGTCAGCGGCAGGTTCTCCGGCCACACCTCACGCACGGCGGCCAGGGTCTCCAGCAGGAAGCGCGTGCGGTTGTCGAAGCTGCCACCGTAGGCGTCGGTACGCTGGTTGGAGTGCTCGGAGAAGAAGCTCTGGCCCAGGTAACCATGGGCGAAGTGCAGTTCGATCCACTCGAAGCCGGCATCGCGGGCACGGCGCGCGGCATTGACGAAGTCCTGCTTGACCCGGGCGATATCGTCCAGGGTCATGGCCTTGGGCACTTTCGGCAGGTGGCCGCCGAAGGCGATGGCGGACGGAGCGATGGTGTCCCAGCCACGGGCATCGTCGGCGGCGATATGGTCGTCACCTTCCCAGGGGCGATTGGCACTGGCCTTGCGACCGGCGTGGGCGATCTGGATGCCAGGCACCGAGCCTGCAGCTTTGATCGCCTTGACCACCGGCACGAAGGCCTGGGCCTGGGCATCGTTCCAGATACCGGCACAGCCGGGGGTGATGCGCCCTTCCGGCGACACCGCGGTGGCCTCGACCACCACCAGGCCGGCGCCACCACGGGCCAGGCCCGCGTAATGCACCTGGTGCCAGTCATTGATCAGGCCATCTTCGGCCATGTACTGGCACATCGGCGGGATGGCGATGCGGTTGCGCAGGGTGGCGTCTTTGAGGGTGTAGGGTTCGAACAAGGCGGCCATGAGGTAACTCCAGGGACAGGGTGGATACGATTGTTCGATCATATTCGAACTATGGCAATTTGTGAAACCCCCGTTATCATGTCGTCCATGCGAGCCTATACCCACCCCAACCCCGAAGACCTGACGCTGGAGCGCCTGCTCTATGCCCTGAGCGACCCTGTGCGCATGGAAATCGTTCGCCACCTCGCGGGGGTTGCCGAAGCCAGCTGCGGCGAGCTGGACGGCGGCCGACCCAAGTCCAGCATGTCCCATCACTTTCGCGTATTGCGCGATTCCGGGCTGGTGCACACCCGTAATGTTGGCACCACGCATATGAACTCGCTGCGCAGCGACGCGCTCGAAAGCCGCTTCCCGGGGTTGCTGGGCAGTATTCTCGAGCAGCGTTGAGCTTCCAGGCAACGCGGTGCCAGGCACCGGCTTAGGCTGGCCCTGTGGGAGCGGCCTTGCCGAGGCGTCGAACCGGTCGGAAAGGGGCGCGCAGCGGCCCCAGATTCCGAGCCACAATCGAAATTGCTGGGGCTGCTGCGCAGCCCTTTCGCGACGCAAGGCCGCTCCCACAGGGGCATAGCTCCCTGCGCGACAGCGCAGCCCGAAGGGCTGGGCGATCTCCTACCGGCCCCTGGTCCAGGCAAAACTCAGGCACAAAAAAACCACGAGGCCGCCAGGGGCGATCCTCGTGGTTGGTGTTGCCGGGCAAGCCCGGCAACCGTCTGGCCTTACAGCGCCATGTCGTTCGCAGGCTTGCTCTCGACCGGTGCGGCTGGCGCCACGCTGGTCTTGACGCTCTGGTCGATCACCGGCGGCTTCTCCAGCTGCAGGACTTCGGCGGTGTAGTCCCACTCTTTCTGGGTGGCGGCGGCTGAATCGTTCAGCTTGGTACCGTAGCTCGGGACGATCTCCTTGATCTTGGCCTGCCACTCTGGGGTAGCGACCTTCTCCTTGAACACGGTTTCCAGCACGTTGAGCATGATCGGCGCGGCGGTCGAGGCACCTGGCGAGGCGCCCAGCAGGCCGGCGATGGTGCGGTCTTCGGAAGCCACGACCTCGGTGCCCAGCTTCAGCACGCCGCCCTTGTCGGCGTCACGCTTGATGATCTGCACGCGCTGACCGGCCTGCCACAGTTTCCAGTCTTCCTTCTTGGCGTTCGGGAAGTAGGTCTGCAGGGCGGCGAAACGGTCGTCGTCGGACTGCATCAGCTGGCCGGCGAGGTACTCGACCAGCGGGTACTGATCGATGCCGACGCGGGCCATCGGCCAGACGTTGTGGGTGGTGGTGCTGCTCAGCAGGTCCAGGTACGAGCCGTTCTTCAGGAACTTGGTCGAGAAGGTGGCGAATGGCCCGAACAGGATCACGCGCTTGCCGTCCAGCACACGGGTGTCCAGGTGCGGAACCGACATGGGTGGCGCGCCGGTCGAGGCAATGCCGTAGGCCTTGGCCATGTGCTGCATGGCAACGGTCGGGTTCTCGGTCACCAGGAACGAGCCGCCCACCGGGAAGCCTGCGTATTCCTTGGCCTCCGGGATGCCCGACTTCTGCAGCAGCTTCAGCGCGCCGCCGCCGGCACCGATGAACAGGAACTTGGCGTCGGTGGCGTGCGCGGTGCCATCCTTCAGGTTCTTGTACTCGACGTGCCAGGAGCCGTCTTCGTTACGGGTGATGTCCTGCACTTCGCTGGACAGCTTCAGGTCGAAGTTCTCTTTGGTCTTCAGGTGACCGACGAACTGACGGGTGATCTCACCGAAGTTGACGTCGGTGCCGATCGGCGTCCAGGTCACGGCCAGCTTCTGGTTCGGGTCGCGGCCTTCCATCATCAGCGGGACCCACTTGGCGATCTGCGCGTGATCTTCCGAGTACTGCATCGGACGGAACAGCGGGCTGGCCTGCAGGGCGTCGTAGCGCTTCTTCAGGAACTTGATGTTGTCATCGCCCCAGACGAAGCTCATGTGCGGGGTGGTGTTGATGAACGAGTGCGGGTTCTTCAGCACGCCCTGGCGTACCTGCCAGGCCCAGAACTGGCGGGAGATCTGGAACGACTCGTTGATCTCGATGGCCTTGGTGATGTTGACCTTGCCGTCTTTGTCTTCCGGGGTGTAGTTCAGCTCGGCCAGCGCGGAGTGGCCGGTACCGGCGTTGTTCCAGCCGTTGGAGCTTTCTTCGGCGACGCCGTCCATGCGCTCGACCATTTCCATCGACCAGCTCGGCTCCAGCTCGTTGAGCCAGACCGCCAGGGTGGAACTCATGATGCCGCCGCCAACCAGCAGCACGTCGACTTTCTTGGTGTCTTCGGCGTGCGCTTGCATGAAGCTCGCCGCGACTGCCAGACCCAGCAAGGTCTTGCCAGCTTTCTTGAACATTGATCGATTCCAGTCAGTAGAACGGAGGGTGGGCCTGTGGCTGGCCCAGGTATTCCATGTTCTTCAGCGCAGGCTTGTTGTGATCATTGTTCAGCAGCCAGAGAGACATTGGACGCGCCAGCCTTTGGTCGGATTGACCGACAAGGCTGAAACGATTTACGGATTGTAACCGAATTGCCAGCACAAACAAACGCGGCCCTGCCTGTCAATGCGGCACTTCGCATCAGGGTGGGCCGCGCCTGTTTGCACTACCTCAGACCTCCGGGAACACACCGTCCTCGAACGGCTCCTCGGTGCCGCCCTCGGTTTCCTCGGCGGTGTCGTTGACCTCCTCGGACAGCTCGGTCGCCTCGGCCTGCACCTCCACGGCCTCCTTCACCTGCTCCGCGAGTTCTTCACTCACGGCGCTCCCCATATCCTCGACGATCTGCGGCAACTGCTCGTTGACAGTGGTGACATTGGCGTTGGCCGACGAAATGTCGCCAGCATCGAGCTGGCCCTTGGCCTCGAGTAGGTCATCGTTAGCCTCTTGCAACTGGTCGGTGTTTTCAATTTCGGCCAAATCACTTACCTGTTCGGCCGCACTTTCAATCGCCCCGCCGGTGTTGTCGCTGGCCACCGACTTGTAGGCCGAACTGCCGCTGGCGCGCACTTCGCTGACCGAGGAGGAGAAATCCGCCTCGCTCGGCACCTCGGCCTGCACGTCGCCCGAGGCGTTGTCGAGCTGCGCCTGGTTGTCGGCACGGGCCTGGTCGCCGACCTGCTGGCCATCGTTCTGCGCCTCCTGCACCTGCTCGGAGGTCGGGTCCTTGCCATCGTTCTCGTTGGCCTTGTCCTCGGCCAGCTTGTCGTTCTTGGCGGTCAGTTTCTGCTTGAGGAAGTCCAGCGCCATCCACAGCCCCATGGCTTCCATGAAGTACTTGAACACGGTGCCGAAGGTCAGGTTCGACCAGAACTTGTCCCAGCCCGACTCCGGTGCCAGCGGGATGGCGATCACCGACTTGCCCAGCATCGTGCCGGCCAGCAAGGTCAGTGCCGTGGTGTCCGAATCCTTGCCGGTGAAGGTGCCCTTGTAGCCGAAGGTGCAGTTCAGGGTGATGGCGCCACCGCTGCTGTCGATCAGCTGGCCATTGGAGAACTGCAGCGTCTTGCTGCTGCCTTGGGACGTGAGGGTGATGGTATAGGCGCTCTGACGGTCAGTGGGGTCGGCTGGCGATGGCGCATTGGCTTTGCGGGTAAAGGTGATGGTGCCCTCGGAAGTCGCGCCCTTGGCATTCTGCCCGGTGGCCGCCGAGTACACGTAGAAGGTCGCGCCCGGCTTGCCCTGGTCGTTCATTCCCCACAGATAGGCGAAGCCGCGCATCCAGGTGCTGACCGCGACATAGCTGGGGAAGTCCAGGCCGGCGAAGGTTGGGTACTGGTTGAAGAACGCCGCCATCTTGGCATTGCCATCGGCGACCGAACCACTGCTGAAGGCATCCTTCATGGCCGACTGGAAGTTGGCCGACATCTGCGACGAAGGCGAAGTCATGATGTTCTGGCAGAACGTCAGGGCGGTCTGCATGTTCTTCGCCGCCGCTGCGGTGATATTGATGTCGGGGTAGGTCTCGGTGTTGAAGTCGAGCTGCTCGCCCACGGTCATCACCGGAAACAACGAGTCGGTCCTGGACACCAGCAGGTTGTAGAGATGCGAAACGGCGGTCTGGTGCTGACTGTTGACATAGGTGTCATGCAGCGTGGCGGTGGTGCTGGCACCGTTTTTCAGCACGTTGCCGCTGGCCATCGACAGGAACTTGAGGTCCTGCAGGTAGCCCTGTTCGCTGGTGCCGCTGGCGGCATGGGCATCGAGCACCACGACGTCGACACCGGACTGGTTGCTCAGCTTGACGGTCTCGTTGATCTGCGTGGCGGTGCTCAGTTTGGCGGTATTGGCAGTGTTCACGTTGCTCTCCTTGCTGGTTGCGGTGAATGACACATCAATACGCGATGCACGCCGTGGTGCTGCGCACCCCGGCCTGGTAGTGGGTGGACAGGATGCTGCCGGCGACCGGCAGGCCGCGGCTGTCGAACTGCGCCCCGGCATAGTCCACATCGGTCACACGAATCACCCGCTGGCCGTCGCGGGCATACAGGGTCACCAGGGTGCGGCGAGGCGTGCCGCTGCTGCCCGGCTGGGTGAACCAGTCTTCGCGCCGCTGCAACAGGCTGCCGTCCTGGCGCCGTTGCACGCTGCTGCGATCGGCGGCGCGGTTGGGTGTCCAGGGGGCGCAGGAGCAGAGCAACGGCGCAGGCCTGAGCACCGTCATGACGCCTTCCAGGTCCAGCCGCTGCCGGCCCACCAGTTGCCCCTGGCGATAGCGCAGGGCCGTGGCGCTACGGGGTTTGCCGCAGGCGGCATAGGTGCGTACCACCAGTTCGCCGCCATGGACCTGGCGGCGGGCGTCGAACAGCACGCCGCCGTAGTCGGAGTTGATGTGCTCCAGTACGGCATTGCCGCCTTCGATGTAGCGTGTGCCGATCACCTGGTAAGGCACCCCGGTGGAACCCAGGTAGGACTTGGCGCTGTAGGTCCGTGTGCCTCGGCCATCGGAATGACTTACGGCAAGCATGCCCCCGGTCAGTCGGGTCCCGGCCATCTGCGCCTGCCCATAGGAAACGCAGGTGCGCCCCAACAGACGGCCATCGGCATCGAACTGGCGGGTGCTGTAGCTGGCATAACATTCCTCGTCGTAGGCCATCTGCGCCTGGTGGACGACACGCCCCTGGGCATCGTTTACCGACAGCGTGGCCAGGCCGTGGGACGGCGTGCCGGCGGCAGTGAGGTGCAGGGCGTCGTACTGGCCGAACACCGAGCGCCGCACCTGGCCCTGGTCATCGAGCAGACGGGTGATCGAGGTGCGCGCCCGCCCCTGGGCATCGATCAGCAGGTGGCTGTCGGCATGCGGCGCGCCCCCGCCGTCCACCGAGCGGTAGCGCACCTCCAGGCCGCCATCAGTCTGGGCGTGGTACTCGGCCCGGCCCCGGGTGGCGACGTTCACCCCGTCCGGGCCGTAGTGCACCAGCGACACCGCCCTGGGCGGCCGGGTGGCGTAGCCGGGGTCGACCAGGCCATCGAGCAGGCTCTGCAAGGCTTGATTGTTCATGTCGGTACTCCTTCACTGACACTGTCAGGCGCGAGGATCCCGGCCAGGTGGTCGAGCAAGGCGACCCCTTCGGCGCGGGTGGTGGCTTTCTTGTAGGAGAAGCGCATGTCCAGGCTGACCCGGGTACGCTCGCTGTCGTTGCGCATCGAGCCATGTCCCAGGTAGCCGCCATCGAAGATCAGCACCTGGCCGTAGCGCAGGCTGACCGGGCTGTAGTCGGCACTGCCATAGTCGCTTTCCAGCCACAGGGCGGCGCCAGCCTCGACATCGGTGAACGGCATCCAGAAGTTGACCTGGTCGATACGTTCGGTAACGCAGATATCGTGGTGGAACGAACTCACGCTGGGCGTGCCGGCCAGATGCACGCGCAGCTTCGGGTGGCTGGTATAGGAAATGCCACGCCCAACCAACGGCGCCAGCACCTGGAGCATGAAGGCGTGGTAGAGGGTCCAGAAATCGGCCGTGGCAGGCTGACGCTCCATCATGTCGCTGAGCAGCAGGTTGTCCCTGGGGCGCAGCCGCGCCGGGCGGCCACGCTCGAGGTAGTGCTGGCGCAGATACAGGTGCAGCCGGTCCAGGCGCTGCACCTTGTACACGTCCCGCGTCAGCGCCGCAGCGAAGGGAAAGCGCCGGGTGTCGTAATCGAGAACCAGACGGTTGCGCCGGGGCCGGGCACCGGCCTCGGCCATCAGCCAGGCACGATCCACCCCGGCCAGCAACGGCTGCACGCGCATGTTCATCCGGCATCCTCCATTTCATCCTGGCGCAACCGCGCCAGCGCCTCGCGCAACAGGCGCAGGTTGCCGCGCGCGCGGTCATAGCCATGCCAGAGGAAGATCCCGCCCTTGTCGCTGGCCGCCACCATCACCGCCACCAGGTGTTGCCAGGCCCATTCGGGCAAGCCCAGCCGTGGCTGCTCGAGCAGTTGGCCTATCCACAGCGGCTCGATCAGGGCCATGCCGCGCAGTTGCACCTTGCTGCCTGCGGCGCTGCGGCCCTGGCCATGCAACAGCGGCTTGAGCGTGATCGGATCGAGGGTCACGTCCAACTGGCCGGACTCCACGGCCGGCGGGCCACCCTGCCACTGGATGCGTCCCTCGCGAAACTCGGCGGTTACCGGCTTGCCGGCGATCTCCAACCCGTAGGGTCCCAGGCGCAAGGCCAGCAACTCAGCCAGGCGACCATGCACCAGGCGCAGGCGGTAAGCGCCCTGGGCCCACTGCGCCAGATCCTCGAAACGACGCGTCGACAATGCCAGGCGTCGCTCACCGATGCGTGTGTCACGTCCGTTGAACAGTACTTCGCCGGGCAATGCCACGCCCTCGCGCAACACATCCACCCCTTGGCTCGCCGAGGCCGAGGGCACGATGCGCAGCGCCTCCCCGGCGACCCGATAATCCCCTACCGCCAGGCAGGCCGGACGCGCCAGCGATTGCCCGCGCAAGGCCACCTTGTAGCCGCTCCCGGCCTGCTCCCCGGCGGGCCACACCAGCCCTATCCAGCTGCGCCCGCCCTGCACCGAGAGATCGGATTGCAGGTAGCCGGAACTGCCATTGCCGGCCTCGGCGCTCCAGGTCAGCACACCCGACTGATAGCGCACGCCCACCAGCGGTTTGCCATCGAGGTCGACACGCAGGCCAGCGTTCTTCATGCGGCTGAACAACGAGAGGCTCATGCGCCGACTGCTGTCGAGGTAAAAGCCGCTCCAGGGCGCCAGGCTCGACTGCAGCAGCGCATTGAGCTCGGCATTCATGCCCGGCCAGTCGATGCTCAGGCCAGCCTTGCGCGACCAGGCCGCGGCGACAGCGCGCAGTTCGCCCGGCGCGGCGGCGCTGAGCGCCCGGTGCAAGGCACTGCTGGCTGAGGTATAGGTCAGCAGGTGCTCGACCCCTTCCCGATTGCCGGGGTGACGCTGGGCATCGGCGCCCTTGGCCGCCAGTTGCACCGCGCCCGGGTCGCGTTGCCCCAGCAGATGCCGTTCGCGGGCATCCAGCCCACCCCAGGCCTGCACCGCGGCCTGGGGGTCGTCGCGGTACTGCCGGCGCAACTCGGCATCGTCGGACAAGGCAAGAATGAAACGCCCGGCACCGGTGTCGGCCTGCCACTGGTAACTGGCCGGCACATCGAAGCGGGCGAAATCGCTGAAGGCACGACGCTCACGCTTGTCGTAGCGATCGATCACCCGCAACGGGTCACTGGCGGCGCGCACCGGTTGACCTGGGCGGATCAGCCCCAGCCGCTCGAGCATCTGCGGATCCGACTGCCCTGCGGTGCGTGGCGGCAGGTAGAAGGTGGAGATACCGGTCACCCACGATTGCGCCAGCGGATCGCGCAGGCTGGCCAGGGTCTGCCGGTCGATCAGCGGATCAATCCCCGGGTAGCGCGAACCGACATAGTTGATCACCGGGTGCTCCGGGCCGTAGAGATCCTCCAGGTAGTCGAGCAGCACGGCGAAGTTGCTGTTCAGGTACCCCTGGCGTCGGTAGCCCAGCTCGCCGATCAGACCGACCTGCCAGAGCACCAGGTGCAGCCCCGGGTCCGGCTGGCGGCGACGGATCAGCATGTCGGTGGCTTCGTACATCTGCATGCCGGGTTGGCTGGGGTCCACGCCCAGGTCGGCACACAGGGTGTCAAGGGCGCTGACTGCCGCACGCATGCTGGCGTGATGCCCTTCACGGCGGGCGATGGTCACGGCGCGATGGGTCGACAGCACGAAGACGCCGGGGTGGCCATAGAAGATCGCGACCACATGCTCGCCGTTGCGCACGTGATGCAGCATGGCCTCGGTCATCTGCATGTAGGTCAGGTACCGCGGCTTGCTGTCGTCGTAGAGCACGTACAGGTCATAGGCGTCCGGACGCTGGGAGAGGATCCAGATCTTGGTGGCCGGGTCGGCGACGCAATAGAACACATGGTCGGCGGCCAGGATCCGCGCCTCGTCGCTGCGGCTGAAGTCCGAGGCCTCGATGCCCGAGCCGAGGATCTCCAGCGTGCCGGGGCGCTGCGGCGAAACCAGCAGGGCCGGGTCGTCGCTGATGTCCGCGGCCCTGGCCGCAATGGCCTGGGCCAGCCGCCGCCAGCGGCGACGGTGCTCCTCGGCACTCGGGTAATGGGTGGCTTGCGCGTGTTCGCGGTTGTTGCGGGTCGTCATGCTCATGCGGTTCGCTCCTCAGGCGCCTTGCGCGGCCAGGTACTTCATCGCAACACTCGCCCCCACCTTCACCGGCAGTGGCTTGCCCTGGTAGGTGGCGTTGCCGAGTATCACGAAGGCCTTGTAGGCCTGGTCACCGGTGTAGGGCGCCATGCTGGCCACCACCTGGTTCTCGTCGTCACTGGACCAGCGCCAGTTGGCCGCATCGTTGTCGGCCTTGGTGTTGCCGGTCTGCAACAGCGTGGAAATCGTCACCCCGACGGTCTTCGGATCGCCCTGCACTTCGGCCACGTACTGGCTGAAGGTCTGCCAGCGAGCCGCCACTGGCTTGTCGTCCTGCAACATGTAGTTGACCAGCACGCCCACCCCGGTGCTCTGGCGCGGTTGCAGGTTCTCGATGTCCTTCTCGTCCTGGTTCTTCCAGGCCTGGAAGATCGCGCCGACACTTTGGAAGGCGACATAGATCACCGCCCCCTCGATCAGGGTCGGCAAGGCCTTGGTCATGATCCAGTTGCCGACCCCGTTGACCACCTTCATCAGCGCGCCGGGCTCGACGTTCACATCGGTGTCGATGTCCACGTCGACGTCGATGTCGATGTCCGTCTCGGTGTCGGTCACCACATCGATGTCCACGTCGATGTCCACATCCACGTCCACATCGACCACGGCGATGAAATCGACGTCGACATCGATGTCGATATCCACGTCGACGTCCACATCGATGTCAATGTCGATATCCACGTCCACATCGACGTCAATATCCACGTCGATATCCACGTCGACGTTCACCGGATCGGCCGCGTCGCCCACGCCACTCCCGGCGCCAGCGGTGTCACCGGTGCTGTTGAGGCTGTCCTGGATACGGCTGATCAGCTTGCCGGTGTTCTGCGCCAGCCACTGCATGCCGTTGGCCACGGTGCCCAGCAGGTTGATCGCGGCGTCAAGGGTCATCGCCAGCTGCACGGTGAACAGCGCGCCATAGGCCATGTCGTAGGCCACCGCGTACCAGGGTAGTTGCGGATTCTGGTAGGACTGGGCGATGAACTGCTGGCCGTCATAGGTACCGACAAAGGCCCAGGTGATCACGTCGGGCTTGCCTTCCCAGGTCAGGTCGCGGATGAACCCGGTGGTGTTGAAGCCGTGTTTGTCGTCGGCACCAGGGCTGGTCAACTGGCCGTACTGGAACTGCAGCGCAGTGCCGCCGCCCGTGCTGGGGCTGTAGTTGGCCTTGCCGTCGGCAATGGTCAGCGTGCCCACCGAGGTGGTGGGCAGGATGAAGCCCATGGAGTTGCCGCTGGGTGGCTCGTAGCAGTAATAGGTACCCGGATAGGCGTACAGCTGGTTGTTGGCCCAGTACCCCAGGGCCGAGAACAGCGCGAAACTCACCCCGGGGTAGCCATTGGCGGCGAAGAAAGAGGCGGCCTTGTCGTTGAGGGCGTTGGCCGGGGTATCGCTGACCAGCTCGGAGAATTCCAGGGCGGTGGGGGTGAAGGGCTGGCTGATGAACGATTGGTAGAACGCCCAACCGGAGTTGGCCGTGGTGACATCCTGGTTGCCGACCTGCACCTGCTCCGAGTCCGGCAGCAGGGCATTGGCCACCTGCACCAGCAAGGGAAACTGGTCGCTCTGGCGCACGATCACCAGCCGCGCCAGGCTCTCGGTGAGTGGCAAGGTAGTACTCTGGTTGGCGCCCACCGAGCCTTGCAGGGTGTACACGGCAGTGTAGTCCGCCGGATTGGTGGAAGGCGGATCGGTCGCGGGGTTCTTGTTGAGGGTGGTGTAGATGTCCAGCGCCAGGTTGGTGTTGTTGGTGATCTGGACGGGGTAGGTGGCCATCTCGATGCATCTCCCTTGCCTTCGAACAGCGCCGGGGCGCCGGGTTGAGACTCGACGGGCCAGGGAAGAAGAAAGGAGCGCGAACGCGCAGGCGTGCAGACGGCACACGCAGTGGAATGCGGGCCGTATGCCGTCCATGGTCGGGGATCCAGACTCGTCCTGAGGCTGTCAGTCAGGGTGTCATGCACTATAGCGAGCGGCCGGGAACGGCAATGGAACAGTTGGCGATATGCCAGCAGCGATCAATTGCCAATGCACGCCCCAGGCGCCCCCCCGGCAAAGAGCGGCCCAGACAAACAAAAACCCCCGGCCACATCCATGGCCGGGGGTCTTGGATCAGGCCAGAAGAGGCCCGATCAGGGTATTTCCGAGATTACTGCTGCTGAGGCAGTTTATCGATCGGGCCGCAGCCGCCGATGATCTTGGAGATGGAAACCGATGGGTGGAACAGGTAGTCGTACGAGCAGTTCTTAGGCTGGTTGTAGACTTGGCCAGTGCAACCGGACAGCAGGGCAACGCCCGAAACGACAGCAACAGCGACAGTAGCTTTGATCAGCTTTTTCATAAAAATCCTTTAAGTCCATGATCCACCATCAAACGGATGGCGCGCGGATCATACGGGAAATGGCGGTGAGAATGAAAGGCGTTAGTACAGGTGCACTAGTTGACGGGGGTCAACTAACAAGTTGTTGGCACGGCAACTAGCGGGTTGAACTACTTGCTAAAACGTTAAAGGCGGGTAGTTCCTTTCAGCTTCCTACAGATTTTCATCAGACATTCCTGACTCCCTGTAGTCCATTTCCCAAGCACACTTTTCCCCATTCAAGCCATTGCAGCTGCTCGATGCGAGGCCTAGTCTCGACCCGTCGTTGCCAACTCAACGACCGGCTTTGACAGGCCGTAGCTCAGAACGCAATGGCGGCTTCAAAGCACTGTCGCAAGATGTCTCTCACGCGGTAACAAATGGCCCCGCTATTTGATGCAAAAAGCCCCGTGGCGCGAACTACGGGGCTTTCAACAAAGATATCGGTAAAGACCTTTATCGCATCAACCAACCTGCTCGAATCGCCGCCGCCTCACGAACAGGCCCCCCCCCAACCCCGTGGCAAGCACCGACAGCAACCCCAGGTCCACCCCGAACAAACGGGCCTGGCTGACAACGATGCAACCGCCAACACCGACCACCACCAGCGCCACCCCGAGCCACTTGCGCAGCGGGTAAGGCCTGAGGAACCGATCCAGCAGGCCATAAAGCACCAGTGCGATGACCGCATAGGTAATTTCGGACACAGGCGCCTCCCTCAGGTCTTGATGATCAGGGTCGAAGTGGAGTGCTGCGGACCGATGCCGCCATTGACCTGCGCCTCGATGCTGACCAGTACATCGCCGGCATGGTAGGTGGGCAGGACATCATTGGCATAGGCACGCACCCCAGCACCCACCGGCACGCCAACGTAGGGCGATGCTACAGAACTGGCGGCGGCGGCGAACGCTGAGGCGGCGAGGTTGGCAACCTTGGTGCGCTGGGCATTGAGGGTATCGCCCTGCTGGCGGGTCAGCGGCTTGGAGATACCGATCTTCATAACGCACGGCAGCCCTTTGGCCAGCATCTTGTCGTACGTCTCGACGACCTTGCTGTTGACCTCGTAGTGGGCACTCTTCGCTTCGCCAAAATGCAGCTCGCGCAAGCGTCCGCGCTCGCTGTCGGTCAGGGTGATCTGCGAGACATTGAAGACGATCCCGTGATTGCCCATGTATTGAAAAGTACCCTCGAACTTCATTGCACGCGTCCTTACGAAACAAAGGTCGCGATTCTCTACGAGAGCAGCGCCGCTGCAAATCGTGGCAGGTTGCCAGCAAGCGCCGAAGGCCCATGGTTTTCCTGCTGCCGGTACTCCTTTTCCAGGAACGCGGACCCGATGCTGACGCACGCTATCAGCGAGTCGCCATAAAAAACACGGGCAATGAAAAAAGCCCCGAGACGTTAATCTCGGGGCTTTCTCATGTATGGCGGAGAGATAGGGATTTGAACCCTAGGTACTGTTGCCAGTACAACGGATTTCGAATCCGTCCCGTTCGACCACTCCGGCATCTCTCCAATGGCGCGCATCATACCAGCGATTTCGTTTCTGGCAAACCTTTTTTGAAAAAAATTCGCGTGGTATCAGGCGCTTGCGTGAACGCGCCGCTTACAGCGGCACGCCCAGGCGCTTGGCAACTTCTTCGTAGGCTTCGATCACGTCACCCAGGCCCTGGCGGAAGCGGTCCTTGTCCATCTTCTTGCGGGTCTCTTTGTCCCACAGGCGGCAGCCGTCCGGGCTGAATTCGTCGCCCAGGACGATCTGGCCGTGGAACACGCCGAACTCCAGCTTGAAGTCGACCAGCAGCAGGCCTGCGTCGTCGAACAGCTTGCTCAGCACTTCGTTGACCTTCAGCGACAGCTTCTTCATCTCGACCAGCTGCTCGGCGGTGCCCCAGCCGAAAGCGACAACGTGGGATTCGTTAATGAAGGGGTCGCCCTTCTCGTCGTTCTTCAGGAACAGCTCGAAGGTGGACGGCTCCAGCTTGATGCCCTCCTCCACGCCCAGGCGCTTGACCAGGCTGCCGGCGGCATAGTTGCGCACCACGCATTCGACCGGGATCATGTCGAGCTTCTTCACCAGGCACTCGTTGTCGCCCAGCAGCTTGTCGAACTGGGTCGGCACGCCGGCTTCTTCGAGCTTCTGCATGATGAAGGCATTGAACTTGTTGTTCACCATGCCCTTGCGGTCGAGTTGTTCGATGCGCTTGCCGTCGAACGCCGAGGTGTCGTTACGGAACAGCAGGATCAAGCGGTCGGCGTCGTCGGTCTTGTAAACCGATTTGGCCTTGCCGCGGTAGAGTTCGTCGCGTTTTTCCATGATGGGCTCCGCTTGCTTGAGTGGGTGGGCTAGGCGATTTGGCGCCAGTCGAGCCCATGTTCCTGATTCGCCACCTGGAGCCAGTCCGGGTCGCACCCGAGGGCGTCGACGAAGCACTGGCGGGCCAGATGTGGCAGGTTGTTCTTGCTGCTGAGGTGGGCCAGCACCAGGTGCTGCAGGTTCTGCCAGCCCAACTCGGCCACCAGGCTCGCGGCCTGGTGGTTGTTCAAATGTCCCTGGCTGCCGCCAACCCGCAGCTTGAGAAAGTGCGGGTAATGCCCGCGGGCAAGCAGGTCGCGACAGTGGTTGGCCTCGATCAGCAGGGCATCGAGCCCCTGATAGCGCTCCAACAGCCGCGCGTCGTAACTGCCCAGGTCGGTGAGCATGCCGAAGCGCCGACGACCATCGCTGATCACGTACTGCAGCGGCTCGTAGGCGTCATGCTCGACCCGGACCGCGCTGACCTGCAGATCGCCAATCTGCAGCACATCGCCACAACCGAGAAAACCGGCCACCTCGACCGGCTTGCGCATGCCGCGCAACGTGCCCTGGCTGAGGTAGACCGGTACATTGTAGCGGCGCGAGAGCAACCCCACCCCATGCACGTGGTCGGCATGTTCGTGGGTCACCAGCACCGCGCTCAATTGCGTGGCCGACACCCCGAGCAGCGCCAGGCGCCGCTCGGTCTCGCGCAGGGAAAACCCGCAATCGACCAGGATGAAGGTATCACCACTGGCGATGAGCGTGCCGTTTCCCTGGCTACCGCTTCCTAGAACCGCGAAGCGCACTTAGCCCAGGTGGTCCTGGATCGCGCTCAGCACGCGGCGGGCGACATCGGCCGGGGCCACGGTGTTGATGTTCTTCTCGACGGTCACCTGGACGTTGTCGCCGACCTTGCTCAGGCGCACCTGGTAGCGCTCGGCACGGGCTTCACGCTCTTCCTTGCTCGGCTCGCTGCCGAACAGGCGGCTGAAGAAGCCAGGCTCCTTCTGCTTGTCGTCGGGTTTCTCGGACAGGTTGATGTAGTACAGGCCCAGGCTGCGGTTGATGTCCTCGACACGCCACTCGCCCTGCTCCAGGGCACGGCCGACGCCGGACCAGGCGCGGTCCAGGTCAGAGCCCAGGAACAGCACCGGGTTGCCGCTGCCGTCCTCGCTCAGGCTGACCTGGCTCGGGGCATCGAAGTCACGCGCCGCCAGCAGCGAGACCGAACCGCCCTTCTCGGCGCTGCGGTTCATGCTGGCGAGCATTTCGTCGACCAGCAGGGCGTCGGTGCCGGTGTTGCTGGAGGCGGACGGGAAATCAGGCTCGGCAGTGCTGCCGGCCGGACGCTCGACGCTGACCACATACACCTCGGAGGTGTTGCGCTGCACGCCGGGCTCCATGCGTACCCGCACGCGGACTTCGCTATCCGGGCTGCTGGAGGTGCTGGCCAGGCGCTGGCCGAGCGAGGCCGACAGCTCGTCGAAACGCTGCCAGGTGGTGTTGAATTCGCCAGTCTGCGGACGTTCTTCGGCAATGCGGAAACCGTTGTCCTCGAAGAACTGGCGAGTCACCGGCCAGACTTCGGCGGGCGAGCGCTGGGCCAGCACCCAACGGCTGTTGCCGCTGCGCTGCAGGCTGAAATCGCTGATGTCGGCGGTGGCCGACAGCGGCTGTGGACGGGGTACCTCGAACTCGCCGGTGGCGCGATCGTCGGCCACGTTGCGCGGGATCGGCAGCAGCGGATCCAGGCGCTTGACGTTGCTGGCGTCCGGCGGCAGCTGCATCGGCGCGGTCGGTTGCGCCTGCAGGTAGTCGCTGCCACGGTCGCGGAAATAGCCATCCTCGCCCCACAGCCAGCCGCACCCGCTGGTGCTGGAGATGATCAGGGCGAGAGCGGAAAGACCAGCCAGTCGCTTCATGCGGTGTACTTCCTCGATTAAACCAGTACGCCGGACTGGCGCAAGGCAGTACGGACTTTTTCGTGACAGCCTTCGCTCAGCCAGGTCAGTGGCAGGCGAATGCCCTGCTGCATCAGGCCCATTTCCACCAGCGCCCATTTCACCGGAATCGGGTTGGCTTCGCAGAACAGGTCTTTGTGCAACGGCATGAGTTTTTCGTTGATCGCGCGGGCCTTCTCGGCATTGCCCTCAAGGGCGGCCTCGCACAGGTCGGCCATTTCGCGCGGGGCGACGTTGGCGGTGACGGAGATGTTGCCCTTGCCGCCCATCAGGATCAGCTCGACGGCGGTCGGATCGTCACCGGACAGGACGATGAAGTCCTTGTCGACGCCGTTCAGGATGGCCTTGGCCCGGACCAGGTCGCCGGTGGCTTCCTTGATGCCGATGATGTTCTTGACCTTCGACAGGCGGATCACGGTGTCGGCCTGCATGTCGCAGGAGGTGCGGCCGGGCACGTTGTAGAGGATCTGCGGGATGTCGACGGCTTCGGCGATGTGCTTGAAGTGCTGGTACAGGCCTTCCTGGGTCGGCTTGTTGTAGTACGGGACCACCAGCAGGCAGGCGTCGGCGCCGGCATTCTTGGCGTTCTTGGTCAGGTGCACGGCTTCGGCAGTGGAGTTGGCACCGGTACCGGCGATCACCGGGATCCGCTTCTTGCTGTGTTTGACCCGCTCGACCACGTGCTTGATGACCAGGATGTGTTCTTCGACATCCAGCGTGGCGGACTCGCCGGTGGTGCCGACAGCTACGATCGCGTGGGTGCCGTTTTCCAGGTGGAAGTCTACAAGCTTGTCGAGGCTGTCCCAGTCCAGACGCCCTTGTGCATCCATGGGAGTGACCAATGCCACCATACTGCCCGCAATCATGTAACTGCTCCTGCCGGAAAAAGAGAGCGGTAATGGTACTGGCGCCATCGGCCTTGCACAAGCGAAGCAGGCGGGCGGAGCATTCCCCTTCGCGTCGCTTTTCGCTACCCTTGATCCTTTGATCGGTGCAGCACGGCCCGCCGGGCCGTCGACAGTGCTCCCGGCCTGCGTCCACAGCCGCCAAAACCGGCCCGGGCCCTGCTGAAAAAGGAGGCTTTGCCCCCGTCCTGCATCGACCGCTCATCGCTTTAGGAATGCTGCATGTCCACCCCCACCGTTCGCGAACAATTCCTCGTCATCAGCGCCCTGGGCCCCAACCCCATGGAGCTGGCCAACGTTCTCAGCCGCGCGGCCTTCGACAACCGCTGTGCGGTGGTCACCTCGCGCCTGTCGCGCCACGGCGAGACCAGCGCCCTGGTGCTGCAGGTCGGCGGCAGCTGGGATGCCCTGGCCCGCCTCGAAGCCACCCTGCCGGGCCTGGGCAAGAAGCACGGCCTGACCCTGGACGTGGTGCGCAGCGCCGACCAGGAAGTGCGCCCACAGGCCCTGCCCTACGTGGCCTACGTCAGCGCCGCCTATCGCCCGGACATCATCAACGAGCTGTGCCAGTTCTTCCTCGACCACCGCGTCGAGCTCGAAGCGATGACCTGCGACACCTACCTCGCGCCGCAGACCGGCAGCAGCATGCTCAACGCCCAGTTCACCGTGATCCTGCCGGCCGGCACCCAGATCAGCTGGCTGCGCGACCAGTTCCTCGACTTCGCCGACGCGCTGAACCTGGACGCGCTGATCGAACCGTGGCGCCCACAGAACCCCGTGTAAGGAAGCTCCCATGGCCGTAGCACTCGACCAACCCGTCGCCGATTTCCAGGCCCAGGCCACCAGCGGCCAGACCGTCAGCCTGGCTGACCTGAAGGGCCAGCAGATAGTGCTGTACTTCTATCCCAAGGACAGCACCCCGGGCTGCACCACCGAGGGCCAGGGATTCCGCGACCAGCACGCGGCGTTCCAGGCCGCCAACACCGTGGTGTTCGGCGTGTCGCGCGATGGCATCAAGTCGCACGAGAACTTCAAGGCCAAGCAGGCGTTTCCCTTCGAACTGATCAGCGACAAGGACGAGGCGCTGTGCCAGCTGTTTGACGTGATCAAGCTGAAGAAGCTGTATGGCAAGGAATACATGGGTGTGGACCGCAGCACCTTCCTGATCGACAAGGACGGTGTGCTGCGCCAGGAGTGGCGCGGGGTGAAGGTGCCGGGGCATGTGGATGCCGTGTTGGCGGCAGCCCAGAGTCTCGATAAGGCTTGAGATCTTGAGGGCGCTTTGCGCCCTATCGCGGCACAAGGCCGCTCTCATGGAACAAACCGTAACTTATTGATTTAGCTGGACCCTGTGGGAGCGGCCTTGCGTCGCGAAAGGGGCGCGCAGCGGCCCCATATTCCGAGCCATCATCGAAATTGCTGGGGCTGCTGCGCAGCCCTTTCGCGACGCAAGGCCGCTCCCACAGGGGACAGTTCCCTGCGCGACAGCGCAGCCCGGAAGGGCTGTGTGATCTCCTACAGGAATCGCGTTCCCTGTAGGAGCGGCCTTGTGCCGCGAAGGGCTGCAAAGCAGCCCCAGACCTACAACATTGGCGCCACAGACCTGTCCTGCCGCGGCCACGCATCGAGCACCGCCTTGAACAGCGTCGCCAGCGGGATCGCGAAGAATATCCCCCAGAACCCCCAAAGCCCACCGAACAGCAGCACCGCACAGATGATCGCCACCGGGTGCAGGCTCACCGCCTCGGAGAACAGCAGCGGCACCAGCACGTTGCCATCGAGCGCCTGGATGATCGCGTACACCGCCATCAGGTAGATGAACTGGTCGCCCCAGCCCCACTGGAACAGCGCGATCAGCGTCACCGGCACCGTCACCACCACCGCGCCGACATACGGCACCACCACCGACAGGCCCACCAGCAGCGCCAGCAAGGCGGCATAGTTCAGGCCCAGGCTAATGAAGGCGATATAGGTGGCGATCCCGCAGATCAGGATCTCGATGCCCTTTCCGCGGATATAGTTGGCGATCTGCCGGTTCATCTCATCGCCCACCCGGTTGAGCAGCGTGCGCTCACGCGGCAGGTAGCCGCTGACCCAGCGCCCGATCAGTTCGCGGTCCTTGAGGAAGAAGAACACCAGGATCGGCACCAGCACCAGGTAGATCATCGCGTTGACCAGCAACGGCAGGCTCGACAGCGAGAACGTCAGCGCCCACTGGCCAAACTTGCCGATCTCGCCACGCACCGATTCGATGGCGCGCAGCACCTGCTCGTCCGACACCAGGTGCGGATAGCGCTCGGGCAGCAGCAGCAACAACGACTGCCACTTGCCGAGCATCCCCGGCAACTCGTTGAACAGGGTGATCAGCTGATGCCAGAGCAACGGCACAAGCACCAGCATGAACACCGCCAGCGCGCCCATGAACAGGGCGAACACCAGCCAGACCGCCAGCCTGGAGGGCACCCTCAAGCGCTCCAGGGCATTGACCAGCCCCTGCATGAGAAACGCCAGGACCATGCCCGCCAGCACCGGCGCGAGCATGCCGCCCAGGGTCAGCACCACGGTAAAGGCCAGGAACAGCAGGACCGCCAGCACCACCGCCTCCTCGTCGGAGAAGTAGCGCTGCATCCAGTCGCGAAGCACTTTGAACATTGACGATCCTTGGGAAAGACTCAGGCCTTGCGCAGCCAGTAGGTGTACACGCCGGCCTCGGCCGTTTCGTGCAGCAGCGTATGACCGGCCAGCTGGGCGAAAGTGCGGAAGTCGCGCTGGGAGCCGCCGTCGGTGGCGATCACCTTGAGCACCGCGCCACTGGCCAGGCGATTGAGTTCCATCTTGGCCTTGAGCAGCGGCAACGGGCAGTTCAGCCCGCTGGCGTCGAGCTCGGCGTCGCAGGTCGGGGTGTCACTCATCGGGCGCGTCTCCGGGGTATGGACAGAAAGGTCTGGTAGGATACCGCCACTGGTCGGCATCGCGCGACCCGGCTACAGTAAGGCTTTTGACCGACGCGAGCTTCTGCATGAATCTACTGCGCCCTACCCTGTTGACGCTGGCCTGCCTGATGGCCCTTCCCGGCCACGCCGACGACCTGCCGTCACTGGGCGACGCCAGCTCCGCGATCGTCTCGCCGCAACAGGAACACCAGCTCGGCCGCGCCTGGCTGAGCCTGTTGCGCGGCCAGGTCAACCAGCTGAACGACCCGCAGCTCAAGGACTTCGTCGAGACCAGCGTGTACAAGCTGGCCGAGACCAGCCAACTGCAGGACCGGCGCCTGGAGTTCATCCTCATCGACAGCAAGGAGCTCAACGCCTTTGCCGCGCCCGGTGGCATCGTCGGGGTCAACGGCGGCCTGTTCCTCAATGCACAGACCGAAGGCGAGTACGCCTCGGTACTGGCCCACGAACTGGCGCACTTGTCGCAACGCCACTTCGCCCGCGGCGTCGAGGCCCAGCAACGCATGCAGCTGCCGATGATGGCGGCCTTGCTGGCCGGCATCGTACTGGCGGCGGGCGGCGGCGGTGATGCCGGCATTGGCGTGATTGCCGGCACCCAGGCTGCGGCGATCCAGGAGCAGCGACGCTTCTCCCGGCAGAACGAACAGGAAGCCGACCGTATCGGCATCCAGAACCTGGAAAAAGCCGGTTACGACCCACGCAACATGCCCAGCATGTTCGAACGCCTGGCGCGCCAGTACCGCTACGACGCCAGGCCGCCGGAATTCCTCCTCACCCACCCGGTGACCGAGTCGCGGGTGGCCGACACCCGCAACCGCGCCGAGCAGGCGCCCAAGGGTGGCGTCGAAGACAGCCTGCGCTACCAGCTGATTCGCGCGCGGGTACAGCTCACCTATGAAGGCACACCGGGCCTGGCCGCCAAGCGCTTCCGCGCCCAGCTCGACGAGAATCCCCAGATGGACGCCGCGCGCTACGGCCTGGCCCTGGCGCAGATCAAGGGCGGCCAGCTCAACGAAGCGCGGGAGAACCTCAAGCCGCTGCTGGCCAAGGCGCCCAACGACATCACCTACAACCTGGCGCAGATCGACCTGGACATCACCAACAACCGCCTGGCCGACGCCCAGCAACGCGCCCAGCGCATGCAGGCGCTGTACCCGGCCAACTATCCGTTGAAACAGGTGCGCGCCGACCTGCTGATCAAGCAGAACAAGCCGGCCGAGGCTGAAAAGGTGCTGGACGACCTGGTCAAGAACCGCCCGGACGACCCGGACGTGTGGTACGACGTCGCCGAAGTGCGCGGGCTTTCGGGCAACACCATCGGCCTGCACCGCGCCCGCGCCGAGTACTTCACCCTGGTCGGCGACTTCGACCAGGCGATCCAGCAGCTCGACTACGCCAAGCGCCGCTCGGGCAGCAACTTCCCGCTGGCCTCGCAGATCGACCAGCGCCAGCGCGAGATCATGGAGCAGCAGCGGATGGTCAAGGAGATGATGGGGCGCTAGGCCTGGCACTGATCGCGCTGTAGGAGCGGCCTTGTGTCGCGAAAGGGCCGCACAGCGGCCCCAGGATGTTCAGGTTCACGCGGAAAACAGGGGCCGCTTCGCGGCCCTTTCGCGACACAAGGCCGCTCCTACAGGGTGATGCTCACCTTGCGTCAGGCGTTGCCCGACAACTTCAACCGCGCCGCCTGGGTGAAGTCGAGCATGCGGTTCAGCGGCTTGATCGCCTTGGGGATCAGCGCAGGCTCCACGAAGATTTCGTTGCTGCCCTTGCGCAGGCAGTCCAGCGTGCGCTCCAGGGTGTTCATCGCCATCCACGGGCAGTGCGCGCAGCTGCGGCAGGCCGCGCCGTTGCCGGCGGTCGGCGCTTCGACGAATTCCTTGTCCGGGCACAGCTGCTGCATCTTGTAGAAGATGCCGCGGTCGGTGGCGACGATGAAGGTCTTGTTCGGCAGTGTCTGCGCCGCCTTGATCAGCTGGCTGGTGGAACCCACCGCGTCGGCCAGCTCGATCACCGCCTCCGGCGACTCCGGGTGGACCAGGATCGCCGCGTCCGGGTACAGCGCCTTCATGTCGGCCAGCTGGCGCGACTTGAACTCTTCATGAACGATACAGGCACCGTCCCACAGCAACATATCGGCACCGGTCTGCTTCTGGATATAACGCCCCAGATGCTGGTCAGGGCCCCAGATGATGGTCTCGCCGTTGTCCATCAGGCTTTCGACGATCTCCAGTGCGCAGCTGGAGGTCACCACCCAGTCGGCACGGGCCTTCACCGCGGCGGAGGTGTTGGCGTAGACCACCACGGTGCGCTCGGGATGCTGGTCGCAGAACGCCGAGAATGCCTCCACCGGACAACCCAGGTCGAGGGAGCAGGTCGCCTCCAGGGTAGGCATCAGCACGCGTTTTTCCGGGGTGAGGATCTTCGCGGTTTCGCCCATGAAACGCACACCCGCCACCACCACGGTCTGCGCCGGGTGGTTCTTGCCGAAGCGCGCCATCTCCAGCGAGTCGGATACGCAGCCTCCAGTTTCCTCGGCCAGGGCCTGAATCACCGGGTCGCAATAGTAGTGGGCCACCAGCACGGCGTTCTGCTTTTTCAGCTCGGCGGCGATGGCCGCACGGTATTCGGCCTCCTGCGCGGGCGTCAGCGGGTTGGGCTGCTTGGCATCGAGGTGGGCCTGGACCAACAGGCGTTCGGAAATCTGGGTCATGATCGCTGGACCTGCGGGGCGCTTGAGCGCGTCAGTCGAGTGTATCACCCGGCCCTGGCAGATCGGCTAATGGTGCCGGACGGCCAGCGTCTCGGCCCCTCTGCGGGCGCGGATTCTTATCGGACGCGAAGGCTACAGGCAATCGCAGGGATGCAAAAGAGGTTTTTACGTTGGCCGCCCCAATGCAGTCGCGGGGCAAGCCCGCTCCCACGAAGCCATCCAATTCATGGCGACCTCGTGGGAGCGGGCTTGCCCCGCGAAAGGGACCGCGAGCCAGCAATCAGCCCTGCGGCTGGAGTGCCGCCAGGTGGCCGCTGATCAGCATGGCGAACTCTTCGACGGTCATCTTCTTGCCGTTGAAGTCGACCATGCCGTCGGCGTATTGCAGGCTCGACACCACATCACTGCCCTGCACCGTGGCCATGCCGCTCTGCAGCGCCATCATGCCGACCATTTCACCGGCCTGGCTGGACTGCTGGGCGATGGCCTGGGCATCGGTCTCACCCTCAAGCAGCGCCTGCAAGGTGGCCAGGTCGGCGACCATCGGCTTGGAAACGCTGAGCTTGGCCTTCAGTTGCGTCAGCAGCTGCTTGCCCAACTGGTCAGGCGGCAGGTCGAACGAGCTCGGGCTGGCGAAATCCATCGCCAGGTTGAAGTGGCTCTCGCCGTTGGCGGTCTTGAACGCCAGCTTCTCCACCGCCACCTGCGGCTTGGCCACCAGCAGCTTCTGCAGGTCGCCCTGGACCTTGGCCTGCTCCTCGGGGGTCATCTCCAGCGAAGGCGCCTCGCCATCGGCGGCGGCCTGCTGCATCTGCGGCAGCTGGGTCTGGTACCACTCCATCAGCGCCTGCATGGCCGGAATGTCGATGGACTTCATGGTCAGGACCATTTCCGCGCTGCCCACCTTGCGGCCGGCATAGCTGATGTCGTCGACCTTGTATTCCAGGCGCCCGGCCAGCTTGTCCTTGGCCTCGCCCTCGGCGTTGTACAGGTTGTTCTGCTGCAGGCCCTTGAGCACCAGCACTTCCTGCTTCGGCCCGAAGGTCACCTGGGTGTCGGCCAGGGCCAGGTCGAAGTTGCCGACATAGACCATGTCGTGGGCGGTTTCGGTGAGTTTGCCACCGGCCTTGAAGCCGTTGAGCAGGATCTTCACCGGCGCCTGCTGCTCGTCGACGAAGTTCAGCTCGAGGTGCTCGGCGCTGCTGTGGATTTCCACCGCCTTGCCTTCGCGGTCGCCGCGCAGCGTGAGCTGCAGGCCGGAGAAGTCCAGGACATTGCCGCCGTCTTCCTTGAGCGTGACTGGCGCCAGGCGGATATCGCTGTCGACGCTGCCGCCATAGCCGAGGCTGACCTGGGCGGTGACCGGCGGCTTGTCGCCGGCGGCGGTGAACCAACCGCTGGTGAAGTCATCCTTGTCCAGCGTGCTGTTGCTGGTGGCCATGACCGGCATCAGCTTGAAGGCCTTGACCCGCGACCAGGGGAACGGGCCGTGCTCGATCTGATCGGTCACGCCCACCTGGAAGTTCAATGCCTCGGCTTCGCCGAGCTGCACGTTGTCGGCCTTCAGGCGGTAGTGGGCGGTGCTGGTGAAGAAGTGCTGGTCCAGCGAGACCAGTTCGATGGTCATGCTGCCACCGTTGCCAGCCAGGGCCTTCTTCAGCTCTTCATTGCCGCGCGCGACGGAGCGCTCCAGCTCTGCGGGCAGCTGCTTGCCGGTGTACCAGGCGCCAGCGGTAGTTGCGACGGCGATGGCCACGGCCAGACCGGAGAGGATGCCTACTGATTTCTTCATGAATAGAACCGATTGCTGTCCATAGGGAGGTCGTTAGAGCGGTCCACGGGAACGAGGCCGCGCGCAGATGGCAAGAATACCATTGGCACCCGGCCCACGCGGTAATGCGTGAGGCATTTTGTGTGTCGACGCACAGCCGGGCACTTGGTTTGCCGAAGGAAAATTGTCAATTTTTACGAACATCAAAATCGACTTGCGATCTGCTCAATCGGCCAAAAACAATGCATAACGGCCAAATAAACCGATTCACCTTCCATCCACTTGGCACTCTGTCATGTTTAACTTGACACCCAAACGACCGTCGTTGTTTATTTCGCGCACCCCCGCAGCTCCAACATAAAAGGTGAACAACATGGAGCCCATCCGCTCGACCTTGTCGTGCCCGTCATACGCCGTGCCCGTTGTTTCGATCAAGGAGCAGCGCCCGCATGCAGCCTGACCACAGCGCCCCCGGCAACGCCCAATTCCGCAAGTCCCTGCGTCTCTGGCATGTGGTGATCATCGGCCTGGCCTACCTCACCCCGATGACCGTGTTCGACACCTTCGGCATCGTCTCCGGCATCACCGCCGGGCACGTGCCCAGCGCCTACCTCCTGGCCCTGGCCGGCATCCTGTTCACCGCCGTGAGCTACGGCACCCTGGTACGGCGCTTCCCGCAATCAGGCTCGGCGTACACCTATACCCAGCGCGCCATCAACCCGCACGTGGGCTTCCTGGTGGGCTGGTCGTCGCTGCTGGACTACCTGCTGTTGCCCATGGTCAACGCGCTGCTGGCCAAGCTCTACCTCTCGGCGATGTTCCCCGAGGTACCGGCCTGGGTGTGGGTGGCCGGTTTCGTCACCCTGATCAGCCTGATCAACATGCGCAGCGTCAACCTGGTGGCGCACTTCAACCTGTTGTTCGTCGCCGTGCAGGTGGCGATCATCGGTGTATTCATCTACCTGTGCTGGCGTGGCCTGGACCACGGCGAAGGGTTGGGCACCGCCTGGAGCCTGGTGCCGTTCGCCGACGACCAGACCCAGTTCGCCGCCCTGGCCGCCGGCGCGACCATCCTGTGCTTCTCGTTCCTGGGCTTCGACGCGGTGACCTGCCTGTCGGAAGAGACTCGCGACCCGGGCAAGACCATCCCGCGGGCGATCTTCCTCACCGCGCTGATCGGCGGCGTGGTGTTCATCGGCGTGTCCTACTTCATCCAGGCCTACTTCCCGACCATGGCGCGCTTCCATGACCAGGAAGCGGCCCTGCCGGAAATCGCCCTGTACGTCGGCGGCAAGCTGTTCCAGTCGGTGTTCATCGCCTGCACGGTGATCAACACCATCGCCTCGGGCCTGGCCTCGCAGACCAGTGTGTCGCGCCTATTGTATGTGATGGGCCGCGACAACGTGATCCCGGCCGGGGTGTTCGCCCGCCTGCACCCGCGCTACAAGACCCCGGTGCTGAACATCGCCGTGGTCGGCCTGATCTCGCTGTCGGCAATCTTCTTCGACCTGGTCACCGCCACCTCGGTGATCAACTTCGGCGCGCTGGTGGCGTTCAGCTTCGTCAACCTGTCGGTGATCAACCACTGCTATATCCGCGAGGGCCGCAACAAGGGCCTGACGAACAACCTCAAGTATCTGGTGGCGCCGACGATAGGCTTCTGCATCATCGTCTCGCTGTGGCTGGACCTGAACGAACACTCGTTGTTGTTCGGCGGTGTCTGGGCCCTGCTTGGCGTGCTCTACCTGGCCTGGCTGACCAAGGCCTTCAGGGTAGCGCCACCGAACTGCATCGCCGACTGACCCCGCCGACGCCCGCCTGACCGCGGGCGTCCTGTTTGCCCGAGAAGGAAAAGCCCATGTTGCTGCGCCGTCTCTCCATCCAGTGGAAGATCACCCTGCTTGCCGGCCTGTGCCTGCTGGCCATTGTCGCCCTGCTGGTGGCCACCTCGCTCACCCAGGCCCGGCGCAGCGCCGAGCAGGTGTTCCAGGCCAACACCGAGCTGCTCGACCACAGCGCCCGCCTGCGCCTGCAGGCCCACGGCGAGACCCAGGCCCTGCGTATCCAGCGCTACTTCATGGACGCCTATCAGTACGGCAACGGCTTCGCCCGTCTGGTGCAGGCACTCAAGGCCCGCGGCGGCGCCGACCTGCGCACCGAACTCAGCCGCGAGGCGCGCGCCGCCCTGGCCGGCAACGCCGACCTGATCGGCCTGTACCTGGTATTCCAGCCCAACGCCCTGGACCAGCAGGACGCCCGCTTCGCCGGCCAGGCCGATAACGGCAGCAACGACAGCGGCCGCTTCTCCCTGTACTGGTCGCAGCCCGGCACCGGCAACCTCGAGGTGGAGGCGATGCCCGAGTCGATGCTCGCCGATACCAGCATCGGCGCCAACGGCTCGCCCTACAACCGTTGGCTGACCTGCCCGCTGGAGACCGCCAAGGCCTGTGTGCTCGACCCGTACTTCGACGAGGTCAACGGCCACCAGGTACTGATGACCAGCATCGCCCTGCCACTGCTGGAAAACGGCAAGGTGGTGGGCGTGGTCGGCCTGGACATCGGCCTGGACAACCTGCAGCAACTGAGCCTGGCCGGCCGCCAGGAGCTGTTCGACGGCCAGGGCCAGGTCAGCATCGTCAGCCCCTCGGGCCTGCTCGCCGGCCACAGCCAGGACGCCAGCCAGTTGAGCAAGACCGTGCAGCAGGCCTTCGGCGCCAGCGCCACCGCACTGGCCGGCACGCTGCGCGCCGGTCAGGCGGTCGAGCGCCTGGACGATGGCACCATGCGCATTTCCCGGCCTTTCGCCCCGATCCCCGGCGCGGCGCCGTGGCAGGTCCTGCTCGAGCTGCCCGAACAGGTACTGCAGGCCCCTGCCGTCGCCCTCAACCAGCGCCTGGACAGCCAGAACCAGAGCGCCAACCTGGTCAGCCTGCTGATCGGCCTGGGCGCCGCCGTGCTGGGGCTGTTGCTGGTGTGGCTGACCGCTCGCGGCGTGACCCGTCCGATCCTGGCCGTGGCCGCGCGCCTGAAGGACATCGCCAGCGGCGAAGGCGATCTGACCCGACGCCTGGACTACGCCCGCGACGACGAACTGGGCCAGCTGACCGGCTGGTTCAACCGTTTCCTCGACAAGCTCCAGCCGGTGATCGCCCAGCTCAAGGGTTCCCTGCAGGAGGCCCGTGGTACGGCCGACCAGTCGGCGCTGATCGCCAGTCAGACCAGTGACGGCATGCAGCAACAGCACCGCGAGATCGAGCAGGTAGCCACCGCCGCCAACGAGATGAGCGCCACCGCCCACGACGTCGCCCACAATGCCGCCCAGGCGGCGCAAGCGGCGCGCGGCGCCGACCAGGCGACCCGCGACGGCCTGGCGCGGGTGGCCGCCACTCGCGAGGCAATCGGCGAGCTGGCCGGCGGCATGGACGCAGCTATGGATGAAGCGCGCGCCCTGGAAAGCCGCGGCGAGCAGATCGGCTCGGTGCTCGAGGTGATTCGCGCCATCGCCGAGCAGACCAACCTGCTGGCGCTCAACGCCGCCATCGAGGCCGCCCGCGCCGGCGAAGCCGGGCGTGGTTTCGCGGTGGTCGCCGACGAGGTGCGCAACCTGGCCCAGCGCACCCAGGTTTCGGTGGAGGAGATCCGCCAGGTGATCGAGGGGCTGCAGCAAGGCACCCAGGACGTGGTCGGCGCGATGCACGCCGGCCAGCGTCAGGCCCAGGACAGCGCGGCGCAGATGGAGCAGACGCTGCCGGCACTGCAGCGTATCGGCGAGGCAGTGGCGGTCATCACCGACATGAACCTGCAGATCGCCTCGGCTGCCGAGGAACAGAGCGCCGTGGCCGAGGAGGTCAACCGCAACGTGGCGGGGATACGTGATGTGACCGAGTCGTTGGCCGGACAGGCCGATGAGTCGGCGAGGATCAGCCAGGCGCTGAACCGTTTGGCCAACCAGCAGCAGGTATTGATGGAGCAGTTCCGGGTGTAGCTGTGGGTTGATCTTGATCTTGATCTTGATCTTGATCTTGATCTTGATCTTGATCGCAAGGTTAACCCCCTCTCCACTAGCGACAGCTACGCCAGCCCAGGCGCCGCCCGTACCTTCGCGACTTCAGGAGGCCGAACGCAGGGCTTGCGGAGGGAGGTGACGGGCATGGATGCCCGTCAAGCGCTGGGGCCCAGGATGGGCCCTGCAGCGCGGTCCTCCCGGGAGCAAGGCCGGAGTGAGGGGACCCGGAGCGAAGCGCAGGGCCGGATGAACGGAGCGCAGCGTTTTTTGGTTACTTTTTGTCGCGTTTGACAAAAAGTGACTCGCCGTTGAACTGACCCCCGAAAGTTGGACACCTGATCCCCAACCGGAGGGTGTTCCATGACGAAATACAACCTGGCACTCAAGCAGGCACTCATCGAAGAGTGCCTTTCTGCCCGCAGTGTTCATG
>NZ_QJRP01000032.1 GCF_003205295.1 Pseudomonas mosselii
GAGGCCGAGCGGAGTTCTTGCGGAGGGAGGTGACGGCCATGGATGGCCGTCAAGCGCTGCGCCCCAGGATGGGGCGTTCAGCGCGGTCCTCCCGGGAGCAAGAACGGAGCGAGGGAACCCCGGAGCGAAGCGTAGGGGCCGGATGAACGGAGCGGGGCGGCTTTGGTTACTTTGGCCAAGACCAAAGTAACCCGCCGTAAGGGCGGAAAGGTGACTAAATGTCGTTATCTTCTACGAATGCGCATAAAAAATTCAAAATCCACACCCTGAAACCCGAACCCGAACCCGAACCCGAACCCGAACCCACCACCTATACTCCAACTCCCAAAAACAACAGCAAGGAGCCCCCCATGCCCCAGGAAAACCTAGGCACCTGCCTATGCCAAGCCACCAAACTGACCGTCAAGGTCGATAACAACCACGTCAGCGCCTGCCACTGCAGCATGTGCCGCAAATGGACCGGCGGCCCACTGCTGGCCGTCCATTGCGCCGAACCCCCGCAGTTCGAAGGTCCAGCCCCGAGCGTCTATGATTCCTCCCCCTGGGCCCAGCGCGGCTTCTGCGGCCAGTGCGGCACGCACCTGTTCTACCGCCTGAAAGAGGGCAACCTCTATGTCGTGCCGGTCGGCGTGCTCGACGGTAAGGTGAACTGGACCTTCACCGAGCAGATCTTCATCGACGAAAAACCCGCCTGGTACTGCTTCAAGAACGAAACCAAGGACCTCACCGGCCAACAGATCTTCGAACAGTTCGCCCCGTCCTGAGCCGACCCGCCTTGCCAAACCCACGTATTTCTGAGAAAAGGGCGCCCACCAAAACCGTCTCGAGGAACCTGCCATGAGCAGTGAGCTGCAAGTCATCGATCTACAGGAAGGCGACGGCAAGGCCGTGGTCAAGGGCGCGTTGATCACCACCCAGTACCGCGGCACCCTGGCCGACGGCAGCGAGTTCGATTCGTCCTGGTCGCGCGGCAAGCCGTTCCAGTGCGTGATCGGCACCGGCCGGGTGATCAAGGGCTGGGACCAGGGCCTGATGGGCATGCGCGTGGGCGGCAAACGCAAGCTGTTGGTGCCGGCGCACCTGGGCTATGGCGAGCGCTCGGTCGGTTCGATTCCACCGAATTCGGACCTCACCTTCGTGATCGAGTTGCTGGAAGTGCTGACCCGCGACGATTGAACTACAAGCAATAATTCAGCAACACACATGCGTTAACGTGGCCTATGTCCATGGAACGGCATGTGCGCCCAGGGAGGAACCAAACGGGTCGAGGGCACTCTGAGCCTCACTCGCTGCCATGGATGGCATTCACGACAAGGACGACCAGCAGCCAAGGCTGCGGGACCGTGTGGCGGGGCAACCCAGTATCCCTTGCCGCAAGAGTCCGTCCCAGATGAAGCTGCCCACCTTCCTTCGCCGTCGTCGTCACCTGTTGTTGAGCCTGACGCTCGCCGCTGCGGCCGTGCCGTTGGCCTTGGCTGTGGTCGAGAGCCGCGCGCAACCCGTGGATGGCACCCAGACCCTGGTCTTCCTGCGTCACGCCGAGAAACCCGGGGAGGGGTTGGGGCAGCTGAACTGCCAGGGGCTCAACCGTGCCCTGGACCTCGCCACCTTGCTGCCCGAGCGCTTCGGCAAGGCCGACTACGTATTTGCCGCCAACCCTTCGCGGGGGGTCGAGGAAGGTAGCCAGGATGAGCGCTACAGCTACATCCGCCCGCTGATGACCATCAGCCCCAGCGCCATCCGCCTCGGCCTGCCGGTGAACATCGACTATGGCGCCAACGATACCGATGACCTGGCTGACGAGCTGCTCAGCAGCAAGTACCGCAATGCGACGGTCTACACCGCCTGGTCCCGCGGCTATCTCCCGGAACTGATCAACACCGTGGCCGGCAAGGCCCTGGGCGAAGAGCGGGTGCTCACCGAAGACTGGCATCGCGACGACTTCGATACCTTGTACGTGCTCACGCTGACCTGGCGCGATGGCAAGGCGACCCTGCTCAGCCGTAACCTGCGCCAGGGGCTCGATCACGGCGAGCCTGGCTGCCCGACCTGACCTGCTGTTACTGTCTGGCCATCAGGCCTGGACAGGAATGGATGCATGAACCAGCGGGTGACAGTGATCGGCGGCGGGGTGGTCGGCTTGGCGACGGCATATGCGTTGGTGCGCGACGGCAGGCAGGTCGACCTGGTCGAGGCCCGCGACAGCCTGGCCAGCGCCACAAGTTTTGCCAACGGTGGACAGCTTTCGTATCGCTATGTGGCGCCTCTGGCCGATGCCGGTGTGCCGTGGCAGGCACTTGGCTGGCTGCTGCAGGGGGATTCGCCGTTGCGTCTGCGCGTGCGTCTGGACACAGCGCAGTGGCGTTGGCTGGCGGCTTTCGTCATGGCCTGCCGCACGTCCGTCAATCGGCGTAATGCTGCTCAGTTGCTGAGCCTGGCGCTCGAAAGCCAGGCGGCGTTACAGCGCTGGCGCGAGCAGGACGGCCTTGATGATTTCGCCTGGCGACGCAATGGCAAGCTGGTCGCATTCCGTACCCAGCGTGCATTCGACCATGGGTGCCGACACCTGCTCGATCCCGACAGCCAGCGAACACTGGATGCTGCCGAACTGCGCGAACTCGACCCGGCGCTTTGCGAGGCACCGTTCGTTGGCGGCGTGTTCACCCCGGACGAAGAGGTCGCCGATTGCCACCGCTTCTGCCTGCGCCTGGCCGAGCGCTTGGAGGCATCCGGGCAATGCCGGTTGCTGTTGGGGCGGCCGGTGACACGGCTGATCACGCACGGTGATCAGGTGCTGGCGCTTGAGATGGGCAACGAGCGGCTGGAAGTGCAGCGCCTTGTACTCAGCGCCGGGCACCGCAGTGCCGGCTTGGCATTGCCGGGCTTGAAGCTGCCGGTCTATCCCTTGAAAGGTTACAGCCTGACCGCGCCGGTCGGTGCCACGCACCGGGCGCCGGAGGTGAGCATCACCGACTACGAGCGCAAGATTGTCTATGCACGATTGGACGATCAACTGCGGGTGGCGGCGATGGTGGACATCGTCGGTTATGACGAGGCGGTGGACGCCGGCAGGCTCGCGAGCATGCGCCGGCTGGCGCGCCAGACCCTGCCGGAGGCCGCTGATTACGGGCAGGCGGTGGAGTGGGCTGGGATGCGGCCGGCGACGCCGACCGGGGTGCCGATCCTCGAGGCCACACGGTATCGCAACCTGTGGCTGAACCTGGGGCATGGAGCGCTGGGGTTCACCTTGGCGTGTGGCAGTGGCGAGCGGCTGGCGAGGCTGTTGCGCTGACCTTGTTGGCCTCATCGCGGGGCAAGTCGGGTCGCCGCATCGCCGCTCCCACGGATTGCTTTTGACGCCAGGGGAGCGGGCTTGCCCTGCGACGGGCGCTACTGGTGGATCAGCGGCCGAAGCGCATCGGCCAGCCCACCACCTTCTTCGCCCGCGGCGTGGCATAGGTACGCACCTTGGAGGTACTCAACCCCAGTCTCACCAGCGACTCGGCAATGGTCACCGCCGCACTCACGCCGTCCACCACCGGCACCCCGGTGCGCTGGCGGATCTGCTCGTCGAGCCCGGCCATGCCGCCGCAACCCAGGCAGATCACTTCGGCCTTGTCCTCGCGCACAGCCCGCTCGGCCTGCTCGACGATGGCTTCCACCGCGCGCCGTGGGTCGCTTTCCAGCTCCAGCACCGCCAGGCCGCTGGCGCGCACCGAGGCACAGCGCTCGTACAGCCCGGAGAGCTTGAGGCGGTCCTCGATCAGCGGCACGGTGCGGTCCAGGGTGGTGACCACCGAGTAGGCGTGGCCCAGGTACATGGCGGTGCTGGCGGCGGCGTCAGTGATGTCCACCACCGGCACGTCCAGCAGCTCCTGCAGGCCTTCGCGGCCATGCTCGCCGTAGCCGGCCTGGATCACGGCATCGAAGGGCTGGTCGTAGGCCAGCACCCGGTCCATCACCGCGATGGCGGCCAGGTAGCTCTCGAAATTGCCCTCCACCGACTCGGCGCCGAACCACGGGGTCAGGCCGACGATCTCGGTACCGGGCGCGGCCACGCTGCGCGCTTGCTCGGCAATGGCCTGGGTGATGGCTTCGGTGGTGTTGACGTTGGCGATCAGAATACGCATGACGGATCTCCCTGAATTCAGTGGCTGCTGTGGTCGACGGCGATGCATTCGCCGCTGACATCGAGGTATTGGCGGTGGCGTGGCGCAATCAGCAGGTAGATGGCGGCGGCGATACCGGCACCGATCAGCCAGGAGAATGGCGCGATGCCGTGGAAGTTGGGCACCAGGGCCAGGATGATGGCCAGCAGCGCGGCCGGGATGAACGCCGCCAGGGCGCGCAGGTTGATGCCGCGGGTGTAGTGGTAGGCGCCGGCGGGATTCTCGCTATACAGCTCAGGCACGTTGATGCGGCCCTTACGCAGCAGCCAGTAGTCGGCCATGATCACGCCGTACAGCGGGCCGAGCAGGGCGCCCAGGCCCGAGAGGAAGTAGACGATCACCAACGGGCTGTTGTACAGGTTCCACGGCAGGATCAGCACCGCCAGGGTGGCGCTGATCAGCCCGGCGCGGCGGAAGTTCAGGTGGCGCGGCGCCAGGTTGCTGAGCACGAAGGCCGGGGCGACGAAGTTGGCCATGATGTTCACTGCCACGGTGACGATCAGGAAGGCCAGGCAGCCCAGCACCAGGAACGCGGTGTTGGGGATGCTGGCGACGATCTGCGTCGGGCTGTCGATGACCTGGCCGTTGATCTGGAACTGCGCGCCGCACAGCACCACGGTGATCGCCGCGAACACCAGGATGTTCACCGGCAGGCCCCAGAAGTTGCCGACGCGGATGGTCCTGCGGCAGGGCGAGGAGCGGGCGAAGTCGCAGAAGTTGAGCACCAGGGTGCCGTAGATCGCCAGCCACAGCGCGCCGCCGGCGAAGATATTGCGCCACATCTCGTAACCGCCCAGGGGCTCGGCGACCGACCAGGCGATGCGCGCATCGGCCTTGAAGTACATGAACACCGCCAGGCTCGCGACGGTCAGCAGGATCACCGGGCCGGCGAAGGCCTCGTAGCGGCGCACCATCTCCATGCCGTAGGCGAGGATCACCAGCTGCACCAGCCAGATCGCCACGAAGCATACCCAGCCCAGGCTCGACAGGCCGAGGATGCTGTCGTGATCGTAGTCGGCCACTTGTGGCCACACGGCGGTCAACAGCACCCGCAGCACCACCGAGGCCAGGTAGGTCTGGATGCCGAACCAGGCGATGGCGATCACCGCGCGGATCAGCGCCGGGATCTGCGCGCCATGGATGCCGAAGGCGATGCGGCTGATCACCGGGAACGGCACGCCGGTCTTCTGCCCCATGTAGCCGGACAGGTTCATGAAGAAGTACACCAGCGCCGCACCGATCGCCAGCGACAGCAGGATCTGCCAACCGCCCAGGCCCAGGGCGAACAGCCCCATGGCGAAGGAGTAGTTGGCGATGTTGTGCACGTCATTGGTCCACAGCGCGAAGATGCTGTAGCCGCCCCAGCGGCGCCCTGCCAGTTTGGTCGGGGCGAGGTCGCGGTTATGCAGGCGTGGGCTCAATTCGAGATCGGCCGGGTGGCCTTCGAGGGGCGTGGTCGAGGGATGGGTGCTGGCAACGGAAAGTTCAGGGGCAAGGGGGAGGCTGCTACTCATTCCGGCGGCTCCTGATGCGTGTGACTGCGATGAGCGGGCGCTGGCGCACGGGCTCGCCATCTCGTCGGTGCAGGCGTTGGCATCACAGGGTTCTGGGCGCAACGGTCGCCGATGGGGCGACGCTGCGGGTTCTTGTGTATTTATGTTTCGTTAAATTTGTATACAAAACGCAAACACACAAAAGCCAGTTCCATGCCAGCAATCAACACGCTTTCAGGGGGCTACTATTTTGAATCTATCTGTTTGAAAGTTAAGTAGATGAAATATGGGAACTATAAGTTGACCAAATGAACAGGTTATATTTTTCACGCAACCAATTAGTTGATCGTTTGGTCAAATTTAGTTAAACAAAGTGTGTAACCTAATGGGGCGTTACCCGTGGAAAGTGCACACAAAAATGGCACTTATGGTGACATTCGTGTGTACAAGTTTTGCTCGGGCTCTTGGCCAAACCGACCTCGTGGGAGCGGGCTTGCCCCGCGATAGGGCCTGCCGCTGCAAAGCCTCCCTCACGCCATGGGCGGCAACCGCCGCTTCACCGGCGTCTTCTTGATGATCGCCGTATTGGTCTCGGCCAGCACGTTGAGGCGGTCGAGCAGCGTGTCCAACTGCTCCATCGAGCGCACATGCAGGCGAGCGATGAAACAATCCTCGCCAGTGACCTTGTCGCATTCGGTGAACTCGGGAATGGCCACGATCTGCCGTTCCACCTCCTGCAACTGCCCCGGCAGCGGGCGAATGCGCACGATCGCCTGCAACTGGTAGCCGAAACAGCGCGGGTCCACCTCCACCGTGTAACCGCGCAGCACGCCGCGCTCCTCCAGGCGGCGCAATCGCTCGCTGACGCTGGGAGCCGACAGTCCGCTGAGTTGCGCCAGGGCCTTGAGCGAGCGGCGCGAATCCTCCATCAGGGCGTTGATCAGCAACTGGTCGATGGCATCGGTCATGGCATCCTCGTTAGGTGATTTTCAAGATTTGCCTTGATAGTAAAGGTGCAAGCACGGATATGCCTTGGTTATCCGCTGGAAGGGCGCCCTCGACCCTCCGCATACTGTGCCCATCGTCGACAGGAGGTGTGAGATGGACAATTCGTTGCGCCGTGGTTCGCTGGAAATGATCGCCGCCATGCTGATCTCCGGGACCATCGGCTGGTTCGTGCTGGTGTCCGGGCAGCCGGTGCTGGAGGTGGTGTTCTGGCGCTGCGTGTTCGGCGCTGGCACCTTGCTGCTGATCTGCGCGGCCATGGGCTTTCTCAAACCGGGCGTGCTGACCCGCGCCACTTTTCTGCTGGCGGTGGCCAGCGGGGTGGCGATCGTCGGCAACTGGGTGCTGCTGTTCGCCTCCTACTCGCGGGCTTCGATCGCCATCGGCACCGCGGTGTACAACGTCCAGCCGTTCATGCTGGTGGGCTTGGCCGCGCTGTTTCTCGGCGAGAAGATCACCCTGGCCAAGCTGACCTGGCTGGGCGTGGCGTTCCTCGGCATGCTGGCCATCGTCAGCGCCCATGGCGCGGGGCAGGCCAGTGGCGACGAGTATCTGCTGGGCATCGTCCTGGCATTGGGCGCTGCGTTGCTGTATGCCGTGGCCGCGTTAATCATCAAGCGTCTGACCGGCACGCCGCCGCACCTGATCGCGCTGATCCAGGTGAGCACCGGCGTGTTGCTGCTGGCGCCCTGGGTAACACTCGGCGGACTGCCCGGTGAACTGCCGGCGCTCGGCAGCCTGGTGACGCTGGGGATCGTGCATACCGGGTTGATGTACGTGCTGCTGTACAGCGCCATCCAGCGCCTGCCCACGGCGTTGACCGGGGCGTTGTCGTTCATCTACCCGATCGCGGCGATCCTGGTCGACTGGCTGGCCTTCGACCATCGCCTGGCGCTGGTGCAGTGGCTGGGTGTGGGGCTGATCCTGCTGGCGGCGGCGGGCATGCAGCAGGGGTGGTGGTTCCGGCCAGCCGGCAAGCCTGCGCGACAACCTTAACGCAAGGGCGGCTTACCGGCGTAAAGGAATCATCCGGCAATATCAGGAAGCAGGTGGCTTATTGATGGCACTGCTGTCCTTTAGTACCCTGCGCAGCTATTTCGCAGTGATGCGCTCGGCTTTAAGTGACGGACCACGCCCCCATGCCCCTTCCTACCCGCTTCCTGGCCGCAGGCCTGGCACTTTTGCCTTTGCTGGCCGGTGCCGCACCGTTCCAGACACCTGGCGATCGCGACCTGATCCGCGACCGCCAGGAGAACCTGTTGCAAGAGCAGCGCAAGCGCCTCGAAGAGCTGCAGCAACTGCCGGGCAGGCAGGCACCGCAGGCGCCAGCCCAGCCGAGCCAGGAAGGGCGTTGCTTCCAGATCCAGCGTGTCGAGCTACAAGGCGCCAGCCTGCTGGATGATCGGCAGCGCCAGGCCCTGCTCGAAGGGTACCAGGGCAAGTGCCTGCAGGTCGGCCAGCTCAACGACCTGCTCAAGCGCATCACCGACCATTACCTGAACCGCGGCTACCTGACCACTCGCGCCTACCTGCCCCAGCAGGACCTGGGCTCCGGCGTGCTGCAGATCATCATTGTCGAAGGCCGCCTGGAAGGGCTGGACGGTTCCGCCCTGGCCAGCCCCCGGGAAATGGCCATGGCCTTCCCCGGCAACACCGGCGAGGTGCTCAACCTGCGCGACATGGAACAGATGGTCGACCAGCTTGGCCGCCTGCCCTCGCGTCAGGTCGAGGTGGAGCTGGTGCCGGGCCAGGAGGTCGGTGGCAGTCGCGTCCAGCTCAAGGGCCAGCGTGACAAGCCCTGGCGGGTCTCGGCCAGCCGTCACAACAACGGTGACGCCAGCAGTGGCGAACAGCAGATGAACCTTGGCCTGGAATGGGACAGCCCACTGGGCCTGGCCGATCAGCTGAGCCTGCGCGGCGGGCGCGACGTGGTCAGCGACCACTGGCGCCATTCCGACAGCCACGGCCTGAACTACAGCCTGCCGTGGGGCTGGTGGACCTTCAACTACAGCTACAACCACAACTACTACCGCACCCGCGACACCTCCAGCGGTTTTCCCTTCAAGCTCGACGGCGACAACAGCGTGCACCAGTTCCAGGCCGAACGGGTGATCCACCGCGACAGCCTGAGCAAGACCGCGGTCAATGCCGGCGTCAGCCACCTGCGTGCGCGCAACTACCTGGACGACACCCTGATCGACGTCTCCAGCACCCGTATCACCGAGCGCCAGCTGGGCGTCAACCACGGCCGTCGTATCGGCAACGCCTTCGTCAACCTCGATGCCGGCTGGCAGCAGGGCATCGGCGCCCTCGACGCCCAGGGCGCGGGCGATCCGCGCGGCAACGAACCGGTGGCGCGCTACAACAAGTACACCCTCACCCTGAGCTACCTGCAGCCGTTCCAGCTGTGGGGCGAGCAGTTCAGCTTCGACAGCCTGGCCACCGGCCAGCGCAGCGAAGACGCCCTCTACAGTGGCCAGCGCATCAGCGTCGGCGGGCTGACCTCGGTGCGTGGCTTCAAGGAGCAGACCCTCACCGGCGACAGCGGCGGCTACTGGCGCAACCAGTTGCGCTGGCGCCGCCCGGTGACCTGGGCCGCACTGCAGCCGTGGCTGCGCGAATACGGCATGGCCTTCGCCTATGACGCCGGGGTGATCAAGGGCCAGCACGGCAATGGCCAGGACCATGGTCGCCTGAGCGGCAATGCTTTCGAGTTCAACGTGCGCGGCCAGTACTTCGCCGCCAGCGCGACCTTCGCCCGCTCGCTTGAACGCCCCGACGTCATCACCCGCCGCGAACACCCGATCTATTTCCGCGTCGACGCGTTCTTCTGAGCCTCGACCCACCCATTACCCGTGACACCGCCGCCCCGTCAGGGGCGCGTCTGCAACTGGCCCGAGCAGCGACTGGAGTTCGTTCGACATGGATATCCGCACCCCACTGAACCAATGCATCGCCCTGATCGTCGCGGGTGTGCTGTTCCTCAACCCCATCGTCGCCACGGCCGCGCAACTGACCGTCGATGCGGCGGCCAATGCCAACACCAGCATCAACCAGGCCGGCAATGGGGTGCCGATCGTCAACATCGCCACGCCCAACGGCAGCGGCCTGTCGACCAACACCTTCCGCGACTACAACGTCGGCAGCAACGGGCTGATCCTCAACAACGCTACCAGCAAGACCCAGTCGACCCAGCTGGGCGGCATCATCATCGGCAACCCCAACCTCAAGGGCCACGCCGCCCAGGTGATCCTCAACCAGGTCACCGGCGGCAACCGCAGTACCTTGCAGGGCTACACCGAGGTAGCGGGGCAGGCGGCCCGGGTCATCGTCGCCAACCCCCATGGCATCACCTGCAAGGGCTGCGGCTTCATCAACACACCGCGGGCGACCCTCACCACCGGCAAGCCGATCATGGACGGCGAGCGCCTCGACCGCTTCCAGGTCGACGGCGGCGACATCGCCATCGAAGGCGACGCGCTCAACGCCACCAACCTCGACCAGTTTGACCTGATCACCCGCAGCGCCAAGCTCAACACCGAGCTGCACGCCAAGCAGTTGAACATCGTCACCGGGCGCAACGACGTCAAGGCTGACACCCTGCAGGCCACACCGCGTGCCGACGAGGGCGGCGACAAGCCGCTGCTGGCCATCGACAGCTCGGCGCTGGGTGGCATGTATGCAAACACCATTCGCCTGGTCGGCACCGAGCAGGGCGTGGGCGTCAAGCTGGCCGGCAACATGGCCGCCACCACCGGCGACATCCAGGTGGACGCCAACGGCAAGGTGACCCTGGCGCAGACGTCCAGTGCCGGCAACCTGACGGTCACCGCGCAGAGCGCCGAGCTGACCGGCAAGACCTACGCCGCTGGCAGTGCCACGGTGCGGGTGCGAGACGAAGCAACGGTCGGCCAGAGCCTCGCCGCCAAGGACAGCATCACCGTGGCCGGCGCGCGGATCGACAACCACGGCATCATCGAAGCCGGCGTGGAGCCAGACAACACCCGCAATGCCCACGGCGACGTGACCCTCACGGGCCAGACCCTGCGCAACCGTGGCAGCGTGGTGGCCAACCGCACCCTGGAGGCCACCGGCAGCACCACCCTCGACAACCAGGGCGGCACCTTCAAAGGCCGAGCGACCACGCTGACGGCTGGCCAGCTGGACAACCGCCAAGGCCAGGTACTGGCCGACGACACCCTGACGGTCAACGCCCACGCGATCGACAACCGTGACCAAGGCCTGCTGCAAGGCAAGGGCAAGGCCGTGGTGGATGTCAGCACAACCCTCGACAACCGTGGCGGCCGCCTGGTGGGCCAGGGCGGCCTGCAGGTCACCGCCACCCAGCTCGACAACCGTGACAAAGGCCTGGTCGGCAGCGATCGGCAGGCCAGGCTGACCACCCATGCGCTGCTGGACAACCAGGGCGGCGGCAAGCTCAGTGCCGACCGCCTGGACATCACCACCGCCGGCCTGCTCAACGGTGGTGGCCAGTTGTTCGGGGGCGATGTGCTGATCAACGCCAGCGCCGACATCGACAACCGCCTCGGCCTGGTTTCGGCCAAGCGCCTGCTCGACCTCAAGGCCGTGGGCCTGGATAACAGCGGCAAGGGCAACCTGCTCAGCGATGGCACGTCGGACATCAAGGTGGCCACCCTGGATAACCGCGGCGACGGCATTGTGTCCAGCCTCGGCGACCTGAGCCTGCATGGCAAGCACCTCGACAACCGTGGCGGCCTGGTCCTCGCCGACCGCTCGCTGACCGTCACCGGCGGGCATTTCGACAACCGCGACAAGGGCGCGGCCACCACCAAGGGCAAGGCCCTCATCGACGTCGCCAGCCTGTCCAACAGCGATGCCGGCCACCTGCAGAGCGATGGTCGTCTCGACCTGATCGCCGGCACGGTCGACAACCAGCGCCTGGGCAACATCACCGCCAAGGGCGACCTCGAGGCCCACCTGGGCACCTTGAACCATCAAGGCGGCAGGTTGACCAGCCTGGGCAGCCTGCTGCTCACCGCCGACACGATCGACAACCAGCAGGGCGGCAAGATTGGCGCGACCACCGTGGCCGACATCAGCGCGGCGCGCATCCTCAACCAGCAGGGTGAGATTTCCACCGCCGGCAAGGTCGTCCTGAATGCCAGCGAATTGCTGGACAACCAAGGCGGCAAGGTCATCGGCGACCGTGGCCTGGCCCTCACCGTGCAGCGCCTGCTCAACCAGAACAAGGGCCTGCTCAGTGGCTATGACCGCCTGAGCCTGCACGGCACCGAGCTGCTCAACAACGGCGGCAAGCTGAGCAGCCACCAGCACATCGATGTGACCCTGGACGGCCAGCTGGACAACAGCGACGCCGGCCTGATCGTCAGTGACGCCAGCGTTACCCTGAATGCCGGCACGCTGCGCAACAACCAGGGCGGCAAGGTCTCGGCCAACGCGGCCCTGGACCTGACCAGCCAGGGGCTGCTGGACAACCAGGGCGGCACCCTGGTGACCAACACCGGGCTGCTGCTCAAGGCCGGTCGCCTGGACAACAGCCACCTCGGCGTCATCAGCGCCCAGGACCACGCCGAGCTGCGCAGCGGCGCCATCGACAACAGTGCCAAGGGCAATATCGGAGCCGGCAGCCTGTTGCTGGTCGCCACCCAGCTCGACAACAACGCCTACGGCCGCATCAGCGCCGCCGGCCAGATCGATGCCACGCTGACCGGCCTCGACCAGAACGACCACGGGCAACTGGTCAGCGCAACCGGTATCGATCTCGACCTGCAGCACGGCCAGCTGGTGAACCGCAACGGCGGCCTGCTGCGCTCGCCGGGCAGCCTGTTGTTGCGCCAGATCGGTGTGGTGGACAACCGCGAGGCGGGCGAGATTTCCAGCAATCACGGTTTCAGCCTGGTTGCCAACAAACTCGACAACCGTGGCGGGCGAGTGATCAGTGCCCAGGACCTGACCCTGCGCATCGCCGGCGTCCTCGACAACAGCCTTCAAGGGGTGTTGTCGGCCAGCCATGACCTCACGGTCGAGGCCACCCGCCTCGACAACTACACCGGCGGCAGCCTGGCCAGCGGCCAGGCCCTCAAGGCCACGATCGGTGGCCAGCTCGACAACCACGACCAGGGCATCCTGTCCGCCGTCGGCGCGTTGACCGTGACCAGCGCCGGCTTGCTCAACAGCGAGCGCGGCCTGCTGTCGGGCAACACCGGCGTGACCGTCACCACCGGCCAGCTGGACAACCACCAGGGCGGCCAGCTCATCAGCCAGGCGGCGATGACCGTCGACAGCGCCGCGCTCGACAACCGTGGCGGTGCCTTGAGCAGCAAGCAGGCCATGAAGCTGACCACCGGCGACCTGCGCAACGGCGCCGATGCCTTGCTGCGCGGCGGCCGGATCCACAGCGATGGCGCGTTGACGCTGGTGGCGGGGCAGGTCGATTCCAGCCAGGGCGGTGAAATTTCCGCCAAGGGCGACCTGCTGCTGCGGGTCAGCACGCTGATCCAGCGCCAGGGGCGGCTGATCGGCGAACAGAAGCTCGACCTCGACCTGAATGGCGGCGACCTGCTGAATCAGGGCGGCTTGATCAGCGCCAACGGCCCACTGAACATCCAGAACCTGGGCAAGCTCGACAACAGCGCCGGCGAAGTCACCAGCCAGCAATCCTACAGCCTGCTCGCCCAGCGCATCGACAACCAGCAGGGCCGTATCCTCAGCGATGGCCGGCTGACCGTGGAAGCGCCACTGCTGGACAACAGCGGCAAGGGCCTGATTTCCGGCGCGCAGGGCCTGCTGGCCAAGGGTACCGACCTGAACAACAGCGGCGAAGGCACCCTGTCCAGCAAGGACGGCGACCTCACCGTGACCCTGGCCGGTACCCTCGACAACCGCGAACTGGGCGCCCTGGTCAGCAAGGGTAACCAGCAGGTCAGCGCGGCCAACCTGCATAACAGCAAGGGCATCATCTCTTCCGAGCAGGCCATCACCCTCAGTGTCACCGACCGGCTCGACAACAGCGGCGGCGGGCTCATTTCCGCCACCGGCGACCTGGCGTTCGACCAGGCAGGCACCGTCATCGACAACCAGGGCGGGCAGATCAACGGCCAGGCGATCACCGTCGTCGGCAAGCGCCTGGAAAACGCCAAGGGCCAGCTGACCAGCCGCGCGCTGCTCGACCTGACCTTGGCCGGGGCCCTGCTCAACACCGACGGCGCGCGCCTGGTCAGTGGCGCCGACCTGCTGCTCAAGGCCGGCAGCATCGCCAACAACGGCGGCAAACTAATCAGCCACGGCCTGCTGCGTGTCGATTCGGCGACGCTGGACAACAGCCGCGGCGGCAACCTGGCCAGCCAGCAGAACCTGGTGCTGCGCTTGAGCGGTGACCTGCTCAACGGCCAGGACGGCCTGCTGTTCAGCGAACACGGCAAGCTCGACATCCACGCCAATGCCCTAGACAACCAGGCCGGTACCCTGAAGAGCCAGGGCGGCATCGAAGTGCGCCTGGACAAGGCCCTGAACAACCACGGCGGACGCCTGGAGAGCCAGGCGGGCGACCTCGAGCTGCATGCCGCGAGCCTCGACAACGGCGGCAACGGCATGCTCAGCGCGGTCAAAGGCCTGTTCAAGGGCGTCTTCGCCGGCCTGTTCGACAACGGCGGCGGCACCACCCAGGCGCAGTCGGTGGACATCAAGGCCGACACCCGGGTGAACAACCAGGGCGGCTACCTCTCGGCCCTGGGGGGCGACAATCAGCTCGACACCGCCGAGTTCGACAACCGCGGTGGCGGCCTGTACGCCGCCGGGCTGCTGCACCTGCAGGGCCAGCAGCTGCTCAACCAGAGCGGCAAGATCGGCGCCGGGCGCATCGACTTCGGCCTGAGCGGCGCGCTGTACAACGGCCTCGGCCAGCTGGAAAGCGAAAGCGACCTGTTGCTGCGCGCCAGCGAGCTCGACAACCGCGCGGGCAACCTGCGCGCCCTCGGCAAGACCGGCACCAGCCGCTTCATCGTCACGGGCAACCTGCTCAACGACAACGGCGTGCTGGCCACCGCCAACCACGACCTCAACCTGCAGATCGGCGGCCTGAGCAACAGCGGCGGGCAACTGCTGCACACCGGCCTTGGCACCTTCGGCCTGGCCTCGGACAAAGTCACCCAGGCCGGTGGCGTGCTGCATACCGATGGCCTGCTGAGCATCGGCGCCGCCAGCTGGACCAACGACAGCGTGCTGCAGGCCCGGCGCCTGGAGCTGGACATCGGCCGCTTCGTGCAGACGGCCAGCGGCAAGCTGCTGGCGGTCGAGAGTTTCAAGGGTCGCGGTGGCGACTGGACCAACCATGGCCTGCTGGCCAGCGATGGCAGCCTGCAACTCGACCTCACCGGCAACTACGACGGCAACGGTCGCCTGAGCAGCCTCGGCGGCCTGGGGCTGAGCGCCACCGACATCCGCCTGTCCAGTGCCGCCAGCCTGGCCGGTGGCGCGGGCGGCGTGGTGACGGCCCGCAACCTGCTGAGCAACGACGGTCGCCTGACCGCCCTCGGTGGCCTCACGGTTAACGCCGCCAGCCTGGAAAACCGCGGCACCCTCGGCGGCGCCGCGGCGGTGACACTTGCCGCCAACACCCTGAGCAACCAGCGCGGCCTGGTGTTCAGCGGCAACGACATGACCCTGCGCGTGGGCAGCCTGAGCAACTACTACGGCGATATCTACAGCCTCGGCGGCCTGGACCTGGCCGGCAACGGCAGCGCCCGCGCCGCGTTGCTGGACAATATCTCCGCCAGCATGGAGAGCGCCGGCAGCATGACCCTGGCGGTGGACACCTTGCTCAACCGCAAGGAACACCTGAGCTCGAAGCAGAAGCTGGTCGCCGGCTACGTCAACGTGTATTCCGACGACCGCTGCAAGGGCAAGGGCTGCGAGCTGTACTTCTCGGCCACGGAAAGCTGGCAGGATGTCATCGACCAGGACAGCCCCACGGCCTTCATCACGAGCGGCGGTAAGCTGACCTTTGCCGGTGACGCGTTCCGCAACCACTACAGCAGTGTCTCGGCGGGCGGCGATATCGCCATCAACACGGCCGTGTTCGAGAACAAGGGCGCCGGTGGCGGCGAGCAACGCAACCTCACCGCCAGCATGTACACCCGTGATCGCGGACAGTACAACGCGTTCATCAACGCCAAGAACCAGTTCAACCAGAATCCGGGCTCGCTGACCCTCGATCAGGTCATGGCGGCGTCTGGCTATCCGCATGCCAGCATCTATAACGTCATCGACAACAAGACGCCGATTGCCGGCGCCGTGGTCGCCCCGGCGGTGGTGCAGTCGGCTGGCGCGGTGACCATCAATGCCACCCAGCGTATCGACAACAGCGTGGTACGCGTCAACCAGGCCGGTGCCGGCACCATCAATGCCCGTGGCGATGCCACCGCCGATGCGCGCCAGGCCCAGACCCAGGTGCGCGCGCTCAACCCGCAGTTGCCGCCGGACCTGGCCCAGCGCCAGGTCAACCCGGTGACCCTGCCCAGCTTCAGCCTGCCCCAGGGCAGCAACGGCCTGTTCCGCATCAGCAGCCAGGCCGGCCAGGCCGCGATCAGCGGCGACGCCCTGGACGCGACTGGCGACCGTACCCAGGCCGGTAGCGGCACCTTCATCGCACCGCTGGCCAGTACGGCCAGTGCCGACAGCCGTGCCGCGCAGACGCTTGGCGCCAGCGGCGCGGCCGCGGCGCAGGGCGCCGTGGCTGGCTCCGGCGTGGCGCTGGGCGGCCAGGCCGCCGGCGTCAAGCTGGTCCAGGGCGTGCCTGAGCGCAGCGTGCCGAATGTCTCGCACAAGTACCTGGTAGAGACCAACCCGGTCCTCACCGACCTCAAGCAGTTCCTCAGCTCCGACTACATGCTCGGCCAGCTCAATATCAAGCCGGACCAGGCCATCAAGCGCCTGGGCGACGGCCTCTACGAGCAGCGCCTGATCCGCGAGGCGGTGGTGGCCCGTACCGGCCAGCGCTACATCGACGGCATGACCAGCGACGAGACGCTGTTCCGCTACCTGATGGACAACGCCATCGCTAGCAAGGACAAGCTGTCGCTGAGCGTGGGCGTGTCGCTCAGCGCCGAGCAGGTGGCGGCACTGACCCACGACATCGTCTGGATGGAGCAGGTCGAGGTCAACGGCGAGAAGGTACTCGCCCCGGTGCTGTACCTGGCCCATGCCAACGGCCGCGTGGCCCCCAACGGCGCCTTGATCCAGGGCCGCGACGTCAACCTGATCAGCGGCGGCGAACTCGTCAACGTCGGCACCTTGCGCGCCACCAACAACCTCGCCGTCAGCGCCACCAACATCGGCAACACCGGGTTGATGGAGGCGGGCGGGCGCCTGGACATGCTGGCCACCGAGTCGATCCGCAACGCCCAGGGCGGGATCATCGCCGGGCGTGAAGTGAGCCTCACCGCGTTGACTGGCGACGTGATCAACGAGCGCAGCGTCACCCGCCTGGAAGGCCGCGCGGGCGGCGAGCACGTGACCAAGGACCTGGTCGACACCGCCGCGCGCATCGAGGCGGCGAACAACCTGACGATCACGGCGGGGCAGGACATTGGCATTGTCGGCGGCGCCGTGCAGGCCGGCGGCAACATCGACATGGATGCCGGGCGTGACCTGATCATCGCCAGCCAGGAAGGTGTCGACAGCCACGAGTACCAGCGTCGCCGCGTCAGTGGCCACGACACCAGCATCACCCAGTACGGCAGCGAGGTGAAGGCCGGCGGCAACCTCACCGCCACGGCCGGCCAGGACCTGAGCATCGTCGCCAGCGAGATCGAGGCCCGCCGCGACCTGGCCCTGCAGGCGGGGCGCGACGTGACCCTGGCCGCCGCGGCGAACGAGGAGCACAGCTACGCCAAGGGCAAGAAGGGCAAGACCAAGTACGAGCGCCAGGAGGACGACGTCGAGCAGCAGTCGGCCGAAGTGAAGGCCGGCGGCGACCTGACCATCGACGCCGGGCGCGACCTGCGCATGGTGGCGAGCAAGGCCAGCGCCGGCGACGAAGCCTACCTGGTGGCCGGCGACAAGCTCGAGCTGCTGGCCGCCAACGACAGCCAGTACTCGCTGTATGACATGAACAAGAAGGGTGGTTGGGGGAGCAAGAAGACCCAGCGTGATGAAGTGACCGACGTCAAGGCGGTGGGGAGTGAGATCACCAGTGGTGGCGACCTGACCCTCGAGAGCGGCGGTGACCAGCTGTACCAGGGCGCGAAACTCGCCTCCGGTGCGGACCTGACTATTGATAGCGGCGGTTCGGTGACCTTCGAAGCGGTCAAGGACATGCATCAGGAGAGTCACGAGAAGTCCAAGGGTGACCTTGCCTGGAACAGCATGAAGGGCAAGGGCAGCACTGACGAGACCCTGCGTCAGAGCCAGCTGACCGCCAATGGTGATCTGGTGATCAAGGCGGTGGATGGCTTGAAGGTCGATGTGAAACATGTCGACCAGGCGACCATCAGCCAGAGCATCGACGCCATGGTCGCGGCCGATCCACAGCTGGCTTGGCTGAAGGAAGTCGAGAAGCGCGGGGATGTGGACTGGCGGCAGGTGAAGGAAGTGCATGACTCCTTCAAGTACAGCCATTCCGGGCTTGGGGCTGGGGCGCAGATCGTTATTGCCATCATCGTCACCTACCTGACGGCCGGGGCGGCCAGTGCAGCCATCGGTAGCACGGCGGGCGCAGCGGCGGGATCAGGTTCGGCCATGGCGGCCAGTGGTACCGCGACGGCAAGCGCGGTGGCAGGTGGCGCAACGGCGGGCTCTACGGTTGCTGCTGGATGGGCCAACGTGGCGCTGTCCAGTATTGCTACCGCGGCCACCAACAATGCAGTGATTAGCGGTATTAACAACCGCGGCAACATTGGTGCTGTCTTCAAAGACGTCACCTCATCAAGCAGCCTCAAAGGCTATGCCACGGGAGCCATTACCGCCGGGGTTACTGCCGCCTATCTCAACGATGCGTTCGGCATCTCGGCTGAAGAGCTGAGCAAGCCTACCTTTGGCTTCGACCTAAGTACGCTGTCGGGCTTCGGCAAGTTTGCCGGTTACACCGGCTCGCAGGCAGCAATCGGCGCTGTGGCCAAATCCGCGCTGGAAGGGAGCAGCCTGGGTAGCAACCTGACCGATGCCGGCAAGACCTTCGTGGGCAATGCGCTGTCGGCGGCCATCTACAAGCGACTTGGCGACAAGCTGTACTTCGAAGGGCTGCCAACCAAGACCGTGGCGCACGCCTTGGTCGGTGGCCTGATCGCCGAGGCCGCGGGTGGTGATTTCCGTACGGGGGCGATTGCGGCAGGTGCGAACGAAGCCTTCGTCGCCACCGTTGGTGAACACATTTTCCCCGGGGAGTCGCATGAGCAACTGCTGACCATGACCTCGCAGTTGCTGGGGCTGACCGTGGCCGCAGGTTTGGGGGCCGATGAGAAAGGGCAGCAGGTGGCAGGCTGGGTGGCGCAGAACGCTACCCAATACAACAACCTCGATCACCCGACTGCGGAGCGCATGCTGGGTGAGTTGAAGGCATGTCGGGCAACCAAGCAGTGCACGGCGGGCCGGATCCAGGACATTGTCGATCGATACGAAAGCATCTCCATCGCCCGCTCGAAGGCGATGGACGATTGCAAGACGCGTGCGTGCGCGCAGGGGCTGGTCGACAGCGCGGTTGTCATTGACAGCCCGGTTGCCAAGGAACTGATTGCGTTCTTCAAGAACCAGGGATACGACACCGTCGGTTTGCTCAATGGCAACCCAGGGCAACACCTGATGCCGTCGATGAACCCTGCCGGTACCGGCGGCTTGTTTGTGCCCGATAAGGACCTGTTCACCGCGAAACTCATCAAGGAAGGCTGGTTGACGCCTGCGGAGCAAGCCGGGCTTCAGCGATGGGATACGGAAACATCATGGCTGGACAATGCCGCTGGTCGTAAGTTGACGATCGAAGAAAAGGCTACGCTGATCACCGAACTGGGTACGACTGGGGCGCTGGCCATCATGGCCGGTGGTCGAGGCGGAGTCGCTGCGACGGGGGGCGGCAAGGGTAAAGCTGGAGATGGCAAGGTCAGCCCGGGCGAGGGCGCGAAGGTCCCGCCATGCCCGCGTTGTTTCGCAGCCGGCACCCTGGTGGCAACGCCGGATGGCGACCGGGCGATTGAAACGCTCAAGGTCGGCGATTTGGTTTGGACCAAGCCAGAGCACGGCGGCAAGCCGTTTGCCGCGGCGATCACCGCGACCCATGAGCGGGATGACCAGCCGATCTATCGCCTGGCCCTGGAGAGCACCCGTACCGATGGCGCGGTAAGATCGGAAACATTGTTGGTGACACCGAGCCACCCGTTCTATGTACCCGCCAAGCGTGATTTTGTGCAGATGGGCGAGCTACGGCAGGGGGATCTGTTGCAGTCGCTGGCAGATGGAGAGGGTGAAGGGACGTCGACTCGAGTGGTCTCGGCGCGGTTGTATAAGCCGGTTGGGAAGACGTTTAACCTGACGGTGGATGTGGGGCATACGTTCTATGTGGGTGATTTGAGGACGTGGGTTCATAACACGGGGCCCTGTGCTCCCATACCTACAACCACTGTTAAGGCAGCTGAAGGGGTAATTGCAACTCGAGTTAACGTCAGAAATGGTGATGGGAGTAAGGGCAGTGGCTTGGAGTATGCTTGGAAGAAGCATGGTGGAGGTTGGGGAGATAACAAATCTGCATTTAGTATTAGTAAAGAGGAGTTAAGGGCGGTCTTACAGGAGCCAGTGGTTGTGAAAACGCCAGCTTATAAATCGCCTACTACAGGAAATTATATCAGGACTGTCGATATGAATAGGGTGATTGGCGTAGACGCAAAAACTGGAGGTAAGCCAACGAGTACTATGACAGTGATTACTGATCATAAAGGTAATCTTGTGAACGCTTTTCCAGGGAAAACATTCTGAATGTACTGTGCTATTTTGTGGAGTAAGGAAAGGGCCGCTGCGGGGTTGGATGGAGTACTGAAGGTAATTAAAATTCCTAAAGATGCCATTCCAATGCTCATAAATGCGGATTCTAAAAATTATCCATTGCTCTCGGAACTGTGTCTTGATGATTATGGGTTGTACTCTGGAGAGCAGTTGGATCGGTTGCGGCTTGAGTTGAAGAATATGTCAAGAGCAACGAATGGAATGGATGGATTTTTTTGTTCTTTGGACGATCTTGCTTTAGAGGCAAGGGTGCTTGGAGAAAGTGTTTTGTTTGATCCGTTTAGGGATTTAAGTAGTTAAGGAAAGAAAAATAAGGCTAGGAAAAGGGGACGGATTTATTCTTGTTGCTCTAGTTTCGGTTTCTGGCGGCGAACGGATCTAGACATCATGTGGGGAGGGCGAGGTTAGAGTAAAACGAGTAAAAAGGGAGCAAAAAAGCAAAAAGGGGACAGATTTATTTTTCCTACTCTAATTCCAGCTCCTGGCAGCGAAGGGATCTAGCTGTCATGTAGGTAGGCCGAGATTAGAGTAGGGAAAATAAATCTGTCCCCTTTTTCGTCCTTTTTTCGTTGTCAGCAATGGAAAGAAATTTGATGTCCAGAATGGTATTCCTGGGCTGCATGCCGAGGTCATAGCGGTGAATAGCGCGCTTACTCGCTACCCCAAGGTATCAATTGATGATGTGAAAGTGGCCACCTACAAGCTGGCACCGAAACAGGGTCAAGGGGATAAATTCGAGGTGTGCTCGAACTGTAGCGGTGTACTGAAGAATGCCGATGTGATTACCGGAAGGAAGCACTGATGATTATCAAAAGAAATGCAATAAGCAACCAGGGCGGATTGTGGACTTTTCGGGGCGTGCCCTACACCGGGGGCGCGTTGGAACTCTCGAATGGTCATGTGGTTGGGGGAGGTATGTATGAAGATGGCCGCTATGTTGATGTCTACCGTAGCGAGTTTATTATTGGGGAGGTGCGTAATAGTATCGAAATGGAGCGAGACTATACGGGGGAGCAGTTTTATTGGGGAGATAGTGTCTACAATGGATTCTCCTATGAGTTCAGTGGAGATGTATGTGTCAGCGAGCGCTTGTATGAATATGGCTGGGTGATAGAGGAAGTAACATATTTCCCAGATGGGCAGTTGCGTACTGTCGAGATCGGGGAGGATGTTTCGCAGAGTTATGAGTGGTTCGAAGGCGGTGGACTGGAAGCGATGACGGTTCACCAGAGTAATATTTTCATGTTTTCCTTGAAATTTTCTTTGGAAGGTCTGAAGCGGTTGACTCTGTTGGGTGACTACTTTTCTAAGACACCGCAAGTGATCGGGTGCATAAGGTTTCCTGTGTTGCGTGATAAAGCGGAGCTCTCCTCTCTTAAGTGTGCGGCCCGGGTTTCACTCATTGGAGATGGTATTGACAAGGCTGTGGTTGATTACATTTTTATGGGCGACAATGAGCGCCGTATCAGAGAGTTAGAGCTGGATGGTGTCAATGGGGCACCGGAAATTCTGCAGTGTTTGAAAAATTATCAGCAGTTGAGTGTATTGAAAGTTGTGGCTGCTAAGGATTGCGTTGACTGGTGGCGTGAAGGGTGCGTCCAGTTTCAGGTACTTCGTCCCGAATGTGACGTATATTTAAATAATCGGAAGGTTAGTTTGGAGGGGTGATGGGGTATTTGTTCTGTTCGTAGAATTGCCTTCCATATCGATCTGCAAGCCGGGTCGTTTCTGGTAGTCGATAGTGGCGTGTTGCATTCAATACCCAGTGACAGGCAGTTTCAAGGGAGATTCGGTGGCCGATTGAAACGAACACGGGTTTTACATTTTTTTGAGTCCTGAGCGCGGCCCCGATTAGTTCGTCGCCGTCGAACAGGCCTGATTGGCATCCCCTTTCATCAAGGGGAGGTGCGTATTCACCAATGAAGCGACTTTTTCCGCATCCAATAGTGGGTATGTCATAAAGTACCCCCAAATGCGATGCCAAGCCAAACCGACGAGGGTGAGCTATACCTTGCCCGTCGCAGATGATCAGGTCAGGTCGGTGGGTTATAGTTGATAAGAGCTTTACGATAGAAGGCAGCTCTCTAAACGAAAAAAGACCAGGCACATAGGGAAACGAAGTCGTACTCGACCATGCATGCTCTTCGATGATTTCCAGGCTTTCTGCGTCAACCACAACAATGGAGGCAATGAGTGTATCGTTTTCTTTGTGGTAGGCGACATCAATGCCTGCGATACTAGAGATAGGCCCAAGCTGATCTTGCTTGACTACAAGTTTAGATAGTCGTAGCTGTAGATCTATGGCCTCGCTTGGTGTTATATCCCAAGGGTGTTGTATGACTGGCTGCATGTGGACTGTTCTCGCTAAATCAAGCGGGTGAGGTTGTCGTCAACGAATCGTCAGATTATGCCATTTAAGAGCCAAATGACCAGCTGATTTTACTATTGATCTTGGGCATGAAAAAAGTATGAAAGGGACTGAAAATTGGACAGGTCTGATTTTCCTACTGTAGGTTCGGTCCCTGTGGGGCGAAGGGATCGAGGGGGCATGTAGAGTAGGCCGAAATTAGAGTATAGAAAAAATCTGTACCCCTGTCAGTTCCGTCTCGTCCAATATTTATATTAGAACCCAGGGCGGTTGGTTGGATATTTCGGCTGGTCGTCTGAGTCAGTATATAGGGTGGCAGTGATGGCGAACGGTTTATTTGTTCCAGTGAATAAGGTTCCTGAGCTAAAAATGCTTAAAATAAGGCTGGGGAAAGAACTGTCTAGTCTGGGGTATGTGGCACAGAGAATAACCGTTGGTGTAACTTTGGTGGATAGTGATTGTTTGTTGGGTAATATGATTTACATCATGGATCATGAGGGTGGCACGTGCTGTTGGTTGACCTTCATGAGCGCGGATGATTCTTTGCTAGAGGTGAGTGAGAATGGATTGCCATTTATTGCTCATGTTTCGGGAGGGACTGGACGGGGGAGACGTCTCGCTTTGGCTGTTTCCTATGGTGTATCTGTCGAAGGGCAAGGAGAGTGTGTTTATGATGACGGTCGCCTGTATTTGGGGGGAGGAGCAGGTTATAGTTCTATAGAGGGGCTCAAGAAATTATTGGTGGAGCTGAAATGATTAGATATCTGCTAAAAACGAAAAAGGGGGTGCAGATCTACTTTTTCTGATCTAATTTAAAGAAGAATAAATCCGTTCTCTTTCTGCTGGAGTGATTTCGTGGGTGGTGATAAGTTATTAGAGTATTTGTGCGGAGCGGAACGGAGCTTCGTAAAGTGTATGGGTTATAGTGAGCCCGAGCTGGATAAAATTGCCCGGTTATACGATATTCGCATTGAAGGACAACTGCAGTTGTTCTTGAGCAGGATGGGGAAATGCGCAGTAGGTTTGATCGGAGACTCTCAGGTTCAGTTATATCGCACCTCTTGGACGGTGAGGGAGCATTTGCTTTTTCAGGTTGACTTCTTCTCGCAAATGCAGGAGGCAGGTCATTATGGCTTCTTGAATAATCCTTTTGTTTTTTCGCTTGTTTCGGAAACGCAGTACTATTTTCTCCAGACTTCGTTAAGTGATGCTGTCTATCACTATGACTCCAATACTGATGTTGTGACAGAGACAGATGCTGATCTATTTGCATTTCTGAAGCTTTTGGCTGATGAGAATAGAGGTGTTCTCAAGGTTTTCACGTGTGGTGATTTGTTGAGGATCATTTGAGTAGGACGAAAGTGGAAGTGAGGAAAGAGGGGCCGATCTATTTCCTCTGCTCTAATTTCGGCCCTGCGGTGTCGAAAGGGTCGAGAAGTCATGCAGGGACAGTAGGAATTAGAGCAAAGAAAATAGATCTGTCCTATTTTATCCTGTAGCGCTGGGGCAACAGCATGGCCTATATACGGAAAAATAGAAGGGTATGAATGTAGGTATTGTTTATCCAAGTTGGTCGAGCTTTGGGTTTTATGACGTCTCCGTCAATGAGTCTGATGCCAGGGTTCAGAAGGAACGACCGCCTTGCGGTGTGCGTGAGGTTGTGGGGTGGTTGAGTGATGACGTTAGTAGTAGTGTTAGCGCCAAAGCGCTGATCACTCGGCTGGAAGAGTGTGAGCTTCGTGGTCAACCCGAGTATTTGGGGTTCGGCAATGCACACCACATGGCATATGCGGCAGGTCATCTGTACCTGGAGTGTGAGTATAGTGAGGGATCCCAGGTATTAATGACCCTTGAACAAGCCATTTCTACTTTGAACGACTACGTGATTTTTTACAGGCTGGCGTTCGGAACAAAGAGGTTCCACCTCAGCCGTTCATGGTTGAATACCTTGCCGAGGGAGAGGGATCTTATAGGCGCTTTGAAGCGCTAGGTGGTCGTTTGGGATTTTCGGTGGAGGAAATGAAAGGTATGAGTCGGGCTAATCGACAAGAAAATAAACGGAGAGTATTGGTCGATAAGTCTCGTACCTCCCAAGAGTAGTGATTTGGTGCTCTGACTGAGAAGTTTAGGGAGCGAAAAGTGGACAGATCTATTTTCCCTACTCTAATTTAGGTTCCTGGCGGCGAAGGGATCTAGCCATCATGTAGGTAGGCCGAGATTAGAGTAGGGGAAATAAATCTGTCCCATTTTTTGATGAGAAAGTATATTTTAATGGAGTTTTTATGCTTGAAGATATTAGCGAAGGTAAATTGCCGTGTCAGGTTTTTAGAGATTTGATAAAAGTCGATCCTGCTATTGGTAATGTACGTCTTAGTGAGGTTTTTCATGAGGAGTTTATCGAGGTTGATAGTTTGGCTCTACAGCTTATCTGGCATTGGCGGGGGCCAGGAAAAACTGAAGGAATTAGTGATGAGTCACTAAATGCTGAGCTGTTGGTGATGTTGAAGAACGCTGGTTATTTGAAGAGGTGAAAGATGAGTTTTCCAGTTGTAACTGCTGAGGGGAGGGTTGGTGGCGCAACATTGGATCGGAAAAGGGGACAGATTTATTTTTCCTGATTTATTTTTCCTACTATAATTCCAGCTCCTGGCAGTAGGGAAAATAAATCTGTCCCCTTTTGGTCGGTCCCCTTTTAGTCGGAGAAGTAAATCTGTCCAATTCCCTGTTGTCAAATTGTCGCAAGATATTTTTAAAAGTGTATGAGTGAACGGAATATGAATGGGCAAGCGAGGAGTGAGCAAGTTGGAGAGCTGATCGCCAGATTGTCGCTCAATAGAAATTCATGTGATGAAAATGAATTGTGTTATGAGGTTAGGTCGATTTCAGAAGATGAAAAGTTAAATATTATTTGTGAGCTGATAACTTTTAATGTTCGCCTCGCTGCTACTGTCGCCGCACGAGTGCATTTGGCAGAGCGGCAGCAGGTGCAGTTGATGAGGGAGCTGCTGGAAAGGGGAGGGAGTAATACTATAAGGCAGTTTGTAGGGCGTTTGTTTTCGCATCGGCTAAGTGCTTCATTGATTATAAAAGAGCTGATGAAGGCGAGAGCGAAGAGTCCTGATGCGGTTAGGTTGATGGCGTATTATTTTTCCAGGACATTGGTGCTTAAGAGTTCGGGTCAAAAATCTGTAATTTATAAGTTAAGGTCTGGTGATGCTGATTGATGGGTCCAAGGAAAAAAGGGCGGCGAAGAGAAAAGGAGACTGATTTGTTTTTCCTACTCTAATTTCAGTTCCTTGTAGCGAAGGGATCTAGCAGCCATGCAGGTAGACCGAAATTAGAGTAGAGAAAATAAATTTGTCCCCTTTTCGAAAGCAAGCAGTGTCATTTGTTTTTTCTTATTTGTTAGAGCTAAAGTGGGGCAGCGTCGATAAAAATCCGACTGGAGGAATGTTAAGTGACCGATATAGCGCTGGAGGTGAAAATTTTTAATGCTGATGAAGCTGGACGTTTTCTAGCGATGGCTGCGATTGGATTACTTTCATCAGTCAGGGCGGGTGTCATCGAACTGGATGAAGCAGAGCGCTTGTTGTTCTCGCCGGGTGTGGCAAGTGTTTTTAGAAGGAAGGGAATTTCTTCAGTTGTCTGCGATCTTGTTATGGAGTGTTGTGAGTTGGAAGATGTGCTTGGTCTCTTACCCAATAGGTTTGATAGTGAGGTTGTACGGCTTATTGATGCTTTTTCGGAGTATTTAACCGTCACGGCACCGCTAGATGCCTATTCGGATCATGTGGAATATAGGTAGTTTATATGTCGCTGGCAGTGTCGAAGAAAGGGAGTGGATGTGGGTCTGTTCCCGATTTATACTGCGCTTTTGCACCTTAACGCACGAATATGAAAATAATCAAATCCTTTGCAAGATTGACAGGGCTTAAAAAGTTTGCGGCTTGGCGAGCCGGCTGGCAGGAACCAGCATCTGTCGACCTGTTTTCCTATATTGGAGATGTCGTCAGTCCAGAGGACAGTTTGATTTTTTGCAAATGGCTGTTCCCGGATTTCGTCGTGTTCGAGGATTCGGTGATACTGGAAATGAAATTTGACGAGCCCGCATTTCGTGTGTGGCTTGATCATTTTTCAGGTGATAAAGCTGGTGTTGAAGGGATGCTGAATCACACCCATCTGTACGATGTGTTTTCAGGGTGTGGATCTTCGGTGGACGAGGTGGTTTTTGAGCAGCTGTCCGATGTGCTGGCCATGTCCTGGCGAATGGTGTTGAAGGCGCAATTCCCTGATAGAAGATTTCACGTAGAGGCTATTAACTCCGATCAGGAGTATGGCCCGGTGGTCACCTTCCATGAAATGCGTGGGTGAGCTTTGCCGTTCTTTTGACGACAGTACTGAGGATGTAGTGTGTCTGTCGGTCGAGGGTACGTGGCCGGATGTGCCGGTGTGCCATGTTGCACCTGCTTGAGCGCGGTTAGTTCAAGCTGTTCGAAGTCTGCATTCGGCTTCAACCTGCCGGGGCTGCGATGCAGCCCTTTCGCGACACAAGGCCGCTCTCATGGAACAAAACATAATTCTTTGATTTGACTGGAGTAGCGTGGGAGCGGGCTTGCCCCGCGATGCGGCGTTTGGCACCGGCTTCGCCGGTGATCGCGGGGCAAGCCCGCTCCCACGCTGGAACCCTGTTCCCTGTTCCCTGTTCCCTGTTCCCTGTTCCCTGTTCCCTGTTCCCTGCGCGACTGCGCAGCCCGAGGGCTGCGCAATCTCCTACAGGGGATCGCGTTCTCCTGTGGGAGCGGCCTTGCCGAGGCGTCGGACCGGCCGGAAAGGGCCGCAAACGCCGACTGCTCAGTTCAACCAGCTCAACGCCGGCCCCTGGGGCACGATCCGGGTCGGGTTGATGTGGTTGTGCGAGTAGTAGTAGTGCAGCTTGATATGCGCCATGTCGATGGTGCGGTAGATCGCCGGGATCTGCGTCAGGCGCACCAGGTACTGGTACAGCGCCGGGTACTCGGCCAGGGTCTTGTGGTTGGTCTTGAAGTGCACGTAGTACACCGCCTCGTAGCGGATCAGCGTGGGCAGCAGGAACAGGTCCGACAGGCTCAGCTTGCCGCCCACCAGGTACGGCTGCTTGCGCAGCCGGTGCTCGAGGGTGTCCATGGCCGCGAAGAACTGCTGGAAGGCCTGGTCGTAGCTCTCCTGGTCCGGGGCGAAGCCCATGTGGTAGACCATGCGGTTTATGTTGGTGTGCAGCCACTGGTTGAGCTCGACGATGTCGCAGCTGGAGCGGTCGGGCACCAGGTCGATCGGGGTCTTGGCCAGGGGCAGCAGGCGGGTGGCCATCTGCAGCGCCAGCTCCGCCGAGTCGTTGTGCACGATGCGGTTTTGCTGGCGGTCCCAGAGCACCGGCACCGACTGGTTGCCGGTGAAGCCCGGGCGCGAACGCTCGTACAGGCTCGACAGCAGGGTGACGTCCTTGTGCAGCGGGTCCTGGTCGTGCTCGTCGAACTCCCAGCCCTGGTCGTGGCGGCGCGCCGCCACCGAGGTGACGTCCAGCGCGTCTTCCAGGCCCAGCAGGCTCTGCACCAGGTGCACCCGGTGCGAGAACGGGCAGGCGTGGGAGATGTACAGGTGGTAGCGGTTGGGCTCGGCCACCAGTTCGCTGAGGAACAGCTCCTGGACCGACGGGTTGTCTTGGCTGCGGGTCATCTTACCTCCCTACGGCGGTGGCCAGGCTTGGGCATGGGCGTTCGCCGAGGGCGGCGATGCTGTGCTGGATCTTCAGGTTGGCGGCGGCCAGGCCCGCGGCCAGGCTCTCTTCGCCCATGCCCAGGCCTTCGGCGTAGATGAACTCGACGCTGTTCAGGCCGACGAAGCCCAGGGTCTGCGACAGCCAGCCGGCCAGGGTGTCGGTGCCCTGGCTGTAGACGCCGCCGCTGGCGTTGAGCACGTGCACTGGCTTGTCATCCAGCAGGCCGACCGGGGCGCCGTCGACGTAGGTGAAGGTAACGCCGCCGCGCACGATGTAGTCGACCCAGGTGTGCAGGATCGACGGTGCGCCGAAGTTGTAGCGCGGCAGGCCGATGACCACGCGGTCGGCTTCCTGGATTTCTTCGATCAGTTCGTTGGACAGTTTCAGCGCCGCGGCCGCCTCGATGCTGCTGGCGTCACCGCCGAACAGGGCGTCCATGGTCACCGCATTGAGGTGCGGGATGGGCTGGGCGTGCAGGTCGCGCACCACCACCGAAGCTTCGGGGTTGACCTCTTTGAGCTGCTTGAGGAAGTTGTCCACCAGTTGGCCGGAGAAGCCGCCATCGGACTTGATCGAGGAGCGGATGACCAGGACCTTGTGATTCATTGCGAGAATCCTTTCAGTGATGTGTGTGACAGCCAGTCTTGAGCAATCGGGCGGGAGTGAAAAGCGCAGATAATCAGGGTATTACCCTTAAGGTTGTCATGTATCGCCAGGGGCTCTGTGCCGGAACGAGCGCGGGGCAAGCCTGCTCCCACATATCGCGTGGGAGCGGGCTTGCCCCGCGATGAACGTGATGAGTGATTACGCCATTACCACTCGCGCTTGAGCCTGAACTTGCTCAGCTGTGCGCTGGCGATGCGTGTCTGGCTGCCGTCGGCGTTGACCCGCCAGGCCTCGGCCTGGGTGAACATCAGGTTGCGGCCGTCGCGGATCACCTTGGCGTGGAACAGCACCTCGGTATCCCGTGGCGTGGCCGACAGCAGCAGGGTGTTGAAACTGTTGGTCAGGGCGTACTCGTCAGGCCCCAGCAGGGGCAGGGTGGCGAGCATGCTGGTGACGTCGAGCATCGAGTAGATCACCCCGCCGTGCAGGGTCTGGCTGAGGTTGTCGATGGCATCGGTGACGGTCAGCCGGCAGGTGCACTGGCCGGGGGACTGTTCCAGCATTTCCAGCCCGCAGTAGCGCTGGTAGGCGTGTTCGAGCAGCGCGCGCGAGTGCGCGGCGGCGTGGTCGCTGATGGTGCTCATGGTGTGATCCTTCACAGGTGCCGGGCAATGATTTCCAGCATGATTTCGTGGGTGCCGCCGCCGATGGCCAGCAAGCGGGCGTCGCGGTGGATGCGTTCGACCAGCGAGGGCTCGACGCAGCCGTGGGCGCCATGCAGCTGCACGGCGTCGCGGGCCAGGGTTTCCAGGGTCTGCACGGCGCTGTTCTTGGCGATGGCCACCTGATGCGCGTCCAGGGTGCCTTCGGCCTGGCGGGCCACGCAGGTGTCGACGAACTGGCGGCTGACCGTCAGCTGCGCGTAGTGCTCGGCCAGGCGCTGGCGGATCACCGACTTGTCGAACAGCGGCTTGCCGCCGACCTGGCGGTTCTTGCACCAGTCGATGGCGGCCTGCAGGGCCATGTCGGCGCTGGTGATGGCCATCACCGCCAGGTTCAGCCGCTCCTGCTGCAGGCTGGCCTGCAGCAGGCGGCCGACGCCGCCCTTGCCGGTCAGGCGCAGCGCTGGCACGTCGACAAGCTCCAGGTCGGCCAGCGGCAGGCAGCGCCAGCCCAGGGCCTGGCGCGGGGTGTGACGGATGCCGGCGGCGGAGCCCTCGACCAGGAACAGCGCCAGGCCGTCCTCGCAGTGGCCGACCATCAGCAGCCAGTCGGCGCGGGTGGCGTTGCAGATGAACGCCTTGTGCCCGTTCAGCCGGTAGCCATCGGCCTGGCGCGTGGCCCGGCACTCCAGGGCGCGCAGGTCGGAGCCGGCCTGGCGCTCGGTGATCGCCAGGGCAATGCTCTGGCGGCCGTCGAGCACCGCCGGCACCAGGTCGTGGACGATCGGGTGGCCGGTGGCCTGCACCGCCTTGAGGCTGACGAAGTGCGAGCCCAGGCCCATGGTGATGCCCTGGGCGCCGCTGCGGGTCAGTTCTTCGATCATCACCGCCACGGCCCGCGGGTCGTCCGGCAACTGGCGGTGGTCGTGGCCCAGGCCGAGCAGGCCGGCGGCGCCGGCCTCGCGGTTGAGCGTGGCCGGGTAGGCGCCGAGCTGCTCCCAGGCCGCCACGTTCGGCGTGATGCGCTCGCTGACGAAGGCCTGCAGGCGCTGGCGGTATGCGTCACTCATGGCGATCTCCTCAGAACACCGTGGTCAGGGCCAGGTCGTGGAAGCGCTCGACGATCGGCCGGATCCGCGAGGAGGTCATGGCACTGTCCTCCTCGAAGTAGTACAGGTCGGTCATGTCGCGCATCACTTCCAGCATCACCCGCGAACGCTCGGCGGCGCGGATCTCGTAGCGCTGCAGGGCACTGTCGAGGCGCTCGTCGCAGCAGCCGACCAGGGCCTGGGCGAGCATGAAGGCGTTCTCCAGGCCCAGGGTCAGGCCGTAGCCGAGGGTCGGCAGCATGGCGTGGATGCTGTCGCCGAGCATCACCACGCGGCCGTTCTGCCAGCAGCCGGCGCCGGTCAGCGCCATCATCTTGTGGGTGAGGATCTGCTCGTGCTCGGTGGCTTGCATCATCCGCACCACATCCGGCGGCAGGTCGGCGAACAGCCGCACCAGGCCGTCGCGGTCGAGCAGTGGCTGGTTGCGGTGCTGGTAGGCGGCGAACCAGTAGCGGTACGGACGGTCGGCCGCCAGCGGGTAGGTGACCACCCGCGAGAACTCCGAGGCGAAGATCTGGCAACGGTCGGGCAGCAGCAGCGGCGAGTCGAACTCGACCATGCCGCGGCTGGCCACCAGGCCCGTGTCGTAGGGCGTCAGGCCCGGTTCCAGGCACTGGCGCACGGTAGAGCCGACGCCGTCGCTGCCGATCACCAGGTCGAAGTCTTCCTGTTCGCCGTTGCTGAAGGTGACCCGCGCCTGTTCGCCGACCTTCTCCACCTTCTCGCAGCCCATCTGGTAGCGGATCTGCCCGGGGGCCAGGCGTTCGCGCAGCAGGCCGAACAGCTCCGGGCGCGGGAACATCACCGCCGGCGCCGGGATCCCCAGGCCGTCCGGGCGCACCGGCTGGCTGTGGATCAGGCGACCGTCGCGGCCATGGGTGTCGAGGAACTCGATGGCCTTGCCGCGGCCGATGAAGCTGGTGTCGTTGAACAGGAAGCGCAGCACCTGCACGCCCTGGGGCCAGACGTAGATGCCGGTGCCCGAGTCGCGCGGGCCATGGGCCCGCTCGTACACCGTGGCCTCGAGGCCGAAGCGCTTGAGAATCAGGGCGCAGGCCAAGCCATTGAGGCCGGCGCCGATGATCGCGATTTTCATGCGGCCACCTCGCTCAGGGTGTTCCAGCTCTGGCCGCTCATGCGGTAGCGGCGCTGCAGCAGGCACAGGCTGGTCAGCTCCATCAGCATCGGGTCGAGCAGGCCCTGTTCCTGGGCGCTGAGGGTCGGCAGCTGCTTGAGCAGGGTGCGGACCTTGGCCGCGTCGAAGAACGGCAGCGCGTCCAGGTCACGGCTGTGCAGGGTGTCCTGCACCAGCTGCCACAGGCGGCCTTGCTGCTGCAGGGTGGCCGGCGGGGCGCGGAAGTAGTGCTTCTTGCGCTCGTACAGGGCCTTGGGCAGGTAGGGGCGCATGGCTTCGCGGAATACGTACTTCTCGGTGGCGCCGCGCACCTTCATCCACACCGGCAGCTGGCAGGCCAGTTCGACCACGTGGTGGTCGAGCAGCGGTACGCGGCCTTCGATGCTGTTGGCCATTTCCATGCGGTCGCCCAGGGTGGTGAGGACGAAGTTCGGCAGGTACGACTTGGCCCACAGGTACATGGAGTTGTGCACCGGGTCGCGGTCGGCGAGCTTGCCGTGGTCGAGGCGGTCGAAGAACTGGCGGTACGGGTCGACACCGGTGAAGTGGTCGCGGAAGTCGCCGCGGTACAGGCTCTCCAGGGCCTTGAACCAGCCGGCCTGGTTGTCCAGCCACGACACGCCGTGCTTGAGCTGGTCGACCATCCAGTGGATGTCATGGGGCATGTGCGCGTTGGTGTAGCCCTGCTCGTTGGCCTGGATGCGCTGGCGCAGCAGGTCGATGACTTTCGGGTCTTGTTGTTCGTTGTTGTACAGCAGCATGTCGCGGCGGAAGTGCGGGTAGCCGGCGAACACTTCGTCGGCGCCTTCGCCGGTCAGCACCACCTTCAGGCCGGCCTTGCGCACTTCCTTGCTGAGGATGTACTTGGCCACGCCGTGGGCGTTGAAGAACGGCGTCTCGTTGTGCCACACCGCCTGCTCGAAGTTGTCCGCCAGGTCGTCCTGGGTGATCTCGATGGTGTGGAAGCGCGCGCCGTTGTGCTCGGCGGCCATGCGTGCGAAACGGTTCTCGTCGTAGTCGTCCATGTCGGTGAACGACAGGTTGAAGGCGTCCAGCGGCTCGCCCTTGAGGGCGGTGGCCATGCCCAGCATCGCCGAGGAGTCGATGCCGCCGCTCAGGTACACGCCCATCGGCACGTCGGCGCGCAGGCGCAGGCGCACCGCTTCTTCGATGGCGGCGCGCACGGATTCGATCATGCCGGCCTCGTCGCTCGGCGCCGGGGTGTCGCGGCGGGCGAATTCCATGTCCCAGTAGCGGCCGCTGTGCAGGCCGCCGTGGTCGACCATCACCCAGCAGCCTGGTTGCACGCTGCGCACGCCTTCGAACAGGGTGTGGTCGCGCAGGTAGAAGGCGCGGCTGGCGTAGGCGTTCTCGTCCCAGGTCGGGTTGACGCCGGCGGCCAGCAGGGCCTTGATCTCGGAGGCGAAGTACCAGTTGCCTTCATGCTGGGTGTAGAACAGCGGCTTGATGCCCAGGCGGTCGCGTACCGCCAGCATCAGGCGGCGACGGCGGTCGAACAGGACCATGGCGAACTCGCCGCGCAGCTCCTTGAGCCCGGCCATGCCGGAACGACGGTACAGGTGCAGGGCGATCTCGCTGTCCGAGGCGGTCTTGAAGATCGCGCCTTCGGCCTGCAGCTCGGTACGGATGCGCTCATGGTCGTAGAACTCGCCGTTGACGATCACCGCCAGGTCGCCTTCGTCGGCGACGATCGGCTGCATGCCGTTGTCCAGGCCGATGATGCTCAGGCGGGTGTGGCCGAGCACGGCGCGCTCGCCCGGGTCACGCCACAGGCTGTGCTCGTCCGGGCCGCGGTGGTTGATGGCGGCCAGGGCGTCGAGGATCGACTGGTCGCTGATGCTGTTGCGTTTGGACTGGTAGACACCGATGAAACCACACATGGCAAAATCCTTTTCTCATAGGTCGGGCGTCGTCGGCGACGCCGGAACGGCGCGGGCTTCGTGGTCCGCGCACCCAGGGTTCATTGCGCCCAGTCGGGGCGGCTGCGTTCGAAGAAGGCGGCAAGACCGTGCTGGCCCTCGCTGGAGGTGCGCAGGCGGGCGATCAGCTGCAGGTTGCAACCCTGCTCGTCGAGCAGATGGTCGCGGCCTGCCAGGCGCGCCAGCATCTGCTTGATCTCGCGACTGGCCTGGGGGCCGGTCTGCAGCAGGGTGGCCAGCCAGCGGTCGCGGGCCTGCTCCAGCTCGGCGGCGGGCACCAGGCGGTGGACCAGCTGCAGGCGCAGCGCATCCTCGGTGCCGAACACCTCGGCCGAGAGCATGTAGCGCCGTGCCTGGCGCACGCCCATGGCGCGCACCACGTAGGGGCTGATCAAGGCCGGGGCCAGGCCCAGGCGCGCCTCGCTGAAGCAGAAGCGCGCATCCTCGGCGGCCAGCACGTGGTCGGCGCAGCACAGCAGGCCCAGGGCCCCGCCGAACACCGCGCCGCGGGCCAGCATCAGCACCGGCACCGGGAAGTCGTCCAGGCGCTGCAGGACGTTGGCCAGCAGGCTGGCGTCCTCCAGGTTGCGCGCATGGTCGAAGTCGCGGCTGCGGCGCATCCACTCCAGGTCCGCCCCGGTGCACAGGTGCTCGCCGGCGCCGTCGAGCACCAGGGCGCGCAGCCCCGGGTGCTCGGCGAGGGCCTGCAGCTGCTCGTGCAAGGCCCCGAGCAGGGCCTCGTCGAGGGCGTTGCCGGCATGCGGACGGTTCAGGGTCAGGCAGGCGACCGCGGGTTGCGGCCAGCTCAGCAGCACGTCGCTCATGGTCGTCAGCTCGCCATCTTCAGGGACAGGGCGGTGCTCTCGTACTGACGGCGATAGCCCTCGCAACCGCCGTAGCGGAACGCGCCGCCGGTGACGTACGGGGTGCTGTAGTCAGCCACGGCCGGGTGGTTGTCGCCGTAGAACCAGCTGCTGTACTGCTCATGGCCCAGGCGGGTGCGGCTGGCCAGCATGCGCGCATGCGCCTTGCGCCGCGAATGGGCCTGGTAGCCCGGCACCACGGTGGCGCTGAAGAACTCGCCGACGCTGCCCGAACCGTAGCTGAACAGGCCGATGTTGCGCCCGGTCAGGTCCTCGTCGCTGTTGTCCAGCAGCGACAGCAGGGCGATGTACAGCGAGGCGGTGTAGCAGTTGCCGATGGCCTTGCCGTACAGCTGGCTGGTGGAATAGGCCTTCTCGCCCAGGGCCTTGGCCGCTTCGGGTTCGATCGCCTCGAACACCGAGAAGGCTTTCTTCGCCATCTTGGTGAACGGCTGGTGGAAGCACAGGAAGCTCATGTCTTCCAGGCCCAGGCCGCCGTCGGCGCGGTAGCTCTGCCAGGCGTTGCGCAGCGACTCCAGGTAGACCTCGATCGACAGCTTGCCGTCGACCAGCGCGGTGCTGCGCAGGTTCGGCCGCCAGAAGTCCGAGACGTCCAGGCTGTAGCGGCCCTGGTGCGGGTGCAGTTCCAGCAGGCGCGGGTTTTCGGCCACGATCATGGCCACGGCGCCGGCGCCCTGGGTGCATTCACCTTCGGAGTTCTGCTCGTAGCGGGCGATGTCGGTCGCGATCACCAGCACCTTCTCGTGAGGGCGCTGGGCGACCAGCGCACGGGCCATCTGCAAGCCGGCGGTGGCGCCGTAGCAGGCCTGCTTGAACTCCACCACGCGGCAGTCGGCACGCAGGCCGAGCAGGCTGTGGACGAACAGGCCGGCGGCCTTGGACTGGTCGATGCCGCTCTCGGTGGCGAGGATCACCGTGGCGATCGAGGCGCGGGTGGCGTCATCGAGCAGTGGCAGGGCAGCGTTGGCCGCCAGGGTCACGATGTCTTCGTCCGGTGCCGGCACGGCCATGAACTCCTGGCCGATGCCGACCAGGTATTTCTGCGGATCGATACCATGCCGTTCGGCAAGTTCTTCCAGTGCGAAAAAGTGTTGCGGTACAGACAGCCCAATATCATCAATGCCGATTTTCATGTGTATGCCCAATTATTTTTCACTGTTGAAAAAATCCCAAAATACACAACCGGTCTTGTTGTTCCGGTGCCAGACCCTGCTGGCCATTTAATTATTGCGGCTGAAGCTTTTGCCAAAAAAAGCGAATAATTCCGATGGGATTGATGACGCCAGTTCATGGTTTTTTGAGGGTGGAAAGTTCGGCGTTTATTTATCGCGCACAGGCGTGCGCCCCGTGATTCCACGCGGCTTGTGCAAAGGGGGATGAGCGGATTGTCGAACAATTGGGCAATTAAAATTTTCAATTGTTTTAATATGAAAATTTTATGGCGGTGTTATCGCCTGATTGACCTGTTGTTTTGGCTATATATTTATGCCGTATCGCTTGTGCATATCTGCATGGTCGGGACTTCCTTGTCCATTATTCATCCATTAGTGCCGGGCACCGTGAGGGAGGTTGTTGTCGCACGAACCGCGCCGGGCGAATAGTGACAAAAAGTGCGTGCATCGCGGCATGGTCTTCATGTGTCGTACGCAGCTGTGGTACAACGCCGCAGGACAAAGGATTCGTCGCCCGGCTTTCGGGTACACAAGGAGGTAGTGGTGTTTTCCAAGATCAGTCTCGATCAGTGGCGCGCGTTCGTCTGCACGGTCGAGTGCGGCGGTTTCCAGCAGGCCGGCGAGCACATGTACAAGTCGCAGTCGGCCATCAGCCACTCGGTCAACCGCATGGAAATGCTCCTGGGCCAGGAGCTGTTCATCATCGAAGGCCGCAAGGCCGTGCTCACCTCCCTGGGCAAGGCCCTGCTGCCCCAGGCCAAGCACCTGCTGGGGGCGGCGCAGAAGCTCGAGCACCTGGCCAACCAGTACCAGCCGGGGCTGTTTACCGAGCAGGCGCTGGCGGTGGATGTGCTGTTCCCCATCGAATTGCTGCAGCAGGCATTGCAGGAGTTTGCCCTGGAGTACAAGGATCACCGTATCCGCCTGTACGAAACGGCGTTGTCCGGGGCCCGCGAGCTGCTGGAGGACGGCAAGGTCGAGCTGGGGATCGCCAGCAGCCTGCCTTCCGGTTACCTGCAGGAGTTCCTGCTCAATGTCTCGCTGGTCTGCGTGGTGGGGGCCAGCCACCCGCTCAGCGCGGCGCAGGGCGAGTTGAGCCTGGACGACATGAAGAACCACCGGCAAGTGGTGATCCGCGATTCCGGCACGCGCAATTCGCAGAACAGTGGCTGGCTGGGGACCTCGCAGCGCTGGACGGTGAGCAGCCTGGCGGCGGCCGAGAGTTTCGTCGAACGGGGGATGGGCTTTGCCTGGCTACCGGAGCATCGGGTGCAGCAGGGGTTGGCGCAAGGGCGGTTGGTGCGGGTCAACCTGCAGCATCAGCGGGAGCGGGAGGTGCCGATGTACATGGGGTATCCCGAGGAGTATCGGCACAGTCCCGAGGTGCGGTTGCTGGCGCAGATACTGCGGGAGCGGTGCAGGGAGTATCGGCCGGGGTGATTGTTGGGGCAGCTTGATGTGCATTTCATTGCGGTGTCGATTCCAGGTCACCGCCGTTCAAGGTGTTCTGAGTCAGCGTTTGGCTTTAGCTCACCGGGGCCGCTGCGCGGCCCTTTCGCGACACAAGGCTGCTCCCACAGGATATGTGTCGGTTCTGCCATGGCGCGGTCCCTGTGGGAGCGGCCTTGTGTCGCGAAAGGGCTGCGCAGCAGCCCCGACCATCTCGAAAACTGTCAGATGTTTCCGAACCTGAAACCAAATGCTTCAGCCAGCAAGGCTTGGGAACTATCCTACGCGCTTGCCGGAAGCCGCCGTGTTGTCGGGGAAACACCCCACGGATAACTTCACTGGGTCGCCACACCAGGTGACCGGGCGTGAGAACCCGAGGCGTAAAGTATCGGCAATCCAGTTATGGCAGCCGTGCCCGGGCAGACTTCGGTCTGGCCGAGTTTCTCTTGCGCCTCGGTTTCTCACCCCGTGCACGGCTGCCACCCTTTGTCCCGTGAGAAAGGCGCCGGAGGGCAGCATTCTTGAACTGCGCAGGAGTGTTGACCATGAAAAAGATCGTCCCAGACCTACCCCGTCTAGCCCCCTTCATCGCTATCCGCCCGACCCTCACCCACGAAGAAGCCATGACCGCCGCCGTCGAAGTGGCCACCGCCATTTCCGATGTCCTCGATATCTACTTCAAGACCGACCCCGGCGAAGCCCAGGACCGTCTGTTCACCGCCAGCGACTACCTCGGCCAGCTGGCCTGTGCCTTGCTCGAACACAAGCCAGGGGTACAGCCATGACCAACGCACGTACCGCAGGCCGGACCCGTTGCATGGACCTGTTCAAGGTCGAGCCGGGCATCCCCTTCGCGGATGCCTTCAGCGAATTGTCGGTGCTGCTTGGCTGCATTCGCCACCTCACCTGTGAGGCCGAGATGGAGGGCGACCTGATGGCGGGCAGCGCAGCGCGCATGTTGAGTGCCATGGCCAAGGCGTTGATTGATGATATGGAGTTGGGGATGAACCGCTGCGGTTGATCCGATGGCCCTATCGCGGCACAAGGCCGCTCCTACAGGTGACCGCGCGCCCCTGTAGGAGCGGCCTTGTGTCGCGAAAGGGCTGCAAAGCAGCCCCGGCAAGCCCAAGCCGGACGCCAATTCTCAACACCTTGAAAGGGATGACGCTGAACACGCTGTCGTGGGAGCGGGCCCCGCGATTGCCAATACCTTACCCGCGCAGATCACTCGGCAGGAAATCCCGCTCCGGCTCGTAATCCAGCTTCAGATACCCCGCCAGCTCGCGCAGGTCATCCGGGCTCAGGCTGCCGGCCTGTTGCTTGAGCCGCAGGCTGTCGACGATGTAGGCATAGCGCGAGACGTTGTAGTCGCGCACCGCGTTGTACAGGTCGCGCTGCGCATCGAGGATATCGACGATGTTGCGGCTGCCCACCTCATACCCCGCCTCGGTGGCCCGCAACGAGCCCTGGCTGGAGACGATGCTCTGGCGTCGCGCGCGCACCTGCTCGACATCGCTGACCACCGCGCGGAAGGCGTTGCGCGAACCTTCCAGCACCTCGCGCTCGAGGCTGGTGCGGCCGTACTCGGTGCGCGCCAGCTCATGGGTGGCCTGGCGCACTCGCGCGCTGGTGCCGCCGCCGCTGAACAGCGGCAGCTTCATCTGCACCATCACCGAGCTGTCGCGCTGGTTGCCGGAGCGCTGGCCGAAGTGCGCGCTGGAGTCCATCAGGTCGCTGTCGCCCTCGCTGTAGCCCATGGCCAGGTTGAAGGTCGGCAGGTGATCGGCCTTGCTGCTGCGCAGGGTCTGGCCGGCCTGGCTGACGGCGGCCTGGCTGGCGCGCAGGCGCAGGTTCTGCGCCATGGCCTGTTCGACCCAGGCCTCGGCGCGCTCGGGCACCGGCGCCTGCACCGGCAGGCTGTGGCGGATCCCGGCCAATGCCGGTTGCGCCTGGCCGGTCAGGCGCATCAGCGCCTGGTAGGCGTCCTCGCTGCGGCGCTGGCTGTCGATCAGGTTGGCGCTGGCGCGGTCGAAGCTGGCCTGGGCCGAGAGCATGTCGTTCTGGTCGGACAGGCCGGCGTCATAGCTCAGCCGGGTCTGCTGCAACTGGCGGTCGAAGGCGCGCAGCTCGGCCTTGGCGGTGGCCAGGTTGTCCTCGGCCAGCAGGGTGTCGAAGTAGGCGGTGGCGGTGTCGAGGATCAGCTGCTGCTGGAACGCCGAGAAGTCCAGTTCGGCCTGTTCGTTCTCGGACTGCGCGGCCTTGAAGTCGAACCAGCGGCTGAGGTCGAACAGCGGCTGGTCGAGGCTCAGGCGGTACAGGCTGCCGCTGCGCTGCTCGACCTGGCGGCGGTCGCTGCGCACGTCGCCGGCCTCGGCATCCAGGGCCACCTGCGGCAGCAGGCGGGCGCGGGCCAGGGGCACGGCCTCGCGGCGGGCCAGGTAGTTCTCGCGGGCGGCGGCCATGTCACTGTTGTGCTCGACCACCTGGGCGTACACCGACATCAGCGTCGCACGGTCGGCGGCAACGGCCTGGGCCAGGGGCGCCAGCAGCAGCAGGGGCAGAAGGGTCTTACGTAGCATGTCGTTTCTCTTTATTCGGGCCGGCCGCTCCCAGGGGCAGCCGATCACGGCTGCCACAGGGGAGGGCGGGCTAAAGGGTTAGGCCGGCTGGGTGTAGGCGGCCAGTTCCTGCAGGCGTGGGTCTTCGCTGGCGCGGTGGTCCTTGGCCAGCAGCGAGTACACGGTGGGCAGGATGAACAGGGTGAACAGCGTGCCGACCAGCATGCCGATGACGATCACCAGGCCCAGGCTGAAGCGGCTGTGGGCACCGGCGCCACTGGCCAGCAGCAGCGGCACCAGGCCCACCACCATGGCCGCGGTGGTCATCAGGATCGGCCGCAGGCGGATCTGCGCTGCGCGCTCGATGGCCGTGCGGCGGTCGAGCTGGTCGGCCTGCTGCAGCTCGTTGGCGAACTCGACCATGAGGATGCCGTGCTTGCTGATCAGGCCGACCAGGGTCACCAGGCCGATCTGCGTGTAGATGTTCACCGTGGCGTAGCCCAGGTACAGCGGGATCAGTGCGCCGCACACCGACATCGGCACGCTGACCAGGATCACCAGCGGGTCGCGCAGGCTTTCGAACTGTGCCGCCAGCACCAGGTAGATGACCAGGATGGCGAAGATGAACGTCACCACCAGGGCACTGCCTTCCTGAACGAACTGGCGGGCATCCGACAGCCAGTCATGGCTGAAGCCGGTGGGCAGGGCATTGGCCTGGGCGGCGAGGAACTGCACCGCGTCGCCGATGCTCACGCCCGGTGCCGGCACTGCCTGCAGGGTGGCGGAGTTGAGCTGGTTGAACTGGGTCAGCTTGTTGGGCTCGATCGACATGTCGAAGCTGACCAGGGTCGACAGCGGCACCTGGGCGCCGTTGGCGGCCTTGACGTACTGGCCGACCAGCATCTCGGCCGACAGGCGCTGGGCTCGCGCCACCTGCGGGATCACATCGTAGGAACGGCCGTCGAGGGCGAAGCGGTTGACGTAGTTCTCGCCCACCAGCACCGCCAGGGCGTCGCCGATGGCCTGCATGCTGATGCCCAGGTCGTTGGCCTTGCTGCGGTCGATGTTGATGTTGACCAGCGGGCTGTTGAAGTCCAGGTCGCTGTCGACCACGGCGAACAGGCCGCTGGCCATGGCCGCCTGCTTGATCTTGTCCATGGCGTCGAACACCACGCGGTGGTCCTGGGAACTCTGGATCACCATCTGCACCGGCAGGCCGCCGGTGGAGCCAGGCAGTGGCGGCAGCTGGAAGGCGAAGATGGCCACGCCCTCGATCTCGCCGACGGCTTTCTGGATCTCGGCCTGCAGCTGGTCGGCGCTGCGCTGGCGCTTTTCCCAGGTGCTCAGGTTGGCGCCGCCGAACGCGGTGCGCGGGCCGTCGTTGCCGTTGACCACCCAGGTGATGTCGGTTTCCGGGAAGGTGGCGAACAGGCGGTCCATGCGGTGCGCGTACATCTCGGTGTAGTCGATGTTGGCGTACTGAGGGGCCTTGGCCACTGCCAGCACCTGGGCCTGGTCCTCGACCGGCGCCAGTTCGCGCTGGGCGCCGAGGTAGAGGATCGGCAGGCTGACGAACACCGCCGCGGCAATCGCCAGGGTCAGCCAGCGGTGGTGCAGGGACACGTCCAGCACGCGGCCGTAGCCCTTGCCCAACCACTGGAAGAAGCGCTCGGCGCCACGGGCCATCGGCCCTTCGCTGGCCTGGCGGTTGAGCAGGAAGGCGCTCATCACCGGCGACAGGGTCAGCGCCACCACGCCGGACACCACCACGGCGCCGGCGAGGGTGAAGGCGAACTCCTTGAACAGCGCGCCGGTGAGCCCGCCCATCAGGCCGATGGGTGCGTACACCGCGGCCAGGGTCAGGGTCATGGCGATCACTGGGCCGGCGATCTCGCGGGCACCGACCAGCGCCGCCTGCAAGGGCGACTTGCCTTCCTCGATATGCCGGTGGACGTTCTCCACCACGACGATGGCGTCGTCCACCACCAGGCCGATGGCCAGGACCATCGACAGCAGGGTCAGCAGGTTGATGCTGAAACCGAACAGGCTCATGATCGCCGCCGCGCCGATCAGCGACAGCGGGATGGTCACCAGCGGGATCAGCACGCTGCGCAGCGAGCCGAGGAACAGGAAGATCACCACGGCGACGATCACCACGGCCTCGATCAGGGTCTTGACCACCTCGTCGATGGACGCCTGGATGAAGCGCGCCACTTCGAACACGATGTTGGCGGTCATGCCCGGCGGCATGGTCTCGCGGATCTGCGGCATCATCTCCTGCACCGCGCCGACGATGGTCAGCGGGTTGCCGGCGGGGGTGGCGTGCAGGCCAATGAACACCGCCGGCTCGCCGTCCATGATGCCGCTGGTGTCGTAGGAGGTGGCGCCGAGCTCGGCGGTGCCGATGTCGCTCAGGCGGATCAGCGTGTCGCCGTCGCGGCGCACCACCATCTGGCGGAACTGGTCGACGCTGGTCAGGTCGGTGTTGATGTTGATGTTGGCCGAGACGTACTGGCCCTTGGTCTGCCCGGGGGCGGCCTGGAAGTTGTTCTGGCGGATGGCCTCGGCCACGTCGCTGGCCGACAGGTTGCGCGCGGCCATGCGCGCCGGGTCCAGCCACAGGCGCATGGCCAGCTTCTGGCCGCCGAGGATCTGCGCCTCGGCGACGCCGTCGATGGCCGCCACGCGTGGCTGCACCACCCGCGAGATGTAGTCGGTGATCGCCGGCAGGCCGATGTCCTTGCTCGAGAAGCCGATGTAGATCACCGCCGTGCCTTCACCGGAGGACTTGGCCACCACCGAGTCGTAGGCGCCTTCGGGCAGGCGGTACTTGACCTGGTTGACGGCGGCCATGATCTCGGTGAGGGCCTTGTTGGAGTCGGCGTTGAGCTTCAGGCGCACGCTGATGACGCTCTTGCCCTGGGTCGAGGTCGAGCTCAGGTAGTCGACGCCGTCGACCGAGGCCACGGCTTGCGAGATGGGTTGGGTGACGAAGCCCTGCATCAGCTGCGAGCGGGCGCCGGGGTATTCGGTGGTGATGGTGATGGTCGCGCTTTCCAGCTGCGGGTACTGGCGGATCGGCAGGTTCAGCAGCGCCAGCAGGCCAAGCATGACGATCATCGCGCAGACCACCAGGGTCAGTACCGGGCGGCGGATGAACAGGTCGGTGAATTTCATGGTGCTACAGGTCCTTTTCAGTGGCACGCAAACCCATTACTGCTGGGCCAGGTCCGGCTTGCGCGTGGTGCTGGCGGCCAGGGTGTCGTCGGTGACCCGCACCGGCATGCCATTGCTCAGGCGGATCTGCCCGGACACCACCACGCGGTCGCCCGGGGTCAGCGCGTCGAGCACCACTACACGGTCGTCGCGGCGGGCGCCGAGCTTGACGAACACCTGCTCCACGCGCAGCGCGCCGTCCTTCTCGCGCAGCACGTACAGCGAGTTGCCGTAGGCGCTGTAGCTGATCGCCGTTTCCGGCACGCTGAGCACGTCGGCGTGGCTCGGCAGCTCGATGCTGACGTTGGCGAACATGCCCGGCTTGAGTTGCTGGCCGGGGTTGTCGAGGGTCGCTTGCACCTGCATGGAGCGGGCACCCGGATCGATCTGCGGCTCCAGGGTGGTGACCGCGGCGACAAAGCGCTGCTGCGGCCAGGCGTCGACCTTGAGGGTGATGGCCTGGCCCGCCTGCAGGGCGGCGGCGGACTGCTCGGGCAGCGGGAAGTTGACATGCAGGCGCGACAGCTCGGTGAGGGTCACCAGGCTGTCGCCGGGGCTGACGTACTGGCCGAGGTTGACCTTGCGAATGCCCAGCACGCCGGCGAACGGGGCGCGGATGGTCTTCTGCGCGATCTGCGCCTGGACCTGGGCGATCTCGCCAAGCAACTGGTCGTAGTTGGCCTGGGCCTGGTCGAGCTGGGCCTGGGTGGAGGCCAGCGGCAGCACCTTGCGCGTGCGCTCCAGGGCCAGCTTGGCGTTCTTGGCCTGGGCCTGCAGCTTGGCCAGCTCGCCGCGCTCGGGCGCGTCGTTGAGCTTGACCAGCACTTGGCCGGCGGCCACGGCCTTGCCGGCGGTGAACTCCAGCGCGGTGATGCGCCCGCCGACTTCCGGCGAGACATTGACCTGGTGCACCGCCTCCAGGGTGCCGACGGCGCTGAGCACCTGCGGCATGGGGCCGGACTGCACCCGGGCGACCGCCACCGGGGTGGCGTTGGCCTGGGCGGCGGGGGCGTCGTTGGCCATCACAGCCGGGGCGGGCAGCAGGGCCATGGTCAGCAGCGACAGCGAGGCGCCGGCGGCGATCCAGTAGCGATTGTTCATTGTGCGGCTCCTTGTGCCTGGTTCTGGTTGGCACGGACCTGGATGAAGGTCTGGCGCAGTTGCTCGAGGCTCAGGGCGCCGGGGACCAGGTAGCGGCCATCGATCACCAGGCTGGGCACCGAACTGATGCCCAGGCGCCGGCCCAGGGCCAGCTCTTCGTCGAGCATCTGCGGCGCCTGCTGGTCGAATGCCGTGGCGAAGGCCTGCGGGTCGAAGCCGGCCTCGGCGGCCACCGCCAGCACGGTGGCGCGGTCGCCGATGTTGCGGGCCTGCACCAGGTGGGCTTCCTGCAGACGGTCGAACATGCGCTCGTGACCTTCGTTGCCGCCCAGCGCCTTGGCGGTCTGGCAGGCCAGGCCGGCGAGCAGGCCGGTGGGGTACTCGAAGTCCTGCTGGCGCATGGCTTCGATGTTGATGCGCTTGACGTCCTCGGCGCGCGAGCACGACAGCCAGTGGCTGAGGATGGTTTCCTTGGCCTTGGGCATCGAGCCGAAGCGCTCGACCATCGCCTCGCGGCTGGTCTGCAGGATGAAGCTGCGGTGCTGGATGTCCAGGTTGAGTTCGTCCTGCAGCTGCTTGAGGCGCGGGGCGAGGACGAAGCACCAGCCGCAGACGACATCGTGGAAGAATTCGACTTTCAGGGGTGACATGGCAGTGATCCGGTTTCAGGGAGGGATGGCCGCACTATCCACAGCGCCCCGGCAAGAAAAAAGCGACAAAAGTGCCGCAAACCCTCTCATCCCCTTCATCGATGGCCGCCCGGCCCGGCCGCGAGCGGGTAGAATGGCGCTTTTGCCTGACCGTAGCCGACATGAGCCCAGCCATCGCCACCCTCGAGCAGCACTTGCTCGCCGCCCTCGATCCCGCCCCCCTGGAGACCCGCCGCCTGTTCCATGGCCGTGGCCGCTGCTGGCCGGGGCTCGAGCAGATCACCGTCGACTGGCTCGATGGCGTGCTGCTGGTGGCGCTGTTCCGCGAGCCGCCCGAGGGCCAGCTGGCGGAGCTGGAAGCGATGCTGATGGCGCTGGCCGAGCGCCCGCAGTGGGCCGGCCAGGCCATTCTGCTGCAGCACCGCTACCTGCCGGACAGCCCCGGGCAGTGGCTGTGGGGCGCGCCGTGCCAGCAGCGCGAGGTGATCGAGGACGGCCTGAAGTACCTGCTCGACCTGGGCGTGCGCCAGAACAACGGCCTGTTCCTCGACATGCGCTACGGCCGACGCTGGGTGCGCGAGCAGGCGGCCGGCAAGCGCGTGCTCAACCTGTTCGCCTACACCTGCGGCTTTTCGGTGGCGGCGATCGCCGGTGGCGCCGAGCAGGTGGTCAACCTCGACATGGCCAAGTCGGCGCTGTCCCGGGGCCGCGACAACCACCGGCTCAACGGCCATGACGCCTCGCGGGTCGCGTACCTGGGGCATGAGCTCTTCAAGTCGTGGGGCAAGGTGCGCAAGTACGGGCCGTATGACCTGATCATCATCGACCCGCCGACCTTCCAGCGCGGCAGCTTCGTGCTGACCCAGGACTACGCCAAGATCCTTCGGCGTTTGCCGGAGTTGCTGAACGAAGGCGGCACGGTGCTGGCTTGCGTCAACGATCCGGGGATCGGGCCGCAGTTTCTCATCGAGGGGATGGCCGAGCAGGCGCCGGGGCTGGCGTTCGTCGAGCGGCTGGAGAATCCGCCGGAGTTTCCGGATGCGGATCCGGAGGGTGGCCTCAAAGCCTTGGTTTTCCGCCAGCAGGCATGAAGCAGGACTCTTGTAGGAGATCGCCCAGAGAACTGTCCCCCTGTGGGAGCGGCCTTGCGTCGCGAAAGGGCTGCGCAGCAGCCCCAGTAATTTCGATGGTGGCTCGGAATCTGGGGCCGCTACGCGCCCCTTTCGCGACGCAAGGCCGCTCCCACAGGGTCTAGCTAAATCTATGAGTTACGGTTTGCTCCTTGAGAGCGGGCGTTGGTTACTTGTTGGTATAGATCTGGTCGAACACGCCACCGTCATTAAAGTGGGTCTTCTGCACGGTGCGCCAGTCGCCGAAGGTCTTCTCCACCGACAGGAAGTCGACTTTCGGGAAGCGGTCGGTGTACTTGGCCAGTACGGTAGCGTCACGCGGGCGCAGGTAGTTGTTCGCGGCGATCTCCTGGGCCTCGGGCGACCACAGGTACTTCAGGTATTCCTCGGCCACGGCCTGGGTGCCTTTCTTGGCCACCACCTTGTCCACCACGCTCACCGGTGGCTCGGCCTCGGCCGACACGCTCGGGTAGATCACCTCGAACTGGTCGCGGCCGAATTCGCGGGCGATCATCTCGGCCTCGTTCTCGAACGTTACCAGCACATCGCCGATCTGGTTGGTCATGAAAGTGGTGGTGGCGGCGCGGCCACCGGTGTCCAGCACCGGCGCCTGCTTGAACAGCTTGCCGACGAAGTCGCGGGCCTTGGTTTCGTCACCGCCCTGCTTGAGCACGTAGCCCCAGGCCGAGAGGTAGGTGTAGCGGCCGTTACCCGAGGTCTTGGGGTTGGGCACGATCACCTGCACGCCGTCCTTGAGCAGGTCCGGCCAGTCCTTCAGCGCCTTGGGGTTGCCCTTGCGCACGATGAACACGGTGGCCGAGGTGAACGGCGCGCTGTTGTTCGGCAGGCGGCTCACCCAGTTGTCCGGCACCAGCTTGCCGTTGTCGGCCAGGGCGTTGATGTCGGTGGCCATGTTCATGGTGATCACATCGGCTGGCAGGCCATCGATCACCGCGCGCGCCTGCTTGCTCGAGCCGCCGAAGGACATCTGCAGGTTGACCTTCTCGTTGTGCTCTTTCTCCCAGTGCTTCTGGAACGCCGGGTTGTAGTCCTTGTAGAAGTCGCGCATCACGTCGTAGGAGACGTTGAGCAGGGTAGGGGCGGCTTGGGCGAGGTTGCCCAGGGCCAGGCCCGCGGCGAGCAGCGAGGCGCTGAAGAGTTTTTTCACTGGGGGCATTCCTTGTTCTGGTTCAAAGGGTTGGCGATTTGCCAGCGACTATAGCGGGTGGCTTTGCGTGGGTTAAAGAACAAAACGGTCTTTGGTTATGTCGTTGTCAGTGCCGGCCTCTTCGCGGGTAAACCCGCTCCCACAGGTACTCAGCAGCCCTTGAACACTGCGAAATCCCTGTGGGAGCGGGATTACCCGCGAAAGGGCCAGCACAGTCAGCCTCACTGCTTGGGAAACAACGCATTGCCACAGCGCGAACAGAACGCCGCGCCATGTTCGTGGTGATGCTTGGCGCAGGTCGGGCAGTCATGCTGCAACTGCTCACCGCGCAGGGCATTGGCCAATTCGGCGGTGAAGATGCCGGTGGGCACGGCAATGATCGAGTAACCGGTGATCATCACCAGCGATGACAACACCTGCCCCAGCGGCGTCTTCGGCACGATATCGCCGAAGCCTACCGTGGTCAGGGTGACGATGGCCCAGTAGATGCCCTTGGGAATGCTGGTAAAGCCGTGCTCCGGTCCTTCGATCACATACATCAGCGTGCCGAACACGGTGACCAGGGTCGACACGCTGACCAGGAACACGATGATCTTCTGCTTGCTGCCCTGCAGCGCCGCCAGCAGGTAATGGGCCTGCTTGAGGTAGGGGCTGAGCTTGAGCACGCGGAAGATCCGCAGCATGCGCACCACGCGGATGATCAACAGGTACTGCGCGTCGCTGTAGTACAGGGCGATGATCCCCGGCACGATCGCCAGCAGGTCGACCAGCCCGTAGAAACTGAAGGCATAGCGCAGCGGCTTGGGCGAGCAGTACAGGCGGGTGATGTACTCGGCGAGGAAGATCGCCGTGAAACCCCACTCGATCCCGGCCAGCAGCCCGGCGTAGTTCTGGTGAACATCGTCGATGCTGTCGAGGATCACCGTGACCAGGCTGGCCAGGATGATCAGCAGGAGCATCTTGTCGAAGCGCCTTCCAGCCGTGGTGTCGGTCTGGAAGACGATGACGTAGAGCCGCTCGCGCAGGCTCGAAGGGTTGTCCATGGGCGCGTTCCATTGTGCGAATGGGCAGAGCCTAGGGGCTGTGTTTCAGCTGTGCAAGCGAGGCGCGTTGCGGCGCTGGTTGAGCTGGGCCAGGTGGTTGCCTACGTGCATGAGCCAGCAGGCGGTGACGAACGGCGCGGTCAGCCCGGCGATCGGCAGCAGATTGAACAACGGCTGCAACAGCAGGGCGCAGGCGATGGCGAGCAAGGTCACCCAGGGTTTCTCGCCCTGGCGGCTGAAGGCCAGGGCGGCCAGTGCCGCATTGAAGCCATACAGCCCCAGCCACGCGGCCTGCGTTTCCCCCGCTAACAGCGCGACACCGCCACCGATGGCCGAGCCGATCAGTGCCCAGGTGGCGGCATAAGGGTTGGCGAAGTACATGCCGATGACGATCAGCAGGCCGGCCATGGGCTTGTTGAGCAGGAAGATCTGCCCCACGCCGCGCAGTAGCGCATACACCGGATCGGCTTCGACGAAGCTGCTGATCGAGGGCTCGGCCAGCAGCAGGGTGGCCCAGCCCAGCAGCACGAAGGGTGCGGTGTAGGCGATCAGCAGCTTGCCGCCACGCTTGCGCCACTGGTGGGTGAGCATGCTCGACAGGCCGCCGGCGGCGATGATCAGCGGCGGCAGGATCGCCGACCAAGGCAGCACGGCGCTGATCAGGATGCCGATCAGCACGCCGTTGTAGCAGTACAGCCCGGCCTGGCGATCGGCGCGGTCGTAGCCGCGGCGCTGGGCGGTGAGCAGGCCGGCGAGGGCGCCGAGCAGGGCGCCGCCGACCAGGTTCGGCGCGGTCAGCAGGATGGCCAGCAGGCAGCACAGGCCACACAGGGGATTGCGCAGCAGCAGCACCTGGCTGAAGCCGTTGAGCAAGGCCGTGGCCCAGTCGGGGCACGGGTTGACGAAATTCTTGGTGTACATGGGCAGTCGGCAAGGTGGGTGGGGGAGCGGTGGGCCTCTTTGGGCCTCGGTTTTCCGCAGTTCTGTTACATCGGTGTATGGGGAGGGCTGCGCCCTCCAATCGCGACACAAGGCCGCTCCTACAGGGATCGTGTATTCATGCCTGGGCGCGATCCCTGTAGGAGCGGCCTTGTGTCGCGAAAGGGGCGCAGAGCGCCCCCGGCGATCTCAAACCAAGGTCTCGATCCGCAAGGTGTTAGTCGAACCCGGCTTGCCGAAAGGCACACCTGCGGTGATCAGCAGCGTGTCGCCACGGCTGGCCATGCCTTGTGCCTGGGCGATCTCCAGCGCCGTGGAGACCACCTCGTCGACCTGGCGCAGGCGGTCGTTGACCACCGAGTGCACGCCCCAGGCCACGCTCAGGCGGCGCGCGGTGTTGAGGTTCGGCGTCAGGTTGAGGATCGGCGCCCGTGGCCGCTCGCGGGCGGCGCGCAGGGTGGAATTCCCCGACTCGCTGTAGTTGACCAGCACCGCCACCGGCAGGATGCCGCTGATGCGACGGATCGCGCAGCTGATGGCATCGGACACCGTGGCTTCGGCCTTGGGCCGGCCGACGTCGAGCTGGGCCTGGTAGTCCGGGCCGTTTTCCACCTGGCGGATGATCTTGCTCATCATCTGCACCGCTTCCAGCGGGTAGTCGCCCGAGGCGGTCTCGGCCGACAGCATCACAGCATCCGCGCCTTCGGCCACGGCGTTGGCCACGTCGGTAACTTCGGCGCGGGTCGGGGCCGGGGAGAAGCGCATCGACTCGAGCATCTGGGTGGCCACCACCACAGGCTTGCCCAGCTGGCGGCAGGTATTGATGATGCCCTTCTGGATCTGCGGCACGCTCTCGGCCGGCACTTCCACGCCCAGGTCGCCACGGGCGACCATGATCGCGTCGGACAGCTCGGCGATGGCCTGCAGCTGCTCGACCGCCGAGGGCTTCTCGATCTTGGCCATCAGGTAGGCGCGGTCACCGATCAGCTGGCGCGCCTCGACGATGTCCTCGGGACGCTGGACGAACGACAGCGCCACCCAGTCCACGCCAAGCTCCAGGCCGAAGGCCAGGTCGCGGCGGTCCTTTTCGGTCAGCGGGGAGAGGTCGAGCACTGCCTGGGGCACGTTGACGCCCTTGCGGTCGGACAGCTCGCCACCGGCCAGCACTTCGGTGTCGATGGCGTCGCCGTGCTTGGCGGTGACGCGCAGGCGCAGCTTGCCGTCGTCCAGCAGCAGGTCCATGCCCGGCTCCAGCGCGGCGATGATCTCCGGGTGCGGCAGGTTGACCCGGCGGCTGTCGCCCGGGGTTTTGTCCAGGTCCAGGCGCAGGGCCTGGCCGCGTTGCAGCTGGACCTTGCCGTCGGCGAAACGGCCGACGCGCAGCTTTGGCCCCTGCAGGTCCATGAGGATGCCCAGCGGATAGTTGAGCTGCTGCTCGACTTCGCGGATCCACTGGTAGCGCAGGGCGTGGTCGGTGTGTTCGCCGTGGCTGAAGTTGAGGCGGAAGATATTTACCCCGGCCTCGACCAGCTGGCGGATGTCATCGATGCCTTTGATCGCAGGCCCGAGGGTGGCGAGGATTTTGACTTTTTTATCAGGCGTCATGATTGCGGAGTCTCGAGGATCAGGATGGCACGGAAGTCGTTGACGTTGGTGCGGGTCGGCTCGGTGACGATCAGCGCGTCGAGGGCGGCGAAGTAGCCATAGCCGTTGTTGTTGTCCAGCTCATCGCTGGCCGACAGGCCCAGGGCCTCGGCGCGAGCGAAGCTGTCCGGGGTCATGAAGGCGCCGGCGTTGTCCTCCGAGCCATCGATGCCGTCGGTGTCGCCGGCCAGGGCGTACACGCCGGGCAGGCCCTTGAGGCTTTCGGTGAGGCTGAGCAGGAACTCGGCGTTGCGCCCGCCACGGCCGTTGCCGCGCACGGTGACGGTGGTCTCGCCGCCGGAGAGGATCACGCAGGGTGCCTTGAGCGGCTGGCCGTGCAGGACGATCTGCCGGGCGATGCCGGCATGCACCTTGGCCACTTCGCGCGACTCGCCTTCCAGGTCGCCGAGGATCAGCGGGCTGAATCCGGCCTGGCGGGCTTTCACCGCGGCGGCCTCCAGCGACTGCTGGGGCCTGGCGATCAGCTGGAAGTGGCTGCGGGCCAGGGCCGGATCATCGGCCTTGACGGTCTCGGAGGCCGGGTTGTTGAGCCAGTCGATGACGGCCTTGGGCGCGTCGATGTTGTAGCGCTTGATGATCGCCAGGGCGTCGGCCGAGGTGCTCGGGTCGGCCACGGTGGGGCCGGAGGCGATGACCGTGGCGAGGTCGCCGGGCACGTCGGAAATCGCATAGGTGTAGACGGTGGCTGGCCAGCAGGCCTTGGCCAGGCGGCCGCCCTTGATCGCCGAGAGGTGCTTGCGCACGCAGTTCATCTCGCCGATGGTGGCGCCGGATTTCAGCAGGGCCTTGTTGATCTGCTGCTTGTCGGCCAGGGTCAGGCCTTCGGCGGGCAGGGCCAGCAGGGCCGAGCCACCGCCGGACAGCAGGAAGATGACGCGGTCGTCTTCGCTCAGGTTGCTGACCAGGTCGAGCACGCGCTTGGCCACGGCCAGGCCTGCGGCATCGGGGACCGGGTGGGCGGCTTCGACCACCTCGATCTTCTGGCAACTGGCGCCATGGCCGTAGCGGGTGACCACCAGGCCGGAGACTTCGCCCTGCCAGCTTTTCTCGACCACTTCGGCCATGGCCGCGGCGGCCTTGCCGGCGCCGATGACGATGACCCGGCCGCTGCGGTCGGCGGGCAGGTGGGGTTCGAGGACCTGGCGG
>NZ_QJRP01000033.1 GCF_003205295.1 Pseudomonas mosselii
CTCCATCGAGGATTGAGCCGGGGGCGCTTTGCGCCCCTTTCGCGACGCAAGGCCGCTCCCACAGGGATCGCGCAGTCCTGTGGGAGCGGCCTTATGTCGCGAAAGGGCTGCAAAGCAGCCCCGGGGCTCGCCAGGTCAACACAGGAATTCCCTGACCTCCGGCAGATGAGCCCCAGGCGGTCCTATGGTAGAGTGGCGGCCTTTTTCCGAGGGGATGCTAACTGTGTGGGAATTGGTCAAGTCCGGTGGCTGGATGATGCTGCCGATCATCCTGAGCTCCATCGTCGCCATGGCGATCGTCGTCGAGCGCCTGTGGACCCTGCGCGCCAGCCGTGTCACCCCGCCGCACCTGCTGGGCCAGGTGTGGATGTGGATCAAGGACAAACAACTCACCAGTGACAAGCTCAAGGCCCTGCGCGCCGACTCGCCGCTGGGCGAGATCCTTGCCGCGGGCCTGGCCAACTCGCGCCACGGCCGCGAGATCATGAAGGAGTGCATCGAGGAGGCCGCCTCGCGGGTCATCCACGAGCTGGAACGTTACATCAGCACCCTCGGCACCATCGCCGCCATGGCCCCGCTGCTGGGCCTGCTGGGCACCGTGCTGGGCATGATCGACATCTTCAGCGCCTTCATGGGCTCGCAGATGACCGCCAACGCTGCCGTCCTGGCCGGGGGTATCTCCAAGGCCCTGGTCACCACCGCGGCCGGCCTGATGGTCGGTATCCCGGCGGTGTTCTTCCACCGCTTCCTGCTTCGCCGCATCGACGAACTGGTGGTGGGCATGGAGCAGGAGGCGATCAAGCTGGTGGAAGTGCTGCAGGGCGACCGCGAAGTGGAAGTGGCCGGAGGCAAGGCGTGAAGTTCCGGCGCAATCGCCAGCGCGAGAACGTCGATATCAACCTGGCGTCGTTGATCGACGTGGTGTTCGTGCTGCTGCTGTTCTTCGTGGTCACCACCACCTTCACCCGCGAGACCCAGTTGCGCGTCGAGCTGCCCGAGGCCAGCAGCGCCGAGCAGCCACCGGCCGACCAGGGCAAGCTGGTGGAGATCTCCATCAGCGCCGACGGCGTGTACTCGGTGAACAACCACCTGCTGCCCAAGAGCGACCTGGACACCCTGACCGAGGCGATCGAAAAGGAGTCCGGCGGTGACATCACCCTGCCGCTGGCCATCAGCGCCGACGGCAAGACCCCGCACCAGGCTGTGATCACTGCAATGGACGCGGCCGGCAAGCTCGGCTTCAGCAAGTTGCGCATGACCACCGTCGAGGCCGCGCAGGGCAAGCCCTGATGGCCTTCGCCGACCGTCTGCTCGCCGCCTGGTACGCCGGGCACCCGGCACTTGCCGTATTGCGCCCGCTGGAGGCGCTGTACCGGCGCGTGGTGACGCGCAAGCGCGCGCGCTTCCTCAGTGGTGAAAGCCCCAGCTACCGTGCCCCGGTGCCGGTGATCGTGGTGGGCAACATCACCGTCGGCGGTACCGGCAAGACGCCGATGATCCTCTGGCTGATCGAGCACTGCCGCCGGCAGGGGCTCAAGGTCGGCGTGGTCAGCCGTGGCTATGGCGCCAAGCCGCCGCACTATCCCTGGCGTGTCCAGGCTGACCAGCCTGCGCCACAGGCCGGCGACGAGCCCTTGCTGATCGTCCAGCGCACCGGCGTGCCGCTGGTGATCGACCCTGACCGTTCCCGCGCCGTGCAGGCCTTGCTGGCCAGCGACGCGCCCGACCTGATCCTGTGCGACGACGGCATGCAGCATTACCGCCTGGCCCGTGACCTGGAGCTGGTGCTGATCGACGCCGCCCGTGGCCTGGGCAATCGCCACTGCCTGCCCGCTGGCCCGTTGCGTGAACCGGCCGAGCGGCTGGGCGAGGCGGACGCTGTGCTGTTCAACGGCGCCGAGGCTGATCGCGACGATGGCTTTGCCTTCCGCCTGCAACCGTCAGCGCTGATCAACTTGCGCAGCGGCGAGCGCCGCGACCTTGACCTGTTCCCGGCTGGCCAGGCGCTGCACGCCGTGGCCGGCATCGGCAATCCGCAACGTTTCTTCAACACCCTGCTGGGGCTACACTGGCAGCCGGTGCCGCACCCTTTCGCCGACCATGCGCCCTACAGCCGTGAAGTGCTGTCGTTCAGCCCACCGCTGCCTCTGGTGATGACCGAGAAGGATGCGGTGAAATGCCGGCCCTTCGCCGCCGACGACTGGTGGTACCTGGCGGTCGACGCCGTGCCGACGCCCGCCTTCAGCGCCTGGTTCGACGCCCAGCTCGACCGCCTGCTGTCCGGCCGCCCCTGAGCCTTTTTTCATTTTCCGTCGCAAGGACACCTCCATGGACACCAAACTGCTCGATATCCTGGCCTGCCCGATCACCAAGGGCCCGCTCAAGCTCAGCGCCGACAAGACCGAGCTGATCAGCAAGGGCGCGGGCCTGGCCTATCCGATCCGCGACGGCATCCCGGTGATGCTGGAAAGCGAGGCACGCACCCTGACCGACGAAGAGCGCCTGGACAAATGAGCCTGGACTTCACCGTGGTGATCCCCGCCCGGCTGCGCTCCACGCGCCTGCCGGGCAAGCCGTTGCTGCCGATCGCCGGCAAGCCGATGGTCCAGCATGTGTGGGAGCAGGCGCGCAGGAGCGGCGCCAGTCGTGTGGTCATCGCCACCGACGACACCAGCATCGTCGAGGCCTGCCGGGCGTTCGGTGCCGAAGTGCTGCTGACCCGCGCCGACCACGAGTCGGGCACCGATCGCCTGGCCGAGGTGGCTGCCCAGCTGGGCCTGGCCGCCGATGCCATCGTGGTCAACGTGCAGGGCGACGAGCCGCTGATTCCACCGGTGATCATCGACCAGGTGGCGGCCAACCTGGCGGCGCACCCGGAAGCCGGCATCGCCACCCTGGCCGAGCCGATCCACGCGCCAGAAACCATCTTCAATCCCAATGCGGTCAAGGTGGTCAGCGACAAACATGGCCTGGCCCTGACCTTCAGCCGCGCCCCGCTGCCCTGGGCGCGTGATGCCTTTGCCAAGGATCGTGAGCAGTTGCCGGAGGGCGTGCCTTATCGCCGTCACATCGGCATGTACGCCTACCGCGTGGGTTTCCTCCAGGACTTCGTCGCCTGGGGCCCGTGCTGGCTCGAACAGACCGAGTCGCTGGAGCAGCTGCGCGCCCTGTGGCACGGCGTGCGCATCCATGTCGCCGACGCCATCGAGGCACCGGCCGTGGGCGTGGACACCCCTGAAGACCTGGAGCGCGTACGGCGCTTGCTGGAGGCCTGATGCGCGTCTTGTTCGTCTGCCTCGGCAATATCTGCCGCTCGCCGACCGCCGAAGGCGTGCTGCGCCACCAGCTCGAGGCCGCAGGCCTGGGTGATGTGGTGCAGGTGGCCTCCGCCGGCACCGGCGACTGGCATGTCGGCAAGGCGCCCGACAGCCGTACCTGCAAGGCCGCCCTGGCCCGTGGCTACGACCTGTCGCGCCAGCGCGCCCAGCAGGTCAAGGCGGCGCATTTTGCCGAGTACGACCTGGTCCTGGCCATGGACAAGAGCAACCTGGGCAACCTGCAGGCCCTGCGCCCGCACAACGCCAAGGGCGAGCTCGACCTGTTCCTGCGCCGCTATGGCGCGGCCCTGGACGAAGTGCCGGATCCTTACTACGGCGGCGCCGAAGGCTTCGAGCAGGTCTTGGACCTGATCGAGGCGGCCTGCCGCGAGTTGGTCGTGGAAATCAAGGGGCGGTTATGACGGCGTACTGGCAGGAGCGCGTGTCGCTCAAGCCCTACAACACCTTCGGCATCGATGTCAGTGCCCGCTACTTCACCCAGGCCCATGACGACGACGAAGTCCGCCAGGCCCTGGCCCAGGCCGCCGAGCGGCAGGTGCCGGTGCTGGTGATTGGCGGCGGCAGCAACCTGCTGCTGTCCCGCGATGTCGAGGCCCTGGTGCTGCACATTGCCAGCCGTGGCCGACGCCTGCTCAGCGACGACGGCGAGCGGGTGGTGGTGGAGGCCGAGGCCGGCGAGCCCTGGCACCCCTTCGTGCAGTGGAGCCTGGGGCAGGGCTTGTGCGGGCTGGAAAACCTCAGCCTGATCCCCGGCACCGTGGGCGCCGCGCCAATGCAGAACGTCGGTGCCTATGGCGTGGAGATCAAGGATGTGTTCGCCGGCTTGACCGCGCTGGACCGCGAGACCGGCGAGCTGCGGGACTTCTCGCTGGAGGACTGCGCGTTCGGTTATCGCGACAGCCTGTTCAAGCGCAACCCCGGGCGCTGGCTGATTGTGCGCGTGCGCTTTGCCTTGAACCGCACCTTGCAGGCGCATCTGGACTACGGCCCGGTGCGTCAGCGCCTGGCGGAGCAGGGCGTCGAGCAGCCGACCGCGCAGGCGATCAGCGATGCGATCTGCAGTATCCGTCGGGAAAAGCTGCCGGATCCGGCTGAGCTGGGTAACGCCGGGAGCTTCTTCAAGAACCCCGTGGTGCCCGCTGCGTTGGCCGAGCGTATCCGTGCCGGGCATCCTGGCGTGGTGGCCTATCCCCAGGCTGATGGCCAGGTGAAGCTGGCGGCCGGCTGGTTGATCGAGCAGGCGGGGTGGAAAGGCTATCGCGATGGCGATGCCGGGGTGCACCGCTTGCAGTCGCTGGTGCTGGTGAACTACGGCCAGGCGAGCGGGGCGCAGTTGCATGCGCTGGCGCGGCGTATCCAGGCGGATATCCTCGAGCGCTTCGGGGTCGAGCTGGAGATGGAGCCAAACTTGTACTGATCAGGCGGCCGGCGCGCAACCTGTGGGAGCGGCTTTAGCCGCGAAGCAAGCGACGCGGTGGATGGCACCGGCTTCGCCGGTGTTCGCGGCTAAAGCCGCTCCCACAGGGCCCTGCTAAATCTATAGGTTATGAGTAAGGTCGGTGTCATCCGCACCGACAAAGAAAAAGCCCCGCCAGTTCGCACTGGCGGGGCTTTTTCATTCAGCCGAGGCTATCAACCGTGATGAGGCTTGTGCTCATCAGCGGTTTCCAGGGCTTCGGCCGGGGCGGCGGCGGCCAGGGCAGCAGCGGCTGCTTCGGCTTCACGCTTGCGGCGACGCACTTCACGCGGGTCGTTCGGCGCACGGCCGTTCGGCAGCATGATGGTGGACGGCTCGACCGGCGCTTCTTCGGCAACCACGGCTGGCGCAGGCTCGGCCACCGGGGCTTCGACCACTTCAGGCTGGGCTTCGACGGCTTCGACCACCGGAGCCGTCTGCTCGGCGACTGGCGCCTGGGCTTCGACCACTTCGGCAACCGGTGCCTTCTCGATCTCGCCCGCTTCCACCACTGGGGCTTCCACGACCGCTGCAGGCTCGACAACTGCCTCGACAACGGCGGTCGGCTGCTCGATGGCGGCTTCTTCAACCACAGGCTGCGGCGCCACTTCTACGACAGGCTCGATGCTCGGCTCGGCGGCGACCACTGGCTCGCTGACAGGCTGCTCGACCACCGGGGCGATTGCGACCTGCTCAGCCACGACTTCGGTGATTTCCACCTGGGTCTCGGCGACAGCGGCGCTGGCGCGTTCGGCCTGCTGGTTGGCTTCGGCCTCGGCGTCGGCGCTGATGTTGCTGGTGGCAACGGCAGCGATGACGGCAGTGCCGGCTGCCAGTTCGGCGCCCAGCTCGGTGGCCTGGTGCTGTTGTGGCTGCTCTTCGCCGGCGTCTTCGTCGCCGCCGTCGATCAGCTCGCCATTGGCGTTGCGCTGGCGCTCACGACGGTTGCTGCGACGACGCTGGCCACGGGAACGGCGGCGTGGACGCTCGCCATCGGCGCCTTCCTGCTCGTCCTGCAGCAGCTCTTCGTTCGGCAGTTGCTCCTCGGCGAGCTCCACGGCCTGTTCGGCGGCCTGCACCTCAGGGCGCAGTTGGCGCTCTTCGCGTGGGGCGCGTTCCTCACGTGGCGCACGCTCTTCACGAGGGGCGCGTTCTTCACGCGGTGCACGCTCTTCGCGTGGGGCGCGTTCTTCACGCGGTGCACGCTCTTCGCGAGGAGCGCGTTCTTCACGCGGTGCGCGCTCTTCGCGAGGAGCGCGTTCTTCACGCGGTGCACGCTCTTCGCGTGGGGCGCGCTCTTCACGGGCTACGCGTTCTTCGCGTGGTGCACGCTCTTCACGCGGGGCGCGTTCTTCGCGGGCGACCGGTGCGGCGTCCAGCGGCTCGCGCAGTTCGCGCACGCGCTCTTCGCGGTTGCCACGGCGGTCTTCACGCGGCTGTCGTGGTTGACGCTCTTCACGTGGCGCACGTTCTTCACGCGGGGCACGCTCTTCGCGGGGCTGACGCTCTTCACGCGGGGCGCGCTCGCCGCGCTCTTCGCGTGGCTTGCGGTCTTCCTCGCGACGGCCGTTGCGGTTGCGGCTCTGCTGGCGACCGTTGCGACGTTCTTCGTTGCGTGGCGAACGTTCGGCGGCCGGTTTCTCGGTAGCGGCCGGGGCGGCGACAGGCTCTTCCTTGCCGGCGAACAGGCTGACCAGCGACTTGACCAGGCCCTTGAACAGGCTTGGCTCGGCGACGGTTGGTGCGGAGACCGGCGTGGCGGCGACTGGCTGCTCTTCAGGGGTGGCCGGAACCGGGGCGTTGGCGCGGGCCGGCGCGGTCTTGACCGCGGCTTCCTGGCGCACCAGGGTGCGGGTGGCGGTCGGCTGCGGCGCTTCTTCGGTCTCGGTCGAGGCGATCTCGTAGCTGGACTGGTTGTTCAGCACGTCCGGATTGTCGTCGCGCAGGCGCTGGACTTCGAAGTGCGGGGTTTCCAGGTGATCGTTCGGCAGGATGATGATGCGTGCGCGAGTGCGCAGTTCGATCTTGGTGATCGAGTTGCGTTTCTCGTTGAGCAGGAAGGCGGCCACCGGGATCGGTACCTGGGCGCGCACTTCGGCGGTGCGGTCCTTCAGCGCTTCTTCCTCGATCAGGCGCAGGATCGCCAGCGACAGCGACTCGACGTCACGGATGATGCCGGTGCCGGAGCAGCGCGGGCAGACGATGCCGCTGCTTTCGCCCAGCGATGGACGCAGGCGTTGACGGGACATTTCCAGCAGGCCGAAGCGCGAGATGCGGCCTACCTGTACGCGGGCACGGTCGGCCTCGAGGCATTCACGTACGCGTTCTTCGACGGCACGCTGGTTCTTGGCCGGGGTCATGTCGATGAAGTCGATGACGATCAGGCCGCCGATATCACGCAGGCGCAGTTGGCGGGCGATCTCTTCGGCCGCTTCCAGGTTGGTCTGCAGGGCGGTTTCTTCGATGTCGCTGCCTTTGGTGGCGCGCGCCGAGTTGATGTCGATGGACACCAGGGCTTCGGTCGGGTCGATGACGATCGAGCCGCCGGACGGCAGGTCGACCACGCGCTGGAAGGCGGTTTCGATCTGGCTTTCGATCTGGAAGCGGTTGAACAGCGGCACGCTGTCTTCGTATAGCTTGACCTTGCTGGCGTACTGCGGCATCACCTGGCGGATGAAGGTCAGGGCTTCTTCCTGGGCGTCGATGCTGTCGATCAGCACTTCGCCGATGTCCTGGCGCAGGTAGTCGCGGATGGCGCGGATGATGACGTTGCTTTCCTGGTAGATCAGGAACGGCGCGGCGCGGTCTTGCGAGGCTTCCTTGATGGCGGTCCACAGCTGCAGCAGGTAGTCGAGGTCCCACTGCATTTCTTCGCTGCTGCGGCCCAGACCCGCGGTGCGCACGATCAGGCCCATGTCGCCCGGAACGGTCAGGCCGTTCAGCGCTTCGCGCAATTCGTTGCGCTCTTCGCCTTCGATGCGGCGGGAGATGCCGCCGGCGCGCGGGTTGTTGGGCATCAGCACCAGGTAACGGCCAGCCAGGCTGATGAAGGTGGTCAGGGCGGCGCCTTTGTTGCCGCGCTCTTCCTTCTCGACCTGGACGATGACTTCCTGGCCTTCGCTCAGGACTTCCTTGATGTTGACCCGGCCTTCAGGGGCTTTCTTGAAGTATTCGCGGGAGATTTCCTTCAGCGGCAGGAAGCCGTGACGGTCGGAGCCGAAGTCGACGAAGGCGGCTTCGAGGCTGGGCTCGATCCGGGTGATCTTGCCTTTGTAGATGTTGGCCTTTTTCTGCTCACGGGCGCCGGACTCGATGTCCAGGTCGTAGAGACGTTGGCCGTCCACCAGGGCTACACGCAACTCTTCGGGCTGAGTTGCGTTAATCAGCATTCTTTTCATGTTGTACCGTCGGTTTCCGGGCTGCCGGAAACGGCGTGCGGCACACACGACTTCTCAGGGTCGGTGCCAAGGTGCGCAAAGGGTGGCGGGCCACCCCCGTGTCTGGCGACGTTCGGCACCAGCCGGTTGCCCAGCCTGCCGTTGTCGCGACGACGCGTCCTGTTTTGCGGTGCCAAAAGACCAGTCGAGCTTTTCGAAGGTTATCCGAATCAATCGAGCGGGCCTGGTGCACTCAGTCAGGAGGAGGAATCAACCGGTCGTCCGTGGACGCCACGAAGGCGTCTGTTCAGGACCTTGTCCGCTCATCGCCCGTTGAGTGGGGCGCTGGGGCGGGTTCGGTGCCACACGGTCCGAGGGCTGTACATCTCCACCCTGCACGTATCCCTTGAAAATTCGGTGCTGCCGCGCGCTGAATCCGCAACGGGTTGCATTTTTCGCCAGCCCGGTTCCGGGCTGGCGCCATAACATATCCAAGGCAGGTATTTCCGAAGCATTCGCCCGAATGCGCGGAAACGACGGTGGCGGGCAGAGGTACGGCGAAAAGAATCGGGTAAGCAGGTGAAACACCGCACTTGTCGTTTTTTTTCGGTCTTCTCTACACAGCGCTGGTGGCGATTCCAGGCATTTAGTTAAACTGGCGAACGCTCCGTAGGACGGCCTCGCGTCCTCGGGAATTGCGATGGTCAGGGCCGGCGTAGAGCCTGGTGCCGCTGGCCTGCCGCTTTTGGCGGCGTTCGCGACTATAGCAGCAATGATTAAGTGCTTCAATTCCATAAAAAATTGTTATGATCCCGCCATGACGACCAATACCCCCCCGACTTCCGGCGTTCAGCTGATCGAAGTCCCGCCGGAGCTTGCCGGCCAGCGCATCGACAATTTCCTCATCACGGCCCTCAAGGGCGTGCCCAAGACCTTAGTCTACCGCATCCTGCGCAAGGGTGAGGTGCGGGTCAACAAGGGCCGGATCAAGCCTGAGTACAAGCTGCAGGCCGGCGATATCGTGCGGGTGCCGCCGGTGCGCCTGCCCGAACGCGACGAGCCGGCGCCTGTGGCCCAGGGGCTGCTGCAGCGCCTGGAGGCCGCCATTGTCTACGAGGACAAGGCGCTGATCGTGATGAACAAGCCGGCCGGCATCGCCGTGCACGGCGGCAGCGGCCTGAGCTTCGGCGTGATCGAGGCGCTGCGCCAGCTGCGCCCGGACGCCAAGGAGCTTGAGCTGGTGCATCGCCTGGACCGCGACACCTCGGGCCTTTTGATGATCGCCAAGAAGCGCAGCATGCTGCGCCACCTGCACGCCGCCCTGCGCGGCGATGGTGTGGACAAGCGCTACATGGCGCTGGTGCGCGGCCATTGGCCGACCTCGAAGAAGCAGGTCAACGCGCCGTTGCAGAAGAGCAACCTGCGTTCCGGCGAGCGCATGGTCGAGGTCAGCGACGAGGGCAAGGACGCGCTGACGATGTTCCGTGTGCTGCGTCGTTTCGGTGAATTTGCCACCATCGTCGAGGCGCGGCCGATCACCGGGCGTACCCACCAGATCCGCGTGCATACCTTGCATGCCGGGCACATGATCGCTGGCGACAGCAAGTACGGCGACGAAGACTTCAGTCGCGAGATCCGCGAGCTGGGCGGCAAGCGTCTGTTCCTGCACGCCTACCAGCTCACCGTGCCGCTGCCCGACGGGGGCGAGCTCAAGCTCGAGGCGCCGGTAGACGAGATGTGGGCCAAGACCATCGAGCGGCTGGCGTCCTGAGCCATGAATAAAAGCTATGACCTGCTGATCTTCGACTGGGATGGCACCCTGGCCGACTCTATCGGACGCATCGTCGAGGCCATGAACGTGGCGGCCGGGCGCGCCGGCGAGGCGGCCAGCAGCGACGAGGCGATCAAGGGCATCATCGGCCTGGCGTTGGGGGAGGCGATCTCCACCCTGTACCCGCGCCTCGATGCGCTTCAGGTGGAGGCGTTCCGTCAGCACTACGCCGACGTCTACATGGCGCTGGACCAGCAGCCGTCGCCGCTGTTCGATGGCGTGGTCGAGTCGCTGGAAGCGTTCCGTGCCGAGGGGTATCGTCTGGCGGTGGCCACTGGCAAGGCGCGGCGCGGCCTGGACCGGGTGCTCAAGGCCAATGGCTGGGAAGGCTATTTCGATATCACCCGGGCGGCCGACGAAACCCGTGGCAAGCCGCATCCGCTGATGCTCGAAGAGATTCTCGCCCATTGCCGGGTCGAACCCGGACGGGCGTTGATGGTCGGAGATTCGGCGTTCGACCTGCAGATGGCCAGCAATGCCGGCATGCATTCGGTGGCGGTGGGCTACGGCGCCATGTCGCTGCAGGCCCTGGCCGAATTCGGCCCGCAAGTGTGCATCGAGCACTTTTCCCAGTTGCGCGAATGGCTGGCAGGGCCTTCGCAGATCAATTTCCAAGGTAGGTGAGCATGACTGACGAATGGAAGGCGCCCGAGCCCGAAGAGTCCGGCGAGGAGCGCAAGAGCTGGAAGCTGCTGGAGAAGACCCTGCTGGCCGGTGTCCAGGAGCAGCGTCGGGCGCGGCGCTGGGGGATCTTCTTCAAGCTGCTGACCTTCGTTTACCTGTTCGGCATCCTGTTCCTGTTCACGCCCTTGATGGATGTGGACAAGGCGGCCTCGCGCAGCGGCAACCATACCGCGCTGGTCGAGGTGCGCGGAGTGATTGCCGACCAGGAGTCGGCAAGTGCCGACAACATCGTCAAGAGTCTGCGCGAAGCGTTCAAGGACTCGAAGACCAAAGCCGTGGTCATGCGCATCAACAGCCCGGGCGGCAGTCCGGTGCAGGCGGGTTACGTGTATGACGAGATCCGTCGCCTGCGCGCCGAGTATCCGGCCATCAAGCTGTATGCGGTGATCGCCGACCTGGGGGCGTCCGGTGCCTACTACATCGCCAGTGCCGCCGATGAGATCTATGCCGACAAGGCCAGCCTGGTCGGCTCCATCGGTGTCACCGCGGCCGGTTATGGTTTCGTCGGGACCATGGACAAGCTGGGGGTGGAGCGTCGCACCTACACCGCTGGCGAGCACAAGGCGTTCCTTGATCCGTTCTCGCCGCAGAAACCCGAGGAGACTGCGTTCTGGCAGGGTGTGCTGGACACCACCCATCGCCAGTTTATCGCCATGGTCAAGCAGGGGCGGGGTGAGCGATTGAAGGACAAGGAGCATCCGGAGCTGTTCAGCGGGCTGATCTGGTCCGGTGAGCAGGCCAAGGCGCTGGGGCTGGTGGATGGGCTGGGCAGTGCCAGCTATGTCGCCCGCGATATCGTGGGCGAGAAGGAGTTGGTGGACTTCACTGTGCAGGAGTCGCCGTTCGATCGCTTCTCCAAGCGCATCGGTGCCAGCGTGGCTGAGCGGCTGGCGCTGTACATGGGCTTCCAGGGGCCTTCGCTGCGTTGAGCTGAAGTCGGCGTGGCATTCATCGCGGGGCAAGCCCGGGACTTTCAAGGTGTTGATAATTGGCGCCCGGCTTGAGCTTGCCGGGGCTGCTTTGCAGCCCTTTCGCGACACAAGGCCGCTCCTACAGAAGAGCGCGATCCCCTGTAGGAGCGGCCTTGTGTCGCGAAAGGGTCGCAAGGCGACCCCAGCAATCTTGAATTGGAGCGGTTAAATCCCAAAAAACGCAAAACCTCGAGAGTGCTGATCCTCAAGGCACCTGCACGCCTTCCTTGTGCAGCATGTCCACCAGTCTAATCAGCGGCAGCCCGATCAGGCTCGTGGCATCGCAGCCATGGGTGCTCTGGAACAGGCTGACCCCCAACCCCTCCGCCTTGAAGCTGCCGGCGCAGTCCAGTGGCTGCTCGGTCGTCACGTAGCGCTCCACGCGCTCCCGATCCAGCTCGCGCATCGTAACGGTAAACGGCACGCAATCGACCTGGCAGTGGCCGGTGGCGGTGTTCAGCAGTGCCAGTCCGGTGAGGAAGGTGACCTGCTGCCCGCTGGCCTCCAGCAACTGCTCGCAGGCGCGTTCGAAGGTGTGGGGCTTGCCGAGGATCTGCTCGCCCAGCACCGCCACCTGGTCGGAGCCGATGATCAGGTGGTCGGGGTGGCTGGCGGCCAGGGCTTCGGCCTTCTGTCGGGCCAGGCGGCGGACCAGCTCGACGGCGGGTTCGCCATCGAGGCGCCGTTCGTCAAGGTCGGGGCTCGCCCAGGTGAAGGGCAGGCGCAGGCGGGTGAGCAGTTCGCGGCGGTACGCAGAGCTGGAAGCCAGTAACAAGGGAAGCATGGTAGACTCCTGGGCAATTACCCCGAATTCTAACATGCGAGATGGCACCTAATTTCCTTTGACAGGGAGGGGGTGCATCCCTAGAATGCTGCGCCTATGTTGAATGACCCGATTCCACCTCACGTTGACCCGCGCAAATTGGCTGATCGTGGCGTAACCCTCGAAGGTTCGCTGCAACTCGCTGATTTGGAAAGACTCTGCGACCCGCTTTCCGACAATGTCGGTACGGTGCAGGCGAAGTTCGATTTTGAACGAGATGAACAGCACGTGGTGGTTATCCACAGCGCGCTGGATGTCGAAGTCAAGATGGTTTGCCAGCGTTGTCTTGAGCTGGTCACCCTGCCGATCCACAGCGAATGCACATACGCCGTGGTGAAGGAGGGTGCGAACACCCAGTCGTTGCCGAAAGGCTATGACGTGCTGGAACTGGGCGAAGATCCTTTGGATCTGCAGGCGTTGGTCGAGGAAGAGCTTCTGCTCGCCCTGCCGATCGTGCCTGCTCATCATCCGGAAGAATGCCAGCAGCCGGCGGGACTCGATGAGCCCGAGCCGAGCAAGGACGAGGTATCGCGGTCCAACCCGTTCAGTGTATTGGCGCAGTTAAAGCGTGACCCAAACGTTTAGGAGTTAATCAATTATGGCTGTTCAGCAGAACAAAAAATCCCGCTCTGCCCGTGACATGCGCCGTTCGCACGACGCCCTGTCGGCAGAAGCTCTGTCGGTAGAGAAGAGCACCGGTGAAGTACACCTGCGTCACCACGTATCGCCAGAAGGCGTATACCGTGGTCGCAAAGTGATCGACAAGGGCGCCGACGAGTAATCCTTGTCCGCTCAGATCATCGCGATCGACGCAATGGGCGGGGACTTCGGTCCCCGCAACATTGTCCAGGCTAGCATTGCCTGCCTTTCGGCTACCCCCTCGCTGCACCTGACCCTCGTCGGTCAACCCTCCCTCCTTGAAGATCTCGTCAGCGGCCTTGCGGCTGCGGATCGCGCGCGCCTGCAGATTGTCGCGGCCAGCGAGGTGATCGGCATGGACGAGCGGCCATCGCAGGCGTTGCGGGGCAAGCCGGACTCGTCGATGCGCGTCGCCCTCGAACTGGTGCGTGATGGCAAGGCCCAGGCCTGCGTGAGTGCCGGCAACACAGGTGCGCTCATGGCGCTGTCGCGCTTAGTGCTCAAGACCCTGCCCGGTATCGATCGCCCGGCGATGGTGGCGGCGATCCCGACCCAGGCAGGCTACTGTCAGTTGCTCGACCTCGGCGCCAATGTCGATTGCAGCGCGGAAAACCTCTACCAGTTCGCCGTGATGGGCTCGGTGGCCGCCCAGGCCCTGGGCGTGCATCGGCCACGGGTGGCACTGCTCAATATCGGCACCGAGGACATCAAGGGCAACCAGCAGGTCAAGCTGGCCGCCAGTCTGCTGCAGGGCGCCCGGGGCCTGAACTACATCGGCTTCGTCGAGGGTGACGGGCTGTACCGTGGCGAGGCGGATGTGGTGGTGTGCGACGGTTTCGTCGGCAATATCCTGCTCAAGTCCAGCGAAGGACTGGCGACCATGATCGGTGCGCGCATCGAGGCGTTGTTCCGTGGCGGGCTGCTGGCGCGGGCGGCGGGTGCCATGGCGATGCCGCTGCTCAAGCGCCTGCAGGCCGACCTGGCGCCGGCGCGACACAATGGCGCAAGCTTCCTGGGGTTGCAGGGCATCGTCATCAAGAGCCACGGCTCGGCGGGCGTGCAGGGGTTGCAGAGTGCGATCCAGCGGGCGCTGATCGAGATCCAGGAGAACCTGCCACAACGCCTGCACGGGCGTCTGGAGGACTTGCTGCCGTAGCCTGCGCCGGCCTCTTCGCGGGTAAACCCGCTCCCACAGGTGCCCTGCAACCTTCAGGCCTGTGGCAATCCTGTGGGAGCGGGTTTACCCGCGAAAGGGCCGGCACAGACAAGCAAAGACCTTAGGCATATCGCCGATGAAGTGCTTAAATGTGACCGCTTGGTCTGTGTATCCATCCAAGCTTTCAGATTGCGCGCCCGGCCCACGGCCCGGCGCACCCTATCCGACGACAAGATCATAAGGGCTTGTTCAATGTCTGCATCCCTCGCATTCGTCTTTCCTGGTCAAGGTTCCCAGTCGCTGGGCATGCTCAAAGAGCTGGGCGCCGAAAAACCGGTAATCGTCGAGACCTTCAAGGAAGCGTCCGAGGCCTTGGGCTACGACCTGTGGAAGCTGGTCCAGGAAGGCCCGGAAGAACAACTCAACCAGACCGACAAGACCCAGCCGGCCATTTTGACCGCCTCGATCGCCCTGTGGCGCCTGTGGCTGGAAGAGGGTGGCGCGCAGCCTGCCTACGTCTCCGGTCACAGCCTGGGTGAATACAGCGCCCTGGTCGCCGCCGGCAGCCTGTCGCTGAAGGACGCCGTGCGCCTGGTCGAGCGTCGCGGTCAGCTGATGCAGGAGGCCGTGCCCGCCGGTCACGGCGCCATGGCCGCGATCCTCGGCCTGGACGACGCGGTCGTGGTCGAAATCTGCGCCAGGGCCGCCGAAGACCAGGTGGTCAGTGCGGTGAACTTCAACTCGCCGGGCCAGGTGGTGATCGCCGGCAACAAGGCGGCGGTGGATCGCGCCATGGAGCTGTGCAAAGAGGCCGGTGCCAAGCGCGCCCTGCCGCTTGCGGTCAGCGTGCCGTCGCACTGCGCGCTGATGAAGCCGGCCGCCGAGCGTTTCGCCGAGTCGGTCAACGCCATCGAATGGAAGGCCCCGCAGATCCCGGTGGTGCAGAACGTCACCGCCGCCATCGCCGCCGACCTCGATGCACTCAAGCACGATCTGCTGGCACAGCTGTACCAGCCGGTGCGCTGGGTAGAATGCGTGCAGGCCCTGGCCGAGCGCGGTGCGGTGAACCTGGTCGAATGCGGCCCGGGCAAGGTCCTGGCCGGCCTGAACAAGCGTTGCGCCGACGGCGTGACCACCTACAACCTCAACACCCCAGACGCCGTCGCCGCCACCCGTGCGGCGCTGGCCTGAATTCGGAGAAGCTTGCATGAGCCTGCAAGGTAAAGTTGCACTGGTCACCGGCGCCAGCCGTGGTATTGGCCAGGCCATCGCCCTCGAGCTGGGCCGCCAGGGTGCGACCGTGATCGGTACCGCCACCACCGCTTCCGGCGCCGAGCGCATTGCCGCCACCCTGAAAGAGCATGGCATCAATGGCACCGGCCTTGAGCTGAACGTCACCAGCGCCGAGTCCGTGGACGCGGTGCTGGGTGCCATCGGCGAGCAGTTCGGCGCACCGGCCATCCTGGTCAACAACGCCGGCATCACCCGCGACAATCTGATGCTGCGGATGAAGGACGACGAGTGGTTCGACGTGATCGACACCAACCTCAACAGCCTCTACCGTCTGTCCAAGGGCGTGCTGCGCGGCATGACCAAGGCCCGCTGGGGTCGTATCATCAGCATCGGCTCGGTGGTGGGTGCCATGGGCAACGCCGGCCAGGCCAACTACGCCGCCGCCAAGGCTGGCCTGGAGGGCTTCAGCCGTGCCCTGGCCCGTGAAGTGGGCTCGCGTGGCATCACCGTCAATTCGGTGACCCCGGGGTTCATCGACACCGACATGACCCGCGAGCTGCCCGAAGCGCAGCGCGAGGCCCTGCAGAAAGAGATTCCGCTGGGCCGCCTGGGCCAGGCCGAGGAGATCGCGAAAGTGGTTTCCTTCCTGGCTTCCGACGGCGCAGCCTATGTCACCGGCGCCACCGTGCCGGTGAACGGCGGGATGTACATGTAAAAACCGCAACTCAATGTGACGGATTGCTTCAAAAAAGAGTCATACTGCGAGCCTAAAATCCGTTATAAAGCTGCAACCAGATTCCGGGCAGAGGGCCCGGTGGCCTGGTGGAAGGCGCGTTACGCTTGAAAAGCAGGCGTCTTCCTATAAACTTGGTCACCGGCCAGCTGCCTGACATATGTCCATTAGGAGTGAAAACTAGGTATGAGCACCATCGAAGAACGCGTCAAGAAAATCGTCGCCGAGCAACTGGGCGTCAAGGAAGATGAAGTGAAGAACACCTCTTCCTTCGTTGAGGACCTGGGTGCCGATTCGCTTGACACCGTTGAGCTGGTGATGGCTCTGGAAGAGGAATTCGAGACCGAAATCCCTGACGAAGAAGCCGAGAAGATCACTACCGTTCAAGCTGCCATCGACTACGTCAACGCCCACCAGGCCTAAGACGTTTCAGTCGACGCTACTTGTCGGGAAAAACCGCACTGCCGTCGCCGGCGTGCGGTTTTTTCTTTGCAAGCCCTGCAATCAGCGGAGTCTGTTGCCAGGCCATTGGCCGCGCCAGTGCACTGGCAAGAGACTCTGTAATTTGGAAATGAGGAGAGTACTGTGTCGCGTAGACGCGTCGTGGTCACTGGTATGGGTATGCTGTCGCCACTGGGTACCGATGTACCGAGCACCTGGCAGGGCATTCTGGCTGGCCGCAGTGGCATCGGTCCGATCGAGCATACGGATCTGTCTGCCTACTCCACCCGTTTTGGCGGCTCGGTAAAGGGCTTCGAAGTCGAGCAGTACCTGTCGGCCAAGGAGGCCCGCAAGCTCGACCTGTTCATCCAGTACGGCCTGGCGGCCGGCTTCCAGGCGGTGCGCAACGCCGGCCTGGAGATCACCGACGCCAACCGCGAGCGCATCGGCGTGGCCATGGGCTCGGGCATCGGTGGCCTGACCAACATCGAAGAGACCAGCAAGACCCTGCACGAGCAAGGGCCGCGCCGGATCTCGCCGTTCTTCGTGCCGGGTTCGATCATCAACATGATCTCCGGCTTCCTGTCGATCCACCTGGGTCTGCAAGGGCCGAACTACGCGATCGCCACCGCCTGCACCACCGGCACCCATTGCATCGGCATGGCTGCGCGCAACATCGCCTACGGTGAAGCCGACGTGATGATCGCCGGTGGCGCCGAAATGGCTGCTTGCGGCCTGGGCATGGGTGGCTTCGGCGCGTCCCGCGCGCTGTCGACCCGCAACGACGAGCCGGCCCGTGCCAGCCGTCCGTGGGACAAGGGCCGTGACGGCTTCGTGCTGTCCGACGGCGCCGGCGCCCTGGTGCTCGAAGAACTGGAGCACGCCAAGGCCCGTGGCGCCACCATATACGCCGAGCTGGTCGGTTTCGGCATGAGCGGTGACGCCTACCACATGACCTCGCCGCCCGATTCCGGCGAAGGTGCCGCCCGCTGCATGGCCAACGCCTTGCGCGATGCCGGCATCCAGCCTGAGGACGTCAGCTACATCAACGCCCACGGCACCTCGACGCCGGCCGGCGATGTGGCCGAAGTGGCCGCGATCAAGCGCGTGTTCGGCGAGCATGCCTACAAGCTGGCGGTCAGCTCGACCAAGTCGATGACCGGCCACCTGCTCGGCGCCGCCGGCGCGGTGGAGGCGATCTTCAGCGTTCTGGCGATCAACAGCCAGATGGCGCCGCCGACCATCAACCTGGACGAGCCCGACGAAGGCTGCGACCTGGACTTCGTGCCGCACCAGGCGCGCAGCATGCCGATCGACGTGGTGCTGTCCAACTCGTTCGGCTTCGGTGGCACCAACGGCTCGCTGGTATTCCGTCGGTTCGCCGACTGATGCACAGCTGGATAGATGGCCAGGACGCGGCTGCGGTCAATCTGCAGAATCGTGGCCTGGCCTACGGCGATGGCCTGTTCGAGACCATCGCCGTGCGCGGCGGCAGGCCCAGCCTGCTGGCCCTGCACCTCGACCGTCTGGCGCTGGGTTGCCAGCGCCTGGCGATCGAGGCCGACCTGACGCTGGTTCGCAATGAACTGTTGCAATTCGCCCAGTTGCTGGGCGAGGGCGTCGCCAAGCTGATCCTGACCCGCGGCGATAGCCAGCGTGGCTATGCCCCGGCGGCTGGCGCCCAGGCGCGGCGCATCCTCCAGGGCAGCCCCTTGCCGGCCTATCCCGCCGAGCATGCCGAACAGGGCGTGCGTCTGTACGCTTGCCAGACGCGGCTGGCGGAACAACCGCTGCTGGCCGGGCTCAAACACCTCAACCGCCTCGAGCAGGTGCTGGCCCGTGCCGAATGGCAGGATCCGGCGTTTGCCGAAGGCTTGATGCGTGATGGCCAAGGACGAGTGATCGAAGGGGTGTACAGCAACCTGTTCCTGGTGCGTGACGGCGTGCTGCTGACCGCCGAGCTGAGCCGTTGCGGCGTGGCCGGGGTGATGCGCGCGGCGCTGCTGGAGCAGGCGGCGTTGCTGGGCATTGCCACCCAGGTGCGGGACTTGCCGCTGGAGGCGCTGGAGCAGGCCGACGAAGTGTTCGTCTGCAACAGTGTCTACGGCATTTGGCCCGTGCGTGAATTCGCCGCGTTGAACTGGCCGGCCGGGCCGCTCACCCGTAAACTGCAGGCCGTTGCCCGTACGTTACTGGATACCTGATTCGTGAGACGCAAATTCCTGCTGCTGCTGGAAATGAGCTTGATCCTCGCCGGCCTGGCACTGGGCTGGGCCGCCTGGAAGGTCAACTCGGTCCTGGAGCAGCCCCTGCAAGTGGCGCAGGAGCGCATGCTCGACGTGCCCAACGGCACGACGCCCAACCGTATGTTCTATCGCATGCAGAGCGAAGGCCTGCTCGACGATCCGCTGTGGCTGCGCCTTTACTGGCGCTTCAACATGACGGGTACGCCGTTGCATACCGGCGAGTACCGCGTGACCCCGGGCATGACCGTGGGGCAGCTGTTCGACGCCTGGAAGCGCGGTGATGTGGTGCAGTACAACATCACCCTGGTCGAGGGCTGGACCTTCCGCCAGGTGCGTGCCGCGGTGGCCAAGCATGAAAAGCTCAAGCACACCGTCGAGGGGTTGTCCGATGCCGAGGTGATGGACAAGCTCGGCCACACCGGCGTGTTCCCCGAAGGCCGCTTCTTCCCCGACACCTATCGCTTCGTGCGCGGCATGAGCGATGTCGAACTGCTGCAGCAGGCCTACATGCGCCTGGACGAAGTATTGGCCAAGGAGTGGGCCGAGCGCAGCAGCGACCTGCCGTATCGCGACCCGTACCAGGCGCTGATCATGGCCTCGCTGGTGGAGAAGGAAACCGGCATTCCCCAGGAGCGCGGGCAGATCGCCGGCGTGTTCGTGCGGCGCATGCGCTTGGGCATGATGCTGCAGACCGATCCGACCGTGATCTACGGCATGGGCGAGCGCTACAACGGCAAGATCACCCGCGCCGACCTGCGCGAGCCGACCCCCTACAACACCTACACCATGACCGGTCTTCCGCCGACGCCGATCGCCATGGTCGGGCGCGAGGCAATCCATGCCGCGCTCAATCCGAGCGATGGCTCAAGCCTGTACTTCGTCGCCCGCGGCGATGGCAGCCATGTGTTCTCCGACGACCTGGACGATCACAACAGCGCGGTGCGCGAGTTCCAGCTCAAGCGTCGGGCGGATTACCGCTCCAGCCCCGCGCCGCAGGCCGAGCCGGCGACGCCCGAGCCGCAGGCGGCTCCGGAGGCGGCCCCTGCGCCCGCGCCGGAAAGCGACGCGCCGGCCCCCACCGATGAATCCGCGCCGGCTGACACGTCGGTGCCAGAAGACACTAAGGAACACTCGTGAGCGGTTTGTTTATCACCCTGGAAGGCCCTGAAGGCGCCGGCAAGAGCACCAATCGCGATTACCTGGCGGCACGCCTGCGCGAGCAGGGCGTCGATGTGGTCATGACCCGTGAGCCCGGCGGTACGCCGCTGGCCGAGCGCATCCGCGAACTGCTGCTGGCGCCGAGCGAGGAGCGCATGGCGGTCGACACCGAGCTACTGCTGATGTTCGCCGCCCGTGCCCAGCACCTGGCCGAAGTCATCCGCCCGGCGCTGGCCCGTGGCGCCGTGGTGCTGTGCGATCGCTTCACAGACGCCACCTACGCCTACCAGGGCGGCGGCCGCGGCCTGCCGGTGGAGCGTATCGCCATCCTCGAGGCCTTCGTCCAGGGCGAGCTGCGTCCTGACCTGACTTTGGTATTCGACCTGCCGGTGGAGGTGGGCCTGGCCCGCGCCGCGGCCCGTGGCCGGCTGGATCGCTTCGAGCAGGAAGGCCAGGCCTTCTTCGAGGCGGTGCGCCAGGCCTACCTGCAGCGTGCCGGCCAGCAGCCGCAGCGCTACCGGCTGCTGGACGCCGCACAGCCGCTGAACGCAGTGCAGCAGGCCATCAACGCCCTGGTGCCGGGCATCCTGGAGCGTTGCCGTGGCTGATGCCTACCCCTGGCAGCAGGCGCTCTGGCAGCAACTGGCCGGGCGCGCCCAGCATGCCCATGCCTACTTGCTGCACGGCCCCCAGGGCATCGGCAAGCGTGCCCTGGCCGAGCGCCTGATGGCGCGGCTGCTGTGCCAGCAGCCGCAGGGGCTGGACGCCTGCGGCCAGTGCAAGTCGTGCCTGTTGCTCAAGGCCGGCAGCCACCCGGACAACTTCGTGCTGGAGCCGGAGGAGGCCGACAAACCGATCAAGATCGACCAGGTGCGTGATCTGGTGTCGTTCGTGGTGCAGACCGCCCAGCAGGGCGGGCGCAAGGTGGTGTTGATCGAGCCAGTGGAGGCGATGAACATCAATGCCTCCAACGCCCTGCTAAAGAGCCTGGAGGAGCCTTCCGGCGATACCGTGCTTTTGCTGGTCAGCCACCAGCCCAGCCGCCTGTTGCCGACCATCAAAAGCCGCTGCCAGCAGGTCGTCTGCCCGCAGCCGAGCCTGGAGCAGAGCCGCGCCTGGCTGGCCGGCGCCCTTGTCGACAGCGCCGAGGAAGAGCGCGAAGAGCTGCTGACCCTGGCCGCCGGTTCGCCGCTGATGGCCGTGAGCCTGCAGGCCCAGGGCGTGCGCGAGCAGCGGGCGCTGGTGACCGAGGGGGTGAAGAAGCTGCTCAAGCAGCAACAGTCCCCCAGCCAGCTGGCCGAGGCCTGGAGCAACGTGCCCTTGCTGCTGCTGTTCGACTGGTTCTGCGACTGGTCGCACCTGATCCTGCGCTACCAGTTGACCCAGGATGAGGAAGGATTAGGCTTGTCCGACATGCGCAAGGTGCTGCAGTACCTGGCGCAGAAGAGCCGCCAGGGCAAGGTGCTGGAGGTCCAGGCGTGGATCCTCGAGCAGCGCCAGAAGGTGCTGGGCAAGGCCAACCTCAACCGTGTACTGCTGCTCGAAGCCTTGCTCGCCCACTGGGTGCAACTGCCGGGCATGCGCTGATTTCCACCGTTCATTCATGTGTGTCGTGTTCCCATGCTCGTAGATTCCCATTGCCACCTCGACCGTCTCGACCTGAGCGCCCACCAGGGCTCCCTCGACGCCGCCCTGCAGGCGGCCCGTGAGCGGGGGGTAGGGCACTTCCTGTGCATCGGCGTGAGCGCCGAGAACGCCGGCGCGGTCAAGGCGCTGAGCGAGCGCTACGCCGACGTGGATTGCTCGGTGGGCGTGCACCCGCTCGACCTGGCGCCGGGCGAGACGCCGGCCCTGGAGTGGCTGTTACGCGAACTGGCTCACCCGCACGTGGTGGCCATCGGCGAGACCGGGCTGGACTACCACTACGAGCCGGAGGCCGCCGAGTTGCAGCAGGCCTCGTTCCGCCTGCACCTGGAGGCCTCGCGCCAGACCGGCAAGCCGGTCATCGTGCACACCCGGGCGGCCCGTGAGGACACCCTGGCGCTGCTGCGCGAGGCCAGCCTGCCTCAGGCCGGGGTGCTGCACTGCTTCACCGAGGACTGGCCGATGGCCAAGGCCGCGCTGGACCTGGGCTATTACATCTCGCTGTCCGGCATCGTCACCTTCCGCAATGCCGACGCCCTGCGCGAGGTGGCCCGGCAGGTACCGGTGGATCGCCTGCTGGTGGAGACCGACTCGCCGTACCTGGCACCGATCCCGCATCGCGGCAAGCCGAACCTGCCGCAGTACGTGCGGGAAGTGGCCGAGTATGTGGCGTCGTTGCGTGGGGTGAGCTACGAGCAGCTGGCCGCGCAGACGACCAGCAACTTCAAGCGACTGTTCCCGCTGGCAAGGGTGGCCTGAGGTCGCTGTGCGCTTGCTCCCGAACCGGGCAAAAAAAACCCGGGTTCTGGGGGGGGAATCCGGGTTAAGACCATTAGGAGTAAAACAAAGGCACACGGTCCCTGGGCACCTTTATCGGCACGACACTTGGGGGGATGCGCCGCGCCAACACTTCAAGTATTGGCCAGGATTGGCGCCCCGCCAGCAGTGATTGATCGTTTTTTAAACAGATTTGGAATACGTCCGCAGTCCCTTGCGCGTTCAACGCATGGCAATCTGTCGGACCTGTCGCAGTACTTCTTCGATCAGGCGGCGGTCGGTATAGAAATGTGGGGAAAACCGTACCCCGGGGCCGCGTACGGCGCACATCACCCCGTTTTTGCTCAGGGCCCGATAAATGTCGGTGTTGGCATGACCATCCAGGCTGAAACTGACGATGCCGGCCCGCCGTGAAGGATCATCCGGGCTATGCAACTGCGCCCCGGGGATGGTCGTCAGCCCTTGATGCAACTGCTCGACCCGCTGCCCCAGCTGTTCGGCGACCACCGTCATGCCAACCTCCTCCAGCAGCGACAGGCTGGCCTCCAGCGCGCAGGCGCCGAGCATGTTCGGGCTGCCACACTCGAAGCGCCGCGCGCTGCGCGCCGGTTGCCACTGGCGGCGCTCGAAGTCGCCGAGATGATCCAGCATGTGCCAGCCATAGGCATGCAGCTTCAACTGTCGGCGCAGCTCGCTGCGGCAATAGAACACCCCCAGCCCCTCGGGGCCGAGCATCCACTTGTGGCCGTCGGCCATGGCGAAGTCGCATTGGTAGCGCTGCACATCGAAGGGCAGGGCGCCGATCTGCTGGATCGCGTCGACGCAGAACAGCACGCCGCGCGGGCGGCAGGCGGCGCCCAGGCGTGCCAGGTCCAGGCGCAGGCCGCTGGCGAACTGCACGGCGCTGACCGCCAGCAACCGCGTCCGCGGGCCGCAGACGGCGATCAGCGCCGCTTCCGGGTCGGCGCCGGCCAGGCTTGCCTCGACAACCTCGACCCCACGGTCGGCCAGGGCCTGCCAGACCACGCGGTTGGAGGGGAACTCCTCATTGCTGATGACGACCTGGTCACCCTGCCGCCAGTCCAGGCCGAAGGCCACCAGCGACAGCGCCTGGGAGGTGTTGCCCACCAGGGCGATGTCGCCGGTGCTGGGCGCATTCAGCAGGTGTGCCAGGCGCTCGCGCAGGCGCCGCTCGGTGGCTAGCCAGGCCGGATACTCGCGGGCGCCCAGGCGCACGTTTTCGCGGGCGAAGCGCGCCACGGCCTCGGCGGCCCGGCGCGGCCAGGGGGCGATCGCCGCGTGATTCAGGTAGCACAGGCCCGGCGCCTGCTCGAACTCATCAAGAAACACAGACATGGTTGGAAGATCCGTGCAATTTGCCGCCAGTTAGGCATAATAATCCGCTTCGATTGTCATCCCAGTCCTTCTTTATGCAGAAAGAACCTCGCAAGGTCCGTGAGTTTCGCCGTCGCGAACAAGAGATCCTCGACACGGCGCTCAAGCTGTTTCTCGAACAGGGTGAAGACAGCGTCACCGTCGAGATGATCGCCGACGCCGTGGGCATCGGCAAAGGCACGATCTACAAGCACTTCAAGTCCAAGGCGGAGATCTACCTGCGCCTGATGCTCGACTACGAGCGCGACCTGAACGCGCTATTGCATTCGGCTGACGTCGACCGCGACAAGGAAGCCCTGTCGCGTGCCTACTTCGAGTTCCGTATGCGCGACCCGCAGCGCTACCGGCTGTTCGACCGCCTGGAAGAGAAGGTGGTCAAGGGCAACCAGGTGCCGGAAATGGTCGAGCAGTTGCACAGCATCCGCGCCTCCAACTTCGATCGCCTCACCCAGCTGATCAAGGGGCGCATCAGCGAGGGCAAGCTCGAGGACGTGCCGCCGTACTTCCACTACTGTGCGGCCTGGGCGCTGGTCCATGGCGCGGTGGCGCTGTACCACTCCCCGTTCTGGAGCAATGTGCTCGAGGATCAGGAAGGTTTCTTCCAGTTCCTCATGGACATCGGCGTGCGCATGGGCAACAAGCGCAAGCGCGACCCGGAAGCCGCGAACTAAAGCCGTTCAAGCAGCGCCCGCCGCACATCCGGTGGGCGCTTTCCCTCCAGGCTTCGACGGGAAGGCTTGCAAAAACCTGATTTTTGAGTCAGGTTTTGCCCGCCAGAATCTTCCATGCCGGAGTCATCCATGATCGTCGATCGTCAAGGCAGGCGCTTTCGCAACCTGCGCGTCAGCCTGACTGCTGCCTGCAACTATGCCTGCACCTACTGCGTGCCCGATGGCAAGCGCCTGGTCGCGGCGCAGGACGAGCTCACGGCGGATGCCCTGGCCCGAGGCGTGGCTTATCTGGTGGAGGCGGCCGGGGTCGAACGGCTGCGCATCACCGGCGGCGAGCCGCTGGTCAGCCCGCGACTGGAAGCCTTTCTCGGCGCGGTGGCGGGCCTGGGGCTGGAAGATATCAGCCTGACCACCAACGGCCAGTTGCTCATCCGCAAGCTGCCGCTGCTGCGTGATGCCGGCATTCGCCGGCTCAACGTTTCGCTCGACACCCTCGACGCCACAGCCTTTCGCCGGATCGCCCGGGGTGGCGACCTGGCCAGCGTCTTGGCGGGCATGGAGCAGGCCAGCGCCGCGGGCATGGCGATCAAGGTCAACATGGTGCCCATGCGCGGGCAGAACCTCGACCAGGTACTGCCTTTGCTCGACTACTGCCTCGAACGCGGCTATGAGCTGCGCTTCATCGAGCTGATGCGCATGGGCCACCTGGCACGCGACGGTAATGCCTTCCTGCAGCAGTTCGTCGGCCTTGAGCAATTGCTGGCCTTGATCGGTCAGTCACACAGCTATGAGCAGGCGCCGCGCCCGCTGGATGCCACGGCCCTGCGCTACCGCATTCCCGGCAAGGGCCATTTCGGCGTGATCGCCAACGAGAGCGTGCCGTTCTGCCGCACCTGTTCGCGCCTGCGCCTGTCGTCCACCGGCTGGCTGCATGGCTGCCTGTCGTCGAGTAACCGTCACTTTGTCGGCGACCTGCTCGACAAGCCCCGCCATCAGGCACTTCCGGCGCTGCAGCGGCTGCTGGTGAAGGCCCTGGCGGACAAGCAGGATGTGGCGTTTTCCGGCGATGTGATGGTGATGAAGGTGATCGGCGGCTGACTCTGGCGCAAAAGCTGCATCCTGCGGCTATTCGCCGGTTTTTCGTCACCGGTTTCTGGAGGAAAGATGCGTAGCCTGGTCTTGCTGCTGGCGCTGATGGCGTTGGGCGGCTGCATGAATGTCAGCGATATGGGCGAGGGCGTCCGTTACCACATGAGTGATGCGGGCCTGCTGGACCACAGCGACACCACCCGTACCCTGTCGATCCGTCTGCAGCCGGACTCGTTCATCTTCATCGGCCAGGGCGCGTTCGTGCCGCCGGGCAAGGGGCCGGTGCCACGGCAGAATGCGGTGGCCGAGGAGGCCTTCAAGAGCTTCGTCGAGTACTTCCCGCTGGTGCGCCGTGCCCAGGGCCCGCTGGGTCTGGAAGATGCGATCGCCGAGGCCCGCGCGGTGGGTGCCGATTATGTGCTGTACACCCGTTTCGCCCGCACCGACGACCGCATCGGCAACGGTGACGAATGGTATGACGAGCAGGCCGTCGATCGCCTGGGCTGGGACCGTGGCGTGGTGCAGATGATGCTGATCGAGACCAGCACCCGCTACCTGATCGACACCGCGCGCATCAAGAGCCGCGGCGGTTTGTTGACGTTCCACGACAACACGCCGCAGGATTTGCTTGCCGCGCCGATGCGCGAGTACGCTCGTAGTCTTCTGGGCATGAGCAACTGAGCGAGCGCGTCATGAGCGATTCCGGCAAGGCCAACGATCTGCTGGCGCAGATCCCCGCGCACAAGGGGCTGCCCCCGGTGCACCTGTGGAACCCGGATTTCTGCGGTGACATCGACATGCGGATCGCCCGGGACGGGACCTGGTACTACCTGGGGACGCCGATCGGGCGCAAGCCGATGGTGCGGTTGTTCTCCACCATCATTCGGCGTGACGGGGACGACTACTTCCTGGTCACGCCGGTGGAGAAGGTCGGGATCCGGGTCGATGACGCGCCGTTTGTTGCCGTGCTGCTGGATGTCGAGGGCAGTGGGGAGCAGCAGGTACTGCGGTTTACCAGCAATGTTGACGATCAGGTCGAGGCTGGGCCTGATCATCCGCTGCGGGTCGAGCTTGATCCGGTTACCCAGGAGCCTTCTCCGTATGTGCTGATGCGCAGCAACCTCGAAGCGTTGATTCATCGTAATGTGTTCTATCAGTTGGTGGAGCTGGCGGTGGCACGGGAGATTGATGGGGAAGTTTGGCTTGGGGTTTGGAGTCGGGGTGAGTTTTATCCGATTGGACGTAATGTCTAATACTTGCTTCTGAATTTCCATATCATTACAACTACAATAGCCCAGCCATCAACTCATATTTCTTGATCTTGATCTTGATCTTGATCTTGCTTCTAAGTGCGCGATGGTTCAGGCGACGCCAGTTGCGACTTCAGGAGGCCGAGCGGAGTTCTTGCGTAGGGAGGTGACGGGCATGGATGCCCGTCAAGCGCTGCGCCCCAGGATGGGGCGTTCAGCGCGGTCCTCCCGGGAGCAAGAACGGAGCGAGGGGACCCCGGAGCGAAGCGTAGGGGCCGGATGAATGGAGCCAGCGGTTTTTGCCTTCTTTTGCCCGCGTGCAAAAGAAGGTCGCCGTAAAGGCGAAAAGGTGACTATGCGTCGACATCGCAAATGAATGCGCATATAGCTTTAAAAACACACGCTCTGTAAGTCAAAGTCAAAGTCAAAGTCAAAGTCAAAGTCAAAGTCAAAGTCAAAGTCAAAGTCAAAGTCAAAGTCAAAGTCAAAGTCAAAGTCAAAGTCAAAGTCAAAGTCAAAGTCAAAGTCAAATGCGATCTGTGTGGGTTTCTACAGGTGTAAGCGCATTCATTTACGATATCGACGCATAGTCACCTTTTCGCCATTACGGCGAGTCACTTTTTGTCAAACGCGACAAAAAGTAACCAAAAAACGCTGCGCTCCATTCATCCGGCCCTCCGCTGCGCTCCGGGTCCCCTCACTCCGGCCTTGCTCCCGGGAGGACCGCGCTGCAGGGCCCATCCTGAGCCCCAGCGCTTGACGGGCATCCATGCCCGTCACCTCCCTCCGCAAGACCTGCGTTCGGCCTCCTGAAGTCGCGAAGGTACGGGCGGCGCCTGGGCTGACGCAGCTGTCGCTAGTTGGGTATGGCGCTAGACTTTTGATCGGCAACGGCAACGGCAACGGCAACGGCAACGGCAACGGCAACGGCAACGGCAAAAACGATAAACCGGGAATCGGCCTCCCGTTTTTTCCGCGAATTGGCCATTTGTCCCTCACAACCCTGGGCTTAACCTGCTGGTAGATTACCCCTCAGGAGAAACCCCATGCGATCCATCCGTCTGCCCATTGCCCTACTGACATTAGGCCTGCTCGCCCCGTTGTCACCCACCTGGGCCCACGGCGAGAAGCCCGACCAGGTCAAGATTCTCCAAGAGCAGCTCCCCACCAACGCCCCCGGCAAGAAAGCCGTGATGCTCACGGTCAGCTATGGCCCCGGCCAGGCGTCGCCCGCCCATCAGCATCCGGGAGCGGTCATGGCCTATGTGCTGGAAGGGGCGGTGACCTCCAAGCTCAACGACGAACCGGAGAAAACCTACAAGGCCGGCGAGTTCTGGTACGAGGCGCCGGGCACCGTGCACAGCGTGTCGCGCAATGCCAGCAAGACCCAACCGGCCAAACTGCTGGTCTGGAGCCTGGTGGACGAGGGGCGGCCAGTGACCGAGCCCCTGTCCCAATAAGTGAACGAGGGGTTACAGCGCGCCCTTTGCAGCCTGGATCAGGGCGTCGTCCAGCACCTGGCTGGGGGCGACCTGAACGCTCTGGGTGTAGAAGGGCGGCAGCTTCTGCGCCAGCTGCGCCACGGCCTGCGGCGTCACACCTGGGTGCAGCAGCACATATTGCAGGTTGGACGGGAACGACTGCGGCACAGGCCCCTCCATGGTCGAGCCATACGCACCGAAGGTCATCACTGCTTCACTGGTGCGCGGATCAGGGATGTACAGGAAGACGAACGTGCCGTACTTGGGATGGGTGAGGTACTGCTGCGCCTCGGCGCGGACCTGCGGGTCGTTGCTGTTCATCAACTGCCAGCGCATCAGGGCATAACGGCGTGTGGTTTCCATGAACGCCGTGCGGATGGGCGACTGCTTTTCCTGGCCGCCAAGGCAGGCCAGCAGGTTGCCGAACGGATCCAGCAAGGCCACGGCATTCATCGTGTCGGCATGGCGAGCGGTTTCCGTCAGGGGCTTGGCCAAGGCCGCGCCCGGCATGCGCGGGTTGTCGAACTTGACCGTCAATGCCCATGGGCTGAGTTCGGTCAATGCCTTGCGCACCGCGCTGTTGGCCGGCAGCGATGCCGGGTTCTTCAGCTTGTCAGGCGCCAGGCCACTGTTGTTGCTCGCATCGCGTACCGTGTTGACGCTGGCGTCGAAGATCGAGCCGGTCAGGCTGAATACCCGCGCGTCGATGGTTTGATTCGCGAAGACGGGGCCTGTCGAGCCCTGGTACTGCCGATCGATAGGCTTGTCTACCGCGTAGTAGCCCCAGGTTTGCTGGGCTTTCTGGCGCACTTCCGGCGGCAGAGTCGGGAAGTCGAACTGACTGTTGTAGTTGACCCCGGCATAGGTGTCGATGGCGCTGACCGCTACATTGAAACCGGCGGTCAGCAGCGAGCCTGCGCACATCGCGCAGGGATCCAGGGTAGTGACCACGGTGAGCGCGCCGGGCGGCGGCAGGTTCAGGGCCTGGCGATTGTCGTAGTACCACTGCACCAGCTGGCGTTCGCCGTGGGCTGTCGGATCATGAGGCAGGAACGGGGGTTGTGCGGTGCTGTCGGGGTAGGGCATCAGCACATTGTTGTGCATGGCCTTCAACACCTTGCCGGTGGCATTCTCGACGATGCAGCCGCCTACCGCGAACGTCTTCTGCTGCGCGGCGAGGATGGATTGATCGGCAACCACTTCCACGGCTTGCTGGGCATTGCGAACGGTGTCCATGTTGACTCCCTGTCGTTGCTGCGCGGGGTGCGCAGGCAGACGATAGTCCAGGGCAGTCGGAAAACAAGCGGCGGATCCTGAAAAGAAAAAACCTCCAGTGCTTGCGCATCTGGAGGTTTTCAGTGTTTGGCTCCGCGACCTGGACTCGAACCAGGGACCCAATGATTAACAGTCATTTGCTCTACCGACTGAGCTATCGCGGAATCTGCGCGTATCTTACCCATTGCTTGAGGGAAGTCAAGCTTCCCCCAAGACAATCAAGCAGTTACAGCACTTCGACGATGGCCTTGGTAACCACGTGGATGTTGCTCTGGTTCAACGCGGCGACCGCGATGCGGCCGGTGTCCAGGGCGTAGATGCCGAACTCGTTCTTCAGGCGCGCCACTTGCTCCACGGTCAGGCCCGAGTAGGAGAACATGCCGCACTGGCGACCGACGAAGCTGAAGTCGCGCTTGGCGCCATACTCGGCCAGCAGCTCGACCATCTGCTTGCGCATGCCGTGGATGCGCTCGCGCATCTCGGCCAGCTCGGTTTCCCACATCTGGCGCAGCTCGGGGCTGTTGAGCACGGCGGCGACGATGCTGGCGCCGTGGGTCGGCGGGTTGGAGTAGGTGGTGCGGATTACGCGCTTGACCTGCGACAGCACGCGGGTGCTCTCGTCCTTCGAGGCGGTGACGATCGACAGCGCGCCGACGCGCTCGCCGTACAGCGAGAACGACTTGGAGAACGAGCTGGAAACGAAGAACTCAAGACCCGATTCGGCGAACAGGCGCACGGCGAAGGCGTCTTCGTCGATGCCGGCGCCGAAACCCTGGTAGGCCATGTCCAGGAACGGGATGTGGCCCTTGGCCTTGACCACTTCCAGAACGTTCTTCCAGTCGTCCAGCGACAGGTCGACGCCAGTTGGGTTGTGGCAGCAGGCGTGCAGGACGATGACCGAGCCGCTCGGCAGTGCGTTCAGGTCCTCGAGCATGCCGGCGCGGTTGACGTCTTGGCTGGCGGCGTCGTAGTAACGGTAGGTCTGTACCGGGAAGCCGGCGCTCTCGAACAGCGCGCGGTGGTTTTCCCAGCTCGGGTCGCTGATGGCGACCACGGCGCCCGGCTGCAGGCGCTTGAGGAAGTCGGCGCCGATCTTAAGCGCACCGGTGCCGCCCACGGCCTGCACGGTGACCACGCGCCCGGCCGCCAGCAGTGGCGATTCGGCGCCGAAGATCAGCTTCTGCACGGCCTGGTCGTACTGGGCGATGCCGTCGATCGGCAGGTAGCCGCGCGAAGCGTGCTGGGCGGCACGGGCGGTCTCGGCTTCGATCACCGCGCGCAGCAGCGGGATGCGGCCTTCCTCATTGCAGTAGACGCCCACGCCCAGGTTCACCTTGTCGGTGCGTGGGTCGGCGTTGAATGCTTCGTTGAGGCCCAGGATAGGGTCGCGGGGTGCCAGCTCGACAGCGGAAAACAGGCTCATTGTTACCTTGGCTCTGATAGGAGAGTGATAGGGGGGCACGCTCCAGCCGAAGGCACTGAAGCGGTGCACAAACGGGGAGTCAGTATAGTGATACCGACCGGTCACTGCGACAGTCTGGCGCAGCTTTTCCGGCTGTTTGCGCAAATATTTTTCGACCATTGGTCGAATTGCCCGGTCCATAGACATGAACGTTCACAGGTCGGGCTTGAATCCCGCGCCTGGGGCGCGCATTTGGGTATAGACTACTGGCTAAATTTACAGTTGCCGCGACATTCACGAGGTCCGTCATGTCCGAGTTCCAGCTCGTCACCCGATTCCAGCCGGCCGGCGACCAGCCCGAGGCCATCCGCCAGATGGTCGAGGGCATCGACGCAGGGCTGTCGCACCAGACCCTGCTCGGGGTGACCGGCTCGGGCAAGACCTTCAGCATCGCCAACGTCATCCAGCAGGTGCAGCGCCCGACCATGGTGCTGGCCCCGAACAAGACCCTGGCGGCGCAGCTGTACGGCGAGTTCAAGGCGTTCTTCCCGAACAACGCGGTGGAGTACTTCGTCTCCTACTACGACTACTACCAGCCCGAAGCCTACGTGCCGTCGTCGGACACCTTCATCGAGAAGGACGCGTCGATCAACGATCACATCGAGCAGATGCGCCTGTCGGCGACCAAGGCGCTGCTGGAGCGGCGCGACGCGATCATCGTCACCACCGTGTCGTGCATTTACGGCCTGGGCAGCCCCGAGACGTACCTGAAGATGGTCCTGCACGTCGATCGCGGCGACAAGCTCGACCAGCGCGCCCTGCTGCGGCGCCTGGCCGACCTGCAGTACACCCGCAACGAGATGGACTTCGCCCGTGCCACCTTCCGCGTGCGCGGCGATGTGATCGACATCTTCCCGGCCGAATCGGACCTGGAAGCGATCCGCATCGAGCTGTTCGACGACGAGGTGGAGAACATCGCCGCCTTCGACCCGCTGACCGGCGAGGTGATCCGCAAGCTGCCGCGCTTCACCCTCTACCCCAAGAGCCACTACGTGACCCCTCGAGAGACGCTGCTGGAAGCGGTGGAGGGCATCAAGGAGGAGCTCAAGGAGCGCCTTGAATTTCTGCACCGGAACAACAAGCTGGTGGAGGCCCAGCGGCTTGAGCAACGCACCCGTTTCGACCTGGAAATGATTCTCGAACTGGGCTACTGCAACGGCATCGAGAACTACTCGCGCTACCTCTCCGGGCGCCCGGCCGGTGCGCCGCCGCCCACGCTCTACGACTACCTGCCGGATGACGCGCTGCTGGTGATCGACGAGTCCCACGTCAGCGTTCCCCAGGTCGGGGCCATGTACAAGGGTGACCGCTCACGCAAGGAGACGCTGGTGGAGTACGGTTTCCGCATGCCGTCGGCCCTGGACAACCGGCCGATGCGCTTTGACGAGTGGGAGGCGGTCAGCCCGCAGACCATCTTCGTTTCCGCAACGCCCGGCCCTTATGAAGCCGAACACGCCGGCCGCGTGGTGGAACAGGTGGTGCGCCCCACCGGCCTGGTCGACCCGCAGGTCGAGGTGCGCCCGGCGCTCACCCAGGTGGACGACCTGCTGTCGGAGATCGGCAAGCGCGTGGCCCTGGGCGAGCGGGTGCTGGCCACCACGCTGACCAAGCGCATGGCCGAGGACCTCACCGATTACCTGGCCGATCACGATGTGCGGGTGCGCTACCTGCACTCGGACATTGACACCGTCGAGCGGGTCGAGATCATCCGCGACCTGCGCTTGGGCACCTTCGACGTACTGGTGGGGATCAACCTGCTGCGCGAGGGCCTGGACATGCCCGAAGTGTCGCTGGTGGCGATCCTCGACGCCGACAAGGAAGGTTTCCTGCGCTCCGAGCGCTCGCTGATCCAGACCATCGGCCGCGCAGCGCGCAACCTCAACGGCAAGGCGATCCTCTACGCCGACAACATCACCGGCTCCATGCAGCGCGCCATCGACGAGACCGAGCGGCGGCGGGCCAAGCAGGTGGCGTTCAACGAAGCCAATGGCATCGTGCCCAAGGGTGTGGTCAAGGACATCACCGACATCATGGAAGGTGCCACGGTACCGGGAGCACGTAGCAAGAAGCGCAAGGGCATGGCCAAGGCGGCGGAGGAGGCCGAGCGCTACGAGGCCGAGCTGCAGACCCCGGCGCAGATCACCAAGCGCATCAAGCAGCTGGAAGAAAAAATGTTCCAGTTCGCCCGCGACCTGGAATTCGAGGCCGCCGCGCAGTTGCGCGACGAGATCGGCAAGCTGCGCGAGCGGCTGTTGGCCAGCTAAACCCCTGCACAACCCCTGTAGGAGATCGTCCAGCCCGTCGGGCTGCGCTGTCGCGCAGGGAACTGTCCCCCTGTGGGAGCGGCCTTGCGTCGCGAAAGGGCTGCGCAGCAGCCCCGGCAATTTCGATGGTGGCTCAGAACCTGGGGCCGCTGCGCGCCCCTTTCGCGACACAAGGCCGCTCCTACAGTGATATGAGCCTCCTCAGTGCGCCTCACCCGCCTTCAACCCCTGCGGCAACGTGCGCGTCAGCAACACCGCCAACATGCTCACCGCCAGCCCGATCCCGACAAAATGGAAGGCATCGTTGTAGGCCATGATCAAGGCCTGCTGGTGGGTAATCTCGGACAGCTTGCCCAGTGCCGCGCTATCACTGCCCAGCCGTTCGGCCAGCTGCGCCATCCGCTCCGCCACCTGGGGGTTACTCGGTACCAGTGCCTCGCGCAGGTAGTCGAAATACTCCTTGGTCCGCGCATCCAGCAGCGTCGCCAGCAAGGCGATGCCGATGGCGCCGCCCAGGTTGCGCAGGATGTTGAACAGGCTCGACGCCGAACCCGCGTCCTGGGGCTGGATATAGGCCGTGGCGATCAGCGAGATGGTCACCATGATCATCGGCTGGCCAAGGGCGCGGATCACCTGGATCTGGTTGAACTGCGGGCCGGCGAAGTCCGGGTTGAGCACCCCGGAGCCGAAGCTGGCCGCGCCGAACAGGCAAAAGCCCAGGGCACACAGCACCTTGGGCGGGATCACCTTCATCAATTGCGGCACTAGCGGGATCAGGAACAGCTGCGGCACGCCCATCCACATGATCACCTCGCCGATCTGCAGGGCGTTGTAGCCCTGGATCTGAGCCAGGTACAGCGGCAGCAGGTAGATCGACCCGTAAAGGCCGACGCCCATGCCCAGGCTGGCAATGCTCGACAGGCCGAAGTTGCGGTTGCCGAGGATGCGCAGGTTGATCAGCGGGTTCGGGCGGGAGAACTGCAGGATCACGAACAGGATCAGGCTGAGCAGGGCGACGCTGCCCAGGCTGACAATCAGGCTCGATTCCAGCCAGTCCTTGCGATGCCCCTCCTCGAGAAACACCTGCAGGCAGCCCAGGCCCAGGCCGAGGGTGACGATGCCGGCGTAGTCGGTGCTCTTGAGCAGCTCCCAGTGCGCCTCCTTTTTCTCCAGCCCGTAGAGCAGGCCGGCAATCATCACCAGCCCCGGCGGGATGTTGATGTAGAAGATGTATTCCCAGCCCCAGTTCTCGGTCAGCCAGCCGCCCAGGGTCGGGCCGATGGAGGGGGCGAAGGTGGCGGTCATGGCGAACATGGCCATGCCCTTGGCGCGGTGGTGTTCGGGCAGCTTGATCAGCGTCAGGGTGAAGGCCAGCGGGATCAGCGCGCCGCCGGTGAAGCCCTGCAGGGCGCGGAACACGATCATGCTCTCGAGGTTCCAGGCCATCGAGCACAGCAGCGACGACACCAGAAAACCCAGCGACACCCACACCGCCAGGCGCCGGGCGGAGAGCAGCTGCACCAGCCAGGCGGTCAGCGGGATCATGATGATCTCGGCCACCAGGTAGGAGGTGGAGATCCACGAGCCTTCTTCCAGGGTTGCCGACAGCGCGCCCTGTATGTCCTTGAGTGACGAGTTGGTGATCTGGATGTCCAGCACCGCCATGAAGGCGCCGAGCATCACGCTCATCACCGCGATCCAGTCGCGCCGGGTCGGCTCCGCGGTGGGGCGCAGCAGCGCGTCACCGGCCATCCGCATCCCCATCGCGCAGGTCGACCGTGGCTGTGACCGACATGCCCGGGCGGATGCGCCCATGCAGCGGGTTGTCGGCGGCGAAGGTCAGCTTGACCGGAATGCGCTGCACCACCTTGGTGAAGTTGCCGGTGGCGTTGTCCGGCGGCAGCAGGCTGAACTGCGCGCCGGAGGCGGCGAACAGGCTGTTCACGCGGCCTTCGATCGGGGTGTCGGGGTAGCTGTCGAACAGCAATTCGGCGCGCTGGCCGGGGTGCATCCGGCCGATCTGGGTTTCCTTGAAGTTGGCCTGCACCCAGATGTCCTCGTCGGGGACGATCGACAGCAGGTAGGCGCCGGCCTGCACCACCTGGCCGTTGCGGGCGCTGCGCTGGCCGATGGTGCCGCTGATCGGCGCGTGGATCGCGCAGCGGGTCAGGTTCAGCTCGGCCTGGGCCAGGTCGGCGCGGGCGTTGGCGATCTGCGCGTCGAGGCGCTTGAGTTCGGCGTTCAGGGCGTCGACCTGCTGGCGCTGCCCCTTGAGGTCGGCCTGGGCCTTGTCTACTTGAGAGCGAGCGACATGGCTTTCCGCCGACAGGGTGGTGACCCGCTCTTCGGAGACGAAGCCGGGCTTGCGCAGGGCCTGGGCGCGGTTGAGGTCCAGCTGCGAGCGGTCGAGGGTGGCCTGGTTGGCGGCGACCTGGGCCTGGCCGGCAGCGATCAGGCTGCCTTGCTGGGTCAGGCGGCTGCGCGCCTGGGCCAGTTCCGCCTCGCGGGTGGCCAGGGCGGCGCGGGCGCGCTCGACGGCCAGTTCGAAGTCGGCGGCTTCCAGGCGCACCAGCAGGTCGCCCTTGCTCACATGCTGGTTGTCCTCGACCCGCACCTCGTCGATGCGCGCGCCCAGTTGGCTGGAGATGCGGGTGATCTCGCCTTGCACGTAGGCGTTGTCGGTGCTCTCGTAGAAGCGCCCCTTGAAGTACCAGTGGGCCAGGAAGGCAAGGCCTACCAGCAGCACCAGGGTGATGAAGACCAGCAGGCGACGTTTGAGTGGAGTGGGCATGGGAGGCTGTCGTTGCAAAAATGTAAGCAAATATAACAGTGGCCGGCGGCACCCTCACAAGTGACGATCACGCCATTGCTGGAGCCCGGTGCCCGCTCCCTGCTAACATCCCGCCTTTGTTTCTCTTTGTTCGAGACTCTCCATGACCACCGTTCGCACGCGTATCGCGCCATCGCCCACTGGCGACCCCCATGTCGGCACCGCCTACATCGCCCTGTTCAACTACTGCTTCGCCAAGCAGCACGGCGGTGAGTTCATCCTGCGGATCGAAGACACCGACCAGTTGCGCTCGACCCGCGAGTCGGAGCAGCAGATCTTCGACGCCCTGCGCTGGCTCGGCATCGAATGGAACGAAGGCCCGGATGTCGGCGGCCCGCACGGCCCGTACCGGCAGAGCGAGCGTGGCGAGATCTATGCCAAGTACGCCAAGCAGCTGGTTGACGCCGGCCACGCCTTCTACTGCTTCTGCACCGCAGAAGAGCTGGAGCAGATGCGTGCCGAGCAGATGGCCCGCGGCGAAACCCCGCGCTACGACGGTCGTGCCCTGCTGCTGAGCGACGAGCAAGTGCAGCGCCGCCTGGCCGCTGGCGAGCCGCACGTGATCCGCATGAAGGTGCCGAACGAAGGCGTCTGCGTGGTGCCGGACATGCTCCGTGGCGACGTCGAGATCCCGTGGGACCGCATGGACATGCAGGTGCTGATGAAGAACGACGGCCTGCCGACGTACTTCCTGGCCAACGTGGTCGACGACCACCTGATGGGCATCACCCACGTGCTGCGCGGCGAAGAGTGGCTGCCGTCGGCGCCCAAGCTGATCAAACTGTACGAATACTTCGGCTGGGAACAGCCCAAGCTGTGCTACATGCCGCTTTTGCGCAACCCCGACAAGAGCAAGCTGTCCAAGCGCAAGAACCCGACCTCGGTGACCTTCTACGAGCGCATGGGCTTCATGCCCGAAGCGATGCTCAACTACCTGGGCCGCATGGGCTGGTCGATGCCGGACGAGCGCGAGAAGTTCTCGCTGGCCGAGATGGTCGAGCACTTCGACCTGTCGCGCATCTCCCTGGGCGGGCCGATCTTCGACATCGAGAAGCTGTCGTGGCTGAACGGCCAGTGGCTGCGCGAGCTGCCGGTGGAAGAGTTCGCCGCGCGCGTGCAGAAGTGGGCGTTCAACAGCGACTACATGATGAAGATCGCCCCGCACGTGCAGGGCCGGGTCGAGACTTTCAGCCAGGTCGCCCCGCTGGGTGGCTTCTTCTTCGAAGGCGCGCTCAAGCTCGACGCCAAGCTGTTCGAGAGCAAGAAGCTGTCGGCCGACCAGGTGCGCCAGGTGATGCAGCTGATCCTGTGGAAGCTGGAAAGCCTGCGCCAGTGGGAAAAGGACCGCATCACCGGCTGCATCCAGGCCGTGGTCGAGTCGCTGGAGTTCAAGCTGCGCGATGCCATGCCACTGATGTTCGCCGCGATCACCGGCCAGGCCAGCTCGGTGTCGGTGCTCGACGCCATGGAAATCCTCGGCCCCGACCTGACCCGCTACCGCCTGCGCCAGGCCATCGACCTGCTCGGTGGCGTGTCGAAGAAGGAAAACAAGGAGTGGGAGAAGCTGCTGGCGAATATCGCCTGATGGCGGCTATCGCTGCCCCCTGTAGGAGCGGCCTTGTGCCGCGAAAGGGCCGCAAAGCGGCCCCGGCGATTCTGCGTCAATGCACAGATTGTGGGACCGCGTTGCGGTCCTTTCGCGGCACAAGGCCGCTCCTACAAGGGAGCGGCGCTCTGATTCAGCAGGGCAGGGCGGTAAGTGATTGTTATCTGTGAAAAAAATTTTGAATATTTTCAAAAATTCGTTTGACAGCCCTGCAATCCGATCTTAATATGCGCCCCGTCCACAGCGATGAACGAAAACGAAACGCCAGGCACCCAGCCAGCGCTTCGGTTCAAAGCGACATTGTGGGGCTATAGCTCAGCTGGGAGAGCGCCTGCATGGCATGCAGGAGGTCAGCGGTTCGATCCCGCTTAGCTCCACCAAATTCCGACTGATGGCCAAGGCCGTCAGGCAAGACCGGTTCCAGCAAACGGGTCTTGAAGGTAAGAAGGTTCGTCCCCTTCGTCTAGTGGCCTAGGACACCGCCCTTTCACGGCGGTAACAGGGGTTCGAGTCCCCTAGGGGACGCCAGTTTTGCACAAGCGATGTTACATGATGTCGCTGGGCCGCGAGGCTAGAAATCCGGGGCTATAGCTCAGCTGGGAGAGCGCCTGCATGGCATGCAGGAGGTCAGCGGTTCGATCCCGCTTAGCTCCACCAATTTTGCCGCGATTCGCGAAAGCGGGTCGGCACGAAGGTTACGTCCCCTTCGTCTAGTGGCCTAGGACACCGCCCTTTCACGGCGGTAACAGGGGTTCGAGTCCCCTAGGGGACGCCACTTTTACCCGCGTTTGCGGGCGTTGAATGGCTCATCATCCAGATCGATGAGTCATTTGTTTTACTCGGGGCTATAGCTCAGCTGGGAGAGCGCCTGCATGGCATGCAGGAGGTCAGCGGTTCGATCCCGCTTAGCTCCACCAATTCGCCACGATTCGCAATAGCGAGTCGGCACGAAGGTTAAAGTCCCCTTCGTCTAGTGGCCTAGGACACCGCCCTTTCACGGCGGTAACAGGGGTTCGAGTCCCCTAGGGGACGCCAATTTTTTACCTGCGTTTTGCAGGACTTATAAGGCTCATTCGATTATTGAATGGGCCTTTTGTTTTTTAAGCCTCCCGAAAAATGTCGCTGCGCCGATCAATGGCCGCAGATTCCGCTTGCCAGAAAATATTATGAGCATAATATGATGACCATAATGTTTTGAGGTGAGCCATGAGCGACAAGAAGAGCAAGACCCGCGAACGCATCCTCGATGCCGCCCGCTGCGCGCTGGTCCAGCAGGGGCCGGCCGAGCCGAGCGTCAGCCAGGTCATGGGCGCCGCGGGGCTGACAGTCGGCGGCTTCTATGCCCACTTCGACAGCAAGGACGAGCTCATGCTCGAGGCGTTCAGTCAGTTGCTGGGTGAGCGCCGCGCCTTGCTCGGCCAGCTCGATCCTGCCCTTGATGGTGCAGAGCGCCGGGCCCTGGTCGCGGCCTTCTACCTGTCGCGCAAGCACCGTGATTCCGAGGTGCAGGCGTGCCCGATCCCCAATGCACTGAGCGAGATGCAACGCCTGCCGGAGGCGTTTCGCAACGTGCTGGCCGAACACATCGAGCTGATGACCGCACAGATGGTCGATCGCCCCGAAGACATCGACAAGGCGCTTGCCGATTTCGCCCTGATGGTGGGCGGCCTGGCCGTGGCCCGTGCCCTGGGCCACGGCGAGCTGTCCGACCGTATCCTGCGCGCCGCCAAGTCGGCGGTGATCTGAGCAACCTGACCCTGGAGCAAGGCGATGACTACTTTGAGCTGGATTCGTGGCGTCAATGGCACCCTCGGCCACCTGGTCCCCGAGCATGTCGCCGGCAAGATGCGCCGTGCCTTCATGACGCCGCGCAGCTTGCCGCCCAAGCCCTGGGAACTGCCGCTGCTGGCCCGCGCCGAGCGCATCACCCTGCGTTTCGGGCTGTCGGCGCTGCGCTGGGGACAGGGGCCGACGGTGTTGCTGATGCATGGCTGGGAAGGGCGCCCGACTCAGTTCGCGGCGTTGATCGAGCGGCTGGTCGACAGCGGCCACACCGTGGTGTCGCTGGAAGGGCCGGCCCATGGGCGCTCGCCCGGCGAGCAGGCGCATGTGGTGGCGTTCGCTCGCGCCTTGCTGGAGGCCGCCGCCGAGCTGCCGCCGTTGCGGGCGGTAATTGGCCATTCCATGGGCGGCGCCAGCCTGTTGTTGGCCCTGCAATGGGGGCTGCGCACTGATGCGGCGGTCAGCATCGCCGCGCCGGCACGCCTGCTTGGCGTGCTGCGCGGCTTCGCCCGGCGTCTTGGCCTGCCGGCCCGGGCCAGGGCCGCGTTCATCCGCCAGGTGGAGCGTGATGTCGGCGTCCAGGTGGCGCGCCTGGATGTCAGTGGCTACCAGCTGGATATGCCGGGGCTGGTGGTGCACGCCGAGGACGATCCGGTGGTGCCGGCCAGCGAGGCGCCGGTCATTCACCAGGCCTGGTTCGACAGCCGCCTGCTGCTGCTGGAGGAGGGCGGTCATCAGCGGGTGCTGGCCGACCCGCGGCTGGGCGAGGCGGTGATGGAGCTGTTGGCACGCTCCAGCCAGCGCGCGCGGCAAAGCGCCTGAGCATCCGTTACACTCTGCCCGTCACTGAACACCGGGAGCGGGCATGAGCTGGGATCTGGCAGCACCATTCATCATCGACCTACGCGTCGGCAGCGAGGACATCGACGGCCTCGGCCACGCCAACAACGCCGTCTATGTCACCTGGCTGGAGCGCTGCGCCTGGCGCCATTCCCAGCGCCTGGGGCTGGACCTGGCCGAGTATCGCCGGCTGGACCGGGCGATGGCCGTGGTCCGCCATGAAATCGACTACCTCGCCGCCGCCTACGAGGACGACGAGCTGCAGCTGGCCACCTGGATCGTCGACTGGGACCAGCGCCTGCGCATGACCCGGCGCTTTCAGCTCAAGCGCCCGAGTGACGGCGTGACCCTGTTGCGGGCGCAGACCACCTTCGCCTGCATCGAACTGTCCAGCGGCAAGCCCAAGCGCATGCCGGCGGAATTCCTCGACGGCTACGGTCCGGCGCTGACCGGCCGCTGAAGCGCGGCGGTTTTTTGCTAGACTGCCGCCTTTTTCGTGGCGAGACCCTGAAATGCAAATTGCCCTGGCCCCGATGGAGGGGCTGGTCGACAACATCCTGCGCGACGTCCTGACCCGGGTGGGCGGCATCGATTGGTGCGTCACCGAGTTCATCCGCGTCTGCGACCGTCTGCTGCCGGCGTCGTCGTTCGACAAGCTGGCGCCGGAGCTGCGCCAGGGCGCCCGCACTGCCGCCGGCGTGCCGATGCGCGTGCAACTGCTCGGCTCGGATCCTGTGTGCCTGGCCGAAAACGCGGCCCTGGCTTGCGAGCTGGGTGCGCCGGTCATCGACCTGAACTTCGGCTGCCCGGCCAAGACCGTCAACAAGTCCCGGGGCGGGGCGGTGCTGCTCAAGGAGCCCGAGCTGCTGCATGCCATCGTCCGCGAGGTGCGTCGCGCGGTGCCGGCGCATATCCCGGTGACCTCGAAGATGCGTCTGGGCTACGACAGTCCCGACGGCGCGCTGGACTGCGCCAGGGCGCTGGCCGAAGGCGGTTCGGCGCACCTGGTGGTGCATGCGCGGACCAAGGTAGAGGGCTACAAGCCACCGGCCCATTGGGAGTGGGTGGCGCGGGTGCAGGATGTGGTCGCGGTGCCGGTGTTCGCCAATGGCGAGATCTGGACGGTCGACGACTGGCGGCGCTGCCGCGAGGTCAGTGGTGCCAAGGACATCATGCTGGGGCGCGGGCTGGTGTCGCGCCCGGACCTGGCCTTGCAGATTGCCGCGGCCCGCGATGGCGTCGAGTACCAGCCGATGAGCTGGGACGAGTTGCTGCCGCTGTTGCGCGAGTTCTGGCGCCAGGCCCAGGACAAACTGTCGCCGCGCTACGCGCCGGGGCGGATGAAGCAGTGGCTGGCGATGCTGACCCGTGGCTATCCCGAGGCGGTGGCGTTGTTCGCCGAGTTGCGTCGGGAGGATGACTGCCAGCGGATCAGTAGGTTGCTGGGGGTGGAGATGCAGGCCGTCGAGGCTTGTGTCGCCTGAGCTGGCGCTATCGCGGGGCAAGCCCGCTCCCACGAAGCCATGCCCAGTCGTAAAATTTTTCAGGCCAGCCCTTGAAAGCCGTTTGCCCGGACATATCTCTTGAGTACGCGATGCCGAAGTCGGGTCGCGTAGTGACTTTACTTGCTGAATCTCAGGAGTTAATGACCATGACTACCGCTTTCTCTCTCGCACCGCTTTTTCGCAACTCCGTCGGTTTCGACCGTTTCAACGACCTGTTCGAAGCCGCCGCCCGTAACGAGGCCGGTAGCAGCTACCCGCCCTACAACGTGGAAAAGCATGGCGATGACCACTACCGCATCGTGGTTGCCGCAGCCGGCTTCCAGGAGCAGGACCTCGACCTGCAGGTCGAAAAAGGCGTCCTGACCGTGACCGGCGGCAAGCGCGACAACACAGGCGAAGGCGTCACCTTCCTGCACCAGGGCATTGCCCAGCGCGCCTTCAAGCTGTCGTTCCGCCTGGCCGACCATATCGAGGTCAAGGGCGCGGGCCTGGCCAACGGCCTGCTCAGCATCGAGCTGCTGCGCATCGTGCCGGAAGAAGCCAAGGCCAAGCGCATCCCGATCAACGGCGAAAAGCCGGCGCTGAACTGAGTTCGGCGGGATGAAAGAAAGGGCACCTTCGGGTGCCCTTTTTTTGTTTTGTGCGGACCCTGTAGGAGCGGCCTTGTGTCGCGAAAGGGCTGCGAAGCAGCCCCGGCGATATCAGCTTGATACACGAATCCTGGGGGCGCTTCGCACCCCTTTCGCGACACAAGGCCGCTCCTACAGGGATCGTGTAAATCCTGAATACCATGAGTAGTCAGTAATCCGCCGGCGCCTCCAGCAGCATCTGGCGGAACTCCGGCAACGGCAGCGGCCGGCTGTGCAGGTAGCCCTGGTACAGGTGGCAGCCCAGCCGCTCAAGGAACTCCAGTTGCTCGCTCAGCTCCACCCCCTCGGCAATCACCGCCAGTTCCAGGCTGCGGGCCATGGCGACAATGGCGCGGACGATCTCGGCGTCGTTGGGGTCGACCGGCGCGTCGCGCACGAAGGTCTGGTCGATCTTCAGCGCATCCACCGGCAGGCGCTTGAGGTAGGTGAGCGAGGAATACCCGGTGCCGAAATCGTCCATGGCGAAGCTCACGCCGTAGCCCTTGAGCTCGCGCATCTTGCTGATGGTGTCCTCCAGGTTCTGGATGACGATGCCTTCGGTGATCTCCAGCGTCAGCATGCGCCGCGGCAGGCGGTAGTCGTCGAGGCTGCGCAGTACCCGTTCGACGAAGTCGTTCTGGCGGAACTGCCGTGGGCTGATGTTGACGCACAGGCTGAAGTCGTCGGCGTCGATCAGGCCGTCCGCGAGCATGCGCGCGCAAGCATCGCAGGCCTCGTCGAGGATCCAGCTGCCGACTTCGAGGATCAGGCCGCTTTCCTCCAGCACCTGGATGAACTGCGCCGGCGGCTGCTGGCCCAGTTGCGGGTGGTGCCAGCGCAGCAGCACTTCGGCGCCGACGATGCGGTTGTCGCGGGCATCGACCTGGGGCTGGAAGTGCAGGGCCAGTTCGCCCCGGGCCAGGGCCAGGCGCAGGTCGCTCTCCATGCGCAGGCGCTCGCTGGCGGCCTTCTGCATGGTGGTGTGGAACAGCTGGGTGGTGTTGCGGCCGGAGTCCTTGGCCCGGTACAGGGCGATGTCGGCGCGCTTGAGCAGGTCGGCGGGGGTGGCGCCATGGTCGGGGATCAGCGCCACGCCGATGCTCGGCGTCACCTGCAGGCGCTGGCCGTCCAGCGACATCGGCTCGGCCAGCAGCTCGCGCAGGGTGTCGGCCAGCTCGCGGACCCGGGCCTCCACCACCTCACGGCTGCCCTCCAGGCCGCTGAGCAGCACCACGAACTCGTCGCCGCCCAGGCGCGCCACGGTGTCCTCCAGGCGTACGCTGGCCTCGAGGCGGGCGGTGATGATCTTCAGCACCGTGTCGCCCACCGGATGGCCCAGCGAGTCGTTGATGTGCTTGAAGTGGTCGAGGTCGAGGAACAGCAGCGCACCGCGCAGGTTGTGGCGCTTGAGCAAGGCGATCTGCTGGCTCAGGCGGTCCATCAGCAGGGCGCGGTTGGGCAGGTTGGTCAGCGGGTCGTGGTAGGCCAGGTGGCGGATCTGCGCCTGGGCGTTCTTCAGCAGGCTGACGTCGCGGGCGTTGATCAGCAGGCAATCGGTCTCGTTGAGGCTGATCGGCTCCACCGAGACCTCCACGGTGAGGATGTCGCCACGCTTGTTGCGCCCGAGCATCTCGCGGTGATGCACCCGGCCACGCTCACGCAGCTCGTTGAGCAGGGCAGAGCGCTGCTTGTCGTCGGCCCAGATGCCGATCTCGTAGACCGTGCGGCCTACCACTTCCTCGGGGCTGTAGCCGGTCAGCCGGCTGAAACCGTCGTTGACCTCCACATAGCGCCCGCTCTGGCGTTCGGTGATGGTGATGGCATCGGGGCTGGAGTGGAAGGCCTTGGCGAATTTCTCTTCGCTGGCCTTGAGCGCCGCCTCGGCGCGTTGCTGCTGGGTGATGTCACGCAGGGTGGTGACGCTGCAGGGCTGGCTGTCGACGCTGATCAGGCGGCTGGAGATCACGCAGGTCAGCGGCGTGCCGTTGCGGTGGTTGACCACCACTGCCACGTTGCTCAGGGCCTGGTCGCGGATTACCCGCTCGATGCGCTGGGCGCGCTCGGCCGATTCGGCCCACAGGCCGATCTCCTCGGCGGTATGGCCGAGGATCTGCTCCGGGTTCCAGCCGAAGGTCTGGCTGAAGGCCGGGTTGATCTCGATGAACTGGCCGGTGTCCTGGCGGGTCACGCAGATCGGATCGGGGCTGACCTGGAACAGGCTGGCGAACTTTTCTTCCGAGGCGCTCAGGCGCTGTTCGCGCTCGACCTGGTCGGTGATGTCGAGCAGGGTGCCGGCCATGCGCAGTGGGTTGCCCTGATCGTCACGGTACAGCCGGGCGCGGCTTTCGATATAGCGCGAGGCGCCGTTGTCCAGCTGCACGCGGTAGGTGATCTGGTAATTGCCCGCCGGCCCCTCGCGCAGGCTGCGGTAGGCCTGGCGCATGACGCTGCGCTCGTGCTCGGGCACGCCTTCGAAGAACGCCTCGAACGACTCGTGGAACGGCACCGGGTCCAGCCCGTGTAGCTGGGCGGCGCGGGCCGAGCCGTAGAGCATGCCGCTGGGAATATGCCAGTCCCAGGTGCCGAGCTGGGCCGAGTCCAGGGCCAGGTCGAGGCGCTCCTGGCTGTCCTTGAGCGCCTGCTCGGCGCGCTTGCGCTCGGTGGTGTCGACGAAGGTGCTGATCAGGTAGGTGACGCCTTCGAGTTCGATGCCCTGGGTGCAGAGGATGCCGTCGTGGATCTTGCCGCTGGTGGCGCGGAACTGCACTTCCAGGGTGAACGGGCCGTTGCCGGCGCGGGTGGCGTCCATCACCAGGTGGCGTTGCTCGGGATTGACCCACAGGCCAAGCTCCAGGCTGGTCTTGCCGACCACCTGGGCTCCCGGCCAGCCGAACATGTGCTCGAAATGCTGGTTGACCTCGATGATCAGGCCGTCGTGGCGGCGGGTCAGGAGGATGGCGTTGGGGCTGAGGTGGAACAGGGTGGCGAAGCGCTTTTCCGAGTTGATCAGCGCGGTTTCCCGCTCGCGCTGGCGGGTGATCTCGCGGATGACCCCGATCATCTGCGGCCGGCCATGGGGATCGTGGGTCAGGCTGCCGTTGATCTCCAGCCAGTGCACGCTGCCATCGGGCCAGCGGATGCGGTGGCGCATGGCCTGCTCCACCGGCTCGCCGTTGACCACGGCCTGGAACGCCTGGCGGGTGCGGGCGCGGTCTTCCTCGGGCAGCAGGTCCAGGTAGTCGACGTCGTTGGGTAGCGGGCGCTGCGGATCGAAGCCGAACAGTGCCTGGGTGCCCCGTGACCAGCTCACCCGGCCACTCTCGATGTCCCACAGCCAGGCGCCCAGGCGCGCACCGTTGAGCGCGGCCAGCAGCTGGGGAGCGTTCTGCCAGGCCAGCTCCGACTCCTGGGGATCAGCCGCAGGGATGCGTGGCAGGCGCGGAAAGCGGTTTGCTGATTTGGGCATCGGTACCAGACCTTTGGCGGAAAACGCGTCCTTGTGGATGTCATGCCGTGCTGACGAGCGGTCAGGCGGACCCTGCATGGCTGTCGAGCAGGGCCATGAAAGCCCTGGCCGCGTTCGACAGCGTGCGTTCGGTATGCAGTATGTAGCCTAGCTGGCGTGACAGCTGTATGCCGGGCAGGGCGATGGGCGCCACTTGTTCATCGAGCATAGTACGTGGCAGCACACTCCACGCCAGGCCGATCGACACCATCATCTTGATGGTTTCCAGGTAGTTGGTGCTCATCGCGATGTTCGGCACCAGGCCCTGGCTTTCGAACAGGCGCTGGACGATATGGTGGGTGAAGGTGTTGCCGCCGGGGAACACCGCCGGATGGCGCGCCACGTCGGCCAGGCTGACCGCACCGTTGCTGGCCAGCGGGTGCTCGGGCGAGGCGACGAAGTCCAGGGCGTCGTCCCATACCGGCACGGCCCGCACCAAATGGTGCGGCTCGGGCGCCAGGGTGATCACGGCAATTTCGGCGCGACCATGCAGCACCTCGTCGTAGGCCGCCTCCGAGTCGAGGAACTGGATATCCAGGGCCACCGCCGGGTACTGGCGGGTAAAGGCACGCAGCAGCGGCGGCAGGCGGTGCAGGCCGATGTGATGGCTTGTAGCCAGGGTCAGGCGACCGCCCACCGCCCCGGTGAGGTTGGTCAGGGCGCGGCGGGTATCATCGAGTACGTTGAGGATCTGATAGGCGCGGGGCAGCAGGGCGCGGCCGGCCTCGGTGAGCGTGACCTCGCGACCCAGGCGGTCGAACAGGCGCACGTCCAGTTGCTGCTCGAGGCCGGCGATGCGCTTGCTGATGGCCGGCTGGGTCAGGTGCAGGCGTTCGCCCGCCCCGGAAAAACTGCCGGTTTCGGCGATGGCGATGAAGGCGCTGAGGTTGGCCAGGTCCATCTATTTGAATTCCTGATGGTTATGCAAAGCATGAAAATTATGAATTTGAGTTATTCAATCTATCGCCATAGCATCGTCCGTACAAGCCAAGGGGTCTTTGGCATAGAAAGACGCTGATGAGGAACAGTCTGATGGCTGGCAAAACGCTCTACGACAAACTCTGGGAAGCTCATGAGGTCAAGCGCCGCGATGACGGCTCGTCCTTGATCTACATCGACCGCCACATCATCCATGAAGTGACTTCGCCCCAGGCTTTCGAAGGCCTGCGCCTGGCCAGCCGCAAACCCTGGCGCATCGACGCCAACATCGCCACCCCCGACCACAACGTGCCGACCACGCCGGAGCGCAAGGGCGGTATCGAGGCCATTGTCGACCAGGTGTCGCGCCTTCAGGTGCAGACCCTCGATGAGAACTGTGACGAATATGGCATCGTCGAATTCAAGATGAATGACGAGCGTCAGGGTATCGTCCATGTCATCAGCCCGGAGCAGGGCGCGACCTTGCCGGGCATGACCGTGGTCTGCGGCGACTCGCACACCTCCACCCACGGCGCGTTCGGCGCCCTGGCCCATGGCATCGGCACCTCCGAGGTCGAGCACGTGCTCGCCACCCAGTGCCTGGTGGCCAAGAAAATGAAGAACATGCTGGTGCGCGTCGAGGGTGAACTGCCCGCCGGTGTCACCGCCAAGGACATCGTCCTCGCCGTGATCGGCAAGATCGGCACCGCCGGCGGCAACGGCCACGCCATGGAGTTCGCCGGCAGCGCCATCCGCGAGCTGTCGATGGAAGGCCGCATGACCATCTGCAACATGTCCATCGAAGCCGGTGCCCGGGTAGGCCTGGTGGCTGTCGACGGCACCACCGTCGCCTATGTCGAAGGCCGTCCGTACGCGCCGAAGGGCGAGCAGTGGACGCAGGCCGTCGAGGCCTGGAAAGGCCTGGTGTCCGACGCCGATGCTGTGTTCGACACGGTGGTCGAGCTCGACGCCGCGCAGATCAAGCCGCAGGTCAGCTGGGGCACTTCGCCGGAGATGGTCCTGGCCGTCGACCAGCGCGTGCCGGACCCGGCCGCCGAGCCCGACCTGATCAAGCGCGGCTCGATCGAGCGCGCCCTCAAGTACATGGGCCTGGCCGCCAACCAGGCGATCACCGACATCAAGCTCGACCGTGTGTTCATCGGCTCGTGCACCAACTCGCGCATCGAAGACCTTCGCGCCGCCGCCGAGATCGCCAAGGGCCGCAAGGTCGCCGCCAACGTCAAGCAGGCGCTGGTGGTGCCGGGTTCGGGCCTGGTCAAGGCCCAGGCCGAGCGCGAAGGGCTGGACAAGATCTTCCTCGAGGCCGGTTTCGAATGGCGTGAACCGGGCTGCTCGATGTGCCTGGCGATGAACCCGGACCGCCTGGAGAGCGGCGAGCACTGCGCGTCCACCTCCAACCGCAACTTCGAAGGCCGCCAGGGCGCCGGTGGTCGTACCCACCTGGTCAGCCCGGCCATGGCCGCCGCCGCCGCGGTGACCGGCCACTTCATCGATGTCCGCGAGTTGATCCAAGGGAGCGCAGCATGAAAGCCTTTACCCAGCACACCGGTCTTGTCGCGCCATTGGATCGTGCCAACGTCGACACCGATCAGATCATCCCCAAGCAGTTCCTCAAGTCGATCAAGCGCACCGGCTTCGGCCCCAACCTGTTCGACGAGTGGCGCTACCTGGACGTCGGCCAGCCTTACCAGGACAACAGCAAGCGCCCGTTGAACCAGGACTTCGTGCTCAACCATGCGCGTTACCAGGGTGCCAGCGTGTTGCTGGCGCGGGAGAACTTCGGTTGCGGCTCGAGCCGCGAGCATGCCCCATGGGCACTCGATGAGTATGGTTTTCGCAGCGTGATCGCGCCGAGCTTCGCCGACATCTTCTTCAACAACAGCTTCAAGAACGGCCTGTTGCCGATCATTCTCGACGCTGCCGAGGTCGACGAGCTGTTCAAGCAGGTCGAGGCCAACCCGGGTTACCAGCTGACCATCGACCTCGAGGCCCAGGCGGTGACCCGCCCGGACGGCAAGGTGCTGAAGTTCGAGATCGACGCGTTCCGCAAGCACTGCCTGCTCAACGGCCTGGACGATATCGGCCTGACCCTGCAGGACAGCGACGCGATCAAGGCGTTCGAGGGCAAGCACCGCGCCAGCCAGCCCTGGTTGTTCCGCGACGCGTGATTGACTGCTTGCCCCGCGCAGAGGGGCATTGGACACTGAAGTACTTCGGCGCGCCTGCGAGGCGCGCCGCTTGATTGGATAGAGGAACGCATGAGCAAGCAGATTCTGATTCTCCCAGGTGACGGCATCGGTCCGGAAATCATGGCCGAGGCGGTCAAGGTGCTGGAACTGGCCAACGACAAGTTCCAGCTCGGCTTCAGCCTCACCCACGACGTGATCGGCGGCGCGGCCATCGACAAGCACGGCGTGCCCCTGGCCGACGAGACCCTGGCGCGCGCGCGCCAGGCCGATGCCGTGCTGCTGGGCGCCGTGGGCGGCCCGAAGTGGGACAAGATCGAGCGTGACATCCGTCCGGAGCGCGGCCTGCTGAAGATCCGTTCGCAACTGGGCCTGTTCGCCAACCTGCGCCCGGCCATCCTCTATCCGCAACTGGCCGATGCCTCGTCGCTCAAGCCCGAGATCGTTTCCGGCCTGGACATCCTCATCGTCCGCGAGCTGACCGGCGGCATCTACTTCGGCGCGCCACGCGGCCAGCGCGAGCTGGAAGGCGGCGAGCGCCAGGCCTACGACACCCTGCCGTACAGCGAGAGCGAAGTGCGCCGCATCGCCCGTGTCGGCTTCGACATGGCCCGCGTGCGCGGCAAGAAACTGTGCTCGGTGGACAAGGCCAACGTCCTGGCGTCCAGCCAGCTGTGGCGCGAAGTGGTCGAAGAGGTGGCCAAGGACTACCCGGACGTCGAGCTGAGCCACATGTACGTGGACAACGCCGCCATGCAGCTGGTGCGCGCGCCCAAGCAGTTCGACGTGGTGGTGACCGACAACATGTTCGGCGACATCCTGTCGGATGAGGCTTCCATGCTCACCGGTTCCATCGGCATGCTGCCGTCGGCGTCGCTGGATGCCGACAACAAGGGCATGTACGAGCCGTGCCACGGTTCGGCGCCGGACATCGCCGGGCAGGGCATCGCCAACCCGCTGGCGACCATTCTCTCGGTGTCGATGATGCTGCGCTACAGCTTCAACCAGACGGCCGCCGCCGAGGCGATCGAGCAGGCGGTGAGCCGGGTGCTGGACCAGGGCCTGCGCACCGGCGACATCTTCTCCGAGGGCTGCCGCAAGGTGGGTACGCAGGAAATGGGCGACGCAGTAGTCGCAGCGCTGCGGAATCTGTAATCTCTCTGGCCCGCCACCAAAAACTCCCGGTGGCGGCCCACTTTTAGCAAAGGTGTAGTTGCGATGAAACGTGTAGGTCTGATCGGTTGGCGTGGAATGGTCGGTTCCGTGCTCATGCAGCGGATGCTCGAAGAGCAGGACTTCGACCTGATCGAGCCGGTGTTCTTCACCACCTCCAACGTCGGTGGCCAAGGCCCGAGCGTGGGCAAGGACACTGGCCCGCTCAAGGACGCCTACAGCATCGACGAGCTCAAGACCCTCGACGTGATCCTGACCTGCCAGGGCGGCGACTACACCAACGAAGTCTTCCCCAAGTTGCGCGAAGCGGGCTGGCAGGGTTACTGGATCGACGCGGCCTCGTCCCTGCGCATGCAGGATGACGCGGTGATCATCCTCGACCCGGTCAACCGCAAGGTCATCGACCAGCAGCTGGACGCGGGCACCAAGAACTACATCGGCGGCAACTGCACCGTCAGCCTGATGCTGATGGGCCTGGGCGGCCTGTTCGAAGCCGGCCTGGTCGAGTGGATGAGCGCCATGACCTACCAGGCGGCCTCGGGCGCCGGCGCGCAGAACATGCGTGAGCTGATCAAGCAGATGGGCGGTATCCACGCGGCGGTCGCCGATGACCTGGCCAACCCGGCCAGCGCCATCCTCGACATCGATCGCAAGGTGGCCGAGGCCATGCGTGGCGAGGGCTTCCCGACCGACAACTTCGGCGTGCCGCTGGCCGGCAGTCTGATTCCGTGGATCGACAAGGAGCTGCCGAACGGGCAGAGCCGCGAAGAGTGGAAGGCCCAGGCCGAGACCAACAAGATCCTCGGTCGCTTCAAGAGCCCGATCCCGGTCGACGGCATCTGCGTGCGGATCGGCGCCATGCGTTGCCACAGCCAGGCGCTGACCATCAAGCTGAACAAGGATGTGCCTTTGGCGGATATCGAAGGCATGATCAGCCAGCATAATCCCTGGGTGAAACTGGTGCCTAACCAGCGTGAGATCAGCATGCAGGAGCTGAGTCCTACCAGTGTGACCGGGACTCTCAACGTGCCCGTTGGGCGGCTGCGCAAACTGAACATGGGGTCGCAGTATCTTGGGGCCTTCACCGTTGGCGACCAGTTGCTGTGGGGGGCTGCGGAGCCGCTGCGGCGGATGTTGCGGATTCTGCTGGAGCGGTGATCTGGGTGGTTTGAGTTTGGATTTTGAAGAGCCCGTGTCGCGAGAGTGATGCGGGTTTTTTTATTGATGTTAGATTGGTTCTTGGTTGTTTTTAGGGTTGTGTTCGGATTCTTTTTCAGCGGCGACGCTGACATCGCTGTTTCGCCTTGCGGCGACTTACTTTTGTCTTGGCAAAAGTAAGCAAAACCGCGCGCTCATTCATCCGGCCCCTGCGCTTCGCTCCGGGGTTCCCTCGCTCCGGCCTTGCTCCCGGGAGGACCGCACTGACGGGCCATCCATGGCCCGCAGTGCTCGACGGCCATCCATGGCCGTCGCCTCCCTCCGCAAGGCCTGCGCTCGGCCTCCTGAAATCGCGCAAGATACGGGCGGCGCCTGGACTGGCGCAGCTGTCGCTAGTTGAATGTGTAATTAAACTCTCAATCCCATCGCGGGAACAGCCAATATAAAACTAAGTGTCAAACAACTAACTTCACACTTCTTGCTCTTGCTCTTGCTCTTGCTCTTGCTCTTGCTCTTGCTCTTGCTCTTGCTCTTGCTCTTGCTCGGCGTTTTTCAAGGTGGTTGTCGCGTCTGACCTTTAATTCATGCTGCTTGTTTATCGTACTGTTGTTCTCGATCAGGATTCAGCAATACGGTTCCTACGGGCTGCCA
>NZ_QJRP01000034.1 GCF_003205295.1 Pseudomonas mosselii
GAAACGATGCATCGCCGATGGTAGTGTGGGGTTTCCCCATGTGAGAGTAGGTCATCGTCAAGATTCATTTCGCAAAACCCCTATCTGCGCGAGCAGGTAGGGGTTTTGTCTTTTCCGCGTTTCAAAATCAACGCCACACCGCCGCCCCTGTGGGAGCGGCCTCGTGTCGCGAAAGGGCCGCAACGCGGCCCCGGCAATCTCTGCATCAACACTGAAATCCTGGGTCTGCTTCGCAGCCCTTTCGCGGCACAAGGCCGCTCCTACAGGGATCGCGTCAACCGCCTCCGTGATAAGGTTCCTGTTCGGCACCAACCGCACTTCCGAGACCACCCAATGCCCCAGACCACCTCACTTCATTCAGGCTTCATGATCGTCCAGGGCAATCGCCTGGACGACCTGCGCAATCTGGTGGTGAGCGTGATGCGCCGTTACCCCTTGGCACCGCTGGAAAACGAAATCGCCCTGGTGCAGAGCAATGGTATCGCCCAGTGGTTGAAACTGGCCCTGGCCGAGGACCCGCAGGACGACGACCAGGGCGGTTGTGGGATCGCCGCCGCCGTCGATGTGCAACTGCCGGGCAGCTTCATGTGGCAGTTGTACCGCCGCGTGCTCGGGCGCGACGAAATCCCCGAGGTCTCGCTGCTCGACAAGGCGCCCCTGACCTGGCGCCTGATGCGCCTGCTCCCGGAAGTAATCGAGCGCCCGCACTTCGAGCCCCTGCGCCGTTTCCTCACTGATGACAGCGACCTGCGCAAGCGCTACCAGCTGGCCGAGCGCCTTGCCGACCTGTTCGACCAGTACCAGGTCTACCGCGCCGACTGGTTGAAGGACTGGGCAAGCGGTGCCCATGTGCTCAACACCGCACGTGGCGAACGAACGCCGCTGGCCGCCGGCAATCGCTGGCAGGCCGAGCTGTGGCGGATCCTGCTCGAAGACGTTGGGGAGGCGGGTATGGCCCAGAGCCGGGCCGGCGTGCATCAACGTTTCATCGAGCGGATCAACAGCCTGGAGCAGGCCCCCGCCGGACTGCCGGCGCGGCTGATCGTGTTCGGCATCTCGTCGCTGCCTGCCCAGATCCTCGAGGCCCTCGCAGGCCTGGCCCGCTTCAGCCAGGTGCTGCTGTGCGTGCACAACCCCTGCCGCCACCACTGGGGCGATATCGTCGCCGACAAGGACCTGCTGCGACACCAGTACAAGCGCCAGCAACGCAAGCAGGGCATGCCCCTGCAACTGGACGACGAGTTGCTGCACCAGCATGCGCACCCGCTGTTGGCGGCCTGGGGCAAGCAGGGGCGCGACTATATCAACCTGCTCGACAGCTACGACGATCCCGGCAGTTACCAGGGCGTCTTCAGCGACGGACGCATCGACCTGTTCAGTGAAGGTGAGCCAAAGACCCTGCTCAACCAGTTGCAGGACGACATCCTCGAGCTGCGCCCCCTGGCCGAGACTCGCGAGCAATGGCCGGCGGTTGATCCGGCCAAGGACCGTTCCGTGCGTTTCCACCTGGCCCACAGCCCACAACGCGAAGTGGAGATCCTGCACGATCAGTTGCTGGCCCGCTTCAGTGCCGACCCCACGCTGCGGCCTCGCGACGTCATCGTCATGCTGCCGGCCATCGACACCTACGCACCGCATATCCGCGCTGTGTTCGGCCAGCTCGACCGCAACGATCCGCGCTACATCCCGTTCACCCTGACCGACCAGGGCCAGCGTGGTCGCGACCCGCTGCTGATCGCCCTGGAGCACCTGCTCAAATTGCCCGACAGCCGCTTCGCCGTCAGCGAAGTGCTCGACCTGCTGGACGTGCCGGCAGTGCGCGCCCGCTTTGCCATCCAGGAAAGCGACCTGCCAACCCTGCACCGCTGGATCGAGGGCGCGGGCATCCGTTGGGGATTGAGTGCCGAGCAACGTGCCAGTCTTGGCTTGCCCGAGGGACTTGAGCAGAACAGTTGGCGCTTCGGCTTGCGACGCATGTTGCTGGGGTATGCGGTCGGCGTGGGGGAAGGCTGTGACGGTATCGAGCCATACGATGAGATCGGCGGCCTCGACGCCGCGTTGATCGGCCCGTTGGTGGCGTTGCTCGACGCCCTGGACATTGCCTGCCAGGCTCTCGCGCAGCCGGCCTCGGCGACGGAGTGGGGGGCGCGGCTGCATGCCCTGCTGCAGATCTTCTTCCTGGCCGAGAACGAGCACGACGAGCTGCTCCTGGTGCAGTTGCAGGACCTGCGCGACACCTGGCTGGAAACCTGTGATGCGGTCGGCCTGCACGACCGGCTGCCACTGACCGTCGTGCGCGAAGCCTGGCTGTCCGGGCTGGACCAGGGCAAGTTGTCCCAGCGCTTCCTGGCCGGTTCGGTGAACTTCTGCACCCTGATGCCCATGCGCGCCATCCCGTTCAGGGTGGTCTGCCTGCTGGGCATGAACGACGGCGACTACCCGCGTGCCCAGCCGCCCCTCGACTTCGACCTGATGGCCAGCGACTACCGGCCCGGGGACCGTTCCCGTCGGGAGGATGACCGTTACCTGTTGCTCGAGGCCTTGCTCTCGGCGCGTGACCAGCTTTATGTCAGCTGGGTCGGGCGCAGCATCCGCGACAACAGCGAGCGCCCGTCCTCGGTATTGATCGGGCAACTGCGCGATCACCTGGCCGCCGGCTGGCAGCTCGCCAACGCCAAGACCGGCCAACGCGACGACCCTGGGCAGCAGTTGCTGCATGCCCTGACCCAGGAACATCCGTTGCAGCCGTTCAGCCAGCGCTACTTCCAGAAAGGCAGCCCGTTGTTCAGCTTCGCCCATGAATGGTTGGCGTTGCACCAGGACGGGGATGAAGCGCAAGCGCCTGTCGCCCTGTCGCCCTACGCCAGCGATGAGCCGCTCAATCTGGTGCAGCTTCAGGACTTCCTGCGCCATCCGGTACGGCATTTCTTCAGCCAGCGCCTGAAAGTGTTCTTCGAAGCGCTGGAGGCACCGACCCCGGACGAGGAGCCGTTCGTGCTGGACGCTCTGCAACGCTATGGCCTGAGCGAAAGCCTGCTCGGCGCCGCGCTGGCCGATCCGGACAACGCCGAGCGGGCGCTGCAGGCCCAGGCCCGACGCCTCCAGGCCTGCGGGATGCTGCCACTGGCAGGCTTCGGCGAAGCCTTGCAGGCGGAACTGATTCAGCCGCTGCCGGACCTGCTGCAACGCCACCGGCAACTGCTGCAGCGCTGGCCGACCCTGGTCGAGGGTGCCCTGCCGATCCATTTCGAGCAGGGGCCGCTGCGCCTGGAGGGCTGGCTCGGCCGGGTGTACCAGTCCGAGGACCAGAGCCTGCTGAGTATTGCCACCGTACCCAATACCCTCAGTGCCGGGCGCAACAGCCTGAAGTGGCACCGCCTCGTGCCGGCATGGGTCATGCACCTTGCCGCCTGTGCCTCGGGCTACCCGCTGCACAGCGCGCTGGTGGCCAGCGACCTGACCCTGTTGTTGGCCCCGTTGCCCCAGGCTGAGGCGGCAGATCGTCTGGGTGAACTGCTGGTGGCACGCCAGGCGGGAATGAATGCCCCCTTGCCGGTGGCGGCCAAGACCGCCTTCGCCTGGCTGGCCCAGGAGGATCCGGACAAGGCCGTGGCCGCCGCGATCCGCGCCTATGAGGGTGACGGCCAGAACAGCTTCGGCGAGCGCAGCGAAAGCCTGGCCCTGGCCCGCCAGTACCGTGACTTCGCCGCGCTGGTCCTCGACGAAACCTTCGAAGGCTGGTGTGAAGCCTTGTATCGCCCCTTGTTCGCAGCGCCCTGGCAGACCCTGGGTAACCCGGAGAACGCCCAATGACCCAAGCCCGCCCCCTGGCGCTGAGTTTCCCCCTGCACGGCAGCCAGCTGATCGAAGCCAGCGCCGGCACCGGCAAGACGTTCACCATATCGGCCTTGTACCTGCGCCTGATCCTCGGCCATGGCGGCGAGCAGGGGTTCAGCCGCGAGCTGCTGCCACCGCAGATCCTCGTGGTGACCTTTACTGACGCGGCCACCAAGGAGCTGCGCGAGCGTATTCGCGCGCGCCTGGCCGAGGCGGCGCGCTTCTTCCGTGGCGAGCTGGACGGTGCCGACCCGTTGCTGCACCTGCTGCGCGACGATTATCCACAGGAGCAATGGCCACGCTGCGCCAGCCGCCTGGAGATCGCCGTGCAGTGGATGGACGAAGCCGCCGTTTCGACCATCCACGGCTGGTGCCAGCGGATGTTGCGCGAGCATGCCTTCGACAGCGGCAGCCTGTTCACCCAGAGCCTGGAGACCGATCACAGCGAACTGCTGGGCCAGGTCATGCGCGACTACTGGCGGCGCTTCTGCTACGGCATGCGCGGCGAGTCGCTGGCCTGGGTACGTGGCAACTGGGGCAGCCCCGATGCCTTGCTGTCAAGGATCAGGCCGCTGTTCGGCCGTGTGCGGGGCCAGGTGGACGATCAAGACCCACAAGCCTTGATCGAGGCGACCTTGCGCCAGCGCACCGAACAATTGGCTCAACTCAAGGCACCCTGGGGCGCCTGGGCCGACGAGCTGCAACAGATCTGCCGCGATGCCGTGACCGCCAAGCAGGCCGACGGGCGCAAGTTGCAGGCACGCTATTTCGAGCCTTGGTTCGACAAGTTGCGGGCCTGGGCCGGTGATGAGCAAGCCATGGAACTGGACCTGGGCACCGGCTTCACCCGCCTGACGCCCGCCGGCCTGGCCGAGGCCTGGAAGTCCGGCGAGCCGCCGCAACACCCGGCACTGCGGGCCATGGAATCCTTGCGCGAACAGTTGCAGGGGCTGGCCAGCCCCGATGCGCGGTTGCTGGAACATGCCGCCGCCTGGGTATCGGCGCGCTTCGAGGTGGAGAAACGTCGCCGCGCCGAAATGGGCTTCGACGACATGCTGCTGCGTCTGGAACATGCCCTGGGCAGCGACTCCGGCGAGCGCCTGGCCGCGTTGATCCGCGAGCAGTTCCCGGTCGCGTTGATTGATGAGTTCCAGGACACCGACCCCGTCCAGTACGGCATCTTCGAGCGCATCTACCGCATCACCGAGAACAACCCGGACACCGGCCTGTTCATGATCGGCGACCCCAAACAGGCGATCTACGCCTTCCGTGGCGCCGACATCTTCACCTACCTGGCCGCGCGCCGCGCCACCGCCGGGCGCCTGCACAGCCTGGACACCAACTACCGCTCCAGCCAGGCCATGGTCGCGGCAGTGAACCGCGTGTTCCTGCAGGCCGAGGAACGTATCGAGGGCCGTGGCGCCTTCCTGTTCCGGAGCCAGGGCGACAATCCATTGCCATTCGTCGAAGTGCGCGCCAAGGGTCGTGGCGAGCAACTGTTGATCGCCGGACAACCCAGCGCGGCCCTGCATTGCTGGCAGCTGGAGAGCGACGAGCCGGTATCCAGCACAGCGTATCGCCAGCAGCTGGCCGCCAGTTGCGCCAGCCATATCGTCGAGCTGCTCGAGGGTGGGCAGCAGGGCGTCAGCGGTTTCGCCGATGCCGCCGGCAAGCTGCGGGCCTGCCTGCCTTCCGATATCGCCATCCTGGTGCGCGACGGTCGCGAGGCCCAGCTGGTCCGCGCCGAACTGGCCGCCCGCGATGTGCGTAGCGTGTACCTGTCGGACAAGGACTCGGTGTTCGCCGCCCAGGAGGCCCATGATCTGCTGGCCTGGCTCAAGGCCTGCGCCGAACCGGATTCGGAGCGCATGCTCAAGGCCGCCCTGGCCAGCCTGACCCTCGACCTGCCGCTTATCGAACTGGAGCGCCTGAACCAGGACGAGCGGGTCTGGGAAAGCTGGGTGATGCGCTTTCGCCGTTACCGCGACACCTGGCAGCGCCAGGGCGTGCTGCCGATGCTGCGCCGCCTGCTGCACGATTTCCAACTGCCGCGGGCGCTGATGGGCCGCAGCGACGGCGAACGGGTGCTGACCAACCTGCTGCACCTGGCCGAACTGCTGCAGCAGGCCGCGGGCGAGCTAGATGGCGAGCAGGCGCTGATCCGCCATCTCACCGAGCACCTGGCCAATGCCGGGCAGGCCGGAGAAGAGCAGATCCTGCGCCTGGAAAGCGACGAGCAACTGGTCAAGGTGGTGACCATCCACAAATCCAAGGGCCTGGAATACCCGCTGGTGTACCTGCCGTTCATCTGCACCAGCAAACCGGTGGATGGCCAGCGCCTGCCCCTGGGCTGGCACGACGACCAGGGCGTGGCGCACCTGACCCTGACCCCGGACGCCGCACAGATCGAGCGCGCCGACGATGAGCGCCTGGCCGAGGACCTGCGCCTGCTCTACGTCGCCCTGACCCGCGCCCAGCACGCTTGCTGGCTGGGCGTGGCCGACCTCAAGCGCGGCACCCAGCGCAATTCGCAGCTGCATCGTTCGGCCTTGGGTTACCTGCTGGGCGGAGGCTTGCCGTTGGCGGCTTCCAGCCAGTTGGGCGAATGGCTCGCCACCCTGGCGGGCGGCAATCCGGCCATCACCCATGGTCCGCTGCCCGAGGTCCAGGCCCTGTGCTACCGCATGCCGGGCAGCCAGCGCGAACTGCTGCCGCCGCGCAAGCCACGGCGGGCCGCTGCGGAGCATTGGTGGATCGCCTCGTACAGCGCCTTGCGGGTCGGTGACCAGACCCTGGTCGCCGACAGCTCGCAGGCCCAGCAACTGCTGGACGACGAGGTGCTGGACAGCCAGTCGCTGCGTGAGGTGCCGGCCGAGGCGGGTGATATCCATCGCTTCCCCCGCGGGCCGAACCCGGGCACCTTCCTCCACGGCCTGCTCGAATGGGCGGGGCGCGAAGGGTTCGCCGAGGTCGCCGCCCAAGGGCAGGTGATCGAGCGCACCGTGGGCCAGCGCTGCAACCGACGCGACTGGACCGGCTGGATTCCCACGCTGACCCAGTGGCTGCAGCAACTGCTGGTCCAGCCCATGCCGTTACAAGGGGCCACCTTGACCCTCTCAGGCCTTGACCGCTACCAGGTCGAAATGGAGTTCTGGTTCGCCAGCCACCAGGTCGACGCGGTGCGCCTCGACCACCTGGTGGCGCGCCACACCCACGTTGGAATGACGCGGGCGGCCGCCCAGCCGACCGTGCTCAACGGCATGTTCAAGGGCTTCATCGACCTGGCCTTCGAGCTCGACGGGCGCTACTACGTGGCCGACTACAAGTCCAACTGGCTCGGCCCCGACGCCGAGGCCTATGGCGCCCTGGCCATGGAGCAGGCAATCCTCGAGCACCGCTACGACCTGCAGTACGTGCTCTACCTGCTGGCCCTGCATCGCCAGCTGCGCGCGCGCCTGCCCGACTACGACTACGACCGGCATGTCGGCGGCGCCGTGTTCATCTTCCTGCGTGGCGTCACCTCGGCCGGGCATGGGCTGTATCATGCGCGGCCCCCCCGGGCGCTGATCGAACAGCTCGACGCGATGTTCCGGGGTGAGCAAGAACCTGCCCAACAGGACCTGTTTGCCGGAGCCACGCCATGAGCCGCAACCTCGACGACCTGCTGCCCACGCCCTTGCAGGCCGAGCACCTGAGCGCCCTGGCGCCGCTGCGCCACAGCCAGGACTTGCTGGCATTGCTCGATCGCTGGGTCGAGCGCGGCTGGCTGCGCGCCCTGGACCGGGCCTTCGTGAGTTTCCTTGAGGAGCGGGCGCCGGGCAGCGATCCGCTGGTGCTGCTGGCTGCCGCCCTGGCCAGCCACCAGCTGGGTCATGGCCATGTCTGCCTCGACCTGCAACAGACCCTCGCCGAGCCGGACTTCGCCCTGTCCCTGCCACCGGAAGGCGATGCACTGGCCGGGCCGTTGCTGCTGCCTTCGCAGCTGCTGGCCAGCCTCGAGCTGGGCACTTGGTTGCAGCGGATCGCCGAGAGCCCCCTGGTTGCCGCAGGCGATACCGTGGAGCAGCGTGCCCGGCCACTGGTGGTCAGCGGCGAGCGCCTGTACCTGCGCCGCTACTGGACATACGAGCGGCGCATCGACAATGCCCTGCATGAGCGCCTGGCGCGCCTTCAGCCTCAGCCGGCCGACCTGGCACTACGTCTGTCGCAACTGTTCGAAGGTGGCTCGACCGCAGGCGAGGTGGACTGGCAGAAACTGGCCTGCGCCCTGGCCACTCGTGCCGGCTTCAGCGTGATCACCGGCGGCCCCGGGACCGGCAAGACCACCACCGTGGTACGCCTGCTGGCGTTGTTGCAGGGGCCTGCGGTCGAGCAAGGCCGACCACTGCGCATCCGCCTGGCGGCGCCGACCGGCAAGGCCGCGGCGCGCCTTACCGAGTCCATCGGCCAGCAGGTGGAGCGCTTGCAGGTGGATGGCGCGGTGCGGGCGCAGATCCCCACCGAGGTCAGCACCGTGCACCGCCTGCTGGGCAGCCGCCCGGGTTCGCGGCACTTCCGCCATCATGCCGGCAACCCGTTGCCCCTGGATGTGCTGGTGGTCGACGAAGCCTCGATGATCGACCTGGAGATGATGGCCAACCTGCTCGATGCCCTGCCGCCCAACGCGCGGCTGGTGCTGCTGGGCGACAAGGACCAGCTCGCTTCGGTGGAGGCAGGGGCCGTGCTGGGCGATCTGTGCCGCGATGCCGAGGACGGCTGCTACTGGCCGCAGACCCTGGCCTGGCTGGAGCAGGTGGGCGGACAGTCGCTGGCCGACATTGGCCTGAAGCCAGGTGACGGCCAGCACAATCCACTCGCCCAGCAGATCGTGATGCTGCGTCATTCGCGGCGTTTCGGCGAAGGCAGCGGCATCGGCCAGTTGGCGCGGCTGGTCAATCGCCAGCAAGCCCTCGAGGCGCGTGCGCTGCTGGCGACCCGGCCGGCGGATGTCCATTGCCTGACCCTGGGTGGCGAGCACGACAAACGCTTCGACCGCCTGCTGCTCGATGGTCTCAACCAAGGTGCCGAAGGGCCACAGGGTTATCGCGGCTACTTGCGCACCATCGGTCGCCTACGCCCGCCGCCAGGCACGCCAGGCGACGATCCGCGCTGGGAGCGCTGGGCGGCCGAGGTGCTGCAGAGCTTCGAGGCGTTTCAGTTGCTCTGCGCCGTGCGCAAGGGCGCCTGGGGCGTCGAAGGCCTCAACGAGCGGGTTGCCCGGGTGCTGCACAACGCCGGACTGATCGACAGCCAGCAACCCTGGTATGAGGGCCGTCCGGTGCTGGTGACCCGTAACGACTATGGCCTCGGCCTGATGAACGGCGATATCGGCATCGCCCTGCGCCTGCCGGACGAGCAGGGCGAGGCGCTGCTGCGCGTGGCCTTCCCGCGCAACGATGGCAGCGGCGGGGTACGTTTCGTCCTGCCCAGCCGTCTCAGCGAGGTCGAAACGGTCTTCGCCATGACCGTGCACAAGTCCCAGGGCTCGGAGTTCAGCCATACCGCGCTGGTGCTGCCCGACGCGCTGAACCCGGTGCTGACCAAGGAACTGGTGTACACCGGCATCACCCGCGCCAAGCATTGCTTCAGCCTGATCGAGCCGCGCGCCGGGGTGTTCGAGGAGGCAGTGGGGCGCAAGGTCCGTCGGGTCTCGGGGCTGATGCTGGAGCAAGTCTGACTCTGGAGTTTGCCGCCGATATGCTATCGTTGCGGCATTATCCGCAAACATTTTGTGAGATTTCCCCCCATGACAGTGGCTGTCTCGGCCCTGGGACGCGTGAAGGGCTGTGCGCTCTCGTTGCTGATGGCCATGCTGTTGTCGAACGGCGCGCCCGCCTGGGCGGACAATGCCGTATCGCAGGCGCAGGTGCAGCTAAGGGCCAAGGCCGTGACCCAGGTCGTGCTGGGCATCCTCAGCTACGCCCGCTGGCCTGCCGACCCCAATCCCCTGCGCCTGTGCCTGGTCGGCCCGACCGAATACGCCGACGACCTGATCAAGGGCAATCTGCAGCAGTCCGGGCAACCCCTGCAGGTGCGCCGCCTGCTCGCCGACGATCCGAGCGTGACCGGCGCCTGCGATGCCATCTACCTCGGCAAGCTCGACAAGCTGCAACGTGAGCGATTGTTCCAGCGGATCAATGGCCACCCGGTGCTGAGCATCAGCGAGGCCGACGATCCGTGCACGGTGGGGAGCCTGTTCTGCCTGCGGGTCGGCGACCAGCAGGTGGCGTTCGACGTCAACCTCGACTCGGTGGCACGCAGCGGCGTGCGCATCCATCCCAGCGTGTTGCAGCTGTCGCGACGGCGGGCGGGGCAGCCATGAAACGTTCAGCCAGGCGCTTCAGCCGGCCGACCCTTCGCGCCGTGCTCGGGCGGGGTCACCTGGGCGTGGCCTTGCTCGCTGCGGGGCTGGCCGGGGTGCTGGTGACCCTGCTCGGGGTGGCGGCGTTGCGCGTGTATGCCAACCACAACCTGCACCTGATCGCCCGCTCCATCAACTACACCGTAGAGGCTGCCGTGGTGTTCGACGACAGTGCCGCGGCCAACGAGGCCCTGGCGCTGATCGCCTCCACCGAGGAGGTGGCCGACGCCAAGGTATACGACAACGATGGCGACCTGCTTGCCCACTGGCAGCGCGACGAGCAGGGGGTAATGGCGCAGTTGCAGTCGCAAGTGGCGCGCAGCCTGCTGGAGGAGCCGATCAGCATGCCGGTGCAGCACATGGGCCAGCGGGTCGGCCATATCGAGCTGACCGGGCAGGGCGGCAGCCTGGTGCGCTTCCTGCTCAGCGGCCTGGTGGGCATCCTGGTGTGCACGGTGCTCAGCGCGGTGCTGGCGCTGTACCTGTCGCGACGCCTGTTCGGCGATATCATCCGCCCCCTGCGTAACCTGGCCAGCGTTGCCCATGCCGCGCGGCGCGAGCGCAGTTTCGACCGGCGGGTGCCGCAGACCCAGATCGCCGAGCTCAACGAACTGGGCAACGACTTCAATGCCCTGCTCGACGAGCTGGAGGTCTGGCAGAGCCACCTGCAGAGCGAGAACGAAAGCCTCGCCCACCAGGCCAGCCATGACAGCCTCACCGGCCTGCCCAACCGCGCCTTCTTCGAAGGTCGGCTGAGCCGTAGCCTGCGCAATGCCGCCCGTACCGAAGACCATCTGGCGCTGTTGTTCCTCGACAGCGACCACTTCAAGCAGATCAACGACAGCCTCGGCCATGCGGTGGGGGATGAAGTGCTGATCAGCGTGGCCAGCCGCGTACGTGCGCAATTGCGCGAGCATGACCTGGTGGCGCGCCTGGGCGGCGACGAGTTCGCCGTGCTGCTGACGCCACTGCACTCGCGCGAGGATGCCCAGCGCATCGCCGAGAAGATCATCGCCAGCATGAGGCTGCCGGTGCAGCTGGAGGACGGCACCAGCCTGACTACCTCGCTGAGCGTTGGTATCGCCTATTACCCGGACGACGGTCGCGACCCGGCCAGTCTGCTCAATGCCGCCGATGCGGCGATGTACCAGGCCAAGCGCAATCGCCGTGGCCATTGGCAAGTGGCGCAGACGGAACGCTGCGCCCCTGATGCAAAGAACAGGAGCTGAACCGTGATAAAGCGTTATTCCGTGCTGCGTTTCCCGTTATTCACCCTGCTGCTGGCGCTGCTGGCCCTCGCCGGCTGCCAGAGCGTGCCGCCCAAGGGGCTGACCCCTGAGCAGGTCGCCGTGCTCAAGCGCGAGGGCTTCGCCCCGACCGACGAGGGCTGGGCGTTCGACCTGTCCGGCAAGGTGCTGTTCGGCAGTGACCTGGACAGCCTCAACAGCGCCAGCGAGTCGATCGTCGAGCGCATCGGCAAGGCGCTGTTGTCGGTGGACATCCAGCGCGTGCGCATCGACGGCCATGCCGACGCCTCGGGCAAGGCTGCCTACAACCAGCAGCTCTCCGAACGCCGTGCCCAGAGCGTGGCCAAGGCCTTGATCGGCATCGGCATGCAGCCGCAGAACATCCAGACCCGCGGCATGGGCAGCAGCCAGCCGGTGGCGGATAACCGCACGGCGGCAGGGCGCATGGAGAATCGGCGGGTGTCGATCGTGGTGGCGTCGGATTGATGCACCCATCGCGGGGCAAGCTGGTCCAAGCGTGTGAGCGGGCTTGCCCCGCGATGATGCGTACCCTCAATCCCGAGCGAACTTCATCTCCCGTGTCTCCCCCATCAACAACGGCGCATTGGCCTCGGTCACCTCGCGGATGTAATCCCACAACAGGGTGATCCGCTTGAGCTTGCGCAGATCCTCCCGGCAGTACATCCAGAACTGCCGCGTCACCTCGATCTCCTCAGGCAGCACCGTCACCAGCCGTGGGTCCTGCGCCGCCAGGAAGCACGGCAGGATCGCCAGTCCGCGCCCCTGCAAGGCCGCCGTGTACTGGGCGATCACGCTGGTGCTGCGCAGGTGCGCGTTGGCGTTGGGGATCAGGTTGGCCAGGTACAGCAGCTCCGAGCTGAACGCCAGGTCGTCCACGTAGCTGATGAACGGATGGCGCCCCAGGTCGGCGATCTTGCGGATCGGCTCGTGGCTGTCCAGGTAGTCCTGGGTGGCATACAGGCGCAGGCGGTAGTCGCACAGCTTGCAGCACACGTAAGGCCCATGCTCGGGCCGCTCCAGGGCGATGACGATATCGGCCTCGCGCTTGGACAGGCTGATGAAGTGCGGCAGCGGCAGGATATCCACCGAGATCGCCGGCCAGGCATCGACGAAATGGCTCAGCTGCGGGGTGACGAAGAAGCTACCGAAGCCTTCGGTGCAGCCCATGCGCACATGCCCCGACAACGCCACGCCCGACCCCGAGACCTGCTCGCAGGCCATGTGCAGGGTGCTTTCGATCGATTCGGCATAACCCAGCAGGCGCTGGCCTTCGGCGGTGAGAACAAAGCCGTTGGTCCGTGATTTTTCGAACAGCAAAGTGCCCAGCGCCCCTTCCAGTGAACCGATGCGCCGCGACACCGTGGTGTAGTCCACGGCCAGGCGCTTGGCCGCACTGCTGGCCTTGCGGGTGCGCGCCACCTCAAGAAAGAACTTGAGGTCGTCCCAGTTCAGCGCGCTCAGGGAGGTGAGGTCTTTTTGCATGATGATCCGGTTTTTTTGTGCATTCTTGTTGGATGTTTGCACATCTATACTCGAACTCAGCCCCTGAGCGCCACCCCGTTCGCTGCGGCGTAGGCGTCTTCGTCCCGACAATAATTCCAAGGAGAGCGCAGATGAACGCACCCCAGACGCCCGACCAGACCAAGGTCGAGCAGGTCAAGCTGCTGATCGACGGCCAATGGGTCGAGTCCAAGACCACCGAATGGCGCGACATCGTCAATCCGGCGACCCAGCAAGTGCTGGCGCGGGTGCCGTTCGCCACTGTCGAGGAAGTCAACGCCGCCGTGGCCGCCGCCGAGCGCGCCTTCAAGACCTGGCGCGACATCCCGATCGGCGCGCGCATGCGCATCATGCTCAAGCTGCAGGCGCTGATCCGCGAGCACAGCAAGCGTATCGCCGTGACCCTCAGCGCCGAACAGGGCAAGACCATCGCCGACGCCGAGGGCGATATCTTCCGTGGTCTCGAGGTAGTCGAGCACGCCGCCTCCATCGGTACCTTGCAGATGGGCGAGTTCGCCGAGAACGTCGCCGGCGGTGTCGACACCTATACCCTGCGCCAGCCAATCGGCGTGTGCGCCGGCATCACCCCGTTCAACTTCCCGGCGATGATCCCACTGTGGATGTTCCCGATGGCCATCGTCTGCGGTAACACCTTCGTGCTCAAGCCGTCCGAGCAGGACCCGCTGTCGACCATGATGCTGGTCGAGCTGGCGCTGGAAGCCGGCATCCCGGCCGGCGTGCTCAATGTGGTGCATGGTGGCAAGCAGGTGGTCGACACGATCTGCACCCACCAGGACATCAAGGCGATCTCGTTCGTTGGCTCGACCGAAGTCGGCACCCATGTCTACAACCTGGGCAGCCAGCACGGCAAGCGCGTGCAGTCGATGATGGGCGCCAAGAACCACGCCGTGGTGCTGCCCGACGCCAACCGCACCCAGACCATCAACGCCCTGGTCGGCGCCGCCTTCGGCGCGGCCGGCCAGCGCTGCATGGCCACCTCGGTGGCGGTGCTGGTGGGCAAGGCCCGCGAATGGCTGCCGGATATCAAGGACGCGGCGAGCAAGCTCAAGGTCAACGCCGGCAACGAGCCGGGCACCGATGTCGGCCCGGTGGTCTCCAAGCGCGCCAAGGAGCGTGTGCTGGGCCTGATCGAAAGCGGCATCAAGGAAGGCGCCAAGCTCGAACTGGACGGCCGCGATGTGAAGGTGCCGGGATACGAGCAGGGCAACTTCGTCGGCCCGACCCTGTTCTCCGGGGTCAAGACCGACATGCAGGTCTACACCCAGGAAATCTTCGGCCCGGTGCTGGTGACCCTGGAGGTCGACACCCTCGACGAGGCCATCGCCCTGGTCAATGCCAACCCGTTCGGCAACGGCACCGGCCTGTTCACCCAGAGCGGCGCGGCGGCGCGCAAGTTCCAGAGCGAGATCGATATCGGCCAGGTCGGCATCAACATCCCGATCCCGGTGCCGGTGCCGTTCTTCAGCTTCACCGGTTCCCGTGGCTCCAAGCTCGGCGACCTCGGCCCGTACGGCAAGCAGGTGGTGCAGTTCTACACTCAGACCAAGACCGTCACCGCCCGCTGGTTCGACGATGACAGCGCGGGTGACGGTGTGAACACCACCATCAGCCTGCGCTAAGGAGAACGCCATGCGTATCGCTTTCATCGGCCTGGGCAACATGGGCGCACCCATGGCCCGCAACCTGATCAAGGCCGGGCACCAGCTCAACCTGTTCGACCTGAACAAGACCGTGCTGGCCGAACTCGCCGAGCTGGGCGGCCAGGTCAGCACCTCGCCCAAGGACGCCGCCGCCAACAGCGAGCTGGTGATCACCATGCTGCCGGCTGCCGCCCATGTGCGCGGCGTGTACCTGGATGAAGCAACCGGCGTGCTGGCCGGCATCCGCCCCGGCACCCCGACCGTGGATTGCAGCACCATCGACCCGCAGACCGCCCGTGAGGTCTCCAAGGCCGCGGCGGCCAAGGGCATCGACATGGGCGATGCGCCGGTCTCCGGTGGTACCGGCGGCGCGGCGGCCGGCACCCTGACCTTCATGGTCGGCGCCAGCGCCGAGCTGTTCACCACGCTCAAGCCGGTGCTGGAGCAGATGGGCCGCAATATCGTGCACTGTGGCGAGGTCGGCACCGGGCAGATCGCCAAGATCTGCAACAACCTGCTGCTGGGCATCTCGATGATCGGCGTATCCGAGGCCATGGCCTTGGGTAATGCGCTGGGCATCGACACCAAGGTGCTGGCCGGCATCATCAACAGCTCCACCGGGCGTTGCTGGAGTTCTGACACCTATAACCCGTGGCCGGGCATCATCGAGACCGCCCCGGCTTCGCGTGGCTACACCGGCGGCTTCGGTGCCGAGCTGATGCTCAAGGACCTGGGGCTTGCCACCGAGGCCGCGCGCCAGGCGCACCAGCCGGTGATCCTCGGTGCCGTGGCCCAGCAGCTGTACCAGGCCATGAGCCTGCGCGGTGAAGGCGGCAAGGATTTCTCGGCGATCGTCGAGGGGTACCGCAAGAAGGATTGACGAGCGAGTGGACTTGATCGCGGGCCGGGTGGCCCTTCCCCTTGTAACTGCGCACCTTGGGGAAGGGACATCGGGTTCGCGATTTTTTTTGCCAGCTGTGTGGGCGTGGGAGCGGGTCAGGCGAAGACGAAGTACTTGCGCACCGTCTCGACCACTTCCCAGGTTCCCTTCATCCCCGGTTCGATCACGAACACATCTCCTGCTTTCAGATGCTTCGGCTCCTCACCCTCAGGCGTGACGATGCAATAGCCATCGAGGAAGTGGCAGTACTCCCACTTCTCGTAGTTGACCTCGAACTTGCCTGGCGTGCAGATCCAGGTGCCCATGATCTTGCTGCCGTCGGCGGAAAGGTAGGCATTGAGGTTGACGGTGTGCGGGTCGCCGCCGATGCGCTTCCACTTGGTCGCGTCGACCACCGGGGTCGGGCAGGTTTCGCGCAGGACGGTGATGAAATCGGACATGGCGTGGCTCCAGGCAACAAGTGAGATGACGCGTCACCATAGAGTCATCACCGGACGGGGAGTTGCCTGGGCTCGACGTTCAGCTGTCTGCGCGCGCTGTCCAGGATGTATGTGGTAGTTTGCACTGGCTCAATGGATGGGCATACGGACAATTCTGGAGGTTTCGCCATGACTTCGATGAACACAGACGCAGTTTACGACTGGCTTTCAAATCTTGATAAGGAGGTCCTGGACGAAATCGTTTCAGATCTGAATTCGAATAAGAGTGTCTCGGACCACAGCGGCAGAGGGCTCAGCTCAACGATTATCGAGGGCTGGAAGGATCACCATACCGACTACTTGCGCGAGCGGGGATATAAAGGGGGCGACCTCGTTGTCATCACGCACACGACAGAAGACGGTACGGAGTACATTCTTCAGTCCCAACCGTAGGCCGCACCCGGTAGTCCGCCATAGCGATTGCCTCACGCCCACCAGTAACGCACGAAGTGGAAGAACACCGGCGCGGCGAAGCATACCGAGTCCATACGATCGAGCATGCCGCCGTGGCCTTCGATCATGTGGCCCCAGTCCTTCACGCCGCGGTCGCGCTTGATCGCCGACATCACCAGCCCGCCGAAGAAGCCCATGGCATTGACGGTCAAGGCCATCAGCGCCGCCTGCCAGAAGGTGAACGGGGTGATCCAGCACAGCAGTGCACCGACCAGGGTGGCCAGCGCCACACCGCCGGCCAGGCCTTCGACGGTCTTCGACGGCGACAGGTTCGGCGCCACCTTGCGCTTGCCGAACAGCTTGCCGCACACGTACTGCAGCACGTCGCTGATCTGTACCACCAGGATCAGCCAGGCGATCAGCAGCAGGTTGCGGCCCTCGTAGCCGGGGATGTCCAGGGTCATCAACGCCGGCACCGACGATACGCAGTACACCGCGATCATCAGCCCCCACTGCACCTTGGAGGCGCGCTCGAGGAAGCGCGTGGTATCGCCGCCGAAGCTGGCCAGGATCGGCAGCAACAGGAACAGGTACACCGGGATGAAGATGCTGAACAGCCCGTACCAGTCCATGGCGATCAGCAGGTACTGCACCGGCAGTGCCACATAGAACGCCGCCACCAGTGCCGGGTAGTCGCTGCGTCGGGTCGGGGTGAGGGTCATGAACTCGCGCAGGGCATAGAACGACACGCCGTAGAACAGCACGATCACGCCGTACTTGCCGAACAGGAAGGCGATGCCGATCACCAGCACCATCACCCACCAGGCGTTGATGCGCGCGTTGAGGTTGTCGATCACCGCGTGCGGCGCGGGGCCGGCGCGCCATTTGAGCAGGCGGCCGATCAGGCTGGCGAGCAGCAGCAGGGCGCCGATGCCGGCGAACAGCGACAGGGTGTTGTGATCCATCTCAGGCTTCCTTCGGGGCCAGGTTCAGCAGGGCCTCGCGGGCCCGCTCGAGAAAGGCGTGCTTGCCCTCGTCCGGCTGCAGGTGCAGCGGCTCGCCGAAGCTCAGGGTGCACAGCAGCGGCAGCGGCAGGGCGCGGCCCTTGGGCATGACCCGGTTGAGGTTGGCGATCCACACCGGCACCAGCTCGACCTGCGGGTTGGCCGAGGCCAGGTGGAACAGGCCGCTCTTGAACGCCAGCAACGGGTCGTCGGTCAGGTTGCGCGTGCCCTCCGGGAAGAAGATCAGCGAGTCGCCCTGGGCGAAGGCATCGAGCACCGGTTGCAGCGGGTTGCCCTCGCTTGCACCGTGCTGGCGGTCGATCAGCACGCCGTTGAACACCTGGCGGATCAGGAAGTCGCGGATGCCCGGCTTGCACCAGTAGTCGGCGCCCGCCACGGGGCGGGTGCGGCGGCGCAGCGGCTCGGGCAGCGCCGCCCACAGCAGCACGAAATCACCATGGCTGCTGTGGTTGGCGAAGTACAGGCGCTGCACCGGTTGCGGCGTGCAGCCCAGCCACAAGGCGCGGGCGCCGGTGATCAGGCGGGCGGCGGAGGTGATGACGAAGGCGGTCAGGCTGGCGAGCATGGCATTGGTCTTATCCGGTGAAGGGGAGGGTCAGCATTACTGCGACCTGCAGGGTCAGGCACAGGGCCTGGCGCCGCAGCAGGACCAGGGCGGCCCGGCTGCGGGTCGGCCAGTCGCGCGGGTCATTGGACGCAGGCTTGAGGCGCAGGTCGAACAGGGCGTGGTCCAGGGCCTGGGTGTCGGCGGGCAGGTCGCTGCTGGCGGCGAGGCGGGCGAACAGGTTGGCATCCAGGGCGACGCGCAGGGCCCAGTACTTGTGGGCCAGACCGAGCAGCAGCAACAGGGCGCAGAGCAGGTGAGGCAGCGGCGCCAATGGCAGGCCGAGCAATGGAGCCAGGGTGCAGGCCAGGGCCAGCAGGGTCAGGCCGTCCGACAGGCGCTCCAGTTGGCGGCCACGGGCGAGCAGGCTGGCGACGAGCAACAGCCTCATGGCTGAGCCTCCAGGTGATGCAGTGCCAGGCGGTGGGCCGGGTGCAGGACCACGCCGGGGCGCGCCTGGCGAATCAGCGCTTCGGCTTGTTCGGCACTGGCACAGCGGTCGCTGAGCAGCAGCCAGGCGGCGACAGCGCTGGCGCTGCGGGAGTAACCCAAGGCGCAGCAGACCAACACCGGGCCTTGTTGATGGCGGTGTTCGATGGCCTTGGCAGCTTGTTGCAGAGTTTCCTGGGATGGGGCAATCAGGTCCAGGGTCGGCAGGCTCTGGTAGTCCTGTGGTGTTTTCAGCGTCTTCATCGCGGAGCAGGGCAGTTCCGCGCTCAGATCGACGATCGCCGCGAACGCAGACGCTTCAGTACGCCCCGGCACTCTACCGAGATACACGCCATCGGCCACCTCATCCGCCTGCGGATGCCGCCAGGTCCATAGCCGCGAATTGACCCAGGCGCACAGCAGATACGGCGCCAGCAGCCAGGTGGCGGCCACGGACAGCTGCCCGTCGGCGCCTTTCTGGAAACCTGCGGCGCCGAACAGGGCGTAGTTCAGCGCCACCAGCAGCAACGACAGCGCCGGCCACAGCAACCACAACCCGCCACCGCCGATCTTCGAGGCCAGTAGCCCCAGAACGGCCGCGCCCAGTCCATAGCGCAGTGCCAGGCGCCAACGTTTCGGATCCTGGGCCAGGTGCGCCTGTCGCCAGGGCAACGGGCCGCTGTGTGGCCACAGCCATAGGCAGACGAACCCCGCCAGCGCCCCGGTCGGCACATCGATGAAATGATGCTGCCAGGTGGTCAGCACCGACAGGCCGATCAGTCCCATCCAGCCATGCAACACCCAGCGACAGGCAGGATGCCGCGTATGCCGGGCGAACATCGTCCAGATGATCACCAGCAACGCAATGTGCAACGACGGCGCCTGGTTGTAGGGCTTGTCGAAGCCCATCAATACATCGAACAGCCAGCCGAACAGCCCCGACAGTTCAGGGCGCTCGAAGGTGAAGCGCAGCGGCCAGAGCAGGAAGCTGGCCACGCAGATCAGTTGCGCCGTCAGCAGTGCCAGGGCATGGCGGTCCATCTCCGCACGCGAGCGCGGCAGCAGGAACGACAACCCGTACAGCAGGTCGATCGACCAGTACGGGATGATCGTCCAGGGCCACAGCGGCATCTGCGGCTCCCAGGCGAACACCAGACTGCCGATATCCTCGCGGCCGGCGGTATAGGTGTTGGCCAGGCCGTAGCTGAGGAAGAAGAACGGCCCGAGCAGCAACAGCCACAGGATGCCCCGTCGGACCAACCCGGCTTCACGAGCCATCAGCGCACCCGCTGGGCCAGGCTGACGCTGAAGATGCCCCACTCGTCGATGCGCTGGGTAATCTTGCGAAACCCTGCCGCTTCCACCAGCTGGTCCATCTCCGCCTGGCTGCGCCGGCGCATCACCCAGGCCTGGCCGCCACGGTGACTGGTCAGGGCGCGGGCGATCATCTCCAGCTGCGGGTGCCAGGGCTGGCCGGTGTAGACCAGGTAGCCGCCGTCCTCGACCGCATCGGCCAGTCCCGCCAACGAGTTGCCGACCAGCTCGTTGCTGGGGAACAGTTCGTATAGGCCCGACACCACCGCCAGTGTCGGATGAGGGCTGAGAGCGGCCAGGCTCTGGCGGTCGAAGGCATCGCCCTGGACAAAACGGGCGATCTCGCCCAGGCCCTTCTCGGTTATCAAGGCATTGCCCTGTTGCACGTTCAGCTCGCTGTAGTCGCGCAGCAGGATCGAGTCGGGCAACTGCTGCAAGCCTTGCAGCGCCTCGAGGATGTAGCGGCCATGGCCGGCGGCGATATCGACGATATGCACCGGACGCTGCTGTTCACGCAGGCGGGCGATGGCCAGGCGCAGCAGCTCCTCGACGTTCAGCTTGCGCTGGCGGATGCCACGCCAGCCGATGGCATTCAGGTAGTTGCGGTCGATCAGCTCGCCCAGCTTGCCCTTGCCGGTCGGGGTGTTGCGGTAGATGTAGTCGAGGGTGGAGCCTGAGTCGAAACCGGTATCGAAGCCCAGCTTCACCCCCTCGGAAAGGCCTTTGCCCAAGCGCAGGCTGGCGCGGGTGGCACGCCAGTAGAGGTCGCGTGGCGAATGGCGCGGCAATGGCGCGGCCAGGCTCTCGGCCTCGGCGCAGCTGGCGCCGCTCTTGTCGGCATCGAGCAGCGAGGGCTGCGCTTGCGGTGCATCGAAGCAGTGCGCGACGAAGCGCTCGATCCGCGCCAGGGCGTGGGCGCGGTCGCGCTCGCCGAGGGTGTCGTGGAAGAAGCCGGGGAGGATGTGCTTCTCTTTGCGTGCGCTGCCCAGGCGGTCGAAGAACTGCTCCTGCGGCTTGCGCTCGACCACCAGGTCGGCACCGGAGATCAGCAGCTGCGTCGGTACCTGGATCGCCTGGGCATCGGCGACCACGCGGTCGGCGGCGTCGTACAGGCCCAGCAGCATGGTGACGGAGATAGGCCGGCTGATCAGCGGGTCGGCGACATAGGACATCACCCGTTCCGGGTCGTGGGTCAGCAGGCGCGGCTTGACGTAGCTGTTGACGAAGAAGTTGCCGCGCAGGGCCTTCATCAGCTTCAGCCCGGGGCGGGCGAAGGGCACGTAGAGCTTGACCTTGAATGCCGGCGAGGCGAGCACCAGGCAACGCACCCGGGGCGCATAGTCGTGGGCCCAGGTGGCGACCAGTACCGCGCCGACGCTCTGCGCCAGCACCACCATGTCGGCCTCGGCGATGCCGTGCTGCGCCTGGATGTGCTCGATGAAGGTCTGCACGTCGCGCACGCTGGTGGCGAAGCCCGGACTGTCGCCGCGAGCCCCGGGCGACTGCCCATGGCCACGGGCGTCCCAGGCGAAGAAGTCGTAGCCGGGCATGTCCAGTTCATCGGCCAGGTGGGCCATGCGCCCGCCGTGTTCGTGGCCGCGGTGGAACATCACCACGGCCCGGCGCGGTTGGTGTTCGTTGCGTGTGGCGGGCCAATGACGATAGTGCAGCTCGACGCCGTCATGGGTGCAGAAGTGCAGCGATTGCGCTTGGCGCATGGCGAATATCCTTGTCCGGCAGCGAGGGGCTCAGCGAGTTTCGGCCAGGCCGTGGCGAACCCGGTTGTAGAGGGTATAGAGCGAGAGCAGCAGGATGACCAGCAGCAGGCCGTTGATCCAGGCCGCGCCCAGCAGACCGAACCCCACGCCGGTACCCAGCACGCCGAAGGCGAAGGCCCGGTCGCTCTTGCCCATTGGCCCGTCGTAGCGGCGCGACGCGCCGGCCAGCGGGCCCATCACACCGGCGTACTCGCTGATCACGGCGAACACCACCACCAGCACCACCAGTGTCGGCGAAACGCCTGGTAGCAGGGCGAAGGGCAGGTAGAGAGCAGTGTCGGCGATCACGTCGCACAGTTCATTGAGGTAGGCGCCGAGCTTCGACTGCTGGCCGAACTCCCGGGCGAGCATGCCGTCGACCGCGTTCAGCGCCATGCGCAGCAGCATCCACACGGGGATCAGCAGGAACAGCCAGGTGACCTGGGGCAACCAAGCCAGCAGCAGGCCCAGCAGGACGGAGACCGCGGCAGCGGCGACAGTGACCTGGTTGGCGGTGACGCCGCGGTCGAACAGGCGCTGGACGGCAGGGCGCAGCAACGCCTGGAAGCGGGGTTTGAGCTGGTAGATCGATGGCACGTTGAATTCCCTGTCGTGGTGCGGCATGGGCGCGATTGTGGGGAATACCCCTGGCTGCGGGCAAGCTGCAAATCGCCTACTTGTGAACAGGACAATGCTCGCGCGGCTGAAAGAATGCGCCGCTTGTCGGCTCTGGTGTGGATGGTGTGTATTTGGCTTTGTTTTTATCCAAGCCGATGTGTACGCTACACATCACCTGCGAAAGGAATGCCGAATGCGCAGCAGGGACGTGATCCAGCTCATCGAGGCCGATGGTTGGTACGAGGTTGAAGCGAAGGGTAGCCATCATCAGTTCAGGCATCCGCTCAAGCGAGCGGCGGGTCACTGTGCCTCACCCCAAGAGCGACCTGCCCAGGGGCACCGTCCACTGCATCCTCAAACAGGCAGGCCTGAAATGAAGCCTGTGATGCTACCAGGGGCGTCCGGTCGTCCCGATCTTCAGTGGAGACAAGCCATGAAATTTCCCGTTGTGCTGCACAAGGACGAAGACTCGGACTACGGCGTGATCGTGCCAGATGTGCCTGGCTGCTTCTCTGCCGGTGCCAGCGTCTCCCAGGCGCTGGACAATGTTCAGGAGGCTTTGGCGTTGCATTTCGAGGGGCTGGTGGCCGATGGCGAGGCGCTGCCGCAGGCGCAGGAAGTGGACGTGCATGTGGCGAACCCCGATTATGCCGACGGTGTCTGGGCGGTGGTGGAGTTCGACGTCACTCCGTACCTGGGCAAGGCGGTACGTTTCAATGCCACGCTGCCGGAGAACTTGTTGCAGCGGATCGACGAGAAGGTCAAGCGTGATCATCGCTACGCCTCCCGCTCGGGTTTCCTTGCTTCGGCGGCGCTGCGCGAGCTGGCTATGGCGCACTAAGTGTCGGGGCCGCGATGTGGCCCCTTGATCGTTGCCGGTTCAGCGTCTGGCCGATGAGGCGCTGAGCATGTCGATCATCTGGATATCAAAGTCGCGCTCCAGGTAATCCATGCGCTTCTCGAAGAACGCCGCCATATGCGGCAGCGCCGAGTGCACGTCCAGGGCCGCCTTGCTGGCCCAGACCTCGAAGAACACGAACAGGCTCGGATCTTCCTTGTCGCGCAGCATGTGGTATTCGATGCAGCCGGGCTCCTGGCGGCTGGGCTCGACGTAGGGACGGAACAGTTGTTCGAAGGCTTCGGCCTGTTCCGGGCGGGTCTTGGCTTTGAGGATGAAGGCGTATTGTTCGCTCATGGCAGATCTCGGTGAGTGAAGAGAGTGAACAGAGTCTAAATCAACAATATGTTTACCATTCGTGATTTGCAGGCAAATGTATTTTGCCCTGGGACAGCTGTTTCCCCGCCCCGTGAGTGCCTAACCTGCCGGCAACTTCACTTACAGGGCTGACCCTCCCATGAAAAAGATCCTCCTGCTCAACGGCGGCAAACGCTTCGCCCATTCCGACGGCCGCCTCAACCAGACCCTGCACGACGCCGCACTGGCCCATCTGGACCGTGCCGGCTTCGATGTGCGGGAAACCTTCATTGACGGCGGCTACGATGTCCAGGCCGAGGTGGAGAAGTTCCTCTGGGCCGATGTGGTGATCTACCAGATGCCGGGTTGGTGGATGGGGGCGCCCTGGACTGTGAAGAAATACATCGACGATGTGTTCACCGCTGGCCACGGCAGCCTGTACGCCAACGACGGCCGCACCCGCTCCGACGCCTCGCAGAAGTACGGCAGCGGTGGCCTGGTCCAGGGCAAGCAGTACATGCTGTCGCTGACCTGGAACGCGCCGCAGCAGGCGTTCGACGACCCCAGCGACTTCTTCGAGGGCAAGGGCGTGGATGCGGTGTACTTCCCGTTCCACAAGGCCAACCAGTTCCTCGGCATGAGCGGGTTGCCGACCTTCCTCGCCGTCGATGTGATGAAGCGGCCGGATGTGCCGGCGGCGCTGGCGGCGTACGAGCAGCACCTGGACCGGGTGTTCGGCAAGGCCCATTGAGTCGCGGCCCATTGCGGGGCAAGCCCGCTCCCACGAAGCCATGGGCCGCGCGATGGACTAACTGCTTGCGCATGACTGGCTCAGCAGTTATCAATCACGGCATTCTCCAATCAGGTCCTTTCGCGTGAAAACTCGCTCCGAAGAACTCCAGGTCTTCGTCGCCGTCATCGACAGCGGCTCGATCTCCGCCGCCGCCGAGCAGATCGGCCAGACGCCGTCGGCCGTCAGCCGCACCCTGTCGCGGTTGGAGGGCAAGCTCGGCACCACGTTGGTCAACCGCACGACCCGGCGCATGGACCTGACCGAGGAGGGGCGCTTCTTTCTCGAGCGTGCGCGGTTGATCCTCGAGCAGATGGACGACATGGAAGAACGCCTGTCGATGAACAGCCAGACTCCGTCCGGGCGTCTGCGCATCAATGCTGCCGCGCCGTTCATGCTGCACGCGATCCTGCCGTGGATCGGCGAGTTCCGCCGGCAATACCCCGGTATCGAGCTGGAGCTGAACACCGACGACCTGATCATCGACCTGTTGGAACAGAGCACCGACGTGGCCATCCGCATCGGCGAGTTGTCCGACTCCAGCCTGCATGCCCGCTCGCTGGGCTGTAGCCCCGTGCAGGTCCTCGCCAGCCCCGATTACCTGGCGCGGCACGGGGTGCCGCAGAAGGTCGAGGATCTCGACCAGCATTGCCTGCTCGGTTTCAGCTCCCTGGAATCGCTCAACCGCTGGCCATTGCGCCATGCCCAGGGCGACCAATGGACGATCCGCCCGCAGTTGCTTGCGTCCAGTGGCGAGACCTTGCGCCAGTTGGCCATCGCTGGCGAAGGTATCGTCAGCCTGTCGCACTTCATGACCCACGACGACATCCGCGCCGGCCGCCTGCAGGTGCTGCTCGGCGAGCATAACAACGGCTATCGCCAGCCGATCCACGCGGTCTACTACCGCAACACCCAGCTGGCCCTGCGAATCCAGTGCTTCCTCGATTTCATCCAGAAGAAGCTGGCCGCCTACGCCTGCTGAGTTGCCTGAATGCGACAGCGTCTGCCCATCGGCGGCGCGATCCTGCCGTGGTGTTTGCTTAGTCGGATGGCTTCGGCCTTAATGACTGATCAACAAAAACAACACCAAGGAAGTGCGCATGCGTATCGTCATGTTCCAGCCGCTGGCCCTCGGGGTCGCGATCCTGAGCTGTTCCTCCGCCTTTGCCGTGACGCTGGAAGGCGGCGCGGTGGCCGCGCCTGATCAATATGGCGCACAGGTGGCCGCCGATATCCTCAAGAAGGGCGGCAATGCGGTGGACGCCGCTGTCGCCACCGCCTTCACCCTGGCCGTGACCTACCCCGAGGCCGGCAACATCGGCGGCGGTGGTTTCATGACCCTGTTCGTCGACGGCAAGCCCTACTTCCTTGACTACCGCGAAGTAGCGCCCAAGGCCGCGACCAAGACCATGTACCTGGACGACAAGGGCGAGGTGATCGAGAACCTCAGCCTGGTCGGCGTGCGCGCCGCCGGTGTACCAGGCACGGTGATGGGGCTGTGGGAGGCGCACCAGAAGTTCGGCAAGCTCAAGTGGAGCGAGCTGCTGACGCCGGCCATCGGCTACGCGCAGAACGGCTTCAAGATCGCCCAGAAGCAGTACCAGTACCGCGACGACGCCCAGGGCCTGTTCAAGACCGCCACCAACTTCAATGACTACTTCGGCCACATGAAGGTCGGTGAGTTGTTCAAACAGCCGGAACTGGCGCAGACCCTTGAGCGCATCGCCGACAAGGGCGTCAGCGAGTTCTACCAGGGCAAGACCGCCGACCTGCTGGTGGCGCAGATGCAGGCCGACAAGGGCCTGATCACCAAGGATGATCTCAAGGACTACAAGGCCGTGTGGCGTGACCCAATCGCCATAAACTGGCGCGGCAATGTGGTCTATACCGCGCCACCACCAAGCTCCGGCGGCGTCGCCCTGGCCCAGCTGCTGGGTATCAAGGAAGACCGCGCGGCCGACTTCAAGGGCGTCGAGCACAACTCGGCCAAGTACATCCACCTGCTGTCCGAGATCGAGAAACGCGTGTTCGCCGACCGTGCCGATTACCTCGGTGACCCGGCCTTCACCAAGGTCCCGGTCGACCAGCTGGTGGCCAAGGACTACCTGGCCAAGCGGGCCGCCCAGGTCAACCCGAACGCGATCTCCGAGACCGACAAGGTCAAGCCGGGGCTGGAACCGCACCAGACCACGCATTTCTCCATCGTCGACAAGCAGGGTAACGCCGTGAGCAACACCTATACCCTCAACCTCGACTACGGCAGTGGCGTGGTGGTCAAGGGTGCGGGCTTCCTGCTCAACGACGAGATGGACGACTTCAGCGCCAAGCCGGGGGCGGCCAATGCCTTTGGCGTGGTCGGCGGTGATGCCAACGCCATCGCGCCGGGCAAGCGCATGCTTTCGTCGATGAGCCCGAGCCTGGTGACCCGCGATGGCAAGGTGGCCCTGGTGCTGGGCACGCCGGGCGGCTCGCGGATCTTCACCTCGATCTTCCAGGTGATGAACAACCTGTACGACTACGGCATGCCGCTGGAGAAGGCGGTGGCGGCGCAGCGCGTGCACCACCAGTTGCTGCCCAAGGACACGATCTACTTCGACAGCTATGCGCCGCTCACCGGCAAGGTGGCGGACGATCTGAAGAAGATGGGCTACGTGCTGGAAGACCAGGGTTGGGAGATGGGCGATATCCAGGCGATCCGGGTCACCGGGGAGAAGCTGGAGACTGCGTCGGATCCGCGGGGCCGCGGGATGGGCATGATCGTCAAATAAGGCAGGGCTGAAATGATCGCGGGGCAAGCCCGCTCCCACGACCGGTGGGAGCGGGCTTGCCCCGCGATGCTTTACAGGATCAGACGCGGAACTGGCTGACCAGTGTCTGCAGGTGACCCCCAAGGCGCGCCAGTTCGACGCTGGAGGCGGCGGTCTCGTCGCTGGCCGCGGCGGTCTGCTCCGACACGTCGCGCACATTGAGGATACTGCGGCTGATCTCTTCGGCCACAGCGCTCTGCTGCTCGGCGGCGGCGGCGATCTGCTGGTTCATCGACTGGATGTTCGACACCGTGCGGGTGATGCTCTCCAGCGAGCCACCGGCCTTGCGCGCCAGCTCGACGCTGCTGTCGGTCAGGTTGCGGCTGCCGTTCATCACCTCGGCGACCTGCTGGGTGCCTTGCTGCAGGCTGGCGATCAGGCCTTCGATCTCCTCGGTGGATTGCTGGGTGCGCTGGGCCAGGCCACGGACCTCGTCGGCCACCACGGCGAAGCCTCGACCGGCCTCACCGGCGCGGGCCGCCTCGATGGCGGCGTTGAGCGCCAGCAGGTTGGTCTGCTCGGCCACCGACTTGATCACATCCATGACGCTGCCGATCTTCTGGCTTTCCTGCTGCAGCAGGGTCATCGCCTCGGTGGAGCGGTGCACTTCGTGAGCCAGGCGTTCGATCTGGCTGATGGCTTCACCCACCACCTTGTCACCGACCCGGGCTTCGTCGTCGGCGTTGGTCGCTGCGTGGGAGGCTTGCTCGGCGTTGCGCGCGACCTCTTGGACAGTGGCGGCCATCTCGTGCATGGCGGTGGCCACCTGGTCGGTCTCGACCTTCTGGCTGTTGGCGCCGGCGCTGGTCTGCTCGGTCACCGCCGACAGCTCCTCGGCGGCGCTGGCGATCTGGGTGACGCCGTCGCGGATGCCGGTGATCAGGTCGCGCAGGGTAGTGCCCATGCGGGCGATGCCTTCCTGCAGGGCACCGAGTTCATCGCGACGGGTGACGCGAAGGTTCTGGGTGAGGTCGCCGCTGGCGATACGGTTGACCACGTCCATGGTCTCGCGCAGCGGGCGGGTGATCTGGCGGGTGATGATGAAGGCGGCGAGCACGCCGACCAACAGCGCCAGCAGGGTGGCGGTGGTTTGCAGGCTGCGGGCCTGGACGCTTTCGTCGTCACGGCGTTCGATCTGGATCTTGTACAGCTCGTCGCTGCGCTTGACGATGTCGGCGCCCTGCACGGTCATTTCGGCACGGGCCACGCCGATGGCGGCGGTGGCGTCGCGGAACTGGCGCACGGCGTCGCGGTAGGCCAGCACGGCGCTTTCGAACTGCTGGATGCGGGAGGCTTCACCCGGCAGCTGGCGCTTGAGGCTGTCGATTTCATTCAGGGCGTTTTCCAGCTGGCGCAGGGCGGCCTGCTCGGCTTCGCTGGTCAGGTCGGCGATGTAGCTGCGCACGTCCAGGCGTACCTGCACCAGCTGTTGCTTGGCCTTGCTGATCACCAGGTACTGGGCCAGGCGGCTGGCATCGCTTTCGGAACTGGACAGCACCGCACTGCTGATCGCCTCGATGGCATCATTGGCGCGGGCCGCGGCCTGGTTCATCGATTCACGGGCGGCGAGGGTAGTCTTGTAGCCCTGGCGCATTTTCTCCAGCGAGACCCGGTATTCGCTGATGCTCTGGCCCTGCTCACGCAGCAGCTTGAGGTTCTCGGGGCTCTTGAAGGTGTTGACCAGGTGCTGCTGCTGGCTGCCGAAGGCGTCGAGCTTGGCCTGGACGTTGGCCGCCGAGGCGTCGTCGCCGTTGGTCAGCATCCACTGCAGGCGGGCCACGCGCAGGTTGGTCAGGTCACTGTTGAGCTGGGTGATGTCGCTCATCCAGTTGCTGCGGTCGATGAGGCTGCCCAGGCTGTTCCAGCCGGTCAGGGCCAGCAGGCCGGTCAGGACCAGGACCAGGCCGAAGCCCAGGCCGAGTTTGAGGTTGACGCTGATATTGGCGAACCAACTGTTCATGCACGCTCTCCCAGAGAATGATTTCGCTCACTTGATCTCAAAAGCTGGGCGTTGTTGTTGTCAGATAGCCCGCAGATTTGTGTAGGACTTATCGGCAAAGCGGGGAGAAGCTGAAACGCTTTTTCAGCAAATTTGTAACTTGTTGAATATGTTTGTGTTTTTGATGTGGTCAATCGCGGGTGCGCACCCAGTGCGCACCTGCGGGCGCGCACTGGGTTGCTCGTGATATCAAAGGCTACGCGTGCTGAAGGTGTCGCATTGGTTCACGTCGCCACTGGAAAACCCGGCCTTGAACCAGCGCACGCGCTGTTGCGAGGTGCCATGGGTGAACGAGTCGGGCACCACCCGGCCTTGCCCCTGCTGCTGCAGGCGATCGTCACCAATGGCATTGGCGGCGTTCAGCGCTTCTTCCACATCCCCCGGCTCCAGCCAGTTCAGGCGCTTCTGCGCCTGGTAGGCCCACACACCGGCCAGGCAGTCGGCCTGCAGTTCCTGGCGCACCAGCAGGCCGTTGTCGCCTTCCATGCGCTGGCCATTGCGGCGCGCCGCGTCGACCTTGGCCGAGACACCGAGCAGGGTCTGCACGTGGTGGCCGATCTCGTGGGCGATCACGTAGGCCTGGGCGAAGTCGCCGGCGGCCTTGAAGCGGGTTTCCATTTCGCGGAAGAAGGTCATGTCCAGGTACACGCGCTGATCACCCGGGCAGTAGAACGGCCCGACCGCCGACGAGGCGAAGCCGCAGGCGGAATTGACCTGGCCACTGAACAGCACCAGCTGGGGATCGCGGTACTGCTTGCCCGCCTGGGCAAAGAGTGCCTTCCAGGTGTCCTCGGTGTCGCCGAGGATCGAGGCGACGAACTCGGCCTGCTCGTCGTTGGCCGGCGGCGCCTTGCTGCCGACGTTGGCCGGAGCGGTCTGTTGCTGCTCCATCTGCCCGGCCAACTGGCCGAGGATCTGCAGCGGGTCCTGCCCGGTGAGCCAGCCGATGCCAACGATCAACAGGATGGCGCCGAGCCCGAGGCCCTTGCCGCCGCCGAAGCGCATGCCGCCGCCACCCCCTTCGCCGCGGGCATCGACCACGTTGTCGCTGCGTCGACCTTTTCGCCATTCCATGTGGAGCTCTCCGGTTTGTGAAACATGAAGTCTAAAGATTAGTTCAGCGCTGCCTAGGGCGTCGCCCTGGTCGCTGATGCATAACCAAATGGTTATGCCTAAGACCACTGAATTCAATATTCATCCCGACTGGCCTGCCGGAAACTGCAAGTCCGCCTGCCACGCCCAGGCGTTCGACAATTCCAAGAGAGGAAACCGGCATGCCCGCCCAGGACACCAGCCGCTTCGTGATCCGTGATCGCAACTGGCACCCCAAGGCCTTCACCCCCGACTACAAGACCTCGGTGGCGCGCTCGCCGCGCCAGGCGCTGGTCAGCATCCCGCAGTCGATCAGCGAAAGTACCGGCCCGGACTTTTCCCATCTGCGCTTCGGCGAGCACGACCACGACCTGCTGCTCAACTTCAACCACGGCGGCCTGCCGATCGGCGAGCGCATCATCGTCGCCGGTCGCGTTGTCGACCAGTACGGCAAGCCGGTGCCCAACACCCTGGTGGAGATGTGGCAGGCCAACGCCGGCGGCCGCTACCGGCACAAGAACGACCGCTACCTGGCCCCGCTGGACCCGAACTTCGGCGGCGTCGGCCGTTGCCTGACCGACCGCGACGGCTATTACAGTTTCCGCACCATCAAACCCGGTCCGTACCCGTGGCGCAACGGCCCCAACGACTGGCGGCCGGCGCATATCCACTTCTCCATCAGCGGCCCCTCGATCGCCACCAAGCTGATCACCCAGTTGTACTTCGAAGGCGACCCGCTGATACCGATGTGCCCGATCGTCAAATCGATCGCCAACCCCGAGGCCGTCGAGCGGCTGATCGCCAAGCTCGACATGAGCCATGCCAACCCCATGGATTGCCTGGCCTACCGCTTCGACATCGTGCTGCGTGGCCAGCGCCAGACCCATTTCGAAAATCGCTGAGGACCCCGTCATGCCTATCGAACTGCTGCCGGAAACTCCCTCGCAGACCGCCGGCCCCTATGTGCACATCGGCTTGGCGCTGGAAGCGGCGGGCAACCCGACCCGCGACCAGGAAATCTGGAACCGCCTGGCCAAACCGGACGCCCCCGGCGAGCACATCCTGCTGATCGGCCAGGTGTACGACGGCAATGGCCACCTGGTGCGCGACTCGTTCCTGGAGATCTGGCAGGCCGATGCCAAGGGCCAGTACCAGGACGACTACAACCTGGAGAACGCCTTCAACAGCTTCGGCCGCACCGCCACCACCTTCGATGCCGGCGAGTGGACCCTGCACACGGTCAAGCCAGGCGTGGCGAACAATGCCGCGGGCGTGCCGATGGCGCCGCACATCAACATCAGCTTGTTCGCCCGGGGGATCAATATCCACCTGCACACGCGGCTGTACTTCGATGATGAAGCCGAGGCCAACGGCAAATGCCCGGTGCTCAACCTGATCGAGCAGCCACAGCGGCGCGAGACCTTGATCGCCAGGCGTTGCGAGGTAGACGGGAAGACGGCCTATCGTTTCGACATCCGTATTCAGGGGGAAAGGGAGACGGTGTTCTTCGATTTCTGACCGAGTCAGAGGGGGCTGCACAGCAGCCCCAGGATTTCAGCCTTTCACAGGTTTCAGGTCAAAAGCATCGTCCTGATACTGGAACAACAGGCAATCAGCTGCCGCGGTGCAGCCGCTTTCATGCACCAGGTCAGCCGGCAACTTGTAGTAGGAACCCGCCGGGTACTCCGTGCGCTTGCCATCGATCACCGCATAGAAAGTCCCGCTCAGCACAACCGTCGGCAATGTCTGGCTGTGCTGATGCAACCCGTTGTCGGTACCTTTCCTGAATTTCACATAGGCCGAATAAGGCCCCTTGCCGAAGATATCCCCCTCGACATTGGCATAGCTGACGGCGCCTTTGGTATTGGGCACGTCCTGCCATTTCAACGCCGCACTGTCAGTGACCGAAATGGTTTTTTCCGCCGCATGGACGCCGACGGCCAAAGTGCCGAGCATCAAGCCCGCAATGACTGCTTTCATGGTGGATCTCCTTCATTGAGTGACTGTGCAATGAAGGCTAATCAAACAAGCAGCGCACAAATACGTGCCAAGTGAGCCATGACTTGTGCTCAAGTCGCACAAATCACCATCTGGTTTGCGAGTAATAGACCTGCACGTAATCCACCAGCGCCCGCACCTTGGGCGCCAGATAGCGGCTTTGTGGATAAACCGCGTACAGGCTGCGGGCTGGCAGCTTCCAGTCTTCCAGCACCGACACCAGCCGCCCGTCCTGCAGCGCGTCATGCACGATGAAACGGTCGAAACTGGCGATGCCCAGGCCACCGATGGCGGCGGCGCGCAGGGCCATGGGCGAGTTGGCGCTCAGGCGCCGGGGCATGAGCAGGCCGCGCTGTTCCCCACAGGTGCTGGTGAGTTGCAGGCGTTGCGGGTGCAACAGTTGGCTGTAGCCGAGCAGGGGATGGCTGGCGAGTTCATCGGGATTGGACGGGGCGCCGTGGCGCTCGAGATACCCCGGGGCGGCTACCAGCATCACCTCGCTGCTCGCCAGCCGGCGTGCCACCAGGCTGGAGTCCGGCAGGTGGTCGGTGACCCGCAGGCACACATCGATTTCCTCCTCCAGCAGGTCGACGAAGCGATCACTGCAGTGCAGTTCGATCTGCAGCAGCGGGTGGCGCTCGACGAAGTCCGGCAGCCAGTGGCCCAGCTCCAGCTCGCCGAACGCCGTGGCCACGCCCAGGCGCAGCGTGCCGCTGGGCTGTTGCTGATGTTCGGAGAGCTCAAGGGCCATGGCCTGCATCTGCTCGAGGATCTGCACGCAGTGGCGATAGAAGAGTGCGCCGGCCTCGGTCAGGTGCAGGCGGCGAGTGGTGCGGGTGAGCAACTGCGTGCCGAGGTGACGTTCGAGTTGCTTCACCTGGCGGGACAGTACGGTGTGCGAGACGCCCGCCTGGCTGGCGGCGGCGCTGAAGCTGCCGAGGTCGACGACCCGGCGGAAGGTTTGCATGGCACTAAGCTGGTCCATCAACACTCCTGGCGGCGTGCGGTGGGGCCGGGAAGGCCCCACTGCATCGCGGATCAGCGCCGAACCAGCAGTACCCCGCTTTCCATGTGATGGGTGTACGGGAACTGGTCGAACAGCGCACAGCGTTCGATACGGTGGGTATCTTGCAGCTGGGCGATGTTCTGCGCCAGGGTCTCTGGGTTGCACGAGATGTACAGGATGCGCTCGAAGCGTCGGGTCAGCTCGCAGGTGTCCGGGTCCATGCCGGCGCGCGGCGGGTCGACGAACACGGTGCCGAAGTCGTAGCTTTTCAGGTCGATGCCTTCCAGGCGGCGGAACGGGCGAACCTCGTTCAGCGCCTGGGTCAGCTCCTCGGCCGACAGGCGCACCAGGCGCACGTTGTCCACGCGGTTCTCGTCGAGGTTGTGCAGCGCGGCGTTGACCGAGGTCTTGCTGATCTCGGTAGCCAGCACCTGGCGTGCGCGGGTGGCCAGCGGCAGGGTGAAATTGCCGTTGCCGCAGTACAGCTCCAGCAGGTCGTCCTGGCGTTCGCCCATGGCCTCGAAGGCCCAGCCGAGCATCTTCTGGTTCACCGCGCCGTTGGGCTGGGTGAAGGCGCCTTCGGGCTGGCGATAGCTGAAGGTGCGCCCGGCGATGTCGAGTTTTTCCACGGCGTAGTCGCGGCCGATCACCACGCGCTTGCCTTTCGAGCGGCCGATCACGCTGACGCCGAGGTCTTCGGCCAACTGCTGCGCGGCGGTTTCCCAGGCTTCGTCCAGTGGACGGTGATAGCACAGGGTGACCATCGCATCGCCGGCCAGGGTGGTGAGGAACTCGACCTGGAACAGGCGGTTGTCCAATGCCTCGTTGCCCTGCCAGGCAGCCTTCAGGCGGGGCATCAGTTCATTGATGCGCTCGCTGGCGATGGGGAAATCGTCGATCAGGATCGCCTTGTGCTTCTCGCCCGGGGCGAACATCGCGTAGTGACGTTGGCCGCCCTCGCGCCACAGGCGGAACTCGGCGCGCAGGCGATAGTGCTCGTGCGGCGAGTCGAACACCACCGGCTCCGGCGCGCCGAACGGTGCCAGCAGCTCGCGCAGGCGTGCGGCCTTGGCCGCCAGTTGCGCGTCGTATTGTGAAGGATCCAGGACAGCACTCATGCGGGGAACCAGCCCAGCTTGATGACGAACAGGATCGACAGGATCACCAGCGCCGGGTTCAGGTCGCGATGACGGCCGGAGATCAGCTTGATGGCGGTCCAGGCGATGAAGCCGAAAGCGATGCCGTTGGCGATCGAGTAGGTCAGCGGCATGGCCAGGGCGGTCACCACCACCGGCGCGGCTTCGGTAACGTCGTCCCAGTTGATCTCGGCCAGGCCGGAGGCCATCAGCACAGCGACGAACAGCAGGGCCGGCGCGGTGGCGAAGGCGGGCACGCTGCCGGCCAGCGGGGCGAAGAACAGCGCCAGCAGGAACAGGACGGCGACCACGATGGCGGTCAGGCCGGTGCGCCCGCCGGCGCTCACGCCCGCCGCCGATTCGATGTAGCTGGTGGTGGTGGAGGTGCCCAGCAGGGAACCGGCCATGGCGGCGGTACTGTCGGCGATCAGGGCGCGGCCCATCTTCGGCATGTGGCCGTCCTTGCCCATCAGGCCGGCGCGCTTGGCCACGCCGATCAGGGTGCCGGAGTTGTCGAACAGGTCGACGAACAGGAAGGCGAAGATCACGCTGATCAGGCCGACGTCGAGGGCACCGGCGATGTCCAGCTGCAGGAAGGTCGGGGCCAGCGACGGCGGCATCGAGACCACGCCGCCGAACGGGGTGACGCCCATCGCGATCGAGGCCACGGTCACCGCCAGGATGCCGATCAGCACCGCGCCGCGGACCTTCAGCGACTCGAGGGCGACAATCAGGAAGAAGCCCAGGGTGGCGAGGATTGGTGCCGGTTTGCTGAGGTCGCCCAGGCCCACCAGGGTAGCCGGGTTATCGACGACGATACCCGCGTTATGCAGGGCGATCAGCGCCAGGAACAGGCCGATGCCGGCAGCGATGGCCGAGCGCAGCGGCAGCGGGATGCTGTTCACGATCCACTCGCGGATGCGGAAGATCGACAGCAGGAAGAACAGCACCGCCGAGAGGAACACCGCGCCCAGCGCCACCTGCCAGGTGTGGCCCATGTGCAGGACCACCGTGTAGGTGAAGAAGGCGTTCAGGCCCATGCCCGGCGCCAGGGCGATCGGGTAGTTGGCGATGATGCCCATGGTCACCGAGCCGATGGCCGCGGCGAGGCAGGTGGCGACGAACAGCGCGCCCTTGTCCATGCCGGTCTCGCCGAGGATGCTCGGGTTGACGAACAGGATGTAGGCCATGGCCAGGAAGGTGGTGACGCCCGCGAGAATCTCGGTGCGCACATTGGTGTCGTGTGCTTTTAGTTGAAACAGCCTTTCCAGCATGCCTGCTCCCCGGGCGCCCTCGCGCCGTGAATGTATCGACCCCAACAGCAAAGCACAGACCGTACCGGATACCGTGGTTTTGTGTGGGTCGGAAAAAAGCCGCGCATCATACCAGCAAGGGGGGCAGGGGCCTATCGTGGCAGCGGGCTTGCCCCGCGATTTCGTCGGATCGGCCAGGCGCAAGCGTCCGGGCCTGTGAAATCGCGGGGCGAGCCCGCATGGCTGGAATGCAAGGGCTTGTCAGCCGCTATGCATCCGGTCCCGATGGGTCAGCGTCGGGAACAGTTTCATCCAGACCCCGGTCACCACCAGCGTGCCCACGCCACCGAGCACCACCGCCGGCACTGTGCCGAACCAGTGCGCGGTAACACCCGATTCGAACTCGCCGAGCTGGTTCGAGGCACCGATGAACAGCCCGTTCACCGCGCTCACCCGACCGCGCATCTCGTCCGGCGTCTCCAGCTGCACGAAGGCGCTGCGGATGACCATGCTGATCATGTCCGCCGCGCCCAGCACCACCAGCACCGCCAACGAGAACCAGAAGGAGGTCGAGAGGCCGAAGGCGATGGTCGCCACGCCAAATATACCCACTGCGGTGAACATGGTCAGACCCACCTTGCGCTCCACCGGGAAGCGCGCCAGCCACAGCGACATCAGCAATGCCCCGACGGCGGGCGCCGAGCGCAACAGGCCCAGGCCCCAGGCACCGGTGAGCAGGATGTCCTTGGCGAACACCGGCAGCAGGGCGGTGGCCCCGCCCAGCAGCACGGCGAACAGGTCCAGCGAGATCGCGCCGAGGATGTCCGGACGGCTGCGGATGAAGCGGATCCCGGCCAGCAGTGAGTCGAGGTTGGCCCTGCCTGGCTGCGGCTGTTGCCGACGAGCATCGAGGCTCAGGGTCAAAAGGCAGGCGATGAGATAGAGGACTACGGTCGGACCGTAAACCCAGGTACTGCCGAGGGCATAGAGCAGGCCGCCCACTGCCGGGGCGACAATGGTCGCCGCCTGGGACGCCGAGGCCGAGGCCGCCACCGCGCGTGGGAACAGACCGGGTGGAACCACGTTGGGCAGCAAGGCCTGGGTCGCCGGCATCTCGAACGAGCGGGCGGCACCCAGCAGGAAAGCCAGGACGAAGATCAGCTCACGGCTGACGTTGTCGGTAAAACTCCCCACGGCCAGCGCCAGGGCGATCAGCGCCTGCAGGGTCTGACACAGGGCGGCGACCTTGCGCCGGTCGTAGCGGTCGGCAACATGCCCGGTGTGCAGCATGAACAGTACCCGCGGGGCGAACTCGACCAGACCGACCAGGCCAAGATCAAGCACGTTGCCGGTGAGTTGGTAGAGGTGCCAGCCGATGGCCACGGTGAGCATCTGGAAGCCGCTGGCGGTGAACACGCGGGCCAGCCAAAATGCGAGGAAGGGGCGGTGATGGCGCAGCAATTGCGGGGCGGAATCGGACATCGGAGGGCCTGCAACCTCGGAAATAGAGGGGGCTGAAGAGTAACATCTGTTTGTAACAAATAGTTGCTGAAAGACACGTGGATCAACTTTTCACGGCCGAAAAAAGAGGGTGAGGCAACCGGTCACGCGGCAATCAACCACACATCCGGATGGGTCATTCAGGACTATGCTTCCATTCAGTCGTTGATCTGGATCAATCGTTCCAGATGCAACGATCTTGGCCCTTGGGCCGGAATCCCCGCGATCGAACAGAACAATTCCAACGCGCCGCACTCGATACCCGTGGGGGCAGTGGGCGACAGGCCATGAGCCCGGTCGCCGGATTACCTGAAGAGGAAGCACCATGTTCGGATTGGAAGCCCTAGAGCTCGCCCGAATCCAGTTTGCCTTTACCGTGTCCTTTCACATCCTGTTCCCGGCCATCACCATTGGCCTGGCGAGCTACCTGGCGGTCCTCGAAGGCCTTTGGCTGAAGACCGGCGACAATACCTACCGTGACCTCTACCACTTCTGGTCGAAGATCTTCGCCGTCAACTTCGGCATGGGCGTGGTCTCTGGCCTGGTCATGGCCTACCAGTTCGGTACCAACTGGAGCCAGTTCTCCGACTTTGCCGGCTCTATTACCGGCCCCTTGCTCACCTACGAGGTCTTGACCGCCTTCTTCCTCGAGGCCGGTTTCCTCGGCGTCATGCTGTTCGGCTGGAACCGTGTCGGGCGTGGCCTGCACTTCTTCGCCACGTGCATGGTGGCGCTTGGCACGCTGGTGTCGACGTTCTGGATCCTCGCCTCCAACAGCTGGATGCAGACGCCGCAGGGCTACGAGATCGTCAATGGACAGGTGATCCCGGTGGACTGGTTCGCGGTGATCTTCAACCCATCCTTCCCCTACCGGCTGATGCACATGGCCACCGCGGCTTTCGTCGCCACCGCGTTCTTCGTCGGCGCCTCGGCGGCCTGGCATCTGTTGCGCGGACGCGACAACCCGGCGGTACGCAAGATGCTGTCGATGGCCATGTGGATGGCGCTGATCGTCGCGCCGGTACAGGCGGTGATCGGTGACTTCCACGGTTTGAACACCCTCAAGCACCAGCCGGTGAAGATCGCCGCCATCGAAGGTCACTGGGAGAACAAGCCCGGCGAACCGACCCCGCTGATCCTGTTCGGTATCCCCGACATGCAGGCCGAGACCACCCGCTTCAAGATCGAGATTCCGGCGCTCGGCAGCCTGATCCTCACCCACAGCCTGGACAAGCAGGTCCCGGCGATGAAGGATTTCCCGCCCGAGGACCGGCCCAACTCGACCATCGTGTTCTGGTCGTTCCGGATCATGGTCGGCCTGGGCATGCTGATGATCTTCGTCGGCCTGTGGAGCCTGTGGCTGCGCAAGCGCGGCACGCTGTACAGCTCGCGTCCGTTCCTCTACCTGACCCTGTGGATGGGCCCGTCCGGGCTGATCGCAATCCTCGCCGGCTGGTTCACCACCGAGGTCGGTCGCCAGCCTTGGGTGGTCTATGGGCTGATGCGCACCGCCGACGGGGTGTCCAACCATAGCTACGCGCAGCTTGGCTTCACCCTGGTGATGTTCGTGGTGGTCTACTTCGCCCTGTTCGGCACCGGCATCGGCTACATGATGCGCCTGGTGCGCAAAGGGCCGAAAACCGGCGAAGGCGAGGAGCACACCCCGGGTGGCCCTGGCCAGAAACGCACGCCGGCGCGGCCGCTGTCCGCCGCCGATGAAGGCCATGAGGCCGACTCCGCCAGCCTGAGCAAGGGGAACTGAGATGGGTATCGATCTTCCGCTGATCTGGGCCGTGATCATCATCTTCGGCGTCATGATGTACGTGGTGATGGATGGTTTCGACCTGGGAATCGGCATGCTCTTCCCCTTCGTCAAGGACGAGCGTGACCGCGATGTGATGATGAACACCGTCGCCCCGGTATGGGACGGCAACGAAACCTGGCTGGTGCTGGGCGGCGCGGCGCTGTTCGGCGCCTTCCCGCTGGCCTACTCGGTGGTGCTCGAGGCGCTGTACCTGCCGTTGATCCTGATGCTGGTGGGCCTGATCTTCCGTGGCGTGGCCTTCGAGTTTCGCTTCAAGGCCCGGGCCAACAAACGCCACATCTGGGACAAGGCGTTCATCTGGGGCTCGCTGGTGGCGACCTTCTTCCAGGGCGTGGCCCTGGGCGCGTTCATCGAGGGCTTCAAGGTGGTCGACCGCAAGTTCGTCGGCGGCACCCTGGACTGGCTGACGCCGTTCACACTGTTCTCCGGCCTGGGCCTGATCGTCGCCTACACCCTGCTGGGCTGCACCTGGCTGATCATGAAGACCGAAGGGCCGCTGCAGAAGCAGATGCATGACATCGCCCGGCCACTGGCGCTGGTGCTGCTGGCGGTTATCGGCGTGGTCAGCCTGTGGACGCCAATCGCCTACCCGCAGATCGCCGAGCGCTGGTTCAGCATGCCCAATCTGGTCTGGTTCATGCCGGTGCCGATCCTGGTGCTGGTGACCTTCTACGGCCTGCTGCGGGCGGTGGCGCGCAATGCCCACTACACGCCTTTCCTGCTGACCCTGGTGCTGATCTTCCTGGGCTACAGCGGGCTGGGCATCAGCCTGTGGCCGAACATCATCCCGCCGTCGATCAGCATCTGGGACGCCGCGGCGCCGCCGCAGAGCCAGGGCTTCATGCTGGTGGGCACGCTGTTCATCCTGCCGTTCATCCTTGGCTACACCTACTGGAGCTACTACGTGTTCCGCGGCAAGGTGACCCATGAAGATGGCTATCACTAGGAGCGCAACGTGATGAATGTCGAAGAGAAAAAGCCGCTGTGGCAACGTCTGGGTTGGCTGGTGCTGATCTGGGGGCTGAGCGTGGCGGCGCTTGGGGTGGTGGCCTATGGCATGCGCATGTTCATGAGTGCAGCTGGCCTGAGTACCCACTGAGCCTTTTATCCATCGCGGGGCAAGCCCGCTCCACGCTGCTTTCTGAACGCTGCGTGGGAGCGGGCTTGCCCCGCGATGCTTTATTTCCGGGCTTTGAGCACCACGAACTTCGGCGTTGCCGCCACCTGCTCGACTCCTCGGAACAACCGCGCCAGCTTGCTGTGATAGCCCAGGTGGCGGTTGCCGACGATGTACAGCGCCCCACCGACTTCCAGCGCCTCCCGGGCCTGCTGGAACATGCGCCAGGCGAGGAAGTCGCCCACCACCTGCTGCTGGTGGAAGGGCGGGTTGCACAGCACCACGTCCAGCGATTGTTTCTCCTGACCGGCCAGGCCATCTGCGGCCCTGATCGTCACCTCGCGATTACCCAGCGCCGCCTGCCAGTTCTCCCGTGCTGACTGCACCGCCATGTACGACTCGTCAACCAGAGTGAACTGCGCATCCGGGTTGGCCAGGGCGCAGGCGATCGCCAGCACGCCATTGCCACAGCCCAGGTCGGCGACCCGGGCGCTGCCCAGGTCGCGTGGCAGGTGCGGCAGGAAGGCGCGGGTGCCGATGTCCAGGCCTTCGCGGCAGAACACGTTGGCGTGGTTGACCAGCTCCAGGTCCGGGCTGTCCAGGCGGTAGCGGCTGGGGTAGGGGGAGTGTGCGGTCGGGCGTTCGGCGACGGTGGCAGTCAGCAGGCGCGCTTTCTTTTGCGCCAGCGAAGCCTGGACCGGGCCGATGTACTTCTCCATCAGGTCGCCGGCGGCGCGGGGCAGGTGCTTGATCATGGCCCCGGCGATCACTTGGGCGCCGGGGGCCAGCTGGGCCCGCAGGCGGATCAGCTGCTCCTCGAGCAGGGCCAGGGTCTTCGGCACGCGCACCAACACGCGGTCGAACGGCCCCTGAAAGGCCTCGCTGGCCGGGATGAAGGGCACGCTGTCAAACGGCTTGCCGTTACCCGCGAGGTTCTTCTCCAGGGCCAGGTGCGCCAGGTGCGAGTCGCCGCTGCTGGTTACCTGTACATGTCCCGCGAGGCTCGCGGCCAGGGCACCGAAGCTGTCGTTGAGCACCAGCACCCTGCAGCTCGCCTGCGGCGCCTGGGCGGCCAGGTGCTCCAGCAGATACTGGTCGGCGGCATCGAAGGCCAGCAGCGGGTCGTTGGCCTGCACCGGCTGGCGGATCAGGTCGAGGTCGGCGAAGGGGCTGTTGAACAGGGGCATGACGTGGGGCTCTGCTGCGAATCCTGCCCGGCGCGCTGCGCGGCGGGCTTGCGGCGGGTGATTCTACAGGGCTTTGCGTCCGGGCGGGGGACGGGCTGTCAGAGCAGGCCGCGCAGGGCGGCAATGGCGATGGCACCGGCTTTGTTGGAGGCGTTGGTCTTGGTGATCACGCTGCGGATATGGAAATTCACGGTACTGGTCGATAGCGAGAGGATCATCGCCACGTCGGCGGCGGTCTTGCCCGCTGCGGACCACTTGAGCACTTCGAGTTCGCGCTCGCTCAGTTGCGGCACCGGGCTGAACTTCTGCAGATGATGTGTGCTGAGTACGGCGTGCAAGGTGTTGCACAGCCACATTACCTGGGCACTCTTCGCGAAGAGTTCCTCGCGGGTGACGACTCCCTGGGGCCTGGAGACACTCAACTGACTCTCGTTGTGCTGCTGGTCATGCACCGACTGGCTCCAGCCATGGGTCATGCCATGCGCCGTCGCGGCTTCACGTAGTTGCGGGACTTCGCGATAGAGGTCGTCGCTCCATAACAATGGCAGCGTTGTTCGATGGCATTTCGATACTGCAGGGTCTATCTTGATGAAACCCTCGGCTTGATAACGCTCATTCCAGGCGCTTGGGTAGTTGTTGTATAGGATTACCTGTGGGTCACGGGCCGTGATGTGCAGGTGCAGTGCCAAGCCAACGAACTCCATGTTGAGCGCCTGGGCCAGTTTCACCGCTTGGCCAAACAGTGCCTTCGGCTCTTGCTCGTCCAGCATTTGCTGGAGTTGCTCGCTTTTCCAGTGTGGCATCGATAAAGCTCCCTTTGGCGTTGCAGTGGATCCAAAATCGGCAGTGCACGGGACGTAGTGTAGGAAAACTCCTAACGCTGTGTTGGGTTTTTTTTGCTATAGCCGCCACACTTTTTTAGCTGATTGCGATCACTCCTTGGCGATACCTTACAAACCGACGGTGTTTATCTCCGGCGCTTTGCGCGAAACTGTGCGCACCTGATCCATGGAGTCCGTCATGACCGCCAGCGCCGACAAATTTACCCGCCAGACCCTGCTCGACGTCCAGCCCCTGACGCCCAACCTGTTTTCCCTGCGTGTCAACCGTGATGCCGGTTTTCGTTTCCGCGCCGGGCAGTTCGCCCGCCTCGGGGTGAGCAAGGCCGATGGCAGCATCGCCTGGCGTGCCTATTCCATGGTCAGCGCGCCTCATGACGAGTTCCTCGACTTCTTCTCCATCGTGGTGCCGGGAGGCGAGTTCACCAGCGAACTGAGCCGCCTGGGTAAAGGCGACACCTTGTTGATAGACCGTCAGGCCTTCGGCTACCTGACCCTCGACCGTTTCGTCGGGGGGCGCGACCTGTGGCTGCTGGCCACTGGCACCGGCATCGCCCCTTTCATGTCGATCCTGCAGGACTTCGAGGCCTGGGAGCGCTTTGACAACATCAAGTTGGTGTACTCGGTGCGCGAGGCGAAGGAATTGGCGTATGTGGACGAGATCGCCACGCTGGAGCAGCGCGACTACCTGGCGGAGTTCGCGGGCAAGCTGCAGTTCATCCCGGTGGTGACCCGAGAGCAGCATCCGGGCGCGTTGAATGCGCGGATCACCACGCTGATCGAGAACGGTGAGCTGGAAAAGGCGGCGGGACTGGCACTGTCGCCGGAACATTCGCGGATCATGCTGTGCGGCAACCCGCAGATGATCGATGAGACGCGCAAGGTGCTCAAGGCGCGCGACCTGCAATTGAGCCTGAGCAAGCGGCCGGGGCAAGTGGCGGTGGAGAACTACTGGTAAGGCACAACAGCGCCTTTTGGATCGTCGCCACTGGGGCCGCCGCAAAGCGGCCCCAGTGGTTTTGTGCTTCAGGGTTGGCGGTTCTGCGCCTTTAGCAGGTCGCGAATCTCGGTCAGCAGGGTTTCCTCGGCGCTCGGCACCGGCGGTGCGGTCGGTGCCACGGCCTCTTCGCGCTTGAGGCGGTTGATCACCTTCACGCCCATGAAGATGGCGAAGGCGACGATGATGAAGTCGAGGATGGTCTGGATGAACTTGCCATAGGCCATAACCACGGCCGGCACATCGCCTTCGGCGGCCTTGAGCGTGATCGCCAGGTCGCTGAAGTCCACCCCGCCGATCAGCATGCCGATGGGGGGCATGATCACGTCGCCGACAAAGGAGGAGACGATCTTGCCGAACGCCGCGCCGATGATGATACCCACCGCCATGTCGACGACATTTCCCTTGACCGCGAAGGCCTTGAATTCACTGAGCATGCCCATGCTGTATTCCTTTGTTACGAATGGAGAGGTAAACGCAGTGTAAGCCACTAAAACGCTTCATGCGTGACGTTCGCAGCTACAGACTGTGTTTAGAGCGAATAGTTTTGTCGCCCGCCGCGGCCTCCGGGACACGTCCGTGTTCGGCTATCATGGCGGTTTTTCCCAGGAGACCCGCCCATGGCCAAGGCCAAGCGCTTGTATGGCTGCACAGAGTGTGGCGCGACCTTCCCCAAATGGGCCGGCCAGTGCGGTGATTGCGGGGCCTGGAACACCTTGGTCGAGACCATGATCGAGAGCGGCGGCGCCGCGGCGCCGAGCGGGCGTGCCGGCTGGACCGGGCAGCAGGCGCAGATCAAGACCCTGGCCGAAGTCAGCGTCGAGGAGATCCCGCGCTTCACCACCAGCAGTACCGAGCTCGACCGCGTGCTTGGCGGTGGCCTGGTGGACGGCTCGGTGGTGCTGATCGGCGGTGATCCGGGGATCGGCAAGTCCACCATCCTGCTGCAGACCCTTTGCAACATCGCCACGCAGATGCCCGCGCTGTATGTCACCGGCGAGGAGTCGCAGCAGCAGGTGGCCATGCGCTCCCGGCGCCTGGGCCTGCCCCAGGACCAGCTCAAGGTCATGACCGAAACCTGCATCGAGACCATCATCGCCACCGCGCGCCAGGAAAAGCCGCGGGTGATGGTCATCGACTCGATCCAGACCATCTTCACCGAGCAGTTGCAGTCGGCCCCGGGCGGTGTCGCACAAGTGCGCGAAAGTACGGCATTGCTGGTGCGCTACGCCAAGCAGAGCGGCACGGCGATCTTCCTGGTCGGCCACGTCACCAAGGAAGGCTCGCTGGCCGGCCCGCGGGTGCTCGAGCACATGGTCGATACCGTGCTGTATTTCGAGGGTGAGTCCGATGGTCGCCTGCGTCTGCTGCGGGCGGTGAAGAACCGCTTCGGCGCGGTCAACGAACTGGGCGTGTTCGGCATGACCGATCGTGGCCTGAAGGAAGTCTCCAACCCGTCGGCGATCTTCCTCAACCGTACCCAGGAGGAAGTGCCGGGCAGCGTGGTCATGGCCACCTGGGAAGGTACCCGGCCGATGCTGGTGGAGGTCCAGGCGCTGGTCGACGACAGCCACCTGGCCAACCCGCGACGGGTGACCCTGGGCCTGGACCAGAACCGTCTGGCCATGCTGCTGGCGGTGCTGCACCGGCACGGCGGCATCCCCACCCATGACCAGGACGTGTTCCTCAATGTCGTCGGCGGCGTGAAGGTGCTCGAAACCGCTTCGGACCTGGCGTTGCTGGCCGCGGTGATGTCGAGCCTGCGCAACCGCCCGCTCGCCCATGGCCTGCTGGTGTTCGGCGAGATCGGCCTGTCGGGCGAAGTTCGCCCGGTGCCCAGTGGCCAGGAGCGTCTGAAGGAGGCGGCCAAGCATGGCTTCAAGCGTGCCATCGTGCCCAAGGGCAACGCGCCGAAGGAAGCGCCCGCCGGGTTGCAGGTGATTGCCGTGACACGTCTGGAACAGGCGCTGGATGCACTTTTCGAGTAACGCTGTTTTCTTGCAAGTGATTCTCAATAACCAGTAGCATACCGCCACCTTGCGACCACCCCATGGAGAGCGTGTGGCGGAGTTCGACCTCAAGCGGCTGTTCACAAAGCACGCGAAAAATCTTCAGGGCCTGCTCTCGCGCAAGGTGCGCGACCCGCAGCTGGCGGCCGACCTGGTGCAGGACAGTTTCTTGCGCCTGGCCGAGCAGCAACGCCATGAGCCGATCGAAAATGCCCAGGCCTATCTGTACCGCACGGCGCACAACCTGATGATCGATCACGTGCGTCAGCAGCAGCGACGCAAGACCGACACGGTGCCCCACGAAGCCTTCGAGGCGATCGTCGAGGATGGCCCCGGGCTCGAGGAGCAGGCTGTGCGCGAGCAGCACCTGCGTCGCCTGCAGGCGATCCTCGACGAGCTGCCCGAACGCACCCGGGAAATCTTTCGCCTGAACCGCCTGGAAGGCATGACCCACGCCGAGGTCGCCCGGCACCTGGGGGTCTCCGACAGCTCGGTGCAAAAGCATCTGGCCAAGGCCCTGGCCTATGTGATGCAGTGCCTGCAGGAAACCGAATGACCAACGGTTTACTGACAAATGCCGCTTCAGACGTCAGCCCAGACATAACCAGATCACGAGAGAACCGTGTGAGCAGCCAGAACGAGCAAGCCATCCGCGAGCAGGCCGCCGAGTGGGTGGTGCTGCAGCAGGCCGGTCCCCTGAACCCGGCGCAGCAGCACGCCTTGGATCAGTGGTGCGCCAGCGATCCCCGGCACGCCCAGGCCTATGGTTTCGCCCAGGCCACCTGGGCTGACCTTGGTCAATTGGCAAGCTTGCCCGCCGTCTCGGCCGTTCGCCCCACGACTCCCCTTCAGGGCAGCCCGGTACGGCGACGGCGACCTCGCTTGCGCCGGGTCGTCGCCAGTGCGGCGGCGCTGCTGCTGGCGGTGCTGACCGTGCAGCAAGGTCCCCAGGCCTGGCTGGGCTGGCACGCGGACTACCTTACGGGTATCGGCGAGGTGCGCCGGGTGACCCTGCCCGATGGCAGCCAGGTGGAGCTGGACAGCCGCAGTGCCCTCCAGCTCGCCTTCGACGATCGGGAGCGCCGCGTGCGCCTGTTGTCCGGTGAAGCCATCTTCACTGCCGCACCGATCACGGCCCGGGACGCCCGCCCGTTCGTGGTCGAATACGCCGGGGCTACCAGCCGCGCCCTCGGTACACGCTTCGTGGTTGGCGCGGCGGGCGAGGGGGGCTGGGTCGGCATGCTGGAGCACAGCGTTGCGGTCGACTTGCAAGTGCCGCCGTTGCGGGGGCAGGCCAGTCAGTTATTGGAGCAGGGCGAGAGCCTGCGCTATGACCAGCACAAGGGGGTACGACCCTGGCCGGGTCACGATCTGCGGCGAGCCACGGACTGGCAGCGCGGCGTGCTGGTGTTCGAACGCCAGCCGCTCGCCGAGGTGGTCGCCCGGCTCAATCGCTACCGTGCTGGCCAGTTGGTGGTTGCCAGTGACGCACTGGCCCGGCGTGAGGTCAGCGGAGTATTCCGCCTCGACCAGCTAGGCACCGCCCCGGTGGTGCTCGGTGACGAGCTCAAGGCCCGGCTGATCGAGCTTCCAGGCTTGGCCGTGCTGTACTGAATGCGGCTTTGGCAAAATACTTTCAATTTTATTTACTGACTTTTCCTGCGCAGCTCGTCTGATTGTTGAGATTGATTTTCATTACTAGAAAACGCCAACAACGGACGAGCAACCGCAGTGAGCACGCCACGACAACAACCCTTGCGCCCTCTGGGCCGCCTCGCCCTGGCCGGCAGCCTGGTCTTGGGCAGCTGTGCATTGCCGATGGGGATCGGCTTGGCACACGCCGCCGATTCGTCAAGCACCGCCAGCCGCAACCTGGTGCGTTTCGATATTCCGGCCCAGCCGCTCGACAGCGCGGTACTGGCCTACGCCGAGCAGTCCGGTGTGCAGGTGTTCTTCGACAGCCGCAAGCTGGCCGGCCTGCGCAGCGAAGGGCTGCAGGGCAGCTACCCGGCCGAAGAGGGCCTGCGCCAACTGCTGCGCGGCACGCCGGTACGCTACCACTTCAGTGCCGCCGGACAGGTTGGTCTGGAGCGTGTCGTCCAGGACGGCGAGGTCCTGGAGCTGGGCGCGACCCATGTCGACTCGCAGCGCGATGGCGATTGGGTGTACCAGACCCCGCGATCGGTGAGTGTCATTACCCGTGAGCAGATCGAGCAACGCGCTCCTCGTCATGCCGCCGACCTGCTTGAACAGACCCCGGGCGTGTACACCGCGGTCAACCAGCGTGACCCCGGATTGTCGGTGAACATCCGCGGCGTGCAGGACTATGGCCGGGTCAACATGAACATCGACGGCATGCGCCAGAACTTCAACGTCAACGGCCACCAGCAGCGCAACGGCGTGATGTTCATCGACCCCGAGTTCATCCAGGGTGTCGAGATCGACAAGGGCACCTCGGCCGGCATGGGCGGTGCCGGGGTGATCGGCGGCATCGCCAGCTTCAACACCGTCGATGCTCGCGACCTGCTCGGTCCGGGCAAGGAAATGGGTGGTCGCCTGCGCGCCGGTCACGGTATCGGCGAATTGGGCAACGGCACCTACTTCAATGGCAGTGCGCTGTTCGCCGTCGGCAATCAAGCCGGCGATATCCTGCTTGGCCACAGCGAACGGCATTTCGGCAATTACCGCAGCGGTACGCAGAACGCCGACAACCTGGGCACGCAGATCCGCGGCAAGCTGGAGAATCGCGAGGCCTGGAAGAGCTGGCTGCATGGCGAAGTGGGGGCGATGGACAGCGTGACCCGCTCCCAGCTGTTCAAGTTCGGCCTCAACCTTGCCGACGACCAGCGTCTGCAGTTCAGCTACATCGAGACCGACACCGACAGCAAGGACGCCTGGACCTACAACGATAGCAACGCCAACCGCTATTACTACCGGGTCACCGGCACCAACGACATCAATGCGAAGAATGCCGCGCTGGACTACAGCTTCACCCCGGACAACGACCTGATCGACTTCAAGGCCAAGCTTTACTACGTGACCACCCGCCAGGACCGCTGGAACGCCGACAACCTGTCCAGCGCCGCCACCGGCAACCGCGTCGAGGCCTACACCGACCGCTTCCAGACCGACACCTGGGGCCTGCAGTTGCAGAACACCTCGCGCTGGCACCTGGGACAGGCCGACACCCTGAGCTTCAACTATGGTACCGAGTTGTTCCAGGACAGCTTCCGCCCCAGCACCGAGCGCATCGCCGCGGCCAACGAGGTGGAGTCGCTACCCTACGTGCAGGGCGCCAATCCCAAGGGCAAGCGGGTGATGGCCAGCCTGTTCGGCAAGCTTACCTACGAGCATGACGACTGGCTCACCCTGGATGCCGGGCTGCGCTACGACCGTTATCGCCTGAGCGGCAAGACCGGTGTCACCACCTGGATGTACCCCGAAGGTGTCACCGAGGTCGGCCTTACCCGCCAGCAGACCCACATGATCTTTGACGAGGACACCGAGGAGGGCCGCTTTTCGCCGACCTTCGGTATCGCGCTCAAGCCCGGGCCGGACTGGTTGCAGGTCTACACCCGCTGGGGCCGTGGCTGGCGCCCGCCAGCGGTGACCGAAGTGTTCATGAGCGGCCGCCCGCATGCCGGCGGCAGTGCCGAGATGGTCTACCCCAACCCGTTCCTCAAGGCCGAGGAGTCGCACAACTGGGAGTTGGGGCTGAACATCTTCAAGGAGTCGCTGCTGCGCGACGGCGACCGTTTCGGTGCCAAGGTCGCCTACTTTGATACGCGCATCGACAACTTCTCGTTCCTCGATACCAATGTCTCGCTGCCCGGCAGCAGCGTGGCAGGCATCGCCCTGGGCCGTTCGGCCTACCAGAACAACCTGGAGACCACGCGCTTTCGCGGCGTGGAATACAGCCTGGATTACGATGCCGGTGCCTACTACGGCCAGCTCAGCTACACCCACATGATCGGCAGCAACGAGTTCTGTTCCAACCAGTTCTACATGGGTGGCGCACAGCGTCTGGTCAGCGCCGGCACCGTCATGCGCCCGGTGCGGGTGGGCAGCCGCATCATCATGCTGCCGGTGCGCGTATCACGCGCCGAGGGCGCCGCAGACACCAACAGTATCGTCAGTTGCGGCGACATCATGGGCAACGCCTCGTACATGCCCGCCGACCGTGGCGCCCTGACCCTGGGCATGCGCCTGCTCGAGCGCACCCTGGATGTGGGCATGCGCGTGCGCTACAGCGAAGGCAATGGCGAGAACCTCAAGAGCCATACCTACAACCAGATCGACCAGGCCCAGTGGCCGCAGTACACGGTCTACGACCTCTACGCCAGCTACTGGATGACCCCCAGCCTGAACCTGGCCCTGTCGTTGGAGAACGCCACCGACGAGGCCTACTTCGTGGCCATGGGCGACGGCAACAACCTGTCGCTGGCCCGCGGCCGCACCTTGAGCGGCATGCTCGAGTACCGCTTCTGAACCAACCGGGTTTGCCCATTCCGGGCGACGCGAAGGCACGGAACGCGCCTTCGTCATTACTGTGCAACAACGAGGAACCGTCATGACCCTTTCCGTTAACTACGACGCCGCCTTCGCCAGCTCGACCGTCGACGACTACCTGGCCTTCTGGAGTGCCGGCTTCGTCACTGCCGGCCATGGCTACAGCAACACCGGAGGCTTCAGCAACGGCACCTTCGATGGCGACCAGTACGCTACCCACGGTCGCAACAACTCCGACTACGCCTTCATTGCCGACAGCGACAGCGCCAACGGTCTGCATTATGTGTTCGACCCGTCCAAGGCCCCGGGCGACAACCTCAACCACTACCTGTGGGGCTCGCTGGACAACGTCTCCCTGGGTGAAGTGCTCGGTGGTGGCAGCGGCAGCGACTTCAGCCTGGGCAACTACGTGGTCAGCTTCAACGGCCTGGATCTGGATGCCGCGCAGGGCGCCGGTCGTGCCGGCAACGAAGTGCAGAGCGTGATCTACGGCCTGATGCAGGGCAACACCTCGGCCCTGGAAGGCGTGCTGGACAACCTGCTGGCCGGTTATGGCGTCTCCACCAACAGTACTTTCGCCGAGATCGGTGCGGCCCTGGCCGCCGCCCCGGCTCACGCCGCTGCCGCCGAAGCGGTCGGCGTGCAGGCGCTGCCCGAGGACCTGGCCCTGGCGGCCTGAGCGCAGGCATGAAAAAGCGAATGGAAGGTCACCCCGCCATTCGCTGATCTGATGCACTTACCCCGCAGCCCGTGTCTTTGCCGGGCCCAGGCTGCGGCGGTGCGAATTCTGTGGCGACGACAGGGCGAATGCAATCGCCGGTCGGCGCCTTCTACGAGGTTTCCAACAAATGCGAACCGCTCCCGCCGCGGCCAACGAAGTGCTGCGGGCGCTCAGGGCCTGCCGTGCCGGGCTTGGCAACGTTGCGCTGTTCACCGCGGTGATCAACGTGCTGATGCTGGCCCCGGCACTGTACATGCTGCAGGTCTATGACCGGGTCCTGTCGTCGCGCAACGAGATGACCCTGTTGATGCTCAGCCTCATGGTGCTCGGGTTGTTCGCCTTCATGGGCCTGCTGGAGTGGCTGCGCAGCCAGGTGGTGATCCGCCTGGGCACGCGCATGGACATGGACCTCAACCCGCGGGTGTTCGAGGCCGCCTATGAGGCCAGCCTGGCCGGGCACAAGGGCGCTGCGGGGCAGATGCTCGCCGACCTGACCGCGTTGCGCCAGTTTGCCACCGGCCAGGCCCTGTTCGCGTTCTTCGACGCGCCGTGGTTCCCGGTATACCTGCTGGTGATGTTCATGTTCAGCCCATGGCTCGGCCTGATGGCGCTGCTGGGAGCGGTGCTGCTGACGCTGCTGGCCTGGGTCAACGAGCGCCTGACCCAGGCGCCGTTCGCCGAGGCCGGGCAGCTGTCGCAGCAGGCCGGTCTGGAAGCCAGCGCCAACCTGCGCAACGCCGAGGTGATCGAGGCCATGGGCATGCTGGCGCCGGTGCGCCAGCGCTGGGCGCGCCTGCACCATGGCTTCCTGGCCCGGCAGAACCTGGGCAGCGAGCGCACCGCGGCGGTCACCGCGCTGACCAAGACCGTGCGCCTGGCCCTGCAGTCGCTGGTGCTCGGCCTGGGGGCCTGGCTGGCCATCGAGCAACTGATCACGCCGGGGATGATGATCGCCGGGTCCATACTCATGGCCCGGGTGCTGGCACCGATCGACCAGTTGATCGGCGCCTGGCGTCAATGGAGTGGTGCGCGCCTGGCCTATCACCGCCTCAGCGAGCTGCTGCAGGCCCAGCCGCCGCGCCCGGCGGGCATGCCGCTGCCGGCACCGCACGGCAAGCTCACCCTCGAGCAGGTGGCGGCGACGCAGCCGGGCAGCAGCCGTCTGTGCCTGAACAACCTGGGCTTCGAACTGCCGGCGGGCGAGTCACTGGGGATCATCGGCCCGTCAGGCTCGGGCAAGTCGACCCTGGCGCGGCTGCTCGTCGGCGCCGTTGCCCCGGCGAGCGGCAAGGTCCGCCTGGATGGCGCGGACCTGAGGGTCTGGGACCGTGGCGCCTTGGGTCAGCATATCGGCTATCTGCCCCAGGACGTGCAACTGTTCGCCGGCAGCATCGCCGACAACATCGCCCGGCTCGGCCCGGTGGATGCCCAGCAGGTGGTGGCCGCGGCGCAACTGGCGGGAGTGCATGACATGATCCTCAAGCTGCCGGGTGGCTATGACACGCTGCTGGGGGAGGGCGGGCTGGGACTGTCCGGCGGCCAGCGCCAGCGCATCGGCCTGGCGCGGGCGTTGTACGGTCTGCCGGCACTGATCGTGCTCGACGAGCCCAATTCCAATCTCGATGAAGCCGGGGAGCAGGCGTTGGTCGAGGCCATTGCCAGGCTGCGCGAGCACAAGCGCACGTT
>NZ_QJRP01000035.1 GCF_003205295.1 Pseudomonas mosselii
AGGGGGGAGAAGGGATCGTGGGAGCGGGCTTGCCCCGCGATGGCGCCGGCCCGGGCGATGAGGTCGTCAGGCCTGGCGCTATCGCGGGACAAGCCCGCTCCCACGAGTGTTACTTGGCAGTCACTGTTTCAGCGGCCTGCTCCTGCGACAGGCTATACACATAGGCCGCCAGCAGATGGACCTTGTCGTTGCCCTGGATGTCGTGCTGCGCCGGCATCTGGCCCTGACGGCCATAACGGATGGTCTGCTGCAACTGGGCGAAGCTCGAGCCGTAGATGAACGCCTGCGGATGGGTCAGGTTCGGCGCGCCCATGGCCGGGGTGCCCTTGCCTTCAGGCCCGTGGCAGGCCACGCAGTTGGTGGCGAAGATTTCCTGGCCCTTGGCCGGGTCGGCCTTGACGCCTTCGGGCAGGCTGCGGCCATCGAGGTTGGTCAGCACGAAGGCCGCCACATCGGCCACGCCCTGCTCGCCGATCACCGTGGCCCAGCCCGGCATGATGCCGTGGCGGCCGTTCATGATCGAGGCCTTGATGGTCTCCGGCTCGCCGCCCCAGCGCCAGTCGCTGTCGGTCAGGTTGGGGAAGCCGTAGGAGCCCTTGGCGTCGGAGCCGTGGCACACCGAGCAGTTGGAGGCGAACAGCCGGCTGCCCATTTTCAGTGCCTGCGGGTCCTTGGCCACTTCCTCCACCGGCATGGCGGCGTACTTGGCGAAGATCGGGCCGAACTTGGCGTCGGCCTTGTCCATCTCTTTTTGCCACTCGTCCACCTGGGTCCAGCCATTCTCGTAGCCAGGCAGGATGCCTTTCCAGTTGCCCAGGCCCGGGTAGAGGATCAGGTAGCCGACCGAGAACACCAGGGTGCCGACGAACAGCCAGAACCACCATTTCGGCAGCGGGTTGTCGTACTCCTCGATGCCGTCGAAGCTGTGGCCCATGGTCTGGTCGGTGGTGTCGCTGCTCTGGCCCTTGCGGGTGGCGAGCAGCAGCCAGGTCAGGCCGATCAGGCTGCCGATGGTCAGTACGCTGATGTACGTACTCCAGAAGGTGGTCATTGCCGGGTACTCCTCATTGCAGCAGGTTCCTGCCCGGCGGGGGGCAGGCGGTCGTCGACGAAGGGCAGCAGGCGCGCTTCGGCGAAATCACGGTCGCGGCGACGGTTGAACACCCAGAGCGACAGGCCGATGAAGGCGATCATCACCACCAGGGTGCCCAGGCCGCGGATCATGCCGATGTCCATTTCCATCGCACTCACCTCTTGTTCTTGATCGCGGTGCCGAGCACCTGCAGGTAGGCCACCAGCGCGTCCATCTCGGTCTTGCCCTTGACCGCGTCCTTGGCACCGGCGATGTCGTCGTCGGTGTACGGCACGCCGAGGCCGCGCAGGACGCGCATCTTGACGTCGGTGTGGCTGTTGTCGACCTGCGCGGCCACCAGCCACGGATACGACGGCATCTTCGATTCCGGCACCACGTTGCGCGGGTTGTACAGGTGCGCGCGGTGCCAGTCGTCCGAGTAGCGGCCGCCGACGCGGGCCAGGTCCGGGCCGGTACGCTTGGAACCCCACAGGAACGGGTGGTCCCACACGCTCTCGCCGGCCACCGAATAATGGCCATAACGCTCGGTTTCGGCGCGGAACGGCCGGACCATCTGCGAGTGGCAGCCCACGCAGCCTTCGCGGATGTAGATGTCGCGGCCTTCGAGCTGCAGGGCGGTATAGGGCTTCATGCCCTCGACCGGCTTGTTGGTGACGTCCTGGAAGAACAGCGGGACGATCTGGGTCAGGCCGCCGATGCTGACGGCGAACACCATCAGCAGGGCCATCAGGCCTATGTTTTTCTCAACGACTTCATGGTTCATCAGGCTCTACTCCTCAAGCCAGCTGGGCGTTGGCGGTGGCTTGCTCGGCGGCCGGGGCGCGCACGGTACGCCAGGTGTTCCAGGCCATCAGGAACATGCCGCTGAGGAAGATCACGCCGCCGACGAAGCGCACGACGAAGCCTGGGTGGCTGGCCACCAGGGTTTCGACGAACGAGTAGGTCAGCGTGCCGTCGCTGTTGACCGCGCGCCACATCAGGCCCTGGGCGATGCCGTTGACCCACATCGAGGCGATGTAGAGCACGGTGCCGATGGTGGCCAGCCAGAAGTGCGCGTTGATCAGCCCGAGGCTGTACATGCGTTCCTTGCCGAACACTTTCGGGATGGTGTGGTACAGCGCGCCGATCGAGATCATCGCCACCCAGCCGAGGGCGCCGGCGTGCACGTGGCCGATGGTCCAGTCGGTGTAGTGGGACAGGGCGTTGACCGTCTTGATGGCCATCATCGGGCCTTCGAAGGTGGACATGCCGTAGAACGCCAGCGAGACGACCAGGAAGCGCAGGATCGGGTCGCTGCGCAGCTTATGCCAGGCGCCCGAGAGGGTCATCATGCCGTTGATCATGCCACCCCAGCTCGGCGCCAGGAGGATCAGCGACATGATCATGCCCAGCGATTGCGCCCAGTCCGGTAGCGCGGTGTAGTGCAGGTGGTGGGGGCCGGCCCAGATGTACAGGGTGATCAGCGCCCAGAAATGCACGATCGACAGGCGATACGAGTACACCGGACGCTCGGCCTGCTTGGGCACGTAGTAGTACATCATCCCCAGGAAGCCGGCGGTCAGGAAGAAGCCCACGGCGTTATGGCCGTACCACCACTGCACCATGGCATCGGTGGCGCCGGCATACAGTGAGTAGGACTTGGTCAGGCTGACCGGCACTTCCAGGTTGTTGACGATGTGCAGGATCGCCACGGTGAGGATGAAGGCGCCGAAGAACCAGTTGCCCACGTAGATGTGCTTGGTGTTGCGCTTCATCAGCGTACCGAAGAACACCACGGCATAGGCCACCCAGACGATGGTGATCAGGATGTCGATCGGCCATTCCAGTTCGGCGTATTCCTTGGTGCTGGTGTAGCCCAGCGGCAGGCTGATCGCCGCCAGCAGGATCACCAGCTGCCAGCCCCAGAAGGTGAACGCGGCCAGGCGAGGCGCGAACAGGGTGGTCTGGCAGGTGCGTTGCACCGAATAATAGGAGGTGGCGAACAGGGCACAGCCGCCGAAGGCGAAGATCACCGCGTTGGTGTGCAAGGGTCGCAGGCGGCCGAAGCTGGTCCACGGCAGGTCGAGGTTGAAGGCGGGCCAGGCGAGCTGGGCGGCAATGAAGACGCCGAGCCCCATCCCGACGATGCCCCACACCACCGTCATGATGGCGAATTGGCGGACCACCTGATAGTTGTAGGCGGTACTGCTGGTTGTGTTCATGTATGGGTTCCCATCCACGGTTATAGGCAGGCTAAACAGCGAGGCAAGCATGATTAATGGGCAAAGTGCCGGTATTGACGGGGATCAATGGGCGAAGATCGAAAATGTCCCAGGCTTGCGCTGCGATCCTCCGAAAATGGCAGAGGATCGCGGCATTTCCAGTTGCCTGATCCTGGCCCACGGCGCCGGTGCGCCAATGGACAGCGGGTTCATGGAGGACATGGCGCAAAGGCTGGCGGGGCAAGGGGTAGGGGTGGTGCGCTTCGAATTTCCCTACATGGCCGAGCGGCGTTTAAACGGTGGCAAGCGACCGCCCAATCCGCAGAAGGTGTTGCTCGAATGCTGGCGGACTGTATACGACCAGATGCGACAATTAGTCGCAGGGCGATTGGCCATTGGCGGCAAGTCCATGGGCGGGCGCATGGCCAGCCTGCTGGCGGACGAACTGGGCGCCGATGCGCTGGTGTGCCTGGGGTATCCGTTCTATGCGGTGGGCAAGCCTGAGAAGCCGCGGGTGGAGCACCTGGCCGGGCTACGCACGCGAACGTTGATCGTGCAGGGCGAGCGGGATGCCCTGGGCAATCGTGAGGCGGTGGCGGGGTATGAGCTGTCGCCGGCGATCGAGGTGAACTGGCTGGCGGCGGCCGATCATGACCTCAAGCCGTTGAAGGCGTCGGGGTTCAGCCATGAGCAGCACATGCAGGCGGCGGCGCAGCGGGTGGCGGCTTTCCTGAAAGATTGATGCAGCCTTCTTCGCGGGTAAACCCGCTCCCACAGGGACGGTGCAATGCTCGAACCCTGTGGGAGCGGGTTTACCCGCGAAGAGGCCGGTGCAGGCTATCGCTTAGTCGCGATACTCGCACAGGTAAGCGGTATCCACGGCCACCTTCAGCTGGAACTTGCTGTCGGCGGCCACGTTGAACTTGTCGCCAGCGTTGAAGGTTTCCCAGTTGTCGCTGCCCGGCAGCTTCACGCTCAGGGCGCCGGAGACCACGTGCATGATCTCGCGCTTGGCAGTGCCGAACTCGTATTCGCCCGGGGCCATCACGCCCACGGTGGCCGGACCTTCCTTGCCTTCGAAGGCGATCGACTTGACGGTGCCATCGAAGTACTCATTGACCTTGAACATCGGGCGACTCCTGAAAAAGGACTGAAAAAAGGGCTGGCCAGTATGCCCAAGGCCCGCCCCTGCGTCATCTGTTTCAGGCGCTGCCCGGCGGCAGGCTCAGGGGCAGCAGGCGCGCGGTGTTGCGGGCGTCTTCCAGGGCCCGGTGCTGTTGCCCGGCGAACTGCAGGCCGGCCAGTTGCAGGGCGCTGTTCAGGCCTGCCGGGCGCTGCAGGTGGCGGGCCTTGGCGAAGCGCTGCTTGAGGTTGATGTGCGGTAGTTGCTCCAGCAGGCTGCGCACATGGTGCGCCTGCCATTCCTGCAGCAGCTGCTTGCGGTCGTAGTCGCCCCAGCTGACCCAGGCCTGCAGCTGCGCCTGGTGGTGGTCCAGCCAGCGTTCGAACGCGGCCCAGACCTCGGGGAAGGGCGCAGCGGCATCGACCTCGGCCTGGCCGATGTGGGTCAGCTCGCGACAGAAGGGGGTCAGCTGCGGCCGCCGCCGAGGCCGCACGAAGCGCTGGAAGTGGTCGACCTCGCGCCCATCGCGGGTGACCAGGCTTGCGCCGATTTCAATGATTTCCATCTCCGTGACCGGCCAGCCGCCGTCGTCGGTGGTGGCTTCCAGGTCGATCACCAACCAGTGACCCATGCCAGGCTCCCTATCAATGCAGAAAAACCGGCGCGCTTGCCGGGGCGCGTGCGCAGGCCAGTAGAGCGTAGCCAAACTCGAGGCCCACGACATCCCCTGGCACTTTGGCATATTCGGCGGTTGTGCCCGTGCGGGAAAACGCCTAGCTTAGGCGCATTCAGGCCCTTACCCGTGATGAGTGTCCCGACTTGATTCCACTGCCCAGTGCCAAGCTGTCGTCCTCCCTGTTGCTGTTCGCGACGGTTTTGCTGAGTGCCGGGGCGCAGGCCGAGGTGGTGCGGGAAGTGAAGATCGGGGCGGCGCATTTCCCGCCCTATACGGTGCGTCCGGAACAGGGAGCCGATACCGGCCTGCTGCCGCAGCTGGTGGAGTCGCTCAACCGCTCGCAGTCCCTGTACCGTTTCGTCCTGGTGCCTACCTCGATTCCCCGGCGTTTCGGCGATTTCCAGCAGGGTCGCACCGACATGGCGATCTTCGAGAATCCGCAGTGGGGCTGGCAGGAGATCGAGTACAAGGCGGTGGACATGGGACTGGAGGATGCCGAGATCTTCGTCAGCCGTCAGCAGGCCGGGCGTGACCAGCATTACTTCGACGACCTCGAGGGCAAGCGACTGGCGCTGTTCAATGGCTACCACTATGCCTTTGCCGATTTCAACGCGGACCCGGCCTGGTTGAAGAAGCGCTATCGCGCCACGCTGACCTATTCCCACGACAGCAACCTGAACATGGTCGAGCGCGGGCGTGCCGACATCGCCCTGGTCACCCGCTCGTACCTCAGCGACTTCCTCCAGCGCAACCCGGACAGCGCCGGCCAGTTGTTGGCGTCGCAACGGGTCGACCAGGTCTACCATCACTACGCGCTGCTACGCCCCGGGGCTTCCATCAGCCCCGAGGCCTTCGCCGGCCTGTTGCGTCGGTTGCGGGAGAATGGCGAGCTGCTGCGCATCTTCCAGCCCTACAAGATCACCGTCGAAGCACCGCACGACTAAATTTCGGCGAAGTTGCCGCGTATTCAGTAATGAGCGTGCAGGATTCTGCAGTGCCCGAGGCAAAGGCGTGCTCCTGTGGGAGCGGCTTCAGCCGCGAACACCGGCGCAGCCGGTGCCAGGCGCCGCGTTGGATTCTTCGCGGGTAAACCCGCTCCCACAGGGTCCAGCAGAATCGATGGAGAACAGCTCAGCCCAGGCGACTGCTCTTGCGGCAATGGATCAGCGCATCGCGGATCATGAAGTTGACCAGCGTCGGCGACACCCCCAGCTCCTTGGCGATGTCCTTCTGTGGCACGCCATGCAGGCGGTACATCTCGAAGGCGTAGCGGGTGCGCTTGGGCAGCTCGTCGAGGGCGTCGGCGATGTGTTCAAGGGTGGCGAGATTGAGGTGGGTGGCCTCGGGCGAGGCGTTCTGGATGACCACGTTCATCCCTTCCTCTTCGCTACCGGTGTACTTCAGCTCCATGGCCTGCTTGCGGTAGTGATCGATGGCCAGGTTGCGCACGATCTGGAACAGGTAGCTGAGCTGGGCCTTGAAGGAAGAGGTGATCTGCGGGGCGGCACTGAGCCTGAAGAAGGCGTCCTGCACCACATCCTCGGCGCGGGAGCGGCAACCGGTGATGCGCGCCGCGATCTTCACCAGGATGCTGCGGTTGTCGACGAATGCCTGGAGTAATGGTGAATCGCACTTACTTGTGGATAGTTGTTCCGCCATGGAAATCACCTTGTCTCGAAGAGGAGTGGGAGCGCACCCCTGAGGGAGGCTTCCTACGACGTGCGACAAACTATGCGTAATGATAATGATTGTCAAATACGAAAGTTAATGAGTTTTGATCAATTTTGGTTCTAAGCTCCAGGCTGTGAACTGCTTCACTCCATCCCTCTGCGCCCGGCCTTCCCGGGCCGTCCGACGGGCCTAATTTCTTCCCCGGCCCATCCGTTCCCCTGTGTACATCTCGGCTGCCGAACACTGCCCGCCTGTCGTGCGCGGGCCAGTCAGGCGCGACTCACCCAGACACTGGCAGGAACATTCCATGACGGACGCCTTCGAACTCCCGCACTCGCTGGTCCAGGCCCTGGCGCAGCGCGCCGCCCAGACCCCTGAGCGCATTGCCTTGCGCTTCCTGGCCGACGCGCCCGGCGAGCAGGCGGTGCTCAGCTACCGGGACCTCGACCAGCGCGCGCGGACCATCGCCGCGGCGTTGCAGGCCCGGGCCGGGTTCGGCGAGCGCGCCGTGCTGCTGTTCCCCAGCGGCCCGGACTATGTCGCGGCCTTCTTCGGCTGCCTGTATGCCGGGGTGATCGCCGTGCCGGCGTATCCGCCGGAGTCTTCGCGTCAGCATCACCAGGAGCGCCTGCTGTCGATCATCGACGACGCCGAGCCGCGCCTGCTGCTGACGGTAGAAGCGCTGTGTGACAGTTTGCAGGGCCTCGAAGCCCTGGCAGGGGCCAACGCCCCGGGCCTGCTGGCAGTGGATCGCCTGGACCCGCAGTTGGCCGGGCAGTGGCGCGAGCCTGAGCTCAAAGGCAATGACATCGCCTTCCTGCAGTACACCTCCGGCTCCACCGCGCTGCCCAAGGGCGTGCAGGTCAGCCATGGCAACCTGGTGGCCAACGAGCAACTGATCCGCCAGGGCTTCGGCATCGACCTGAACCCGGACGACGTGATCGTCAGCTGGCTGCCGCTGTACCACGACATGGGCCTGATCGGCGGCCTGTTGCAGCCGATCTTCAGTGGCGTGCCCTGCGTGCTGATGTCGCCGGGCTACTTCCTCGCCCGGCCGCTGCGCTGGCTGCAGGCGATCAGCGAATACGGCGGCACCATCAGCGGCGGCCCGGACTTCGCCTACCGCCTGTGCAGCGAGCGGGTCAGCGAGGCCGCAATCGCCGGCCTGGACCTGAGCCGCTGGCGCGTGGCCTATTCCGGTTCCGAGCCGATCCGCCAGGACAGCCTCGACACCTTCGCCGAAAAGTTTGCCGCCTGCGGCTTCGACGCCAGCAGCTTCTTCGCCAGCTACGGCCTGGCCGAGGCCACCCTGTTCGTCAGCGGCAGCCGCCGTGGCCAGGGCATCGGCGCCCTGGAGCTGGATGCCGAGGCCTTCGCCGCCAACCGTGCCGAGCCGGGCAAGGGCAGCGTGCTTATGAGCTGTGGCTATCCGCAGCCGGGCCACGCGGTGCGCATCGTCGAGCCGCAACAGCTGCAGGTGCTGGCTGACAACCAGGTGGGCGAGATCTGGGCCGGTGGCCCGAGCATCGCCCTGGGTTATTGGCGCAACCCCGAGGCCAGCGCCCGTACCTTCGTCGAGATGGACGGCCAGACCTGGCTGCGTACCGGCGACCTGGGCTTCATGCGCGATGGCGAGGTGTTCGTCACCGGGCGCCTGAAGGACATGCTCATCGTCCGCGGCCAGAACATCTACCCGCAGGATCTGGAAAAGACCCTGGAGCGCGAGCTCGAGGTGCTGCGCAAGGGCCGGGTGGCGGTGTTCGCGGTCGACGACCAGGGCGAGGAGGGCATCGGCGTGGCGGTGGAGATCAGCCGCAACGTGCAGAAGGCGCACACGCCCGAGGCGCTGATCAACACCCTGCGCCGGGTCATCGCCGATGCCTGCCGCCAGGCGCCGGCCGTGGTCCTGCTGCTCAACCCCGGCGCGCTGCCCAAGACCTCCAGCGGCAAGCTGCAGCGCTCGGCCTGCCGTCTGCGCATGAACGACGGCAGCCTGGATATCTACGCGCGGTTCCCGACGGCGCAAACGGCGCAGGAAAATGGCGTGGCCGCTGACGACCTGCAGGCACGGATCGCCGGCATCTGGCGTGAGCTGCTCAAGGTCGAATCGGTGGCGGCGGACGATCACTTCCTGCTGCTGGGCGGCAACTCCATCGCCGCCACCCAGGTGACCGCGCGCCTGGGCGACGAGCTGGGCCTGCAACTGAGCCTGCGCATCCTGTTCGAAGCACCGACCCTGGCCGAGTACAGCGCCGCCGTGGCGGCCATCCTCGCCGAAGGCGGCAGCGCCGCCGGCGTCATCCACAACCAGGACCGCGACCAGGCATTGCCGCAGTCCCTGGCGCAGAATCGCCTGTGGCTGTTGTGGCAACTGGAGCCGCAGTCCGCCGCCTACAACATCCCCGCCGGCCTGCACCTGCGCGGCGAGCTGGACGAAGCGGCGCTGCAGGCGAGCTTCCAGGCCCTGGTCGCCCGCCACGAATCCTTGCGCACGCTGTTCGACGAGGTCGATGGCCTGGCCGTGCAGCGCATCCTGCCGGAGCAGTCGTTCACCCTGCGCCATCTGGACCTCGAAGGGCTGTCGCCCGCCGAGGTGGCCGCGCGCCGTGAGGACGAGGCGCAGCAGCCGTTCGACCTGCGCCAGGGCCCGCTGCTGCGGGTGACCCTGGCGCGCCTGGACGACGAAGAGCACCAGCTGTGGGTGACCCTGCACCACATCGTCGCCGACGGCTGGTCGCTGAATATCCTGCTGGATGAGTTCGCCCGCCTGTACGCCGCCCAAGGCCAGGCCGTGCAACTGCCCGAACTGACGCTGGGCTACGCCGACTACGGCCAGTGGCAGCGCCAGTGGCTGGCCGACGGCGAGAGCGCCCGTCAGCTCGACTACTGGAAGAACACATTAGGTGACGAACTGCCGGTGCTCGACCTGTGCACCGACCAGCCTCGCGCCAGCCAGCAGCACACCTGCGCCGCGCGCCACAGCCTCAAGGTGCCGGCGGCGCTGACCAGCGCCCTCAAGGACCTGGCCCGCGACCAGCAGGCCAGTCTGTTCATGGTCCTGCTGGCCGGCTGGCAGGCCCTGCTGCACCGCTACAGCGGCCAGGGCGACATCCGCGTCGGCGTGCCCAACGCCAACCGACCACGTCTGGAAACCCAGGGCATGGTGGGCTTTTTCATCAACACCCAGGTGCTGCGCGCCGAGCTCGACGGCCGCCTGCCGTTCACCGGCCTGCTGGCCCAGGCGCGCCAGGCCACCCTGGAGGCCCAGGCCCATCAGGACCTGCCGTTCGAGCAACTGCTCGAAGCGCTGCCGCAGGCCCGTGAACAGGGCTTGTTCCAGGTCATGTTCAACCACCAGCAGCGTGATCTTTCGGCCCTGCGCCGTTTGCCCGGCCTGCTGGCCGAAGAGCTGCCGTGGCACAGCCGCGAGGCCAAGTTCGACCTGCAGCTGCACAGCGAGGAAGACCACCAGGGCCGCCTGACGCTGGCCTTCGACTACGCCGCCGGATTGTTCGAGGCGGCCACCGTCAAGCGCCTGGCCAGCCATCTGCTGGCCTTGCTCGAGCAGGTCTGCGCCGAGCCGCAGCTAGCCCTCGGCGAGGTGCGCCTGCTCGACGAGCAGGGCCGCGGGCAACTGCTCGGCTGGGGGCAGGCACCGATGGCGAGCGCGCCGCGGCTGTTGGTCGAGCAACTCAATGAACAGGCCCGCCTGACCCCCGAACGCACCGCGCTGGTGTGGGAGGGCGGCCAGCTCAGCTATGCCGAGCTGCACCAGCAGGCCAACCGCCTGGCCCACTACCTGCGCGACAAGGGCGTCGGCCCGGACACCTGCGTGGCCATCGCCCTCGAGCGTTCGCCGCAACTGCTGGTCGGCCTGCTGGCCATTCTCAAGGCCGGCGGCGCCTATGTGCCGCTGGACACCGACTACCCGGCCGAGCGCCTGGCCTACATGCTGGCCGACTGCAAGGCCGGCCTGCTGCTCAGCCACGCCAGCCTGCTCGACAAGTTGCCGCAGGTGGACGGCGTCAGCGCCATCGCCCTCGACCAGTTGCACCTGGACAGCTGGCCAAGCCAGGCCCCTGGCCTGCACCTGCACGGCGACAACCTTGCCTACGTGATCTACACCTCCGGCTCCACCGGCCAGCCCAAGGGCGTGGGCAACACCCACGCGGCCCTGGCCGAACGCCTGCAGTGGATGCAAGCCACCTACGCGCTGGACGCCAGCGATGTGCTGATGCAGAAAGCGCCGATCAGCTTCGACGTGTCGGTGTGGGAGTGCTTCTGGCCGTTGGTCACCGGTTGCCAGCTGGTGCTGGCCGGCCCCGGCGAGCACCGTGACCCGCAGCGTATCGCCCAGCTGATCCAGCAACACGGGGTGACCACGCTGCACTTCGTGCCGCCGCTGCTGCAGGTCTTTGTCCAGGAGCCGCTGGCCGCCGGCTGCACCAGCCTGCGCCGGCTGTTCTCCGGTGGCGAGGCGCTGTCCGCGGCCTTGCGTGACCGCGTGCTGCAACTGCTGCCGCACGTGCAACTGCACAACCGCTACGGCCCGACCGAAACTGCCATCAACGTCACCCACTGGCACTGCCAGGCGAGTGACGGCGAGCGCTCGCCCATCGGCCGTCCGCTGGGTAACGTGCTGTGCCGGGTGCTGGACGACGAATTCGAGTTGAGCGCGCCGGGCGTGCCCGGCGAGCTGTGCCTGGGGGGCGCGGGCCTGGCCCGTGGCTACCTCGGCCGCCCGGGGCTGACCGCCGAGCGTTTCGTGCCCCAGCCCGATGGCGACGGCGCGCGCCTGTACCGCAGTGGCGACCGTGCCCGCTGGCATGTGCAGAGCCAGGCCCTGGAGTACCTGGGCCGCCTCGACCAGCAGGTGAAGGTGCGCGGTTTCCGCGTCGAGCCCGAGGAAGTGCAGGCGGTGCTGCTGGCCCAGCTGGGTGTTGCCCAGGCCCTGGTGCTGATTCACCAGGACGCCGTTGGCGCCCAGCTGGTGGGTTACTACAGTGGCATCGAGCAGAGCGACGCGCTGCTGGCCGCGCTGGCCGAGCGCCTGCCGGCCTACATGGTGCCGGCGCAGCTCATTCACCTGGCGCAGATGCCCCTGGGGCCGAGCGGGAAGGTCGATCGCAAGGCGCTGCCGGCACCGGTCTGGCAGCAACGTGAACATGTCGAGCCGCAGAGCGCGCTGCAGCAGCAGGTTGCGGCGATCTGGCGCGAGGTGCTGAACCTGCCGCAGGTCGGCCTGCAGGACGATTTCTTCGCCCTCGGCGGCCACTCGCTGCTGGCCACCCAGATCGTCTCGCGCACCCGCCAGGCGCTGGATGTCGAGCTGCCGCTCAAGGCCCTGTTCGACGCCAGCGAACTGGGCGCGTTCTGCGCCGAGATCGCCCGCCTGCAGGACAGCGGCGAGCGCAACCGCCAAGGCGCCATCGCCCGCATCGACCGCCGCCAGGCCGTGCCGCTGTCGTACTCGCAGCAGCGCATGTGGTTCCTCTGGCAGATGGATCCGCACAGCCCCGCCTACAACGTCGGCGGCATGGCCCGCTTACAGGGGCCGCTGCATGTGGACGCCTTCGAACGTGCCCTGCAGGCGCTGATCGTGCGCCATGAAACCCTGCGCACCACCTTCCCCAGCATCGACGGCAAGCCCTACCAGTGCGTAGCCGACGACAGCCACCTGCAACTGCACTGGCACGACTACAGCGCCCTGGCCGATCAGGCCCGCCAACAACGGCTGCAGCAACTGGCCGACGACCAGGCGCACCAGCCGTTCGACCTGGAGCGCGGCCCGCTGCTGCGCGCTTGCCTGGTCAAGGCCGGCGAGCGCGAGCACTACTTCGTCCTGACCCTGCATCACATCGTCACCGAAGGCTGGGCCATGGACATCTTCGCCCGTGAACTGGGCGAGCTGTATGAAGCCTTCGTCGACGAGCGCGAGTCGCCACTGGCGCCGCTGCCGGTGCAGTACCTCGACTACAGCGTGTGGCAGCGCCAGTGGCTGGAAAGCGGCGAGGGCGCTCGCCAGTTGGCCTACTGGAAAGACCGCCTGGGCGACGAGCACCCGGTGCTGGCGCTGCCGGCCGACCGTCCGCGCCCGGCGGTGCAGAGCCACCGCGGCGAGCTCTACCGCTTCGACCTGGATCCTGCGCTGGTCAAGCGCGTGCATGCCTTCAACAGCCAGCGCGGCCTGACCCTGTTCATGACCATGACCGCCACCCTGGCCGCGCTGCTGCACCGCTACAGCGGCCAGCGCGACCTGCGCATCGGCGCGCCGGTGGCCAACCGCATCCGTCCGGAAAGCGAAGGGCTGATCGGCGCCTTCCTCAACACCCAGGTGCTGCGCTGCGAGCTGGACGGGCAGATGAGCGCCGGCGCGTTGCTCGACCAGGTGCGCCAGACCATCATCGACGGCCAGTCGCACCAGGACCTGCCGTTCGAGCAACTGGTCGAGGCCCTTCAGCCGCCGCGTTCGAGCGCCTACAACCCGCTGTTCCAGGTGATGTGCAACGTGCAGCGCTGGGCCTTCCAGCAGAGCCGTGAGCTGGTGGGCATGCAGGTGGACTACCTGCTCAACGACGCCAGCGCCACCAAGTTCGACCTGTACCTGGAGGTCACCGACCTCGACGGCCGCCTGGGCTGCTGCTTCACCTACAGCCGCGACCTGTTCGACGAACCGCGTATCGCCCGCATGGCCGAGCACTGGCAGCAGCTGCTGGTGGCGCTGATCGACGACCCGCAACAGCGCCTGTGCGAACTGCCGATGCTCGCCGAGGCCGAGCAGCAGGTGCTGATCGGCCAACTCCAGGGCGAGCAGGACTTCGAGCTGAACCAGACGCTGCACGGGCTGTTCGCCGCCCAGGCCGAGCGCACCCCGCAGGCCCTGGCCCTGACCTTTGCCGGCCAGCACCTGAGCTACGCCGAGCTCGACCAGCAGGCCAACCGCCTGGCCCGCGCCCTGCGCGAGCGTGGCGTCGGCCCGCAGGTGCGGGTGGGCCTGGCGCTGGAGCGCTCGCTGGAGATGGTGGTGGGCCTGCTGGCCATTCTCAAGGCCGGTGGCGCCTACGTGCCGCTGGACCCGGAATACCCGCTCGACCGCCTGCGCTACATGATCGAGGACAGCCGCCTTGGTCTGCTGATCGGTCAGCGCGACTTGCTCGACACCCTGGGCGAACTGCCGCCGGGTGTCGCGCGCTGGAGCCTGGAAGACGATGCCGCGAGCCTGTCCGCCTACAGCGATGCCGCCCTGGACAACCTCAACCTGTCGCAGCACCAGGCTTATCTGATCTACACCTCCGGCTCCACCGGCAAGCCCAAGGGCGTGGTGGTCAGCCACGGTGAAATCGCCATGCACTGCAAGGCGGTGATCGCCGAGTTCGGCATGCGCAGCGACGACTGCGAGCTGCATTTCTATTCGATCAACTTCGACGCCGCCAGCGAACGCCTGCTGGTGCCGCTGCTGTGCGGCGCCCGCGTGGTGCTGCGCGCCCAGGGCCAATGGGGCGCCGAGGAAATCTGCCAACTGGTACGCGAACAGCAGGTCAGCGTGCTCGGCTTCACCCCGAGCTACGGCAGCCAGTTGGCCCAGTACCTGGCCGGGCAGGGCGAGCAATTGCCGGTGCGCCTGGTGATCACCGGCGGCGAAGCGTTGACCGGCGAACACCTGCAGCGCATCCGCCAGGCGTTTGCTCCGCAACAATTCTTCAACGCCTACGGCCCGACCGAGACCGTGGTCATGCCGCTGGCGTGCCTGGCGCCGGACACGCTGCCCGTCGATGCCGGCAGCGTGCCGATCGGCCGGGTGATCGGCGCCCGCACCGCCTATATCCTCGACGACGACCTGGCCCTGTTGCCGCAGGGTGGCATCGGTGAGCTGTACGTGGGCGGCGCGGGCCTGGCCCAGGGTTACCACGACCGTCCGGGTCTGAGCGCCGAGCGCTTCGTCGCCGACCCGTTCAGCCATGACGGTGGCCGCCTGTACCGCACCGGCGACCTGGTGCGGCTGCGCGCCGATGGCCTGGTGGAATATGTCGGTCGTGCCGACCAGCAGGTGAAGATCCGCGGCTTCCGTATCGAGCTGGGCGAGATCGAGAGCCGACTGCAGGAGCACGCCGATGTTGAAGAGGCGGTGGTCCTGGCCCTCGACCTGCCGGGCGGCAAGCAGCTGGTGGGCTACCTGGTGTGCCCACAGGCGAGCGCCGACGGCGAGGCCCAGGCCCTGCTGCGCGAGGCGGTCAAGGCCGATGCCCGCCAGCACCTGCCGGACTACATGGTACCGGCGCACCTGGTGCTGCTCGACAGCCTGCCGCTGATGGGCAACGGCAAGCTCGACCGTCGCGCGCTGCCGGCGCCGGACCTGGAGCAGGCGCGCCAACACTACCAGGCCCCGGCCAACGAGCTGGAAAGCCAGCTGGCGCAGGTCTGGCGCGAAGTGCTCAACCTGCCGCGTATCGGCGTGCAGGACAACTTCTTCGAACTGGGCGGCGACTCGATCCTGTCGATCCAGGTGGTCAGCCGTGCCCGTCAGCTGGGGCTGCAGTTCACCCCGCGCGACCTGTTCCAGCACCAGACCATCCAGACCCTGGCGGCGGTGGTGACCCACAGCGCGACGCCGAGCAGCATCGAGCAGGGCGCGCGCGAGGGCCACAGCGGCCTGACGCCGATCCAGCACTGGTTCTTCGACAGCGAAGTGCCGCAACCGCAGCACTGGAACCAGGCGGTGCTGCTGCAGGCGCGCCAGCCATTGCAGGCTGAGGCGCTGGAGCAGGCCCTGGCCGCGCTGGTCGAGCACCATGACAGCCTGCGGCTGCGCTTCGACCAGGCCAACGGCCGCTGGCAGGGCGAGTACGCCCAGCCGAGCGCGCAGCCGTTGCTGTGGACCGCGACCGTGACCGACTTCGAAGACTGCCAGGCGCTCTATACCGATGTGCAGCGCAGCCTCGACCTTGCCGAGGGGCCGCTGCTGCGCGCCTTGCTGGTCAGCGATGACCAGGGCACCCAGCGTCTGCTGCTGGCGATCCATCACCTGGTTGTCGATGGCGTGTCCTGGCGCGTCCTGCTGGAAGACTTGCAGGCGCTGTACCGCGGTGAATCGCTGGCTGCCAAGACCCATGCCATGGGCGACTGGGCGGCACGCCTGGCCAGCTATGCCGGCAGCGATTCGCTGCGCGACGAACTGGACTGGTGGGAAGGCCAATTGGGTAGCGCCCGCCGCGAACTGCCCTGCGACCATCCCCAGGGCGGCAACCGGCACCGCCATGCCCGCAGCATCGCCATCGAACTGAACGTCGAACAGACCCGTCAGTTGCTGCAACAGGCGCCGGCGGCCTACCACACCCAGGTCAACGACCTGCTGCTGACCGCCCTGGCGCGCACCCTGTGCCAGTGGAGCGGCGACCAACAAGTGCTGGTGCAACTGGAAGGCCATGGCCGCGACGGCTTGTTCGAGGACATGGACCTGACCCGCAGCGTCGGTTGGTTCACCAACGCCTACCCGCTGAGCCTGAGCCCGCAGATGGGCGAGGGCGAGTCGGCCCGTGCCGATTCGATCAAGCGCATCAAGGAGCAGCTGCGCCAGGTACCGCACAAGGGGCTGGGCTATGGCGTGCTGCGCTACCTGGCCGACCAGGCCGGGCGCGAGCGCATGGCCGCGTTGCCCCAGGCACGCATCACCTTCAACTACCTGGGCCAGTTCGACCAGCAGTTCGACCAGGCGGCGCTGTTCCAGCCGCTGGATGCCCCCGCGGGCCTGGCCCATGACCTCGACGCGCCGCTGCCGAACTGGCTGAGCGTCGATGGGCAGGTGTACGGTGGCGCGCTGCAACTGCGCTGGAGCTTCAGCGCCGAGCGCTACGACGAAGCGACCATTGCCCGCCTGGCCGAAGCCTACCGCCAGGAACTGCTGGCCCTGGTCGGCCACTGCCTGGTGGACGGCAACGGCAGCTTCACGCCGTCGGACTTCCCGCTCGCGCAACTGACCCAGGAGCAGATCGACGCGCTGCCGATCCCGGCCGCCGAGATCGAGGACGTCTACCCGCTGACGCCGATGCAGGAAGGCCTGTTGCTGCACACCCTGCTCGAGCCGGGCACCGGCATCTACTACATGCAGGACCGCTACCGCATCAACAGTGCCCTCGACCCCGAGCGCTTCGCCCAGGCCTGGCAGGCCGTGGTGGCGCGCCACGAGGCGTTGCGTGCGTCGTTCAGCTGGAACGCCGGCGAAGCGATGCTGCAGATCATCCACAAGCCGGGCAAGACCCCGGTGGACTACCAGGACTGGCGCGGCCTCGACGAGACCGCCCAGGAAGCGCGCCTGCAGGCCCTGCACAAGCAGGAACGCGAGGCTGGCTTCGAACTGCTGCGCGAAGCGCCGTTCCACCTGCGCCTGGTGCGCGTGGACGACGCACGCTACTGGTTCATGATGAGCAACCACCACATTCTCATCGATGCCTGGTGCCGCTCGCTGCTGATGAACGACTTCTTCGAGATCTACCAGGCCCTGGGCGAAGGGCGCCAGGCCCAGTTGCCGGTGCCGCCGCGCTACCGCGACTACATCGGCTGGCTGCAGCGCCAGGACCTCGACGAGGCGCGCCAGTGGTGGCAGGCCAACCTGGCCGGCTTCGAACGGGCCACGGCGATCCCCAGCGACCGACCGCTGCGCCACGATCACGCCGGTGACGGCATGGTAGTGGGTGATTGCTACACCCGCCTCGAAGTGAGCGAGGGCGCGCGCCTGCGCGAACTGGCCCAGGCCCACCAGCTGACGGTCAACACCTTCGCCCAGGCGGCCTGGGCGCTGACCCTGGCGCGCTACAGCGGCGACCGCGACGTGGTGTTCGGCGTCACCGTGGCCGGGCGCCCGGTGAGCCTGCCGCAGATGCAGCGCACGGTCGGTCTGTTCATCAACAGCATCGCCCTGCGCGTGCAGATGCCGCAGCCCGGCGAGCGGCGCAGCGTGCGTGAATGGCTGCAAGGCCTGCTCGACCGCAACATGCAGTTGCGCGAGTACGAGTACCTGCCGCTGGTGGCGATCCAGGAGTGCAGCGAGCTGCCCAAGGGACAGCCACTGTTCGACAGCCTGTTCGTGTTCGAGAATGCCCCGGTGGAGACCGCCGTGCTCGACCACGCCCAGCACCTGGACGCCAGCTCCGACTCGGGCCGCACCCACACCAACTTCCCGCTGACCGCGGTGTGCTACCCGGGCGATGACCTGGGCCTGCACCTGTCGTTCGACCAGCGCTACTTCGACTACCCGACCGTCGAGCGCCTGCTCGCCGAGTTCAAGCGCCTGCTGCTGGCGCTGGTCGAGGGCTTCGATGGCGAGGTGGATGAGCTGGCACTGCTGGGCGCCGACGAGCAGCGCTTCCTGCTCGAGGACTGCAACCGCACCGAGCATAGCTACGCCCTGGAGCAGAGTTACGTCGAGCTGTTCGAGGCGCGGGTCGCCGCGCACCCGCAGCGCACCGTCGCCCGCTGCCTGGAGGCGTCCTACGACTATGCAGGGCTGAACGTGGCGGCCAACCGCCTCGGCCATGCTCTGGTCGAGGCCGGCGTGGCCATCGACCAGCCGGTGGCGCTGCTGGCCGAGCGCGGCCTGGCGCTGCTGGGCATGATTGTCGGCAGCTTCAAGGCCGGCGCCGGCTACCTGCCGCTGGATCCGGGCCTGCCGTCGGCGCGCCTGCAACGCATCGTCGAGCTCAGCCGCACGCCGGTGCTGGTGTGCAGCGCGGCCTGCGCCGAGCAGGCGAGCCAGCTGCTCGACGAAGTGGCGGTCGCGGCGCGGCCGAAGCTGCTGGTCTGGGAAAAGGTGCAGGCGAGCAACGTGGCCAGCCACAACCCTGGCATCCACAGCGCGCCGGACAACCTTGCCTACGTGATCTACACCTCTGGCTCTACCGGCCTGCCCAAGGGCGTGATGGTCGAGCAGCGCGGCATGCTCAACAACCAGCTGAGCAAGGTGCCGTACCTGGCCCTGGACGAGCAGGACGTGATCGCCCAGACCGCCTCGCAGAGCTTCGACATCTCGGTGTGGCAGTTCCTCGCAGCGCCGCTGTTCGGGGCCAAGGTGCAGATCGTGCCGAACGCCATCGCCCACGACCCGCAGGGCCTGCTGAACCATGTGCAGGCCGCCGGCATCACCGTGCTGGAAAGCGTGCCGTCGCTGATCCAGGGCATGCTGGCCAACGACCATCAGGCTCTGGACGGCCTGCGCTGGATGCTGCCGACCGGTGAGGCGATGCCGCCCGAGCTGGCCGCGCAGTGGCTGCAGCGCTATCCGGCCATCGGCCTGGTCAACGCCTATGGCCCGGCGGAGTGTTCGGATGACGTGGCGTTCTTCCGCGTCGATGCCGCTTCGACCCAGGGCAGCTACCTGCCGATCGGCACGCCGACCGACAACAACCGCCTGTACCTGCTCGGCGAGGACCAGACCCTGGTGCCACTGGGCGCGGTGGGCGAGCTGTGCGTCGCCGGAACGGGCGTGGGCCGTGGCTATGTCGGCGACCCGCTGCGCACGGCGCAGGCTTTCATCCCGCACCCGTACGGTGCGCCGGGCGAGCGCCTGTACCGCACCGGCGACCTGGCTCGCCGTCGTCCGGACGGCGTGCTGGAGTACGTGGGGCGTATCGACCACCAGGTGAAGATCCGCGGCTACCGCATCGAACTGGGCGAGATCGAGGCACGCCTGCACGAGCAAACCGAACTGCGCGATGCCGCGGTGGGCGTGCAGGAAGGCGTCAACGGCAAGCACCTGGTCGGTTACCTGGTGGCGCACCAGGGCGTCCCCGCCGACGCCGCGCTGCTCGACCAGCTCAAGCAGCGTCTGCGCGCCGAACTGCCGGAGTACATGGTGCCGCTGCACTGGGGCTGGTTCGACAGCCTGCCGCACAACGCCAACGGCAAGCTCGACCGCAAGGCGCTGCCGGCCATCGAGATCGGCGGCCAGCACAGCCAGGCTTACCTTGCGCCGCGCGACGAGCTGGAGCAGACCCTCGCCGGCATCTGGGCCGATGTGCTCAAGGCCGAACGGGTGGGCGTGTGCGACAACTTCTTCGAGTTGGGCGGACATTCGCTGCTGGCGACGCAGATCGCCTCGCGGGTGCAGAAGGCCCTGCAGTTGAACGTGCCGCTGCGGGCGATGTTCGAGTGCAGCACGGTGCAAGAGCTGGCGGACTATGTGCGCGGGCTGCAGGACAGCGCGCTGGATGACGCCAAGGTCGATCGGTTGAGCGACCTGATGGCGGAGCTGGAGGCGTTGTAGCCGCATTGCCTTCAGCGCAGGGCTTGTCTGTTCCCACAGGATCAGGCAAGCCCTGCGCTGAGGCGCCTAAGTGGCGCCGGGCCACCATGTAATCCTCACCCTTGCCGGTGCTAGGCTGCGCACTCAGTTCGCAAGGATTCCACTGGTTTCATGGACGATAGCCTGCATGCCGCCCGCATGGGTGATCTCATTCTTCATCCCCCGCTGATGGCCGAGTTGGTCAGTGGCCTGGTCGAGGCCGCCGTCTATGCGGCGGCGGTCGCCGCGGTCGGTGCCGCCATTGGTGGCGCGGTGGTCGCGGTGGTCGGTACCGGTGGTGCCGCCGCCGTGCTCACGCCGCTGATCGCCGGGGCCCTGGTCAGTGCTGCCGCCATGCTGCCGGCCGGTGAAGACAAGAGCATTGGCGACCATATCAGCGACTTCAGCAACTGGGTCGGCAATTCGCTGTTTCCGCCCGAGCCGTACGGCTCGATCAGCAGTGGCTCGCACAATACCCGCATCAACGGCATCCTCGCGGCGCGCGCCGCCGGGGTGAGTGGTGGCCCGGTCGAGGCGCCGGGCCCAGCCGATGAACCGTCGATCCTCGAAAACATCGGGGCCTACGCCATGGTTGGCGCCTCGATGGTATTGCCGGTGGTCGGCCTGGCGCAGGAGATCAACAGCATCTTCAACCCGCCGGTGACCACGCCAGCCGCGCCCGGATCGATTCCCAAGCCCGAGGACAAGGCGGTCTGCAGCAAGCACCCTCCAATGCCCGAACAGTTCATTGCCCAGGGCTCGGACAAGGTGTTCATCAATGGCCAGCCGGCAGCGCGGGTCGGAGACAAGACCACCTGCGACGGGCCGATCGGCATGACCTATTCGCCCAATGTGCGCATCGGTGGCGGCACCACCACCGTGCGCGACATCCACGACGGCAAGAGCGCTGCGGCGAAGATCATTGGCCTGATTGCCGGGATGCTCATCAGTCGCCGGGGCATGCTCAAGGGGCGCCGCTGCGGGGTGGGCAACCCGGTGGCTCCAGCCATGGGCAGCAAATTCCAGGATGGCCCCGAGGATGTGGATTTCAAACTCGCGGCGCTGGTCCCGATCACTTGGGCGCGGCGCTATGACAGCAACGACCGACGTAGCGATGGCCTGTTCGGCATAGGTTGGAGTGTGCCCTACGAAGTGCGCCTGGAGCGTGTCGCGCACCCTGAGGGGGGCGAGTTGTGGATCTACGTCGATGATGAGGGCGTCAGGCTGGAGCTCGGGCGTCTGCAGGTCGGCAGTGCCTTCGTCAGCATTCTCGATGGCCTGGCGTTTTTTCATCAGGACAACGGCTTCACCATCGTCGAGGACATCAACAGCGGGTTGTACCAGGTGTTTCATACCGATCCACTGGACAGTCGGCGGTCGCGCCTGGTCAAGGTCGGTGATCGCAACCTCAATTGCCTGGAGCTGTTCTACGACGAACAAGGCCGATTGCAGTTCCTCGGCGACAGCTCGGCCCGGATCTTCATCGAACTGCGCTTTGCCGACGGGCAACCGCGCCGGGTAGCCGAGATCCACAGACTGTACTTGCGGGCCGGTCAGGCCTTTGCCGTCGAGCAGCGTGAATGCCTGGTGCAGTATCGCTACACCTCGGCAGGGCAATTGGAGGTTGTCGCCGATGCCGAAGGGCAATTGCTGAGGCAGTTCACCTACACCGATCAAGGGTTGCTGGCCAGCCATACGCTGCCCATGGGGGCTTCGCGGTACTACGAGTGGGCCCGCTTCACGCCACCGCCGGCGCGCCAAGCGTGCAGCCTGGATGGCACGCCTTACGCCATGCCGGCGCTGTTGGAGCCACAGCCTGAGCATGAATGGCGCGTGGTTCGGCACTGGGGCAGCGACGGCGAGGACTATCGCTTCGTCTATGACCTGGAGCATGGCCATACCCAGGTCACCGATGGCTTGGGGCGTGAGGAGCACTATCACTGGGGCGCGCTGAACGAAGTGCACACCTACATCGATGCGCTGGGACATTGCTGGCGGCACGACTATGTCGATGGCCTGTTGCGGCGCACCCTCGATCCACAAGGTGGCGAGTGGTCCTATAGCTACGATGCGCTCGGGCGCGTGGTTGCCACTGCCGACCCGTTGGGGCGTTGTGAAAGCATCGGCTACACCGAGCATTGGGCCTTGCCCATCCGCGTCCTCGACGGAGCAGGGCATGAGCGTCGTTATACCTATGATCATCGGGGCAACCTGTTGTCCGAGGTCGATCCACTTGGCCAACGGACACGTTATGACCACGATCATCAGGGGCGAATGGTGCGTAGTGTCGACGCCATAGGTAAGGAACGTTCGTTCAATTGGAACGAGCGTGGCCAGCTGACTGCCTTACGCGATTGCTCGGGGCAACAGACTCACTATCGTTACGACCCGCGAGGGCACCTGAGCGAGGTGCGCAATGCCGAGGGCGGCACCACACGCTATCGTTTCAATGCGCGTGGCCATCTGCAGCAGCGCGAATTGGCCGATGGCCGGGTCGAGCACTATCAGGTCGATGCGGCCGGGCAGTTGGCCCGCCATGTCGACCCAGCGCAGCGCATGACCCAATGGCAATACGACGGCAGCGGTCGACTGCTGCAGCGCACCGATGCGTTGGGGCACACTGTGCGGTTGCACTGGGATGCCTATGGCCGCTTGCAGCAGTTGGAAAACGAGAACGGCGAGCACTATCGCTTCCAGTGGGATGCGCTAGACCGGTTGGTTGGTCAGCGTAACCTCGATGGTGGCGGTTTCAGTCTGCTTTATGATGCCCTGGATGCGATCACCCAACGCACCGTGCATCCATGCCGCGAAGCGGAGCCCGTGTTGCCGGGCAGCCCGGATGAGCCCGAAGTGTTTGCACAGGTTCACCACCATGAACACGATGCGGTCGGTCGTCTGCTGTGCAAGCGGACCGACGATGGCGAGACGACCTACCGCTACGATGCTGCTGACAATCTGCTGGCGATCCATTTCACTCACCGTAGTGGGCAGGTCCAGCAGTTGGACTTCACCTACGACGCCCTGGGGCGATTGCTGAGCGAAAGCCAGGGTCCAGGGCAACTCGGTTACACCTATGATCCCCTCGGTAACCTGCAGACCTTGACGCTGCCTGACTCCCGCCGGATCAACTACCTGCGCTATGGCAGCGGACATCTGCACCAGATCAATCTCGACGGGCGAGTGATCAGCGATTTCGAGCGCGATGCGTTACATGACGAGGTCGTGCGCAGCCAAGGCGCTCTGTTGACCCGAACCCACTACGACAGCACTCGGCGCCTGGTGCGCAAGGCCGTGGAATACCAGGGGGGCGGCTTGGCGAGCCTGCCGCTGTTGCAAAAGGACTATCAGTACGATGGCGCAAACAACCTTGTCGGCGAAGTCCTGACCCAGACCCAGCGCACCGGCAGTGGCACGGGCGCTGAACTGGAGCACCTGATCGGGCGCTTCCATGGCAGTGCAGGTGGACGCGGTAGCTACCAGGGACGTGTCGGCTATGACCACGGGCCCACCGCACGTATACATGGCGCGTCACGTCAGTTGCCTGAACAGTTGCCGATGCTCGAGCATTTCAGTTACGACCCGGCCGGCAATCTGCTGGAGGGGTACCAGGTCAATGGACGGGTGCGCCATGATAGGGTCAAGCGCTTTGAAGACCGGCGCTACCGTTACGATCGCTTCGGCCGGCTTGTGCTGAAACGCAGTGGCAAGCGTCTGATCCAGCGCTTCGAGTACGATGCCGAGCATCGGCTGGTGTGCGTCAAGCAGCAACGTGGGCCGCTGTGCGAGCGCATCGAGTTCGCCTACGACCCCTTGGGCAGGCGAGTCGAAAAACGTGTGTACCGCGATGGGCTCGAAACTCCAGTCAGCCTTACCCGGTTCTGCTGGCACGGCCTTCGCCTGTTGCAGGAAGTGCAGGACAGCAAGCCGAGCCTCTATCTGTATGCCGACGCCGTCAACCATGAACCGCTGGCCAGGGTCGACGGTCCGCCTGGCCATGAGCAGGTTTTCCACTTCCATGTCAATGTGGCCGGGCTGGCGGAGCAGCTTACGGACGAGCATGGAGCGAGCGTCTGGCAGGGCGTTTTCCAGGCATGGGGCCGCAGCACTGAGGAATGGCATGCGCCGGGGCAGGCCAGCCAACAGAACCTGCGCTTGCAGGGGCAATATCTGGATCGGGAGACAGGCCTGCACTACAACACGTTCAGGTTCTACGACCCTGATATAGGCCGATTCACCCAGCAAGACCCGATAGGGTTGCAAGGCGGGTTGAATCTTTATGCCTATGCACCCAATCCGTTGATGTGGGTCGACCCACTGGGGTTGAGGAAGTGCGGCGGCAACTTCAGAACGGCCGATGCCGCGGCCCGGGCGGCACTCAACAAGTACAATCCGATGTCCATCTTCAAGAATCGTGAGTACGGCGGGATCATCTTCCAGGGCCGAGACGGTAGCTATGGCTTCACCCGGGGGCGTTTGGGCAGCGGCAGGACGGCGCCTTCATACAACACCTCTGCGCGCGGGATGCCCAGAGGGGCCACCCCGGTGGGTCAGTATCATACCCATGGGGCTTATGCCGATAGCGGTTTCAACCGCACCAACAAGGCTGGGGATGCCTGGGACAGTGATGCGTTTTCGCCGGCTGATATCAGGATTCATAATGCGGCCAGCCAGAACATCCCTGGGTTTACCAACTACCTGGGCACGCCCAGTGGCAGCTTCCTGAAAATCTTTGGCCAGGTCAGCGGGCCTGGCGATGCGGTGCCTCTCTGAGGCGGAGAATGCAATGGCAAGCCTGGTCAGACTCGACAAAAAATATACTCCGTTCCTGCTCAAGGCGATTGAGGCGGTTGGCAGGAGCGATTTCGTCACCTCGGGCCAATATGACATGGAGAAATTCAACCTCAGCTTCGAGGATGCCGTGCATGAGCGGGATGGGGTGCGCTACTACACCATCAGTTTTTTTGCCGAAGAGGTCACGGCACAGAACTGGATGACAGCGACAGTCGCCGAGGTGGGAGGGCTGCACGTGGATTTGGATGTAGCAACCCGGCAGGTCATTCGCGTGTACGGTGATCGATGATTTCAAGGATCGGTTAAATAGCCGACCAGGCTGGGGGCGGCAAACGAGGATGTGGCTTGCCGCCCGGCACGATTTGAAGCGACGTGCAGGACAATGGCAGCTCAGCGTTTGCCAAGGATCTTCCCGAGCATCTCCGGCCGCGGCGCGCCTTGCTGGCTCTGCAACTGCCCCTGCTCATCCTGATAGAAGATCGCCGGGGTTGCGGCCAGGCCCAGTTCCTCCATCAGCGCCAGATTCGCCTCGAGCTTCTTCTGAACCGCCTCCGGCACTTTGTCCAGCGCCTTGAGTGTGCTGGCCTTGCCGGCCTTCTCGTGCTCCTGCAGGGCCTTGGCCGGGTCCTTGGCGGCCAGCAGCGCGGCGGACTTGCCTGGGCTGTCCTCGCGGATGATGCCGACCATGATGTGGCGCAACTGCACCTTGCCCGACTCGACCCAAGGCCGGGCCTGCTGCCAGAACATGTTGCAATAGGGGCAGTTGGGATCGCTGAACAGGTAGACGGTGCGTGGTGCGTCCACCTTGCCGTCCTGGATCCAGGCGGTCTTTTCCATCTTCGCCCAGACCGCCTTGCTCATAGGTGCGTACACCAGCTTTTCCAGCGGCTCGGCGCTGAGGTCCTTACCTTGTTCGTCGAACAGGCTGCCCACCAGCACGTGCTTGCCGTCAGGCGTCAGGTACAGGGCGATGCCGTTGTTGTGGTACTCGGCGGCATAGCCGCGCAGGCCGTTGGGAGCGTCGAAGCTGCCCTTGATCACGGCGCCCTTGGCCTGCAGTTGCTGGATCGGCTTGGGTAGCTCTTCGGCATTCAGCAGGGGAGCGGCGAGCAGGGTGAGGGTCAGGGGCAGCAGCGCATTCAGTCGCATATCAGTTTCCTTGTGGGGCGGACGCATCGGCGCGTTCGAAGGGTTCCAGGGCGTGGCGCAGGCTGGCGCGCGACAGTTCGCCCAGGTGGCTGCCGACCAGCCGCCCTTCGGCGTTGTAGAACAGGGTGGTGGGCAGGGCCATCGAACCGACCTTGCGGGCCAGCTCGCCGGTGCCGTCGAACAGCACGTGGGAAAGGGTCAGGCCGGTGGTGGCCATGAAGGTGCTGACGTTCTCAGGGGTCTCCCGCTGGTTGACGAACAGGAAGGTCACGTGGGGGTAGTCGTCCTCTGCCTGTTGCAGCACCGGCATCTCGCGTCGGCAGGGCGGGCACCAGGTGGCCCAGATGTTGATCACCAGTGGCCGTCCGCGGTAGCTGTGCAGGGCCACCGCCTGGCCGCGGTTGTCGCGCAGGCTCATGTCCGGCAGCTCGGTGCCCTTGCTGTACAGGTGGCTGGCCAGGCTGCCCAGGCCCCAGAACAGCGCGCCGCTGAACAACGCCCAGCCCAGTGGGCGGCGCAAGCCGGGGCGTCGCCAGCCCTGCCACAGGGTACCGAGGACGATGCCCAGCAGGCCGCCCCAGAGCAGGAAACCGCCGTCGCGGATATCGATGACCTGCAGCGGGTCGTCGCGGTACATCGGCCAGTAGGCCAGGACGAAGCCCAGGCGGGCGAACAGCAACCCCAGAAGGAACAGGTTGAACAGCGCCGACTCCGGATTCTCGCCGCCGCGCCTGGCCACCCGCCAGCCGACCAGGCTGGCGATGCCCAGCGCCGCGAGCAGCAGCAGGTGGTTCAGGGCCATGGTCAGCGGCCCGAGGGTGACGGTCAGCATCAGCCTTGGCTCCTGGTCTGGGCCCAGTGTTGCAGGAACCCGGCGGCGTCGATCTCGCCGGTGATGCGGCGGGCGCGGCGCTCGTCGCCTTCCGGGCCGATCCAGACCAGGCTGGGCGGGCCAGGTACCTGGTAGCGCTGCAGCAGTTCGCGGCTGGCCGGAGAGTCTGCGGTCACATCCAAACGCAGCAGGTGCACGCCGACCAGGCTAGCCTGGACATCGCCACGGCCGAACACCTGCTTTTCCATGACCTTGCACGACACGCACCAGTCGGCATAGTAGTCCACCAGCACCCATTGGCCGCGGGCCTTGGCGGCGTCGAGCTCACGCTGCAGGTCGGCCGGCGCACTCACGGTGACGAAGGTGTCGTGTGCGCTGGCCGGGGCTGGCGCCGTGCTCTTGCCGGCAAAGGGCTGCAGGGGCTGCCACAGGTCGTTGCCCCCGGCCGCGGCGCCCACCAGCAGCAGGCCGCCCCACAGGGCGCCGAGCAGGGGAATGGCGCGCAAGGCGGGCAGGCGCTGCAGGGCCGGCCAGGCGGCCCAGCCCAGGGCGATCAGCCAGGCGCCGGCCAGGGCCAGCACCAGCGTTTGTGCCAGCAGGCCACGCACGGTGTACAGGGCCATGGCCAGGAACACGAAGCCGAACAAGCCCTTGACCAGGTTCATCCAGGCACCCGGGCGCGGCAGGTAGCGGTTGCCCAGGGTCACCAGCAACAGCAGGGGGACGCCCATGCCCAACCCGAGGGTGAACAGCACCAGCGCGCCTTGCAGCACGTCGCCGCTCTGGGCGATGAACAGCAGGGCACCGGCCAGTGGCGCTGTCATGCATGGGCCCAACAGCAGGCCCGACAGGGCGCCCAGCAACGCCGCGCCGTACAGGTTGCCGCCACGGGTGCCTTGCCCGGCGCGGTCGAGGCGGTCACGCAGGGCGGCCGGCAATTGCAGTTCGAAGGCGCCGAACATGGGCAGGGCCAGGAGCACGAACAGGCCGGCCAGGCTGCCCAGCAGCCAGGGCTGTTGCAGCCAGGCCTGGAGGCTTGCGCCCAGCAGCGCGGCGATCACGCCGAGGGCGGCATAGACCAGCGCCATGCTCAGCACATAGACGCCGGCCAGCCACCAGCCGCGCCGGGCGCTGGCGCCGTTGCCCAGGACCAGGCCGGCGAGGATCGGCAGCATCGGCAGCGAGCAGGGGGTGAAGGCCAGTAGCAGGCCCAGGCCGAAGAACGCAAGCAGGCTCCAGGCCAGGCTGTCCTGTTGCAGGGTACCGGCCAGGGCCTGGTCGCTGGCCTGGTCGGTTGCGGTGGCTGGCGCTGCGCCACCGCCGAGGGCGATCGGCGTGGTCTGCGGCGGGTAGCACAGGCCGGCGTCGGCGCAGCCTTGCCAGCCCAGGCGCAGCTCACCGCTGGCGCCAGCCGGCAGCAGCAGTTCCAGTTCGGTGCGGTAGACCGCGCTGTCGCCGAAGAACTCGTCGTGATGGTTCTCGGCCTGGGGCAGCGACGGGTGCTGTTCGGGGGGCAGGCCGTCGAACTTCAGGCGCTTCTGGTAGAGGTAGTAGCCGTCCTTGATCTGGAAATGCAGGCGCATCTGGCCGTTTTCCAGGCGGTCGTGGGTCAGGACGAAGGCTTCGTTCACCGGCAGGAAGTCCGGCTTGACCGCAAAGGGGTTGGCCTGGAGGGGGCCGGCGAGCAGGAATGTCAGGAAGAGCAGGAGAACACGCATGTCGACGCCTTGGCAGAGCTTTGAAGAGGGCCATGCTGGCCTTGGCTTATTAACTGAAGGTTAAGTTGGTCTTAGGACCGGCGACAACGCAGCATGAGCGCAAAAAACGCCGCGAATTATGGTCGTTATTTGTGAAACACCACACTGGCAGCCCGACGATATCCTCCAAACCCGTTCATAATCCCCCCTTAATCGCCACCCTGTGCAATGCCAGCTTCCCCACCCAGGAGATCCCTTATGCACGTTCTGCTCTGCGAGGACGACGACCTGATCGCCAGCGGCATCTGCGCTGGCCTCTCGGCCCAGGGCCTGACTGTGGACCGGGTGGCCAGCGCCTCGCAGGCCCGTCAGATGCTCGGGACCGCGAAGTTCGACGTGATGATCCTCGACCTGGGCCTGCCCGACGAGGACGGCCTCAAGCTGCTGCGCCGCCTGCGCCAGCAGGGCGAGAGCTTGCCGGTGCTGGTGCTCACCGCCCGCGACGCGGTCACCGACCGAGTCGACGGCCTGCAGGCCGGTGCCGACGATTATCTGCTCAAGCCCTTCGACCTGCGCGAACTGGCCGCCCGCCTGCATACCCTGCTGCGTCGTGTGGCCGGGCGTGCGGTGAACGTCATCGAGCACGGCCCGCTGCGCTACGACCCCAGCAGTTGCGCGGCGACCCTGGCCGGCCAGCCGGTGGACCTGTCGCGCCGCGAGCAGGCGCTGCTGCAGGCATTGCTGCAGAACCCGGGGCGGGTGCTGTCCAGCGAGCAATTGAAGGACTGCGTCTACGGTTTCAGCGACGAGGTCGAAAGCAACGCGCTGAACGTGCATATCCACCACCTGCGGCGCAAACTGGGCAACAGCATCGTCGAGACCGTGCGCGGGCTCGGCTACCGCCTGGGGCCGGCCCAGGCACCGGAGGAGCGCGCGTCATGAGCCTGCGGGTTCGCCTTTCACTGATCCTCGGCAGCGTGTTCATCGTCATCTGGGTGTTGGCCGCCGCGTGGATGCTGCGCGACCTGCGCCAGCAGATGATGTTCTCCCTCGACCAGCGCCTGGTGGCGTCGGCGCGCATGGTCGCGGGGCTGATCGACCAGTTGCCGCAACCGCTGACTGCCAAGGGCCAGGATGCACACTTTTCCGCCGACCAGTTCAGCGTGCCGGACGGCATGGCCTGCCAGGTCAGCTCGTTGCGCGGCGAGATCCTCGCCAGCAACCACAAGCACGACGGCGCCATGGATGACGAGCGCAGCGGCTTCCGTGACCAGACCATCGATGGCGCCTCCTGGCGTACGTTTACCTACAATCATGGCGATGTGCGCATCACCACTGCCGACCGTCACCAGGAGCGTGAGGCGCTGAACCAGTCGATCCTGCTGGCGGCCTCGGCGCCGGTGCTGATGGCCTTGCTGGGTAGCCTGGGGTTGCTGTGGATCGGCTTGGGCAAGGGGCTGGAGCCGCTCAACCGCATGCGTGATGCCTTGCGCAGGCGCCGTGCCGACAGTGTCGAGCCGTTGCAGGTGTCCGGCCTGCCCAGCGAACTGCAACCGCTGCTCGACACCCAGAACCAGCTGTTCCTGCGCATCGCCCAGACCATCGAGCGCGAACGCCGCCTGACCGATGACGCCGCTCACGAACTGCGCAGCCCGCTGACGGCCATCAAGACCCACCTGCAGGTGGCGCGGATGACTGACGGTGCCGTGCGCGAGCAGGCGCTGGAGCACGCCGAGCAGGGCACCGACCGCATGCACCGCACGTTGGAACAGTTGTTGATGCTGGCGCGGGTCGAGGGCAGTCTTTCGTTCGATGACGGCGTGCAGTGCAGCGCCGAGCAGGTTGCCCGACAGGCCATCGAGGATGCAGGCGGCGACAACCGGCGCATCCACCTGCGCTTGCCTGAGGCGGCGGCCAAGGTCTACCTGAGCATGCCGGCGCCGCTGGCGGTGGTGGCACTGCGCAACCTGCTGGACAACGCCCTGCGCCACGGTGGCGATGCCGCCGTGGAGCTTGAGGTACAGGCACAGGACGGGCAGGTGGACTTCCTGGTGCGCGACCATGGCCCGGGCATTGCCCAGGAAGATCTCGAGCACTTGACCGAACGCTTCTGGCGCAACGGCCAGAGCGGCGGCTGTGGCTTGGGTCTGGCGATCGTCCAGGCCATCGTGCAGCGCTGTGCCGGCAGCCTGCGGTTCGACAGCCGGGCCGATGGCTTACGGGTGTGCCTGCAAGTGCCGGCGCGTTCGGATAGTTGAGTTCGGCGTTGTGCCCATCGCGGGGCAAGTCCGCTCCCTCGCAGCTTGATGCATGAGCCCGTGGGAGCGGGCTTGCCCCGCGACAGAGGTCGTACATCCACAACAAATCCCTCGACAACCGCTAAATCCGCACCTCGCTGAAGCGTTTTTCAAACGATAAGAACCCGACACACATCCGGTTACAGGGCGCGTGGCGGGCACATTCGCTTGCTTGCGAGGTTTATTCCGATGTCGACCGCTTCCAGCCTTGCCCAGGTGCTGCCGGCCACTGCGCCGCGCCCCCTGTACGAATTCGAGGATTCGCCCCTGCTGCTGCGCCAGCAACAGCAGGAATCCAATGCCCGCAGCTACCCGCGGCGCATCCCCCTGGCGCTCAAGCGCGCCCGTGGCCTGTATGTCGAGGACGTCGAGGGCCGTCAGTTCATCGACTGTCTGGCCGGTGCCGGTACCCTGGCCCTGGGGCACAACCATCCGGTGGTGATCGACGCGATCCAGCGTGTGCTGGCCGACGAGCTGCCACTGCACACCCTGGACCTGACCACGCCGGTCAAGGACCAGTTCGTCCAGGACCTGTTCGCCCTGCTCCCCGAGGGCCTGCGCCGGGAGGCGAAGATCCAGTTCTGTGGCCCGACCGGCACCGACGCGGTCGAGGCGGCGCTCAAGCTGGTGCGCACGGTCACCGGGCGCAGCACCGTGCTGGCGTTCCAGGGGGCCTACCATGGCATGACCCAAGGCGCGCTGAGCCTGATGGGCAGCCTGGGACCGAAAAAGCCGCTCGGCGCACTATTGAACAATGGCGTGCAGTTCCTGCCGTATCCCTATGACTATCGCTGCCCGTTCGGCCTTGGCGGCGAGGCGGGCGTGCGCGCCAACCTGCACTACCTGGAAAACCTGCTGAGCGACCCGGAGGCCGGCGTGGCCCTGCCGGCGGCGGTGATCGTCGAGGTGGTGCAGGGCGAAGGTGGTGTGATCCCCGCTGATATAGAGTGGCTGCGCGGGCTGCGCCGGATCACCGAGCAGGCAGGAGTGGCGCTGATCGTCGATGAGATCCAGAGCGGCTTCGCCCGTACCGGCAAGATGTTCGCCTTCGAGCACGCCGGCATCGTGCCCGACGTGGTTACCCTGTCCAAGGCCATTGGCGGCAGCCTGCCGCTGGCAGTGATGGTCTATCGCGATTGGCTCGACCAGTGGTCGCCGGGTGCCCATGCCGGTACTTTCCGTGGTAACCAGATGGCCATGGCTGCGGGCTCGGCGGTGATGAAGTACCTGGTGGAGCACCGCCTGTGCGAGCACGCCGAGGCCATGGGCCAGCGTCTGCGCGGACACTTGCAACGGTTGCAGCAGGACTATCCGCAGCTCGGCGACATCCGTGGCCGTGGCTTGATGCTCGGTGTGGAACTGGTGGATCCGGCAGGCAAGCACGATGTCCAAGGCCATCCGCCGGCCTGCCGCAAGCTGGCGCCGAAGGTGCAGCGCGAATGCCTGCGCCGTGGCCTGATCCTCGAACTGGGTGGTCGCCATGGTGCGGTGGTACGCTTCCTGCCGCCGCTGATCATCAGCGCCGAGCAGATCGACGAGGTGGCGGCAAGGTTTGCCGAGGCCGTCGCGGCGGCGGTATCGGCTGGCTGAGCCTCCAAGTCCGGACGCAGCTCCTGTGTAGGAGCGGCCTCGCCGAGGCGTCGGACCGGCCGGAAAGGGCTGCGTAGCAGCCCCAGGATTTCATCGTTGATGCAACGATCGTAGGGGCCGCTTCGCGGCCCTTTCGCGGCGCAAGGCCGCTCCTACAGGACGCAGGTACTAGTCGAAGGTACGCCCGGCGCGCCAGTAGCCCATCAGCGTCAGGCTTTCCCTCGGCAACCCGCGTTCCTTGATCAGGTATCGACGGATATCCATCACAGTTCCCGATTCCCCGGCGATCCAGGCATGGAAGTCGCCGTGCTCGCCGCTGGCCTGTTCCCACAGGATACGCTCGTCGATGTCCACGTCTTCCAGCTCGACCACCGACGCGCCGCGCACCGCCGGCAGGCTGGCCAATTCGCGCACCGCGTGCTGCATGCCCTGGCCGTGCTCGCTGCGCAGCAGGTCGCGCGGCAGCCAGTGCAGGCGGGTGGCCGGGCTGTGGCGCAGGTCGAGGCAGTCGGCCTCCAGCGGCACTTCGATAAAGGCCTCCACCAGCAGATCCGGCGCGTTCCTGGCCAACTGCTCGAGGATGCCGGCGATGGCCGGCAGGGCGGTTTCGTCTCCGATCAGCAGGATGCGCCGGGCACTGTGCGGCGGCTTCCACTCGTAGCCGCCGGGGTCGCCGGCATAGGCCAGGTTGGGCGCGACCATCTGCAGGCGGTCACCCAGGCGGGCATGGGTGGCCCAGGCCGCGGCCGGGCCATTGGCACCGTGCAGGACGAAGTCCACATCCACCTCGAGGGCTTCGCGGCGCAGGGCGCGGATGGTGTAGGTACGCATTGGTGGCATGTCCTGCGCTGCCAGCTCGCGCCGGGCCTGTTGCCATTGCTCGTGCTTGGGCAGGCTCGGCGGTGCCCCGGCGGGCGTCGGGAACAACAGCTTGACGCGCTGGTCGGGGGCCAGGGTGGTCATCTGCGCCACGTCCTTGCCAGTGAAGACGAAGCGGCTCAGCGACGGGCTCAGGGGTTCGATGGCCTTGAGGTCAAGGTCGAAGACCCGGTAGGGCGTGGCCTTGACCGGTTGGGTCAGGCGATCGTGCAGGGAGGTCATGGGTATGCCTCTGTTGGCGGGAGATACCCATCAGACGAGCACGCCGGGTGGTTAATTAGACGGCTAAATTTCCCCGGCCCGTCTACGTCCTAGCTTGGATAGAAGTCGCGGCACGCGAAGACGGATTGAGGCGCAATGACAATTTCCCGACGAGGATTCATCGCTGGCCTGGCTGTGGCGGGGGCCACAGGCACGGCGGCCTATTACGCGCACAAGCAACTGACCCACGACCCTGAAGACGATATCGTCACGCCAGGCGAAGCCAGCGTGGAACTGGCCGACTATGCCGGGCAGGTCCTGGCGGACCAGCTGCGCGGCGTGTGGGAGATCCGCTTCGAGGGTACCGAACGAGGACTGGAGGGGCTGCCTCAACAGAGCGTCGAGATGTTCCTCGACGTCGCCACCAAAGGTCGTGGCCTGCGCGGATTTGTCGATACCAACGAGGGACTGCGCGGTACCGCGCAGCCTGTCTACCGGGTGCTCGGTGACCTGGTCGGTGCCAGCAGCACCGAAGTGCGTTGGCGCCTGGTCAATCAGCACGGCGGGCCGAGCTATGAGTGCGTAGCGACTCTCGACGAGGTCTGGGCCGAGTTCGCCAATGCCGGCAGCGGTACGTTGAGCGGGCGCGTGCAGCGCCTGGATCGACCGCTGACCTTGCCGGTGCCCGATAGCCGCTTTGTCGCGGTCAAGCGGCTGTTCCCCGAGGCCCGCGAGCGTCTGCCTTATACCCCTGAAATGCGCGAGTGGGTGGTCGGCGCTGAGCATCGCCTGTTCCACCAGCTCTGGCACGCCACTCGCGACCAGTGGCATAAGCTGCCGGAGAAAAAGCAGGATGCCTTGCGTGGCCTTGGCTGGCAGCCGGGGCCACGGGACCGTGAGCGCGATGCCCGTGGCCCGCGCAAGCACCGCAATGGCTCGGGTATCGATTTCCTGTTCATGCACCGGCACATGCTGATGTATGCGCGCACCTTGCAGGACCTGCCTTCCTGGCAGCGCTTCCCGCTTCCGCAGCCGAGCGTCGAGTTCGATCGAGCAGGTTTCGCTCGATACTTCGATAACCACGACGGCCACTGCGTGCCGCCAGGCTGGCAGGCCCCGGGCGATGAGGCCTATGGACAGTGGGTCGGGGCGATCAAGGCCGGGGAAACCTATTGCAGTAACTTCCAGGTGTGGGAGTCGCAGTACCAGGACCCTGTGTACCTGTCGAAACTGACCCTGGGCGCCTTTGGCTCGGAACTGGAGATGAACCTGCACGACTGGCTGCACATGTGCTGGGCGTCGGTGCCGCGCGATCCCAACAATGGCGCGCCGGTGCCGTTCGCCCGCGACCAGGCGGATTTCGCCGCGCGCTGGTTCGAGCCTGAGAACGACTTCCTCGGTGATCCGTTTTCATCCCATGTGCACCCGGTGTTCTGGGGGTTTCACGGCTGGATCGACGATCGCATCGATGACTGGTTCCGTGCCCATGAGCGCCATCACCCCGGTCAGGTACGTCGCCTCGAAGTCAACGGCGTGCCCTGGTTCGCTCCCGGCCGCTGGGTGGAGGTCGATGATCCCTGGCTGGGCCCGGATACCCACGGCTGCAGCACGCAGCCGGGCATGCGCCCGGGCAAGTCGGTGGAGATGGACGTGGAGACCATGAAGTTGGCCCTGCGCATCACTTTCGGTGACGAGGACAAGCTCGAAAACCTGCTGCGCAAGGTGCCGCAACGGCCCTGGTATGCGCGGCACCTGTCAATGAAGAATATTGTCTCCTGAAGCGCCCCTGTAGGAGCGGGCTTGCCCCGCGAAAGCGCCAGACCTGAAAGCATCGTTGTCTGGTCTGGCGCTTTCGCGGGGCAAACCCGCTCCTACAGGTTTTGTGGGGCCTGCCAGCCTCCGCCCAGTGCCTTGTACAACGCCACGCTCCCGCGCAACTGCTCCAGGCGCAGCTGCGCTTGCTGGTCCTGGGCCTGGTACAGCGTGCGCTGGGTCTCGAGCACGGTGAGCAGGGTCTCGGCTCCGGCGGCGTAGCGCTGCTGGGCCAGGTCGAAGGCGATGAGTGCCTGTTCCACCTCCTGATCCTGCCAGCGGCGCTGGCGTTCTACGCCGGCAATGGCGTTCAGGGCTTTTTCCACATCCGAGAATCCGGCCAGGATGCTGGCGCGGTAAAGCTCCAGCAACTCCTGCTGTTCGGCGCTGGCCACGTCCCGTGCGGCGCTCAGGCGTCCGTTGTTGAAGATTGGTGCGGCGAGGCCGGCGGTGAGGGTGTAGTAGGGGCTGTCGAAGACGTCGGGCAATGTGCGCGCGCCACTGCCCAGGTTCGCGCCCAGTATCAGGCGCGGCAGCATCGCCGCCCGGGCCACCTGGACATTGGCGCTGGCCGCCGCCAGGCGCGCCTCGGCGGCGGCGATGTCCGGGCGGCGGCCGAGCAGCTCGCTGGGCACGCCGCTGCCGATGGCGGGCCACTGAACGTTGCCGATGGTCTCACGGCTGGTGGGCAGAGCCTGCACCGGGTCGCCCAGCAAGGTGGCAAGGACGATGCGGTTGTCCTGGCGGCGCTGTTCGAGCAGCGGTAGCTGGCGCTCCTGGGCGGCCACCAGGCTGCGCTGCTGGGCCAGTTCCAGGCGGGTGGCCGAGCCCGAGCGTTCACGGGTGTCGACCAGGCCCAGCACGTCACGGGCGTTGCTAAGGTTGAGGCGAGCGATGCGCAGTTGCTCGTCGAGCGCCAGGCCTTGCAGATAGCTGTCGGCCACGGCGCTGACCAGGGTCAGCTCCACGGTCTGGCGATCGAAGCGGCTGGCGTCGAGGCTGCGCAGGGCGCTGTCGCGGGTGGCGCGCAGGCCGCCCCAGAAGTCGATCTCGTAGCTGGCGCTCAGGCGAGTGCCGAACGAGGTGCTGGTGCGTTCGTTGCTGCTGGCGTCGAGCTGGTCGTTGCCCTCGCCGCGCAGCAGGCGCTGGCGGCTGCCGTCCAGGCCGAGCTGCACCTCGGGCAGCAACGGTGCGCCGGCGATCACGGCGTTGGCCTGGGCCTTGCGCACCCGTGCCGCGGCGGCTGCCAGGTCGTGGCTGTTGAGGCGGGCGCGCTCGACCAGTCGATCCAGCTCTGCGCTGGCGAAGGCGCGCCACCACTGACTGTCGGGCAGGCTCTGGGTCACGGCCGGCCCCTGCCAGGCAGGCGGCGTGTCGATGTTCGCCGCCGGTGGCGGCGGGCTGCTGCAGGCGGCCAGGCAAAGGCTCAGGGTCAACAGGCTGATGCGGCTGGGAATCGTCATGAACTATTCGCTGGTAAGGGCCTTGACCGGGTCGAGGCGGGCGGCCTTGCGGGCCGGCATGAAACCGAACACCACGCCGGTGATCACGGCGCAGGCGAAGGCGCCGAGGATGGCGGGCAGGGCGAAGGCCACGGCGATGTCGGCCAGCAACAGGCCGCCGCCGATGGCCAGGGCCAGGACGATGCCGGTCACGCCGCCGACCATCGACAGCATCACCGCCTCGGTGAGGAACTGGCGCAGGATGTCGCGCTGGCGCGCGCCGGTGGCCATGCGGATACCGATTTCGCGGGTGCGTTCGCGCACGGTCATGAGCATGATGTTCATCACGCCGATGCCGCCGACCAGCAGCGAGATCGCGGCAATCGCCCCGAGCATCAGCGACAGGCTGTTCTGGGTGCGGGCCTCGGCCTGGATCAGCGCGGCATCGTTGGTCAGGACGAAGTCATGCTTGCCCTGGTGGCGCTGCAGCATCAGGCGTTCGATCGCCTGCTCGGTTTCCTTCACCCGGCCGGAGTCCAGGGCGGCGATGGTCACGTACTCCGGGTCGCGGCTGCCGAACAGGCGAATGGAGGCAGCGGAGTAGGGCACCACCACGCGTTCGTCGCTGTCCTCGCTGCCGGAGCTGGCGCCCTTGCCCTGGAGCACGCCGATCACCTGGAACGGTACGTTGCCGATCAGCAGGTACTGGCCGAGCGGATTGCTCCCTGCGCCAAACATCTTCTCGCGCACTTTCTGGCCGATCACGGCCACGGCGGCGGCGTTGGCTTCGTCGGCCTCGCTGTAGAAGCTACCCTCGACCACCGGCCAGTTGAAGATCTCGGGGAATCCGGTGTTGTTGCCGCCGACATAGAACTGCTCACCCTTGTTGCCGTGGCGCACCATGAGCTTGTCACCGATCACCGGCATGACGCGCTTGACCTGCGGCAGCTCGCCAATGGCATCGACATCGTCGAGGGTGACGATGCCGGTCAGCTCCTCGGAGGAGTGCTTGCCGTTGAGGTAGAGGATGTTCGAGCCGAAGGCGGCCATCTGCGCCATGACCTGGCGCTTGCTGCCTTCGCCGACCGCCAGCATGACCACCACCGAGGCCACCCCGATGATGATGCCGAGCAGGGTCAGGGCGGTGCGGAAACGGTTGATCCACATCACCCGCCAGGCGGCCTGCAGGGACTCTATCAGTTCGCCTTTCCAGGCGCCGCGCTGGGTAGCGCCGAAGTCCAGGCGTTGGCGAAGGTCGTCGGCTTGCACCTGTCGGGGCGGGACATTGGCCGATGACGGGGTGGCCGAGTCACTGACCACCTCGCCATCGCGGACCTCGATGATCCGCTGGGCGCGGGCCGCGACCTCGCGATCATGGGTGATGAGGATGATCACATGGCCCTGGCTGGCCAGCTCGTCGAGCAGGGTCATCACCTCGGCGCCACTGTGGCTGTCGAGGGCGCCGGTGGGTTCGTCGGCGAGGATGATGTGCCCGCCGTTCATCAGCGCGCGGGCGATTGATACCCGCTGCTGCTGGCCGCCGGACAACTGGTGCGGACGGTTGCCGGTGCGGCTGGCCAGCCCCAGGCGCTCGAGCAGGGCGCGGGCGCGGGCATGGCGTTCGGCGGGCGGGGTGCCGGCGTAGATGGCCGGCATCTCGACGTTCTCCTGGGCCGAGCCCGAGGGAATCAGGTGGTAACCCTGGAACACGAAGCCAAAGGCTTCGCGGCGCAGCCAGGCCAGTTCGTCGCTGTCCAGCTCGGCCACGTCCCGGCCTGCGAAGCGGTAGTTGCCCGAGGTAGGGCGGTCGAGGCAGCCCAGGATGTTCATAAGGGTCGACTTGCCGGAGCCCGAGGCGCCGACGATGGCGACGAACTCGCCGGGGTGGATGCTCAGGCTGATGCCGCGCAGCACCTCGACCCTGGGCGAATCGACACCGCCGTAGACCTTGCGGATGTCGCACAGCTCGATCAGGGGGGTGGCCATCTCAACCCCCACTGGCGGCAGGTAGGCCGATGACCAGGCGCTCGCCTTCGTTCAATCCCTCGAGGATCTGTACCCGCAGGCGGTCGCTCAAGCCGGTGCGCACCTGCCGCGCTTCGACCTGGCCCTTGCCGTTCAGCACCTGGGCCAGGCGCAAGCCCTCTTCGGGAGTCTCGTCCAGCGCGGCCAATGGCACGCTGAGCACCTGGCTGGCCTGCCCGGCGACGAAGAACACCTGGGTGGTCATCTCTGCCATCAGGGCGCCGTCGGGGTTGTCCACGTCCAGCAGCACGGTGTATTGGACCACCTTGGTGCCCGTGGTACCGGCCGTGGTGCTGGCCGGGCTGCCCCCGCCCTGGCTGGATTGGTCCAGGGGCTTGGGCGGCACAGGGAGGATCTGCCGCACGGTGCTGGTCCAGCGCCGCTTGCCGCCGGCCAGGGTATTGAAGTAGGCGGTCATGCCCGGCTTGACCTTGCCGATGTCGGCTTCGGACACCTGGGCCCACACGGTCATTGGCGACAGCTTGGCGATGCGCAGGATCAGCGGTGTCTGCTGCTGGGCATTGAGGGTCTGGCCCTCGCGGGCGTCCACCGCCACCACGGTGCCGCTCATGGGGGCGTAGATCCGCGTGTAGCCCAGCTCCGCCTCGTCGCTGCGCAGGCTGGCCTGGGCCTGGCGGATCTGCGCCTGGTACATGTCGATGCGCGCCTGGGTCACCTTCAGTTGCGCTGCGGCCGTTTGCAGGTCTTCCTGGCGGCTGGCCCCGGCCGCGGCCAGATCCTGCTGGCGCTTGTACTGCTGCTGGGCGAGCAGATACTGCGCCCGCTGTTCGGCGAGCTGGGCCTTGAGATTCTCGATCGAGTAGCGCCCGGCATCGAGCTTGGCCTGCTGCGTGGACGGGTCGATCTCCACCAGCAGTTGGCCTTGGCGCACCTCGTCACCGGGCTCCACATGCAGCTTGCGGATCTGCCCCGAGGCCTGGGCGCCCACATCAACATAGCGGCGCGGCTGCAGGGTGCCCAAGGCGGTGACGCTGCTTTCAATGTCGGCGCGGATCACCGGCACGGTGCTGACCGGTGCGCCGCCGAGCGGCAGGACCTGCCAGGCCACCAGACTGCCGAGGCCGGCCAGGCCCAGGGCGCCGATCAGTACTCGGCGGCGGGTATTGGATGTGCGTGTCATGCGGGCTTCCAGCCGGAGGTAATGGCCGAGTGCCGCGATGGGGCGTGCGCTCGGGGGTCCCAGTTAAACGAATGATATCGATGACGATTTAGCGCAGAGAAGGGGCTGCGTGTTGCTGCGAATAATTATAATTTGTAAGATCGCACGCTGATATCATCCAGACCTCTGCTCTTGGCTCGCAATGCTGGAGCAGGGTGACGCCAGGTGCCGTCGTGGAACATTACTATCGCGAATTGGTGAGCTTCCTGTCCGCCCGACTCGGTAATCGCCAGTCGGCCGAAGACGTCGCCCACGATGCCTACATCCGGGTGCTGGAGCGCACGGAGGGCGAGCATATCGAACACCCGCGCGCTTTCCTCTATCGCACGGCCATGAACCTCGTGGTCGATCATCATCGTCGGCATCTGGTGCGTCAAGCCGAGCCGCTGGAGGTACTTGACAGCGACGAGCGCTGGCATACCCCCGCGTTGACCCAGAGCATGCAGCTCGACCAGCGCCTGGCGCTGATGCGCCAGGCGCTGGATGAATTGAGCGGGCCTTGCCGCGACAGCTTTCTGCTGCGCAAGCTCGATGGCCTGTCGCACCAGCAGATCGCCGAGCACCTGGGCATTTCTCGCAGCCTGGTGGAAAAGCACATCGTCAATGCCATGAAGCATTGCCGTGTGCGCATGCGCCAGTGGGAGTCCTGAGTGAGCCGCCTGCGGATGTGAAAATTCCGTGAGTGGGCGACTTGATTTCTCCCGGGTTCACGACAACTATCAATAAAGACCCCCCGTTCAGGCATCCCGCCTGACGTTGCCGTTGCCGGCGCAGTATGGTCATGGAGCTACCGTTACCACCCAACTGCCCAGGTCCGGACGATGCCTAACAAATCCATGCGCATCCTCATCGCCGACGAGCACCCCGGCCAGCGCTTGCAGCTGGAGAAAATGCTCAATGGCCTGGGTTATTACCGGATCGCCCCGGTGGAAAGTTTCGACGACCTGCAGCGCCTGGTGCACAGCGCTCTGGAACCCTTCAACCTGCTGGTGGGCAACATCGAGCTGGCCAGTCATGCCGGGGTCGACCTGGCGCGTTTTTGCCGGGTCAGCTCGCAGATCCAGCACGCGCTGCTGTACCACTCGCCACACCTGAAAGTGCCGGCCGTACCGCCGAGCGATCGCCACGCGGTCAGTATCAGCCTGCCTCATGCGCCCGACAGCGAGGCGCTGGAGTCCTTCATGGCGATCATCGACATGCCGGTGCTAGTCGGGCAGTTGCCCTTGCCGCCGGGGTTGGCGGGGGCGTCTGGTTATGCCCGGCGGCGTACCAACCTCGCGCAGACGGTGTTCTGCCGCAACCCCTGAACGGCGGGTGGATTTGCTATCCTCTGGCCTTTTGCCTCGCTGCGGAAGCTGCCATGACTGCCATCGATACCACCCGCCCGCCACGGTTCAGCCGTCGCGACCACCGGACCCTGGGGCTGGCCGCGCTGGGTGGCGCCCTGGAAATCTACGATTTCATCATCTTCGTGTTCTTCGCGCTGACCCTCAGCCAGCTGTTCTTCCCGCCCGAGATGCCGGAGTGGCTGCGCCTGCTGCAGAGCTTCGGGATATTCGTCACCGGCTACCTGGCCAGGCCACTGGGTGGCATCCTCATGGCCCATTTCGCCGACCACCTGGGGCGCAAGCGGGTGTTCAGCCTGAGCATCCTGATGATGGCGCTGCCCTGCCTGCTGATCGGGGTAATGCCGACCTACGCCGACATCGGCTACGCCGCGCCGCTGATCTTGCTGGCCTTGCGTATCCTGCAAGGGGCGGCGGTTGGCGGCGAGGTGCCCAGCGCCTGGACCTTCGTCGCCGAACATGCGCCACCCGGGCGTCGCGGCTATGCGCTGGGCTTCCTTCAGGCCGGGCTGACCTTCGGCTATTTGCTCGGGGCGCTGACCGCGACCCTGCTGGCGCAGCTGTTCACTCCCCAGGAGATCCTCGATTACGCCTGGCGCTATCCCTTCCTGCTTGGCGGCGTGTTTGGCGTGATCGGTGTCTGGCTGCGCCGCTGGTTGAGTGAAACTCCGGTGTTTCTGGCCCTGCGGGCGCAGCAGGAGCAGCCGGTGGCCTTTCCCCTGCGACGGGTGCTGGGCACACATCGACGGGCCCTGATGCCGGCGGCGCTGCTGACCTGTGTACTGACCTCGGCAGTGGTGGTGCTGGTGGTGATCACCCCGACCGTGATGCAACAGCGGTTTGGCATGACAGCCGGGTACACCTTCGCCCTGAGCAGCGTGGGTATCGTCTTTCTCAATATCGGCTGCGTATTGGCAGGGTTGCTGGTGGATCGTATCGGCGCCTGGCGGGCGCTGATGCTCTACTGCCTGCTGCTGCCGTTGGGCATCGGCGTCTTGTACGCCAGCCTGGTGGGCCAGTGGGGGCAGACCTGGGCTGCCTATGCATTGGCCGGCCTGTGCTGTGGCGTGGTGGGGGTGGTGCCGTCGGTGATGGTCGGGCTGTTCCCGGCCGAGATCCGGGTGTCGGGCATCTCCTTCACCTACAACGTCGCCTACGCCCTGTGGGCCAGCACCACGCCGCTGGCGCTGATTGCCCTGATGCCCTGGAGCCCATGGGTGTGTGTCGGCTTTTGTCTGGTCATGGGCATGGTCGGATTGCTGACGGCGCTCTATTTCGGGCGTCGTGAGTCGTTGGGGTTCGCTGTGCAGCCGTTGCCGCTCATGTGTGGTGACAAATGAGGCGGTGCTGAGCATGGCTGAGACAGACCGCCTCGGTGATCTGATGCTGGCCTTCAAACGGCAGGTCAATGCCGCCGCTGTCGACCCTGCCTTCATGGCCTGCGTTCGGCGCAAATTCGACCTCGATCAACGTGAGGCGGGCGAAATTTTTGGCGGCGGGGTCAATGCCTTTTCCCGTTACGAGAACGGCAAGACCCAACCACCGGTCGCACTGATCAAGCTGTTCAAGCTCCTTGACCGTCATCCGGAGTTGTTCGAGGAAGTCAGGACCGCCTGATACGCCCAGGCAGTTAACAGGTCCTACAGGCAGGGTAGGGATTTTGAGCGTCCGCAGCTCTGCTCCCCTACAGCGCCTTCGAGGCTGTGCACGTAATTTCGGCTGATCGTTGACGGACCCTTCCGTTCATACAGTCAGGAGAAATGTACATGTCCAGTTTCAGCATCACCTGGATGACACGGGCCGAGTTGCCTGCGTTTCCACCACAGATGAGCTTTTCGGCTGCGAATCCCGCCAGCACGAAACCGGATGATCAAGCCAGGACCCCGGTCATACGCTGGGGCCGTAGCCTTGCCTGTGTGCTGGAGTCCCGTCACCTTCACGATCAGGCCTGGGTGGTGGTCTACGGTGATGGCAGGCAATTGACTGGCGTACATCCGCTGCATGACTTTCGCCACATCAGCCGTATCCAACTGGCCGCCAACAGCCATGCCGTGCTGTTGACCGACAGCGCGCAGCGCCAGCAAACGGTCGAATTCACCCAACTGAAGGCACTGGATGGCAGTGGTGGTGCCGGGGCCCCCATGAACGGCCTACCCAGCGGTATCCCGTTCATGCTCACCAATGGTCATGATTACCTGATGGCGGACGAGGAGGGCGTGTGCCTCGCCGTGAATCCAGATCCCAAGGCCATGCAATGGCTCTACAAGGACGGGCAACTGGTGAATGTCACCACGGGGCAGGCCTTGGGGCTCGGAATCTGCGGCAAGACGAACGCTGCATCGGAAGATCGCTGGCGGTTATCGTCCAAGGGAGAGCTCGTCTATGGCGACGGCACCCGTACCTTGTGCAGTGCGTCGACCACGAACGAGGTCTGGCTGCAGCGACGAGATGAGGCGCCGCCGACCGCTGGCTGGCGGGTGCAATTGCCACAGCTTCCCAGGCGTAGCCAGGCACCGAGTATGGTCATCGACACGCTGAGTGTGTGTCTCGCTGTCTCCGCTGACTACAGCGCCGGAACAGGCGACTCCATTTCGTTCTCGATCAATGGCAGCCGGTACCGTCAGCCATTGGCCAGCAGCTTCGAGCGTGGGGCGCACTTCAAGGTCAAGGTCGACCTGGCCAAGATGTTCCAGCGCAGCGTGATCTATGCCGATGAGCTGCACTCGGTCGAAATCTACCAGGCCAGTGCCGGGGGTTACGGCCCTGCCTGGAAAATGCAGTCGCTGGACTTGAAGGTCAATGACCAGCTGAACAACCGCGTGGTAGGGAGCGACAACCGCTGGATCGAGGCCAGGGACGGCGTGGCATGGCAAGGCCGGGTGAACTGGCTGGACTGGCGCAAGGCCGATATCTCGGCGCCCCTGGACTTTGCCGGCTACACCTACCCGGTGCAGTTGCAGCAATGGCTGATCGATGTGCTGAAGTGGCGCAGTTACAAGCCTGAGACCATCGATGGCGTCTGCCAGCTGATCGGCGAGGATCGGGGGCAGATACTTGCCTATGAGCTTAAGAGCGGTAGATTGATCTATCTGCGCCCCAATACTGCCCAGGATGCCTACACATGGGTCTACACCCCGCAAAAAAGCATTCTGGTCAAATTCTGGGACCACTCACTCGATCGTACAAGTTACACCCGGCACAGTCAGCTTGGCGGTGGGCAGGCGGTGGTATGCGCCGGAGAAATGCGGATCGACCGCAAGACCACCAGCAATGCGGTGACTGACATCCTTGGCCTGGTCAACGACGCCTCCGGGCACTACAAGCCCGACGGCGGGCAGTGCCTGGGGCATGTCCTGGAGCGGCTCGAGCAGTTGGGGCTGGACACCGCACACACCGTGGTTTCGTACAAACGGTAGCGTCTGTGTGCCATGCAAAAGCCCCCGGGCCTCACGGCCAGGGGGCTTCTGCTTGCCGCAACGGCAGGGCTTACATGTTCGGGTAGTTCGGCCCGCCGGCGCCTTCAGGGGTGACCCAGGTGATGTTCTGGGCTGGGTCCTTGATGTCGCAGGTCTTGCAGTGCACGCAGTTCTGCGCGTTGATCTGGAAGCGCTTGTTGCCGTCTTCCTGAGTGACCACTTCGTACACGCCGGCCGGGCAGTAGCGCTGTGCCGGCTCGTCGTACAGTGGCAGGTTGCTGGCGATCGGGATGTTCGGATCGGTCAGCTTCAAGTGGCAGGGTTGTTCCTCTTCATGGTTGGTACTGGAGAGGAATACCGAGCTGAGCTTGTCGAAGCTGAGCTTGCCGTCCGGTTTGGGGTAGTCGATCCTTTTCGAGTCGGCGGCGAGCTTGAGGCAGGCGTAGTCCGGCTTGGTGTCATGCAGGGTGAACGGCAGCTTGCCGCCGAACCAGTTCTGGTCCACGTAGTTGAACGCGCCACCGAGCAACGGGCCGAACTTGTGCAGGGCCGGGCCGAAGTTGCGGCTGGCGAACAGCTCTTCATGCAGCCAGCTGGCCTTGAAGGCGCTGACATAGCCGTTTAGCTGGTCGCCGCCTTCGCTGCCGGCGATCAATGCGTCAGCCACCGCCTCGGCGGCGAGCATGCCGGATTTCATCGCGGTATGGCTGCCCTTGATCTTGGAGAAGTTCAAGGTGCCCAGGTCGCAGCCGATCAGCGCGCCGCCATTGAAGACCATCTTCGGCAGCGAGTTCAGGCCGCCTTTGCAGATGGCGCGGGCGCCGTAGCTGATGCGCTTGCCGCCTTCGAGGTACTGGGCCATCACCGGGTGGTGCTTGAGGCGCTGGAACTCGTCGAACGGCGACAGGTACGGGTTGGAGTACGACAGGTCGACGATCAGGCCGACCACCACCTGGTTGTTTTCCAGGTGATAAAGGAAGGAACCACCGGTGTTCTCGGCGCTCATCACGTCCAGCGGCCAGCCGGCGGTGTGCACCACCAGGCCCTGCTCGTGCTTGGCCGGGTCGATTTCCCAGATTTCCTTGAGACCGATGCCGTAGTGCTGGACGTCGGACTCGTTGTCCAGGTCGAAGCGCTTGATCAGCTGCTTGCCGATATGGCCACGGCAGCCTTCGGCGAACAGGGTGTACTTGGCGCGCAGCTCCATGCCCGGGGTGTACAGGCCGTCCTTCGGATGGCCTTCGCGGTCGACACCCAGGTCGCCGGTGACGATGCCGCGGACCACGCCGTTTTCATCGAACAGCGCTTCCTGTGCGGCGAAGCCCGGGTAGATCTCAACGCCCAGGTTCTCGGCCTGCTGGGCCAGCCAACGGCACAGGTTGCCCAGGGAGATGATGTAGTTGCCGTGGTTGTGCATGGTCTTGGGCACGAACAGGTCGGGGACCTTGGTCGAGCTGCCAGCATCCTTGAGCACATAGATGTCGTCGCGCTTCACCTCGGTGTTCAGCGGTGCGCCGAGTTCTTTCCAGTCAGGGAACAGTTCGTTCAGCGCACGCGGTTCGAACACCGCGCCGGAGAGGATGTGGGCGCCGACTTCGGAGCCTTTCTCGACCACGCAGACGCTGATCTCGCTACCGGCTTCGGCGGCCTTCTGCTTCAGGCGGCAGGCGGCGGACAGGCCCGCCGGGCCTGCGCCGACGATGACCACGTCGAATTCCATGTATTCGCGTTCCACAGGTTCTCTCCTACTCAAGGCTCATCGCGTTGCTTGTCTTTATATGGGTGTTCACGGTCACGTGCGGCGTGCAGAAGCTGTAGCTTCGCAGGTGATGGACTACACCGTTTTGTCTTGGCCGCGCATTATATCTACACCACTTGGCGGGTCCAATACAAACGTTTGTTTGAATTTGCCGGAGGCCCGTAGAATCGCAGGTGGGCGGCTGGACGCTGGCCAATTTGCCGTATTGACCGGATTGGGTGTTACGGTCAAGATACGAGCGCTTTCGCGTTCGCCGTAGGCTGACCGTCGGGCGCAGGTGCACCCCTAAAGACCAGGCGTGGAGCAGGGTTTACGGGCCGAATCAGGTTTTGTAGTGGAGTCTACACGCCACGACAGAAAATGACCCGCGGGTTTTACCCGCAAGGGTCGAAACAGGACTGATCGGTCAATTGAACTTTGTCGGCGCCGAAACGTTTTTAGAGGTGCCCTTGTACCCACGCGCATTCGCCGGGCAGTCCCCAGGCGATCTTCTTTTCACCGGAGAGTAACGAGGAATCCATGAAGGTTCTTGTAGCTGTCAAACGAGTGGTCGACTACAACGTCAAGGTTCGCGTCAAGGCGGACAACTCCGGCGTCGACCTTGCAAACGTCAAGATGTCCATGAACCCCTTCTGCGAAATCGCCGTGGAAGAAGCCGTCCGCCTGAAAGAGAAGGGTGTGGCGAGCGAAATCGTCGTCGTTTCCATCGGCCCGACCGCCGCCCAGGAGCAACTGCGTACCGCCCTGGCCCTGGGCGCCGACCGCGCCATTCTGGTCGAGGCCGCTGACGAACTGAACTCCCTGGCCGTGGCCAAGGCGCTCAAAGCCGTTGTCGACAAGGAGCAGCCACAGCTGGTCATCCTCGGCAAGCAGGCCATCGACAGCGACAACAACCAGACCGGCCAGATGCTCGCCGCGCTGACCGGTTTCGCCCAGGGCACCTTCGCCTCCAAGGTCGAAGTCGCCGGCGACAAGGTCAACGTCACCCGTGAAATCGATGGCGGCCTGCAGACCGTCGCGCTGAACCTGCCCGCCATCGTCACCACCGACCTGCGCCTGAACGAGCCGCGCTACGCGTCGTTGCCGAACATCATGAAGGCCAAGAAGAAGCCGCTGGAGACCATCACTCCAGACGCGCTGGGCGTGTCCATCGCCTCCACCAACAAGACCCTCAAGGTCGAAGCGCCTGCTGCCCGCAGCGCCGGTATCAAGGTCAAGTCGGTGGCCGAACTGGTCGAGAAGCTGAAGAACGAAGCGAAGGTAATCTAAATGACTATCCTGGTTGTCGCTGAACACGAGAACGGTGCCGTAGCCCCGGCCACCCTGAACACTGTCGCCGCCGCTGCCAAGATCGGTGGTGATATCCACGTGCTGGTCGCAGGCCAGAACGTCGGCGGCGTCGCCGAGTCCGCCGCCAAGATCGCCGGCGTAGCCAAGGTGCTGGTTGCCGATAACGCCGCCTACGCCCACGCCCTGCCGGAAAACGTCGCGCCGCTGCTGGTCGAACTGGCCAAGGGTTACAGCCACGTGCTGGCCCCGGCCACCACCAATGGCAAGAACATCCTGCCGCGCGTTGCCGCGCTGCTGGACGTCGACCAGATCTCCGAGATCATCGCGGTCGAATCCGCCGACACCTTCAAGCGTCCTATCTACGCTGGTAACGCCATTGCCACCGTGCAATCGAGCGCGGCGGTCAAGGTCATCACCGTGCGTACCACCGGCTTCGATGCCGTGGCCGCCGAAGGTGGTTCGGCCGCTGTCGAAACCGTCGCTGCCGCCCACGACGCCGGCAAGTCGGCCTTCGTAGGCGAAGAGCTGGCCAAGTCCGACCGCCCTGAACTGACTGCCGCCAAGATCGTCGTTTCCGGCGGTCGCGGCATGGGCAACGGTGACAACTTCAAGCACCTGTACGCCCTGGCCGACAAGCTCGGCGCCGCGGTCGGCGCCTCGCGCGCCGCGGTCGACGCAGGCTTCGTGCCGAACGACATGCAGGTCGGCCAGACCGGCAAGATCGTCGCGCCACAGCTGTACATCGCCGTCGGTATCTCCGGCGCGATCCAGCACCTGGCCGGCATGAAGGACTCGAAAGTGATCGTCGCGATCAACAAGGATGAGGAGGCGCCGATCTTCCAGGTCGCCGACTACGGTCTGGTCGCCGACCTGTTCGAAGCGGTGCCGGAGCTGGAAAAGCTGGTCTGATCCGCCTGCTTCACTTATAAAGAACCCGGCCCGCCCTTGGCGGTCCGGGTTTTTTCATGGATTTTTTCAGGGGCGGGGAGAGGTTGCATGGCGTTTCGCTGGAGCAAGGGTGGGCTGGCCTGCGCGCTGGCGCTGCTGTCGACGCAGGCCTTGGCGCTGGGCAAGTGCGAGCGCCTGGTGGCCACCGGGAGCCCGGATGCGCCGCCGTACTCCTGGCAGGACCCGCAGGACCCGAAACACCTGATCGGTGCCAATGTCGATCTGCTGCGCCAGGTGGCGGCCGAGCTTGGGGTGAAGGTCGAGGTGCTGTACGCAGGCAAGCGCGAGCAGGCCCTGGAAGAGGTGCGCAGCGGGCGCATGGACCTGCTGCTCGACACGCCGATGCAGGTCACCCAGCTGACAAGCCTGGATTACATCCATCCGGCCCTGCAGCTCAACGAATACCTGGTCTGGACCCGCCATGACGCCACCCTGGTGTTCGATGGCCCGGCAGACCTCGCCCAGTACCGCGGCGCGCTGTCCGAGAAGGCTCGCCTGACTCCGGCCTTCGACACCTTTGCCAAGGCCCAGCTCAAGCTGGAGTCGGCGCAGAACCTCACGCAGGCCTTCCAGAAGCTGGTGCTCGGCCAGGTCGACTATGTGCTGGCCGGGCGCTACTCGGGCATGGCCATGGCGCAGAGCCTGGGCGTGGGCAGCGACCTCATCGCCCGGGGCTTGCCGGTGGATCGTCCGGGGCTGTACCTGGCGGTCTCGCACAACTCAGCGTGCAACGACAGTTGGTTGCGCGGACAACTGGCGAAAAAACTGACAGAATTGCCGATCTCCGGGGCGAGCGAAGCTGTGCTGCAGCGCAATGTCGAGCGTTGGAAGGCGCAGATGCAGGCGTCGCAGGGTGCCCCCAAACAGTAGGAAGCGTGAGTGAGAATCCAACCCTTGATGCTCGCCCTGGCCGTGCTTGGCCTGGCTGGCTGTGCCAACGACCCGGCACCCAATGAACAGCTGCGCCTGTCGGAACAGGCGTTGGAGCAGGCCAAGGCGGTCGGCGCCAATGAACAGGTGCCGGAGTTCAAGCTGGCCGAAGACAAGCTGGCCCGGGCCAAGAGCAACATGCTCGGCGAAAGCCATCGCGATGCGCGCATGCGCGCCGAGCAGGCCGAGCTCGATGCGCGCCTGGCCGAGGCGCGGGTGCTGAACCAGAAGAGCGAGGAGCAGCTGCAGGCGATGCAGTCGCGGATCAAGCGTTTACGCAAGCAGTTGGAGGTGCAGCCATGAAGCGTCTCAAGCCCATGGCAGCCCTGGCCTTGTTGGCCCTGGTCGGTTTGCAGGGCTGCGCCAGCCAGCGCAGCGAGTCGGCATTGGACGACGCCAGTGCCGCTTTCCAGAAGGTCAAGGACGATTCCGATGTGCTGCGCAGCGCGCCACGCGATGTGATTCGCGCCGGCGAGTCGCTGGCGCGCGCGGAGCGTCTGGCAGGCTATGTCGGCACGGGTAGCGATGTCCGTCATTACGCCTACCTGAGCCAGCGCTACAGCGAGATTGCCAGCGAGCACGCCAAGCTGGCATTGAACCAGGAACGCCTGGCCAAGCTCGACCTGGAGCGACAGCGCCTGCAACTGGCACTGCGCGAGGCCAAGCTGGCCAGCGTCCAGCAGCAGGGCAAGTTCGTCGAGGCGCAGATTGTCGCGCTGGCATCGGAGCAGACCGACCGCGGGCTGGTGATGACCTTGGGCGATGTGCTGTTCGATACCGGCCAGGCTGATCTGAAGAACTCGGCCAGCCGTACTGTATTGAAGCTGGTGCAGTTCCTTCAGCTCAATCCGCGGCGCGTGGTACGGATCGAGGGTTATACCGATAGTACCGGTGCGGCGGAAGAGAACCTGAAACTGTCCCGTGATCGGGCGCAGTCGGTGGCCGATATGCTGGTTGATCTGGGGGTGGACGAGAAGCGGATCCAGGTCGAGGGTTATGGTGACCAGTATCCGGTTGAGGCCAATGCTTCGGAGCGGGGCAGGGCGCAGAATCGTCGGGTCGAGATCGTCTTCTCCGATGACAAGGGTAAACTCGCGCCAGCGCGTTGAATTCTGTTTTGATTGCGTGCAAGCCCGGTCCTGCAAGAAGTTATACATAACTTGTAGAAGCGGGCTTGCACACGATAGGGTTCATCCAGTCAATTCATAGCCAGCCGGCTAACTACCACTTCGCATTTCTTGATCTTGATCTTGATCTTGATCTTGATCTTGATCTTGCTGTTGCTTCTAAGTGCGCAATAGTTCAGGCGCCGCCAATTGCGACTTCAGTAGGCCGAGCGGAGTTCTTGCGAAGGGAGGTGACGGGCATGGATGCCCGTCAAGCGCTGCGCCCCAGGATGGGGCGTTCAGCGCGGTCCTCCCGGGAGCAAGAACGGAGCGAGGGGACCCCGGAGCGAAGCGTAGGGGCCGGATGAATGG
>NZ_QJRP01000036.1 GCF_003205295.1 Pseudomonas mosselii
GGCAGCCCGTAGGAACCGTATTGCTGAATCCTGATCGAGAACAACAGTACGATAAACAAGCAGCATGAATTAAAGGTCAGACGCGACAACCACCTTGAAAAACGCCGAGCAAGAGCAAGAGCAAGAAGCGCGAAGTTAGTTGTTTGACAATTAGTTATGTATTGGCTGTTCCGGCCCTTTCGCGGGGCAAGTCCGCTCCTACAGAGATCTATATAACGACGACTATCGCGTGGGAGCGGGCTTGCCCCGCGATGCGATCTAGAGATTAATTAAGTTCAAACTAGCGACAGCTGCGCCAGTTCAGGCGCCGCCCGTAACTTCGCGACTTCAGGAGGCCGAACGCAGGTCTTGCGCAGGGAGGTGACGGGCATGGATGCCCGTCAAGCGCTGGGGCCCAGGATGGGCCCTGCAGCGCGGTCCTCCCGGGAGCAAGGCCGGAGTGAGGGAACCCCGGAGCGAAGCGCAGGGGCCGTATGAATGGAGCGCAGCGGCTTTGGTTACTTTGGCCAAGACCAAAGTAACCCGCCGTAAGGGCGGAAAGGTGAATAAGCGTCGACATCATAAATGAATGCGCATACAACTTTCAAAACTACCCAACAACAACAACAACAACAACAACAACAACAACAACAACAACAACAACACGCGCTCCCACACAGGCAGAAGCACCAGACTCACAATAAAGAACGGATAGGACCTAAAGCCCTACCCACCCCAAGTCACTCATCAATCTCAAGCCTTGCCAGCCAACCTCCCCACCAGCCCATCGACAAACGCCACGGCATTGATAACCCCCTCATGCCCATCAGCGATCACCGTCGAACTGGCCAGCCCGTTGACCGAAGCCTGCGCCAGCAACCCCGCCTCCCCCATGCGCACCCGCTCCAAGCTACGGCTCTCGCTGGCCCACCAGCAATCCACCCGGGCCGCCAGCGGCCGCAGGCGGAACGCCTGGCTCAGTTCGGCGTTACGATCGAGCACGGCGAAACCATCAACGATCTCCCGCTGCAGATGCACATCCTCATGGATGGCCCGCAACCGCTCGGCGCTGACGCCCCCGGCGGCGGCCACCTGCTCGATGACCCATTCGGTCCTGTCGACTTCGGCCGGCAGACGACCGGCCTCGTCGATAAAGCCGACGATGCAGGCTTCACCCACACCCGGAGCGAAGGCCAGCAGGCCACGCAGCAAACTCTCGTCCGCCCGCGCCACCTGCACCACCTCGACGGGCTCGACCTCAAGGCCCGACACGTCCTTCGGCAGCAGCGTATCGACCAGGCCGACGAAGCCCACCTCCTGACCGGCCTGCTCCAGGGCATGAGCCACCTCCAGCGCCAGGGCGCCGCCCAGGGACCAGCCCAGCAGATGGTAAGGGCCGCTGGCCTGGGTACGACGGATCTGCTCGACGTAGTAGCCGACCATCGCCTCCCAGGACTCGTCCACCCAGCCCGGCACGGCATAGCACTTGTTGACCAGGCCATACACCGGACGCTCGTCGGCCAGCCGGCTGGCCAGCGGGTAGTAGGCGTAGGCACCGCCGCCGCCCGGCGGCAGGCAGAACAGCGCCGGACGCTGGCGTTGGCAACCGTTGAGGTTGATCACCGACGATTTCAGGCGATCCTTGCCGCCACCGATGAAGTTCGCCAGTTCCTCGAAGTTCGCCATCAGCATGAACTCATGCAGGCTGATGTTGAGGGCGAAGGTTTCGCGCAGCCGGTTCACCAGCGTGATCACCAATAACGAGTGACCACCGAGTTCGAAGAAGTTGTCGTACAGACCGACCTGCTCGACCTTCAGCACTTCGCTCCAGATAGCGGCCAGCTGCTGTTCCAGCTCCGTACGCGGGGCCACGTAGCCTTGTTGCAGTTGGCTGGCGTCCGGTTTCGGCAGGGCCTTGCGGTCCAGTTTGCCGTTGGCCGTCAGCGGCCATTGCTCCAGCACCAGGAAGTGCGTGGGAACCATATAGTCCGGCAGGTTGGCTTTCAGGTGCTGTTTCAGCGTGTCACGCAGAGTGGCGTGATCGGCGTTGGCGTCCTGGGCGATCAGGTAAGCGGCCAGTTGCTTGCCCCCTGCCCCGTCGATATCCAGCACCAGCACTTCGCGTACCGACGCATGCTCTTGCAGGCGTGCCTCGATTTCGCCCAGTTCGATACGGAAACCGCGGATCTTCACCTGATGGTCGATCCGACCCACGTACTCGATCACGTCTTGGTCGCGATAACGCGCCAGGTCGCCGGTGCGGTACAGGCGCCCGCCTTCGCAGGAGAACGGATCCGGCACGAAGCGCTCGGCGGTCAGCGAGGCACGGTTGTGGTAACCGCGTGCCAGGCCGGCATGGCCGACGTGCAGCTCGCCCGTGCAACCCTTGGCCACCGGGTTGAAGTCGGCATCCAGCACGTACATCGACAGGTCCGGAATCGCGGCTCCGATCGGGCTGCCCGGCTGTTGCGTATCGGCAAAGCGGATCGGCCGGTAGGTCACGTGGACCGTGGTCTCGGTGATGCCGTACATGTTGATCAGGTTGTCGCAGTCCTCGCCGAAGCGCTCGAACCACGGTTGCAACGCGGCCACATCCAGGGCCTCGCCACCGAAGATCACGTAGCGCAGCGACAGGTCGGACGCACTGTCACAGGCCACCCGCATCAGCGGCTTGAAGGCCGACGGGGTCTGGTTCAGCACGGTAACGCCCTGCTCCACCAGCAGCTGGTGGAAGTCTTCCGGCGAACGAGTCACTTCACGCGGCACGATCACCAAGCGACCACCGTGCAGCAACGCGCCGAAGATCTCCCACACGGAGAAGTCGAAGGCGTACGAGTGGAACAGCGTCCACACATCCTGCGGGCCGAAGCCGAACCAGGCGTCGGTGGCCTTGAACAGACGCAGCAGGTTGTGGTGCGGCAGCAGCGTGCCTTTCGGCTTGCCGGTGGAACCTGACGTGTAGATCACATAGGCCAGGTTGTCCGGCTGGGTCACGTGCTCCGGGTTTTCATCGCTGTAACCGTCCAGGTCATCTTCCAGCTTCAGGCTGCGAACCTGTGCCGGCACGGGCAGAGCGGCCAGCAGATAACCTTGCGTCAGCAGCAGTTGAATGCCGCTGTCTTCCATCATGTAGCTCAGGCGATCCTGCGGGTACTCCGGGTCCAGCGGCACATAGGCGCCCCCGGCCTTGAGGATCGCCAGCAGGCCGACGATCATCTCGAACCCGCGCTCCACGGCGATGCCCACCAGCACATCCGGCCCCACGCCCTGCTCGCGCAGCTTGTGGGCCAGACGGTTGGCGCGGCGGTTGAGCTGGTCGTAGCTCAACGCCTGCCCGGCGAAAGTCACGGCAATTGCTTCAGGCGTACGCGATGCCTGCGCCTCGATCAGCTCATGGGCACAAGCCGTGCTCGGATAGCTGGCAATCACCTGCTCGGGGCCGGCACTCAGGGCAATCTCGCCCAAGGCCCGTTGCGGCGCGTCCGCCAGCCCTTCCAGCAGCTCGACGAAGTGCGTCGCCAACTGCCCGACGGCCGCTTCGGCGTAACTGGCGCGATCGAACTTGAAGCTGGCCGACAATCTGTCGCCCACCTGTGCCACCACCGTCAGCGGATAGTTGGTCTGTTCCTGGCTGACCACCTCGCCGAACGCCAGCTCCTGGGGCGCGCCGGCTTGCAACGCCTCGGACACCGGATAGTTCTCGAACACCAGGATATTGTCGAACAGCGCCTCCCCGCTCCAGCCGGCCCAGCGCTGGATCTCGTACAGCGGCGTGTGCTCGTGTTCGCGCAAGGCCAGGTTCAGCGCCTGGACCTGCTGCACCCACTCGTCCACACGCTGCTCGGAGCGCGGGCTGGCGACCACCGGCAAGGTGTTGATGAATAGCCCCAGCTGCTCCTCGACGCCCGGCAAATCGGCCGGGCGACCTGCCACGGTGGCACCGAAGGTCACACTGGCCTGGCCGGTGTAACGCTGCAACAGCAGCAGCCAGGCGGCCTGGACCAGGGTGTTGAGGGTGACCCGCTGCTCCCGGGCGAAATCGCTCAGGCGCTGGGTGCGCCGTGCATCGAGGGTGATCTCGTGCTCGGCCTGCCCGTGCCCCTGGGCGTCGGACCGCAAGGCCTGGGCCAGGCGCGTGGGTTCGTCCAGCCCGGCCAGGCGCTCGCGCCAGAAGGTTTCGCTGGCCTGCTGGTCCTGACGTTGCAGCCACTGGATATAGTCGCGGTAACGGCTGGTCTTGGCCGCCGGCACGACACCGGCGTAACGCTGCAGCACCTCGCCGAACAGGCGCGAGCTGCTCCAGCCATCCAGCAGGATATGGTGGTTGGTCAATACCAGCTGGTAGTGCTGCTCGCCGGTACGGATCACCGCCAGGCGCAGCAGCGGACCGCTGGCCAAGTCGAAGCCGGCGCGCAGGTCGGCCTCGGCCCAGGCCTGCAATGCGGTCGGCAGGTCGGCCTGAGCGCGCCAGTCCAGTTCCACCAGCGGCAGGCGCGCCTCGCGCAGGACAACCTGCAGCGACTGGTCGTAACCGCTGACGAAGCTGCTGCGCAGTACCTCATGGCTGTCCAGGGTGGCCTGCCAGGCCGCGACGAAGCGCGGCACATCCAGGCCCTGAACCTCGACCCGCAGCTGGTTGATGTAGTTGCCCGCCGCCTGTTCGTAGAGGCTGTGGAACAGCATGCCCTGCTGCATCGGCGACAACGGGTAGATGTCCTCGATATTGCCTGCGGCCACCGGCAACGCCGCCAGCTGGCGCTGGTCGAGACTGGCCAGTGGGAAGTCCGACGGCGTCACGCCCGCCACGCCCGGGGTGGTGCAGTGGGCGATGAGCAGGCGCAGTTCCTCGGCGTACTCGTCGGCCAGGCGCTGGATCTGCCCACGTTCGAACACGGCGCTGCTGAAGCTCCAGTCCAGGGCCAGTTCACCGGCGTAGACCTGGCCATCGATGCTGAGCAGGCTGCCCAGCGGCGCCTCCGGGCTCTGCCCCTGCCCCGCGCCTTCCGGCGCCGGGACAAACAGGCCCTGTTCGCTGTCGAAGCTGCCGTCGAACTGCCCCAGGTAGTTGAATACGATGCTGCCCTGGGCCAGGGCGCCGAGGGCCTGGCGGGCCTGCTCGTCACCCAGGTAGCGCAGCACGCCGTAGCCGATGCCCTTGGCCGGCACGGCGCGCAGCTGTTCCTTGACCGCCATGATCGACGCACCCAGGTCGCTCACCGGGGTCAGCTTCAACGGATACAGGCTGCTGAACCAACCGACCGTGCGGGTGATGTCGAGGTCCTCGAACAGGTCTTCACGGCCATGGCCTTCCAGGCGGATCAGCGCATGCGCCTCGCCGGTCCAGCGGCGGATGACCCGGGCCAGCGCTGTCAGCAACAGGTCGTTGACCTGGGTGCGGTAGGCGGCCGGCGCCTCCTGCAACAGTTGCCGGGTCAGCTCGGCGTTGAGCTGGGTGCGCACCGAGATCTCATGCTTGCGTTGCTGGCCACCTTGCGGGTTCACCCCGGGCAGGACGTCGCTGACACCCTGCAACTGCGCCTGCCAGTAGGCCAGCTCGGCCACCAGCGCGGGGCTGCGGGCATGCTCGCGCAGGTGCTCGGACCAGGCCTTGAGCGAGCTGCCCTTGGCCGGCAACACCGGCGCCTTGCCGGCCGCCAGGGCCTGGCAGGCCACCTGCAGGTCTTCGAGCAGGACGCGCCAGGACACGCCATCGACCACCAGGTGATGAATCACCACCAACAGGCGCTGCTGGCCTTCGGGCAGGTCGATCAGCACCACCCGCAGCAGCGGGCCATGCTTCAGGTCCAGGCTGCGCTGGGCCTCGTCGGCCAACTCCGGCAGGCGCGCGGCATCGTCCAGCTGATGCACCCACAGCAACTGCTGCGCATCGACCGGCGCGAACTGCCCCTGCCACTGCCCCTGGTCTTCGCTGAATCGCAGGCGCAGGGCGTCGTGCTGCGCCACCAGCAGCTTGAGCGCCGCCTGCAGCAACGCCACCGTCAACGGCTGGCGTGGGCTCAGCATCACCGCCTGGTTCCAGTGATGACGCTGGGGAATCGCAGTGTCGAAGAAGCGCGCCTGGATCGGCAGCAACGCCAACGAGCCGGTCACCAGCTCGACCACTTCGGCCGCCGGTTTCTGCTCGATCAGCTTGGCCACCGCCGCCAGTTGGCCGATGGTCTGCTTCTCGAACAGCTGCTTGGGGCTCAGCTTGATGCCCTGGCGCTTGGCCCGGGCAATGATCTGCAGGCTGAGGATCGAGTCGCCGCCCAGTTCGAAGAAGTTGTCGGTGCTGCCCACCTGTTCGCGCTTGAGCACTTCGCGCCAGATCGCGGCGAGCTTCTCCTCGATTTCGCCCACAGGCGCGGTATAGCGCTGCCTGGCCACGCCAGGCTTGGGCAGCGCCTTTTTGTCCAGCTTGCCGTTGGCGGTCAGCGGCAGGCGCTCGAGCAGCAGCACCTGCGCCGGCACCAGGTACTCCGGCAGGCGCGCCAGCAAGGCCTGGCGCAATGCCTCGGCCTGCAGCTCGGCGCCCGCCGCCGGCACGGCCCAGGCCACCAGTTGCAAGCGTGACGGATCGCTGTCCAGCGGCAGCGCCAGCACCACGGCCTCGCCGACACCGGGCAGGCCTTGCAGCACCTGGCCGACCTCGCCCGGCTCGACCCGGTAGCCGCGGATCTTCACCTGGTCGTCGCCACGACCCAGGTATTCCAGCACGCCCTGGTCCAGGCGCGCGCGGTCACCGGCGCGGTACAGCCGCTCGCCGTTCTGGCCGAAGGGGTCGGGGACGAAACGCTCGGCGGTCAGCCCCGGCTGGCCGACATAGCCCTGGGCCAGGCCCTGGCCACCCAGGTACAGCTCGCCGGCAACCCGCTCGGGCAACGGGTTGAGGTAGGCATCCAGCACCCGCGCCTGGCCATTGTCCAGCGCCCGGCCCACCGGCACGCTGCGCCAGCCGGGCAGGCGCTCGCCGACTTCGTGGGTGAGGATGCCCACGGTCGTCTCGGTCGGGCCGTAGTGGTTGATGATCCGGCAACCGGGTTTCAGGCGCCGGACCTGCTCGATCAGGGCCCAGGAGCTGGCCTCGCCGCCGAGGATCAGCAGCTGTTCGGGCAACACCCGCTCAGGCTGCGCGGCCTGCAGCAGACCCTGCAGATGGCTGGGCACGATCTTCAGCACATCGACCCGGTGCTCGGCCATGTAGCTGGCAAAACCATCCGGATCGAAGCCCTGGTCGTGGCCCAGCAGATGCAGCAGCCGGCCCGAGGCCAGCGCGCCGAACAGCACGGTGTGGCCCAGGTCCGCGGCCACGGTGGAGACCATCGCCAGGCTGGCGCCGGGCTGCAGGTCGAGGCGCTGCAGCACACCCTGCAGGTAGTTGGCCAACGCGCCGTGGCTGATCACCACGCCCTTGGGCTGCCCGGTGGAACCCGAGGTGTAGATGATGTAGGCCGCTTGCTGCGGCTCGATGTGCACCGCCGGCGGTTGGTCGCTGCAGTCGCCGTGCTGCGCCGCGTCATAGGCCAGCGCCGGGCACACGCCCAGCCCCGCCGCCTGGGCGTCGCCATGGGCATGCACCAGCAGGCGCGCGCCACTGGCCTGCAGCAGTTGCTGCAGGCGTTCGGCGGGCTGGCGGCTGTCCAGCGGCAGGTACACCGCGCCCAGCTTGAGCACGGCCAGCAGGCTGGTCACCCATTCAATGGAGCGCTCCTGGCACAGCGCCACGGTCATGCCCGGGGCGATGCCCTGCGCCTTCAGGTAGTGGGCGAAGCGGTTGGCCTGCTGCTCCAGTTGCGCGTAGCTGACCGTACGCTCACCCGCACGCAGTGCCGGCTGCCCGGCACCGGCCTGCAGGCCCTGGCGCCACAGGGCGAGGAAGTCCGGCTGCGGCCAGCCCTGAGTGCTGGCCTCGACCTGCGCGGCCTGGGCATCGGGGTGTTCGCACAGCGCCGCCTCGGGGTGCTCGACGAGGGTGCGCAGCACCGCCTGGAACGACGCAGCCAGGCGCGCGATGGTCGCGGCCTCGAACAGGTCGGTGCTGTAGTTGAAGTAGCCTTGCAGGCCGTCGGGGGTCTCGGTGAAGTCGTAGGCCAGGTCGAAGCGGGCATCGTTGCCCTCGACCGGGAAACCGCTGACACTCAGCTCGCCCAGCGTTTGCCGGGCCTGGGCGCCGGCCTCGGTGTCGGCCATGTTTTGGTTGATTTTCACCTGGAACAGCGGGTTGTGCCCCAGGTTGCGCTCCGGCGCCAGGGCATCCACCAGATGCTCGAACGGCAGTTCCTGGTGTGACTGCGCGCCGCTGACCACCTGCTTCACCTGCTCCAGCAGGGCCGCGCCACTCTGGCGCTCGTCCACCTGCACCCGCAGCACCTGGGTGTTGATGAAGAAGCCAATCAGGCCTTCGACTTCCTTGCGGTTGCGCCCGGCATTGGGCGCGCCGATGCGGATGTCGGCCTGGCCACTGTAGCGCGCCAGGGTCACGGCCAGGGCCGCGAGGGTCAGCATGAACACGGTCTGGCCCTGGCTGCGCGCCTGGGCCTTGAGCTTGGCCGACAGCGCCGCCGGCACATCGCTGCGCAGGGTCGCGCCGCGGTAGCTGGGGTGCGCCGGACGCTCATGATCCAACGGCAATTCCAGCACCGGGTGCTCGTCGCCCAGCTGCTGCTTCCAGTACTGCAACTGGCGCTCGCCTTCGCCGGCTTCGAGCCAGGCGCGCTGCCAGATCGCATAGTCGGCGTACTGCACCTCGAGCGGCGGCAGGTCGGCGGCGCGGCCCTGGGACAGCGCTTCGTACAGGTGCACGAACTCCTGCACCATCAGCTCGCCCGACCAACCGTCGGAGACGATATGGTGCATGCACACCGTCAGCACATGTTCGGTGGGCGTCAGGCGCAGCAACCGGACCCGCAGCAGCGGCCCTTCGAGCAGGTCGAAGGGCGCATCCAGCGCCTCGCATACCGCGCCGCGCAGGCACTGTTCGAGATCCTCGCCCGGCCCTGCCTGTACCTCGCGCAGTTCCAGGCTCACGCCCGACTGTTCACGGACCTGCTGGTGGAACTCGCCCTCCTCGGAGACGAAGCGCGTGCGCAGGCTTTCGTGACGCCGCACCAGCGCGTTTAGGGCCTCGGCCAGGGCCTGCTGGTTCAGCGAACCGCTCAGACGCACCGCCATCGGCACGTTGTAGAAGCTGCTCTGCGGCTCCAACTGCCAGAGGAACAGCATGCGCTGCTGGGCATAGGACAGCGGGATGCGCGGACTGTCATGACGGGTGACGGCGATCGGCAGCAGGCGAAAGCTCTGCCCGGTCTCGCGCATCTTGTCGAGGATCTGCCGACGCTGCTCCAGGGCAAGGCCCACAAAGCGCTTGGCGATACGTTCTGCTGTGCTCTTGTCCATCTCAGACGCCCGCCATTTCATTCATCATTCTTTCGATATCGGACAAGCCGTCCTCGCTCAACGACAAGCCGGTGGAGGCACAGGCCTGGGCAAAATCATTCAATTGCGGTTTCTCGAATAGCAGGCGCAGCGGGATGTCGATCCCCAGGCCCGAGTTGATCTTGGAAATCAGCTGGGCCGCCAGCAGCGAATGCCCGCCCAGCTCGAAGAAGTCATCGTTCAGGCCCACCCGCTCGACCTCCAGCACTTCGGCCCAGAGCGTGGCCAGCTGTTGCTCCAGCTCGCTGACCGGGGCCTCGTAGGCCGGCTGCGACTGCCGGGTATCGGGGGCCGGCAGCGCCTTGCGGTCGAGCTTGCCGTTGGGCAGCAGAGGCATGCGCTCGAGCAGCACCAGGTACATGGGCACCATGTAGTCCGGCAGGCTGGCGCCCAGGTGCGCCTTCAGTTCGGCGCGCAGGCCGCCTTCCTCCTCGGGCATCGCGTTGGGCACCAGGTAGGCGGCCAGTTGCTTGCCGCCCGGGCCGTCGATATCGACCACCAGCACCTCGCGTACCGCCGGATGCTCGCGCAGGCGCGCCTCGATCTCGCCCAGTTCGATGCGGAAACCACGGATCTTCACCTGGTGGTCGATGCGCCCGGCATACTCGACCAGCCCCTGTTCGCGATAGCGCGCCAGGTCGCCGGTGCGGTACAGGCGGGCACCCGGCGTGGTGGCGAACGGATCGGGGATGAAACGCTCGGCGGTCAGCCCCGGGCGGTTGTGGTAACCGCGAGCCAGCAGCTCGCCACCCACCAGCAGCTCGCCGATAGCGCCTGGCAGGGCCAAGTCGCCGGCGGCATCCACCAGGTGGATCGAGCGCCCGGCCAGGGCCTTGCCGATCGGGATCTGCACCGGCAAGGGCTGCTCGCCGGTGACATAGGCGCTGCAGTCATGGCTCATGACGCTGACGGTGGCCTCGGTCGGCCCGTAGGTGTTGAGCAGGCGCACATGACCGAGCCCGGCCTGTTGCCAGGCCAGCACGCCGTCGGCGGCCATGGCCTCGCCGCCCATGTGCACCTGGCGCAGCACGCCGTAGTCGCGCGGACCCTTGGCCGCGAAGTCCTTGGCCAGCAGGTACCAGTAGGCGGTCGGCAGGTCGGCGAAGGTGATGCCTTGGGTCACCACTTCGCGGTAGAAGGTCTCGCTGTCCCACAGCGTCGGGCCGCGCACCACCACGCTGGCGCCGCAGATCAGCGCCGGGTACAGCTGCTCGACAAAGGCGTCGAAGTTGAAGGTGGAGAACTGCAGTACCCGGTCGGCCGCCGACAGCCCGCAGAAGCCCTTGGCGACGTGGGCGTGCCGGCTCAGGGCCGCAGCGCTGATGCCCACGCCCTTGGGACGGCCGGTGGAGCCGGAAGTGTACATGATGTAGGCCAGGTTGTCGGGGTCGCCCAGCTCGGGCAACGCATGGCTCGGCCAGGCGTCCAGGGCCTCGCTGTCCAGGCACAGGCTGCGCACCTGCGGCGCCACCGCCAAGCCTTGCAACTGCGCGCTGTGGCCGAGCAGCAGGACGATGCCGCTGTCCTCCATCATGTAGGCCAGGCGCTCGTGCGGGTAGTCTGGGTCCAGCGGCACATAGGCGCCGCCGGCCTTGAGCACCGCCAGCAGGCCGACCACCATGTCCAGGCTGCGCGGCAGGGCAATGCCCACGCGCACGTCCGGGCCGATGCCTGCCTCGCGCAGGCGGTGGGCCAACTGGTTGGCGCGCAGGTCCAAAGCCTGGTAGGTGAGCTGCTGCCCTTCGCAGATCAGCGCCGTGGCCTGCGGCGTGCGCGCGGCCTGGTCGGCGATCAGCTGCTGCACGGTGCGCTGGTCGGGGTAGACCGCCTCGTGCCGGCTCCATTGCTCAAGGATAATCTGGCGCTGCGCCGCGTCCAGCAGCGGCAGCTCGACGATGCGCTGGGCCGGCTGGGTACTGACTGCCTGCAACAGGTTGAGCCAGTGCCCGGCCATGCGTTCGATGGTGGCGTGCTCGAACAGGTCGCTGACGTAGGTCAGGGTCGCGCCCAGGCCGTCCTCGCTCTCGAAGGTGTCCAGGGCCAGGTCGAGGTGCGCCGTGGGGTTGTCCCAGGCCAGGCCGGCGATGCTCAGCCCCGGCAACTCGCGAACATTCTCCGCACGGTAGGCCTGGTGGTTGAACATCACCTGGAACAGCGGGTTGTGGCTCAGGCTACGCTCCGGTTGCAGCGCCTCAACCAGTTGTTCGAAAGGCAGATCCTGATGGGCCTGGGCCTGCAGGGCGGTGTGCTTGACCTGTTGCAGCAGCTCGCTGAAGGTGGTCTGCAGGTCGAACTCGGCCTTGAGTACCTGGGTGTTGACGAAGAAGCCGATCAGCCCCTCGGTCTCGGCCCGGGTGCGGTTGGCGATCGGCACGCCGACGCGGATATCGGCCTGGCCGGTCTGGCGATGCAGCAGGCTCTGGAACGAGGCCAGCAGCAGCATGAACAAGGTCACCCCTTGCTCGCGCGCCTGCGCCTTGAGCGCCTGGGCCAGCGCCGCCGGGACCTCGACGGTCAGGCTACGCCCGGCATGGCTCTGCACGGTGGGACGCGGGTGATCGGTGGGCAGTTGCAGCACATAGTGCTCGCCACCCAGCTGCGCCAGCCAGTAGTCCAGCTGGCGGGCCTGTTCGCCGGCTTCCATCCACTGACGCTGCCAGGCGGCGTAGTCGGCGTACTGCACGGCCAGGGCGGGCAGTTCAGGTTGCTGGCCCTGGCTCAAGGCCAGGTAGGCGTCGACCACTTCGTCGACCATGATCGGCATCGACCAGCCATCGGCGACGATATGGTGCAGGGTCAGCACCAGCACGTGATCGTCCTCGGCCAGGCGCAGCAGGCGTACCCGCAGCAGCGGCCCCTGGCTCAGGTCGAACGGGCGCTGCACTTCGCGGGCCACGCGCTCGCGGACCGCCTCGGCGCGGGTGTCGTGGAGCGACTCCATGACCAGGGTGAAGGTGCTCGCCGGGTGAATGCGCTGCAGCGCCTGTCCGCCCTGCTGGTGGAAGGTGGTACGCAGGCTTTCGTGACGGGCCACCAGGGCCTCGAACGCCTGGCGCAGCGCTTCCAGGTTCAGCCGGCCTTTGAGTTGCAGGGCGGCGGGAATGTGGTAGGCGGCGCTGTCCGGCTCCAGCTGCCAGAGGAACCACTGGCGCTGCTGGGCATAGGACAGCGCCAGCGGCTGGCCACGATCCACCGGCAGCAACGCCGGAGCCAGGCTGGCGCTGCCTTGTGCGGCGAGCGCGGCGAAGCCTTGCAGGTCCGGGCACTCGAACAGGCTGCGCAGCGCCAGCTCCAGGCCCAGCCCCTGGCGCACCCGGGCAATTACCTGGGTCGCCAGCAGCGAGTGGCCGCCGAGCTCGAAGAAGTTGTCGTGCAGGCCGACCTGTTCGACCTTGAGCACCTCGGCCCAGATCGCGGCCAGGCGTTGCTCCAGCTCGCTGCGCGGCGCCACGTAGTCGGCCTGCGCCTGGCTGGCGTCGGGCTTGGGCAGGGCCTTGCGGTCGAGCTTGCCGTTCGGCGTCTGCGGCATCGCCTCGAGGAACACCAGGTGCGCGGGCACCATGTACTCCGGCAAGCCGGCCTTCAGGTGGCGCAACAGCTCGACGCGCAGGTCTTCACCTGCCTGCGCGCTCGGCACCAGGTAGGCCGCCAGCTGCTTGCCGCCCGCGCCGTCGATGTCGATCACCAGCGCCTCGCGCACCCCCGGGTGTTCGCGCAGGCGGGCATCGATCTCGCCCAGTTCGATACGGAAGCCGCGGATCTTCACCTGATGGTCGACCCGGCCGACGAACTCGATGACACCATCGGCGCGGTAGCGCGCCAGGTCGCCGGTGCGGTACAGACGCCCACCAGGGCTGGCCCCGAACGGGTCGGGAATGAAGCGCTCGGCGCTCTGGCCCGGGCGGTTGTGGTAACCCCGGGCCAGCAGCTCGCCGCCCACCAGCAGCTCGCCGATAGACCCTGGCAGGGCCAGGTTGCCGGCCGCATCGACCAGGTAGACGCTGCGTCCGGGCAGGGCCTGGCCGATCGGGATCTGCCCAGGCACGGCAGCCTGGCCGGTGACGTAGTCGCTGCAGTCATGGCTGGTGATGCACACCGTGGCCTCGGTCGGGCCGTAGGTGTTGACCAGCCGCACATCGGCCAGCCCCGCGGCGCGCCAGGCCAATACGCCATCGGCGGCCATGGCTTCGCCGCCCATGTGCACGCGGCGCAGCTGGCCGTAGTCCCTGGGCCCGCGGGCGGCGAAGTCCTTGGCCAGCATGTGCCAGTAGGCGGTCGGCAGGTCGCTGAAGGTGACGCCCTGCTCCAGCACCTGACGGTACCAGGTCTCACTGTCCCACAGCGCCTGGCCGCGCAGGACCACGCGGGCGCCGCAGACCAGCGCCGGGTACAGCTGCTCGACGAAGGCATCGAAGTTGAAGGTGGAGAACTGCAGCGCCCGGTCCGCCGCCGTCAGCCCGAAGCGGTCGACGAAGCCCAGCACGTGCCCGCGCAGGGCCGCGGCGCTGATGCCCACGCCCTTGGGGCGGCCGGTGGAGCCGGAGGTGTACATGATGTACGCCAGGTTGTCTGCCTGGGTCAGGTTGGCCAGGTCGTCCTCGGCGCAGCCTTGCAGCCAGTCGTCGCCCAGGTCCAGGCACAGGCTGCGGACCTCTGGCGCAACACTCAGGCGCGCCAGCACGCCCGACTGGGTCAGCAGCAGGCGCAGGCCGCTGTCCTGGATCATGTAGGCCAGGCGGTCGTGGGGGTAGTCGGGGTCCAACGGCACATAGGCGCCGCCGGCCTTGAGCACCGCCAGCACGCTGACCACCATGTCCAGGCCGCGTTCGATGGCGATGCCGACCGACACGTCCGGGCCGACTCCAAGAGCGCGCAGCTTGTGGGCGATGCGGTTGGCGCGGCGGTTCAGCGCCTGGTAGCTCAGCTCCTCGCCCTCGCAGACCAGCGCCACGGCTTGCGGGGCCTGGGCGGCCTGCGCCTCGAACAGCTGGTGCACGCAAGGAGCGTCGCTGAAATCGGCAGGCCGATGTTGCTCAAAGTCCAGCAGCGGCAGGTCGCTGATCGACTGCTGCGGCTGCAGGGCGATGGCGCGCAGCAAGGCCAGCCAGTAGCCGGCCAGGCGTTCCACGGTGGCGCGCTCGAACAGCTCACTGACGTAGGTCAGGCTTGCGCCCAGGCCATCGTCGCTCTCGAAGGTGTCCAGGCTCAGGTCCAGCTGGGCGGTGTGGTTGTCCCAGGCCAGCCCTTCCACGGTCAACCCCGGCAGTTGACGGGCATCGCCTGCGCGGTAGGTCTGGTGGTTGAACATCACCTGGAACAACGGGCTGTGGCTCAGGCTGCGCTCCGGCTGCAGGGCCTCGACCAGTTGCTCGAAGGGCAGGTCCTGGTGGGCCTGGGCCTGCAGGGCGGTGTGCTTGACCTGCTGCAGCAGCTCGCCGAAGGTGGTGCGCAGGTCGAACTCGGCCTTGAGCACCTGGGTGTTGACGAAGAAGCCGATCAGGCCTTCGGTTTCGGCGCGGGTACGGTTGGCAATCGGCACGCCGACGCGGATATCGGTTTGCCCGGACACACGATGCAGCAGGCTCTGGAACGAGGCCAGCAACAGCATGAACAGGGTCACGCCCTGTTCGCGTGCCGTGGCCTTCAGGGCCTCGGCCAGCTCGCGCTCGAGGGTGATGTCCAGGCGCTCGCCGACATGGCTCTGCAACAGCGGACGCGGACGGTCGAGTGGCAGTTCCAGCACTGGCTGCTCGTCGCCCAGCTGTCCGCGCCAGTAGTCCAGCTGGCGGGTCTGCTCGCCAGCGTCCATCCACTGGCGCTGCCAGGCGGCGTAGTCGGCATACTGGAACGCCAGGGTCGGCAGTGGCGCGGCGGCGCCCTGACGGTAGCCGGCATACAGGCGCACCACCTCGTCGACCATGATCGGCATCGACCAGCCGTCGGCGACGATATGGTGCAAGGTCAGCACCAGCACATGGTCGTCTTCGGCCAGGCGCAGCAGGCGGGCACGCAGCAGCGGACCGTTTTCCAGGTGGAACGGCTGGCGGGCTTCCTCGGCCACCCGCGCCTGCAGGGCTTCAGCGCTGACCGCTTCGACGGCCAGTTCGAAGTCGCTGGCCGGATGGATGCGTTGCCAGGCCTGCTCGCCTTCCTGATGGAAGGTGGTGCGCAGGGTTTCGTGACGAGCAACCAGCGCGGCGAAGCTGCTGCGCAGTGCCTCGATGTTCAGCTCGCCCTTCAGGCGCAGGGCTGAAGGGATATTGTAGGCGGCGCTTTCAGGCTCCAACTGCCAGAGGAACCACTGGCGTTGCTGGGCGTAGGACAGCGGCAGCGGCTGGTTGCGGTCCACGACAGTGAACGCCGGCGCCTGGCTGGCCGAGCCTTGACCGGCGGCCTGGGCGAAGGCCTGCAGGTCGGCGGACTCGAACAGGCTGCGCAGCGGGACTTCCAACTCCAGGCGCTGGCGGATCCGCGAGGTCACCTGGGTGGCCAGCAGCGAATGACCGCCGAGCTCGAAGAAGTTGTCGTGCAGGCCGACCTGCTCGACCTTCAGCACTTCGCTCCAGATCGCCGCCAGTTGCTGCTCCAGCTCCGTACGCGGGGCCACGTAGCCTTGTTGCAGCTGGCTGGCGTCCGGTTTCGGCAGGGCCTTGCGGTCCAACTTGCCGTTGGCGGTCAGCGGCCACTGCTCCAGCACCAGGAAGTGCGTGGGGACCATGTAGTCCGGCAGGTTGGCTTTCAGGTGCTGTTTCAGCGTGTCGCGCAGAGTGGCGTGATCGGCGTTGGCGTCCTGGGCGATCAGGTAAGCGGCCAGTTGCTTGCCCCCTGCCCCGTCGATATCCAGCACCAGCACTTCGCGTACCGACGCATGTTCTTGCAGGCGTGCCTCGATTTCACCCAGTTCGATACGGAAACCACGGATCTTCACCTGATGGTCGATCCGGCCTACGTACTCGATCACCTCCTGGCCGCGATAACGCGCCAGGTCGCCGGTGCGGTACAGGCGCCCGCCTTCGCAGGAGAACGGATCCGGCACGAAGCGCTCGGCGGTCAGCGAGGCACGGTTGTGGTAACCACGTGCCAGGCCGGCATGGCCGACGTGCAGCTCGCCCGTGCAACCCTTGGCCACCGGGTTGAAGTCGGCATCCAGCACGTACATCGACAGGTCCGGGATCGCCGCACCGATCGGGCTGCCCGGCTGTTGCGTGTCGGCAAAGCGGATCGGCCGGTAGGTCACATGAACCGTGGTCTCGGTGATGCCGTACATGTTGATCAGGTTGTCGCAATCCTCGCCGAAACGCTCGAACCAGGGTTGCAGTGCCGCCACATCCAAGGCTTCGCCGCCGAAAATCACATAGCGCAGCGACAGGTCGGACGCACTGTCACAGGCCACCCGCATCAGCGGCTTGAACGCCGATGGGGTCTGGTTGAGCACGGTGACACCCTGCTCCACCAGCAACTGGTGGAAGTCTTCCGGCGAACGGGTCACTTCACGCGGCACGATCACCAGGCGACCGCCGTGCAGCAACGCACCAAAGATCTCCCAGACCGAGAAGTCAAAGGCGTAGGAGTGGAACAGCGTCCACACGTCCTGCGGGCCGAAGCCGAACCAGGCATCGGTCGCCTTGAACAGACGCAGCAGGTTCTGGTGCGGCAGCAAAGTACCTTTCGGCTTGCCGGTCGAGCCCGAGGTGTAGATCACATAGGCCAGGTTGTCCGGCTGGCTCAGGTGCGCAGGATTCTCCTCGCTGTAGCCGGCCAGATCGTCTTCCAGCTTCAGGCTGCGAACCTGTGCCGGCACGGGCAGAGCGGCCAGCAGATAACCTTGCGTCAGCAGCAGTTGAATGCCGCTGTCTTTCATCATGTAGCTCAGGCGGTCCTGCGGGTATTCCGGATCCAGCGGCACATAGGCGCCGCCGGCCTTGAGGATCGCCAGCAGGCCGACGATCATCTCGAAGCCGCGCTCCACGGCGATACCCACCAGCACATCCGGCCCCACGCCCTGCTCGCGCAGCTTGTGCGCCAGGCGGTTGGCACGGCGGTTGAGCTGGTCGTAGCTAAGCGACTGCCCGGCGAAGGTCACGGCGACCGCCTCAGGCGTACGCGCCGCCTGCGCCTCGATCAGCTCATGGGCGCACAGCGTGCTTGGGTAGCGCTGCACTTCGGTTTTCCAGTCGCCCTGCTCAGCCGCATCGAGCAACGGCAACTGCGCCACACGCTGCGCGTGGTCCTGGCAGATGCCCTGCAACAGGTTGCGCCAATGCCGGCCGATGCGCTCGACCGTGGCCGGGTCGAACAGCGAGGTGGCGTAGGTCAGTGCCGCAATCAGTCCGCCGTCGTGTTCGGCGGTATTGAGGATCAGGTCGAACTGGGTGGTCTGCCCTTCCCAGCTCAAGCCCTCGACCTGCAGCTCGCCCAGTTGACGGGCCATGCCCGGGCTTTCGGCCTGGTGGTTGAACAGCACCTGGAACAGCGGGTTGTGGCTCATGCTGCGCTCAGGCTGCAGCGCCTCGACCAGTTGCTCGAACGGCAGGTCCTGGTGCGCCTGGGCCTGCAGCGCGGCCTCGCGAACCTGTTGCAACAACGCGGTGAAGGTGGTCTGCGGCACAAACTCGGCCTTGAGCACCTGGGTGTTGACGAAGAAACCGATCAGCCCTTGGGTTTCAGCCCGGGCACGGTTGGCCACCGGCACGCCGACACGGATATCGGCCTGGCCGCTGTAGCGGTGCAGCAGGGTCTGGAACGATGCCAGCAACAGCATGAACAGGGTCACCCCCTGCTGGCGCGCCAAGGCCTTGAGCGCCTGGGCCAGGGAGGCATCGATATCGATGGCCAGGCGCGCGCCGTGGAAGTTCTGCACCGACGGCCGCGGACGGTCGACGGGCAACTCCAGCAGCGGCTGCTCGCCGGCCAGCTGCTGGCGCCAGTAGCCGAGCTGGCGCTCCTGCTCGCCCGCCTCCATCCAGTCGCGCTGCCACAACGCGTAGTCGGCGTACTGGATCGGCAGCTCGGCCAGGGTCACTGGCGAGCCCTGACGCAAGCCTTGGTAAAGACGGATCAGCTCGTCCACCAGGATCGGCGTGGACCAGCCATCGGAGACGATATGGTGCACAGTGAGGATCAGCACATGCTCTTCAGGCCCCAGCACCAGCAGCCTGACCCGCAGCAGCGGGCCCTGTTGCAGGTCGAAGGGTTGCTGCACCTCGGCTTCCACCCGCGCGCGGATGGCCGCGTCCAGATTTGCCGGATCGGCAACCGCGAACGGCTCCACCATCAATGCCAGCGGCATCGGCGGATGGACGATCTGCACCGCACCGTCACCCTCCTGGCGGAAGGTGGTGCGCAGGGTTTCGTGGCGCGCCACCAGGCTGTCGAAGCTGCGCTGCAACGCCTCGATATCCAGCGCGCCCTTGAGCCGCAGCGCCGCCGGGATGTTGTAGGCGGCGCTGTGCGGATCGAGCTGCCAGAGGAACCACTGGCGCTGCTGTGCGTATGAAAGCGCTGCCCCGTCCGCAGAGTCCCTTCTGAAGATCGGGGTGACCCCGTAGAGGTTGACACCCTGGCGCTTGAGCAAGGCTGCCAATGCCTTGCGCTCCCTGGTGGACAGCGACTTTACGGTGTCGAGCAGCTCTTGCACTTTGAATGTCTCCCGCTAAGCGATCAGATTATCGATTTCCTGTGCAGTAAGACGTTTCAAGGCCTCCAGGGATTTAGTCAGTTCGTCATGGGCGTTGGCGACCTGCCCCGACTTGCGCTCGACCACCTGGCTGAAATCGGCCAGGGTGGCCTGCTCGAACAGCTCGTTGAGGCTCAGGTCGACGCCCAGTTGCTCGCGCACCCGACCGATCACCTGGACAATCAGCAGCGAGTGCCCACCCAGGTCGAAGAAGTTGTCCTGCAGGCCCACCCGTTCGACGTGCAGCACTTCGGCCCAGATCGCCGCCAGCTTGCGCTCCAGCTCCGTGACCGGCGCCACATGGGCCGGCTGCAACTGGCTGGCGTCCGGCAGTGGCAGGGCCTTGCGGTCCAGCTTGCCGTTGGGGGTCTGGGGCATGCGCGCCAGGCCCACCAGGTGGCTCGGCACCATGTAGTCCGGCAGACCGGCCTTCAGGTGCGCGCGCAGCTCGCCGCGCAGGGCATCCACAGCTTGCTGCGCATCGTGCAGCACCAGGTAGGCGGCCAGCTGCTTGCCGGCCGGACCGTCGATATCGATCACCGCGGCCTCGCGGATCGCCGGGTGCAGCAGCAGGCGCTCCTCGATTTCGCCCAGTTCGATACGGAAGCCACGGATCTTCACCTGATGGTCCAGGCGCCCGACATACTCAATCACGCCGTCATCGCGATAGCGGGTCAGGTCGCCGGTGCGGTACAGGCGCGCGCCCGGCTCGCTGGCGAACGGATCCGGCACGAAGCGCTCGGCGGTCAGCCCTGGGCGGTTGTGGTAGCCCCGCGCCAGGCCATCGCCGCCGATCAGCAACTCGCCGCGCGCGCCTTGCGGCAACACGTCCAGCTCGGCGCCGAGCACATGCAGGCGGGTGTTGGCCAGCGGACGGCCCAACCACACATCGTCGCTGGCGGTCAGGTAGTGGCAAGCCGACCAGATGGTGGTCTCGGTCGGGCCGTAGACGTTCCACACATGCCCGGCCTGGGCGATCAGGCGCTGGGCCAGCTCGGCGCTCAGCGCCTCGCCGCCGCACAGTACCTTCTTGCCGGCGAAGGCCCCGGGCGTCGCGGCATCCAGCAGCATGCGCCAGGTCGATGGCGTGGCCTGGACGACACTGACCGCCTGGGACTGGATCACCGCCAGCAAGGCCTGCGGGTCCTTGTTCACCTGCTCGCCCAGGAGCACCACGCTGGCGCCGCGCAGCAACGGCAGGTACAGCTCGAGGCCGGCGATATCGAACGACAACGAGGTCAGCGACAGCACCTTGTCCGAAGCGTCGATGCCCGGCTGGCGCGCCATGCTGCACAGGAAGTTGACCAGCGCGTCGTGGCGGATGGTCACGCCCTTGGGCTTGCCGGTGGAGCCGGAGGTGTAGATCACGTACGCGAGGTTTTCCGGCAGTGCCAGCTGGCGTGGATTGTCCTCGCCGTGCTCGGCCGGCAGCGGCTGGTCCAGGCACAGGCTGTGCACCTGCGGCGGAATCGGCAGGCGCTGCAGCAGACTGGACTGGGTCAGCAGCAGCGCGATGCCGCTGTCCTCCATCATGTAGGCCAGGCGGTCCTCGGGGAACTGCGGGTCCAGCGGCACGTAGGCGCCGCCGGCCTTGAGCACCGCCAGCAGGCCGACCAGCATATCCAGGCTGCGCTCCACGGCGATCCCCACCAGCACATCGGGGCCGACGCCCAGGCTGCGCAGGTGATGGGCCAGGGCGTTGGCGCGACGGTTCAGTTGCTCATAGCTCAGCGACTGCTCGCCCAGCACCGCGGCGATGGCCTGCGGCGTGCGCGCGGCCTGCGCCTCGAACAACTGCTGGACGGCCTGCCCGCGTGGGTAGTCGGCGGCGCTGTCGTTCCAGGCGTGCAGGGTGCGCTCGCGCTCCTCGCGGCTCAGCAGCGGCAGCTCGGCAACCCGCTGAGCCGCGTCCTGGCAGATACCCTGCAACAGGTTGCGCCAGTGCTCGGCCATGCGCGCCACGCTGGCAGCCTCGAACAGGCTGGTGGCGTAGGTCAGGGTCGCGCTCAGGCCACCTTCGTGCTCGGCGGTGTCCAGGGTCAGGTCGAACTGCGCGGTCTGCTTGTCCGAGACCAACCCCTGCAGGCTGAGGCCCGCCAGCTCGCGGGACTCGCCCAGCACCTGGGTCTGGTGGTTGAACATCACCTGGAACAGCGGGCTGTGGCTAAGGCTGCGCTCCGGCTGCAGGGCCTCGACCAACTGCTCGAAAGGCAGCTCCTGGTGCGCCTGGGCGCCCAGGGCGGTGTGCTTGACCTGTTGCAGTAGCTCGTCGAAGCGAATTTGCGGCTGGAAGCGGGCGTCCAGCACCTGGGTGTTGACGAAGAAGCCGATCAGGCCTTCGGTTTCCGCCCGGGTGCGGTTGGCCACCGGCACGCCGACGCGGATGTCGGCCTGACCGGAATGACGATGCAGCAAGGCCTGGAACGACGCCAGCAGGAGCATGAACAGGGTCACGTCCTGTTGCCCGGCCAGCGCCTTGAGCTGGGCAACCAGGCCCGGCTCCAGGCTCACCTGCAGACGGGCACCGTCGTATTGCTGCACGGCGGGACGCAGGCGGTCGGTGGCCAGTTCGAGGATCGGCTGGCTGCTGCCCAGGCGCGCTTGCCAGTAGTCCAGCTGGCGCTGTTGCTCGCCAGCCTCCATCCACTGGCGCTGCCAGGCGGCGTAGTCGGCGTACTGGAACGCCAGGGCCGGCAGCTGCGGGGCCTTACCCTGCAGATGGCTTTCATAGCCGCGCACCAGTTCGTCGACCATGATCGGCATCGACCAGCCGTCGGCGACGATATGGTGCAGGGTCAGCACCAGCACGTGGTCGTCGGCGGCCAGGCGCAGCAAGCGGGCGCGCAGCAGCGGACCGTGCTCGAGGTTGAACGGCTCGCGCACCTGGGCCTCGACCCAGGCCTGTAGCGCCGTCTCATCCAGGGCAGCCGACGCGACCTGCAGCGGAACATCGAGCGTCGGGTGAACCACCTGTTCGGCACTATCGCCCTGCTGCCTGAAGGTGGTGCGCAGGGTTTCGTGACGGGCGATCAGCGCGGCGAAGCTGCTGCGCAGGGCCTCGATGTTCAGCTCGCCCTTCAGACGCAGGGCCGAGGGGATGTTGTAGGCGGCGCTGTCCGGCTCCAGCTGCCAGAGGAACCACTGGCGTTGCTGGGCATAGGACAGCGGCAGCGGCTGGCTGCGATCTACCACGCTGAAGGCCGGTGCCTGGCTGGCAGAGCCTTGACCGGCGGCCTGGGCGAAGGCCTGCAGGTCGGCGGACTCGAACAGGCTGCGCAGCGGGACTTCCAGCTCCAGGCGCTGGCGGATGCGCGAGGTCACCTGGGTGGCCAGCAGCGAATGACCGCCGAGTTCGAAGAAGTTGTCGTGCAGACCGACCTGCTCGACTTTCAGTACCTCGCTCCAGATCGCGGCCAGTTGTTGTTCCAGCGCCGTACGCGGGGCCACATAGCCTTGTTGCAGCTGGCTGGCGTCAGGCTTGGGCAGGGCCTTGCGGTCCAGCTTGCCGTTGGCGGTCAGCGGCCACTGTTCCAGCACCAGGAAGTGCGTGGGGACCATGTAGTCCGGCAGGTTGGCTTTCAGGTGCTGTTTCAGCGTGTCACGCAGCGCTGCGTGATCTGCATTTTCGTCTTGGGCGATCAGGTAAGCCGCCAGTTGCTTGCCCCCTGCCCCATCGATATCCAGCACCAGCACTTCGCGCACAGCAGCGTGCTCTTGCAGGCGTGCCTCGATCTCGCCCAGTTCGATACGGAAACCACGGATCTTCACCTGATGGTCGATCCGGCCCACGTATTCGATCACCTCCTGGCCGCGATAACGCGCCAGGTCGCCGGTGCGGTACAGGCGCCCGCCTTCGCTGGAGAACGGGTCCGGCACGAAGCGTTCAGCAGTCAGCGAAGCACGGTTATGGTAACCGCGCGCCAGGCCGGCATGGCCGACGTGCAGCTCGCCCGTGCAGCCCTTGGCCACCGGATTGAAATCGGCGTCCAGTACATACATCGACAAGTCCGGGATCGCCGCACCAATCGGGCTGCCCGGCTGCTGGGTATCAGCAAAGCGGATCGGCCGGTAGGTCACGTGGACCGTGGTCTCGGTGATGCCGTACATGTTGATCAGATTGTCGCAGTCCTCGCCGAAGCGTTCGAACCACGGTTGCAGTGCAGCAACGTCCAAGGCCTCCCCGCCGAAAATCACGTAACGCAGTGCCAGATCATCAGCACTGTCACAAGCCACCCGCATCAGCGGTTTGAACGCCGACGGGGTCTGGTTGAGCACGGTCACGCCCTGCTCCACCAGCAGCTGGTGGAAGTCTTCCGGCGAACGGGTGGTTTCACGCGGCACGATCACCAGGCGACCACCGTGCAGCAGCGCGCCGAAGATCTCCCACACGGAGAAGTCGAAGGCGTAGGAATGGAACAGCGTCCACACGTCCTGCGGGCCGAAGCCGAACCAGGCATCGGTCGCTTTGAACAGACGCAGCAGGTTGTGGTGCGGCAGCAAAGTACCTTTCGGCTTGCCGGTCGAGCCCGAGGTGTAGATCACATAGGCCAGGTTGTCCGGTTGGCTCAGGTGCGCAGGATTCTCCTCGCTGTAGCCGGCCAGATCGTCTTCCAGCTTCAGGCTGCGGACTTGCGCCGGCACAGGCAGATCGGCCAGCAAGTGACCTTGCGTCAGCAGCAGTTGAATGCCGCTGTCTTCCATCATGTAGCTCAGGCGATCCTGCGGGTATTCCGGATCCAGCGGCACATAGGCGCCGCCGGCCTTGAGGATCGCCAGCAGGCCGACGATCATCTCGAAGCCGCGCTCCACGGCGATACCCACCAGCACATCCGGCCCCACGCCCTGCTCGCGCAGCTTGTGCGCCAGCCGGTTGGCACGGCGGTTGAGCTGGTCGTAGCTCAGCGCCTGCCCGGCGAAGGTCACGGCAATCGCCTCAGGTGTACGTGCCGCCTGCTCTTCGATCAGCTCCTGGGCACACGCCGTACTCGGATAGCTGGCCACCTCCTGCTGGTCTTCCACCGGCAGGCTGAGCTCACCCAGGGCACGCTGACCGTCAGCAACCAGCTGCGCAAGCAGGTACTGGAAGTGCCCCGCCAACTGGTCGATGGCCTGCTCGCTGAAGCTCTGGCGATCGAAACTGAAGCTTGCTTCGAGGCGCTCACCTACTTGCACCACCAGGGTCAGCGGGTAGTTGGTCTGCTCCAGGTTGAGCACCTCGCCGAACTGCAGCCCCTGCGGCGCGCCCTGTTGCAGCGCCTCGGCGACCGGGTAGTTCTCGAATACCAGAATGTTGTCGAACAGCGCCTCACCGCTCCAGCCGGCCCAGCGCTGGATCTCGTACAGCGGCGTGTGCTCGTGCTCGCGCAAGGCCAGGTTCATCGCCTGGACCTGCTGCACCCACTCGCCGACGGTCTGTTCCGGGCGAGGGCTGGCGACCACCGGCAAGGTGTTGATGAACAGCCCCAGTTGCTCCTCGACACCCGGCAACTCGGCCGGGCGACCGGCCACGGTGGCACCGAAGGTCACGCTGGCCTGGCCGGTGTAGCGCTGCAACAGCAGCAGCCAGGCGGCCTGGAGCAGGGTGTTGAGGGTGACGCGCTGGTCCCGGGCGAAGTCGGCCAACTGCCGGGTCTGCTGCGCCTCGAAACGCAGCGCCAGGGCACCATGGCCCTGCCCCTGGGCCGAGGACTTGAATGCCTGGACCAGACGGGTCGGTTCTTGCAAATCGGCCACCTGCCCGCGCCAGAAGGTTTCGCTGGCCTGCTGGTCCTGGCCTTGCAGCCACTGGATATAGTCGCGATAACGGCTGGTCTTGCCGCCCGGCGTCGCGCCGCTGTAGCGCTGCAGCACTTCGCCCAGCAAGCGCGAGCTGCTCCAACCGTCCATCAGGATATGGTGGCTGGTGTAGATCAGGTGATGACTGTCATCGCCTGTGCGGATCAGCGTCAGGCGCAGCAGCGGACCGCTGGCCAAGTCGAAACCGGCCTGGCGCTCGGCCTGGGCCACGGCATCCGGATCCTGGGACTGGTCGAGCTCGACGAACGGCACCTGTACCTGACGGCGCACCACCTGCACCGGTGCCGGCAGATCCTGCGGGAAGCAGCTGCGCAGCACTTCGTGGTTGTCCACCACCGCCTGCCAGGCCGCACGGAAGCGCGCCATGTCAAGCCCGCGCACATCCACGCGCAACTGGTTGATGTAGTTGCCCGCCGCCTGCTCGTAGAGGCTGTGGAACAGCATGCCCTGCTGCATCGGCGACAGAGGATAGAGATCTTCGATCTCCCCGGCCGCCAGCGGCAGGCCATCCAGTTGCGCCTGGGTCAGCTCGGCCAGCGGGAAGTCCGATGGCGTGACGCCCTGGTGCGGCGCCTGGGCGCAGTGCTCGACCAGCTCGGCCAGCACCTGCTCGTAGCGGCGCGCCAGGGCCTCGATGGTCTCGGGACGGAACACCTCGCGGCTGAAGCTCCAGTCCAGCTCCAGCTCGCCCTGGTAGACCTGCCCGGTGATGCCGAGCCAGTTGCCCAGCGGGCTGTCCATATCCTGGGTAGCACCGCTGGCCTCGCCGGCCGGAGTGAACAGCGCGCCCTCGGCCTCGGCGAAGCTGCCGTCGAACTGCCCCAGGTAGTTGAAGGTCACCCGTGGCTGCGGCAATACCGCCAGGCGCTCGCGCAGGTCGGGCTCGCCGAGGTAGCGCAGCACGCCGTAGCCGATGCCTTTGTTCGGCACCGCACGCAGTTGCTCCTTGATCGCGCACAGCCCGGCGCCCAGTTCCCGGGCCGGCGTCAGGCGTACCGGGAACAGGCTGCTGAACCAGCCCAGGGTGCGGCTGAGGTCCAGTTCCGGGAACAGGTCCTCGCGGCCATGGCCTTCGAGCTGGATCAGCACCGATTCCTCTTCGGTCCAGTCGCACAACACCCGCGCCAGGGCCGCCAGCAGCAGGTCGTTGACCTGGGTGCGGTAGGCTGCAGGCGCCACCTGCAGCAGTTTGCGGGTCAGCGCGGTGTCCAGGCGCGACGAGGCATGGGCGACGTGACGGTTGGTCTGGGCGCCCGACGGATTGTCCCGGGGCAACTCATCGCCAGCGGCTGCGAGGCCGTCCAGCCAGTAGTCGGCCTCGGCCTGCAGTTCGGGGCTGCGAGCATAGGCGCCAAGACGCTCTGCCCAGGCCTTGAGCGAACTGCTCTTGGCCGCCAGCATCAACGGCTTGCCTTCGGCCAGTGCCGCGTAGGCCAGTTGCAGGTCCTCAAGCAGCACCCGCCAGGACACACCGTCGACCACCAGGTGGTGGATCACCAGCAGCAAACGCTGCTGGCCTTCTGGCAGGTCGACCAGCAGCGCCCGCAGCAGCGGCCCCTTGGCCAGGTCGAGGCTGCGCTGGGCCTGCTCGGCCAGGGCCGGCAGCTCAGCCACATCGTTCAACTCACGAACCCAAAGAATGTCGTCGGCCTTGCCGGCCTGGAACTCAGCCTGCCAGCTGTCACGCTGGGTGAAGCGCAGGCGCAGGCCGTCGTGCTGGTCGACCAGCGCCTGCAGCGCGCCCGTCAGGCAATCGGCGCGCAGCGCCTGGGTCGGTTTGAGCAGCAGGGCCTGGTTCCAGTGCTGACGCTCAGGAATGTCGGTTTCGAAGAAGCGCGCCTGGATCGGCAGCAACGCCAGCGTGCCGCTGGCCTGCTCGAGCGGCACGGCCTTTTTCTCGATGCGCTTGGCCACCGCCGCCAGCTGGCCGATGGTCTGTTTCTCGAACAATTGCTTGGGGCTGAGCTTGATGCCCTGGCGCTTGGCCCGGGCGATGATCTGCAGGCTGAGGATCGAGTCGCCGCCCAGTTCGAAGAAGTTGTCAGTGCTGCCGACCTGGTCGAGCTTGAGCACCTCGGCCCAGATCGTCGCCAGGGCCTGCTCGATCTCGCCAACCGGCGCGGTGTACTGGCGCCGGGCGACACCCGGTGCCGGCAGCGCGCGCTTGTCCAGCTTGCCGTTGGCGGTCAGCGGCAGGCGCTCCAGGACCAGGATCTGCGCCGGCACCATGTAGTCCGGCAGGTGGTCCTGCAGTTGCTGGCGCAAGGCTTCACCCTGCAGCCCCTGCCCCACGCACCAGCCCACCAGTTGCAGGCGGCTTTCATCGCCGTCCACCGGCTGGGCCAGGACCACCGCCTCGGCGACCCCGTCCAGCCCCAGCAGCACCCGCGCTACCTCAGCCGGTTCGACGCGGTAGCCGCGCACCTTGACTTGGTCGTCGGCGCGACCAATGAACTCCACCTGGCCCGCGCGGTTGCGCCGCACCCGGTCGCCGCTGCGATAGAGGCGCTGGCCCGGCCGCGTCGGGTCCGGCACGAAGCGTTCGGCGGTCAGGCCCGGCTGGCCCAGGTAACCCTGGGCCACGCTGGCGCCGCCAATGTACAGCTCGCCCGCGACCTGGTCGGCCACCGGGCTGAGCACATCGTCGAGCAGCAGCACATGGGCGCCCGGCAGGGCCGTGCCCACCGGCACGGCGCGGGCCTCGGCGGCCAGGGTCGTGACCTCATGGGTCAGCACGCCGACCGTGGTCTCGCTCGGGCCATAGTGGTTGATCAGGCGGCAGCCCGGCTTGAGCCGGCGCACCTGCTCCACCAGGGCTGGCGTGCAGGCCTCGCCACCGACGATAAGCGCCTGCTCGGGCAGCACATCGGCGGGCGTGCCGGCCTGCAGCAGCGCCGCCAGGTGGCCGGGGACGATCTTCAGTACGCCGACCCGGTGTTCGGCCATGTAGCGGGCGAAGGCGTCCGGGTCGAAGCCCAGCGCCTCGGGCAGCACGTGCAGCAGGCGCCCGGCGCACAGGGCGCCGAACAGCACGGTATGGCCCAGGTCGGCGGCGATGGTCGAGACCAGCGCCATGCTCGCCTCCGGTGCCGGCGCCAGGCGTTCGAGCAGGCCGGCGACGTAGCTGGCCAGGGCGCCATGGCTGACCAGCACGCCTTTGGGCTGGCCGGTGGAGCCGGAGGTGTGGATCACATAGGCCGGCGATTCGGCCCACAGCGTGATGGCAGGCGCGCTGGCCGACAGGTCCTGCCATTGCGCTGGCGCGAAGGCCAGAGCCTGGCGCTCGGCGCTGGCCAGGCTGACCAGTCGCGCATCGCCGGCGGTGCACAGCAGTACCTTGGCTTGCGCTGCATCGAGCATCTGGCGCAGGCGCGCTTCAGGCGCCTTGGTGTCCAGCGGCATGTACACGGCGCCAGCCTTGAGGATACCGAGCATGCAGGTCAGCCAGTCCAGCGAACGCTCCATCAGCACCGCGACCGGCTGACCGCGAGTCACGCCCTGACGTTGCAGGTGGTGAGCCAGACGATTGGCGGCCTGGTCCAGGGCGACGAAGCTCAGGCTGTGCTCCAGGCTGCGCGCGGCGAGCGCCTCGGGCTGCTGACGCACCTGTTGCTGCCACTGCTCCAGCACCAGCGCCGGCGCCTCGCGCTCCGGCGCCTGCCCAACACGCAGCGGCGCGGCCAGGCGGTGCAGCGGCAGCTGCGGGGCGTCGAGCAACTGCCCCAGCAGCTCGATGAACGCCGGAATGAACGCCTCCACCGTGGAGCGCTGGTAAAGGTCGCTGGCGAAGGTCATCTCGCCATGGATCAGCTGGCCGTCGTCGGTGATGTCCAGCGCCAGATCGAAGTGAGTGCCAACCTTGTCCAGCGGGTACTCGGCAACGCTCAGGCCCGGCAGGGCAAGCGAACGCTGGCGCTGCATGCCGACGTTCTGGTTGAACTTGACCTGGAACAGCGGATTGTGGCCCAGGTTGCGCTCCGGCACCAGCGCGTCCACCAGTTGCTCGAACGGCAGTTCCTGATGCGCCTGGGCACCGAGCACCGCCTCGCGCACCTGGGCCAGCAGGTCGTCGAAGCTCAGGCGCTCGTCCACCTTACAGCGCAGCACCTGGGTGTTGACGAAGAAGCCGATCAGCCCTTCGACCTCGGCGCGGCCGCGGTTGGCGTTGGGCACGCCGATGCGGATATCGCGCTGCCCGGCCTGGCGCGAGAGGAACAGCGAGAAGCCGGCCAGCACCAGCATGAACAGGGTCATGCCCTGGGCGCGGGCGTAGCCGCTGAGGCGTCGGGACAGCTCGGCGCCGAAGTCGAAGCTCAGGGTCTGGCCGTCGAAGCTCTGGGTCAGCGGGCGGGCATGGTCAGCGGCCACCTCCAGCAACGGCTGCTCCTCGCCCAGCTGCTGGCGCCAGTAGCCGAGCTGGCGCTCGCCCTCCCCGGCCTCCAGCCAGCTGCGCTGCCAGATCGCATAGTCGGCGTACTGCACCTCCAGCGCCGGCAACTGCGGCGCCTGCCCCTGGCTGAAAGCCTGGTAGCTGTGCACGAACTCCTTGACCATCACATCCATCGACCAGCCGTCGGAGACGATGTGGTGCATGCACACCAGCAGCACGTAGTCCTCGGCCGCTAGCCGGTACAGGCTGGCGCGCAGCAGCGGCCCGCGCAGCAGGTCGAAGGGTTGGTGGCTGGCCTCGCGCACCTGCGCGGCCAGCTCGGCCTCGCGCCGCTCGCTGGCGACCTGGGTGAGATCGACCTGCTCCAGCGGCACGGCCTGACCCTGGAGGATCACCTGGCTCGGCTGTTCGCCATCGACCTGGAATACCGTGCGCAGCGCCTCGTGGCGCGCCACCAGATGCTCGAACGAACGCTGCAGGGCCACCAAATCGAGCCGGCCGCTCAGGCGCAGGCCGGCCGCCATGTTGTAGGCCGCGCTGTGCGGCTCCAACTGCCAGAGGAACAGCAGGCGCTGCTGGGCGAAGGACAGGGGAATGCTGGCGAAGTCGTGACGCGACTCGACCACCGGCAACAGGCTGAAGTCCTTGCCGTCTTCACGCAGTTTGGCGAGGAACTGCCGACGCTGCTCCAGGGGCAGGCTGACGAACCGTTTCGCAATGCGTACCGCCATGTTGCCACTCATGCCTCAACCCCTTCCAACGAACTCATGAACGCGTCCATATCCGACCAGTCGTCATCCTTATCGCCGCCCTCCAGACGGCCCAGCTCGGCGGCCAGGTCGCCCAGCGCCGGGTGTTCGAACAGGCTGCGCAACGGCAGCACCAGGCCCAGCTGGTCCTTGATCCGCGCCAGCACCTGTGCGGCCAGCAACGAGTGCCCGCCCAGCTCGAAGAAGTGATCGTCCAGGCCGACCTTGGCCACGCCCAGCACCTGCATCCAGATCTGCGCCAGCTGCTGCTCGATGGCGCTCTGCGGCGGTCGGTATTCAGCCTGCAACGCGCTCGGGTCCGGTGCCGGCAGGGCCTTGCGGTCCAGCTTGCCGCTGGGTGTCAGGGGCAGGCGCGGCAACAGCAGCAGGTGGCCAGGCACCATGTACTCGGGCAGTCGGGCCTTGAGCAGGCTGCGCACCTGCTGGCGGAAACGCGCCTGTTCGGCGGCATCCTGCTCGCCAGCGTCGGGCACTACATAGGCGACCAGTTGCAGGCCGCCGGTCATCGGCAGGGCCAGCACCACCGCTTCGCGAACGCCCGGGCACTGCTGCAGGCGCGCCTCGATCTCGCCGAGCTCGATGCGGAAACCCCGGACCTTGACCTGGTGATCGACACGGCCGATGTATTCGATGGCGCCGTCAGCGCCCAGGCGCGCACGGTCGCCGGTGCGGTACAGGCGCTCGCCATGGGCGAACGGGTCGGCGACGAAGCGCTGGGCGCTCAGCGCCGGCTGACCGTGGTAGCCACGGGCCAGGCCCGGGCCGCCGATATACAGCTCGCCCACGGCGCCCTGCGGCAGCAGTTCAAGATCATCGTCGAGAATGTACAGCCGGCGCTGCGCCAGGCCCTGGCCGATGGGGATGCCGCGCCAGGACACCGCCTCGTGGCCGAGCCCGGTGCAGTCGTGGATGGTCGAGACCACCGTGGCCTCGGTCGGGCCATAGGTGTTGAGCAGGCGCACATGACCCAACCCAGCCAGTTGCGACAAGCGCAGGCCGTCCACCGCCATCGCCTCGCCGCCGACATGGATCTGGCGCAGCGCACCGTAATTGGCCGGCGGACGCGCCGCGAAGTCCTGTACCAGCCAGTACCAGTAGGCGGCCGGCAGGTCGGCCAGGGTCACGCCGTGGCTGATCAGCACCTCGTGCAGGGCGGCGCTGTCCCACAGGCGGGTATCGCGCAGCACCACACAGGCGCCGTGGCACAGCGGCGGGAAGAACTGCTCGACGAAGCCGTCGAAGCTGCTGGTGGCGAACTGCAGGACGCGGTCGCCTTCGCGCAGGTCGCTGTAGTCGATGGCGCGGGCGATGAATTCGCTCAGGGCGCCGTGACTAATGGCCACGCCCTTGGGCCGGCCGGTGGAGCCGGAGGTGTAGATCACATAAGCCAGGTTGTCGCCCGTGACAGTCAGCGCCAGGTCGTCCGCCGGTTCGTCGTCCAACGCCAGCTGGTCCAGGCACAGGCAGCGCAGCCCATCCTGCACCGGCAGGCCGGGCAACTGGGCGGTGGTGGTCAGCAGCCACTGCAGGCCGCTGTCCTCGAAGACATGGCCCAGGCGTTCGGCCGGGGCCTGCAGATCCAGCGGCACATAGGCGCCACCGGCCTTGAGTACGGCCAGCAGGGCCACGGCCAGGTCCAGCGAGCGATCCAGGGCCACGCCCACCAGCACATCGGGGCCGACGCCCTGGCCACGCAGGTGGTGGGCCAGCCGATTGCTGCGGGCATTGAGTTCGGCATAGCTCATCGACGGCGCCGTGGCGCCGTCGGCCAGGATCAATGCCAGCGCCTCGCCACTGCGGGCGGCCTGGGCCTCGAACAGGCGCTGCACCGGCACCAGCGGCGACCCTTCGGCCACCGGATACAGCAGCGCCTGGCGCTCGGCCTCGGCCAGCAGCGGCAACTCGCCCAGGCGCTGACGCGGCGCCTGGCAGACCGCGCGCAGCAGGTTGCGCCAGTGCCCGGCCAGGGCGGCGATAGTGGCTTCGTCGAAGAGATCGGTGGCATAGGTGAAGGCGGCGAACAACTGCTCGCCCTCCTCCCGGGTGTCAAGCATCAGGTCGCTGGTGGCGGCATGCTGGCGACGGCTGCCGGCCAGTTGCTCGGCACTCAGGTAGCCCACGCGCAGGCCGCAGCCCAAGCGCACGTCATTAAGGTCGGTGACCAGTGGCTGGTGGTTGAACATCACCTGGAACAGCGGCGTATGGCTCTGGCTGCGCTGGGGCTGCAGGGCCTCGATCAGCGCATCGAACGGCAGGTCCTGGTGCGCCTGGGCACCGACCGAGGCCTGGTGCAGGCTGCGCAGCAGGTCGCTGAACGGCGTCTGCGCGGTGAACTGGCTGCGCAGCACCTGGGTGTTGACGAAGAAGCCGACCAGCCCTTCGGTCTCGCTGCGGTTGCGGTTGGCGATCAGGCCGCCGACACGGATGTCGGTCTGGCCGCTGTAGCGGTACAGCAGGGTCTTGAACACCGCCAGCAGCACCGTGGACAGGGTCACGCCGTGCTGCTGGGCCAGTTGCTTCAGGTCCTCGCGCAGGCCAGCGTCGAGTACCAGCTCCAGGCGCTCGCCGAGGTGGCTGGGCTGGGCCGGGTACGGCCGGTCGGTCGGCAGCTCCAGCAACGGGTGTTCATCACCCAGCTGCTCGCGCCAATAGTCCAGCTGACGCTCGCGCTCGCCGGCCTCCAGCCAGCTGCGCTGCCACAGCGCATAGTCGCGGTAGTGCACCTTGAGCTCCGCCAGCTGCGGCTCGTGCCCCGCCACCAGGGCGTCGTAGCTGCGCATGAACTCGTCGATCAGGATATTCATCGACCAGCCGTCGGCGATGATGTGGTGCAGGGTCAGCAGCAGCACGTGCTCCTGGGGCGCCAGGCGCAACAGGGCGATGCCGAACAGCGGCCCGCCTTCGAGATCGAAGGCCTGGGTGGCCTGGGCCGCCATCTGCTGATGGGCGCGCTCCCAGCGCGTGGTTTCGGGCAGGTCGGCCAGGTCGAACAGCTGGATGCTCACCGGCGCAGGTTCCGCCACCTGCTGCAACGCCCGCTCGCCGTCCTGGGCGAAGGTGGTGCGCAGGCATTCGTGACGAGCGACCAGCAGGCTGAACGCACGCTCCAGCGCCTCGACCTGCAGCTCACCATCGAGACGCACGGCCATTGGCAGGTTGTAGGCGGCGCTGTGGGGCTCCAGCTGCCAGAGGAACCACATGCGCTGCTGGGCGTAGGACAGGCCATCGCGCTCGCTCAGGCCGACACAGGACGACATGGGCAGTTGCGCGAAATCGATGCCCTCGCGCCGCATCCCTTCGAGGAACAAGCGGCGCTTGTCCAGGGGCAACTCGATGAAACGGCGGGAAAGTTTCTGGGCGTCTGCGGCATTCATGTGTGAGGTCCTTGCTGATCGGCGGCGCGACCGGAAGGTCCGGGCGCATCAACAAGAACGAATGGGCGCAGGGATGATTTAGCGGGAGAGATTCGGCGCAAGAGCCCTGGGGGCGCTGCGCGCCCCTTTCGCGACGCAAGGCCGCTCCCACAAGAAGTAGCGCCGGCCTGCCGGAGCACGAAAGGGCTGCGCAGCAGCCCCAGGGATGGACAGATCAGGCCTGGTCCAGCGAGTGCCCCTCGGCCATTGCCACAATCACCTTGCGCGGACCTTCGAACGGCGCGCGGGCATGGGCGGCGAGCATGTTGTCGAGCATCATCACGTCGCCTTCCTGCCAGAGGAAACTGATCTTGCACTCTTCCAGCACCGCACGGATCTCATCGAGCACCGCGTCCTCGATCGGCGAACCATCACCGTAGTAGACATTACGCGGCAGGTCTTCCTCATCGACGATGTCCAGCAGGCTTTCCCGCACCTCGGGCGGCAGGTTGGAAATATGGAACAGGTGCGCCTGGTTGAACCAGACCATGTCGCCGGTGACCGGGTGCTCGGCCACCGCCTGACACACCTGACGGGTACGCAGCTCGCCGTCATCCTTCCATTCGCAGGTGATGCCGTGAGCCTTGCAGTAGGCTTCGACCTCCTGCGGGTCATCGGTATTGAATACATCCTCCCACGACACATCCAGCCCGTTGCCGAAGTTGCGCACGTACATCAGGCCCTTGCTGACGAAACGCTCGCGGACATGCACCGGTACCCGCCGATAGACTTCGCGGCTGTCGGCAATCGGCGTCTGGCCACCGGATTTTGCCGCGATCATGCTGTAGAACCAGATCTTCATCGGCCAGTCGCGGGAGTAGGCCTGCTCGTTGTGCAGCGGAATATGCTGGTGCGCCGGGTACTCGGTGGAGGTGTAGACCCCCTGGGTGACGTTGGTGCGCGGTGTCGAGCCGAACTCATAGTTGAGCAGCGGATGACCGAAGCTGGCGGCGAACTGGCGGAACTGCTCGGCACCCTCCAGGCGGAATCCACGAAACAGGATGCCGCCGTCGCGCAGCAGGTGTTCATCCACCAGCGCCTTGAGCTCGTCGAACACCTCCAACAGGCTGGTGTCGTCGTCACCCGCCTCCACCAGCAACGGCAAACGTCCCTGCTCCGGCAAGAGCGGACGCACTGTAAATCCCACAGCAACACCCATGACGGGCCTCCTGTACACATTCGATGAAAGGGACCGGCGGCCCATGGGCACGCTCGCGTCCGGTGATAGGAGGACGTTTCGAGGCGCAGGCAAATTAGTCGGCCGTCCGCACAGCCCACAGGGCGACCTGGAAACACTTGCTTGCAATTGGCCCATCAGGTTTTGCCCTGCTCATGCGTCTCTTTCTGATACGGCCGGGCTTTTGCCCCTGAACTTCGCCATTGACACTGCGTATCCCATGTCGAAAAAGTCACGCTCGAAAATCTGGTTCCTCGTGCACAGCTGGCTGGCCCTGCCCATCTGGTTCTTCGTGCTGATCGTCTGCGTCACCGGCACGCTGGCGGTGATCAGCCGCGAAATCGTCTGGCTGGCCAACCCGCAAACCCGCGCCAACCCGCCTTCGGACGAGGCCCGGCGGCTTAACTACGACGAACTGCTGGTGGCCATGCAGCGCGACGAGCCCGGTATCGCCGTGGCCAGCCTGATGACCCTGAGCGAATCGCACTTCGCCATGCTGTCGGACGTCACCTACCCCGACGGCCGCACGGTACGGGTCTACGTCAACCCTTACACCGGGCATATCCAGGGCGTCACCCCACAGTTCAACTTCGAGGAGTTCACCCGCGCCCTGCACGGCTGGTGGCTGGTGCCGCACACCAACGGCTATAGCTGGGGCTGGTACCTGGTGTCGCTGCTCGGGCTGCCGATGCTGGCCTCGCTGGTCACCGGCCTGGTGATCTACAAGCGCTTCTGGAAGGGCTTCTTCAAACCGACCCTGCGCTTCAACCAGGGCGCACGGATCTTCTGGGGCGATTTCCACCGCCTGAGCGGCATCTGGTCGATCTGGTTCATCGCGGTGATTTCCATCACCGGCGTCTGGTTCCTGATCAAGGCCTTGCTCGCCGACAACCACATCTCCATCTCCAGCGAGCCGATCGTGCCGGTGATCGCCCGGGAAAAGGTGCCGCTGACCGCCGACGGCAGCCCGACGCCGATGATCAGCCCGGACGAGGCCGTGCGCATCACCCAGCGCGAGATCCCCGGTTTCGACGTCGACTATGTCGGTTTCCCCAGCAATGCCTATGCCCACCTGAGCATCGGCGGCATCAGCTGGTACCCGCTGATGTACCAGAAGGCCGAGATCAACCCCTACACCGGTGAAGTGGACGCCACGCGCCTGCTCGCCGACCGCAAGCCCCTGGAGTTCGTCACCGAGTCCATGCGCCCGCTGCACACCGGCGACTTCGGTGGCCTGCCGGTCAAGCTGATCTGGTTCTTCTTCGGCCTGCTGCTAAGCATGATGGTGCTCAGCGGCCTGCTGATCTGGAGCAAACGCACGGCCCTGGCCACCGCCAACGCACTCAAGCGCAGCCAGAAGCAGGCGCGCGCGGCCAAGGTACCGGTTTCGACGGAGGTCACGTCCAGTTCTTGAAACATTCTCTTTCATTTGCCTTGGCAGCTTTCTGATTCTCATTCGTCCTTACTTATGCAGCCTTCCAGGTTGAGCACAGACTCGACCGTATTTTTATATGCAGAAGACCGAGCGATGGCCCGACAATCGAGAAAGAAATCCAATTCCAAGCTGTGGTTCCTGGTCCATAGCTGGCTTGCCCTGCCGATCTGGTTCTTCGTCCTGATCGTCTGTTTCACCGGCATGCTCGCGGTGGTCAGCCAGGAGATCGTCTGGCTGGCCAACGCCGACGTGCGCGCCAGCAAACCCGACGACGACAGCCAGCGCCTGAGCTACCAGCAGGTGCTCGACGCCATGCACAAGGCCGAACCTGAGCTGGCGGTGCGCTTCTTCAGCCAGCCGGACGGCTCGCACTTCGCCCTGCAGGCCGCGGTGACCCGCGCCGACGGCACCAACGCGCTGCTCTATGTCAATCCCTACAGCGGGGCCATCCAGGGCCAGCGCCCGGACTTCGACTTCGAGGCCTTCACCCGCGCCTTGCACGGCTGGTGGCTGGTGCCCTTCACCAACGGCTACAGCTGGGGCTGGTACCTGGTGTCGCTGCTCGGGCTGCCGATGCTCGCCTCGCTGGTCACGGGGCTGGTGGTCTACAAGAAGTTCTGGCGCGGTTTCTTCAAGCCGGTGCGCACCGGCCACGGCCCACGGATCTTCTGGGGCGATGTGCATCGGCTGGCCGGCGTGTGGTCGATCTGGTTCATTGCGGTGATCGCCGTCACCGGCACCTGGTTCCTGATCCAGGCGATTCTCGCCGACAACCATGTGACGATCTCCAGCGAGCCGATCGTGCCGGTGATCGCCCGCGAACAGGTGCCGCAGACCGCCGACGGCGGCCCCGCGCCACGCATCGACCTGGACCAGGCGGCACGTATCGCCAGCCAGAAGATCCCCGGCCTGGACATCAGCTTCATCTCGTTGCCGGCCACCGCCTACAGCCACTACAGCATGGGCGGCCGTGGCTGGTACCCGCTGATGTTCCAGACCGCCGAGGTCAACCCCTACACGCGCAACGTCGACAGCCAGTTCCTGCTCGGCGACCGCTCGGCCCTTGAGTTCGTCACCGAATCCATGCGCCCGCTGCACACCGGTGATTTCGGTGGCCTGGCGATCAAGCTGATCTGGTTCTTCTTCGGCCTGGTACTGACCCTGATAGTGTTCAGCGGCCTGCTGATCTGGACCAAGCGCACCACCCAGGCCACCCTCGCCGCTCTCAAGCGCGGCGAGCGTCCGCGCTCACGCGCCGCGGCCAGCCCAACCACCCTGGAGGCCCAACCTTGAGCCAGACCGACACCCTGCCGCCCATCGGCCTGAAGCAGCTGTGGCTGAAATGGCGCTTCCACCTGAACATCCTGCTGATCCTCGTTCCCCTGGGTTTCATGCCCAAATACTTCGCCGACGCCAGCCTGTTCCGCGGCGACAGCGGCCTGGGCGCCAATATCGTCGAGGACCTCCAGGTCGGGCGCTGGACCCTGGACCTGGCCGAACTGCGCGACGAAGCCCCGCGCGCCGAAGGCCCGGCCGGCTACTTCAAGGCCTTCAACGCCGCCTGCACAAGCTGCGACGAAGGCGTCAAGGCCATCTACCTGCGGGTGGGCAAGCCGCGCAGCCTGCGCGCCGCCGGCACGATCTTCTTCGGCGCGCCGGCGCGCATGGGCACCTCGCTGCCGATCCCGCCGCGCACCCGGCCCGACGCCGACATCTGGATCACCATCGAAGGCTGGGACGGCAAGATGTACCAGGCCTCGGTGCCGCTGGCCAAGGCATCCCCCGCCACCGCGGCCTGGCTCGAGAAACAAGGAGGCAACAAATGAAACAGCTGATGCGCAGGCTCGCCCTGCCCCTCTTGGCCCTGGCCGCCACCCCGGCGCTGGCGCACAACCCGATGTGCGAGTGCACCGAGCACGGCGAGCAGATCACCTGCAAGGGTGGCTTTTCCGACGGCAGCGGCGCCCCCGGGGTGACCCTGGACGTGATCGGCTACGACGAGCAGGTGCTGGTGGCGAGCAAGCTCGGCGACGACTCGACCTTGACCTTCAAGCGTCCCGACGGCGAGTTCTACGTGCTGTTCGATGCCGGCCCAGGCCACGTGGTGGAAGTGGACCACGCCGACATCGGTGCGCCATGAGCCGCGCCCAGGTAGTGCGCCCGGCCGGGGCCGGGCACGAGACCCTCTACGTGCTGCTGGCCGCGCTGCTGATCGTGTTGCTGGCCGCCAGCGTGGTGGCCGCGCGCGGCGAGCGCGAGGATGAACAGGCCATCGCCGCCCACCAGCTCGATGCCCGCCGCGACCTCAATGCCGCCGAACAGGGCATCCACACCGACCTGTGGGTGGCCGTCGAGGAGATCCGCGCCCTGCGCGAGGACAACGGCGCCGCCCCGGACGCCCAGGCCCTGGCCGACGAGGGGTTGCCGCCGTTCGTCAGCGACGCCAGCAGTCAGAGCCGCGGCAGCCACCAGTGGTCACTGCTGGCCAACGGCGCCTACCTGGGCCGCAGCCAGGATGCCCAGCTGGCCGGCAGCTTCCTGGTGATCCTGCCCGCCGCCAGCGGCGCCCAGCCTGATATCTGGCTGCGCCGCGACAGCACCGCCCTGCCCCCGGACGCGCTGGACAGCGACGCGCTGATCGCCGCCGGCTGGCAGCAGATCATCACCCACTACGACGCCGGGGTCACCCGCCAACACCGTCACTAAGGACCTGCCCATGCTCCGCTTCGCCCGCCGCACCCTGGCGCTGCTCCTGGCCTGCACCCTGCCCGCCCTGGCCCTCGCCGATAACGGCAAGCCGCTGCGCATCGGCATCACCCTGCACCCCTACTACAGCTACGTGAGCAACATCGTCGGCGACAAGGCCGAGGTGGTGCCGCTGATCCCGGCCGGCTTCAATCCGCATGCCTACGAGCCCCGCGCCGAGGACATCAAGCGCATCGGCAGCCTCGACGTGATCGTGCTCAACGGCGTGGGCCACGACGACTTCGCCGACCGCATGATCGCCGCCAGCGAGAAACCCGATATCAAGACCATCGAGTCCAACGCCAACGTGCCGCTGCTGGCGGCCACCGGTATCGCCGCCCGCGGCGCCGGCAAGGTGGTCAACCCGCATACCTTCCTGTCGATCAGCGCCACCATCGCCCAGGTCAACAACATCGCCCGCGAGCTGGGCAAGCTCGACCCGGACAACGCCAAGTTCTACACGCAGAATGCGCGGGCCTACGCCAAGCGCCTGCGCGCCCTGCGCGCCGAGGCCCTGGCCAAGGTCACCCAGGCGCCGGACGCGACCTTCCGCGTGGCCACCATCCACGCCGCCTACGACTACCTGGTGCGCGACTTCGGCCTGGAAGTCACTGCCGTGGTGGAACCGGCCCACGGCATCGAGCCGAGCCCGGCACAGCTGAAGAAGACCATCGACCAGCTCAAGGCCCTGGATGTGAAGGTGATCTTCTCGGAGATGGACTTCCCCTCGGCCTACGTCGACACCATCCACCGCGAGTCCGGCGTGCGCATCTACCCGCTCACGCACATCTCCTACGGCGAGTACACCAAGGAAAAGTACGAGGTGGAGATGAAGCGCAACCTCGACACGGTAGTCCAGGCCATCCAGGAGAACCGCACGTGACCGCCGCCGCCAACCTCACAACCGCCAGCGGGCCACGCATCGAGTTCGACGGCATCGACCTCACCCTGGGCCGCACGCGTATCCTCGAGAACGTACGCTTCAGCGTCGCCCCCGGCAGTGTGCACGCTATCGTCGGCCCCAACGGCGGCGGCAAGAGCTCGCTGATCAAGACCCTGCTCGGGCAGATGCCGCACCAGGGCCAGCTGACCCTGCACTGGCCCGCCGAGCAGGAGGTGATTGGCTATGTACCCCAGGCCCTGGAGTTCGACCGCGGCCTGCCGATGACCGTGGACGACTTCATGGCCGCCATGTGCCAGCGCCGCCCGGCGTTCCTTGGCCTGTCCCGACGCGTGCGCCCGGCGATCGACGCGGCGCTGGCGCGGGTGGGCATGCTCGACAAGCGCAAGCGGCGCATGGGCGCGCTGTCCGGCGGCGAGCGCCAGCGCGTGCTGCTGGCCCAGGGGCTGATCCCAGAGCCGCAACTGCTGGTGCTGGACGAGCCGATGTCGGCCCTCGACGAGGCCGGCATCCAGGTGTTCGAGCAACTGCTGCACGGCTGGCGCCAGGCCGGCACCACCGTGCTGTGGATCGAGCACGACCTGGAAGCGGTGCTGCGCCTGGCCGACCGGGTCACCGGGCTGAGCCGCCAGGTGCTGTTCGACGCCCCGCCGGCCCAGGCCCTGACGCCCGAGCGCCTGCTCGGGCTGTTCTCCGTCCACCCGCGCAGCGAGAGCCTTGCCTGATGAGTTTCGAATCGTTCCGCCAGCTGGTCCAGGACTGGGCCACCGCTGGTTACCTGCCGGAGGCCCTGGCCTACGGCTTCGTGGTCAACGCCCTGCTGGCGGGCCTGATGATCGGCCCGGTGCTGGGCGGGCTGGGCACCCTGGTGGTGGTCAAGCGCTTCGCCTTCTTCTCCGAGGCGGTCGGCCACGCCGCGCTGACCGGCGTGGCCATCGGCATCCTGCTCGGCGAGCCCTATACCGGCCCATACGGCAGCCTGTTCGGCTACTGCCTGCTGTTCGGTATCCTGCTCAACTTCCTGCGCAACCGCACCGGACTGTCCCCGGACACGCTGATCGGCGTATTCCTCTCGGTATCGCTGGCCCTGGGCGCGAGCCTGCTGCTGATGCTGGCCGGCAAGATCAACGTGCACATCCTCGAGAACGTGCTGTTCGGCTCGGTGCTCACCGTCAGCGCCCACGACCTGCTGGTGCTGGGCATCGTCGCCGTGCTGGTGCTGGCCCTGGCCCTGCCGCTGTACAACCGCATCATGCTGGCCAGCTTCAACCCGCAGCTGGCGGCGGTGCGCGGGGTGGCGGTGAAGACCCTGGACTACCTGTTCGTGGTGCTGGTGACCCTGGTCACCGTGGCCTCGGTGAAGGTGATCGGCGCGATCCTGGTCGGCGCCCTGCTGGTGATCCCAGCGGCGGCGGCGCGGCTGGTCAGCCAGTCGCTCAAGGGCTTCTTCTTCGTCTCGGTGATCATCGCCACCCTGAGTACCCTGCTCGGCATCCTGCTGCCGATCGTCTTCGACCTGCCGGTGCCTTCGGGCGCGGCGATCATCCTGGTCGCCGGTGTCTGCTTCGCCCTCGCCGCCCTGGCCCGTGCTCTCGTCCCCCGCCTGCAAGGAAACCCGGCATGACCTTGAAAAAACTGACCCTGGCCCTAGCCCTGAGCGGCCTGCCGCTGCTGGCCAGTGCCACCGAAGTGCTGACCACCCTGCCGGTGACCCACAGCCTGGCCAGCGCATTGCTCGACGGCACCTCGGTGCAGCTCCAGCGCGCCGCCCCGGCCAACCTGCCGGCCAGCCGTCAGCCTTCGTACTTCAGCGGCCGTGGCGGCGCCAGCCTGCAGAAGGCGGCGTCGAAGGCCGACGCGGTGATCGGCGTGCGCTCGATCTGGCGCGACGACCCGCTCTACCCCATCGCCCGGCGCAGCAACATCCGCATTGTCGAGATCGATGCCGCACGCCCGGTGGACGGCGCCCTGCCCGGCATCGCGGTCAAGGGTGACGAAGCCTTCGCTGCCTATCCCTGGCTGAACCCGACCAACCTGGGGCGCATGGCCGATGTTGTCGCCAACGATCTGGAACGGCTTTCGCCAGCGGACAAGGCAAAGATCCAGGCCAACCTGGCCGGCATCAAGCGGCAGATGCTGGAGCTGACCGCCAGCAGCCAGACGCGACTGGCCGAGGTCGACAACCTGACTGTGGTCAGCCTGTCCGAGCGCCTGGGCTACCTGGCCAGCGGGTTGAACCTGGATGTGGTCGAACAGCCACTGCCCGCCGACGACAAATGGGACGAGACGGCGCTCAAGGCGCTGGGCGAGCACCTCAAGGCGCAGGATGTGGCGCTGGTGCTGCATCATCGTCAGCCGGACGCAAAGGTGGCCGAGATGATCGCCGCTTCCGGGGCGAAGTTGCTGGTGCTGGACAGCGATCCGGACGACACCGTGACGGGGCTCAAGGCCAGTGTCGAGCAGGTGGTCAAGGCACTCGGCGACAGTTGAGCGCCTTTGCAGGAAATCGCGAAGGGAACAAATACCCTGTGGGAGCGGGTTTACCCGCGAAGAAAGCAACACGGTGCATGGCACCGGCTTCGCCGGAGTTCGCGGCTAAAGCCGCTCCCACAGGCCCCGACTAAATCAATGAGTCATGTTCAATACCATAGGACCACCTCAGCGTTTCATGCACCGCTGATACCGCTCATCCACCCTGCCGGCAAACCACGCCGTGGTCAGCTTGCGGGTGATCTTCGGGCTCTTCAGCTCGATCCCCGGCAAAACCGCACGTGGCAACGCCTTGCCCGCCTTCGCTTCGGCCAGGGCGAACACCCCGCGATACAGCGTGGTGTCCTCCAGTTCCAGGCCATTCTCCTTCTCCAGCTGAGCCCTGATCTGCGGATTGCGCAACCCCAGCTTCGTCCCCAGCTTGCGCGCCGCCTGCTCGGTGGTGCCGGGCAGTATGGCGCCGGGGGCGATCAGGTCGCCATCGAGCGCCAACGCCACCCCGCTCGCCCGGCTCAAGGCCGCCTGGAACGCCGCATTGCGACTGGCGTACCAGCCCGCGTTGAAGTCGGCGAAGCGGTACAGTTGGCGTTCATAGTGGGTGGGATAGCCGAGCAGGTGGGCGATGCCAAAGTACATACCGCCACGGCGGCTGAATACCTCCTGGCGAATGCTGCCCGGGTGGTCGTAGGGATAGCCCTTGGCGTGCCGCTCGGCAAAGTCAACGCTGACCTGCATCGGCCCACCGGTGCGCACCGGGTTCAGCCCGCCCAACAGCGAGCGCCCCAGCGGCAGGCCGCCGATCACCTCGTCGTACAGGGCGCTGAGCTGCTTCTCGCTGCGCACGGCGAGCAGCCGTTGCTGGTAGGTCCTGCCATTGGCCGAGGGCGTGGCCAGGGCGCCATCGACCAGCAGCCGGGGCACATGCAGGCGCGCCGCCCGGCGGTCGATCTCCTCCCGGGCGATGCGCCCCAGGTTCGGCACCTGCGGGTCGGCGTTGAAGGTGGACTCCTGTTCGGTCACCGCCAGCACCGCGCACAGGTTGCTCTTGCTCGGGCTGATGCCCTGGGCGTGGAACGCCACCTGGATATCCTCGGCCCAGCCCTGGCGGTCCTTGACCTGGGCTGGCAGCAGGCGCACGAGCTGCGCGCGGACCTTGGCCGGGTCGGCCTCGACCGCCTCCTCACGTCGCCCGGCGCAGCCCTGGAGCAGGCCCAGGGCCAGCAGCGCGCTGGTCAGCAGGCGGGCGTTCAGGGCTGTTCACCGACCAGGTAGGTCTTGCTGATCTGGCGGAACAGCGGGTGGCTGGAGCTGCCCAGCAACTCGAACAGCACCATCTCGCGGGTGACTACCTGGGCACCTGCATCGCGCATGCGCGCCAGGCCCGCTGCCTTGCTGGCCGGGGTACGGCTGTCGCAGGCGTCCTCGACCACGAACACCTGCTTGCCCAGGGCCCGCAGGCCGAGCACGGTCTGCAGCACGCAGACGTGGGTTTCCATGCCGCAGACGATTACCTGTTCGCGCTCAAGCAGGCTGGGAGGCAGGCATTCGGCGGCGACGCAGGAGAAGTGCAGTTTCTCGACGATCTCGGCGGCTGGTGCCGCGGCCTTGAGGGCAGCCAGGGTGTGGCCCAGGCCCTTGGGGTATTGCTCGGAGATCACCGTGGGGAGTTTTAGTTCGGCGGTTGCCGCGAGCAGCCAGCGGGCGCGGGCCGCGGTGCCCTCTGGGTCGCTCATGGCGCCGATGAGTTTTTCCTGGATGTCGACGACCAGCAGCGTGGCCTTGCGGGGATCGATCAGCATTGGTGGTCTCATGGTTTGGGAGGAAGGGGTAGCCTTACCCAGGCGGGGGGTGGCGTCAATTGGGGGCTGCTGGTATTGAAGGCGGAACCAGTAACTGCTGACATCTGAATTAAGTGCGCCTATAGTTTTAAAGTTTGTTTTTATAGTTGTATACGCATTCATTGGCGATGGTGACGCATCGTCACCTTTTCGCCTTTACGTGAACTGACCCCCGAAAGTTGGACAGGTAGCGCTATGCGGCCAGCGCTTGGGTTCGGAATTCTACCGGACTCAAGCCATTCAGTCTGAGACTGATGCGTTCTTGGTTGTAGTAGGCGATGTAATCCT
>NZ_QJRP01000037.1 GCF_003205295.1 Pseudomonas mosselii
AGGATTACATCGCCTATTACAACCAAGAACGCATCAGTCTCAGACTGAATGGCTTGAGTCCGGTAGAATTCCGAACCCAAGCGCTGGCCGCATAGCGCTACCTGTCCAACTTTCGGGGGTCAGTTCAACGGCGGGTAACTTTTTGAAGGATCAAAAAGTCACCAAAAAATCCTCGCTCCATTCATCCGGCCCCTACGCTTCGCTCCGGGGTCCCCTCGCTCCGTTCTTGCTCCCGGGAGGGCCGCGCTGAACGCCCCATCCTGGGGCGCTGCGCTTGACGGGCATCCATGCCCGTCACCTCCCTCCGCAAGAACTCCGCTCGGCCTCCTGAAGTCGCAATTGGCGGCGCCTGAACTATCGCGCACTTAGAAGCAAGATCAAGATCAACAGAATTACTGTTTAACAGTGCACGCATTGATGTAAAAACTACCCCTCGCCGGAGATTGCAACGAGGGGGCCATTGAAAGTAAAGGAATCTTATGGCGAAATAGGATCACTCGCCGGGAATGTTTCATCCAGCGCGTTATCGACATTGCTCTCCTTCGGCTGGGTCATCTCACCACATTTACAGTCAGCCATACGACAAGGCTCCCCATTGCGATGCCCCGTCGCGCAGGCTTCGCAGCAATAGGCCTTGCCATCCTGGACCACGGCATTGGCATCCACGGTGCAGGAACAGTGGTTGCAGGAACAGCGTTGCTCGTTCATCACGGCTCTCTCATGTCGTCATCAGGCACCACCTCATCGGCCCACGGCTCACCATCCAACGGGGCCGAGCGGGCCAGTTCGGCCTCATCCAGGCCGGTGCCGCCACCGATCTCGTGGGCTTCCACCTGGCGCAGGGTCTGGTCGGCAGGTCCGTTGCCTGTGCCGGGCTCATCCGCATCCCGCGCACCGGTTTCATCGAACAGCGTATCCGGGCTCAGGTCGTCGAGGGTGACATTGTCCTCGTGCAGGCTGTCGCTCAGGGCCTCGCCGCCGGTCATGCCGCTTTCGGCGACGCGCCGGGGCGGGTACTCCTCGGCGATCTCGCGCGCCGGACGCTCGTCGCCGACACGCCCCTGGCGTTCATCGCGGCGCTCGCTGAAATCCAGCTCGTGGACGCTGCCCATGCGGTCCTCGGTGTCGTCGATCTCGACCTGCGGTCTTTTGTCATCGGGTTCAGGCATGAACGTTCTCCGTCAGTGGGCTTCACATGGTCGACTGCCCCCACGAAGAAATGATTCAGAGTTTCTTCAAAGGCATCGCCCCGCGCTTTTTTTGAACTCCGCACCGCGCCGCCGCCTCCCAATCTTGAGACCCGCGAACCCTCCCGGAGCCCGCCATGGCCAAGCCCCTGCAGGAGTACCAGCGCAAGCGCGATTTCAACGCCACGCCCGAACCCGCTGGCAAACGCGCCCGCCGCCACTCGGCACACGCGTTGCAGTACTGCATCCAGAAGCACGACGCCAGCCACCTGCACTACGACTTGCGCCTGGAACTCGACGGCACCCTCAAGAGCTGGGCGATCCCCAAGGGCCCCTCGCTCGATCCCAAGGTCCGGCGCCTGGCGGTGCACGTGGAGGATCACCCACTGGATTACGCCGATTTCGAAGGAAACATCCCCGAAGGCCATTACGGCGCCGGTGATGTGATCGTCTGGGACCGAGGGGTCTGGGAGCCTGAGGGCGATCCGCATGAAGCCTACGCCAAGGGCAAGCTACGCTTTCGCCTGCAAGGCGAGAAGCTGTCGGGAATCTGGAACCTGTTCCGCACCCACCTGGCCGGCAAGAAAGAGCAGTGGATGCTGGTCAAGTCCCATGACGGGCAGGCGCGCAGCGAAACCGACTACCGCATCGTCGAGGCCCTGCCGGACAGCGTGCTGAGCGAGCGCACCCTGCCACCACGGCGCCCGGCCAAGGCAACCGCTTCCACACGCAAGCGCAAGGCCGGCCGCAAAGCCCTGCCGGCGCTGCTCCAGCCACAACTGGCGACGTTGGTCGACTCACCGCCCAGCGGCGACTGGCGCTACGAAGTCAAGTTCGACGGCTACCGGATCCTGGCGCGCATCGACGGTGACGACGTACGCCTGTTTACCCGCAATGGCCACGACTGGAGCGCGAAGATGCCTCGTCAGGTCAAGGCGCTCAAGGCACTGGGGCTCGACACGGCGTGGCTGGACGGCGAGATGGTGGTGGTCGACGATAACGGCGTGGCCGACTTCCAGGCCTTGCAGAACGCCTTCGACACCGAGCACGACGAACGCATCACCTATTACCTGTTCGACCTGCCCTGGCTGGGCGATGAAGACTTGCGCGAGCTGCCGCTGCAGGCCCGTCGCGCCACCCTGGCCAAGCTGCTGGAAGACAACGCTTCGCCGTTGCTCAGGTATTCCGCCGATTTCAAGGAGCCGGTCGACTCGCTGCTCGACAGCGCCTGCCGCCTGGAGCTCGAGGGGCTGATCGGCAAACGTGCCGACAGCCCCTACGTCGGCCGGCGCAGCAGCGACTGGATCAAGCTCAAGTGCAAGCAGCGCCAGGAGTTCGTGATCGTCGGCTACACCGACCCCAAGGGCAGCCGCCACGGCTTCGGCGCCCTGCTGCTGGCCCTGCACGACCCTGACAGTGGCCAGCTGCGCTACGCCGGCAAGGTGGGCACCGGCTTCAGCGCCGCCACCCTGGACAGCATCCTCGCCCGCCTGGAACCGCTGCAGACCGCCAAGCCTCCCTTGGCCAGCCCCCACACCGGAGCCGAAGCCCGCGGCGTGCACTGGCTCAAGCCGCAACTGCTGGCAGAGGTCGCCTACGCCCAGATGACCCGCGAAGGCGTCGTGCGCCACGCGGTGTTCCATGGCCTGCGCGACGACAAACCCGCCACCGCCATCGACCTGGAGCGAGCGATGCCCGCCAAGCGCGCAGCAAAACCCGAGGGCCTGGGCACCCTGCGCCTGACCCACCCCGACCGCGTGGTCGACGCAACCAACGGTGCCACCAAGCGCCAGGTCGCACAGTACTACGCCCAGGTCGCCGACTGGCTGCTGCCACAGCTCAAGGATCGACCCGTGGCCCTGGTCCGGGCACCGAATGGCCTGGGCGGCGAACTGTTCTTCCAGAAAAACGCCGGCCAGTTGCATATCCCCAAGGTGCTCAGCTACAGCAAGGCCCAGGCCGGTCAGGCGGCCATGGTGGTCAACCGCGCCGACAGCCTGCTGGGCGCGGTGCAGATGAACACGCTCGAACTGCACACCTGGAACGCTACCACCAAGGACTTCGACAAGCCCGACCGCTTCGTCCTCGACCTTGACCCCGATCCCGCGCTGCCCTGGAAAGCCATGATCGAGGCCACCCAACTGACCCTCACCCTGCTCGACGAGCTGGGCCTGAAGGTGTTTCTCAAGACCAGCGGCGGCAAGGGCATGCACCTCGTCGTGCCGTTGACCCGGCGCGCCGGCTGGGACGAAGTGAAGGACTTCAGCCATGCCCTGGTCGAGCACATGGCCGGCCTGTTCCCCGATCGCCTCAGCGCCGTGTCCGGGCCGAAGAACCGGATCGGGCGGATCTTCATCGACTACCTGCGCAACGGCAAGGGCGCCACCACGGTGGCCGCCTACTCGCTGCGCGCCCGCGAGGGCCTGCCGGTATCGGTGCCGATCTGGCGCGAGGAGCTGACCCAACTCAAAGGCGCCAACCAGTGGAACATCGGCAACCTGCAGGCCCGGCTTGGCGAAGTGGACGATCCGTGGGCCGAAATGCCCAGGACCCGCCAGTCGATCACCGCGCGCATGCGCAAGCAACTGGGGATCGCCTGATGGACCCGACTCGCTTCGACCCGTTGCTGCAACGACTCACCACCCGTTCGCAGCCCCTCGAACTCGACCCTTTGCTGCCGGACCTGCTGCGAGCGCTGCAAGACGAACACCTCGACCGGCTTCCCTTGCCGGGCCAGGGGCGGACCCTGGACCGCTGGCGGGCACTGGCGCGGGTCGCCGCTTGCGATCTCAGCCTGGCCAAACTCTACGAAGGCCATACCGACGCCCTGGCGATCCTCGCCGAATGCGCCGCCGCCGATCATGCCGGCGACGGAATCTGGGGCGTATGGGCTGCGGAGCCGCCGGATGCCCGCACCCACATCGTCGCCCGGGACGGCGAGCGGGTTCATCTGCAGGGCCGCAAGGCCTGGTGTTCGGGGGCGTTGCAGATCGACCGTGGGCTATTGACCGCCTGGCAAGACGACCAGCCGCAACTGGTGGCCATCGAACTGCCCCATCCCAGCCAGCGCATCCTGGCTGATCACTGGCAGGCCGTTGGTATGGCCAGCACCACCAGTGTCGCCATCGAGTTCGACGACTCGCCGGGGTTGGCCATCGGCGAGCCCGGCCAGTACCTGTCCCGCCCGGGCTTCTGGCACGGCGGCGCGGGCATCGCCGCCTGCTGGTACGGCGCGGCCGAGGCCCTGGCAGGCTACCTGCGTGAACACTGCCGCAAACCCCGGCCCGACCCGCACACCGATGCGCACCTGGGCGCCGTCGATGCCGCCTTGCACGGTGCCCGTGCCGCTCTTCGCGAATGCGCCGCGTGGATCGACGGGCATCCTCACGACGACGCCAGCTTCCAGGTGCGGCGTGCCCGCGCACAGGTCGAACAGGCGGTCGAGCAGGTCATCCAGCATGTCGGTCGGGCGCTGGGCGCCACGCCCTTCTGTCGCAGCAGCCATTTCGCCCGGCTCAGCGCCGACCTGCCGGTGTACCTGCGCCAGAGCCACGCCGAACGCGACCTCGCCGAACTGGGCCGGCAACTGACCGACAGGCCTGCAGGAGCATGGCAGCTATGAATGACAACCTGATCCAGGCCAGCCGCGGCACGCCCTGGAGCGACTGGCAGCATTGCGCGCACCTGGCCCGTGCCGCCTGGCTCAGCCCCGACCAGTTGTGCCCGCCGGGGCGCCGAGTGGTGCTGGTGGCCCCGCACCCTGATGACGAAATACTCATGGCCGGTGGGCTGTTGGCCGGTTTTCACGGACGTGAACGCGACCTGCTGTTGATTTCCGCCACCGATGGCGAAGGCAGCCACCCGCACTCCACACACTGGACCGAGCACCGTCTGCGGCGCCAGCGCCCGCTGGAAAGCCGGCACGCCCTGCAGCAGCTTGATCTGGACCTCGACACCCTGGATTGGCGGCGCCTCAACCTCAAGGACGGCGCCCTGCACCGCGACGAAGCCTTCCTGGTCAACCACCTCAACCAGTTGCTCAAGCCTGACGACCTACTGCTGACCACCTGGCGTGGCGACGGCCACTGCGACCACGAGGCGGCAGGCCGCGCTTGCGCGCAGGCAGCCCAGGCGCGCCGTGCGCAGCTCGCCGAGGTGCCGGTCTGGGCCTGGCACTGGGCCGGCCCCGACGACCCGCGCCTGCCATGGCCGCGGGCGCACCGCGTGCAGCTCGACGAAGCACGCCTGGCCCGCAAGCGCCAGGCGCTGGCCGCCCATGCCAGCCAGTTGCAGGCCGATGGCGACCGTCAGCCGGTATTGCCGGCAAACTTGCAGGCATGCCTGCTGCAACCTTTCGAACTGGTCTTTCTGTGAAGGGGTCGCCGTGAGTCTCGATGCGCGCTATTTCGCCGAACTGTATGCCAACGACGACGACCCCTGGGCGTTTCGCACCCGCTGGTACGAACGGCGCAAACGCGAGCTGGTGCTGGCCAGCCTGCCGCGCCAGTACTACGCCCGGGTGTTCGAGCCGGCCTGTGCCAACGGCGAACTCAGCGCGCTGCTCGCCGAACGCTGCGCCAGCCTGTTGTGCCAGGACATCGACGCCACCGCAGTGGGCCTTGCCCGCCAGCGCCTGGCCGGGGTGAGCCACGCCAGTGTCGAGCAGGCCCACTTGCCCGGGGACTGGCCCGGCGGGCAGTTCGACCTGATCGTGCTCAGCGAGATCGGCTATTACCTCGACCCCACCGACTGGCTGCAGGTGATCGAACAGGCGGTGGCCAGCCTGACCTGGGACGGTGGCCTGCTCGCCTGCCACTGGCGTCATCCCATCGCCGGCTGCCCGCAGGATGGCCGCCAGGTGCATGACAGGCTTTCCAGGCACCTGCCGCTGTATCCGCTATCGCGCCACGAAGAGGCGGACTTCCTGCTCGAATACTGGTCGTGCCAGCCCGGCGTGGTCGACCTGGACGAGACCTGTCCATGATCGCCGTGATCATTCCGGCCCACAACGAGGCCCGGCGCCTGGGGCGCTGCCTGAAGGCGGTGAAGGTCGCCGCTGAGCGGGCCGAGCTGGCAGGGTTGAGGGTCGAGGTGCTGGTGGTGCTCGACCGCTGCGCCGACGCCAGTGCGCTTGTCGCCAGACGCCACGGCGTGCATGCCTTGGAGCTGGCGGCAGGCAACGTCGGCATCGCCCGCCGGGCTGGCGCGGCCTGGATGATCGAACGCGGTGCGCAATGGCTGGCCTTCACCGATGCCGACAGCCGCGTGCCCGTGCACTGGCTGGTGTCGCAACTGCAATGGCACGCCGACGCGGTGTGCGGCACGGTGCATATCGAGCGCTGGCAACCCTGGCAGAACGCCGCCCTGCGCCAGTTGTACCGCAGCCGTTACCAGGCCCGGGAGGGGCACCGGCATATCCATGGCGCGAACCTTGGCGTGTGCGCGAAAGCCTATGAGCGGGTCGGTGGATTCCAGCCTCTGCCGGCCCATGAAGATGTGCAGCTGGTGCTGGCCCTCGAGGCCAGCGGCGCGCAGATCGTCTGGACCGCAGCGCACAGCGTGGCCACCAGCAGCCGGCGGGACAGCCGCGCTCGCCAGGGCTTCGGGGATTACCTGACGGGGCTGGAGGGGCAACTGCCGTAGCGTCTTTCGCAACAGGATTATGACGCTTTGCGCGGTCGCTTGACCGCCGGCTTCTTCGCCTTGGTCTTGCCCCCGAGGCTGCGCTTGAGCAGTTCGGTGAGGTCGATGATGTCCGCCCCCTTTTCCGCCGTCGTGCCATCGCCTTTGTCCACGGTCTCGATCTTGCCTTTGCTGGCCTTCTCCTCGACCAGGTCCATGATGGTCTGGCGGAATGCATCGTGGTACTCCTCTGGCGTCCACGGCCCACTCATGTCCTGCACCAGTTTCCTGGCCATCTCCAGCTCGCGCTTGTCCAGCTTGCTGTCGGTCACACTCTTGTCCAGCTCCAGCGACTCCAGGCCGCGCACTTCCTCGGGCCAGCGCAGGGTGATCATCACCAGCGCGTCCTCGAGCGGTCGCAACAGCGCCAGGTGCTGGCGGGTGTGCAGCACCACGGTGGCCAGGGCGACCTTGCCGGTGCTTTCCAGGGTCTCGCGCAGCAAGGCATAGACCTTGCCGCCACGGCGGTCGGGGCTCAGGTAGTACGGGGTGTCGAACTGTTGCAGCGGAATCTCCCCGGCATCGACGAAGGAAAATATCTCGATGGTCTGGGTCGCCTCGGGCCGGGCCTTGCGAATCTCCTCCTCGCTGATCACCACGTAGCGGCCCTTCTCGTACTCCACACCCTTGACGATGTACTCCTTGTCGATCTCCTTGCCGGTCACCTTGTTCACCCGCTTGTAGCCCACCGGCTCCATGCTGCGTTTGTCGAGCCAGTCAAAATCCACACGCTCGGTGCGCACGGCGGTGTTGAGGGAGACGGGGATGTGCACGAGGCCGAAGCTGATCGCACCTTTCCAGATTGCCCGGGCCATGGTCGGCTCCTACGCGTCGAACGGTTGGCCGGGCTGGCTGTAGCGCAGCGCGCCGCAGCGTTCGCAGCAATGGCATTGGAGCCCGGCGACTTCAGGGACCTGCAGGCTGCGCCACTGGCAGCCACGCAGCAAGCAGACGAGTTTCATCAGCCACCTCCCGGGCCCACCTGAACGGGGCTCTTACAAGGACTGACTGCGTGGCGCGGCGAAGGTTTATTCGACTTTGCCCTATGGCAGTGGATTACCCCCGGTGACGCCGAACACCTCCCCGGTGATGTAGCTCGATTCCTGACTGGCCAGCAGCACGTACAACGGCGCGCACTCGGCGGGCTGGCCTGGGCGCTTCATCGGCGTGTGCCCGCCGAAATCGGGGATCTTCTCTGGCGGCTGACCGCCACTGGGCTGCAGCACGGTCCAGATAGGGCCCGGGGCCACCGCGTTGACGCGGATGCCGCGTTCGATCACCTGCTTGGCCAGCGCCTTGGTGAAGGCAACGATGGCCGCCTTGGTGGTGGCGTAGTCGAGCAGCGTCGCCGATGGCTGGTAGGACTGGATCGAGGCGGTGTTGATGATGGTCGCCCCGGCCGGCATCGGCGGCACGGCAGCCTGGCACAACCAGAACAACGCGTAGACGTTGGTCTTGAGGGTGTGATCGAACTGTTCGTGGGTGATCTGGCCAATGTCCTTGCGCGCCACCTGCTTGCCAGCGACATTGACCAGGATATCCAGACCGCCGAGCTGTTCGTGGGCCTGGTCCACCAAATGGCTGCAGAAACGCGGGTCCTTGAGGTCGCCGGGAAGCGCCACGGCCTTGCGGCCTTCGGTCTCGATCAGCTGGACCACTTCACGGGCGTCACGCTCCTCCGAGGGCAAGTAGTTGAGGGCGATGTCGGCGCCCTCGCGGGCGAAGGCGATGGCCACGGCGCGCCCGATACCCGAATCTGCACCGGTGATCAGGGCGCGACGACCGGCCAGGCGGCCGAAGCCTATATAGGTGGTTTCGCCATGGTCAGGCTTGGGTTGCATGAGGGCATCCAGGCCAGGAGCGGGTTGGCCCTGGGCCGGGAAAGGCGGATGGGGGTACTGGGTCAGGGGATTTTGCAGGGTGAATTGGTCCTGGGGCTTGCTGGGCATGGGGTAGGGCTCCTTCTGGTTTGGCTTCGTGCTGCCGAATTGCGGGGCACACAGCTTTCGAGGCAGGCGACCAGCGGAAGGTTTACTCAATGAGTCCCGAGCACCGACAGTTGGTGGTCCATCACCTGTTTCACCACGTTGCGCATCGCCTGTCGGTCACTCAGGCCTTGTTCACGGGCCAGCGCATAGGTTTCGCGCTGGTTATCGGCACCGGTGCCGTCGCGCAAGATGCGCCGGGCTTGGATAAAGGCCCGTTCGGCATCAGCGCTGTCGGCCGGACACTGCACCTGCAGCTGAGCCAACCACGCCTCGGCGCTCACCGGCTGTTGCTCGTGCACGCCAATGAAGGTGCCCAGGCGCCCCTGACGCAGGGCACGCCAATAGTTTTCGTGGGTGAGCCAGCGCATCTCGCGGCTGGTGACGACGTCGTTGCGCCCCAGTGCATGCTCGACAAGATGGCGAAACAACCCGGCGATGGCCAAGGCATCTTCCAACCGGGGACAACCATCGCAGATACGCAGTTCGACTGTCGGAAACCGCCGCGAGGGTCTGATTGCCCACCAGAAGTCGCCGTCCTCGGCCAGGCTGCCGGTGCGTTGCAGCAGCGCCCGGTAGCGCTCGTAGGCACCCCAGTCCGGCAGCGGTTCGGGCAGCCCCATGTGTGGCCACTCCCCGCATACCACGCGTCGATAGCTCATGTAACCCGTGTCCTGGCCGCCCCAGTACGCAGACGAGGTGCTGAGCGCCAGCATGAGGGGGAGCCAGTACAACACCCGGTTGATCACCTGCATCCGATCGACGCCCGCCGGCACGCCGACATGCACGTGCAGGCCGTTCAACAGGCTGCGCCGGGCCACCAACCGGTAGTCGTCGAACAGCTGACGGTAGTGCGGGGTATCCCGCGGACGCTGGCGCAGCCATTGGGCACTCGGGTGACTCCCCGCGCCGTAGAGGCCGGCCCCCTCGCCCGCCAGTGCCTGGCTCAGGCGCTGGCGCTGCTCGATGAAGAAACAACGGGCCTGGTGCAGCGTGTCGAACACCGGTGAGGCTATCTCCACCTGGCTGCGGAACATTTCCTCGGCGAACCAGGGTCCCAGCGCATCGCGGCAACAGCGCGCCACGGCCGGGGACGGCGCGGCCATGACCCGCCCCGTGGCCAGGTCCACCAGCAGGTATTCTTCCTCGATGCCGAACGTGCAAGGCTGCGCCATGGCGCCATCAGCCCAGGCGGGTGACGGTCAGGGCCACGGCGGCAATGCGCTCGACCTGCTCGTAGCCTGGCTCGAGCAACTGCTCGCCGAACACGTCCGGGTCCAGCTCCCGGTACGACCAGCCGAATGCAGGCCCGGCCAGGCGCAGGCGAACGGCTTCAAGCAGCGCGTCGCGCCCCTCGACGATTGCGACTCCGGTATACAGCAGCAACGTGCCGCCGACCGACAGCCGCTCACGGGCTTGCTCGACGATGCGCAGGGACAGTTCGGCGCCCAGCGCGCCACCGCCGTGGCGGTAGGCGCGCTGGGCGGCGTCGAGCATGTAGGGCGGGTTGGCGACGATCAGGTCGAACGTGCCGACGATACCGTTGAGCAGGTCACTGGGCTGCACCGATACATTGGCCACGCCGGCCAGTGCCGCATTGACGGAGGTATGGCGCAAGGCCATGGGGTTGATGTCCACCGCGCTGACCTGCGCATGCTGGGCGGCTTGGGCGATCAGCAACGCGCCGACGCCACTGCCGCAGCCGATGTCGACGGCATGCTGCACGCGCTGGGGACTGTGCCGCAGGTGATCCTGGATCACCTGGGCGAACCGATAGCTGTCCGGGCCGAAGAACACCGCATCGCGGCTGTCGGTCGGCCAGGCGGAGTGCACCAGCAGCAGGTCGTCCAGGCTTGACCAGCGCACCCTGCAGCGCCACAGCGCCCCCTGTGGTTCGAGCACGCCGGCGATACGCAGGTGTTCCAGTTCATCGGCGCTGAGCAGCGACGCGGCGAACGGTCGGCTCCAGCCAAACACATCGCGCAGGGTGCGAGCCTGGCGCGCTTCGGCGCGGGCATTGACCCTTTTCTGGGTCGCCGGGGTTACGCAGGTGAAGCGGTAGCCGTCGGCACGCAGGCGTCGCCCCAGCTGCAGCAAAGCCTCGTCGGCATGGATCTGGTCCTGGTCGAGCAGCATCAGTTCGGCCCTCCATGCATCAAACCGGTGGCCTGGATGAACGCGCGGGTGGCGCGCAGGCCCTGGGGCGTCGAATGGCGATTGCCGGCCATCGCTTCGATCAACGCAGCCATGTCCGCAGCCTGGGCTTCGCAGGGTGCCTCATCCTCCAGTTGCAAGGCGCACTCCCACTGCCCCGGCGCCACTCGACGCACACCGGCACCCTGCCAGGTGCCGGCGATCCAGTCGTGCCAGAGCTGCTTTTCATAGGCATCGAACACACCAAACATCGCCGCCACCGGGCCATCGATCAGCGACCAGAATCGACTCTGCCGGGGATCGCTGTCGCGCGTGATCCACCCCTAGTCTTGCAGTGCATCCAGGAACCCGGGCATCGCACCGGGCTCGGCGAGCCACTGGTTGATGGTGCGTCCCTGCAGGCGACAACGGTCCGAATGCATGCACAGCCCATAGTGACGCTTGCGTTCCAGCATGCCGAGCAACTCGGCCTGCAGGTCGAACGAAGCGATCAACGACGGCGTGTCGACGCCCAGGTCATTGAGTCGGTAGCCGTGCCTGACGCGTTCATAGAACGCCGGCCCCTGGTCCCGGGCCAGGTCGGTGAAGCTTTCCAGGGAGCGCCGCGCATGACCGCTGGCGGCGTTGTCGATGGTCACATGCAACTGGAAGTAATGGGCATCGATGCCCAGCTCGGCCAGCTCATGGGTGGTGATCAGCAGGTGCAGGGGGGGCTGCTCGTAACCCAGGTTGTAACCGATCACTTCCGGCAGGAAACGCTCGCAGTGCTGTCCCAAGGCCAGTTGCAGCGCGCCTTGCAGGTATCGCGCGCAAGGTAGCGGTGCGCCGTGCAGGCAGCCGAGACGACTGAGCAACCGCTGATAGATCAACACATGGTTGCAACGCGGGTCGCCATCACCCAGTTCTTCGAGAAATGTGCGGATCAGCCCGTGAAAACGCGGGTCGCGCCAATGCCACAGGGTGCCGTGCAGCCATGCGCCGTCGACCGCCTTGGTTGGCGCCACCTGCTGCAGGAACCACAAGGCATGCGCCCGATTGTCGAAATAGCGGCGCGGGGCCCCCTGACGCCGTTGTGCAAGATAGGCCACGTGTTCCCTGGCGACCAGTTGCGCATGGGTTGCGGCCCATTCCGGCAACCGCCCGGGATCATCCGGCAGATCGTCCGCAAGCGTGCGCACGTGGCCCAGTTGCGCCTGCAGCCAGGCCTCGGTCGCCGTGGGGTCACGGCCCTCAAGCAGGACCCGGTAACGATGTTCCAGTCCATCGGTCGCCTTGTCGGTCGCCGTACCACCCGCTGTCATCGCCACCATGCCGGTACCTCGCTCATTGATTCTGCGGTCTGCTCTGAGGGGATGGGTTGGTCGTGGATGTCTCGGGCTGCTGCATCTGCAGCGAGGGCTTGCTCGGATCGGCGTCCTTGGCCGGGTGGTCGTTGTCGCGGTCGAAACAACCGCCCAGCAGGCACAGGCTGCCGATCAAGCAGATCAAAGGTGCAAAGCGCATGGGATGCCTCCTGGGTGGGCCAGGCGCGGTGTCAGGCGAACCCGGCACCGCGTGCCCTCACTTACGAGCGTCCGCCCTTGCGGCCGGACTCGCTTTGACGCTGATCGCCACCACTGCTCTGACCGCCCTTGCGGCCGGCTTCGGATGCCTTCTCGCGGTCATTGGCGAAGTTGCCCGGGTTCTTCGATCCACCCTGGCTGCCGGTCTTGTTGCTGTCCTGGCGACCGGTCATGTTGCTGTCTTTGTTGGCCATGGTTGCAAAACCTCATGTGGCTGTGGGATGCACGGCTGCATGCCGTACATGGTTGGGAGTACGGCGATAAGGAGGGATTCGGATTATTCCGGGGTGATCGGACCGGTGGCGCTAAACATGCCGATGCCCTGTATCTGGGACGCAAGGGGATGCAGGCATGGTTGACCCCTTCACGCACTCTGGCATAATTTGCACAACCTACCGGTCGGTAGGTTTATTTTGCCAACGGATTTTCCAGTCATGCCTGCTTCCAACCTGCGCTTCGCCGCCTCCCTCGCCCTGATCGGCGCCCTCGGCCCTTCGGCCATCGACATGTACCTGGCCAGCCTGCCGGAAATGGCCCGTGACTTCGCCACCGGCTATACCCAGGTGCAGCTGACCCTGACCGTCTTCCTGCTGGCGATGGGCGCTGGCCAACTGTTGTTCGGCCCCGTGGTGGACGCATTGGGGCGTCGTCGTCCGCTGCTCGCAGGCCTGGTGGTGTTCAGCCTTGCTTCCCTCGGCGCCGCCGCCGCCCCTTCGCTGGACACGTTGCTGCTGGCACGCCTGGTCCAGGGCCTGGCCAGCGCGCTGACGCTGGTGGTGATCATGAGCATGGTCCGCGACAGCGCCGACGGCGCGCGGGCGGCGCAGATCTTCGCCCTGCTGATGACCATCGAAGGCCTGGCGCCGATCCTCGCCCCGGCGCTGGGCGGGGTGATCGACGCGGCCTATGGCTGGCGGGCGATCATGCTGGTGCTGGCCGGGTTGGGGCTGCTGACCCTGGTCAACTCGATGCTGACGCTCGGCGAAACCTTGCCGATGGGGCAGCGGGTACGCCTGGCGCCGACCAGCGCATGGCGCACCTATGCACGCATCGCCGCCGACGGCGCCTTCCTGCGCCCGGCCCTGGCGTTGTCGGCGGTGTTCTTCTTCCTGTTTGCTTACATCGCCGGTTCCGCCTACGTGTACCAGCAGCATTTCGGCCTTTCCAGCGCCCACTTTGGCCTGCTGTTCGGGGCCTGCGGCGTGGCCATCCTGCTCGGCGCGGCGCTGTCCGGCTACTGGGTGACACGCCACGGCGTGGCCCGCGTGGCCTGGTGGGGCGCGCTGTGCATGGGCGGCGGTGCGCTGCTGACGGTACTTGCCGGGCTGACTGGCGCGGGCCTGGCGCTGCTGTTGGCGGGCGTGGTACTGGCGCTGTTCGGCTTAGGCATTTGCGAGGCCACCTTGATGGCCCTGGCGATGTCGTCGCAACAACGTGACGTCGGCTCCACCGCAGCCCTGCTCGGCGCTCTGCAACTGGTGATCTCGTCCAGTGCCACACCGTTGGCCGGGCACCTGGCAACAGTGGGGCCGCTGGCCTGGGCCTGGTTGCTGGCGGCCGCAGCGCTGGTCATCGTCGGTTTGACCCGCGCCGCCGTGACAAAGACAATCAGCGCCTCGCCCTACCCTAGCGTGAACCCGGAGTGACCGCCTTGAAAGCCCTGACCCCTTCCGCAGCACGCATCTGCGACCATGCCGTCGAGCATTTCGCCGAACATGGCTACGACGGCTCATCGCTGAACGAGATCGCCGTCCTGGCGGGCATGCGCAAGGCATCGCTGTACGCCCACTTCGCCAACAAGGACGCGCTGTTCGTGCGCGCCTTCGAGCGAGCGCTGGCGGACGAAACCGCCTACGTCGAGGCCGGTTTCGGCCACGAGGCGGCAGGCCGCGAGGCGCCGGGGCACTGGCACCCGCTGCACCTGGCAGAGCGCTATGCGGCCTCGGCCAACCTGCGCTTCGTGCTGCGCACGGCGTTCCTGCCGCCGGCGCCGATCCGCTCGGTCGTCACCAGCGGCTTCGAAGCCTACCTGGAGCAGATCCGCCTGGGCTTCTGCCAGGCCCTGCGCGAGCGCCATGCCTGGGCCCGCAGCGATGGCAACAAGCTGGAGCTGTATGGCGACGCGTACCTGGGGATCATCGACAGCCTGCATGTGGAGCTGCTGTATGCGAACCCGGCGGTGTATGCGCGGCGGGCGGCTTCGTTGCTGAAGATTCTCGATGATTCGTTACAGTTGGCCGGTCAGTAAAGGCCGCAAGCATTAACGCACGCCCCTGTGGGAGCGGCCTTGTGTCGCGAAAGGGGCGCGTAGCGGCCCCAAGATTTCAGCGTTGACGCATCAATCGATGGGGCTGCTACGCAGCCCTTTCGCGACAGCGCAGCCCCAAAAGGCTGGGCGATCTCCAACAGGGATTGCGCACGGTATCAGGGCCTGACTTTCTTCAGCTCATTCAGTAGCCCCATCAACTGCTCCAGCTTGTCCTCGCCGAACTGGCGCTGGATCTCCTGGTAATTGCGCTCCATCTCCTCGCTCATGGCCAGGAACGCCTGCTGCCCGCGCACGGTCAAGCTGATGAAGATCCGCCGCTGGTCCTCCGGCGACTTGCGCCTGCCCACCAGGCCGTCGCGCTCCAGGCGCTTGAGCACGCCGCTCATGCTCGGTTTGAGGATACAGGCCTGGTCCGCCAACTGGTGGCTTTCCAGTTCGCCCTGCTGGCGCAGGATGCGGATCACCCGCCACTGCTGCTCGGTCAGGTCATGGGCATTGAGGGCCGGGCGGAAGAACGCCATGGTCGCTTCGCGGGCCTGCAACAGGGTCAACGTCAGGGAAGGTCTAGGATTGGTCATCAGGATAAACGACTGGTTTTATTAAGATATTAATAAAGTGAAAACCATTTTCACCGGTGCTGTCCAGCCCCTGTGAAAAGTACCAGCGCTCCTGGCAAACGGCCATTCTCCAGACGCCCACCTCGTTGCACGATCGGCGCAAGCCTGCCCCCGGAGCCGATCGCCCCATGTCAACGCAACCCTGCCTGGCGCTGACGGTACTCCCCCGGCGTCATCTGCGCATGGCGCTGGAAGAAGCGGCTGAAGTACGCCGGATCCTTGAATCCCAGCCGATAGCAGATCTCGTTGGCCGAACCACCGGTGTACAGCAGCAAGCGGCGCGCCTCCTGCATCAGCCGCTCGAACACCAGCCGCTTGGATGGCAGGTCGGCCATGCGCCGGCACACATCGTTCAGCCGCGCCTCGGTGACGCCCAGCGCCGCGGCGTAGGCCGGCAGCGTCCAGTGGTCGAGGTAGTGGCGCTCGATCAGCTCATTGAAGCGGTGGAACAACTGCAGGTCCTCGTGCCGCGCGGGCGTTGCCTCCAGCGAATTGGCGCCCAGGCGCAGCAGGCTGATCATCACCAGGCGCGCCAGGTCCTGCACGGCGGTGCCCTGCCCGGCCTGGCCATGGCCAATTTCGTCGCCAAGCAGGTCGAACAGCTGCTCCAGGCGCCGCACTTCCCCGGCCGCCGCGCCTTGCAAGTGACCCAGGGCGACGCAAGCCGGTTGCAACCGCGGCCCCAACGCGAGCCCGGGCTCTGCCTGCAGCAGTTGCCAGACCAGTTGCTGGCGCACGGTCAGCACATGGCCGTCGGCGTCGGCCTCGGTGACGAAGGCATGGGGAATGGTCGGTGGGGTGAGGAAGAACATCGGCCCGGACTCGTGGTAGCGCTGCTCGTCCAGGTACACCCGCACACTGCCGGTCTTCACGTAGTGCACCTGGAAGAACCGGTCGTGGCGGTGCACCGGCATGTTGCGGCCGAAGAAACCGGCCAGGTTGCCCAGGCGGTCGTAGTGCACCTCGCTGTCGCTGTAGCGCTGGTCGTACACCTGACCGATGTTGATGTTGGGGATCGGCTGTCGCTCTTTCATTGTTGTTCTCGCAGCGGTGAAACGCGCCGGGGAAACCATCGTAGCACCACCGGCCAGCGGTGAACGCCTTGACGATCGTTAACATATTAAATATAACGTTAACACATTAACAAAAACACCACGAGGCGCCCCTGGTCGCCTCAATCACCGCAGGAGAAAAGCATGAGCCGTGCCTTGCACGAGGTCGCCAACGGCAGCTTGTTCGGCGTCGCCCTGAACTACCAGGGCCTGCTGCTGCAGCATCTGGCATCCTTCCATGAAGCGCCGTACCAGCAGCCGCCGGTCAAACCGGTGCTGTTCATCAAGACCCCGAACACCCGCAACGGGCACGCCCAACCGGTCACCTACCCATCGGCAGTCGAGCGCCTGCAACCCGGCCCCGCGCTGGGCGTAGTGATCGGCAAGGACGCCAGCCGCGTCAGCGTCGACGACGCCCTCGCGCATGTGGCCGGCTACACCATCGTCAACGAGTTCAGCCTGCCCGAGGACAGCTACTACCGCCCGGCGGTCAAGGCCAAGTGCCGCGACGGCTTCTGCGCCATCGGCCCGCAGCTGGTGCCGGTCGCGCAAGTCGGCAACCCCGACGCGCTGGGCATCCGCCTGTGGGTCAACGGCGAGCTGCGCCAGCAGAACAACACCCACAACTGCGTGCGCGGCGTGGCCCGGTTGATCGCCGAGATCAGCGAGTTCATGACCCTGCATACCGGCGACGTGCTGATCACCGGTACCCCCGAAGGCCGCGTCGATGTGCTGCCCGGCGACCAGGTGACTGTCGAGATCGACGGCCTTGGCCAACTGACCAATTCCATCGTCGCCGAACAAGGACTCGCCCCATGAAACACGCCCGTATCCAGTTCGACGGCCAGGTCCATCAGGTCACCGTCGAGGACGACCAGCACCTGCGCCTGGCCGACGGCCGCCTGGTCCATGCCGACCACGTCACCTGGCTGCCGCCGGCCACCGGCAACATGTTCGCCCTGGGCCTGAACTACGCCGACCACGCCGCCGAGCTGGCCTTCACCCCACCCACCGAGCCGCTGGCGTTCATCAAGTCGCCGGGCACCTACACCGGGCACGAGCAGGTCACCTGGCGCCCGGACAACGTCAAGTACATGCACTACGAGTGTGAGCTGGTGGCGGTGATCGGCAAGCCGGCGCGCAACGTCCGGCGCGAGGACGCCCTCGAGTACCTGGCCGGCTATACGGTGTGCAACGACTACGCCATCCGCGACTACCTGGAGAACTACTACCGTCCCAACCTGCGGGTGAAGAACCGCGACGCCACCACCCCGGTGGGCCCGTGGATCGTCGACGTCGCCGACGTGCCGGATCCGTCGAACCTGACGCTGCGCACCTGGATCAACGGTGAGCTGAAACAACAAGGCACCACCGCAGACATGATTTTCGACATCCCCTACCTGATCGAATACTTCTCAAGCTTCATGACCCTGCAGCCCGGCGACATGATCGCCACCGGTACACCGGAAGGCCTGGCCGACGTGGTGCCGGGCGACGAGGTGGTGGTGGAAGTGCAAGGCGTCGGCCGCCTGGTCAACCGAATCGTCAGCGAAGCCGAGTTCTTCGCCCGCAAAGCACACGAGGCAACAGCATGATCAAGCACTGGATCAACGGCCGCGAAGTCGAGAGCCGCGACACCTTCGTCAACTACAACCCGGCCACCGGCGAAGCCATCGGTGAAGTCGCCAGCGGCGGCGCCGAGGAAGTCGCCCAGGCCGTGGCCGCGGCCAAGCAAGCCTTCCCCAAGTGGGCCAACACCCCGGCCAGGGAGCGCGCCCGACTGATGCGCCGCCTGGGCGAGCTGATCGAGCAGAACGTGCCGCAGCTGGCCGAACTGGAGACCCTGGATACCGGCCTGCCGATCCACCAGACGCGCAATGTGCTGATCCCGCGGGCCTCGCACAACTTCGACTTCTTCGCCGAGGTGTGCACGCGCATGGACGGCCACACCTACCCGGTGGACGACCAGATGCTCAACTACACCCTGTACCAGCCGGTGGGCGTGTGCGGCCTGGTGTCGCCCTGGAACGTGCCGTTCATGACTGCCACCTGGAAGACCGCGCCATGCCTGGCCCTGGGCAACACCGCAGTACTGAAGATGAGCGAGCTGTCGCCGCTGACCGCCAATGAGCTGGGACGCCTGGCGGTCGAGGCCGGCATCCCCGATGGCGTGCTCAACGTGATCCAGGGCTACGGCGCCACCGCCGGCGATGCCCTGGTACGCCACCCGGACGTGCGCGCCATCTCCTTCACCGGCGGCACCGCCACCGGCCGGAAAATCATGCAGACGGCGGGCCTGAAGAAATACTCCATGGAGCTGGGCGGCAAGTCGCCGGTGCTGATTTTCGAAGACGCCGACCTCGAGCGTGCGCTGGACGCCGCGCTGTTCACCATCTTCTCGCTCAACGGCGAGCGCTGCACCGCCGGCAGTCGAATCTTCATCCAGGAGAGCGTGTACCCGCAGTTCGTCGCCGAGTTCGCCGCCCGCGCCAAACGCCTGGTCGTCGGTGACCCGACCGATCCGAAGACCCAGGTCGGCTCAATGATCACCCAGCAGCACTACGACAAGGTCACCGGCTACATCCGCATCGGCCTCGAGGAAGGCGCACGCCTGGTGGCCGGTGGCCTGGAGCGTCCGGCCGGACTGCCGGCGCACCTGGCCAAGGGGCAGTTCATCCAGCCGACGGTGTTCGCCGACGTGAACAACAGGATGCGCATCGCCCAGGAAGAGATCTTCGGCCCGGTGGTCTGCCTGATCCCGTTCAAGGACGAGGCCGAAGCGCTGCAGCTGGCCAACGACACCGAATACGGCCTGGCCTCGTACATCTGGACCCAGGACATCGGCAAGGCCCACCGCCTGGCCCGTGGCATCGAGGCGGGCATGGTGTTCATCAACAGCCAGAACGTGCGCGACCTGCGCCAGCCGTTCGGCGGGGTGAAAGGCTCGGGCACCGGGCGCGAAGGCGGGCAATACAGCTTCGAGGTCTTCGCCGAGATCAAGAACGTGTGTATATCCATGGGTAGCCATCACATTCCGCGCTGGGGCGTCTGACGCCATCGCGGGGCAAGCCCGCTCCCACGTGAGTCGTGGGAGCGGGCTTGCCCCGCGATGCGGCCACAACAACAATCACAGGAGATTCCCATGGGCAAACTCGCTCTTGCCGCCAAGATCACCCATGTGCCCTCGATGTACCTGTCCGAACTGCCCGGCCCCCGCCAGGGCTTTCGCCAGGCGGCCATCGACGGCCACCACGAGATCGGCCGGCGCTGCCGCGAACTGGGCGTGGACACCATCGTCGTGTTCGACACCCACTGGCTGGTCAACGCCAACTACCACATCAACTGCGCCGCGCACTTCGAAGGCCTGTACACCAGCAACGAACTGCCGCACTTCATCGCCAACATGGACTACGGTTTTCCCGGCAACCCTGAGCTCGGGCGTCTGCTGGCCGAGGAATGCAACCGCCTGGGCGTGGAGACCATGGCCCACGACGCCACCACCCTGGCCCCGGAGTACGGCACCCTGGTACCGATGCGTTACATGAACGCCGACCGCCACTTCAAGGTGATCTCGGTCTCGGCGCTGTGCACCTCGCATTACCTCAACGACAGCGCGCGCCTGGGTTGGGCCATGCGCAAGGCGGTCGAGGACCACTACGACGGCACCGTGGCCTTCCTGGCCAGTGGCTCGCTGTCGCACCGCTTTGCCCAGAACGGCCAGGCCCCGGACTTTGCCACCAAGGTCTGGAGCCCGTTCCTGGAGACCCTCGACCACCGCGTGGTGCGCATGTGGCAGGACGGCGACTGGGCCGACTTCTGCGCGATGCTGCCCGAGTACGCGGTCAAGGGCCACGGCGAAGGCTTCATGCACGACACCGCGATGCTGCTCGGCGCCCTGGGCTGGTCGCAGTACGACGCCAAGGCCGAGGTGGTGACGCCGTACTTCGGCTCCTCCGGCACCGGCCAGATCAACGCGATCTTCCCGGTCACGCCGCAGGACGGCAGCGCGATCCCCGCCGCCCAGGCCTCGAACCCGGCCGGCGTCACGTCCGCCAGCCGCCTGTAAGGAGCAGCTTCATGCCCCATCTGGTCCTGCTCTACAGCCCGGACATCGAAGCCGATGCCGATATGCCCGGCCTGTGCCGCGCCCTGGCCGACTGCATGCTCGCCCAGCGCGACGAACATGATCGCCAGGTGTTCCCCACCGGCGGCACCCGCGTGCTGGCCTACCCGGCCGCCCACGCGGCGATCGCCGATGGTCGTGGCGACTACGGCTTCGTCTACGCCAACCTGCGCATGGGCAGCGGTCGCAGCGCCACAGTGCACCGGCAGGTCGGCGATGCGCTGCTGGCGGTGCTGCGTCGGCAGTTGGACGCGCTGCTGGAACGTCGCCCGGTCGGGCTGACCCTGCAGATCGATGAAAGCCAGGCGCAGGTGTACGACGCCAAGCACAGCAGCCTGCATCCCCTGTTCCCCCGTCAGCCCTGAGGTCTCCATGCTCGACGCCCGCATCATCCAGCAAGCCGCCGCCCGCCTCGACCAGGCAGAACGCACCCGCGAACAGGTCGGCCAGTTCTCCCTGGAACACCCCTCGATCAGCATCGAGGACGCCTATGCCATCCAGCGTGCCTGGGTGGCGCAGAAGATCAAGGACGGCCGCAAGCTGGTCGGCCACAAGATCGGCCTCACCTCCCGGGCCATGCAAGTCTCCTCGAACATCACCGAGCCGGACTACGGCGCGCTGCTCGACGACATGCTGTTCGACGAAGGCAGCGACATTCCCTTCGAGCGCTTCATCGTGCCCCGGGTCGAGGTGGAACTGGCGTTCATCCTCGGCAAGCCGCTCAAGGGACCTAACGTGACCCTGTTCGATGTGCTCGACGCCACCGAGTGGGTGATTCCGGCCCTGGAGATCATCGATGCGCGCATCCAGCAGGTCGACCCGCTCAGCGGCGCCACCCGCAAGGTGTTCGACACAATCTCCGACAACGCCGCCAACGCCGGCGTGGTCATGGGCGGTCGCGCCGTGCGCCCGGGCGACGTCGACCTGCGCAAGGTGCCGGCGGTGCTGTACCGCAACGGCGTGATCGAGGAGTCCGGCGTGTCGGCGGCGGTACTCAACCACCCGGCCAAGGGCGTGGCCTGGCTGGCCAACAAGCTGGCGCCATACGACGTGGGCCTGGAGGCCGGCCAGATCATTCTCGGCGGCTCGTTCACCCGCCCGGTGGCCGCCCGCCCCGGCGATACCTTTCACGCCGACTACGACCTGCTGGGGTCGATCGCCTGCCGATTCGTCTGAGGAACCGCCATGGACATGCCCATCAATACCTTCAAGCAACGCCTGCGCGGCGGCCAGGCGCAGATCGGCCTGTGGCTCGGCCTGGCCGACCCGTACAGCGCGGAGCTGGCGGCCAACGCCGGCTTCGACTGGCTGCTGCTCGACGGCGAGCACGCGCCCAACGACCTGCGCAGCCTGCTCGGCCAGTTGCAGGCAGTAGCGCCCTACCCGGCCCAACCCATCGTGCGCCCGGTGATCGGCGACACCGCGCTGATCAAGCAACTGCTGGATATCGGCGCGCAGACCCTGCTGGTGCCCATGGTCGAAAGCGCCGAACAGGCACGCCAGCTGGTGCGGGCGATGCGTTACCCACCCCAGGGCGTGCGCGGTGTCGGCAGCGCTTTGGCGCGGGCGTCGCGCTGGAACAGCATCCCCGGCTACCTGGACCAGGCCGACGAACAGATGTGCCTGCTGGTGCAGGTGGAGAACCGCGAAGGGCTGGCCAACCTCGATGCGATCTGCGCCGTCGAAGGCGTCGATGGCGTGTTCATTGGCCCCGCCGACCTCAGCGCGGCCATGGGACACCGGGGTAATCCGGGGCATCCCGAAGTGCAGGCGGCCATCGACGACGCCATCGTACGCATCGGCCGGGCCGGCAAGGCGGCGGGGATCCTCAGCGCCGACGAAGCGCTGGCGCGACGGTATATCGAGCTGGGCGCGGCGTTCGTCGCCGTAGGGGTCGACACCACAGTGCTGATGCGCGGCTTGCAGGGGTTGGCGGGCAAGTTCAAGGAGGGGAACGCTGCCATCGCCCAGGGCAGTGTCTACTAGGCTTTGCAGGGCGTAAGCTCGATGTTGGGAGCGGTCCGGTGACAGCAGGAAGCAGCACTGGCCCCTCCGGCAGCACCATGCTAGCCTCCGCGCGCCCCGCACTGCGGGGCCGCAACAACATCGAATCAAGGAGTCAGGCAATGGACCTGCAGTTTCTGGGCACCTCTTCCGGTGTGCCCACCAAGGCCCGCAACGTCAGTGCGACCGCGGTCATCGAATCGTCCGGCACCGGCTGGTACCTGGTCGATTGCGGCGAAGGTACCCAACACCAGTTGCTGCACAGCCCGCTGTCGGTGCGCGACCTGCGCGCCATCCTCATCACCCATGTGCACGGCGACCACTGCTTCGGCTTGCCGGGGCTGCTGGCCAGCGCCGGCATGTCGGGGCGCAAGGAGCCGCTGCAGCTGGTTTTACCGGCCGACCTGCAGGCCTGGGTGCGCCAGAGCCTGGCGGTCAGCGATACCTACCTGCCCTTCGAGCTGCAGATGCAGCCGGTCGAGACCTTCACCGGGCTGGAACATGGCAATGTGCAGATCGGCGTGGTCGAGCTGTCGCACCGGGTGCCGTCCTACGGTTTCGTGTTCGAGGAGCGTGACCCAGAGCCACGGCTGGACACACAGCGCCTGCAGGCCGACGGCATTCCTGCCGGGCCGCTGTGGGGGCAGTTGGCCCGTGGCAGGACTGTCGAGCACGAGGGGCGCCAGCTCGACCCACAGGCCTACCTGCAACCGACGCGCCCGGCGCAGCGGATCATCGTCTGTGGCGACAATGATCGCCCGGAGCTGTTGAGCACGCTGGCGGCGAACGTGGATGTGCTGGTCCATGAGGCGACCTTCACCCAGCCGGTGGTCGAGCGTGCCCAGGCGACCTTCGGCCACAGCACCGCCGCCGCAGTGGCGCGCTTCGCCGAAACGGCGGGGGTGAAGAATTTGGTGCTGACGCATTTCAGTGCCCGCTACCAGTCGGGCGGCGGGCGTGGTGGCTCCATCGAGGAGGTGCGTGAAGAGGCGCTGGCGCACTACAACGGGCACCTGACCCTGGCCCGGGACCTGCAGCGTTATCGGCTTGGCCGTGATGGGGTGTTGGTCGAGGTCGAGTAACGCCCGCTCCCACGAATGCCCGCACAACGCTGGTGATGCCTGGGCGATTCCTGCGGCCTCAATGCGCCGGATGCTGCTCCGCGCTGGCCGCAAGACAGTAGCGATCCCGCCCCTGACGCTTGGCTTCATAAAGCGCCGCATCCGCCGCCGCCATCAGGTTCTCCGGGGTCACCGTCTCCAGCGTCGGTGCACCCACCGCGATACCGGCACTGGCCGTGACATGCCCCAACGGGCTGCCGGCATGCTCGATGCCCAGCCGGCGCAACAGCTGCAGGATCTCCTGGACGATCTGGCTGGCGCCCTGGACATCGGTATCGGGCAACAACAGGGTGAACTCCTCGCCACCATAACGCACCGCCAGGTCCCCTGGGCGCTTCAGCGCCTGTCGCAACAGCTCGGCGAAACGCCGCAGGCACTGGTCGCCCGCCGGGTGGCCGTAGCGATCGTTATAGGCCTTGAAGTAGTCCAGGTCGAGCATCACCAGGGCCAGCGGCCGGCCCTGGCGGCGCGCCCGGCGGATCTCCGGCTCGAACACCGCGTCCAGGCGTCGGCGGTTGCCCAACCCGGTCAGGCTGTCGCTCAGAGCCAGCGCCTTGAGGGTCTGGTGGGCCTGGTGCAGCGCGCGCTCGATGGCGATGCGCTCGCGCAATTGGCGTAAAACGATCCAGCCGAAGCCGGCCAGGCCAATCAGCAGCAGGACCAGCACGGCCACCGACTTGATCATGTCATGCCGCCAGGGCCCGACGATCGACTCGCGGGACAAGCCCGCCTGCACCACCAGCGGGTAGCTGGACAGCGCGCGGAACGCGTACAACCGCGTCGTGCCGTCAACCACTGCCACCGCCTCGGCCACCCCTTCGCTGGCGTAGGGCAGGTAATGACGGAAGATCTCGCTGCCGGCCAGGCTGCGGCCGATGACCTGCTCGACGAACGGCCGGCGCACGAGGATGGTGCCGTCGCGCTTGGCCAGCACCAGGGCGCCACGTTCATCGATCTTGAAGTCGCCGTAGTAACGCACGAACCAGTCGACCTTGATGGTGCCCAGCAGCACCCCCGCGAAGTGGCCATCGGGCAGGTCCAGGCGCCGCGAGATGGGGATGATCAGATCGCCCGTTGAGCGGCTGCGCACCACCGAGCCGATGCGCACCTGACGGTCGGCGTGGGTCTGGTGGTAGATGAAATAGTCGCGGTCGGCGTTGTTGGCGCCCGGCGGCACGGCATCCTTGTCGGTGACGATCCAGCTGCCATCGGCGCCATAGACGAACAGGCCGTGCAATTGCGGCATGATCCGCGCCTGTTGCTTGAGCAGGGCGTGCATACGCGGTCGATCGACATGGGCGAAGCCATCGCCTTCCAGGCGCTCGGCCAGGACGGCGGTGATCGCGTCCACCTGGCGGATGGCGTCCTCGGCGTGCTGGGCGGTGGCCCGTGCCAGGTTGGTGACCGCGTTCTCGGCGTCGCTGAACGCCTGCCGGTACTCGCGCCAGATCCGCCAACCCTCGATCAGCACGAACGCCAGCATCACCACGGCCATGAAACCGAGCACCAAGCGGAACAACGACACGGCGCGGCCCTCGCCGGTCACCGCGAAGACGCCGTCATCAGTGTGTTTCCTGGCTGCTGCCATCAAAGTCCCTTGTCGTCACGCACTGGCCGCCCATCACTATAGTTCAGCGCAACTGCTGGGTGTTCGCAGCAGATACATGGGCACAACTGTCCTTCTTCTGTGGGAGCGGCCTTGTGTCGCGAAAGGGCTGCAAAGCAGCCCCGGGATTTTCGCATCAGGGCAGACGCCGCTGGGGCCGCTGTGCGGCCCTTTCGCGACACAAGGCCGCTCCCACAAGGCCCCGTTCAACACTATGCCCCAAGCTCCGCCACGATCGCTTCCATCAGCGCCCGCACCCGCCTCGGCTGCACCCGGGCCGGCGGATAGACGATCTGCAGCGCCACCTGCCCGGCGCTGAAGTCGCCCAGCACCTCCACCAGCCGGCCACTGTCCAGGTCATCCTGCACATCGCGCAGCGACTTCAGGCACAGGCCATGCCCGTCCAGGGCCCAGCGCCGCACCTGCTCGCCGTTGTTGGCGACCCGCCGCCCGCGCACGCTGACCGGATACGCCGCCGAGCCCAGACGAAACGGCCAGACCCGCTCGGTGTGAATGCCGAAGCGCATGATGATGCAGTCGTGACGCGACAGGTCGTCCGGGTGCAGCGGTGTTCCATGCCGACGCAAATAATCGGGCGCGGCGCACACCACCCGGCGGTTATCACCCAGGGGCCGGGCGCGCAGTGAGCTGTCGGCCAATGTGCCGTAACGGACGGCGAAGTCGATGCCCTGCCCCACAAGGTCGACGTAGCCATCGGTCAGGTCCAGGTCGATCGACACCTCGGGGTGCTCGGCGAGGAAGCGGTCGAGCAGCGGCGCGATGCAGTGCTGGCCGAGGTCCACCGGGGCGCTCAGGCGTACCAGCCCGGAGATCTTCTGCTGGCCGTGCCGCAGCTGGTTCTCAAGCTCGTCGGCCTCGGCCAGCAAGCGCCGGGCGCCGTCGGCCAGCAGGCGACCGGCGTCGGTCAGGCTGAGCGAGCGGGTGCTGCGGGTCAGCAGCGCCACCCCGTAATGCGCCTCCAGCGCCGACAGGCGCTCGGACACAGTGGCCGGTGACAGGCCGCGCTCGCGGCCCGCCGCCGACAGGCTGCCCTTTTCGATGATGGTCAGGAACAAGGCCAGATGATCCAGCATGGTTTTCGCTTTTTCCGAAATATGATTTTGCCTTTCGGCTGATTATTGGCGATTTTTTCGCTAATTACACTGCCGGCATCGAAACCCACGCACTCAGGAGCGAACCGATGACCAGCAGAAGAGACTTCATGAAAGGCACCCTCGCCGGCGGCATCGCCGTGGCGGCGGGCGCGGCACTGGCGAGCGAGCCAGGCAGCACCAGCGGGACGACGCCAGGTAGCGGCGATGGCAAGGCGTTCTGGCCCAACGGCGTGCAACTGGTGATCTCGGTGTCTTTGCAATTCGAATCGGGTGGGCAGCCGGAGCATGCCGAAAGCCCCTTCCCGCCACTGGATCCACGCTACCCCGACACCATCGCCCCCAGCTGGTACCGCTACGGCCCGCTGGAAGGCGTGCCGCGCCTGCTCGCGTTGTTCGACCAGCACGGCATCAAGGTCACCTCGCACATGGTCGGCCAGGCCGTGCAAGCGTACCCGGAGCTGGCGGCCGAGGTGGTCCGGCGTGGTCACGAAGCCGCCGGGCACGGTCTGCACTGGGCCCCCCAGTACAGCCTGACGCCCGCCGAGGAGCGCCGCCAGTACGAGCAGGCCAGCGCCATCATCGAGCGCGTCACCGGGCAACGTCCGCTGGGTTTCAACGCGTTCTGGATGCGCCACTCCCGCGAGACCCTGAATATCCTCCAGGACCTGGGTTTCCTCTACCACATCGACGACCTGGCCCGCGACGAGCCCTCGATCACCCCGGTGCGCGGCAAGCCGTTCGCCGTGGTGCCCTACACCCTGCGCAACAATGACATCGGCCGCATCGCCGGATCCACGGCGATGACCGGCGCCGCCCTGCTGCAGGAGCTCAAGGACGAATTCGACGTGCTGTACGCCGAAGGCCGCCAGCGTCGCCGGCTGATGTCGCTGTCGGCCCATGACCGCATCGGCGGCACACCCACCGTGGTGCGGGCGCTGGACCAGTTCTTCGCCTATGCCCGCAGCCATGCCGGCGTGGCGTTCATGCGCAAGGACGACATCGCCCGCTGGACCCTGGCCCAGGGCGATGCGCCGGTCAATCCGCCGCGGGTGTTCGGCACAGCAAGACGGCCTTACGCCTAACCTGTAGGAGCGGCCTTGTGTCGCGAAAGGGCCGCGAAGCGGCCCCAGCGATATCTGCTTCGACGCTGAAATCCCGGGGCCGCTTTGCGGCCCTTTCGCGACACAAGGCCGCTCCTACAGGGGTTGCGTTGGGGCCACTTACTTGCTCACTGCCCCACCAGGCCCGCCTGGCGCATGAACGCCAGGTTGTCCTCCAGATGCCAGTCCTCGGCGATCCGGCCATCGGCGATGCGATAAATGTCCATGGCGATGAAGTCGATGGCCTGGCCCTGGCCCTGATGCTCGCCCAGCGTGCCGGTGAAGTGGCCGGTGAAGCGCAGCGCAGCGGTGACCCGGTCGCCGGCGACGATCATCTGCAGCACCTCGCAGCGCAGGTCCGGCACCGCCGCGCGGAATGCCCGGGAAGCCTTCAGCGGCCCTTCGACGCCCTGCGCCCGCCCCGGCGGCAGGGTGTTGTCGCGAAAGTCGGCGGCCAGCGCGGCGCGGGCCATGGCCTCGTCGCCGGTGTTCCAGAAGGTGTCGTAGCGGCGGGCGGCAAGGATCTGCTGCTGCGCCTGGGCCTCGGGCAGGCTCTGGTCGACCACCAGCGTGACCGGCGTCACCAGTTCGCTGGCGTTGCCCAGGTTGGCCGCCGCAGTCAGCAGCAGCGTGGAGATCCAGCGGGCGGCACGCAGCGCCGAAGCCTTGGTTTCGGTATTCATCCTGATTTCCTTCAGTGCGTTAACAAGGGGGCATGGCGCGGCCGCGAACCATGGACAACAGCCTAACCAGCCCCGACGAAGCGCTCAAGAAGGCACTTTTCACTCACCTGATTACCCTGGAGTAACCCATGGCCCACTACCGCGAATGCCCGGCCTACGACGTCTTCGCCCCGAACTGCCCGGCACGCCTGGTGCTCGATCGCCTGGCCGACAAATGGGTGCTGCTGCTCATCGACCGGCTCAGCGCCGGCGAACGGGTGCGCTTCAACCAACTGCGTCGGGATATCGCCGGCGTCTCGCAGAAGGTGCTGTCGCAGACCCTCAAGAAGCTCGAGCGCGACGGTCTGGTGGAACGCCAGGTACACCCGACCGTGCCGCCCACCGTCGAGTACGCCCTGACCGAATTGGGCGCGACACTGGGTGGCACCGTGGAACGCCTGGCGCACTGGGCGGAATCGAACATGCCGGCGATAGTTCAGGCTCGACAACGCTACGATGACAGGCCGAACCAAGGGTGCCCCCCACGCCTGCAGGCAAGCGCGTAACCTCGACTTACGGCTGCTGATACTGACTCAGGTACTTGTCCAGCACCGCCTTGTCCCCCGCCCCATCCCCCGCCACCTGCCACAACCGCCGCTCGATCCCCTGGGCCAGCAGGTGGCCCACCGCGGCTTCGATGGCCGACAGCACGCACAGCTGCGCCGGCTCGTTGGTGGTGTAGCCCACCTCGGCCTCGAGCAGCTTCTTGAACTCGATGAACTTGAACACCCCGGCGTTCTGCCCGACCGAGTAGATGGTCTTGCTGGTCATCACGTTGGCCAGCACCTGGCCGGTGCGCACGTCCACCGCCCGCAGGTTGACCGTAACCTGGTCGACCCGGTACTCCCGGGACAGGCCGATGCCCAGGTAGCGGGCACCCTCGCCGCCGCTGCGCACGTTGGTGTCATAGGCGATGATGCCGCCCTCAAGCATCAGGTTGGCCGCCTGCAGCGGCGGCAGCTCGCCCTGGATGTTTTCCGCGACGTCGGGCTTCTTCTGCGAGGCGCGGATGATCTTGCGCTCGGTCAGCAGGTTCTGCAGGCCCTCGCGCTCCAGCACCACGAACCAGCCACTGGCGTTGAGCGCGTCCATCAACATGCTAGCCGCCCCCTGGGTGACGCTGGTGGAAAACGAACTGGCCGGGGTCGGTTTGTATTGCCCGGTCTGGTCGCGGAAGCCGTACACCACCGCCATCAGCCGACCGCGTGGCCGGGGCATGTTGACCAGATCGTAGTAGGTCGAGGCCCGCGGCGTCAGCGTCGGGGTCTCGGGGTCCTGTTCGGCGGGCATCGGCTCGCGCAGGCCGCAGCCTTGCAGGCTACCCAGGGCAGCGAGGACCAGCAGTGTGCTCAGCAGGCGTTTCATGGCGTTCTCTCCCCAGTAAAGACCCTTCCCTCTCAGGGGTTCAGGCCGCTGACCTCAATGATCGAGACTTCCCCGGTGGCCCGGTCGGTGACCTTGATGCTCAGCGCCCCCGAGTCGTCGATGACGTCGATCAGGAAGGCGTCGGTGGACATGCTGCCGGTGTTGCCGTTGCTGATGTTGTCCAGCAGTTGCCCGAGCAGGCGCGACTCGAGCTGGTTGCTGAAGCGCTCCAGGGCCGAGGTGCCGGCGAACGCCGAGCTGCGGTCCTTGAGGTCGGGATCGTCGTAGTCGTTCTGCGCCTGGGCGTTGTTCAGCAGCCAGGCGCCATTGATCGGGTTGCCGCCGAAGGACGGGTTGACCGGGGTGTACACCAACTCCGTGGCCAGGGCCTGGCCACCGAGGCCGGCAGCCAGCAGGCAGGCGGCGATGCGTCGTGCAAGGTGGGTGCTCATAGCTCGTCCCTCTCAAGATCAGTTGTGTCCTGCAGCAGTCGTTGCAGCTTGCGCTGGATGATCTGTTGCCTGACCAGGTCGGCGGCCGCGATGGCCTCGTCGTTGAGTTGCGTGGTGTTGGGCGGCAGGAAGCGCCGGTACAACACCTCGCGCTCGTATTCCACCGTCACCAGGCTGCCCCAGCGGGCATCCGGGCGTTCACGCACCACCAGGTTGAAGTCGAGCCGGCTGGTGGCGCGCAGCCGGTCGCTGAAGGCGTGATAGAAGTCGTGGCCGATGTGCGAGATGGTGTTGTCGACGATGAAACCCATCATCTCGTCCTCGGCACCCGCCCGGGCCTGGCCCTGCAGCAGGGCCAGGCACAGGCACACCAGCGCGGCCAGGCGTTTCATGGCGCCTCTCCCGGGCCTGCATGCCGCCGGGCGTCGCCGGCGCTCTCGGCAAAGGCCTGTTCGGCGACGAACTGCCAGTCGCTGTAGTGCTCCAGCCCCTCGAAGCCGTTCCACTGGGCGTCGAAGCCGCTGCGCTTGAGCGGCGCGGCCTCGGAGCGGCTGTACACTCCGGTGATGCGGCCATCGACCGCGCGCAGCAGGCCCCACTCTTGGCCGCCGACAGGGTCTGGGTAGAGCCTGCGCAGGTGGCGCTGCGGCGCCGGGAAACGGTTGTCCTCCACCAGCTCGCCCAGCTCCTGCGGGTACTGGGCCAGGCCCGGCGAGGCGCGGTAGTAGCTGCGCAGTGCCTGGGCATACTGGCCGCCCACCCACAGCAGCTGGCGCTCGCGCTCACGCTGCACGCTGGTGGCCCACAGGGTGCCGGTAGCCGCCAGGGCCACGCTGCTGATGGCGATCAGCAGCAGCACGCCCAGATAGGTGAAGCCGGTTTCACCATTCGGCATAGAGGCTGCCATCACGCGCCCTCCCGCTGGCTCCACTCTTGATGTCGGCCACCCCGCCGGCCACGCCCTCGGGCGGTGGCACCAGCTGCCAGGCATCGCGACGTTCGGTGATCGGGTCGACCGGGGTGTTGCGCAGGTAGCGCTGCTCCACCAGCTGGTCGAGGGAATCGGGGTAGTGCCCGGTGTCGCCGTAGAAGTGGTCCAGCGCCTCGCGCAGTACCGCCAGGCTCTGGCGCAGGGTGGCCTCGCGGGAGGCCTCCAGGCTGTTGAAGTAGCGCGGCATGGCGATGGTCATCAGGGTGGCGATGATCGCCATCACCACCAGCAGTTCGATGAGGGTGAAGCCCTTGCTCGGTTTCATCGCCGTCACCATTGCCCGTAGGGGACGTTGTTGAGGCCCTTGCCGGCGGCCAGGGAGTACACGTCGAACACGTCCTCGCCCTCGCGCGGGCTGTCGGCCGCGCTGTCGTAGGCGCGCAGGCCCCAGCCGCCCTGGTCGTCGGCCTTGACGGCGCGCAGCGGGTCGTGGGGGATGCGCCGCAGGAAGTAGAACTTCGCGCCCTTGGCGCTGCGCACATCGCGCACGCCGTCCACCAGCACCTGCAGGTTCGGCGGATAGCCGCTGCCGTTCAGGCGCTTCTCGATGTAGCCGGCGTCGAAGGCGCGCTTGTAGGCATCGATGGCGTCGCGGATCTGGTACAGGGCCTCGCGCAGCTGCTGCTCCTTGCCCCGGCGCACCACGGTCTCGGTCAGTGGCGCGGCCATGCTGGCGAGCAGCCCGAGCAGCGCCAGGGTCAGCACCACCTCGATCAGACTGAAGCCCTGCTGGCGACGTGTCATGGCCGTGGCCTCGGGCTGGCGGGCACCACCGCCATCTGCCCTTCGACCAGCGGCGCCTCCTGCGACTTGCTGCCCGGCACCTCGGTGGGCACGGCGCTGGCCGGCACCGGCTGGGCCAGCTGGCGCACCTGCAGGGCCGACTCGGTGCCGGTGGCGAACTCCATGTCCGACGGGCTCTGGTACGGCAGGTTGCGCACGATGCGCGGGGTGATCGCCAGCACCAGCTCGGACTTGCTCATGTCGTCCTTGTTGCTGCCGAACAGCCGGCCCAGGCCGGGAATGTCACCCAACCCGGGGATCTTGTTGCCGCTGGCGTTGTGGTCGTTGCGTACCAGCCCGGCCAGCACCTGGGTCTCGCCGTCATGCAGGCGCAGGCTGGTCTGGGCATTGCGGGTATCGACCTGGACAGGGATGGTGCCCTGGCGGGTCGCCTCCAGGGGCGTGGCGTTGCTCACTTCCAGGGCCACCTTGATCGCCACCTCGTTGTTCAGGTGCACGGTGGGCTGCACTTCGAGCTTGAGGCCGACGTCCAGGTAGGTGACGCTCTCGGTGATCACCGGGCCCTGGGTCGAGGGCACCGAGGTCGCGCTGATGATCGGCACCCGCTGGCCGATGTGGATGCGCGCCTGCTCGCGGTTGCTGACCCGGATCACGGGGCTTGCCAGGGTGTTGATGTCCTTGTCCTGGGCGTTGATCTTGGCCTGCGGCGCCGGCGAGATGCTGATCCGGCTGGAGTCGATGCCGCGCAGCTGGTCGAGCACGCTCACCGACTTGCCGTCGCTGGTCAGCACGCCAAAGGTGTTGGGCCATTGCAGGCCGAGGTCGAGGATGCGCGAGGTGGCCACCTCCATCACCTCCACCTCCAGCACCACCTCGGGGTTGGACTGATCCTGGGACTGCAGCAGCTTCTCGACCATGCGCACGGCGTCGGGGGTGTCGCGCATGGTCAGGGTGTTGAGGCGCTCGTCGACGAACACGTCACGGGTCTTGAGCATGGTCTTGACCATGTTCAGCGCGGTGTTGGCGTCGATGCTGGTCAGGTAGAAGGTGCGCATGACCAATTCCTGGTAGTCCTTGGTCTTCTGCGGCGAGTCCGGGTAGATCAGCAAGGTGTTGTCGTTGACGATCTTCTGGCGCAGCTGGTTCTGCTCCAGCAGCAGGGCCACGGCGTCCTCGATGCGTACCTCGCGCACGAAGATGGTGGCCTTCATGTCCGGGCGCAGGTCCTTGTCGAAGATGAAGTTGATCCCGGCGACCTGGGCCAGCACCTCGAAGATGGTCTTAAGGTCAGCATCGCGAAACTCCAGGGTGACCGGGCGTTCCAGCTTGCTGCGCAGCTGCGGGTACGGCGTGGCGGTACGCGCCTGGACGTTCTCGATGTCGCTGCGCAGCATCTGGCCTTTCTGGTTCTGCGGATCCAGGCGCAGCACCTCGCGCATGTAGCGCTCGGCGCCGAACAGGTCGCCCTGGCGCAACGCCGCCTGGCCGAGGGCGACGCGATCGTCGAGGGTGCGGATCAGCTCCAGCTGGCGGATGCCTTCCTGGGCGCGGCGGTTGTTGGCCTCTATGGTCAGCACCCGGCCGTAGCCCATGCGCGCGCCGGCGAAGTCGTGGCGCACGCGGTCGCTGTCGGCCTGGGTCAGCAGCGCCTCGACCGCAGCCTGGCGGCCGTGGGCCAGGGCGATGTTCAGTTCGGTGTCACGCGGATCCTCGCGCAGGGCCTCTTCCAGGCGGGCGATCCCGGCCTCGTACTGGCCTTCCTTGATCAATTCCTGGCTGTCCTTGCGCGCGGCGCTCGAGCCGCATCCGCCGATGGCCACGCACAGGGCCAGGAGCATGAACGGTGCAGGCTTGCACAACTTCGACGATTTCATGGGGCGCTCCCGACAGACAGGGTCTGTGGCTGGTGCAGTGGCAGGTAGACCAGGCTCAGCTCGGTGGCCGAGACGTGGTCCAGACGGTAGGTGTCATCGATCACATCGCCCTGGCGCACGACGTAGAGCTTGTCGCCGCTCTGCAGGAAGATCTGCAGGTCGTCGCGCTCGCCCATGCGGCCGATGAAGCGAAACGGCAGCGTCGGGGCGGTGGGCGCGACGGCCACCGGAGCGGTGACCACGGGTTGCTCGGTGACGGTGGCCAGGGCCTGGGGTGGGGTCCATTGCTGGCTGGGGAACAGGTCTGTGGAAGCCTGTTCCGGCCTCTTCGCGGGTAAACCCGCTCCCACAGGGTCAGCTGCATCCCGGGACCCTGTGGGAGCGGGTTTACCCGCGAAAGGGGCCGCCTCGTCCTCCAGGCCGAACCAGTGCCCCGGCGCCCACGCCAGCGCGGCGCTCATCCCCAGGAACCCGGCCCACATCACCGCACGCTGAGTGTTCATCACGACCTCGACAGGTAAAGGGTCATGCGCACACGACCGGTCAGTTCCCGGTCACCGATCCGCTTGCGCTGCAGCTCCAGGTCCTCCAGCACCAGGGTCGGCAATTGGCCGAGCAGTGCCTTGAGAAAGCCTCGGATCTGCGGGTAGCTGCCCCGCACCGGCAGGACGATCTGGTAGCGCGCAAGCTGAGTCTTGGGGTCCACCCCCAGGGCGTACTCGCCGCGGGACAGGCTGATGCGCTCGGCGCTGGCCAGGTGGTACAGGCGCTCGATCAGCTCGCTGGCCTGGGGCTGGCCGGGCAGCTGCTGGCGCAGCTCATCCAGCGCCTGTTGCTCGGGCCGGGCCTGGACCTTCAGCTCGCCGCGCGCCAGGCGCTGTACCTGGACGCTGGCATCGGCCTCGCTGGCACGCAGTTCGCGCACCGCCTGCCAGTGCGGCAGCACCCCGGCCAGGGCGACGGCCAGCGCCAGGGCGCCAACCAGCAGCGCCGCCAGCCCTGCCCGGCCAAGGCGCCGCAGCGCTTCGTGGACGATCAGGCTAGGGACGCGCATGGCCGGTCTCCCAGGTGGCGGTGAGGTTGAAGCGCACCGGATGCTCGGCCTGCCCGGCCAGCACCTCGTGGTTGAGCAGCGACACGTCGGACAGCTCGGCGCTGCGCTCCAGGCGCTGGTGGTACTGCAGCATCGCCTCGAGGTTGCGCGCCTCGGCGCTGATGCGGACCTGGCCCTTGCGTGCGTCGGGGGTGAGGCTGAGCAGCGCCACGTCTTCCTGCGGCATGGCCTCGAGCATGGCGAACAGTTGCTGCCAGGGCCGCTGCAGTTGCTGCGAGACGCTGCGCATCTGTGCCAGGCGCTCGGCCTGCTCGCGGATCACCGCGCTGCTCTGCACGGCAGCGGTGGCCGGGCGCCGGCCGAGCTTGAGTTCGAGCTGGTGCACGCGGCCTTCCAGGTCTACCTGCTCGCTCACCAGTTGCTGCTGGGCCAGCACCAGCACTGCCAGCACGGCGCCGCCCAGGGCCAGCAGCGACCAGGCCAGGGGGCTGCTGTGGCGGGGCTGGAATTCCAGGTCGAGGCGGCGCATGTCAGGCCACCGCCCGCCACATGGCGCACAGCGGATCGGCCTCGGCGCTCGGCGCGCACAGCTGCACCGCCGCCAGCTGCGAGGCCGCCGTACGTCCCGGCGCGTGCAGGTACACCCGCGGCGGCTGCTCACCGTACAGCTCGCAGGTGCGCTCGATCAGCGCCTGCAGGGCCTGGTCGCTGTCGGCGCAGCCCTGGGCCAGCACCTGCTGCCAGGCGCCGCCGGCGGCCAGCAGCAGCACGCTGCGGCGCGGCTCGGCGAGCACGAACAGGAAGTCGCCCTGGGCCAGCTGCGACGAGCAGCGGTTGTAGGCGGCCATCAGGTAAGGCTGCACCGAGCGCAGGCTCAGGCGGCTTTCCCGGCCCAGGGCCTGCAGGCCCTGGAGCAGCGCCTCGGGCAGCGCGGTGGCGATGCGCGCGGCGCCCGCCGGCTCCGGCGACAGCACGATGCGCCAGTCGTCCAGGGCCTGGCCGTAGAGGTGTTCGAAGCAGGCCCGGGCGTAGATGTCCAGCTCGCCCGGGGTGCCGATGGCGTCGCTCCAGGGCACCAGGCAGAAGCGGCTGTAGCGGGCCGAGAGCAGCACCCGCAGTTGCGCGCCGCGTGCCGGGTGCTCGCCGAGCAGGCCGGCCAGGGCCTCCAGGGCCGGGGCCCAGGCGGGCTGGGCGGCATCGCAGTTGAAGGCGCGGCTGCCCAGCCACTGGTGTTGATGTCCGTGCCAGCGACCCAGGCCGACACCCTCGGCGCCGAGCACGGCGCAGTACCGATCAGGCGATAAATGTGACACGGTTGATCTCCTCGAGTGTGGTGCGGCCGTCGCGGACCAGGTCCAGGGCCGAGGCGCGCAGCAGGCGCAGGCCGCGTTGGCAGGCCAGCTGCTTGATCTGCGCGAGCGGGCGGCGTTCGACGATCATCTGCCGCAGGTCGTCGTCCAGGTGCAGCAGTTCGGCAATGGCGCTGCGCCCGCGGTAGCCGCTGCCACGGCACTGGCCGCAGCCCTGGGCGCGCACGAAGCGCCAGCCGGTCACCGCGCCACGGGCCAGGCCCGAGGCGGCCAGCAGTTCGTCGTCGGGCTCGCAGGGCACCGCGCAGTGCGGGCAGGCCAGGCGTACCAGGCGCTGGGCCAGCACGGCGTTGAGCGCCGAGACGAAGCTGTAGGGGTCGACCTGCATCTGGCTGAAGCGGCCGATCACATCGAACACGTTGTTGGCGTGGATGGTGGTGAACACCAGGTGCCCGGTCAGCGCCGACTGCACGGCGATCTGCGCGGTGTCCGGGTCGCGGATCTCGCCGACCAGGATCTTGTCCGGGTCGTGGCGCAGGATCGAACGCAGGCCGCGGGCGAAGGTCAGGCCCTTCTTCTCGTTGACCGGAATCTGCAGCACGCCGGGCAGTTGGTACTCGACCGGGTCCTCGATGGTGATGATCTTGTCCATGCCGTGGTTGATCTCGCTGAGCATGGCGTAGAGGGTGGTGGTCTTGCCGCTGCCGGTCGGTCCGGTCACCAGGATCATGCCGTAGGGCTCGCCGGCCAGCCGGCGCAGGGCGCACAAGGTGTGCTCCTCGAAGCCCAGCGCCTGCAACCGCACGCCGCTGACCTGGTCGGACAGGTCCTGCTTGTCCAGCACCCGCAGCACCGCGTCCTCGCCGAAGATGCTCGGCATGATCGAGACGCGAAAATCGATCTGCCGCTCGCCGATGACCACCTTGAAGCGCCCGTCCTGGGGCACGCGCTTCTCGCCGATGTCCAGCTCGGCCATGACCTTGATGCGCGAGATCACCTGCTCGGCGAAGGCGCTGCCGCTGGCCTTGCCGGCACCGTTGAGCACGCCGTCGATGCGGTACTTGATGGTCAGGCCCTGGCCGGTCATGCCTAAGTGGATGTCGCTGGCGTGCAGCTTGAGGGCGTCGTACAGGGTCGAGTTGACCAGTTTGACCACCCGGCTCTGGTCTTCGCTGATGCTGGTCAGCGACAGGCGCTGCAGCGGGTCGGCCTCGCCACCGGCCTCGGCGTCGTGGCCGAGGGCATCGACGGCGTGGAAGCTCTCTTCGTGGCGGGCCAGGAACGCGGCCAGGTCGGCGGCGTGGACCAGGTACAGCGGCGCGCCCTGCAGGCAGTCGTCGATCCAGGCCAGGCGGGCACTGTCGAAGGGGTCGGCGAACACGCCGACCCGCTCGCCGTTGTGCTCGACCAGGGCGAATTCGCGCTTCAGGCATTGCGCCAGGCTGACCTGGTCGAAGGCCGGGGCGCAGGCGAACAGGGTCTGGGTGGCGAGTGCCGGGTAATGCAGGGTGATGGCCAGGCGCTGGGTGAAGGTGGCGGGCGTGTCGCTGCAGAGGCGCTCCAGGCAGGCCAGCAGGCGCTCTTCGCCGGCTTGCTGGCGGGCCTGGGCCAGGAGGTCGCGGGAATAGCCTGGAATCACCAGTGCCCCGTTCGCGGGTAAACCCGCTCCCACAGGTTCGGCGCAATGGCGGGAAGCATGGGGGCCCAGTGGGAGCGGGTTTACCCGCGAAGAGGCCGGTACCGACAGCGGATCTTCCGAGGTTGTATCGATTGCCTGGGACATGGCCTGCGACTCCGCTCAGGGGCGGCGCCGCAGGCCGGGGGACCTTGGGCGCCGCTATTCCCCGGTGAGCAGTTGTTCGTCGTCAGGTTCGCCTGGCCTGGCGCCGTTGCGTCGGCGGTCGGCCAGGACCCAGCTGCCATCGTACAACTGCAAGGGGAACGACTCGTTCCTGTTCTGGCGTCGCTCGACGAACCCCGTGGCCGGCTGGTCGGTGCTCCTGCGCTGGCGCTCGATGCCCATCAGGTCGAAGACGGCGCGGGCCAGTTCCATCAGCGGGAACGGCTTGAACAGGACATGGGTCACACCCAGCTCGGCGGCGCGCTCACGGACCTCGGCGGTCGGGTGGGCGGTAATCAGCACGAAATGACACGACCTGTTCCTGCGCACGGTCTCCAGGACCTGAAACCCCTCCATATCGGGCAAGCGGTAATCCAGCACGATCACGTCCGGTGCCAGGTTCTCGGCCAGTTCGATACCCGAGGTACCGTCATGGGCGAGATGGACCTCCAGGCCTTGCGCCTGCAGATACGCTTGCAGGTTCTGCGCAAGGGTCTGTTCGTCATCGACTACCAATACTCTGTTCACCAAGGTCCACTCCCATGAACTGCCCGGTTTCCCGGTCTGCGAAGTGCGGCCTTGTAGAGGCTTGAGCAGGCTTCGTGCCAGGCATGAAAAGTCATAGCGCACCGCTTACAAGTCATTGATATCGTTGTTGCTTTAAATCCACTCCAGGCCATGCCGGCAGGTCTTCCCCCACAACCGGGGAAGCTGATGGCACTTTGCCTTTGGGGCATTCCCCAACTGTGGGGGAACGCCCAGGCACCCCTTCAGTCGGCGCGTTCCACTGTAGCGGAATCACGCAAACGTTGGCGCACCGCTTGCCGCGCCTGGGCCTGCAATTGCGCGACGAGCGCATCCCTGGCCAGGCGCAGGCCGTATTCAGGTAAGACCGAAGTATTATCACTTTGGTTCTGCGTTCCTTGCAGTCTTTGCCGATTGGCCTGATGGAAGGCCGCGACCTCGGCTTCGCTGGGCTCTGCCACCGCCGTCAGGCGGGCGTAGACCTGCTGGGCAGCCATCTCCTGACGAGTGTAGTCAGCGAAGCTGCGCCGATCGAAGTCCGCCTCCTCCAGGCGGCGCTCGAACACCGCAGGGCTTCCGAAGGCCGCCTCCACCTCGCCGACCCGGGCCGTCACCTGGGCGTCGCTGACCTCGATGCCTTGGCGCTGGGCCTCCTGCCACAACAGCTCCTTGTCGATCAGTTCGTCCAGGGCCTGCTCGCGTAGGCGCTGGTACAGGTTGGGGTTGCGGATGCTCGCCACCGCCCGCCCCTGGGCCTGGAGGTATTCGCTGAAATAGCGCTCCAGGCGCAGCACGCCGATGTCCACGCCGTTGACCCGTGCCACCGGCGTGTCGGCGTGGCTTGCCAGGGCAAGCAATGACAACAGGCAGGTAAACAGTATGCGCATGGTCATCCACTCCTGAAGCGGTCATGGTGTGTCCGGCACCGGGCGATACGGCGCCAACTCGACATAGTCCGGCCCCGGCAGGCTCACCGCCACCACATGGGCGCCCGCCATGCCCTGGCGGCGCCCGGGGCCGAAGCCCAGCAGCGGCGTGAGCCCGGTATCGACGTCATGCAATTGCTCCAGGGCGCCGAGCAGCTGTTCACGGCTGGCATCGCGCCCGACCTGTTTCAAGGCTTCGACCAGCAACTGCCAGGCGCACAACGTGCTGACCTGCAACGAAGCCTGCCGCGGTTCCAGCCCCTGGCGCTGCTGCACACCGGCCAGGGTCGCCCGCCCCCGCGCGCTCCAGTCGCCGGGCACGAACGGATAGGCCAAAAGTACCCGCCGCGACCAGGCCGTTGCCAACCCCGGCACGGCGCCGGCCACCTGGCTCGACGCGGCGAGCAGGTAAGGGTTGCGTCCACCGGCCTGCAGGCTGGACGCCAGCTCGGCAAACGCCTGGGCGCGCCCCAGGAAGACGATGCCTTCGCCCGCTACCGCCTGGCCGGTGAACGCTTGCACGGACACGCCGGTGAAGCCCAGTTGACGCAAACGCTGCTGTAGCACCTGTGCCGTCTCGGCCTGGTCCTCGCCGGCATAGACCACCCGCACGGCATCGGGGGCCAGGCCAAACGCATCGCGGGCATGCAAGGCCACGCTGAGCAATTGCTCGGGCACGCCCGGCAAAGGGTCGAACACCTGGGAACTGCCACCACTGCGCGGCGTGGCACCGATCAGCGGCAGGCCCGCCTGCTCCAGCTGGCGGCTGTCGAGCAACGGTGCAACCGGCGCGATCAGGGCGAAAATCCGCTCTCTATGTATCAGCTTGTCCAGCGCCTGGGCTGTGCTGGCCGGATTCGGTCCTGGGTCCAGCGCGATCAGTTGCAAACGACGCCCATGGATCCCCCCCGCCTGGTTCAACTGTGCGACGCCATCCTCCAGCACCGCCCTCACCGTCCGCCCGGCCTCTGCCAGCGGGCCTTGCTCGGGGAGCAAGGTACCGAGGCGCAAGGTACCCTCCTCCACGCCCGGGTCGCGGTCCTCGACCAGGCGCTTGAGGTAGGCCGCCAGGTTGCGCTGGTCGGCCAGGCTCAGCTCGAAGCGCGGCATGGCCGGGTCCAGGCGGTTGCCGGCGGGATCGACGCCGCTGCCCACGACCCGTGCCAGGCTGGCGTCGGTATAAGCCGGGTAGCGTCGGTTGTTGGCCTCGCGATCACCCGGGCCGAGGGCCAGGCGCTGCCAGTCCAGGCTTGGCGGCCGCACCCCGCCCTCGCTGCGGCCGCGCCCGTCGTTGCCATGGCAACTGGCGCAGGGCAGCACGCTGGCCGGCACGCTCATGTCCCCGGGGCCCACCCGGGCCAGCAACTGGGCGTCGCTGCTGGAGAGGCCTTCGCGGTAGAGGCGTTTGCCCGCTTGCTCCTGGGCCGTCAGATCCAGTGCGTGCGAGGTGTTGCACATCATCAGGATCAACATCAGGTACAGGGGCAGGCCATTTCTGATGCCTGCAGCGCCTCCTGTGGGAGCGGGTTTACCCGCGAATGCTGCACTGGGCTCACTGACGCATTCGCGGGTAAACCCGCTCCCACAGGGGCCGTACCGCCCGATTGCCCAGGGCTTCATGATGTTCACCGCCCCGCCAGCGGTTGGGTCAGCAGCTGCATGCGCTGAGCGATCGCCGCCGGTGGCGCGTCCGGGCGGATCTTGCTCCAGCGCTTGCCTGCCACGTCGCCTGCGATCAACTGCGTCGAATGCTGCTCGGGGCTGGGCAGGAACTGCCCCAGGCGCCCGAGCACCAGGTCGACGCTGGCCTTGTCGCCGGTCAGGAACAGCCAGTTCGGCCCGTCCACCCCTTGCTTGTGGGCAAACGCCTTGAGCACCTCGGGCGTGTCGTTCAGCGGGTCGCTGCTCACCGAGACGAAGGTCACCTGGGCCGCAAGCTCGGGCCCCATGGCCTCGCGCACCTCGCGCAACTTGCGGGTGATCAGCGGACAGGCGTCGTTGCAGTGGGTGAAGATCACGTTGAGCATCACCACCTTGTCCTTGAGCACATCGCTGTAGAAACGCAGTTCGCGGCCGTCCTGGTCCTTGAGCACGGTGTCGGTGAACCAGGTCTGCGCATCGCGGGTGCCACCGCCGCTGACCATGGGCTGCGGCGCGGGTTGCGGCGCCGGCGCGTGGCCCTCGTGGGCGAACGCGACCGAGGCGAGGATCCACAGGCAGCCACCGAGCACCAGCCAGTCGAGGCTGCGCATGCCGGCATGGCGGGAGGTCTGGGCGCTCATGGCTGCACCTCCTGGCCGGCGATGGCCGTACTCTTGGCGTGCACCCGGCGCGCGCTCAGGCGGTTGATCTCGCCGATCAGCACGTTGGGGTCGGTGAAGCCGTAATAGCGCGTCCAGTGCCCGCTGCGCCCGTCCCCGACCAGGATCAGCGGCGGGTGCTCGCTGAGGTTGGCGCTGAAGCTGCCCAGCCCCTTGAGCGTCTCGCTGATGGCATAGGGCGAGCCGGTCAGCCAGCTCCACCCCGGCCCGTGCTGGAACGCCCGGGCATACCCGGCCAGGCGTTTCGAATCATCGCGCTGCGGATCGACGCTGATCGACACCAGGCGGATCTCCTCGCCCAC
>NZ_QJRP01000038.1 GCF_003205295.1 Pseudomonas mosselii
CTCACTCCGGCCTTGCTCCCGGGAGGACCGCGCTGCAGGGCCCATCCTGGGCCCCAGCGCTTGACGGGCATCCATGCCCGTCACCTCCCTGCGCAAGGCCTGCGTTCGGCCTCCTGAAGTCGCGAAGGTACGGGCGGCGCCTGGGCTGACGCAGCTGTCGCTAGCGGGCTATGGGGCTAAACTTTTGATCGGCAACGGCAACGGCAACGGCAACGGCAACGGCAACGGCAACGGCGGGCAGCGTCACCACTTGTGCGTTCGTCGGCGCGCCGACTCAAACATCGATCGTTTCTCTGTCACGCAACTGTATTGTTGACTATCCTGCGATCTGTCCCAGTACACTTCGCAACTGTTACGGTATTCTGCCTCGGCAGTGAGTCGCACAAGAACAACGATCCCGTCCGCGCTTCGAGAACACGCCATGACCAACCTGCTGCTGTACCAGCGTATCGCCCAGCAACTGGCCGACGACATCCGTCGGGGTGTCTACCAGCCGGGTGAGCGGGTGCCGTCGGTACGCAAGATGAGCGCCCAGCTCAATGTCAGCCACGCCACCGTGCTGCAGGCCTATGCCAATCTCGAGGACCAGGGCCTGATCCGTGCCCGGCCGCAGTCGGGCTACTATGTCCACCAGACCCCGGCGCTCACGGCGCAGACCCCGGATATCGCCCGGGTCGAACGCCCCGGCCTGGTCACCCGGGCGAGCATCATCCAGCAGGTGCTGGTCGAGGCGCGGCGCGATGGCGTCTTCCCCTTTGGCGCGGCGGTACCCCATGTCGACTACCTGCCCGTGCGCGCCCTGCACCAGCAGTTGGCCAAGGTGACGCGCTTCCATAGTCCGCGTGCCTTCAGCTACATGTTCAGCCCCGGCTTCGAGCCGCTACGCCGACAGATCGCCATCCGCATGCGCGATGCCGGCGTGCTGGTCGATCCCCGTGAGGTGGTGGTGACCCATGGTTGCGTCGATGCCCTGCAGATGGCGCTGCGGGTCCTGACCCGGCCGGGCGACCTGATCGCCGCCGAGTCACCCACCTACTACGGTCTGCTGCAACTGGCTGACCTGCTCGGGCTCAAAGTCATCGAGATTCCAAGTGATCCGTCCACCGGCATCAGTCTGGAAGCCCTGCAGCTGGCCGCCAACCAGTGGTCGATCAAGGCCTTGGTGCTGACGGCCCGGCTGAGCAATCCACTGGGTGGCACCATTCCGGAAGAGCGGCAGAAACAGTTGCTGCGCCTGGCCTCGGATTTCGACATCCAGATCGTCGAGGACGATATCTACGGCGAGCTGATGTTCGAACAGGGGCGCACCAAGGCGCTCAAGGCGTTCGATCGGCTGGATCGGGTGATCTACTGCTCGAGTTTTTCCAAGACCCTGTCCCCGGGGGTGCGGGTCGGCTGGATGATCGCCGGGCGTTACCAGGACGAGATCCAGCGCCTGCAGACCTTCACCACCCACTCGGCCTGCAGCGTCACCCAGATGGCGGTGGCCGCCTACCTGGAGAACGGGGGATACGATCGTCACCTGCGCTACATTCGCCAGGAGTATCGCAAGAACCTCAGTGCCTACCAGCTGGCGGTGCAGCAGCATTTCCCGGACGGCACGCAGATGACTCGACCCACCGGGGGCTTCATCCTCTGGGTGAGCCTGCCGGGACGGGTCAATACCCAGGAGCTGCACGTACGGGCGCTGGAGCAGGGGATCAGTATCGCCCCGGGGCTGATCTTCAGTAATACCGAGCAGTTCAACCACTGTATCCGCCTCAACTGCGGCATTCCCTGGAACCGCGAGGCGGAGCGGGCGGTGATGACCCTGGGGCTGCTGGCCCAGCAATTGTGCCGCGAGCCAACGGGTTCACTTTTGTAGGCTTGTCAGATGAGCGGGGAACAGGGAGCATACGTGTTTTGCAGCTTACGCTTCCGGTACCCATGAATCTGCTTCGTCCTCTTGTCATTGCCCTGTGTTTCGCGTTGTCCTGGCTGCCGGCCGGAGCGGCGCAGGCTGCCGAGCCTGCTGCCAAGGCGCAAGGTGTGCACAAGTCGGCGGTCAAGGCTCCAGCCAAGCCGGCTGCCAAGGCCAAACCCAAGGCAAGAGCCAAGCCCGTCAGCAAGGCTGTTGCCAAACCGCTGCCCAAGCCGAAGATCGACCTGAGCCTGCCGAGTGAAATGGTCAGGCATCTCGAGCCGGACCTGGGTGACGGGCCGGTGGTGCGCAAGGCTCTGCTACCGTCTATGTTCCCCACCAAGCCCGAGTCCGACAGCAGCCCGTTCCAGCTCAACGGGCGGCTGATCAGCAACGAAATGCAGTTGCAGTTGCGCAATGACAGCCGGCGCGATGTTGACGGCGCGGCCATCGAATTCGAATTCCGCAACTGACTGCCGGGTCACGGTTGATTTCATCCGTCCGGCAATTTCAAACATATGTTTGAGCGGTTAGTATCCAGGGACGTTCGTCCCGTTTTGCTCCTGGGAGTCCTGTTGTCATGAAATGCCGCGAGGGTTGTGGTGCCTGCTGCATCGCCCCGTCCATCAGTTCGCCGATCCCTGGCATGCCGCAGGGCAAGCCGGCCGGCGAACGCTGCCTGCACCTGAATGTCGAAAACCTCTGTGCGCTGTTCGGCAAGCCCGAGCGGCCGCAGGTGTGTGGTGGCTTCAAGGCGGAAGCGGACATCTGTGGCAATGATCGTGACGAAGCCATTCGCATCATCGGATGGTTGGAGCAGATGACGGCGGCGTGACAGGTTGGATCTTCGACAACAAGGAACAAGATGATGAGATCGATCAAAGGTATTGCACTGCTGTGTGGCATGGGCGTCCTGCTGGCACCGACGGCCTGGGCCGAGAACTGGCAGGTGGCCAAGGACGAGGAGGGGATCAAGGTCTCCCTCAGCGAAGTGGCCGGCTCGAAGTACAAGGCCTATCGCGGCGTGACCGTGATCAAGGCGCCGCTGGCCAAGGTCAAGGCGCTGCAGGAAGACGTGGCGGGGGCCTGTGCCTGGATCCACGAGTGCAAGTCGCAGAAGCTGCTCAAGAGCGAAGGTGACCAGAGCTGGACCTACACCCAGTTCAACACGCCCTGGCCGGTGACCCCGCGGGATTCGATCCTGCATGTGACCACGGTCCAGGAGGCTGATGGCAGCCTGACCCGCAAGCTTCAGGAAGAGCCGAAGTATCTGCCGGAAGAAAAAGGCTTCGTGCGTGTCGCCCAGGTGGAAGGCTTCTGGAAGCTGGTGCCCAAAGGTGACAGCACCGAGGTGACCTATCAGGTGCACACCGAGCCGGGCGGCAGCGTGCCGTCGTGGCTGGCCAACAAGTTCGTGGTCGATGCGCCGTTCAATACCCTCAAGGGGCTGAAGGAGCGGGCCGAGAAATAGTGTTTGGCCTATCGCGGGGCTCCGTGGGAGCGGGCTTGCTCCGCGATAGGGTCGGTACCGGCACTACAGAAACAAGAAAGGCTGCCCGAGGGCAGCCTTTTTGCGTTCAGCCGGCAGGCTTACTTGCGGTCCTTCAGCTCAACGATGTCACGCTGCTCGTAGCCGGTGTACAGCTGGCGCGGACGGCCGATCTTGTACGGGCTGGAGAGCATTTCCTTCCAGTGCGAGATCCAGCCGACGGTACGCGCCAGGGCGAAGATCACGGTGAACATGCTGGTCGGGATACCGATGGCCTTGAGGATGATGCCCGAGTAGAAGTCGACGTTCGGGTACAGCGAGCGCTCGACGAAGTACGGATCGGTCAGGGCGATCTCTTCCAGGCGCATGGCCAGTTCCAGCTGCGGGTCGTTCTTGATGCCCAGCTCGCTGAGCACTTCGTCGCAGGTCTTCTTCATCACGGTGGCGCGTGGGTCGCGGTTCTTGTACACGCGGTGACCGAAGCCCATGAGCTTGAACGGATCGTTCTTGTCCTTGGCCTTGGCGATGAACTTGTCGATGTTCGAGACATCGCCGATTTCATCGAGCATGGTCAGTACGGCTTCGTTCGCACCGCCGTGGGCCGGGCCCCACAGTGCGGCGATGCCGGCGGCGATACAGGCGAACGGGTTGGCGCCCGAGGAGCCCGCCAGGCGCACCGTGGAGGTGGAGGCGTTCTGCTCGTGGTCGGCGTGGAGGATGAAGATCCGGTCCATCGCCTTGGCCAGCACCGGGCTGATCGGTTTGATCTCGCACGGGGTGTTGAACATCATGTGCAGGAAGTTCTCCGCGTACGACAGGTCGTTGCGCGGGTACATCATGGGCTGGCCCATGGAGTACTTGTAGACCATCGCGGCCAGGGTCGGCATCTTGGCGACCAGGCGAACCGCGGAGATTTCGCGGTGCTGCGGGTTATTGATGTCCAGCGAGTCGTGATAGAACGCCGACAGGGCGCCGACCACGCCGCACATCACTGCCATCGGGTGGGCGTCGCGGCGGAAGCCGTTGAAGAACGACTTCAGCTGCTCGTGAACCATGGTGTGGTTCTTCACGGTGCTGACGAACTGGGCCTTCTGCTCGGCATTCGGCAGTTCGCCGTTGAGCAGCAGGTAGCAGGTCTCGAGGTAGTCCGATTGCTCGGCGAGCTGTTCGATCGGGTAGCCGCGATGCAGCAGGATACCCTTGTCGCCGTCAATGTAGGTGATCTTCGACTCGCACGAGGCGGTCGCCATGAAGCCTGGGTCGAAGGTGAAGTGGCCGGATGCCCCCAACCCGCGGACGTCGATAACATCGGGACCAACGGTGCCGGTTAAAATGGGCAGCTCGACGGGGGCAGCGCCCTCGATGATCAACTGCGCTTTTTTGTCAGCCATGTGGCCTCCTATTAATGCTTGAAATCATCAGACAGACCCCCCACGCAGGGCCCGCACCACTATAGAGGGATAAATTCGAATGTCAATTTGCCTAAAGGCTGGTTGAAACGCCCTCTGAGGCCTGGTTTTTCACGAAATTCTCGCCCGTTTACGCCTTTTGTTCACTAAAGGCAATGCGCTATTTGGGCGAGCCCCTCACGTTGTCATAAGCAGCCTAACTGTCTATACTCGGCAGCCGACTCCCAGGGGCTTTCAAGCCCGCCCTGCTGGGTGTCGTCGCTCTCCTGGGTGGTGGGTACCTGACCAGTACACTTACCAACAACTTTGCCCTGTTAGCTAGGGGCTCTTCAGTGTGAAAAAAGCCGTGAAAAGCCAACGACCTGTAAACCTAGACCTAAGGACCATCAAACTCCCGATCACCGCGTACACGTCCATTCTTCACCGTATCTCCGGCGTCATCCTGTTCCTCGGCCTTGCCATCATGCTGTATGCACTGGGCAAGTCGCTGGGTAGCGAGGAAGGCTTTGCCGAGGTGAAGGCGTGTCTGACCAGTCCGCTGGCCAAACTGGTGACCTGGGGCCTGCTGTCCGGCCTGCTGTATCACCTCGTGGCAGGTGTGCGCCACCTGATCATGGACATGGGTATCGGTGAGACGCTGGAAGGCGGCAAGCTGGGCTCGAAAATCGTGATCGTCATCTCCGTGGTGCTGATCGTTCTGGCAGGAGTTTGGGTATGGTAACTAACGTCACGAACCTGTCGCGTTCGGGCCTCTACGACTGGATGGCGCAGCGCGTCTCGGCGGTCGTTCTCGCGGCTTACTTCATTTTCCTGATCGGCTACCTCGCCGCCCACCCGGGCATCGACTACGCCCAGTGGCACGCTCTGTTCACCAACAACGCGATGCGCATCTTCAGTCTGCTGGCCCTCGTTGCCCTGGGCGCCCACGCCTGGGTTGGCATGTGGACCATTGCCACCGACTACCTGACGCCGATGGCGTTCGGCAAGTCGGCGACTGCGATTCGTTTCCTGTTCCAGGCGGTATGCGGCGTTGCGATGTTCGCTTACTTCGTCTGGGGTGTGCAGATTCTCTGGGGTATCTGATTCATGGCTAACATTCCAACCATTTCCTTCGACGCCATCATCATCGGTGGTGGCGGCGCCGGCATGCGCGCAGCACTGCAACTGGCTCAAGGCGGCCACAAGACCGCCGTAGTCACCAAAGTGTTCCCGACCCGTTCGCACACCGTTTCCGCCCAGGGCGGCATCACCTGCGCCATCGCTTCGGCCGACCCGAACGACGACTGGCGCTGGCACATGTACGACACCGTCAAGGGTTCCGACTACATCGGTGACCAGGACGCTATCGAATACATGTGTCAGGAAGGCCCGGCCGCGGTCTTCGAACTGGATCACATGGGCCTGCCATTCTCGCGTACCGAGACCGGCCGCATCTACCAGCGTCCGTTCGGTGGCCAGTCCAAGGACTTCGGCAAAGGTGGCCAGGCCGCCCGTACCTGCGCAGCTTCCGACCGTACCGGTCACGCGCTGCTGCACACCCTGTACCAGGGCAACCTGAAGGCAGGCACCACCTTCCTCAACGAGTACTACGCCGTCGACCTGGTGAAGAACCAGGACGGCGCCTTCGTCGGTGTGATCGCGATCTGCATCGAAACCGGCGAAACCATGTACATCAAGTCCAAGGCCACCGTGCTGGCGACTGGCGGTGCGGGCCGTATCTACGCCTCCACCACCAACGCCCTGATCAATACCGGCGACGGTATCGGCATGGCGCTGCGTGCCGGTGTACCGGTGCAGGACATCGAGATGTGGCAGTTCCACCCGACCGGCATCGCCGGCGCCGGTGTACTGGTAACCGAAGGTTGCCGTGGTGAAGGTGGCTACCTGATCAACGCCCACGGCGAGCGCTTCATGGAGCGTTATGCGCCGAACGCCAAAGACCTGGCCGGCCGCGACGTGGTTGCCCGTTCCATGGTCAAAGAGATCATCGCCGGCAACGGCGTGGGCCCGAACAAGGATCACGTGCTGCTGAAGCTGGATCACCTGGGCGAGGAAGTGCTGCACAGCCGCCTGCCAGGCATCTGCGAGCTTTCCAAGACCTTCGCCCACGTCGACCCTGTGGTCGCGCCGGTCCCGGTCGTTCCGACCTGCCACTACATGATGGGCGGCGTTGCCACCAACATCCATGGCCAGGCCATCACCATGGACGCCGAAGGCAAGGACCACATCATTCCGGGCCTGTTCGCGGTCGGTGAAGTGGCGTGCGTATCGGTCCACGGCGCCAACCGCCTGGGCGGCAACTCGCTGCTCGACCTGGTGGTCTTCGGCCGCGCCGCCGGCCTGCACCTGGAAAAGGCACTGACCGAAGGCGTCGAGTACCGCGATGCCAGCGACACCGACGTCGATGTTGCCCTGAACCGCCTGAACAAGCTCAATGAGCGTACCAGCGGTGAAGACGTGGCAAGCCTGAAGCGCGAACTGCAGAGCTGCATGCAGAACTACTTCGGTGTATTCCGTACCGGCGAATACATGCAGAAGGGTATCGAGCAGCTGGCTGGCCTGCGTGACCGCATCGCCAACGTCAAGATCAACGACAAGTCCCAGGCCTTCAACACCGCGCGTATCGAAGCGCTGGAGCTGCAGAACCTGCTGGAAGTCGCCGAAGCGACCGCCATTGCCGCTGAAGCCCGTAAAGAGTCCCGCGGCGCGCACGCCCGTGAAGACTTCGAAGACCGTGACGACGAGAACTGGCTGTGCCACACCCTGTACTACCCGGGTGAGAAGCGCGTTGCCAAGCGTGGCGTCAACTTTGCGCCGAAGACAGTTCCTGCCTTCGAACCAAAAGTCCGGACTTACTAAGGGTGGCTGCTATGTTGAAAGTCGAAGTTTATCGTTACAACCCCGACACCGACTCGGCGCCCAAGATGGAGTCGTTCGACGTCGATACCGGCGGCAAGGACCTGATGGTTCTGGACGTGCTGGCGCTTATCAAGGAAAAGGACGAGGGCTTCTCGTACCGTCGCTCCTGCCGTGAAGGCGTGTGCGGTTCCGATGGCATGAACATGAACGGCAAGAACGGCCTGGCCTGTATCACCCCGCTGTCGGGTGTGGTCAAGGGCAACAAGCTGGTCCTGCGTCCGCTGCCTGGCCTGCCGGTCATTCGTGACCTGGTGGTCGATATGAGCATCTTCTACAAGCAGTACGAGAAGGTGAAGCCTTTCCTGCAGAACGACACGCCGGCCCCGGCCATCGAGCGTCTGCAGTCGCCGGAAGATCGCGACAAGCTGGACGGTCTGTACGAGTGCATCCTGTGCGCCTGCTGCTCGACCTCCTGCCCGTCGTTCTGGTGGAACCCGGACAAGTTCCTGGGCCCCGCCGCGCTGCTGCAGGCCTACCGTTTCCTGGCCGACAGCCGCGACACCAAGACTCAGGAGCGCCTGGCGTCCCTGGATGACCCGTTCAGCGTCTTCCGCTGCCGCGGGATCATGAACTGCGTGAACGTTTGCCCGAAAGGTCTGAATCCGACCAAGGCAATCGGCCACGTACGTAACATGCTGCTGCAAAGCGGCACCTGATTCAAAGCGTTGTACCTGCAGTAAGCCGAGGTGCGGGCGCTGAGCCCGCACTGAGGTAAAACCCGAGCAAGGGCCCACAAAGCCCGCGTTCATTACCTATGAAGATATGAGACCAGCAGGGGCTTCCGGGCTGGTACCCGGAAAATCAGCAGGATCCAGGTGGCGTGGTTCAGTCGCTGTGTTCGGACTTTTCCAGGTTTGCTGTGGCTCTCGCCGATCAGTCCCCTAACCGAGGGTGACCAAGCATGCAAGAAAGCGTGATGCAGCGCATGTGGGATAGCGCCCACCTTTCAGGTGGTAACGCTGCATATGTGGAAGAGCTTTATGAGCTCTACCTGCACGACCCTAACGCTGTGCCAGAAGAGTGGCGCACCTACTTCCAGAAGTTGCCCGCCGACGGCAGCACCGCTACCGATGTATCGCACTCGACGATCCGCGACCATTTCGTACTGCTGGCAAAGAACCAGCGCCGCGCCCAACCGGTATCCGCCGGGAGCGTGAGCAGTGAACACGAGAAGAAGCAGGTTGAAGTGCTGCGACTGATCCAGGCCTATCGTATGCGCGGCCATCAGGCTGCCAAGCTCGACCCGTTGGGGTTGTGGCAGCGCCCTGCGCCCGTAGACCTGTCGATCAATCACTACGGCTTGACCAATGCCGATCTTGATACGACCTTCCGTGCCGGCGACCTGTTCATCGGCAAAGAGGAAGCGAGCCTACGCGAAATCTTCGAAGCGCTGCAGAAGACATATTGTCGCACCATTGGCGCCGAGTTCACCCACATCGTCGATTCCGAGCAGCGCAGCTGGTTCCAGCAGCGCCTGGAAAGCGTGCGTGGCCGTCCGGAGTTCTCCGCCGACGTGCAGGCTCACCTGCTCGAGCGCGTCACGGCCGGTGAGGGCCTGGAGAAGTACCTGGGCACCAAGTACCCGGGCACCAAGCGCTTCGGCCTCGAGGGTGGCGAAAGCCTGATCCCGATGCTGGACGAAATGATCCAGCGCTCCGGCTCCTACGGCACCAAGGAAGTCGTGATCGGCATGGCCCACCGTGGCCGCCTGAACGTGCTCGTCAACACCTTCGGCAAGAACCCGCGCGAGCTGTTCGACGAGTTCGAAGGCAAGAAGATGAACGAGCTGGGCTCCGGTGACGTGAAGTATCACCAGGGCTTCTCCTCCAACGTGATGACCCCCGGTGGCGAAGTCCACCTGGCCATGGCGTTCAACCCCTCCCACCTGGAAATCGTCTCGCCAGTGGTGGAAGGTTCGGTTCGCGCCCGCCAGGATCGCCGCAACGACACCGTTGGCGACAAGGTTCTGCCGATCTCCATCCACGGTGACGCAGCATTCGCCGGCCAGGGTGTGGTCATGGAAACCTTCCAGATGTCGCAGACCCGCGGTTTCAAGACCGGCGGCACCGTGCACATCGTGATCAACAACCAGGTCGGTTTCACCATCAGCAACCCGCTGGATGCGCGCTCCACCGAGTACGCCACCGACGTTGCCAAGATGATCCAGGCGCCGATCCTGCACGTGAACGGCGATGATCCGGAAGCGGTGATGTTCGTCACCCAGCTGGCCATCGACTACCGCATGCAGTTCAAGCGTGACGTGGTCATCGACCTGGTCTGCTACCGTCGTCGCGGCCACAACGAGGCCGACGAGCCGAACGGCACCCAGCCGCTGATGTACCAGCAGATCACCAAGCAGCGCACTACCCGTGAGCTGTACGCCGAGCAGTTGATCAGCGCCGGTCGCATCGACGCCGAGCGCGCCCAGGCCAAGGTCGACGAGTACCGCAATGCCCTGGACAACGGCCTGCACGTGGTCAAGAGCCTGGTCAAGGAGCCGAACCGCGAGCTGTTCGTCGACTGGCGTCCGTACCTGGGCCATGCCTGGACCGCGCGTCACGACACCCGCTTCGACCTCAAGACCCTGCAGGAGCTGTCGGCCAAGCTGCTCGAGCTGCCTGAAGGTTTCGTCGTCCAGCGCCAGGTGGCGAAGATCTACGAAGATCGCCAGAAGATGCAGGCCGGTGGCTTGCCAATCAACTGGGGTTATGCAGAGACCATGGCCTACGCCACCCTGCAGTTCGAAGGTCACCCGATCCGCATGACCGGCCAGGACATCGGCCGTGGCACCTTCTCGCACCGTCACGCGGTGCTGCACAACCAGAAGGACGCCAGCACCTACGTGCCGCTGAAGAACCTGTTCCCGGGCCAGCCGCGTTTCGACCTGTACGACTCCTTCCTCTCGGAAGAAGCGGTACTGGCCTTCGAATACGGCTACTCGACCACCACGCCGAACGCGCTGGTGATCTGGGAAGCCCAGTTCGGCGACTTCGCCAACGGCGCACAAGTGGTGATCGACCAGTTCATCACCAGCGGCGAGCACAAGTGGGGCCGCCTGTGCGGTCTGACCATGCTGCTGCCGCACGGCTATGAAGGCCAGGGTCCGGAGCACTCCTCCGCGCGTCTGGAACGCTACCTGCAGCTGTGCGCCGAGCACAACATCCAGGTCTGCGTACCGACCACCCCGGCACAGATCTACCACCTGCTGCGTCGCCAGGTGATCCGTCCGCTGCGCAAGCCGCTGGTCGTGCTGACGCCGAAGTCGCTGCTGCGCCACAAGCTGGCCATCTCGACCCTGGAAGACCTGGCCGATGGCTCGTTCCAGACCGTGATCCCGGAAATCGACACCCTGGATCCTGCCAAGGTCGAGCGCCTGGTGCTGGCCAGCGGCAAGGTCTACTACGACCTGCTGGAAAAACGCCGTGCCGAAGGCCGCGAAGACATCGCCATCGTGCGTATCGAGCAGCTGTATCCGTTCCCTGAGGACGACCTGGTCGAAATCCTCGCGCCTTACACCAACCTCAAGCATGCAGTGTGGTGTCAGGAAGAGCCGATGAACCAGGGCGCCTGGTACAGCAGCCAGCACCACATGCGCCGTATCCTGGGCCGCCACAACAAGGCGCTGGTCCTGGAATACGCCGGCCGCGACGCTTCCGCCGCGCCAGCTTGTGGTTATGCATCGAAGCACGCCGAACAGCAGGAAAAACTGCTGCAAGACGCCTTCACTGTCTAACGCCTTCGCGCACCTGAAACCGAATTTAAGGAAACACAGATAATGGCTATCGAGATCAAAGCCCCAACCTTCCCGGAATCGGTTGCCGATGGCACCGTTGCCACCTGGCACAAGCAGCCGGGCGACGCCGTCAAGCGTGACGAGCTGATCGTCGACATCGAGACCGACAAGGTCGTCCTGGAAGTCCTGGCCACCGCTGACGGCGTGCTGGGCGCCATCGTCAAGGGCGAGGGCGACACCGTCCTGTCCGACGAAGTCCTGGGCTCGATCGTTGAAGGTGGCGCCGCCGCCGCAGCGCCAGCTGCCGCGCCTGCCGCTGCTGCTCCGGCCGCTGCTGCCGCCGACGCTGGCGAAGACGACCCGGTCGCTGCTCCAGCCGCGCGCAAGCTGGCTGAAGAGAACGGCATCGACCTGGCTACCGTTGCCGGCACCGGCAAGGGCGGTCGCATCACCAAGGAAGACGTCGTCGCTGCCGTTGCCAACAAGAAGTCGGCTCCTGCCGCTGCTCCGGCTGCCAAGCCGGCCGCTGCTGCCGCTGCCCCGGTTGTCGTCGCCGCTGGCGACCGCACCGAGAAGCGTGTGCCGATGACCCGCCTGCGCGCCAAGATCGCCGAGCGTCTGGTCGAAGCACAGTCGAACATGGCCATGCTGACCACCTTCAACGAAGTCGACATGACCGAAGTCATGGCCCTGCGTTCGAAGTACAAGGACCTGTTCGAGAAGACCCACAACGGCGTGCGCCTGGGCTTCATGTCGTTCTTCGTCAAGGCTGCCACCGAGGCGCTGAAGCGCTTCCCGGCAGTCAACGCCTCGATCGACGGCAACGACATCGTCTACCACGGTTTTGCTGACGTCGGCGTCGCCGTCTCCAGCGACCGTGGCCTGGTGGTACCGGTGCTGCGCAACGCCGAATCGATGTCGCTGGCCGAGATTGAGAACGGCATCGCCACCTTCGGCAAGAAGGCCCGTGACGGCAAGCTGTCGATCGAAGAGATGACTGGCGGTACCTTCACCATCACCAACGGTGGTACCTTCGGCTCGATGATGTCGACCCCGATCGTCAACCCGCCGCAGGCCGCGATCCTGGGCATGCACAACATCATCCAGCGCCCGATGGCCATCAACGGCCAGGTAGTGATCCGCCCGATGATGTACCTGGCGCTGTCGTACGATCACCGCCTGATCGACGGCAAGGAAGCGGTAACCTTCCTGGTGACCATCAAGAACCTGCTGGAAGATCCGTCTCGCCTGCTGCTGGACATCTAATCAACTAGCCGCGCGCCGCCGGCCCCGCTCTTCGCAAGAGGCGGGGCCGTGCGGTACGCGGCCTGTAGCTTGTAGCTGATAAGGAATCTTTTATGACCCAGAAATTCGACGTAGTGGTGATTGGTGCAGGTCCTGGCGGCTATGTTGCCGCCATCAAGGCTGCCCAACTCGGTCTGAAGACTGCCTGTATCGAGAAATACACCGACGCCGAGGGCAAGCTGGCCCTGGGCGGCACCTGCCTGAACGTGGGTTGCATTCCGTCCAAGGCGCTGCTGGACAGCTCCTGGAAGTACAAGGAAGCCAAAGAGAGCTTCAACGTGCACGGTATCTCCACTGGCGAAGTGAAGATGGACGTTGCCGCGATGGTTGGCCGCAAGGCCGGTATCGTCAAGAACCTGACCGGTGGCGTCGCCACCCTGTTCAAGGCCAACGGCGTCACTTCGATCCAGGGCCACGGCAAGCTGCTGGCCGGCAAGAAAGTCGAAGTCACCAAGGCTGACGGCACCACCGAAGTCATCGAAGCCGAGAACGTGATCCTGGCTTCGGGTTCGCGTCCGATCGACATTCCGCCGGCCCCGGTCGACCAGAACGTCATCGTCGACTCCACCGGCGCCCTGGAATTCCAGAGCGTACCGAAGCGCCTGGGCGTCATCGGTGCCGGCGTGATCGGCCTGGAGCTGGGCTCGGTATGGGCTCGCCTGGGTGCCGAAGTCACCGTCCTGGAAGCCCTGGACACCTTCCTGATGGCTGCCGACACCGCCGTGTCGAAAGAAGCCCAGAAGACCCTGACCAAGCAAGGCCTGGACATCAAGCTGGGCGCTCGCGTCACCGGCTCGAAAGTCAACGGCAACGAAGTCGAAGTCACCTACACCAACGCCGAAGGCGAGCAGAAGATCACCTTCGACAAGCTGATCGTCGCGGTCGGCCGTCGTCCGGTGACCACCGACCTGCTGGCCGCCGACAGCGGCGTGACCATCGACGAGCGTGGCTACATCTTCGTCGATGACCACTGCGCTACCAGCGTTCCGGGCGTATTCGCCATTGGTGACGTGGTGCGTGGCATGATGCTGGCGCACAAGGCCTCGGAAGAGGGCATCATGGTCGTCGAGCGCATCAAGGGCCACAAGGCCCAGATGAACTACGACCTGATCCCGTCGGTCATCTACACCCACCCGGAAATCGCGTGGGTCGGCAAGACCGAACAAGCCTTGAAGGCCGAGGGTGTTGAGGTTAACGTAGGCACCTTCCCGTTCGCGGCCAGCGGCCGTGCGATGGCAGCCAACGATACCGGTGGTTTCGTCAAGGTCATCGCCGACGCCAAGACCGACCGCGTCCTGGGTGTTCACGTGATTGGCCCGTCGGCTGCCGAACTGGTACAGCAGGGCGCGATCGCAATGGAATTCGGCACCAGTGCCGAGGATCTGGGCATGATGGTCTTCAGCCATCCGACCCTGTCCGAAGCGTTGCATGAAGCAGCGCTGGCGGTGAATGGCGGTGCCATTCACGTCGCCAACCGTAAGAAGCGTTAATTATAAGAAACCACGGCGGTCTGCCCGTCGTGGGTCTTGCGTGCAAGACTCACCGCGGAACGTCCGCCGGACCGGATCACATGGGAAAACCCGGGGTCAACGGTCACAGGTGGTGCGGCGCCAGTAATGGCGCAGCGCCGAAGCGCAGTACCTAACGAAGACGGTAAAAAGCATGAATCTTCACGAGTATCAGGGTAAGCAGCTGTTCGCTGAATACGGCCTGCCAGTTTCCAAGGGTTTCGCAGTCGACACCCCTGAAGCTGCAGCAGAAGCCTGCGACAAGATCGGCGGTTCCGAGTGGGTTGTAAAAGCCCAGGTTCACGCGGGTGGTCGCGGTAAAGCGGGCGGCGTCAAGCTGGTTCGCAGCAAGGAAGACGCCAAGGCGTTCGCTGCCCAGTGGCTTGGCAAGAACCTGGTTACCTACCAGACCGACGCCAATGGTCAGCCAGTTTCCAAGATCCTGGTCGAATCCTGCACTGACATCGCCAAAGAGCTGTACCTGGGCGCTGTAGTCGATCGTTCGAGCCGCCGCATCGTGTTCATGGCTTCCACCGAAGGTGGCGTGGACATCGAGAAAGTCGCTCACGACACTCCTGAGAAGATCCTCAAGGCCACCATCGATCCGCTGGTCGGCGCTCAGCCGTTCCAGGGTCGCGAGCTGGCGTTCCAGCTGGGCCTGGAAGGCAAGCAAGTTCAGCAGTTCGCCAAGATCTTCGTAGGCCTGGCCAAGCTGTTCAAGGATCACGATCTGGCCCTGCTGGAAGTGAACCCGCTGGTGATCAAGGCCGATGGCGATCTGCACTGCCTCGATGCCAAGATCAACATCGACGCCAACGCCATGTACCGTCAGCCGAAGCTGAAGACCTTCCACGACCCGTCGCAGGACGACGCCCGTGAAGCCCACGCCGCCAAGTTCGAACTGAACTACGTTGCCCTCGAAGGCAACATCGGCTGCATGGTCAACGGTGCCGGCCTGGCCATGGGTACCATGGACATTGTCAACCTGCACGGCGGCAAGCCAGCCAACTTCCTCGACGTGGGCGGCGGCGCTACCAAAGAGCGCGTTACCGAAGCATTCAAGATCATCCTGTCCGACAGCAATGTCGCGGCCGTCCTGGTCAACATCTTCGGCGGCATCGTTCGCTGCGACATGATTGCCGAAGGCATCATCGGCGCTGTGAAAGAAGTCGGCGTCAAGGTTCCGGTTGTCGTTCGCCTCGAAGGCAACAACGCCGAACTGGGCGCTAAAGTACTGGCAGAAAGCGGTTTGAACATCATTGCGGCAACCAGCCTGACCGACGCTGCTCAACAAGTTGTCAAAGCTGCGGAGGGCAAGTAATGAGCGTCCTGATCAATAAAGACACCAAAGTCATCTGCCAGGGCTTCACCGGCTCGCAGGGTACTTTCCACTCCGAACAAGCCATCGCCTACGGCACCAAGATGGTCGGCGGCGTCACCCCGGGCAAGGGTGGCACCACCCACCTGGGCCTGCCGGTGTTCAACACCGTGAAAGAAGCCGTAGAAGCCACCGGCGCTGACGCGTCGGTCATCTACGTACCGGCTCCTTTCTGCAAGGACTCGATCCTGGAAGCCGCCTTCGGTGGCATCAAGCTGATCGTCTGCATCACCGAGGGTATTCCTACCCTCGACATGCTGGACGCCAAGGTCAAGTGCGACGAGCTGGGCGTGACCCTGATCGGCCCGAACTGCCCAGGCGTGATCACTCCGGGCGAGTGCAAGATCGGCATCATGCCGGGTCACATCCACCTGCCAGGCAAGGTCGGTATCGTGTCGCGTTCCGGCACCCTGACCTACGAAGCTGTCAAGCAGACCACCGACGCCGGCTTCGGCCAGTCGACCTGCGTCGGCATCGGCGGTGACCCGATCCCGGGCTCCAACTTCATCGACATCCTGAAGCTGTTCCAGGAAGACCCGAAGACCGAAGCGATCGTCATGATCGGTGAGATCGGCGGTTCCGCTGAAGAAGAAGCCGCGGCCTACATCAAGGCCAACGTGACCAAGCCTGTCGTTTCCTACATCGCCGGTGTTACCGCACCTGCGGGCAAGCGCATGGGCCACGCTGGCGCCATCATCTCCGGTGGCAAGGGTACTGCGGACGAGAAGTTCGCCGCCCTGCAGGACGCCGGTGTGAAAACCGTGCGTTCCCTGGCTGACATCGGCAAGGCCCTGGCCGAGCTGACTGGCTGGGAAGTCAAGAAGTAAGTAACACGCAGTACCCCCCACGCGCACAAAGGCCACCTTCGGGTGGCCTTTGTCGTTTTTCTTGGCGATCGGCGATCACGCTTTTTGTGGGAGCGGCCTTGTGTCGCGAAAGGGCCGCAGAGCGGCCCCAGGGTTCTAGCGTCGATGCCAACTACCGCTGGGGCCGCTACGCGGCCCTTTCGCGACACAAGGCCGCTCCCACGCGTAGGAAAGCTCGATCCCTTCAATCAGGATTTTCAACCAGACATCTACCCAAATGAGCAATAAATTGTCGCCTAACACGTTCAACCAGACGACAAACACATACGCACATCGGACAAGCAGCACTGTGCCAGTGCGTTTGTCAGGCAAAACAGGTAGGCTACGCGTTCACTCTGTGCCCGTACCCCAAAAGGGAACGACACGCTAAACGGGTCTGGCTCACCAAGCCGGGCAGCATTTCCCTTCATCCTATGGGAAATCCCCTCCGACTCCCGATTTCAGCAGTGTGGTATTTCCTTAAATGAAAGTGTTAAAAGGCCAGGATATCCTGGCACTTGGCTTTATGACGTTCGCGCTGTTCGTCGGCGCCGGCAACATCATCTTCCCGCCCATCGTCGGCCTGCAATCCGGCCCGAACGTATGGATGGCCGCACTCGGCTTCCTGGTCACCGCGGTAGGCCTGCCGGTCATCACCGTCATCGCCCTGGCCAAGGTCGGTGGCGGCATGGACGCCCTGAGCAGCCCGATCGGCAAGTTCTTCGGTGGCCTGCTGGCGGCTGTGTGCTACCTCTCGGTCGGCCCGCTGTTCGCCACCCCGCGCACCGCGACCGTGTCGTTCGAAGTGGGCGTTGCGCCGCTGACCGGCGAGAGCCCGACGGCGCTGCTTATCTACAGCATCGTGTACTTCGCCGTGGTCCTGGCCGTGTCCATGTACCCGGGCAAACTGCTCGACACCGTGGGCCGTTTCCTCGCGCCGTTGAAGATCATCGCCCTGGCGGTGCTGGGCATCGCTGCCTTCGCCCTGCCGGCCGGCACCATTGGCGAGGCCCAGCCTGCCTACGCGGCCGCTGCGTTCTCCAAAGGGTTCTCCGATGGTTACCTGACCATGGACACCCTGGGCGCCCTGGTCTTCGGTATCGTCATCGTCAACGCCATCCGCTCGCGTGGCGTCGAGTCGCCGAAGCTGATCACCCGCTATGCCATCATCGCTGGCCTGATTGCCGGTGTGGGCCTGGTGCTGGTGTATGTCAGCCTGTTCCGTCTCGGGGCGGGCAGCCATGACATCGCAGCCGATGCCACCAACGGTGCGATGGTATTGCATGCCTACGTGCAGCACACCTTTGGTTCGCTGGGCAGCGGCTTCCTCGCCGTGCTGATCGCACTGGCCTGTCTGGTGACTGCCGTTGGCCTGACCTGCGCCTGCGCCGAGTACTTCAGCCAGATCCTGCCGCTGTCGTACCGTACCCTGGTGGTGATCCTGGCTGGCTTCTCGCTGGTGATCTCCAACCTGGGCCTGACCAAGCTGATCATGTTCTCGATTCCCGTGCTGACGGCGATCTACCCGCCGTGCATCGTGGTCGTGGGCCTGAGCTTCGTGAAGGACCTGTGGAATTCGCCAACCCGCATCCTGGCCCCGGTCATGCTGGTGTCGCTGGTGTTCGGCGTTGTCGATGCGATCAAGGGCAGCAGCTTTGCCCACGTACTGCCTGACGCCTTGGCTCACCTGCCGTTCAGCAACGAAGGCATGGCCTGGCTGGTGCCTTCGGTGGTTACCCTGGCCGCCGCCGTGGTCTTCGACCGTATGCTGGGCAAGCCGCGCGAGGCGCTGGCCTGATGGATTGAAGCCCGAAGGGCAGGGCGCCGGCCACAAGCCGAAGGGCGCCTGACCAAGGTGGATATCGAAACCCCGCTTCCTGTGAAGGAGCGGGGTTTTTTATTGCCTGTGCCGGCCCTTTCGCGGGTAAACCCGCTCCCACAGGCACCGTGTGATCCCTGTGGGAGCGGGTTTACCCGCGAAGAGGCCAGTGCAGGAAAAGCCAAAAATGGCGCACATGTGTCTTATGGCGAATCCGGACGTCGAAAATCGGTCTGTTTCTCTTTGACGGGATTCCTGCATGAGCTTCATTCAAAACAACCTGGGCAACCTCCTGGCCGCCTGCTGGTTTGCCATCTGCTGGGGCGGCTATACCCGTTATGCCATCTGGAAAGGCCGCGACACGGCGTGCCTGGCCAGCGTGCTGCACCTGTACCGCGAAGACTGGATGCGCCGCATGCTGCTGCGCGACAACCGCATCGCCGATGCCAGCGTGATCGGCAACCTGGAGCGCAACGCGTCGTTCTTCGCCTCCAGTACCCTGATCATCCTCGCCGGTATCCTCACTGTGCTCGGTGCATCGGATCGCGCGCTGTCGCTGCTGGCCGACCTGCCATTGGTACAGCAGGCCTCGCAAGGGATGTCCGAAATCAAGCTGCTGTGCCTGGCAACGGTATTCGTCTACGCCTTCTTTACCTTCAGCTGGTGCATGCGCCAATACAACTTCGCCGCGGTGCTGGTGGGGTCGGCCCCGATGATCGGCGAGCGGCTGGTAAACGAGCTCGAGCGCAAGGCTTTCGCGTCCAGGGCAGCGCGGGTACTTTCGCTGGCTGCCAACCAGTTCAACCTGGGGTTGCGTTCGTATTACTTCGGCATGGCCATGTTGAGCTGGTTCATCAGCCCTTGGTTGTTCATGGTCATGAGCGTCGGCGTGGTATTCATCCTGTATCGCCGCGAGTTCCATTCCCATGTATTGGAAGTGATGGTGTTCACACCGACGGAAAGTGTGTCGGTAGAGCCAGGCAAGGACACTTCCGGTGTTGCCGGCTGAAGCCTTTCAGCGTTAAGTGACAGGCACAAAAAAACCCGACATTGTCGGGTTTTTTTGTATTGCTCGATTACTGCTTGGCAGGCTCGGCAGGTGCAGTGGTCGGCGCTGGGGTAGTCGGCGCGGCTTCCTCGGCGGCCTTCTGCTGCGCTTCGGCCTGATCTTTGGCGGCTTCGGCGTTTTCCTTGGCGGCTTCGTTCATCTTATCCTGAGCTTCGCCCATCTTCTCTTGGGCTTGCTCGGCGTGTTGCTGTGCGTCCTGGGCTTTGTCTTCGCTCGCTTTATCGCAAGCAGCCAGGCCCATGGCAGCGGCCAGCATCAGAGCAAAAGCAAAAGGTTTACGCATGGGGTGTTTCTCCTGGGTGGAATAACTTTACTTGTACCTTCGAGTTCACCGGGTACGAAGAAGTTCCACAAAGGTTACAGATATATAACTACCCGACCTATATAGACTTTTTATCCATTTTATGCAGCGAGGGAAAATGAACGAGACGCCGTTGATGGCGATGGCCGAGCGTTTTCTCTCGGCGCTGAAACATTGCCAGGTATTGCAGATGCGCGTGCACCATGCCGATGCCGACGGCATGACGCTGGTGCTGCCCTGGCAGCCTGCGATTGTCGGCAATCCGCAGAACGGCGCGGTGCATGGCGGCGTACTGACCACGCTGATGGACACCACCTGCGGCATGGCCACGCTCTGTGCGCTGCCGCGTTTCGAGGTGTGCCCGACCCTGGACCTGCGCATCGACTACATGCACCCGGCCGAGGCGGGCAAGGATATCTACGGGCACGCCCAGTGCTACCGGGTGACCCGCGATGTCATCTTCACCCGTGGCACTGCCTACCAGGATGACCCTGCGCAGCCGATCTGCCAGGTGGTCGGCACCTTCATGCGCCTGGGACAGGACGTCAAGGGCGGCATCCGCTTCGGCAACAGCCTCAAGGAGGGCCGCGCGTGATCCCTGCCGATATCCGTCAACAGCTGAACCAGGCCCATGCCCGCGGCGACTACCAGCCGCTGCTGGCGTTGATCCCGTATGCCGGGCTGATCGGCATCGAATGCGAGCGTCAGGGCGACGACCTGCTGTTCCGCCTGCCGGCCAACCCCGACAACATCGGTAACCCGTTGCTGCCGGCAATCCATGGTGGCGTGATCGCCGGCTTCATGGAGCTGTCCGCGGCGCTCTACCTGCTGATCTACAGCGAGAGCGCGAGCATCCCGAAGATCATCGATTTCTCCATCGACTACCTGCGCGCCGGGCATTTTCGCGACACCTACGCCCAGTGCCAGCTGTGGCGCCAGGGGCGACGGGTGACCAACGTCGCCATCACCGCCTGGCAGGGCGATCGCGACGCGCCGATCGCCACGGCACGCGCGCATTTCAAGATCGAACCGGAAAAGCCCTTGAAATAGTCTGGGCTGCCCCCATCTGTTGTACATCCGCCATCAAAAGCAGGCCAGACGGCCGCCAGGCGCCAACAACCAACAGATTGGAGTTTTGAAGACCATGAGTGTGGAGACTCAAAAACAAACCCTGGGCTTCCAGACCGAGGTAAAGCAGCTGCTGCACCTCATGATCCATTCCCTGTATTCGAACAAGGAGATCTTCCTGCGCGAGCTGGTCTCCAACGCCTCCGACGCCGTCGACAAACTGCGTTTCGAAGCCCTGGCCAAGCCTGAGCTGCTCGAAGGCGGCGCCGAGCTGAAGATCCGCGTGAGCTTCGACAAGACCGCCAATACCGTGACCCTCGAGGACAACGGTATCGGCATGAGCCGCGAAGACGTCATCGCCCACCTGGGCACCATCGCCAAGTCCGGCACCGCCGATTTCATGAAGAACCTCACCGGTGACCAGAAGAAGGACTCGCACCTGATCGGTCAGTTCGGCGTGGGCTTCTACTCCGCGTTCATCGTCGCCGACAAGGTCGATGTGTTCAGCCGTCGTGCCGGGCTGCCGGCCGCCGAAGGCGTGCACTGGTCGTCCAAGGGCGAGGGCGACTTCGAAGTTGCCACGGTCGACAAGCCAGAGCGCGGCACCCGCATTGTCCTGCACCTTAAGAAGGGCGAGGACGAGTTCGCCGATGGCTGGCGCCTGCGCAACATCATCAAGAAATACTCCGATCACATCGCCTTGCCGATCGAGCTGCCGAAAGAGCAGGCAGCGGCCGCCGAAGGTGAAGAACAGCCGGCGCAGGAGTGGGAAACCGTCAACCGCGCCAGCGCCTTGTGGACCCGCCCGCGTACCGAGATCAAGGACGAGGAATACCAGGAGTTCTACAAGCACATCGGCCATGACTTCGAAAACCCGCTGGCCTGGACCCACAACAAGGTCGAAGGCAAGCTCGAATACAACTCGCTGCTGTATGTGCCGGCCCGCGCACCGTTCGATTTGTACCAGCGCGAAGCGCCACGCGGCCTGAAGCTGTACGTGCAGCGCGTGTTCATCATGGACCAGGCCGAGTCGTTCCTGCCGCTGTACCTGCGCTTCATCAAGGGTGTGGTCGACTCCAACGACCTGTCGCTGAACGTTTCCCGCGAGATCCTGCAGAAGGATCCGATCATCGATTCGATGAAGACCGCGCTGACCAAGCGCGTGCTGGATATGCTGGAGAAGCTGGCGAAGAACGAGCCCGAGCAGTACAAGGGCTTCTGGAAGAACTTCGGCCAGGTGCTGAAGGAAGGTCCGGCCGAGGACTTCGCCAACAAGGAGAAGATCGCAAGCCTGCTGCGCTTTGCCTCCACCCATGACGACAGCGGCGAGCAGAGCATCGCCCTGGCCGACTACCTGGCCCGCGCCAAGGAAGGCCAGGACAAGATCTACTTCCTGACCGGCGAGTCCTACGCCCAGGTCAAGAACAGCCCGCACCTGGAAGTCTTCCGCAAGAAAGGCATCGAAGTGCTGCTGCTGACCGATCGCATCGACGAGTGGCTGATGAGCTACCTCAGCGAGTTCGATGGCAAGGCCTTCGTTGACGTCGCCCGTGGCGACCTGGACCTGGGCAAGCTGGACTCCGAAGAGGACAAGAAGGCCCAGGAAGAAGTCGCCAAGGACAAGGAAGGCCTGGTCGAGCGCCTCAAGGGCGCGCTGGGTGACAGCGTGGCCGAAGTACGTGTCTCGCACCGCCTGACCGACTCGCCGGCGATCCTGGCCATCGGCGAGCAGGACCTGGGCCTGCAGATGCGCCAGATCCTCGAGGCCAGCGGGCAGAAGGTGCCGGAGTCCAAGCCGATCTTCGAGTTCAACCCGACCCATCCGCTGATCGAGAAGCTCGATGGCGAACAGAGCGAAGACCGCTTCGCCGAGCTTTCGCACATCCTGTTCGACCAGGCGGCCCTGGCGGCTGGCGATAGCCTGAAGGACCCGGCGGCCTATGTACGTCGCCTCAACAAGCTGCTGGTCGAGCTGTCCGCTTGATCTGACGTAGACAAAGCCCGCTTCGGCGGGCTTTTTCTTTCTGGCGAGAACTCACTTGTGGGAGCGGGCTTGCCCCGCGATACCTGCTTCGCGGGGCAAGCCCGCTCCCACGAATACATCTATCATGTGCTGACCCGTGAAGCCCAAGGAGAGCTGAATGAGCAAGGTCATCGTCGAATCGCTGGTCTATCACCTGTCAGGCAAAGCCTACGAGAGCCGCCTGGTCTATACCCAGGGCGCGCTGCCGCAGCCAGGCCTGGTGATGGCGCCGAACTGGATGGGTATCGGCGAGGGTGCCGAACGCATCGCCAGGGAAGTGGCCGAGCAAGGCTATGTAGTACTGATCGCCGACCTGTACGGCCAATCGGTGCGCCCGTCCAATGCCGACGAGGCGGGCGCGGCGATGATGCCGCTGAAGAACGACCGCGCCGAGCTGCGCAAGCGCATGCAGGAGGCGCTGGCGCAACTGGTGGGGCAGTCGAAGGCCTTGCTGGAGCCCGGCAAGGTCGCCACCTTCGGCTTCTGCTTCGGCGGCTGTTGTGCCCTGGAACTGGCCCGTACCGGCGCTGATCTGAAGGCCGCCGTTTCCTTCCACGGCACCCTGGACACGCCGAACCCCGAGGATGCCAAGCGCATCAAAGGCTCGGTGCTGGTACTGCATGGTGCTTCCGATCCGTTGGTGCCAAAGGAGCAATTGCCAGCCTTCGAGGAAGAGATGAACGCCGCCAAGGTCGACTGGCAACTGCTTAGCTACGGTGGCGCTGTGCATTCTTTCACCGATCCGAACGCCAATGTGCCGGGCAAGATGCAGTATGACCGGCGTACATCGGAGCGGGCATTCCGCGCGATGCATAACCTGCTCAAGGAAGTGTTCCAGCGCTGATACCGCAGGGGCCGCTTCGCGGCACAAGGCTGCTCCGACGGGGGGAACGCGTATTTCTGTAGGAGCGGCCTTGTGCCGCAAAAGGGCTGCAACGCAGCCCCCCAATTCAGTGGGGTAACTCGATTCTCGAAGTTTCCCCCGGCACCGTTGGCCAATCCCCCGCAGCCCACTTGGCCCGCGCTTGCTCGATCAACTCCGGGTCACTGGCCACGAAATTCCAGTTCATCCGCCGCGGCCCATCCAGCGCCGCACCACCGATCAGCACCAGCTGGCACGCTTCTTCGGCGTATAGCACCACATCTTCGCCCTCCGGCAGCACGACCAGGCTGCAGGCCTCCGCGCGCTCGTCGTTGAGCGACAGTTCACCGTCCAGCACATACAGGGCGCGTTGCTCATGTTCGGCTGGGACTGTCAGCGTCGTGGCCGATTGCATGTGCACGTGGGCATACAGGGTAGGGGAGAGCACCGGCACTGGCGACTCCAGGCAAAAACCATTGCCGGCAATCATGCGGATCTGCACGCCCAGGCTGTCACTGACCGGTAAGCTCGCCGCCGGATGATGGCTGTAGCTCGGCTTACCCTGCTCGTGCTCGCGAGGCGACGCCAGCCAGACCTGCAGCCCGTGCAGTCTTGAACCCTTGGCCAGCAGATCGGCAGGCGTACGCTCGACATGGGCCACGCCGCCTCGCGCGGTCATCCAGCTCACATCCCCCGCCAGCACGCGCTGGTCCGAACCCAGGCTGTCCTTGTGCTGGATTTCACCCTCGAACAGATAGGTGAGGGTGGACAGGCCGATATGCGGATGCTGGCGAATGTCCATGCCATGCCCCGGCGCGTAGTCGGTTTCCAGCATATGGTCGAAGAACACGAAGGGACCGATGCTGCGGCACTGCGCCGAGGGCAGCGGGCGCAGGATCGGCTGGCCCTCGACCGATTCGGCGCGTGGGCGGATGACCAGGGGACTGCTCATGGCGACACTCCTTGAGGGATGCCTGCAAGCATAGCGTTTCGCCGCCCGTGGCTGAACCGTCGCGGGTGCTGCCCGGTCTACTCTAGCGGTACCGGCAAAGGAGGCTCTGATGATTGCCCGCACACTGGCTTGCCTGCTGTTGAGCGCAGGCCTGCTCGACACCGCGCAGGCCCGCGACTATCGCTACAGCGACGCGCACCTGCACTACGTGGACTTCTTCCAGGAAACCGAGGGCATGCCGGCGCTGCTCAAGGCCATGGACGCAGCTGGGGTTGAGCAGTCGATGATCTCCGGCATTCCGGTGGCGAAGAAATGGCACGAGGACGAGCCCAAGCGCCCACGCTACTACGCCGGGGATGACGCCGACGCCTACTGGTACAGCGCCACCGACCTGTACGTCGCCGCTGCGTTGCAGAAGCTGCCGGCGCAGCAGCGTCGTCGCTTTCACCCGTTCCTCACCGGCTTCAATCCGGTGGACAAGAACGCCGTCAGCCATATCGAGCGCATGCTCGAACTCTATCCGGGGTTGTGGCAGGGCATCGGCGAAGTGTTCACCCGCCACGACGACCTCACCGCCCTGACCAGTGGCGACACGCCACGGGCCAACAACGAAGCCATGACCCGCATCTATCACCTGGCCGCCGAGCGCGATTTGCCGGTGCTGCTGCATTCGAACATCACCTCCAAGCGCGAGCGCAACCCGCTGTACCTAGCCGAGATCGAGGAACCGCTGCGCAACCACCCGCATACCCGTTTCATCTGGGCTCACGCCGGCAGCAGCCTGGAGATCCATCGGCACCAGGAGCAGATGGACTTTCTCCTGCCGGTGCTGACCCGGTTGCTGGAGGACTACCCGAACCTGTATGTAGACCTGTCCTGGAGCGTGCTCGAGCCTTACCTGCTCGACCCGCAAGGTGCGCCGTGCCCGGCGTGGGTGGCGCTGGTCGAGCGCTTCCCACAACGTTTTGTACTCGGCTCCGACCTGGTGGGGCGGTTCGACAGCCTGGGTGAGCAGATGCATGCTTTCGACCCCTTCCTAGATGCCTTGCCCGCGGCGGTGGCGGAGCAGGTGAGTCGGACAAATTTTCTCAACCTGCTGCCAAAAGCGGCGAAGTAGCGTGTTTTAGCAATAGATAGCTTTTTGATATCGCCTTTTCGTCTTACGCAATTTCCAGGCGGCCCGATACCTTCATTAAGCGACGGAACAACGCTTTTGGGAGGGATCCTGGAAATGAGCCTGAGACGCTTGAATATCGCCCCGCGCGCGGGCCTGGGCTTCGGCATCATGGCGCTGCTGGTAGTGGCGCTGGGCGGCTTCGCGCTGCAGCAGATGACCAGCATGCGCCAGCAGTCCGAACAGGTCGACAACAACTGGCTGCCGAGCGTGATCTCGGTGGGCCGCATGACCCAGGACATGCTGCGCATCCGCGCCTTGACCCTGCGCCTGCTGGTCAACACCGATCCGGCGGCCCAGCAGCAGAATCGTGCCCGCATCGAAGAGATCAAGGGCGGCTTGAGCAAGGCCCAGAACCATTACGATGGGTTGATCGTGCTGCCTGAGGAGCGGACCTTGTTCGACCGCTACCAGGTCCTCGAGCGCCAGTACATGACCTTGCAGGGGCGAGTGGTGCAGTTGGCCACCGATGGGCATGTCCAGGCGGCGGCGGCGCTGGTCAACGGCGAGATGAACCTGCTGGCCGACCAGATGACCGCCACGCTCAACGAGCTGATCGAACTGAACAATCACCAGGCCAACTCCGCCACCGACCTGGCCGAGGCCGTGTACAACGGCGCGAAGGTGTGGGTCGGCGTGCTGCTGGTGATCGCCCTGAGCCTTACCGTGGTGCTCGCCCTGGCCCTGACCCGCAGCATCGTGCGGCCGCTCGGGCAGTCGCTGAAGGTCGCCGAAACGGTCGCCACGGGTGACCTCACGCCGCAGATCACCGTGCAGGGCGACGATGAGCCGGCGCGCTTGCTGGCCGCGCTCAAGAGCATGCAGCAGAGCCTGCGCGAGACCATTGGGAGGATTTCCGACTCGGCCAGTCAGCTGGCCTCGGCGTCCGAGGAGCTGAGCGCGGTCACCGAGGATGCCACCCGTGGCCTGCAGCAGCAGAGCATGGAGATCGAGCAGGCCGCGACCGCGGTGAACCAGATGACGGCGGCAGTGGAGGAGGTGGCGAGCAATGCGGTGGCCACCTCGGAGGCTTCCCGCGAGTCCGACCAGATTGCCCGTCGCGGGCGCGAGCAGGTGCAGGCCACGGTCACCGCCATCGAGGCGCTGGCCAATGGCGTGGCGGGCAATGCCGAAGAGGTGGGGCAGCTGGCCCAGCAGGTACACGACATCAGCAAGGTGCTGGATGTGATCGGCTCGATCGCCGAGCAGACCAACCTGCTGGCGCTAAACGCTGCCATCGAGGCGGCGCGGGCCGGTGAGGCCGGGCGCGGGTTCGCCGTGGTCGCCGACGAGGTGCGGGCGTTGGCCCATCGCACGCAGTCCTCGACCCAGGAGATCGAGCAGATGATCGTCGCCATCCGCAGCGGCGCCGAGCGGGCGGTGCAGGGTATGCAGCACAGCGATGCCCAGGCCCGTTCGACCCTGGATGGCGCCCATGCCGCCGGCCAGGCGCTGGAGGCGATCGCCGCGGCCATCGGCCAGATCAACGAGCGCAACCTGGTGATCGCCAGTGCCTCGGAGCAGCAGGCCCAGGTGGCGCGGGAGGTGGATCGCAACCTGACTACCATCCGCGATTTGGCGCACCAGTCCTCGGCTGGGGCCGAGGAGACGTCTGCCGCGAGCCAGGCGCTGTCGAGGCTGGCGGTGGACCTCAATACCCTGGTGCAGCGGTTTTCCGTATAGAGACCTGGCCCGTGTAGGAGCGGCCTTGTGTCGCGAAAGGGCCGCGCAGCGGCCCCGGCACTCTCGCGGTGACGCTGAGATCCTGGGGCTGCTGCGCAGCCCTTTCGCGACACAAGGCCGCTCCTACACGGGGAGAAGTTGGGCTGAAGCACAAACAAAAACGCCCGGACCAAGGTCCGGGCGTTCTCGTTCAGCAGATCAAGCGATCACTTGCCAGTCCAGCGCTTGAGCACCAGGGTGGCATTGGTGCCGCCGAAGCCGAAGCTGTTGCTCATGACCGTGTCGATCTTGGCGTTCTCTTCGGTCTTGCGCAGTACCGGCAGGTCGGCGACTTCCGGGTCCAGCTCGTCGATGTTGGCGGAGCCGGCGATGAAGTTGTTTTCCATCATCAGCAGGCAGTAGATCGCCTCGTGCACGCCCGCGGCGCCCAGCGAGTGGCCCGACAGGCTCTTGGTCGAGCTGATCTTCGGTGCCTTGTCGCCGAACACTTCACGTACGCCCTTCATCTCGGCGACGTCGCCGACCGGGGTGGAGGTGCCGTGGGTGTTCAGGTAGTCGATCGGGGTGTCGACGGTGGACAGCGCCTGCTGCATGCAGCGGATCGCGCCTTCGCCGCTCGGGGCAACCATGTCGTAGCCGTCGGAAGTCGCGCCGTAGCCGACGATCTCGGCGTAGATCTTGGCGCCACGGGCCAGGGCATGTTCCAGCTCCTCGACCACCACCATGCCGCCGCCACCAGCGATGACGAAGCCATCACGGTCGGCGTCGTAGGCGCGCGAGGCCAGTTCCGGGGTTTCGTTGCGCTTGGTCGACAGGGCGCCCATGGCGTCGAACAGGAACGACTGGCTCCAGTGCTCTTCTTCACCGCCACCGGCGAAGACGATGTCCTGCTTGCCCCACTGGATCTGCTCCAGGGCGGTGCCGATGCAGTGCGCGGAGGTGGCGCAGGCCGACGAGATCGAGTAGTTGATGCCCTTGATCTTGAACGGGGTGGCCAGGCACGCCGACACGGTGCTGCCCATGGTGCGGGTGACGCGGTACGGGCCGACGCGCTTGACGCCTTTTTCGCGCAGGGTGTCCAGGGCTTCCATCTGGTTCAGGGTGGAAGCGCCGCCGGAGCCGGCAACCAGGCCGGTGCGCGGGTTGGAAACCTGCTCTTCGGTCAGGCCGGCATCCTTGATCGCGTCCTGCATGGCGAGGTACGCATAGGCGGCGGCGTGGCCGACGAAGCGATAGACCTTGCGGTCGATCAGCTCTTCGAGGTTGAGGTCGATGGAACCGGAAACCTGGCTACGCAGCCCCATTTCCTTGTATTCCGGGTTGTAGCGGATACCCGGACGGCTGTTGCGCAGGTTTTCGGTGACGGTAGCTTTGTCATTGCCCAGGCACGATACGATGCCCAGACCAGTGATCACGACGCGGCGCATGCGAATAACCCTTAGAAATTGTCAGTGGAGGTGAACACGCCGACCCGCAGGCCTTCGGCGGTGTAGATCTCGCGACCGTCGACGCTGACCGAGCCATCGGCGATGGCCATGTTCAGCTTGCCCTTCAGGACGCGCTTGATATGAATGTTGTAGGTGACTTTCTTGGCGGTAGGCAACACCTGGCCGAAGAATTTCACCTCGCCCGAACCCAGGGCGCGGCCACGGCCCGGCAGACCCTGCCAGCCGAGGAAAAAGCCGACCAGCTGCCACATGGCGTCCAGGCCCAGGCAGCCCGGCATCACCGGATCGCCTTCGAAATGGCAGGCGAAGAACCACAGGTCCGGATTGATATCCAGCTCGGCGACCAATTCACCTTTGCCGAACTTGCCGCCTTCCTCGCTGATATGGGTGATGCGATCGACCATCAGCATGTTCGGGGCGGGCAGTTGCGCATTACCGGGGCCGAACAGCTCACCGCGACTGCAGCGCAGCAGGTCTTCCCGAGTAAAGGCGTGTTGTTTGGTCATGCGAGCTCCTCAATAACCCCCTGCGGCAGGGGATGAATCTTCCCGGCCGGCCCGAAGCGCTAGGCATTCGAGGCGGCAGCCTACAGGTAGACTATTGCGTTGTGGTGAAAGTCACAGCGCACCTGGCAAAAGAAGTACAGGTGTGCACTGAAATGTTATTTTCCGGCCCTGCGGCGGTCCTGTCCAGTCCTTAAGACTGCCGCACTTTAGCATTTATCGCCAGTCGCGGCTGTCCGGCCCGGTAACCAGCGCTGCAGGATGCGCTGCAAATCGGTGCGTTTGAACGGCTTGCTCAGGTAATCGTTCATGCCGGCGGCCAGGCAGCGTTCGCGGTCACCCTGCAGCGCGCTGGCGGTCAGGGCGATGATTGGCAGGCCCTCGGTGCGGGGCAACTGGCGGATGCGTCGGGTGGCCTCGTAGCCGTCGACATTCGGCAGGCGGCAGTCCATCAGCACGGCGGCAAAGCGTTGTTGGCCGACCAGGTCGACCGCCTGGGCACCGTCCATGGCCAGGCTCACCTCGAAACCAAGGCTGCGCAGCATCGCCTCGATGACGCTCTGGTTGACCGGGTTGTCCTCCACCAGCAGGATCCGCCCGCCGCCTGCGCCGGTCGCGCTGTCCTGGGGCGTTGCGCCGGGCAGGGCGGCGGGCGCGCTGGCCAGGGCCAGCGGCATCTCCAGGGTGAAGGTTGAGCCCAATCCCTCGCGGCTCTCGCCGCGCAACTGGCCGCCCATGCGCTCGGCCAGGGTGCGGGCGATCGACAGGCCCAGGCCGGTGCCGCCGTAGCGGCGGGAGATGGTGTTGTCGGCTTGCTGGAAGGCCACGAACATCATTTCCAGGCGGTTGCTATCGATGCCGATGCCGGTGTCGCGCACAGTGCAGGTCAGCCAGATCAGTTGGCGGTCGAGCACCTGCCAGCGAGCCTCGATGGTCACTTCGCCACGCTCGGTGAATTTCAGCGCATTGCCCACCAGGTTCAGCAGAATCTGGCGGATGCGCGTCGGATCGCCCATCACCTGCAGCTGGTTCATGCCCGGCGGCAACTGCAGGCGCAGGTCGAGGTTGCGCTGCTGGGCGCTGTGCTGGAACGACAGCACGCTGCTGGTGATCAGCTCGCCGAGATTGAAGTCGATATGCTCCAGCTCCAGGGTGGTGCGCTCGATTCGCGAGAAGTCGAGGATGTCGTTGATCACCTTGAGCAGGTGGCCGGTGGACTCGCTGGCCACGGCGGTGTAGTCGGCCTGCTCGCCGGTCAGCTCGGTGGTCTCGAGCAGTTGCAGCATGCCCAGCACGCCGTTCATGGGGGTGCGCAGCTCGTGGCTCATCATCGCCAGGAAGTCCGACTTGGCGCGGTTGGCCTGCTCGGCTTCTTCACGGGCCTGGATCAGCTGGCCCATGGCCTGTTGCTGTTCGTGGGCGGCCTGGTCGAGGGCGCTGGCCAGGTTGTTGATGTGCCGGGCCAGGTGGCCCAGCTCGCTGTCGTCGACCACCGGCAGCGGCGCGTTGAAGTCGCCCTGCTGGATCGCCCGGACCGCGTGGCCCATGTCGCTGATCGGCTTGGACAGGCTGGTGGCCAGGCGTCGCGCCAGCAGGAAGGTGAACAGCAGGGCGAACAGGGCGAGGATCGCGGCCTTGATCACGATCTCCTGCTGGCGCTGGCTGAAGGCGTCGTCGGACATGCCGACGATCACCCGGCCCAGATAGTCGTCGCCGATGTTCGGCGCCGGCGCCTTGCCCTGCAGGAAGTCATTGTCCAGACGGATCTGCTGCAGGCGGATCGGTGCCTGGAACACCTCGACGCGCTGGGCGCGACTGTGGCTCTCGTCGGGCTGTTCGACGTACACCAGGATATGGTTGCGGCTGTCCTGCACCTCGAGGAAACGCACGTGCGGGATGCTCAGGGTGGCGCGCATCAGGCTCTCGAGCACTTCGTTGTTGCCCGAGATCACCCCGTACTCCGAGGCCGGTGCCAACTGGTTGGCGATCAGTTGCCCGGTGTGGTTGAGTTCCTGGCGCAGGTCCTGGATCCGCACGAAGGTGAAGAAGCTGATCAGCAGCAGGGTCAGCAACAGGGCCGGGCCCAGGCTGATGATCTGGGTGCGGGTGTGGATGTCCCAGCTCAGGCGCTTGCTCATGGAATGGGGGCTCCTTCGGCAAGGGCCAGGGCGGCGGCGACCGGGTCGATCGCCTCCAGGCCCAAGGCGCGGGCCACCTGCTGGTTGCCGCTGACACCGAAGTGCGCGGGGTAGAGGCTGCGCGGCCAGCGGCCTGGAGGCAGGTCGAGCAACTGCCCGAGCACCGCCAGCCAGTCGTCCTGGTCGCTGTAGGTGCTGGCCAGGGCGCCGGCGCGTACGAAGCCGACGTTCGGCCCGATCAGCGCCATCTGCCGGCCATAGCTGCTGAGCAGCACGTTCTTGGCCGACTTGGAGTTGTACAGGTCGGGATCGTCCAGGCCGAGCAGCACGTCGCTGTTGCCGAGCAGGTCTTGCAGGGGACGGCTGTCGCGCAGGTCGGGCCAGTCCTGGGCAACGATCTCCAGGCCCAGTGAACTGGCGGCCTGGCGCAGTTCGTCGAGCAGGAAGCGGCTGTGTTCACCGTAGAGCACGCCGATACGCCGCGCCTGCGGCAACAGGTAACGGGCCAGGCGCAGTTGCCGGGCAAGGGGCGGGTCGCTCCACAGCAGGGTCAGGAAGGCGGGGCGCGAGGCGCCCAGGCGTTGTTCGGCCTGCACCCGGCTGACCCGCAGCGCCAGCGCAGCCGGCCCCACGGTTTCGCCCAGGCGCCACTCCAGGGCCGGGGTGTCGAGCAGGATCAGGCGGGTGTCGGCCTTGAGTTTGGCCGGGCTTGGCAACTGCTCGACGGTCTGGAACCGCACCTGGTCGTTGGGGCGACGTTTTTCCAGGGCCGCGACGAAGCTGCGGATGCCGGGCTGGTCCTCGGCGCCGACCAGCAGGATTTCGCTGGCGGACAGCGATCCCAGGGGCCAGAGGCACAGCAGCAACAGGCGCAGCAGACGGACCATCAGAATTCCAGCTCCGCGCTGACGCTCAGGCGGTGGCGGCTGTCGTAGCGGTTCTGTTCCAGGGTGACAGGCTCGTCATCCAGGCGCTGCTGCCACAGCGCGGCCAGCTCCAGGTTGCTGCCTTGCACCTTGAAACGCTTGGCCAGGCGCAGGTCGACCCGCTCGTAACGGTAGCCGTTGAGGGCGTCGTCACCGTAGTAGAAGAGGGCGCTGGACCAGCCTTCGCCCCAGTCGCGCAGCCAGCCGGCCGAACCGCTGTTGCGGGCGCTCAGGCGTCGGTCGTCGGGGTTGCTGGCCCAGGCGTCGACATAGGCGTAGGTCAGTCGAAGGCGGTCGCGCTGGGTGGCGCGCCAGTCGAACTGCGCCTCGCTGCCGCTGAAGCGCGCCTTGTTGGCGTTGCTGGCGATGTACTGGTTGTTCTTCAACGGCTCGCTGATCATTCCGGTGATCTCGTCGTAGAACAGCTTCACATCCATGCTCAGGTCGAGGTCGGTGAAATAGCCGTTGTAGCCGAGTTCACGCGAGCGCATGCGCTCCTGGTCGAGGTTGCCCGGGCCGCGGGTCTTGACGAAGTATTCGCCGTTCTGCAGGCCGTAGCGGTTGGGCGTGAGGTTCTTGACCGTGTAGCTCCAGTTGACATTGTTCTCGAACATGTCGGGCGAACGGATCGCCTCGGAATACACGGCACGCAGGCCGTGGCGGGGGGTGATCAGGTAGTTCACCGCCATTCGTGGGGTAAGCGAGTTGCCCGACAGTTGCGAGTGTTCGTGCATCGCCCCGCCCTGGATGATCCAGTGCTCGTCGATGCGCCATTCGAGCTGGCCGAACAGGCGCCAGGTCTGGTCGTCGATGTTGCCGTTGAAGTAGGTCTGCGAGTCGGCCTTGTCGTAGCGGTAGTTCATGCCGCTGACCAGGCGCAGGCTGTCGGTCAGGCTCAGGGTGTCCTGGATTTCCAGGTCATAGCGGGTCTCGCGGGTGCTCTGGTCGACGTCGCCGCAGATCGTGCTGTTGCCGCCATCATTCCACTGGTCCAGCGCCTCTTGGCGCAGTCCGTTCAATACCGGGTCGGGCGAGGTAGGTGGATTGCCTTTGAAAAGGTTGCGCGCGACTACTTCGGCGTAATTCGGGTCGAGCTGCCACAGCCGTGTCAGCTGCGGGCTGAAGGCTATCGCAGCATCGCACGCCCGCCACACCTGCTGGCGGTCGAAATGCTGCGCCGAGCCCTGTACGTACAGGCTGTGTTCGGGGTTGAAGTCGATGTTCCAGCGTATCGAAGCCGCGTAGTCCTTGGCGTCGACGTCGGCGTCGTTGCCGGCCTGGTATTTTCCGAACACTGGCTGATACGTGTACGGCCGCTGGTTGCTGCCTTCCTTGGCCGCCAGTTGCCATTCCAGGGTCTGGTTCGGCGCCAGGGTGTGGCTGGCGTTGAGGTTGACGCGGTTGAGCCGGCGGCTGTCGCGGTAGTCGCGGCCGAACTGGTCCTGGTCGAAGCCATCGTCCTGCTGGCCGGAGAGCGACAGGCGCATATCGCCACTGTCCCAGCCAAAGCCCTGGCTCGCGTAGTAATCGTTGATGCCATCCTGGCCGCGGGTCAGCTTGACCCGCGTGCCATGGCTGTCGGCCGGGTTGCGGGTGAGGATGTTGACCACCGCCATCAGCGCGTTGGCGCCGTAGCTGACGGTGTTGGGGCCGCGGAACACCTCGATGCGCTCGATGTCCTCGATTGCCACCGGGATATCGCTCCAGTCCACCGTGGCAAGGCCTGCGCGGTACACCGAACGGCCATCGATCAGCACCTGCATGCGCCGGGCGTCGCTGACGTTGCTGCCGTGGTAGTTGACCGTCGGCTGATTGCCGGCGCCGTAGCCGATCATCATCCCCGGCACCAGGCGCAGCAGTTCGGGAATATCGCGGGCGCCGCTGGCACGGATCAGCTCGTTGTCGAGCACGGTCATGCTGCCCGGGACCGCCGCCGGGGATTGTTTCAGGCGCGTGGCGGTGAGAACCTGCGGCAGGTCCTGGTTGTCGATGAACAGGTCGTCGGCCACAGCCGGGCCGCCCAGCAGGGCAGTCAGCAACAGCAGGCGTGGATAGGGAGGCGTGCCAGGGAACACGAAACGGCCTTGTTTCAGAAATGAATCAGGCATGTTAACCGACCGTACGGCTTTTGCCAGTGATCGGCGGATGGCCTATTGCCGCATCGCACCACCTGAAGTTTCTCTATTGTGCTCGGGTGCGTGGGCGCGGGCTGGCCTCGCGATGCAAACGCACTGGTTCTGTCGCATCGGCACCGTATAATGCCCCCGTCGCCACTTACTTTATTGGTTAACGGATTGGATATGACTGAACAGCAACCTGTTGCGGTTCTTGGAGGCGGCAGCTTCGGCACCGCCGTGGCGAACCTCCTGGCCGAGAACGGCCATCCGGTGCGGCAGTGGATGCGCGACCCGGCGCAGGCCGAGGCGATGCGCGTCGATCGCGAGAATCCGCGCTACCTCAAGGGTATCCGCCTGCACGACGGCGTCGAGCCGGTCAACGACCTGCTTGCCACCCTGCAGGGTAGCGCGCTGATCTTCGTCGCCTTGCCCTCCAGCGCCTTGCGCAGCGTGCTCGCGCCCCATGCCGAGCTGCTGCGCGGCAAGGGCCTGGTCAGCCTGACCAAGGGCATCGAGGCGCACACCTTCAAGCTGATGAGCCAGATCCTCGAAGAGATCGCCCCCCAGGCGCGCATCGGCGTGCTGTCGGGGCCCAACCTGGCCCGCGAGATCGCCGAGCATGCGCTGACCGCCACCGTGGTCGCCAGCGAGGACGAGGCGCTGTGCCAGCAGGTGCAGGCCGTGCTGCATGGCCGTACCTTCCGCGTCTATGCCAGTGCCGACCGCTTCGGCGTCGAGCTGGGCGGCGCGCTGAAGAACGTCTACGCCATCATCGCCGGCATGGCCGTGGCCTTGGGGATGGGTGAGAACACCAAGAGCATGCTGATCACCCGCGCGCTGGCCGAGATGACCCGCTTCGCCGTGAGCCAGGGCGCCAACCCCATGACCTTCCTGGGGCTGGCCGGGGTCGGCGACCTGATCGTCACCTGCTCCTCACCCAAGAGCCGCAACTATCAGGTCGGCCATGCCCTGGGCCAGGGCCTGAGCCTGGAGCAGGCGGTCAGCCGCCTGGGTGAGGTGGCCGAGGGCGTCAACACGCTCAAGGTGCTCAAGGCCAAGTCCCAGGAAGTGGGTGTGTACATGCCGCTGGTGGCAGGCCTGCATGCCATCCTGTTCGAAGGTCGCACGCTCAACCAGGTGATCGAGCACCTGATGCGCGCCGAGCCCAAGACCGATGTCGATTTCATTTCCACCAGCGGTTTCAACTGAAGGAGCGACCCATGAACGATACCCCCGAGCGCGCCAAGCGCGAGTCGATCATCCTGCGGGTGCTGTGGATGCTGGTGTTCCTGGTGGCCTGGCAACTGGCCGAGCTGCTGCTCGGCGGCCTGGTGCTGGTGCAACTGATCTACCGGCTGATCTACGGCGCGCCCAGCGCCAGCCTGATGAACTTCGGCGACAGCCTCAGCCAGTACCTGGCGCAGATCGGCCGTTTCGGCACCTTCCACAGCGACCAGAAACCCTGGCCGTTCGCCGACTGGCCAGCGCCGCGTGCTCCGGAAGGCGAGGCGCCGCACGCCGTCGCCCCGGCTGCGCATCCGCTGCGTGACGAGGAGCCCAAGCTGTGAAGCTCTGGGTGCTGCGCCACGGCGAGGCCGAGCCACGGGCCAATACCGACGCCGAGCGGCGCCTGACCGCCCATGGTCGCGAACAGGTGCTGCACAGCGCCGCGCGGCTGCTGGGCCAGCCGTTGCAGGCGATCATTGCCAGCCCCTACGTGCGTGCCCAGCAGACCGCCGCCTTGGTGCACGGCGCGCTCGGCTTTGCCGAACCGGTGCGCACAGTGCCCTGGCTGACCCCGGAGAGCGACGCGCAGAAGGTGATCGGTGAGGTCGAGCGCCTGGGGCTGGAGCATGTGCTGCTGGTCAGTCACCAGCCGCTGGTGGGGACGTTGGTGGGGATGCTCGAGCATGGCCACGGCCAGCAGCCAGCGCCGCTGAGCACGGCCAGCCTGGCTGAGCTGGAAGGCGACTGGCCGCTGGCCGGGCTGATGACCGTGCGTGGGTTGTATCACGCAGGCTGATGCCTGGTTAAGGCCCTGTGGGAGATCACCCAGCCTCCAGGGTGTGTTGGCGTGTAGAGCACTGGGACGTGGGAGCGGCTTGCACTTCTACAGCGGCGTTGTCGGTGTCATCTATCGCGGGCGAGCCTGTTCCCATGCTCAAGGATTGGTTCTTTGAAAGCCAGATCCGCCAGCGAATGACCTGATCGCCCTTGGCGATGACCTTTCCGAACGTTGCCGCCCCCACGGCCCTTGTCGACAATGGGCCATCCATTCCCCGTGCAGAGCAGGCGGCCATGTCGCAGCAGATCTTCTTCGCCCACGCCAATGGCTTCCCCTCGGCCACCTACGGCAAGCTGTTCGCCGCCCTGGAGCCGGACTACGAGGTGCATCATCTGGCGCAGCACGCCCATGATCCGCGGTTTCCGGTCAACGACAACTGGCAGAACCTGGTGGACGAGCTGCTGCATCACCTCGAGCAGCAGGATGCGCCGGTGTGGGGTGTCGGTCATTCCTTGGGCGGCGTGCTGCACCTGCATGCGGCGCTGCGTCGTCCGGAGTTCTACCGCGGGGTGGTGATGCTCGACTCGCCGGTGCTGACCCGTGCCGATGAATGGCTGATCCAGGCCGCCAAGCGACTTGGCTTCATCGATCGCATCACCCCGGCGGGCCGCACCCTGGGTCGGCGCGAGGCATTCCCCGACCGCGACAGCGCCCGCCGCTACTTCGCCGGCAAGACCCTGTTCCGCCACTTCGACCCGGACTGCCTGGAAGCCTATCTGGAGCACGGCCTGGAGCAGGGCGAGGAGGGTTTGCGCCTGCGCTTCGACCCGGCCACCGAGATCAGCATCTACCGCAGCATTCCCCATGTCAGCCCGGCCCGACCACGCCAGTTGCAGGTGCCGTTGGCGATGGTACGCGGCGCCCAGAGCCGGGTGATCCGCAAGCACCACGCCCTGGCCGTGCGCGCCATGGCCAAGGGCGAGTACCACAGCCTGCCGGGTGGGCACATGTTCCCCCTGGAGCGGCCTACCGACACTGCCGGCCTGATCAAGGGCCTGTTCGACCGCTGGAGCCAGGCATGAGCGCCCAGGTCGAGGAGATCCGCCTGACGCTCGGCCATATCGAGCTGGCCGCGCACCTGTTCGGCCCGGCAGACGGCCTGCCGGTGATCGCCCTGCATGGCTGGCTGGACAACGCCAACAGCTTCGCCCGCCTGGCGCCGCAACTGAAGGGGCTGCGCATCGTCGCCCTGGACCTGGCCGGGCATGGCTACTCGGAGCATCGCCCGGTTGGCGCCGGCTACGCCCTGGCCGACTACGCCCATGACGTGCTGCGGGTTGCCGAGCAACTGGGCTGGGAGCGCTTCGGCCTGCTGGGACATTCGCTGGGTGCGATCATCTCGGTACAGCTGGCCGGGGCCTTGCCCGAGCGGGTCAGCCACCTGGCGTTGATCGACGGGGTGATTCCACCGACCCTCAGCGAGCAGGACGCCGCGGAGCGCTTGGGGCTGGCGCTGCAGGCGCAACTACGCCTGGAAGGCAAGCGCAAGTCGGTGTACGCGACCCTGGAGGAGGGCGTCGAGGCGCGCATGAAAGGCATGGTCGCGGTCAGCCGCGAAGCCGCCGAATTGCTGGCCCAGCGCGGCCTGATGCCGGTTCCCGGCGGCTACAGCTGGCGCAGCGACAACCGCCTAACCTTGCCCTCGCCGACCCGCCTGAACCAGGACCAGGCCATGGCCTTCGTCAAACGCATCGCCTGCCCGGCCTGTCTGGTGGTGGCCGCCGACGGCATGCTGGCGCGCCACACGCAGCTGCTGGAGCAGCTACCCTTCGAGCAGGTGACCCTGCCGGGCGGTCACCACCTGCACCTTAACGACGCCGGGGGCGCGGCCCTTGTCGCAGACTGTTTCAATCGCTTTTTTAGCATTCCTTGACTTGCACCGGACAAGTGTCGAGGCTTGGCGGGTTGAAAGGGAGACAACCATGTACATGCCAGACATCCACGCGCCTTGCCCCACCACCTGTGAGGGTGGTCGATGAGCGCACCTGTTTTCATGCGCGGCGCCATCGCCGCCTGCCTCGCCATCGCCAGCCCCCTGTTGTGGGCCGGCAGCCTGCCGGTACCGCCTGACGCCAAGGTGGTCGACCAGCGTCCGGCGGTGGAGCAGGAGCGGGTCTACCCCATGGGCCCGCTGCGCAAGATCAGCGGCCGCCTGCGGGTCGACGACAAGGTCGAGAGCCGTGGCCAGGTCAGCTCGGTGACCTATGAGCTGCCGGTCGAGCGCAGCGCCCGCGAAGCCTTCACCAGCGCCCGCGAGGCCCTGCAGCAGGAGGGCGGCTATCCGTTGTTCTGGTGCCAGGGCCGCGATTGCGGCGAGGCCAGCCTGTGGGCCAACGACGTGTTCGCCAATGCCCGGCTCAATGGCGGTGACGAGCAGCAGGCGTTCATCCTGTTGCGCCGTTCCGCCGAGGAAGCCGACACCCTGGTGGCGCTGTACAGCGTGACCCGCGGCAACCGCCGTGCTTATCTGCATGTCGAGGAGTTCGTCGCCGGCAGCCCGCTGGGCGAGCTGCTGCCCACTGCCGCCACGGTGCTGCGCGAACTGCGCGATACCGGCAAGCTCGACTACCCTGATCTTGCCGAGCCCCAGGCCACCTGGGCAACGTTGCTGGCCCGCAGCCTGAACCTCGACAGCACCTTGCGCGCCAGCCTCAGCGGCAAGGGCGCGCAAGCCTGGCGCGAGCAACTGGTCAAGGCTGGCGTGCGCAGCAACCGCCTTGAAGTGGGCGATGCCCCGACCGAGGGCCTGCACCTGGAACTGATCCGTTGAGTGAGCGCCACCATGGCCAACAATGACCGCCTGTTGATCCAGATCCTGCTGCTGACCTTGCTGGGCGCCGCGCTGTGGGTAATGGCGCCGTTCATCTCGGCGCTGCTGTGGGGCGCCATCCTGGCGTTTGCCAGCTGGCCGCTGATGCGCCTGCTCACCCGGCTGCTGGGTGGACGCGAAACCCTCGCCGCGAGCCTGCTGACCACGGTGTGGATCCTGCTGGTGGCCCTGCCGCTGGTGTGGCTGGGCTTCAACCTGGCCGACCACATCCGCGATGCCACCGCCTTCGTGCGTGACGTGCAGGTCGATGGCCTGCCTGACGCCCCGGCCTGGGTCGGCGGCATTCCCTTCGTCGGCGGGCGGCTGGTTGGCTGGTGGGAGTCGCTCGACCAGCAGGGTACTGCCTTGCTGGCCTCGGCCAAGCCCTATTTCGGCCAGGTCGGCAACTGGCTGCTGGCGCGCAGCGCGCAGATCGGCAGCGGCGTGCTGGAATTGACCCTGAGCCTGGTGTTCGTGTTCTTCTTCTACCGCGACGGTCCGCGCCTGGCGGCCTTCGTCCACCGCTTGCTGCACCGGCTGGTGGGCGAGCGCGCCGAGTACTACGTCGAACTGGTGGCCGGTACCGTGCAGCGGGTGGTCAACGGCGTGATCGGCACCGCCGCGGCCCAGGCCCTGCTGGCGCTGATCGGCTTCCTGATCGCCGGCGTGCCGGGGGCCATCGTGCTGGGCCTGGTGACCTTCATGCTCAGCCTGATTCCCATGGGCCCGCCGCTGGCCTGGATCCCCGCCACCGCCTGGCTGGTATGGAAGGGTGACTACGGCATGGCGGTATTCCTGGGGGTGTGGGGCACGTTCATCATCAGTGGCGTGGACAACGTGCTCAAACCCTACCTGATCAGCCGGGGCGGCAACCTGCCGCTGGTGATCGTGCTGCTGGGGGTGTTCGGCGGCCTGATCGCGTTCGGCTTCATCGGCCTGTTCATCGGGCCGACCTTGCTGGCGGTGGGGTATAGCCTGCTGTTGGACTGGAGCCGCAATTCGGCGCAGCATGTGTAGGAGCAACTGTCTTGCTCAACTGCTAAAGCTAGCGCGCCCCCTGTAGGAGCGGCCTTGTGTCGCGAAAGGGTCGCGCAGCGGCCCCAGATTCCGAGCAATCATCGAAATTGCTGGGGCTGCTGCGCAGCCCTTTCGCGACACAAGGCCGCTCCCACAGGGAGATAGTTCCCTGCGCGACAGCGCAGCCCAACGGGCTGGGCCATCTCCTGCAGCGACTATCGGCATCCGTGATCTTTACGCTTTCTTTATGCCC
>NZ_QJRP01000039.1 GCF_003205295.1 Pseudomonas mosselii
GAGGACCGCGCTGCAGGGCCCATCCTGGGCCCCAGCGCTTGACGGGCATCCATGCCCGTCACCTCCCTGCGCAAGGCCTGCGTTCGGCCTCCTGAAGTCGCGAAGTTACGGGCGGCGCCTGGGCTGAAGCAGCTGTCGCTAGCGGGCTATGGCGCTAGACTCCTGATCGGCAACGGCAACGGCAACGGCAACGGCAACGGCAACGGCAACGGCAACGGCAACGGCAACGCCGGAAATAGGGCGTAATGGGGATTGCGTCCAGACCGCCCGGCGGGTCTGCCGCCAGCCCCGAGACTCGGTTATACTCGCGGGCTTTTCACCGAATTCGCACGAGAGCTGCCCGCCCATGGAAATCCAACCGATCCTGAACACCATCAAGGACCTCACCGAGCGTTCCCAGTCCATTCGGGGGTATCTTTGACTACGATCACAAACATGATCGTCTGGTCGAAGTAAACCGCGAGCTGGAAGACGCCGCTGTCTGGAACAAGCCCGAGTACGCCCAGGCCCTGGGCCGCGAGCGCGCCATGCTGGCGCAGGTAGTCGAGACCCTCGATAAACTGTCCAACGGCCTGATCGACTGCAAGGACCTGCTCGACATGGCTGTCGAGGAGGGCGATGAAGGCGCTGTCAGCGATGTCGAGACCGAGCTGCAAGGGCTTGAGGAATCCCTCGCCCAGCTCGAGTTCCGTCGCATGTTCAGCGGCGAGATGGACCCGAACAACGCCTACCTGGATATCCAGGCCGGCTCCGGCGGCACCGAGGCCCAGGACTGGGCCAACATCCTGCTGCGCATGTACCTGCGCTGGGCCGACAAGCGCGGCTTCGACGCCACCATCATCGAACTGTCCGAGGGCGAAGTCGCCGGCATCAAGGGCGCCACCGTGCACATCAAGGGCGAGTACGCCTTCGGCTGGCTGCGCACCGAGATCGGCGTGCACCGCCTGGTGCGCAAGAGCCCGTTCGACTCCGGCGCCCGTCGCCACACCTCGTTCTCGGCGGTGTTCGTCTCGCCCGAGATCGACGACAAGGTCGAGATCGAGATCAACCCGTCCGACCTGCGCATCGACACCTACCGCTCCTCCGGTGCCGGGGGTCAGCACGTCAACACCACCGACTCGGCGGTGCGTATCACCCACGTGCCGACCAACACCGTGGTGGCCTGCCAGAACGAACGCTCCCAGCACGCCAACAAGGACACCGCCATGAAAATGCTGCGGGCCAAGTTGTACGAGCTGGAAATGCAGAAGCGCAACGCCGCTTCGCAGGCGCTGGAAGACAGCAAGTCGGACATCGGCTGGGGCCACCAGATCCGCTCCTACGTGCTGGACGACTCGCGTATCAAGGACCTGCGTACCGGCGTCGAGCGCAGCGACTGCCAGAAGGTCCTGGACGGCGACCTCGACCAGTACCTGGAAGCGAGCCTCAAGCAGGGGCTGTAAACCTTTCACCACCGCCGCGATACGAGGCCCAGGGCCCGTATCGCGTGCCCTGCCCGACAGGGGCAACGAACACCTGATGGAAAGAATGACGACATGAGCGACCTCAAGACCGAAGCGCAAGACCTGCAACAGGAAGAAAACGCCCTGATCGCCCTGCGCAAGGAAAAACTTGCCGCCGAGCGCGCCAAGGGCAATGCCTTCCCCAACGACTTCCGCCGCGACAGCTACTGCAACGACCTGCAGAAGCAGTACGTGGACAAGACCAAGGAAGAGCTGGAAGCAGCCGCCATTCCGGTCAAGGTCGCCGGTCGCATCATGCTCAACCGTGGCTCGTTCATGGTCATCCAGGACATGACCGGCCGCATCCAGGTCTACGTCAACCGCAAGACCCTGCCGGAAGAGACCCTGGCCGCGGTCAAGACCTGGGACCTGGGCGACATCATCAGCGCCGAAGGTACCCTGGCCCGCTCCGGCAAGGGTGACCTGTACGTCGAGATGACCAACGTGCGCCTGCTGACCAAGTCGCTGCGCCCGCTGCCGGACAAGCACCATGGCCTGACTGACACCGAGCAGCGCTACCGCCAGCGCTACGTCGACCTGATGGTCAACGAGGAAACCCGCCACACCTTCCGTGTGCGTTCGCAGGTGATTTCGCACATCCGCAAGTTCCTCATCGAGCGCGACTTCCTCGAAGTCGAAACCCCGATGCTGCAGACCATCCCCGGCGGCGCCGCGGCCAAGCCGTTCGAAACCCACCACAACGCCCTGGACATGGCCATGTTCCTGCGTATCGCGCCGGAGCTGTACCTCAAGCGCCTGGTGGTCGGTGGCTTCGAGAAAGTGTTCGAGATCAACCGCAACTTCCGTAACGAAGGCGTTTCGACTCGTCACAACCCTGAATTCACCATGCTCGAGTTCTACCAGGCCTACGCCGACTACCGCGACAACATGGACCTCACCGAGGAACTGTTCCGCGAGCTGGCGCAGCTGGTGCTGGGCAGCACCGATGTGCCGTACGGCGACAAGGTGTTCCACTTCGGCGAGCCGTTCGTGCGCCTGTCGGTGTTCGACTCGATCCTCAAGTACAACCCGCAGCTCACCGCCGCCGACCTGCAGGACGTCGACCGTGCTCGCGAGATCGCCAAGAAAGCCGGCGCCAAGGTGCTCGGCCACGAAGGCCTGGGCAAGCTGCAGGTGATGATTTTCGAAGAGCTGGTCGAGCACAAGCTGGAACAGCCGCACTTCATCACCGAGTACCCGTTCGAAGTGTCGCCGCTGGCCCGTCGCAACGACGACAACCCGGCCGTGACCGACCGCTTCGAGCTGTTCATCGGTGGCCGCGAGATCGCCAACGCCTACTCCGAGCTCAACGATGCCGAAGACCAGGCCGAGCGCTTCCTGGCCCAGGTGGCCGAGAAAGACGCGGGTGACGACGAGGCCATGCACTACGACGCCGACTTCGTCCGCGCCCTGGAGTACGGCATGCCGCCGACCGCCGGTGAAGGCATCGGCATCGACCGCCTGGTGATGCTGCTGACCAACTCGCCGTCGATCCGCGACGTGATCCTGTTCCCGCACATGCGTCCACAGGCCTGAGCGATCTGAACAAGCCGCCTTTCGAGGCGGCTTTTTCATGCCTGAAGCTCTATGTTGTTTGTGCCGGCCCCTTCGCGGGTAAACCCGCTCCCACAGGGGCGTCGCACATAACCTGTGGGAGCGGGTTTACCCGCGAAGAGGTCGGCACCGGTAACCCACTGTTCATGAGGTACCTCCAGTGACCCCCGCAATGCCCCACCAGGGCGCCGCCGGCATCGCCACCGCCGTCGCCGAGAGCGTGCAGTACCAGGGCCGCAAGACCGCCCGCCAGGGCAGCGAGCAGCGCCGCCAGCAGATCCTCGACGCTGCCATGCGCATTGTCGTGCGCGATGGCGTACGCGGCGTGCGCCACCGCGCCGTGGCCGCCGAGGCCGCTGTACCGTTGTCGGCCACCACCTACTACTTCAAGGACATCCAGGACCTGCTGGCCGATACCTTCGCCCAGTACGTCGAACGCAGCGCGGCCTACATGGCCAAGCTCTGGACCAACACCGAAGGCGTGCTGCGCCAGTTGCTGGCCCAGGGCGACGGCAGCCCCGAGGCTCGGGCACACCTGGCTGATGAAGTGGCGCGCATGCTCGCCGACTATGTCCTGCGCCAATTGAATAATCGCCGCGACTTCCTCATGGCCGAGCAAGGCTTCCGTCAAGAGGCCCTGCTGTGCCCGCGCCTGGCCGAACTGGTGCAGGCTCACGAGCAGATCCTGCTGCATGGCGCGCGGCAGATTCTGCAGGTGGTCGGCTCGCGCCAGCCCGAGCAGGATGCCCAGATGTTGACGGCGATAATCGAGCAGATGGAATATCAGGGCCTGCTCAAGGATGCGAATGCGCAGGCCGATGAGCAGATGCTCGCTATCCTTGTCCGATACCTGCAAATGGTGCTGGCCTCGGCCTGAGTGGCGAACGACTTTTCAAGGAGAACCTGATGAAAGCCTGGCGTGTGGTGTTGTTGACCTTGTCATTCCTCCTGCTGGGCGGTTGTCTGGTGACGTTCGACGAACCGCTGCCGGGCAACCAGCCAGCGCCGAAGGCCCTGCTCGGGCAGTGGAGCAGCAAGGATGCCTGGGGCCAGCCGCTTAAGCTGAGCATCAGCCGCGCCGGCGGCAATACCTACAAGGCGGTGGCCCGTGCCCAGGGCAAGGCCCCCGAGGAATATGCCTTCACCGTGGCCCGGCACGGCAACCGCTGGTATCTGTCGGCCGGGGTGCCCAAGCGCCTGGGCGGCAACTTCCTGATCGGTGGCTTCGAGGTGATCGACGGCAAGCAGCTGGTGGTCTACAACCTCGATGTCGAGCAGGTGCAGCAGGCTGTCGCCAAGAAAGAACTGAGCGGACGCAATACCGAAGTGCCGGAAGATAACGGCGAGGGCGTGCTGATCGACAGCCCGACCGAGCGGGTGCTGGCGTACCTGGATGATCCCGCCAACTCCGATCTGTTCGTCGAGGTGGCGCGCTTCCAGCGTTCCGGCAAATAGCAGTGAGCATACCGGCCTCATCGCGGGGCATGCCCGCTCCTACCTGTGGGAGCGGGTTTGCCCCGCGATGAGGCTTTAAGAAGGAGTCCCGCGTGGACGAGTACCAGCAGACCATACGCACGTTGTCCGACCGCATCGTCGCCACTCAGACCCCGATCCGCGTGCTCGACGCGGTGAAGTGGGACGACGGCATCCGCCAGGGCTTTCTCAAGGCCAAGGGCAAGGAGCCACCGGCGGTGGACCGTGCCTACTACCAGAACCGCCCGCTGTCGTTCGACTCCAGCGCGGTGAAGGCCGAGTTCCAGAGCATCGAGCGCGACATCACCCGGCAACTGGGCCAGTTCAACCCGGTCGGGCAGATCATGCGGCGTATGTGCAAGGAATACCGCATGGTGGTGCGCATGCTCGAGGCACGCGGCACCGAGGACTTCGGGCTGATTTCCCAGGAGCTCTACGGCGCCGCCTCCGACGCCTTCCACGCCGGTGATCCGACCCTGGCCGACCTGGGCCTGATGCTCTCGGACTACCTGAACAACATCGACGGTCGCGGCGACCTGAAGGACGAACCGAAGAACCTTACCGCCAAGGAAGCGGTGGCGATCCTCCAGCGTCGCCTGAACAAGGTGTTCGGCGAGGCCGAGGAGACCATCCGCGTGTTCGAGTCCGACGGCATCGTCGCCGACGCCGCGGCCGGCGCCGACTACATCAAGGTGCGCGCCGACGCGATGTTCAACAGCCGCGACGTGCGCGCCCTGGAAGTGCATGAAGGCCTGGTGCACGTCGGCACCACCCTCAACGGCCTGAACCAGCCAATCTGCACCTTCCTGGCCAAGGGCCCGCCCTCGTCGACGGTGACCCAGGAGGGCCTGGCCATCCTCATGGAAGTGATCGCCTTCGCTTCCTACCCCAGCCGCCTGCGCAAGCTCACCAACCGTACCCGCGCCATCCACATGGTGGAGGAGGGTGCCGACTTCCTGCAGGTCTTCGAGTTCTTTCGCGGCCAGGGCTTCGAGATGGGGCAGAGCTACAGCAACGCCAGCCGGGTGTTCCGTGGCTCGGTGCCCAACGGCCTGCCATTCACCAAGGACTTGTCCTACCTCAAGGGCTTCATCATGGTTTACAACTACATTCAGTTGGCCGTGAAGAAGGGCAAGCTCGAGCAGATCCCCTTGCTGTTCTGCGGCAAGACCACCCTGGAAGACATGCGCACGCTGCGCCAGCTGGTCGAGGAGGGACTGGTCGAGCCACCCAAGTACCTGCCTGAGCAGTTCCGCGACCTCAACGCGCTGTCGGCCTGGATGTGCTTCTCCAACTTCCTCAACCACCTGAGCCTGGACCGTATTGAAGCCGACTACGCGAACATTCTCTGACGCTTGCCGTCATCTCGCCTTCGGCCTTGGGCTGCTGCTGTTGGGCGGTTGCAGCAGCCTGCTGTTCTATCCCGAGCCCGGCCAGCCGTTCACCCCGGAAAAGGCCCACCTGCAGTACCAGGAGCTGACCCTCACCGCCGCTGACGGCACGCGCCTGCACGGCTGGTGGCTGCCCGTGCCGCAAGGTGCAGAGGTCAAGGGCACGGTGCTGCACCTGCATGGCAATGGCGGCAACTTGGCCTGGCATCTGGGTGGCAGCTACTGGCTGCCGAAAGCGGGCTACCAGGTGCTGATGATCGACTATCGCGGCTATGGGCTGTCCCAGGGCAAGCCGACATTGCCTGAAGTCTATGGTGACATCGGCGCGGCGCTGGACTGGCTCGACAAGGCGCCCCAAGCCAAGGGCAGGCCGCTGGTGCTGCTGGGCCAGAGCCTCGGCGGGGCCATGGCCATCCACTACCTGGCCCAGCACCCCGAGCAGCGCCGACGCTTCAGCGCCCTGGTGTTCGATGGCGTGCCGGCCAGCTACCGGGCGGTGGGGCGTTACGCCCTGAGTACTTCGTGGATGACCTGGCCACTGCAGGTGCCGCTGTCGTGGCTGGTGCCGGACAACGACAGCGCGATCAACTCGATCGCCCGCCTGGATAGCCCGCCGAAGCTGTTTTTCCACAGCATCGATGACAACCTCGTGCCGTTGGACAACGGTCTGCGCCTGTACCGCCAGGCGCCGCCGCCCCGTGTGCTGCAACTGACCCGGGGCGACCATGTGCAGACCTTTGCCGACCCGACCTGGCGTCAGGTGATGCTGCGCTTCCTGGAAGACCCCACCCATTTCAACGGCCTGCGCCGCCTGGCCGAAGTCCCTAACTACCCTGATGAGAAGAGCCCGCAATGAGTGAAGAACGCAACGCCATCCCGCTGATCCTGACCGGCGTCGGCAGCATCATCGTGACGGTGGGAGCCCTCTGGTATTACGGCTACCTGCATTTCGCCAAACCCGAGGATGCGCTGTTGTTGCAGGATTTCACCATGCTCAAGACCATTCCGGGGGAAGACTACAAGGTCTCGCTGACGCCAGCGCCACAGGTGGCACAGTGCATCGATGGCGTGCTGGTGCTGTTCGACACCGAGCAGAAGGGCCTGACCGGGGTGCTGGTGGACAACCGCAAGCGCGCGGTGCGCTGCATGGGGCAGGAGACGCCGCAGCAGGTGCAGTGAATGATGGGGCTGCTGCAATGCGGCCCGATTAGGCTCTGTACGAAATGTATCTGCACTCGCCCATACTGCGTTGAAACGGGGCTCGGAATGCTCATGTACTCCAGTACACTCCGCTTCCTCCCCCCGTTTCGCCTTGTCTGGCCTTCGCGCAGACACATTTCGTACAGACCCTAGTCCAATCGCGCACTGGCGACTGAATAGACATCGCATCTTTCACGTTTGCCGATCGCGATGACAAGTACTAGCACGCGCTGATCAATCACCTGGTAGACCAAGCGGTAGCCGGCTGATCTCAATTTGATCTTGTAGCAATCAGCCATGTTATTGAGCCGGTCTTTTTCAACTCTGGGTTGAGCCAGTCGAGCCTTGAGTTTCTTGGCAAGCTGCAGCCGCAATCGAGCTTGCGATACTCCTTCTGCGCTCGTGAATCAAACTCAAGGTTGTAGCTTGCTGTCGCGCTCTGCGTCGGCGATGAGCTCATCGATATCCACCTTCACGGTAGGCCCGCCAAGTCGCTGGCGTACCAGTTCGGCCAGTTGGATATCGTCAATCAGATCCATCATCGCCTCGTAGCGCTCTGGTGGTACTGCGTAGAAGGCGGGCTCGTTCCGATTGAGGATCACCACGGTTTCACCGTGCGCTTCGCGAATGGTGCCCATTGGGTCTTTCTTGAGGTCGGTGATGGATGCTGCCAGATCGGCGAGGACAGGGTACGTCATAGTTGTATCGACCCATTTATCGAGAAGGATGGCTGCCTCACTTTAGTGCTTTTAAAGGTGTCTTTAAAGGTGCTTTTGACGAAAGGTCAAGCATGAAAAAACCCGCCATCAGGCGGGTTTCTTCATTCAGCCAGCAGCCCTCACTGGACTTGGCTCACCGCTCGCGGCGCCACCGGCTGGTTGTCGTTGGAGATGGTCACCTCCACTCGACGGTTCTGCGCGCGGCCCGAGTTGCTGCCGTTGTCGGCCACCGGGTACTCCTTGCCATAACCCTGGGCGACGATGCGCGCTGGATCCACGCCGGCACGTACCAGTGCCATGCGCACGGCTGCGGCGCGGCGCTCGGACAAGGTCTGGTTGTAGTTGGCCGAGCCGACGCTGTCGGTGTAGCCCTCGACGATCACCTTGCGCTCAGGGTTCTCCTGGAGGAACTGGGCCAGCTTGGTGACGTTGGGGTAGGCGCTGCTCTTGAGCACGGCCTTGTTGAAGTCGAACAGCACGTCACCGAAGGTCACCAGGGTGCCGCGGTCGGTCTGCTTGGCGTTCAGGCTGTCCTGCAGCTTCCTGATCTGCGCGTCGCGGGCGTCCAGCTTGGCCTGGGCGCGCTGGGCGGCGGCGTTCTTGAGTTCCGCCTCGGCGCCGCGCAGGGCGATGGTCTGCTTGGCCACTTCGACACGCTGGTTGGTCAGGTAGGCGAGCTGGTCGACTTTCTTCGAGTCCTCGCGCTCCATGTAGGCCTTGTCGGCCTTGTTCAGCCAGTCTTGGGCGTCCTTGGTCTCGAGTGCGGCCACCTTGCTCGACTGCGGGTCGCTCTGCAGGGCCGAGAAGTTGGTGCGGGCCGACTCCAGGTTGGCGTTCGGGTCGTGGGAGCAGGCGGCGAGGCCCACGCTCAGGGCCAGCAGGGCGGGAATCATGACGTAGTTGCGCATAGTGTTCATCCTTTGATCGTTAACGAAGGCTCATGAGGCAGGGCAGGGCTCATTCGGCGCTGCGCAGGCCTTCCTCACGTACGTCGTTGACGCCCTGGCGGGCATCCTGCACGGCTTTCTGGGCCTTGGCCGCCTGGGCCTTGCGCTCGGCGACGCGGGCGTCCCATTCGGCCTGTTCGGCCAGCAGCTTGGCCTGGTCGTACTGCTTGTCGTGCATGGCAATCTCGGCCTTCTTGAACTTGTCCTGGGCAGCCTTCATCTCCACCGCGGCGAATTCGGTGCCACCTGCACTGACCGCCGAGTTGACCGCCGATTGGGTCACGGCGTATTGCTCGGTGGGCGGCTTGCCCGCGCAGCCGGCCAGCACCAGGCTGCTGCCCAGGGCCAGCGCGGCCAGCTTGAGCCCGCGCAGATGAGTGGAGGAAGGTTGTGCAATGCGGGTCTTCATGGTGGTCAACTCCATTGGGTCACTCCTGTTAAACGACGACGCCACGTTGTGGCTATCGCTGTTCCCCTGTGGCCAGCGTCGGGCGCAAAGGCCCGTGTTTACAGGGTTTTGCCGTGATGGCTATTGGCTGTGACCGAGGCGTTTTTTGAATAGTTCAGAAAAATTTGCACGCTAAAGGTATTTTTTTCTGACTAATCAGTCAGCGGAATTTCCGTGGAACTTCCGCTGTGGATGACGGTATGCCGGGTCTTGCCCGGCACCCGGGAAGGTTCAGTGCGACTGCTTTTCCCGCACCCGGCCAAGGGCCTGCAGGTGGCGCCGGGAGAGGGCCAGGAAGCGCGGCGTGGGGCCGATATCCTCGTACAGCGGGTCGCCTTCCTCGTCGGTGGCGATCACCTGTTGCCCCTTGATGTAGGGGAAGCTGGCCTCAAGTTCCTCGAGCGCCGCCACCACCAGTTCGCCCAGCAGTTCCTCGGGGCTGCGCTTGGGGTACATGTCGATCAGCGCGGCCAGGCGCGCTTCGGCTTCCATGTCCAGGTGCAGGACATGGCCGGTGGGGCTCAGGCGGCCGGCGGCGTTCTGTTCCCAGTGCTGGGCGAGTTGGCGAATTTTCATGATGACCTCTGTCAAAGCCTGGTGGTGGCATTGCTTCGGATGTCCTGTGTTCACTTTAGTTGCTCTGGTTGCATCTGGCTTGCCAGGCGCGGGCGCGAGTGGGCACTCTTGGGCGCATGCGGTTTCCTGGAGTGGAGAAGGCTGATGAGTGATATCGATCTGCGCTTGCGCGAGGATGTGCACCTTTTGGGAGAACTGCTGGGCGAGACCATCCGCCAGCAGCATGGCGAGGCGTTCCTGCAGAAGATCGAGGATATCCGCCACAGCGCCAAGGCCGACCGGCGCGGGCAGGGCGAGCGACTGAGCTCGACCCTGGGCGACCTGGCCGAGGAGGACCTGCTGCCGGTGGCGCGGGCGTTCAACCAGTTTCTCAACCTGGCCAACATCGCCGAGCAGTACCAGCTGATCCGGCGCCGTGACGCCGACCAGCCCGAGCCGTTCGAGGCGCGCGTGCTGCCGGAACTGCTGGCGCGGCTGAAGGCGGCGGGCCACGGCAACGATGAACTGGCTCGGCAACTGGCCAGGCTGAACATCGAGCTGGTGCTCACCGCCCATCCCACCGAGGTGGCCCGCCGCACCCTGATCCAGAAGTACGACGCCATCGCCGCGCAACTGGCCGCGCAGGACCACCGCGACCTCGTTCCCGGCGAGCGCCAGCAGGTACGCGAGCGCCTGCGCCGGCTGATCGCCGAGGCCTGGCACACCGAGGAGATTCGCCGCACCCGGCCGACCCCGGTGGATGAGGCCAAATGGGGTTTCGCGGTCATCGAGCATTCGTTGTGGCAGGCGATTCCCAATCACCTGCGCAAGGTCGACGCGGCCTTGTTCGAGGCCACCGGGCTGCGCCTGCCGCTGGAGTCGGCGCCAGTGCGCTTCGCTTCCTGGATGGGCGGTGACCGCGACGGCAACCCCAATGTCACGGCGGTGGTCACCCGCGAAGTCCTGCTGCTGGCGCGCTGGATGGCCGCCGACCTGTTCCTGCGCGATATCGACGGCCTGGCCGCCGAGCTGTCCATGCAGCAGGCCAGCGCCGCGCTGAAAGACAAGGTCGGCGACAGCGCCGAGCCTTATCGGGCCCTGCTCAAGCAGCTGCGCGACCGCCTGCGCGCCACCCGCGCCTGGGCCCATGCCTCGCTGACGAGCACGCAGCCGGCCAGCGCCGCGGTATTGGTGGACAACCGCGAGTTGATCGCACCGCTGGAGCTGGCCTACCAGTCGCTGCATGAATGCGGCATGGGTGTGATCGCCGACGGCCCATTGCTCGACTGCCTGCGTCGGGCGGTGACCTTCGGCCTGTTCCTGGTGCGCCTGGACGTACGTCAGGATGCCGCTCGCCACCGTGACGCGCTGTCGGAAATCACCGACTACCTCGGCCTCGGTCGCTTTGCCGAGTGGGACGAGGAGCGACGCATCACGTTCCTTCAGGCCGAGCTGAAAAACCGCCGGCCGTTGTTGCCGGCGCACTTCCAGCCCCAGGCCGAGACGGCCGAGGTGCTCGCCACCTGCCGCGAGATCGCCGCCGCGCCTGCGGCGTCGCTGGGGTCGTACGTGATCTCCATGGCCGGCGCGGCCTCCGATGTGCTGGCGGTGCAGTTGCTGCTGAAGGAGGCCGGGCTGACCCGGTCGATGCGCGTGGTGCCGCTGTTCGAGACCCTGGCTGACCTGGACAACGCGGGCCCGGTGATGGAACGCCTGCTCGGTTTGCCGGGTTATCGCGCCGGCCTGCAAGGGCCGCAGGAGGTGATGATCGGTTATTCCGACTCGGCCAAGGACGCCGGCACCACAGCAGCGGCCTGGGCCCAGTACCGTGCACAGGAGAACCTGGTGCGCATCTGTCGAGAGCATCAGGTCGAGCTGCTGCTGTTCCATGGCCGGGGCGGCACGGTCGGGCGCGGTGGCGGTCCGGCCCACGCGGCGATCCTGTCGCAGCCGCCGGGCTCGGTGGGCGGACGTTTCCGCACCACCGAGCAGGGCGAGATGATCCGCTTCAAGTTCGGCTTGCCGGGCATTGCCGAGCAGAACCTCAACCTCTACCTGGCCGCCGTGCTGGAGGCGACCCTGCTGCCGCCGCCACCGCCGGAGCCGGCCTGGCGCGCGTTGATGGACCAGTTGGCCGCCGATGGCGTCAAGGCCTACCGCGGCGTGGTGCGCGAGAATCCGGACTTCGTCGAGTACTTCCGCGAGTCCACCCCCGAGCAGGAACTCGGTCGCCTGCCGCTGGGCAGCCGCCCGGCCAAGCGCCGCGCCGGAGGCATCGAAAGCCTGCGGGCGATCCCGTGGATCTTCGGCTGGACCCAGACGCGGCTGATGCTGCCGGCCTGGCTGGGCTGGGAAACGGCGCTGAACAATGCCCTGGCACGCGGGCAGGGGGCGCTGCTGGCGCAGATGCGCGAACAATGGCCGTTCTTCCGCACCCGCATCGACATGCTGGAGATGGTCCTGGCCAAGGCCGATGCACAAATCGCCGAGGCCTACGACGAACGTCTGGTGCAACCCGAACTGCTGCCGTTGGGCGCGCACCTGCGCGACCTATTGTCGCAGTCGTGCCAGGTGGTACTGGGCCTGACCGGGCAGCCGGTGCTACTGGCGCACAGCCCGGAAACCCTGGAATTCATCCGCCTGCGCAACACCTACCTGGACCCGCTGCACCGCCTGCAGGCCGAGCTGCTGGCGCGTTCACGCAGCCGTGAAGCCGCTCTGGACAGCCCGTTGGAGCAGGCCTTGCTGGTGACCGTGGCGGGGATCGCGGCAGGTTTGCGCAATACCGGTTGAGGTCGTTCGAGACCGGTCTCGGTGATTGTCGGGGTTGGTCTTGCGCCAACCCCCGACGACCGGTTGCGCCGGGCGCAACCAGTGCCCCGGCCAGCGGCGGGCGGCCCGTTCCTGGCACTTTTGGACGCTTGTCGGGGGGGCGGGCGCTGTGTATCTTGAGCAGCCTTTTGACCGATTTTACGGTCTCGTCCGATTTTCCGGAGTTGGCCTTGTGCGCCGAATCCGTTGATTTGCTTAGAAAAATATGAGGAGCACAAGATGCGCGTAATTCTGCTGGGAGCTCCCGGGGCCGGTAAAGGTACTCAGGCAAAGTTCATCACCGAGAAGTTCGGTATTCCGCAGATCTCCACCGGTGACATGCTGCGTGCCGCCGTCAAGGCCGGCACCCCGCTGGGCCTGGAGCTGAAAAAGGTCATGGATGCCGGCCAACTGGTCTCCGACGAGCTGATCATCAGCCTGGTCAAGGAGCGCATCGCTCAACCGGACTGCGCCAACGGCTGCCTGTTCGACGGTTTCCCGCGCACCATCCCGCAAGCTGAAGCCATGGTCGCCGCCGGTGTCGACATCGACGCTGTGGTCGAGATCGCCGTGGACGACGAAGAAATCGTCGGCCGCATGGCCGGTCGCCGCGTGCACCTGGCCTCGGGCCGTACCTACCATATCCAGTACAACCCGCCGAAGGTGGAAGGCAAGGACGACGTCACCGGCGAAGACCTGATCCAGCGCGACGACGACAAGGAAGAAACCGTGCGTCACCGCCTGTCGGTCTATCACAGCCAGACCAAGCCACTGGTGGACTTCTACCAGAAGCTGTCGGCCGCCAACGCCGGCAAGCCGAAGTACAGCCACATCGAAGGCGTCGGCTCGGTCGAGTCGATCACCGCCAAGGTACTGGCAGCCCTGAGCTGATCCGTCGACCTTGTCTGACAACGGCCCGCTTGCGGGCCGTTGTCGTTTATACTGCCGCTCTTTTTCCCTGTCGCCTGGATACCTCGTTCAATGACCACCTTGCTGGCCCTGGATACCGCCACCGAAGCCTGTTCCGTCGCCCTGCTGCACGACGGCAAGGTGACCAGCCACTACGAGGTGGCCCCACGCCTGCACGCGCAGAAGCTGCTACCGATGATCAAGCAGCTGCTGGCCGACTCAGGCGTGGCGCTGAGCGCGCTGGACGCCATCGCCTTCGGTCGTGGTCCGGGCGCCTTCACCGGCGTGCGTATCGCCATCGGCGTGGTCCAGGGGCTGGCCTTCGCCCTCGAGCGTCCGGTACTGCCGGTGTCCAACCTGGCAGCCCTGGCCCAGGGCGCGCTGCGCGAGCGAGGCGTGCAGCAGGTGGCCACGGCCATCGATGCGCGCATGGACGAGGTGTACTGGGGCTGCTACCGCGCCGAGCAGGGCGAGATGCGCCTGCTCGGCCAGGAAATGGTGCTGCCGCCCGAGCGGGTAACGCTGCCGCAAGGCCTGGATGGCGAGTGGTTCGGCGCAGGCACCGGCTGGGGCTACGCCGAGCGGCTGGCGGTGCAGGTCGCGGCCAGCGACGCGGCAGCCCTGCCCAACGCCCTGGATATCCTTGCCCTGGCCGGCTTCGCCTGGGCGCGGGGCGAGGCGGTCGCCGCCGAGCAGGCGCAACCGGTCTACCTGCGCGATAATGTGGCTACGCCCAAGGCGCGTTGAATGCAGTTCGTCGGCTATCGCCGTTCACGATAAAACCTTTTGCGCGTTCTGTGGTCCAGTTATCAGTTCGGGCATTAGCGAAGGATTCCTGATGCTGCTAAATTGCCATCATTGATCCTGAGTGCCCCAGTCATGCGTATCGACGGCTTCTCCTCACAGAGCTACCCCATCAAGCGTGCGCCTCGCAAGGCGCCGGCGCGTGACGAAGCCATCGACGAAGCCGACGCCGAGATCATCGAGGACATCGACGCACAGGTCAGCCGTGCCAGCCGTCGCGGCGAGAACCTGCCGGCCCGCCAGCAGGACCTGATCTTCCCCCGCGCCCGCGACCGGCGTACTTCCACGGCGCTGGCCAGCTACCTGACCACTGCCGGCTTCACCGACTGGGAGATGGAAGTGCTGGGGCTGGACCTGTACATTTGATGGATGACGCCATTACCCCTCCCTTATTTCCTCGGTTGCCCGTCCTGGGCTGAAAACGCCTGGCGCGAGTACCTGTACCCCGCCGACGCCCGCACCAGTGAGTTCCTCGGGCTCTACAGCCAGGTATTCAATGCCGTCGAAGGCAACACCACGTTCTATGCCCGCCCCGCGCCGACAACGGTCGAACGTTGGGCGCAGATCATGCCGGCGGGGTTTCGCTTCACCGCCAAGTTCCCAGGGGATGTCAGCCACGCGGGCGACCTGCGCGAGCAGCTCGACTCGGCGCTGGACTTCACCCGGCTGATGGCCCCCTTGGGCGAGCGCGTGTCGCCTTACTGGCTGCAGTTGCCGGCGATGTTCGGGCCGACGCGGCTCGGAGAGCTCGCGCACTTTCTCGATGAGATCGGCGTGCCGGTGGCGGTGGAGGTGCGCAACGACGCGTTCTTTGCCCGTGGCGAGGAGGAGCGCCAGCTCAACCGCCTGTTGCATGAGCGCGGTGTCGAGCGCATCTGCCTGGATCCGCGTGCGCTGTTCAGCTGCGCCTCGCGCGAGCCCGCCGTGCTTCATGCCCAAGCCAAGAAGCCCAAGGTGCCGCCGCGCCCGGCGGCCTTTACCCAGCACCCGCAAGTACGTTTCATCGGCCATCCCGAGCTCGAGGCCAACGAGCGCTTTCTCACGCCCTGGGTGGACAAGGTCGCCGCCTGGATCGAAGAGGGGCGCCGCCCGTACGTGTTTCTGCATACCTCGGACAACCGTCTGGCCGCGGCACTGGCCCTGCGTTTTCACCAGCGTCTGATGGGCCTGTTGCCAGGCTTGGCGGCGCTGCCTGATTTGCCGCGCGCCCCTGAGGTCGAACAACTGGGGTTATTGTGATCTGACTGTCGGAGGTTGAACCATGGATGTGCAAACCCTGCGAGCCGAAGCCTTCAAGGCACTGCATGAGCGTGATGGCGCGTTCGTCATTCCCAACCCATGGGATGCCGGCTCCGCCCGGCTGTTGGCCAGCCTCGGCTTTGAAGCGCTGGCCACCACCAGTGCCGGGCTGGCGTTCAGCCTCGGACGGCCGGATGCCGAAGGCGCGCTGACGCTCGAAGAGACCCTCGATAACGCCCGGTCCATCGTCGATGCCACGCCGTTGCCGGTGGCGGCGGATCTGGAAAACGGCTTCGGCGACTTGCCACAAGACTGCGCGCAGACCATCCTGCGTGCCGCCGAAGCAGGGTTGGTGGGCGGTTCGATCGAGGATGCCAGCGGGCGTAGCGATGCGCCGATCTACGATTTCGAGCTCTCTGTGGCACGGGTGCGTGCCGCCGTGGAGGCCGCCCGTAGCCTGTCCTTCCCCTTCACTCTCTGCGCCCGCGCCGAGAACCTGCTGCACGGGCGACTTGACCTGGACGACACCATCCGCCGCTTGCAGGCTTATGCCGAGGCCGGAGCGGACGTGCTGTACGCGCCGGGTCTGCGTAGCGTCGATGAGATCCGCGCGGTGGTACAGGCCTTGGCGCCCAGGCCTGTGAATGTGTTGATGGGCATGGCGGGCGTACCGTTGAGCGTGAATCAACTGCAGGACCTTGGCGTGAAGCGCATCAGTGTCGGTTCCTCGCTGGCGCGGGCGGCGTTGGGCGCCTTGCAGCGGGCCGCGCTGGAAATTCGCGAGCAGGGCACCTTCGGCTATGGTGAGCAGGCCCTGCCTTTCGCCCAGCTCAATGATCTGTTCCGTCGCTGAGGTCGCATGCGCAGAGTGTTCATCCTGCTGGGCGGCCTGCTGCTGATTGTGCTGCTCGCCTGGTTGTCGGGCTGGCGTCTGCCGGATGCCTGGAATCCCTGGGCTGCCCTGGATGTGCGGCAGTCCCCGAACCTGTTGACGCCGTACAAGCTGTCGCGCCTGCGCGACGATCCAGAGTTGTGCCGACAGGCGTTGCAGACCACCACGTTGCGCTATCGACAGCAGAGTGACAGCCCGCAGCAGGCCGCCTGCCCGCTGCGTAACGTCTGGCGTGTCGAAGGTGGGCAGGCGCGGTTGAGCAGCAGTTTCCTCGCCAGCTGTCCGTTGGCCGTGGCCTATGCGCTGTTCGAAGTGCATGGGTTGCAGCCCGCGGCGCAGCGGGTGTTTGGCCAGCCCGTGGTCCAGGTCGATCATCTGGGCAGTTTCGCCTGTCGCAATGTCTATCACCGCAAGCAAGGCCGGCTAAGCCAGCATGCCACGGCCAATGCCCTGGATATCAGCGGTTTTCGCCTGAAGAATGGCCAACGCATCGTGCTGGCACAGGACTGGCACAAAGAAGGCCCCAAGGCTGATTTTTTGCGCCAGGTGCAGGCTGCAGCCTGCGAAAGCTTCAGTACGGCGTTGGGGCCGGACTACAACGCCGCGCACCACAACCACTTTCATGTGGACATGGGCTTCTGGCAGATCTGCCGTTGAACTCAGGCGTGTACGCGCACGTTGTTCAGCACCACCGGGCGCGCCCAGTGGATATCGAACTCCAGGTCGTTCTGCTGCTTGGCCAGTGTCTGCTCGTCGAAGGGTTCCGGCGCAGGGTCGAGCAGATTGGTCTCGAACTCGGCGATCGGCAGGAACAGCGGCCGCGGCGATGGGCCGGGGCCGGGCTCGGCGATGGGGTGGCCCTGGCTCATGACCACCGGGCGCAGCCAGCTGTTGCTGATATCGAGCTGGCGTTGTTGCTCGATCAGTTCGACGGTGTCGAAGGGTTCGGGGGCGGGTGGCAGCAGCTTGGCTTCCAGTTCCGCCTTGGGCAGGAACAGTGGCTCGGGCGGGGCCACTTCGGTGTCGTGAACCGGCAGGGCACGCTGGGCGTCGATCAGGGCAAGGGCCCGGGCGCCGCCGACCGGTTCGCCGCTGTCCTTGTCGCACTGCAACAGCGCCTGGCTGAAGGTGTCGACTTCGCCTTCCGACTGCTCTGCCATGGCCCGGGCAAAGAAATCCTGCCACAGGTGGCTGACGCCACCCAGTGCCTGGGTATTCTGTCGACCGTAGTTGCCGACGGGCGACAAGTAGGTCAAGCCGATGGGAAGAGTGTCTGACATGGCAGTCGCGGACGTTGAGCTCTGGCAGAATAGCGGGATATTGCCTTTATCGGCTCTGGCCGGGGTTTCATTAATTTTTTTCGAGTGCGGGAACGGATGGTAGAGCAACAGCAGGGCGCAGGTATCAGGGTCGAGGCACTGGCCCCGCAGTTCCAGGTGCAGGCCGAGGCGTGGGCCGAGCGGCTGGGCTTGCCGTTGGTCGATGAAACCGCGGAATTCGCCGTGCAACTGGGCGGCGAGGGCCTGCAGATCCAGCAGTTGGGGCCGCAGGCACCGGGGCCGGTGCGGGTGGATTTCGTCGAGGGGCAGGCGGCGCACCGGCGGCTGTACGGCGGTGGCAACGGGCAGATGATCGCCAAGGCCGTGGGTATTGCCCAGGGCGTGCGTCCGCGGGTGCTCGATGCCACGGCGGGGTTGGGTAAGGACGCGTTCGTGCTGGCCAGCCTGGGTTGCCAGATGACCCTGATCGAGCGCCAGCCGTTGATTGCCGCGCTGCTGGAGGATGGCCTGGCGCGGGCGCGCGGGGATGAGGAAATCGGACCGATCGTTGCGCGCATGCGCCTGCTGACGGGCAATGCCATCGAGCGGATGCGGGGCTGGGAGGGGGAGGCGCCGCAGGTGATCTACCTGGATCCGATGTTTCCGCATCGGGACAAGAGTGCGTTGGTGAAGAAGGAAATGCGGGTATTCAGGCCTTTGGTCGGCGATGACCTGGATGCGCCGGCGTTGCTCGAGGCGGCCTTGGCGTTGGCCACGCACCGGGTGGTGGTCAAGCGGCCGCGCAAGGCGCCTGTCATCGAGGGGGCCAAGCCGAGTCATAGCCTGGAAGGGAAGTCGAGTCGGTACGATATTTATCCCAAGAAGGCGTTGAAGGCTTGATTGTTGGTTAGTTGATTTTGGTCGGTGTTGGTTTGAGACACTCTGGGAGCCCTGACCCCCGAAAACATTCAATAATGGCCATAGGCCGCCCCCGCCTGCCATGAACAACCTTTCACTCAGGAACTTCCAACCTGCAACCCACTCTTATGCCGGTAGCCATTGGTCGCGGCCGCCTGCTAAGCTCGCGGCTTTACCCTGATTGCCCTCATGGCGCATGAACAAGGAAATTACATGAAACAGCATCGTTTGGCGGCCGCGGTTGCCCTGGTAGGCCTGGTCCTCGCGGGCTGCGACGCCCAGACCAGCAGCGTCGAGCTGAAGACTCCGGCACAGAAGGCCTCCTACGGTATCGGCCTGAACATGGGCAAGAGCCTGGCTCAGGAAGGCATGGACGACCTGGACTCGAAAGCCGTCGCCCAGGGCATCGAGGACGCGGTAGGCAAGAAAGAGCAGCGCATCAAGGACGAAGAGCTGGTTGAAGCCTTCACCGCCTTGCAGAAGCGCGCCGAAGAACGCCTGGCCAAGGCCAGCGAGGAAGCTGCCGCCGCCGGCAAGAAGTTCCTCGAGGAAAACGGCAAGAAGCCTGGCGTGATCACCACCGCTTCGGGCCTGCAGTATGAAGTGGTCAAGAAGGCCGACGGCCCGCAACCCAAGCCGACCGACGTGGTCACTGTCCACTACGAAGGCAAGCTGACCGACGGCAAGGTCTTCGACAGCTCCGTCGAGCGCGGCAGCCCGATCGACCTGCCGGTCAGCGGCGTGATCCCGGGCTGGGTCGAAGGCCTGCAACTGATGCACGTCGGCGAGAAGTACAAGCTGTACATCCCGGCTGAGCTGGCCTATGGCGCCCAGAGCCCGAGCCCGCTGATCCCGGCCAACTCGGTCCTGGTCTTCGACCTGGAACTGATTGCCATCAAGGATCCGGCCAAGGCCGACCAGGCACCGGCCAAGTAATACCCGGCCCGTTGCAAGAAGACGCCCCGTTTCGACGGGGCGTCGTCGTTTTCAGTCCGGCTTGACGCGAACCGTCGGCGTCATTCACTGTCGCAAGCAGTAGCCGTGCAGACGCGGGTGCCGGTGTCGCAAAACGTTTGCGCGATTGAAACGGTTGTGTAAAAAACGCCCGATTCGTACCCGGCCCTTGCCCGGCGGGCACCACGCGGCGCCAATGTCGCCCTGTTCACAAGGTTATCCACAATAAATGTGGATAACCCCTGCTCCTCTGGAGGTCCCATGAGCGCACCCTGGAATTTCGCCCGCTTCCTGCCCTTGGCCGAGCGCCTGCTCAGTCGTGGCCGGCTGCCGGCCCTGTTGTTCGCGGTGGCCCGCAAGGGACCGAAACTGGGCCAGTTACGCGAGGACCTGCGCCTGATGCAGGCGCTGTGCCTGGCCTGGTGGCGTGGCGAGTACCGCGCCGTCAGCCCCAAGGCGCTGGTGACCATCGTCGCCGGGCTGCTGTACTTTGTGAGCCCCCTGGACGCCATTCCCGACTGGTTGCTGGGTGTCGGCCTGCTCGACGACATCGCCGTGCTGGGCTGGGTGCTCAAGACCGTGGCCGATGAGCTGGGCCGCTTCAAGGCTTGGCGCGACGCCCAGGCACCGGAGCGGCTGCGGGTGGTCGAGCGCCTGCCGGACACCCCCGAGGCGCTGCGTCTCGAGCGTCCCGGCAGCTGATTCCGTACAGACCCCCGAGGTTGGTAATATAATTGGCATAAGGGTTATGCCTACGGATTACATGCCGTAATCCAACGTCAAGGGGGTTGTATGGGTATTCAGGTCATCAGCCGGGACGGTCAGCCCGAGTACGCAGTGGTTCCCTGGGAGCAATATCAGAAGTTGCTGGTGGCCGCAGGCCAGGCGTCGGCCGTAGCTCCCGACTCAGTCAGTCACAATGAGAGCACTCAACCGAGCGCCAGCCAGTCCTCCCTGGACCAGCTGGCGTCCTTGCGTCAGGCCAAGGGCCTGGCCCCGGAGCAATTGGCACGCAGTGTCGGCATCAGCCCGGCCTACTTGGCGATGATCGAGTCCGGGGAGCGACGCCCGGACGCTGCGATCCTGCGCAGCCTGGCCTGGCACCTGGGCGTGGCCGGCTGGAGCGAGCCGTCATGAGCCAGGTCAGGATCAGCCGTCAGCAGTGGCAGAGCCTGCTGACCGAGCTCGACCTGGCCCGCCGTCAACGCCACCTGCTCACCTACCGTGCGCTGCTCGAGCGTCTGCAATTGCCCAGCCCGGCCATGCAGACCCTGACGGCGGCCCTCGAGTACCTGGCGACGCTCGACGCCCGCGCCGAGCAGCCGCTGCGCAGTTCGCTGGTGATCAGCCAGGGGGCCAGTCGCCTGCCACGCACCGGGTTCTTCGAGTGCGTCGAGCGCCTGGGGCGGTTTTCCGGGCCGGTGGATGGCATGGAGGCGGCATCCTGGCATGCCTCGGAAGTGGTGCGGGTGTTCGAGTATCGCTACCCGGAAGAAGCCTGAAACCGGGGCTGTAGGCTGGATTGTGGGAGCCGGCTTGCCGGCGAAAGGACCGCATAGCGGTCCTCTGGTTTAGCTCAGCGCAGTCGTATCGATCAGGCTCAGGCCTGAGCCACCGCCATCCTTGGCCTGGCGCTTGGCCTGGGAGGCGAGTTCGGCCAGTTGGCCGGCATCCAGCCCGTCGCTACTGTCGGGCCCCAGCCAGACCACGCCGATCGACAGTGACAGCAAGGCGAACATCTCCCGCTGTCCCTGGCGGTTGTGGGCGATGAAGCATCCGGCTTCGAGGTGTTCGCTGCGGTAGAAGCGTTGGCATTGCCGGCCAAAGGCCTCCAGGAGCAATTGCAGGCGCTCGCGCCAGTCCGCCGAGCCCAGCACCAGCATGAAGTCGTCGCCGCCGATATGGCCGACGAAGTCCCGGTTCGGGTCGACGCAGTCGTTCAGGCACTGGGCCAGACACAACAGCACTTCATCGCCACGAGCATAGCCATAGATATCGTTGAAAGGCTTGAAGCTGTCGATGTCCACGTAGCACACGGCGGCCTCGCGCCGCTGCAGCAACAGGCGCGCCAGGCACTGCTGGATCGGCACGTTGCCCGGCAGCAGGGTGAGCGGATTGGCGTGCCTCGCCTGCTGGAGCTTCTGCTCGGTGATCAACTTGAGCACGTCGATCACCCGTCCGAGCCCCAGGTATCGCCCATTCCGGGTGATGATGAAGTCTTCCTCGATACGCTGACGGGCTCGGCTGGTGAGCAGGCGGCTGACCTGCTGCAGCGACTGGCCGCGCTCGACGGCGAGAAAGTCCTGGCTCATCAGTCGGCTGATCGGCTTGCGCGCGAACAGGTCGGTACCGAAGGGCTGAAGCAGGGCGTCGGCGAGCGAGTGTCGGTGGACGATGCCACAGGGACAGCCTTGCTCGTCCAGCACGGCGAGGGAGTTGAGGTTGGCCTGGCGGCGGAAGGCGTCGAGCACCTGCTGCGTGGCGGTATCGAGGGTGACCGAAGATTGCTGGATCAGTAGGGCACTGAGGTCGCTGCTGTCCTCGCTCAGTGCAACGGCGGTGCCTGGCTCTGGGGGCGGCAGGCCGAGGCTGTCGCCTGCTGGAAACTCCTGGGGGCGGCCGAGCAGGTAGCCCTGGACGAGGTTCACTCCCATGTCGCCCAGCACTGCCAGCTCCTCGGCCAGTTCGATGCCCTCGGCGATCACCTGGGCGCGGGAGGCACGGGCGATCTGCAGGATCGAACCGACGAACTCGCGCTTGAGCGGGTCCTGGTGGATGCCGTCGATGAAATGGCGGTCGATCTTTACATAGTCCGGGCGCAGCTCCGACCACAGACGCAGGCTCGAGTAACCGGCTCCCAGGTCGTCCAGAGCAATGGAAAAGCCCATGTCGCGGTAGTGGTGCAGGGCGTTGTACAGCAACTGGAAGTCTTCGGTGGGTGTCTGCTCGGTCAGCTCGATGACCACCCTGCTGGGCGCCAGACCGATCATTTCGAGCATCTGCAGGGTGCGCCCGGACGGGTAGTCGGGTTCGACCAGGGACTCGGGCGAAACGTTTAGGAACAACTGGCCCGGCAGGTTCAGTTCGCTGAAGCGGCGGCAGGCGGTTTCCCGGCACAGCACCTCCAGTTCGGCGAGGCGACCGGCCTGGCGGGCGATGGCGAACAGGTTCAACGGCGAGTGCAGTGGGCTGTTGGACGGGCCGCGGCTCAGGGCTTCATAGCCGAGGACGCGTCGTTCGGAAAGGCAGACGATGGGTTGGAACAGACAGTGGATGCTGCGTTGAGCCAGGATGGCGCTCAATGCGCTGAGCTGTTCGGTGACGGTCATGGACTGCTTCCTGAAGTGAAAAAGGCCGGACGCTTGCACGTCCGGCCCTTCCATTTCACGACAGTCCGGTGACTGTTTGATGACAGGTCACATTATTTCGCCATCACTTCAGTGCTTGGCCACCGACGTGCTGAGGCTCAGGTAGTCGAGCAGGATGCGACCGGTCTCGGACAGGTAGGCATCGTCCTCGGGCTTGGTGTCGTCCGGCTCGGCGGGCAGGGCGTCCTCGTCTTCCTTCTTCAACTCCTTCAGCGGTTCTTCGCCCTTGGCTTTGCGGCGGGTGTTCTCCAGCGCCAGCTGCTTGGCCTCGATCTCGTCGTGGCGGGCGCGACGCTGCTGCTCGTTGAGGCTGACGGTCTTCTCGTTCATCAGCTTTTGGGTCAGCGCCAGGCGGTCGCGGATGTAGACGAACTCGGCGTCCTTGTCGCTGCGCGTCTCATGCTGCGCCTTGAGCTGGGCCAGGAACGGCTTGAACGGATCGGAGGCCGGCTTGACCACCGGGCGGATGGTGTCCCACGGCATGGCTTCCGGCAGGGCGCTTTCGCCGATTTCCTTGGTGTCGATGATCGACGGATAGGCGATGTCCGGCAGCACGCCCTGGTGCTGGGTGCTTTGCCCGGAAACCCGGTAGAACTTGGCCAGGGTCAGCTTGAGCTCGCCGTGGTTGAGCGGCTGGATGGTTTGCACGGTACCCTTGCCGAAGGTCTGGCCGCCGATGATCAGCGCGCGGTGGTAGTCCTGCATGGCACCGGCGAAGATCTCCGAGGCCGAGGCCGACAGGCGATTGACCAGCAGTGCCAGCGGGCCTTTGTAGAAGGCGCCCGGGTTCTCGTCCTCGAGCACGTCGACACGGCCGTCGCTGTTGCGCACGAGCACGGTCGGGCCTTTCTCGATGAACAGGCTGGTCAGCTCGGTGGCTTCCTGCAGCGAGCCGCCACCGTTGTTGCGCAGGTCGATGACCACGCCGTCGACCTTCTCCTTCTGCAGCTCGGTGAGCAGCTTCTTCACGTCGCGGGTGGTGCTCTTGTAGTCCGGATCGCCAGCGCGATAGGCCTTGAAGTCCAGATAGAAGGCCGGGATCTCGATGATCCCCAGCTTGTAGTCACGCCCGTCCTGCTTGAGCTTTAGCACCGACTTCTTCGCTGCCTGTTCTTCGAGCTTGACCGCTTCGCGGGTGATCGAGACGATCTTGCTGGTCTGGTCGTTCGGCGCGTTGCTGGCCGGAATCACCTCCAGGCGCACCACCGAGCCTTTCGGGCCGCGGATCAGCTTGACCACTTCGTCCAGGCGCCAGCCGACCACGTCGACCATTTCCTTGTTGCCCTGGGCCACGCCGATGATCTTGTCTGCCGGGGCGACCTGCTTGGTCTTGGCGGCAGGGCCTGCCGGCACCAGGCGCACGATCTTGACCTGGTCGTTGTCGCTCTGCAGCACTGCGCCAATGCCCTCCAGCGACAGGCTCATGTTGATGTCGAAGTTCTCGGCGTTGTCCGGCGACAGGTAGTTGGTGTGCGGGTCGTAGGACTGGGCGAAGGTGTTGATGTAGGCCTGGAAGATATCTTCGGCGCGGGTCTGGTCCAGGCGCGCCAGCTGGTTCTTGTAGCGCTTGATCAGGGTTTCCTGGACCTGCTTGAGCTCCTTGCCGGAGATTTTCTGGCGCAGCACCTCGTCTTTCACGCGCTTGCGCCACAGGTCGTCGAGTTCGGCCTGGTTCTTCATCCATGGCGCGTCCTTGCGGTCGACCAGCAGGTCTTCCTTGACGGTGAAGTCGATCTTGTCGACGCCCTTGTTCAGCTCGCCCAGGGCATAGTCCAGGCGCTGCTTCACGCGGTCCAGGTAGCGCTTGTAGATGGTGAAGCCGGGTTCGAGGTTGCCGCTTTTGAGGAAGTCGTCGAACTGGGTCTTCCACTTGTCGAATTCGGCGATGTCGGCCGCGGTGAAGTAGCTGCGCGACGGGTCGAGCAGCTTGATGTAGCTGTCGTAGATGATGACCGAACGGGCGTCGTCCAGCGGCGGCTTGCTGTAGTGGTGGCGCTTGAGCAGCTCGACGATGTTGAGGCTGGCCACGACCTCGTCGCGGTCCGGCTGCAGGCTGTCCCACTTGTTGGCGGCGGCCGCATTGCCACCGAGCGTGAGGCTGCCCAGGCCGATCATGAGGGCGAGGGCGGTGCTGGGGAGGAAATGCTTCATGCTGATTCGACGTGGAGGCAATTGATCACGCATAGTAGGCCGTCTTTTCCGTTCGCCGGTTCCATCGGAGCCGGACGCATACTGCAAAAAGCCTGGGACGTGCTTATCCCAGGCTCAGTCATATGATTCAACTATGGAGGCACTGTGAAGGCATTGCAAGGCGTTGACGGACATGTGGCGTGGGTCGAGGCCGAGCGCCCGGCCTGCGATGCCGGGCAGGTGCGCATCCGAGTGGCTGCCGCCGGGCTGAACCGCGCCGACCTGCTGCAGCGGGCCGGGCTGTACCCACCGCCTCCCGGTGCCAGCCCTTATATGGGCCTGGAGTGCTCAGGGATCGTAGAGGAGGTCGGGGCTGGCGCCGACTGGCGTGTGGGCGACCGGGTCTGCGCGCTGCTGGCCGGCGGCGGCATGGCCGAGGAAGTCGTGGTCGACGCCCGGCACGTGCTGCCGGTGCCTGAGGGCCTGAACCTGCACGAGGCGGCGGCGGTGCCCGAGGTGTATGCCACGGCCTGGCTGAACATCTTCCAGTTGGGCGCGTTGAAAGCCGGTGAGAAGGTGCTGGTGCATGCCGGTGCCAGTGGCGTGGGCTCCGCTGCCATCCAGCTGTGCAAGGCGTTCGGCAACCCGGTGTGGGTCAGCGTCGGTTCGCCGGAGCGCCTGGCCTATTGCCAATCCCTCGGGGCCGCGGGCGGCGTGGTGCGCAATGACAACCTCGATGATCTGGAGCAGCTCGGGCCGTTCGACGTGATCCTCGATCCGGTGGGCGCCAGCTATGGCCCGCTCAACCTAAAGTTGCTGGCCCGTGACGGGCGCTGGGTGATCATTGGCCTGATGGGCGGGCGCAAGGTCGAGCTGGACCTGGCGGTGGTGCTGGGCAAGCGCCTGGAAATCACCGGTTCGACCCTGCGCAACCGCGATGATGTGTTCAAGGCAGAGTTGTTGCGCGAGCTGCGTCAGCAGGTGTGGCCGCTGTTCGCTGAGGGGCGCCTGTCGCCACAGCTGGTCGACACCTATCCGGTGGCGTTCGCCGAGGCCGCCTACGCGGAGCTGGCGAGCAACCAGGTGTCCGGCAAGCTGGTGTTGGTGATCGATCCAACGCTCGTTTGATCGGTGTAGTGGCTCGTTGGCACATGATTATCTGCGGCACATAACCCTGTAGGAGCGGCCTTGTGTCGCGAAAGGGCCGCGAAGCGGCCCCAGGGTTGAATGGTTCACGCATCAATCGCCGGGGCTGCTTCGCAGCCCTTTCGCGACACAAGGCCGCTCCTACAGGGATCGCGCAGGCCGTAGCCTCACTCGTGGTTCTGCGGCACCAGAATGGTGTCCCGGGCTTCGGGCAGCATCCCCGGGTAATCCAGGGTGTAGTGCAGGCCTCGGCTTTCCTTGCGCTGCATGGCCGAGCGGATCATCAGCTCGGCCACCTGCGCCAGGTTGCGCAGCTCGATCAGGTCGCGGCTGACCTTGTAGTTGCTGTAGAACTCGTCGATCTCGCCCAGCAGCATGCGCACCCGGTGCTCGGCGCGCTGCAGGCGCTTGCTGGTGCGCACGATGCCAACGTAGTCCCACATGAACCGCCGCAGCTCGTCCCAGTTATGCGCGATGATCACGTCCTCGTCCGAGTCGGTCACTTGGCTTGCGTCCCAGCAGGGCAGGGCGCGGGGCATGGCGACCTGGTCCAGGCGCGCCTCGATGTCGGCGGCGGCGGCGCGGCCATAGACGAAGCACTCGAGCAGCGAGTTGCTGGCCATGCGGTTGGCACCGTGCAGGCCGGTGAAGCTGGTCTCGCCGATGGCATACAGGCCGGGCACGTCGGTGTGGCCGTGCTCGTCGATCATCACTCCGCCGCAGGTGTAGTGGGCCGCGGGCACCACCGGGATCGGCTGGCGGGTGATGTCGATGCCGAAGGTCAGGCAGCGCTCGTAGACCGTCGGGAAGTGGCTGGTGATGAAGTCGGCCGGCTTGTGGCTGATGTCCAGGTAGACGCAGTCCACCCCCAGGCGCTTCATCTCGTGGTCGATGGCGCGGGCGACGATATCCCGTGGCGCCAGCTCTTCGCGCGGGTCGAAGCGCGGCATGAAGCGCTCGCCATTGGGCAGGCGCAGCAGGGCGCCCTCGCCACGCAGGGCCTCGGTGATCAGGAAGCTCTTGGCCTGTGGGTGGTAAAGGCAGGTCGGGTGGAACTGGTTGAATTCCAGGTTCGCCACCCGGCAGCCGGCTCGCCAGGCCATGGCGATGCCGTCGCCGCAGGCGCCGTCGGGGTTGCTGGTGTACAGGTAGACCTTGGCCGCGCCGCCGGTGGCCAGCACCGTGAAGCGCGCGCCGAAGGTGTCCACCTCGCCGGTGTTGCGGTCCAGCACGTAGGCGCCCAGGCAGCGGTCGCCGTCCAGGCCCAGGCGGCGTTCGGTGATCAGGTCGACGGCCACGCGCTGTTCGAGCAGTTCGATGTTCGCGCGTTGCCGGGCCTGCTCCAGCAAGGTGGTGAAGATCGCGGCGCCCGTGGCGTCGGCGGCATGGATGATGCGCCGGTGGCTGTGACCGCCCTCGCGGGTCAGGTGGAATTCGAAGCCGCCGTCGTCGACGCTGTAGTGTTCGTCGCGGGTGAACGGCACGCCTTGCTCGATCAGCCACTGAATGGCCTCGCGGCTGTGCTCGACGGTGAAGCGCACGGCGTCCTCGTGGCACAGTCCGCCACCGGCGTTGAGGGTGTCCTCGACATGGGACTGCACGGTGTCGGTGTCGTCGAGCACCGCGGCGACGCCGCCCTGGGCCCAGAAGGTCGAGCCGTTGGCCAGGTCGCCCTTGCTCAGCACGGCTATGCGCAGATGGCGCGGAAGGTTCAGTGCCAGGCTGAGACCGGCGGCACCGCTGCCGATCACCAGGACATCATGTTGGAATTGTTGGCTCATGTCGGGACACTAGTAATCTTTGGAAGGGGCACGGCACAATAGTCGAGCGCAGATGGCACTGTGAAACTATCGTGAAACCTGGCCGGGATGCCTTTATAGCAGCCCCGGGCGCTTGATTTCCAATGGCGCATACGGGTGGGGAGCGATCTTTTTGGGAACTTTCCGATACCCCTGGAAATCCTATGAAGGCTGCCCGTACGCCACAGATTGCCGCGGCGACGCAAGGCGGCAGCTCTATCTTGGGCTGACACCTGCGTAACGAAACCAGATTATCGACGCAGCCGGCCGTGACCGCGCTGCGTCTTTCGTGCGAGCCGACCAAGGGCCGCAGGAAACTTGCTTGGAGGGGAGAACTTTTGCGCAAAGCCCGAGTCTATGGTTGCAAGCCTGAACGATGGCTGTTGCAACGCTCCTTCGAGATCACTGAGGAGTGTTCATGCTAACCCAGGAAGAGGATCAGCAGCTTGTCGAACGCGTGCAGCGTGGCGACAGGCGAGCTTTCGATCTGTTGGTGCTGAAGTATCAGCACAAGATTCTCGGGTTGATCGTGCGTTTCGTACACGACACCCATGAGGCGCAGGACGTGGCGCAGGAAGCCTTCATCAAGGCATACCGTGCGCTTGGGAATTTTCGCGGTGACAGTGCGTTCTATACCTGGCTGTACCGCATCGCCATCAACACGGCGAAGAACTACCTGGTGTCCCGCGGAAGACGGCCACCAGACAGTGATGTGAGCTCCGAGGATGCGGAGTTCTACGACGGCGATCATGGTCTCAAGGATCTCGAGTCCCCAGAGCGCTCGTTGTTGCGGGATGAAATCGAAGGCACTGTCCATCGGACCATCCAGCAACTGCCGGAAGATTTGCGTACGGCGCTGACCCTGCGTGAGTTCGATGGATTGAGTTACGAGGACATTGCCAGCGTCATGCAATGTCCGGTGGGTACCGTGCGCTCTCGAATCTTCCGCGCTCGGGAGGCCATAGACAAAGCCCTGCAACCCCTGTTGCAGGAAACCTGAGACAGCGGCGACAGCCAAGAGAGGAACCGCCATGAGTCGTGAAGCTTTGCAGGAATCGCTGTCCGCGGTGATGGATAACGAAGCGGACGAACTGGAACTGCGTCGCGTGCTGAACGCCGTCGACGATGCCGAAACCCGTGCCACCTGGTCGCGTTACCAGGTTGCCCGCGCAGCCATGCACAAGGAGCTGCTGCTGCCCAAGCTGGACATCGCCTCGGCGGTTTCCGCGGCACTGGCCGACGAGGCCGTGCCGGCCAAGGTCAAGCAGGGCCCTTGGCGCAGCCTCGGTCGTCTGGCCGTGGCCGCTTCGGTGACCGTTGCGGTGCTTGCCGGCGTGCGCTTCTACAACCAGGACGAGATCAGCGGTGCCGAGCTGGCCGCCCAGCAGCCTGCCCAGCAGGGCCTGACCATGCCACAGGCGCAAGGTCCGGCCGTATTGGCAGGCTATAGTGAAGGCAACGAGCAACCGACCGGGCCGATGGCCAACGGTGTGCTGCAAAACCAGGCCGGCTGGGATCAACGCCTGCCGGGCTACCTGCGCCAGCATGCCCAGGAGTCCGCGCTTAAGGGCAACGAGACCGCGCTGCCTTACGCCCGCGCCGCCAGCCTGGAAAACCGCTAAGTTAAGGAGGATCATGCGCGCGCTACCTCTCCTGTCGCTGCTGCTTGGCAGCAGCCTGACGGTGCAGGCCCTGGCCGCCAACTCCTCGCCCGAGGCGAGCGAGTGGCTGAACAAGCTGGCACGGGCCGAGCAGCAGCAGAGTTACCAGGGATCCTTCGTTTACGAACGCAACGGCAGCTTCTCATCCCACGATATCTGGCATCGCGTCCAGGACGGCAAGGTCAGCGAGCGGCTGCTGCAGCTCGACGGCTCGGCCCAGGAAATCGTGCGGGTCGATGGCAAGGTGCAATGCGTGAGCGGCAACTTGGTCAGTCGCGTGGACACGCCGCCGGACACGGCACCGCGTGTGCTCGATCCTCTGAAACTGATGAGCTGGTACGACCTGAGCGTTGCAGGCAAGTCACGCGTCGCCGGGCGCGACGCGGTGATTGTCGCGCTCACCCCGCGTGACCAGCACCGCTACGCCTTCGAATTGCACCTGGATCGCCGCACCGGCCTGCCCTTGCGTTCGTTGATGCTCAACGACAAGGGCCAACTGCTCGAGCGCTTCCAGATGACCCGCCTGAACACCGACGATGTGCCAACCGACGCCGACCTCGGTGCCAGCGCAAGTTGCAAGCCGGTCGAACGCATGGCTGGCGGCACTGCCGAAACCGTTGTCGGATGGCGTTCGGACTGGCTGCCGCCGGGGTTCGAGCTGGTCAACAGCTCAGTGCGCCGCGACCCTGAACGCAAGAGCACCGTCAGCAGCCTGATGTATGACGACGGCCTGGCCCGTTTCTCGGTATTCCTCGAGCCCATCGGCAACGAGGCCGGTATCGATACCCGTGCCCAGCTCGGCCCCACCGTCGCGGTGTCGCGGCGCCTGAACACGCCCAAGGGCAAGGTGATGGTCACGGTGGTCGGCGAGATCCCGCTGGGCACCGCCGAACGTGTCGCCCTGTCGATGCGGGCCCAGGATGCCCAGGCGCGTCAATGACGGCGCGCCTTCTGACAGCTCTTGTTACACAGAGCTGACATGAAATTAAGGCATTGTCATTTGCAATCCTGCCGCAAATTTCCTATAGGTCAGGCTTCTCGGAGTCTGGCCTTTCCTGCGTCTGCGGGAACCTTACTGCTAACTACGCTCGTTGTGACGGGAGCCGTATGTCAATACCACGTTTGAAAACCTACCTATCGATGTTCGCCGCCGTGCTCATGCTCGGCCAGGTGCTCAGTGCCCAGGCCGAGGAATCCCTGCCGGACTTCACCACCCTGGTCGAGCAGGCCTCGCCGGCGGTGGTCAACATCAGTACCAAGCAGAAACTGCCGGACCGCCGCGTCGCCGCCGGGCAGATGCCGGACCTCGAAGGCCTGCCGCCGATGTTCCGCGAGTTCTTCGAGCGCAACATGCCGCAGCAGCCGCGTTCGCCCCGTGGCGACCGCCAGCGCGAGGCGCAGTCACTGGGTTCGGGCTTCATCATCTCCAGCGACGGCTATGTGCTGACCAACAACCACGTGGTGGCCGACGCCGACGAGATCATCGTCCGCCTGTCCGATCGCAGTGAACTGCAGGCCAAGCTGGTGGGCACCGACCCGCGCACCGATGTGGCCCTGCTCAAGGTCGAGGGCAAGAACCTGCCGACCGTCAAGCTGGGCGACTCGGAGAAGCTCAAGGTCGGTGAGTGGGTGCTGGCCATCGGCTCGCCGTTCGGCTTCGACCACTCGGTGACCAAAGGTATCGTCAGCGCCAAGGGCCGTACGCTGCCCAACGACACCTATGTGCCGTTCATCCAGACCGACGTGGCCATCAACCCCGGCAACTCCGGTGGTCCGCTGTTCAACATGAAAGGCGAGGTGGTGGGTATCAACTCGCAGATCTTCACCCGTTCCGGCGGCTTCATGGGCCTGTCGTTCGCCATCCCGATCGACGTGGCGATCGATGTGTCGAACCAGCTGAAGAAAGACGGCAAGGTCAGCCGCGGCTGGCTGGGCGTGGTGATCCAGGAGGTCAACAAGGACCTGGCCGAATCCTTCGGCCTGGACAAGCCGGCCGGCGCCCTGGTGGCCCAGGTGTTGGAAAACGGCCCTGCAGCCAAGGGCGGCCTGCAGGTGGGTGATGTGATCCTGAGCATGAACGGCCAGCCGATCGTCATGTCCGCCGATCTGCCGCACCTGGTCGGCAGCCTCAAGGACGGCGAGAAGGCCAAGCTGGAGATCATCCGCAACGGCAAGCGTCAGAATCTGGATGTCACCATCGGCGCGTTGCCCGAGGATGACGCCGACATCGGCCTGGGCGCAGGTGCCGATGGCAGCGCCGAGCGCAGCAGCAACCGGCTGGGCGTGTCGGTGTCCGACCTGACCGCCGAGCAGAAGAAGTCGCTGGAGCTCAAGGGCGGCGTGGTCATCAAGGAAGTCCAGGATGGCCCTGCAGCCATGATCGGCCTGCGTCCGGGTGATGTCATCAGCCACCTGAACAACCAGGCCATCGCCTCGGCCAAGCAGTTCACCGAGATCGCCAAGGAGCTGCCGAAGAACCGTTCGGTGTCCATGCGCGTACTGCGTCAGGGGCGTGCCAGCTTCATCACCTTCAAGCTGGCTGAATAAGCGGGTTGAACGGTAGGGAAAGGGCAGCTTCGGCTGCCTTTTTTCATGAAATTTCACAATTCTCTGTAGGAGCGGCCTTGTGCCGCGATCGGGCGCGCAGCGGCCGCAGAGGCGCTGGGGTGCAGCGCATGCTGGATATTGCGGCTGCTGCGCGCCCGATCGCGGCACAAGGCCGCTCCTACAGTGCGGAAGTGCACCCGATAGAGGAATCTCCCATATCCCTCCGGCTTGAGGTACAATTCCCGGCTATTTTTCGGCGGGCGTCCGGCTCGCAGCCTTTTCGAGTGTTGACCCGTGAGTGATTTGAGTCATATCCGCAATTTCTCCATCATCGCCCACATCGACCATGGCAAGTCGACGCTGGCCGACCGTTTCATCCAGATGTGCGGTGGCCTGACTGCGCGCGAAATGGAAGCTCAGGTTCTCGACTCCATGGATCTCGAGCGCGAGCGCGGTATCACCATCAAAGCCCACAGCGTCACGCTGCACTACAAGGCTCAGGATGGTAAGACCTACCAGCTGAACTTCATCGACACCCCCGGTCACGTCGACTTCACCTATGAAGTCTCGCGCTCGCTGGCGGCGTGCGAAGGTGCGCTGCTGGTGGTCGATGCCGGTCAAGGCGTCGAGGCCCAGTCCGTGGCCAACTGCTACACCGCCATCGAGCAGGGCCTGGAAGTCATGCCCGTGCTGAACAAGATGGACCTGCCCCAGGCCGACCCGGACCGCGTCAAGGACGAGATCGAGAAGATCATCGGCATCGACGCCACCGATGCCGTGGCCTGTAGTGCCAAGAGCGGCATGGGCGTCGACGAGGTACTCGAGCGCCTGGTGCAGACCATCCCCGCGCCGGAGGGCGAGATCGATGCGCCGCTGCAGGCACTGATCATCGACTCCTGGTTCGACAACTACCTGGGCGTGGTCTCGCTGGTGCGCGTACGCCAGGGCCGCGTCAAGAAGGGCGACAAGATCCTGGTCAAGTCCACCGGCAAGGTGCACCTGGTCGACAGCGTCGGCGTGTTCACCCCGAAACACACCCAGACCGCTGATCTGAAAGCCGGTGAAGTGGGCTTCATCATCGCCAGCATCAAGGACATTCATGGCGCGCCGGTGGGTGACACCCTGACCCTGTCCAACACGCCTGAAGTCGAAGTGCTGCCAGGCTTCAAGAAGATCCAACCGCAGGTCTACGCCGGCCTGTTCCCGGTCAGTTCCGACGACTTCGAGGACTTCCGCGACGCCCTGCAGAAGCTGACCCTGAACGACTCGTCGCTGCAGTACATGCCGGAAAGCTCCGACGCCCTGGGCTTCGGCTTCCGTTGCGGCTTCCTCGGTATGCTGCACATGGAGATCATCCAGGAGCGCCTGGAGCGCGAATACGACCTGGACCTGATCACCACCGCGCCGAGCGTGATCTACGAATTGGAGCTCAAGACCGGCGAGACCATCACCGTCGACAACCCGTCGAAGCTGCCGGACGTCTCGGCGGTCAACGACTTCCGTGAGCCAATCGTCACCGCGACCATCCTGGTACCGCAGGAGCACCTGGGCAACGTCATCACCCTGTGCATCGAGAAGCGTGGCGTGCAGCGCGACATGCAGTTCCTCGGCAGCCAGGTGCAGGTGCGCTACGACCTGCCGATGAACGAAGTGGTGCTGGATTTCTTCGACCGCCTGAAGTCGACCAGCCGCGGCTATGCGTCGCTGGACTACCATTTCGACCGCTACCAGTCGGCGAACCTGGTCAAGCTGGACGTGCTGATCAACGGCGACAAGGTCGATGCCCTGGCCCTGATCGTGCACCGCGACAATGCCGCCTACAAAGGCCGCGCATTGACCGAAAAGATGAAGGAACTGATCCCTCGGCAGATGTTCGATGTGGCGATCCAGGCAGCCATTGGCGGCCAGATCATCGCGCGGACAACCGTCAAGGCGCTCAGAAAGAACGTACTGGCCAAGTGCTACGGTGGCGACGTAAGCCGTAAGAAGAAGCTGCTGGAGAAGCAGAAGGCCGGTAAGAAACGCATGAAGCAGGTGGGTAACGTGGAGATTCCACAGGAAGCCTTCCTTGCTGTGCTCAGGTTGGATAGCTAGGTCCTATGTCGCTAAATTTCCCGCTGTTGCTCGTCATCGCTGTCGCCGTCTGCGGCCTGTTGGGTCTGATCGACCTGCTGTTCCTGGCCCCGCGCCGGCGGGCGGCGATCGCCAACTACCAGGGCAGCGTCAGCCAGCCCGAAATGGCCGTGGTCGAACGTCTGAACAAGGAGCCCTTGCTGGTCGAGTACGGCAAGTCGTTCTTCCCGGTGCTGTTCATCGTGCTGGTGCTGCGTTCGTTCCTGGTCGAGCCGTTCCAGATCCCGTCGGGGTCGATGAAGCCGACGCTGGAAGTGGGCGACTTCATCCTGGTGAACAAGTTCTCCTACGGCATTCGCCTGCCGGTGATCGACAAGAAGGTCATCGAGGTGGGCGATCCGCAGCGCGGGGATGTGATGGTGTTCCGCTACCCGAGCGACCCCAACGTCAACTACATCAAGCGTGTGGTTGGCCTGCCGGGCGACGTGGTGCGCTACACCAGCGACAAGCGGCTGTTCGTCAACGGCCAGTCGATTGCCGAGCAACTGGTCGGCAGCGAGCCGGGTACCCTGGGCAGCGCCGAGCTGTACAAGGAGAAACTCGGTGAAGCCGAGCACCTGATCCGCAAGGAGATGACCCGCTACCGCATGCCGCCGGACCAGCAATGGACCGTGCCGGCCGGTCACTACTTCATGATGGGTGACAACCGCGACAACTCCAACGACAGCCGCTTCTGGGATGACCCGAACATTCCAAAGGAGCTGCACGGCATGGTTCCGGACCGCAACATCGTCGGCAAGGCCTTCGCGGTATGGATGAGCTGGCCGGAGCCGAAACTCAGCCACTTCCCGAACTTGTCGCGGGTCGGGCTGATCCATTGACTAACGACGGCGCTGTCCACGGACAGCGCCGATTGCATTTCTGACATAGGCTGTGTTCTCAGGGAGCGAGAGCTTTCGCCGTTTCCGGCGACAGACCGCAGTCAAACCGTCTTTCAGGATGTTGATTTGAACAACGCGTTGAACATTGCACGGGTGGCCCCATGAGCGCTTCCCTGGCCCGCCTGGAGCGCAAGCTCGGCTACACCTTCAAGAACCAGGACCAGATGCTGCTGGCCCTGACCCATCGCAGCTATGCCGGGCGCAATAACGAGCGCCTGGAGTTCCTCGGCGATGCCATCCTCAACTTCGTGGTCGGCGAGGCGCTGTTCGAGCGCTTCCCGCAGGCCCGCGAAGGCCAGCTGTCGCGCCTGCGCGCGCGGCTGGTCAAGGGCGAGACCCTGGCTCGCCTGGCCCGTGGCTTCGACCTGGGCGAGTACCTGCGCCTGGGCTCGGGCGAACTCAAGAGCGGGGGCTTTCGTCGCGAGTCGATCCTCGCCGACGCCCTCGAGGCCCTGATCGGCGCCATCTACCAGGACGCCGACATGCAGACCGCCCGCGAGCGCATCCTGGCCTGGCTGACCGATGAGTTCGACGGGTTGACCCTGGTCGACACCAACAAGGACCCCAAGACGCGCCTGCAGGAGTTCCTGCAGTCGCGTGCCTGCGAGCTGCCGCGTTACGAAGTGGTGGACATCCAGGGCGAACCGCACTGCCGGACTTTCTTCGTCGAGTGCGAAGTGGTCCTGCTGAACAAGAAAAGCCGCGGCCAGGGCGTGAGCCGGCGTATCGCCGAGCAGGTCGCCGCTGCCGCTGCATTGATCGCCCTGGGCGTGGAGAATGGCAATGACTGAGAACACTTCGACCCGCTGCGGCTACGTGGCCATCGTCGGTCGCCCGAACGTGGGCAAGTCCACGCTGCTCAACCATATCCTCGGGCAAAAGCTGGCGATCACCTCGCGCAAGCCGCAGACCACCCGCCACAACATGCTCGGCATCAAGACCGAGGGTGACGTGCAGGCGATCTACGTCGACACTCCCGGCATGCACAAGGCCAACGACAAGGCGCTCAACCGCTACATGAACCGCAACGCCTCGGCGGCCCTCAAGGACGTCGACGTGGTTATTTTCGTGGTCGACCGTACCAAGTGGACCGACGAGGACCAGCTTGTGCTCGAGCGTGTGCAGTACGTGACCGGCCCGTTGATCATCGCGGTCAACAAGACCGACCGCATGGAAGAGAAGGCCGAGCTGATCCCGCATCTGCAATGGCTGCAGGAACAACTGCCGAACGCCGAAGTGATGCCGATCTCCGCGCAGCAGGGGCACAACCTCGAAGCGCTGGAGGCCCAGATCGCCAAGCATCTGCCGGAGAACGAGCACTTCTTCCCCGAAGACCAGATCACCGACCGCAGCAGCCGCTTCCTCGCCGCCGAACTGGTGCGCGAGAAGATCATGCGCCAGCTCGGTGCGGAGCTTCCGTACCAGATCACCGTGGAAATCGAGGAGTTCAAGCAGCAGGGCCATGTGCTGCATATCCATGCGCTGATCCTGGTCGAGCGTGACGGGCAGAAGAAGATCATCATTGGCGACAAGGGCGAGCGTATCAAACGCATCGGTTCCGAGGCGCGCAAGGACATGGAAGTGCTGTTCGACTCCAAGGTCATGCTCAACCTGTGGGTGAAGGTCAAGGGTGGCTGGTCCGACGACGAGCGCGCCCTGCGTTCGCTGGGTTACGGCGACCTGTAAGCCTTACCTGCGAACCCGTTTTTCCTGTGGGAGCGGGTTTACCCGCGAATGCGATAGTGAATCCACTGACGCTTTCGCGGGTAAACCCGCTCCCACAGGTGCATATGGCCTTCAGAGACAGTGCATGGACCAACCCACCCCCCAACCCGCCTACGTGCTGCACAGCCGCGCCTACAAGGAAACCAGCGCGCTGGTGGACTTCCTCACCCCCCAGGGTCGGGTGCGGGCGGTGCTGCGCCGGGCGCGGGGCAAGGGTGGCAGTCTGGTGCGGCCGTTCGTACCGCTGGAAGTCGAGCTGCGCGGGCGCGGCGAACTGAAGAACGTCGGTCGCCTGGAAAGCAGCGGCATCGCGGCCTGGCTGCACGGCGACGCGCTGTTCAGCGGGCTCTACCTCAACGAGCTGTTGATGCGCCTGCTGCCCGCCGAGGCGCCGCATCCGGCGTTGTTCGAGCACTACACCCTGACCTTGCAGGCCCTGGCCGCGGGCCGCCCGCTGGAGCCGCTGCTGCGCTCCTTCGAATGGCGCCTTCTGGACGAGCTGGGCTATGCCTTCGCGTTGGACCATGACGTCAACGACAGCGCAGTCGTCGCCGAGGGGCTCTATCGCCTGCAGGTGGACGCTGGTCTTGAGCGGGTGGAACTGTTCCAGCCCGGGCTGTTCAAGGGCAGCGAACTGCTGGCCCTGGCCCAGGCCGACTGGGAAGCGCCCGGTGCCTTGCTTGCCGCCAAGCGCCTGATGCGCCAGGCCCTGGCGGTTCACCTGGGGCCCAAGCCACTGGTCAGCCGGGAACTGTTTCGCAAGCGCTGAGCACGACGTATGCTGTGGGGCTCAATCTTCAGGAGAGCCCTTTCGTGACTCACAGCAACCGCATGCTTCTCGGCGTCAACATCGACCACGTGGCGACCCTGCGCCAGGCCCGGGGCACCCGCTATCCGGATCCGGTCAAGGCCGCCCTGGACGCCGAGGAAGCGGGTGCCGACGGCATCACCGTGCACCTGCGCGAAGACCGCCGGCATATCCAGGAGCGCGACGTGCTGCTGCTCAAGGACGTGCTGCAGACCCGCATGAACTTCGAGATGGGCGTCACCGAAGAGATGATGGCCTTCGCCGAGAAGATCCGCCCGGCGCATATCTGCCTGGTGCCGGAAACCCGCCAGGAACTGACCACCGAAGGCGGCCTCGATGTGGCTGGCCAGGAAGCGCGGATCAAGGCGGCGGTCGAGCGCCTGTCGCGCACCGGCGCCGAGGTGTCGCTGTTCATCGATGCCGACGAGCGGCAGATCGAGGCCTCGCGCCGTGTCGGCGCGCCGGCTATCGAGCTGCACACCGGCCGCTATGCGGACGCCGAGACGCCGACCGAGGTGGCCGAGGAGCTCAAGCGTATTGTCGATGGCGTGGCATTTGGCGTTGGCCAGGGCCTGATCGTCAATGCCGGGCATGGCCTGCACTACCACAACGTCGAGGCCGTCGCCGCGATCAGGGGCATCAACGAGCTGAACATCGGCCACGCGCTGGTGGCCCATGCGCTGTTTGTCGGTTTCAAGGCGGCGGTAGCAGAGATGAAGGCACTGATCGTCGCCGCTTCGCGCTGATCAGCGCTCTTCAGTACCGGCCCTTTCGCGGGTAAACCCGCTCCCACAGGTACTGGGCAAGCCCCAGGGCTGGTGAGATCCCTGTGGGAGCGGGTTTACCCGCGAAGAGGCCGGCGCTGGCGGTGGATCACTCGGCCTGGAAGACCAGGGTGAAGCGAGTCGGGCCCGCTGGTTGGCTTTGAACCTCCACCCGCCCCCCATGCAACTGCATGATCGACTTCACGATCGCCAGCCCCAAC
>NZ_QJRP01000003.1 GCF_003205295.1 Pseudomonas mosselii
GTCCGTGCATGATGGGTGGGGCACGGACTATGGGCGGGCCTTGGTGGCTCGGTGGGGTAGATAGGTCTGCCAGGTACAGGGTATTCCCGGACCGCTCCGGGGCCGGTTGCGCATAACGGTTGCCATGGATGCATGCTCAAAGCGCAATTCGGGTTTATGATGCCAGGCGGCAGACTAAATCCTCACACGGAGTGCGCAATGCAGACCCTGTACCCGCAGATCAAACCCTACGCCCGGCACGATCTGGCCGTGGAAGCGCCGCATGTGCTGTATGTCGACGAGAGCGGCTCGCCGGAAGGTCTGCCCGTGGTGTTCATCCACGGTGGGCCGGGCGCGGGTTGCGATGCCCAGAGCCGTTGCTATTTCGACCCCAACCTGTACCGCATCATCACCTTCGACCAGCGCGGCTGTGGCCGCTCCACGCCCCACGCGAGCCTGGAGAACAACACCACCTGGCACCTGGTCGAGGACCTGGAGCGTATTCGCGAGCATCTGGGCATCGACAAGTGGGTGCTGTTCGGCGGCTCCTGGGGCTCCACCCTGGCGCTGGCTTACGCCCAGACCCACCCCGAGCGCGTGCATGGCCTGATCCTGCGTGGCATCTTCCTGTGCCGCCCGCAGGAGATCAGCTGGTTCTACCAGGAGGGCGCCAGCCGCCTGTTCCCCGACTACTGGCAGGACTACATCGCGCCGATCCCGCCGGAAGAGCGCGGCGACCTGGTCAAGGCCTTCCACAAGCGCCTGACCGGCAACGACCAGATCGCCCAGATGCATGCCGCCAAAGCCTGGTCCACCTGGGAGGGCCGCACCGCGACCCTGCGCCCCAACCCGCTGGTAGTCGACCGCTTCTCCGAGCCGCAGCGTGCCCTGTCGATCGCCCGCATCGAATGCCATTACTTCACCAACAATGCCTTCCTCGAGCAGGACCAGCTGATCCGCGACATGCCGAAGATCGCCCATCTGCCGGCGGTGATCGTGCATGGCCGCTACGACGTGATCTGCCCGTTGGACAACGCCTGGGAGCTGCACCAGGCTTGGCCGAACAGCGAGCTGAAGGTGATTCGCGACGCCGGCCATGCCGCCTCCGAGCCCGGCATTACCGACGCCCTGGTGCGCGCCGCCGACCAGATGGCCCGGCGCCTGCTCGACCTGCCCCTGGAAGAAGCATGAAGGGGCTGATCCAGCGCGTGCGCGGCGCCCGGGTGGAGGTGGCGGGGGAAATCGTCGGCGCCATCGACCAGGGGTTGCTGGCGCTGGTGGCGGTCGAGCCTGACGATTCGCCCGAGCAGGCCGACAAGCTGTTGCACAAGCTGCTGAACTACCGGGTGTTCAGCGACGAGCAAGGCAAGATGAACCGCTCGCTCAAGGATGTCGGTGGCGGCCTGCTGCTGGTGTCGCAGTTCACCCTGGCCGCCGACACCCGCAACGGCATGCGCCCGAGCTTCTCGACGGCTGCGCCACCGGCTCTGGGCGCCGAACTTTTCGACTATTTGCTGCGCCAGGCACAGGGTCAGCACCCGGTTGTGGCCAGTGGTCGCTTCGGTGCCGACATGCAGGTGCATCTGGTCAATGATGGCCCGGTAACATTTATGTTACAAATATGAGGTCAAAAAACCCTTTGTTTGTCGAAAAACAAGGGGTTTTGTACGATAAATAGTTTGTTCAGCCTGATGCGTTGTAACGCGACCTGCTGGATAATCGCGCGCTGCATGAACCTGCGTTCGCAGGTTCGTTTCACTTTGACTCGAGCATTGTCAGGATCCGTTTGGGGAATCATTAGGCCCTTGCGGGGTCCGAACAGTGCTCGCCAACCCGGCATTGGTCGCTGGCCGTTGGTTTCATGATCTGTTTTCGGCGAGGATTGCTCGTGATTGTAAGCCCCTGTATTGCACCTAGAATCCCCGGTACCCGGCTGCGCAAGGCCATGTTGGCCGGCGTGGCGCTGGTCGGCCTGTTGAGCGCGGGCCAGCTGTGGGCATTCAATCTGGACGACGTTGCAGCCAAGGCAAAGGATCTGGCCGGTCAGAAGTTCGAAGCACCGAAGAGCAACCTGCCACCGGTGTTCCGCGACATGAAGTACGCCGACTACCAGAAGATTCGCTTCCTGCAGGAAAAGGCCGAGTGGGCCAAGGACAAGACGCCGTTCAAGCTGTCCTTCTACCACCAGGGCATGCACTTCGACACACCGGTGACCATCAACGAGATCACCGCCAACAAGGTCAAGGAAATCAAGTACGACCCGAGCCGCTTCGAGTTCGGTGACGTGCCGCACGACGCCGACGCTACCAAGAACCTCGGCTACGCCGGTTTCCGCGTGCTCTACCCGATCAACAAGGCCGACAAGCAGGACGAGATCATGACCCTGCTCGGCGCCAGCTACTTCCGCGTGGTCGGCAAGGGCCACCGTTACGGCCTGTCGGCCCGTGGCCTGGCAATCGACACCGCGCTGCCGTCCGGCGAGGAGTTCCCGCGCTTTCGCGAGTTCTGGATCGAAAAGCCCAAGCCGAACGACAAGCACCTGGTCATCTATGCGCTGCTCGACTCGCCGCGCTCCACTGGCGCCTACAAGCTGACCCTGCGCCCGGGCGAGGACACCCTGGTCGACGTCAAGTCGCGGGTCTACCTGCGTGACAACGTCAGTCGCCTGGGCATCGCCCCGCTGACCAGCATGTACCTGTTCGGCCCCAACCAACCGTCGAAAGTCATGAACTACCGTCCGGCCCTGCACGATTCCGAAGGCCTGTCGATCCACGCCGGCAATGGCGAGTGGCTGTGGCGTCCGCTGAACAACCCGAAACACCTGGCCGTGAGCAACTTCAGCGTCGAGAACCCGCGTGGTTTCGGCCTGCTGCAGCGCCAGCGCGACTTCAGCGACTACGAAGACCTCGACGACGAATACGAGAAGCGCCCGAGCGCCTGGATCGAGCCGAAGGGCGACTGGGGCAAGGGTACCGTCGACCTGGTCGAGATTCCGACCGCCGACGAGACCAACGACAACATCGTGGCCTTCTGGAGCCCGGAAAAGCTGCCGGAAGTAGGCAAGCCGTTCGAGTACGACTACCGCCTGCGCTGGACCATCAAGGAAGATCAGCTGCACTCGCCTGAGCTGGGTTGGGTCAAGCAGACCCTGCGCTCCACCGGCGACGTCAAGCAGTCCAACCTGATCCGTCAGCCCGATGGCACCATCGCCTTCCTGGTCGACTTCATCGGCCCAAACCTGGCAACCCTGCCGGCCGACACCGCCGTGCGCAGCCAGGTCAGCGTCGGCGACAACGCCGAAGTGGTCGAGAACAACCTGCGCTACAACACGGAAACCAAGGGCTGGCGCCTGACCCTGCGCCTGAAGGTGCAGGATCCGAAGAAATCCACCGAGATGCGTGCCGCGCTGCTGCGCGACGTTCCGGTCGAGCAGCCCAAGCCGGCCAAGGATGCCAAGCAGGACAAGGCCGCGGCCAAGCATGCTCACGCCAAGGCCGAGAAAGCCAAGGCCGAGAAGGCTGCCGAGCAACCCGCCGCCGATGCGGCATCCACCAACGGGACCCCGGCCACCACCGAGAAAGTGCTGACCGAGACCTGGAGCTATCAGTTGCCTGCCGATGAGTAACTCAAGCGCAAGGCCGGAATCGCTGAGCGAGTACCTGGCCCACCTTCCCCTGAGCGACGAGCAGCGTGCGGAACTCGCCCGCTGCACCTCCTTCAGCGAGTTGCACCAACACCTGGCGGCCCAACCGGCCGCCGGCACCACCGAGGCCGCCCAGGCTTCGGTGGGCTCCCGTCTTACCGTCGGCAGCGCCGCCGAGCTGGAAGAAGCCGAGATGCTCGGCGTCGATGCCGGCGGGCGGCTGTGCCTGAAGATCGCGCCGCCGATCAAGCGCACCAAGGTCGTGCCCGAGCCGTGGCGCACCAACATCCTGATCCGCATGTGGCGCCGCATGACCGGCCGCACCAACGCCCCGCAGCCGCCCAAGCGCGAGCTGCCGCCGGCACGCTGGCGCACGGTCGGCTCGATCCGCCGCTACATCCTGCTGACCCTGATGATCGGCCAGACCCTCGTCGCCGGCTGGTACATGAAGGGCATCCTGCCGTACCAGGGCTGGTCGTTCGTCGATCTCGACGAAATTCTCAACCAGCCGCTGTGGGACACGGTGGTGCAGGTGTGGCCGTATGCGCTGCAGACCTCCATCCTGGTCCTGTTCGGTATCCTGTTCTGCTGGGTGTCTGCGGGCTTCTGGACCGCCCTGATGGGTTTCCTCGAGCTGCTCACCGGGCGTGACAAGTACAAGATTTCCGGCAGCAGCGCCGGCAACGAGCCGATCGCGCCCGAGGCGCGCACCGCGCTGGTGATGCCGATCTGCAATGAAGACGTGCCACGGGTGTTCGCCGGCCTGCGCGCCACCTTCGAGTCGGTGGCTGCCAGCGGCAACCTCGACCGCTTCGACTTCTTCGTGCTCAGCGACACCAACGACACCGACATCGCCGTTGCCGAACAACAGGCCTGGCTCGACGTGTGCCGTGAAACCAAGGGCTTCGGCCGTATCTTCTACCGCCGCCGTCGGCGCCGGGTGAAGCGCAAGAGCGGCAACCTCGACGACTTCTGCCGTCGCTGGGGCGGCGAGTACAAGTACATGGTCGTGCTCGACGCCGACAGCGTCATGAGCGGCGAATGCCTGAGCAGCCTGGTGCGCCTGATGGAGGCCAACCCGGACGCCGGCATCATCCAGACCGGGCCGAAAGCCTCGGGCATGGACACCTTGTACGCACGCATGCAGCAGTTCGCCACCCGCGTGTACGGCCCGCTGTTCACCGCCGGCCTGCACTTCTGGCAGCTGGGCGAGTCGCACTACTGGGGCCACAACGCGATCATCCGCATGAAGCCGTTCATCGAGCACTGCGCCCTGGCGCCGTTGCCGGGCAAGGGCGCGTTCGCCGGTGCGATCCTCTCCCACGACTTCGTCGAAGCGGCGCTGATGCGCCGTGCCGGCTGGGGCGTGTGGATCGCCTACGACCTGCCGGGCAGCTACGAAGAACTGCCGCCGAACCTGCTCGACGAACTCAAGCGCGATCGTCGCTGGTGCCACGGCAACCTGATGAACTTCCGCCTGTTCCTGGTCAAGGGCATGCACCCGGTGCACCGCGCGGTGTTCCTCACCGGGGTGATGTCGTACCTGTCGGCGCCGCTGTGGTTCCTGTTCCTGGTGCTGTCGACCGCGCTGCTGGCGACCAACACCCTGATGGAGCCGCAGTACTTCATCGAGCCGTTCCAGCTCTACCCGCTGTGGCCGCAGTGGCACCCGGAGAAGGCCATCGCGCTGTTCTCCACCACCATCGTGCTGCTGTTCCTGCCCAAGCTGCTCAGCATCATCCTGATCTGGGCCAAGGGCGCCACCGAGTTCGGTGGGCGCATCAAGGTCACCCTGTCGATGCTGATGGAGATGCTGTTCTCCATGTTGCTGGCACCGGTGCGGATGATTTTCCACACCCGCTTCGTGCTGGCCGCGTTCCTCGGCTGGGCCGCGACCTGGAACTCGCCGCAGCGTGACGACGACTCCACCCCGTGGAGCGAAGCGGTGCGTCGCCATGGTCCGCAGACCCTGCTGGGTATCGCCTGGGCTGCGCTGGTGGCCTGGTTGAACCCGAGCTTCCTGTGGTGGCTGGCGCCGATCGTCGGCTCGCTGGTGCTGTCGATCCCGGTGTCGGTGATCTCCAGCCGCACGCGCCTGGGCCTGGCGGCCAAGGACGAGAAGCTGTTCCTCATTCCCGAGGAATACGCTACGCCCCAGGAGCTGCTGGCCACCGACCAGTACACCCACGAGAACCGCTGGCACGCCCTGCACGACGGCTTCGTCCGTGCCGTGGTCGACCCGCGTCAGAATGCCCTGGCCTGCGCCATGGCCACGGCGCGTCACGGCCAGGCGGCACCGATCGAGGCGTTGCGTGCCGAGCGTGTGGCCAAGGCGCTGGAAGTCGGCCCGAAAGGCCTGGACCTGAACACCCGCCTGGCGCTGCTCAGCGACCCGGTGGCGCTGTCGCGCCTGCACGAGCAGGTATGGGCCGGGCACCACGCGGCGTGGATCGATGTGTGGCGGGCGTCCATCGCCAACGATCCGCACTCGCCGCTGCTGCCGCTGCATCCGCAGAACGTGGCCCAGCCAGCCTTGGCTTGAGCCCGTTGCTCCGATAATCGCGGGGCCAGCCCGCTCCCACGCCATCACAACGGTGCGTGGGAGCGGGCTGGCCCCGCGATGCTTTCTGGTCGATTTTGGCCAACAAAGTCCCCCACGGCTCTAGGTCCCAGCTCACGCATGCGTTAGCATCCGTCCCGATATTGCGCATCGGTCTGTCGGACCGTGCTTACAAGAAAAATCTGCGTACTTCTTGCTAGGGGACTTGGTGATGATTAAGAAATACCTGTCGCGACTGCTGGTAGGTGCGACCGCCTTGATCGCGGTAACCGCCGCCCAGGCCGGCGCCATCGACGATGCGGTCAAGCGTGGCACCCTGCGCGTGGGCATGGACCCGACCTACATGCCGTTCGAAATGACCAACAAGCGCGGTGAGATCATCGGCTTCGAAGTCGACATCCTCAAGGCCATGGCCAAGTCCATGGGCGTCAAGCTGGAGATGGTTTCCACCGCCTACGACGGTATCATCCCGGCCCTGATGACCGACAAGTTCGACTTCATCGGCAGCGGCATGACCCTGACCCAGGAGCGCAACCTGCGCCTGAACTTCAGCGAACCCTTCATCGTCGTCGGCCAGACCCTGCTGATCCGCAAGGAACTGGCGGGCGAGATCAAGTCGTACAAGGACCTGAACAACGAGAAGTACCGCCTCACCTCCAAGCTCGGCACCACCGGCGAGATGGTCGCGAAGAAGCTGATCGGCAAGGCCAAGTACCACGGCTACGACAACGAGCAGGAAGGGGTGATGGACGTGGTCAACGGCAAGGCCGATGCCTTCGTCTACGACTCGCCCTACAACGTGGTGGCGGTGGAGAAGGCCGGCGCCGGCAAGCTGGTGTTCCTGGAAGAGCCCTTCACCTACGAGCCGCTGGCCTTCGGCCTGAAGAAGGGCGACTACGACAGCATCAACTACATCAACAACTTCCTGCACCAGATCAAGCATGACGGGACCTACGATCGTATTCACGACAAGTGGTTCAAGAGCAAGGAATGGCTGAAGGAAATGGAATAAGGGTCGGGCCAAAAGCCTAGACTTTGATCCCAACGCGCAGGTTGGACTGAGGGCGGTAGATCGAGGACAGCGGATGTTTTCGCTGGCCTCTTCGCGGGTAAACCCGCTCCCACAGGGTTTGGCTACATCTGTGGGAGTGGGTTTACCCGCGAAGAGGCCGGCAAGTACAACGCACGCTCCACGGGCTATCGCTAAAGCTCCACCCGGCGCGTTTCTTTTTTTGTGGAAGTACCCCAAGTGATCAAACACAAGAAAGCACAGTGGCCCTGGCATGGGCTGACCGCGCTGGTCCTGGTGGGCCTGGCGATCAGCCTGTACCTGGCCACCTCGATGATTTCCTACGAGTGGCGCTGGAACCGCGTTCCGCAATACTTCGCCTACAAGGCCGAGGAAACCCAGCGTGCCGCCAACCCGGGCACGGTCGAGGAAATCGTGGTGTCCGGCGACAACGCCCGGCTCACCCTGAAGGATGAGAGCGGCGACACACAGGTCATCGAGGTGGCCAAGGACAGCATGCTGCTGGCCCGTGGTGATGACGTCGCCGAGGGCGATGCCATTGGCGTCACCCGCCACTGGGCCGCCGGCCCCTTGGCCTGGGGCCTGTGGACCACGCTGTGGATCTCGGTGATCTCCGGCGCCCTGGGCCTGGTGATCGGCCTGTTCGCCGGGCTGTGCCGGCTGTCGAGCAATCCCACCCTGCGCGACCTGTCCACGGTGTATGTCGAACTGGTACGCGGCACGCCGCTGCTGGTGCAGATCTTCATCTTCTACTTCTTCATCGGCACCGTGCTCAACCTGTCACGCGAGTTCGCCGGAGTGGCGGCGCTGGCGCTGTTCACCGGAGCCTACGTGGCCGAGATCGTCCGTGCCGGTGTGCAGTCGATCGCCAAGGGGCAAAACGAGGCGGCGCGTTCGCTGGGCCTGAACGGTGCCCAGTCGATGCGCCACGTGATCTTGCCGCAGGCGTTCAAACGCGTGCTGCCACCGCTGGCCGGGCAGTTCATCAGCCTGGTCAAGGACACGTCGCTGGTGTCGGTGATCGCCATCACCGAGCTGACCAAGAGCGGCCGCGAGGCCATCACCACCTCGTTCTCGACCTTTGAGATCTGGTTCTGCGTGGCGGGCCTGTACCTGCTGATCAACCTGCCGCTGTCGCACATCGCCAGCCGGCTCGAGCGGAGGCTTGCGCAAAGTGATTGAAGTCCGTGACCTGCTTAAAGTCTTCGACACCCGCGGCCAGGTGGTGCGCGCGGTGGACAATGTCACCACCCAGGTCGCCAAGGGCGAGGTGGTGGTGGTGCTGGGGCCTTCGGGCTCGGGCAAGTCGACCTTCCTGCGCTGCCTGAACGGCCTGGAGCATTTCGACGAGGGCCATGTGGCCATCGACGGCCTGCAACTGGACGACCCGAAGACCGATATCAACGCCTATCGCCGTGAAGTCGGCATGGTGTTCCAGCACTTCAACCTGTTCCCGCACATGACCGTGCTGGAGAACCTGTGCCTGGCGCAGAAGGTGGTGCGCAAGCGCAACAAGGCCGAGCGCGAGGCCAAGGCCCGGGCGTTGCTGGAAAAGGTCGGTATCGCGCAGAAGGCCAACGAGTATCCGTCGCGTCTTTCCGGCGGGCAGCAGCAGCGGGTGGCCATTGCCCGGGCCCTGGCGATGGACCCGAAGGTGATGTTGTTTGACGAGCCAACTTCGGCGCTTGATCCGGAAATGGTCGGCGAGGTGCTGGATGTGATGAAGACCTTGGCCCAGGAAGGCATGACCATGGTCTGCGTGACGCACGAGATGGGCTTTGCCCGGGAAGTGGCGGATCGGGTGTTGTTCTTTGATCACGGGAAGTTGCTGGAAGATTCGCCGCCGCAGCAGTTCTTTGCTGCGCCGAAGGACCTGCGTGCCCAGGCGTTCCTGCGCCAGGTACTGTAGGGGGAGTAGCCGCCCATGCCCGGTAATGGCCGCCTGGCAGCAACGGTGTGGGGGCGGTGGACCACCGCTCCCACGAGCCCTGTGAAGCTTTAACCAGGGCTACTGCCGTATGCGGTAGCTGTCATATGCTGAGTTCCAGTGCTGACGATCAATAGCGCTCACAGCCGCTTGCGCGGTGTTCAGCGCTTCGAAAAATGCAGTTAGCTCCATAATCTGCAAGGGTAGGAGTTCAGCTATTTTCTGGTGAACTTTGTAAGCGTAGGAAGCATAATCCACGGTTAATCCGATAATTTCTTCCATTTTTGCCGGGCTGAGATTGAGGTATGCTTGATGCGCCGGCCCGCCTTCACTTGTATAGGGTAGTAGTTGATGTAGTAAACGCCCTGCTGTTTGGGTACCGATTTCTCCATTTTGGTATCGCGTCGATATCGACAGCGTCTCTGCGAGTTCGTTTTTTTTGTCGTTAATGCGTCTTAACTCGTTAGAGAGTTTGTGGATTTCGGATGTTCTGGCCTTATATCTTTCTCTTGTTATGTTTGCGGCGGCTACAGACTTATCTGCATGTGAAATGAGGGTTTGTTGAGCGAGTTGCTTAAGAGTCGGAACGTTTCCAGACGGGTCGCTATAGTTGATCGGGTCGCCTTTGCAATAGGCATAGGCATTGTAGTTTCGCTGTAAAAACACCCCGATCCGATCTGGAGAATAAAAACGCATGAGCCTGGGGCTGTAAATACGGTTGCCATGCCCCAGCAGATAAAGGCCTGCCTGCTCCAGGTATTCGCCGTTATAAGCCAGCAGGTTCTGCGCGCAACCGGGTGGCAGGTCACCATAGGGCGTATAGGCGTTGTTTTGCTGGACTGGGTCCGGGTCGGTCAGCAGAATCGATTTGGATGAGTCGATCGCCAGCAGTTTGGATTGCGCCAGGGCGTATTGTCGAGCATGCGGTGGACTACCCAGCGCGAAAAATAATTTTTTTGCATATCGGAAGTATTTTTTATTCACCTTTGGCGCTCCAGTCATGAAGGGCGAATTCTTCATGTAGTCTCGTCCAAGTACCGGAGCTCGGAAAACTAACAAAAATGTCAGGTCGAGCGAGCCCACGCTGAGTCCCAGACCGGCGGCTTTTCATTCATGCTGTGCATCACGTCCTGCGACATAGCGTTTATCAGGGAAGGTTTCAGTCGCGAACGCCGATGGACCGGCGCCGCGACGACACTGATCTGCGTTACAGGCTGAACTTACCAACCATCCCCCGAAGTTCCCGCCCCAATTCCTCCAACTCGACGCAAGATGCCGCGGACCGTTCGCTGGCCAGGCTGGTCTGCTCCGAAACATCCCGCACATTGATCACGCTACGGTTGATCTGTTCGGCCACCACGCTCTGCTGCTCACTGGCCGTGGCGATCTGCTGGTTCATGCCCTGGATCGTCGACACCGTCTCGGTAATCTGCCCAAGCGCGGCGCCGGCCTTGCGGCTAAGCTCGACGCTTTGTCCGGTCAGGCGCTTGCTGTCGTCCAACAGACCGGTGACCTCGTCAGTGCCACGGTGCAGGCTGTCGATCAGCAGCTCGATCTCCTCGGTCGACTGCTGCGTGCGCTGGGCCAGGCCGCGCACCTCGTCGGCCACCACGGCGAAACCGCGCCCGGCCTCGCCGGCCCGGGCCGCCTCGATGGCGGCGTTCAGTGCCAGCAGGTTGGTCTGCTCGGACACCGACTTGATCACATCGAGAATCGAACCGATGCGCTGACTTTCACCGGCCAGGTGACCCATGGACGTCAGGCAATGGTCCATCTGCCCGGCCAACTGCTCGATGCGGGCAATCGCCTCGGCCACCACCTGGTCGCCCAGCTGGGCCTGACGGTCGGCGGCGGTGGCCGCCTGCGAGGCCTGCTCGGCGTTCTGCGCGACCTCCTGCACCGTGGCGCTCATCTGGTTCATGGCCGTGGCCACCTGGTCGGTCTCCTCGCGCTGCTGGCCGATGCGCTCGCGGGTGTCCACACTGGCTCCGGCCAGTGCGGTCGTGGCCCGGGACAGGTGACCGACGCCCTGGTCGATGCCGCCGAGCAGCTCGCGCAGGCTCAAGGTCATCTCCCGCATGCTCGTCTGCAACTGGCCCATCTCGTCGCGACGCTGCACCGTCTGCACCTCGCTGAGGTCGCCACGGGCGATGCGCGCGGCCTGGGCCAGCACTTGTCGCAGGGGTTGGGTTACCTGCCGGGTGATCAGCCAGGCGGCCAGGATGCCGAACAGCAACGCCAGCACGGCCACGCTGGTCAGCAACGAACGGTCGGCCAGGGCCTCGTTGTCGCGCTGCTCGACCTTGCGCTCGCTCAGTTCACGGCTCACGGCCTGCAGCTCGTCGCCCATCTTCTCCATGCCGTCCTGCAACTGTTCGACCTTGAGCGCGGTGTCGCGGTATTGGCGCAGGGTGTTGCGGTAGCGGTCCAGTTCCACCTGTGGGCGTTGGGTCAGCGTAGCGGGCAGCTCCAGTGGTGCGATGGCCTGCAGCAACTGACCCAGGCTGGTGTCCGCCGCCTGCAGCGCGGCATCGCCCATGCTGGCGAAACCGTCCCGGGGCGAGAAGGCATAGGCCGGCACCAGGCTTTGCTGGCTGGCGGACTCGATATGGCGGCCCAGGGTATCCATGAGCCCGACCACGCTGCCCTGCCGGCCGTCGCCCGGCAGCTTCAGCAAGGCCTGGGTCTGCAGCTCGTCGATCACGCTTTCGAGCACGCCCGCCTGCGCCTGCATTGCCGCACGCAAGCCTTCGCGGCTGTCCACGGTGCCTTGCAGGGTGGTGAAGTCGCCCTTCAGACGCTGCAGCAACTGCAGTTTCTGCTCCAGCATCTGTCGTGACGAATCGACTCTGCTGCGTTGCTGCAGCAGGGTCAGGCGGTCGTGCAACTGTTCCAGGATAGCCGCGATGCGTGTCTTGCTGATGTCGTCGGCGAGTACCCGGTAGGTGATGCGCTCGGCGCGCAGGTCCCGGCTCAGGTCGTTGAGTTGGCCGATGTCGCCGAGTTGTTCCGAGCGTTCGATGGCGCCGTCCAGCGCACTCCAGCCGCTGAGGGTGGTGGCCAGGGTGAGCAGCAGCACCACGGCGAAACCGAGGGCGAGCTTGAGCCCGACGCCGAGGTTGCCGAGTTGGCGGTCAAGGTATCCGAACATGGCAGGTCTCCGTCCAATTGAGAAAAGGCCACGGCGGCATAGTGCCGCCATGACTCTTGCTCATCGGCTGGAAGTCCGTCGGACTGGACCTGCAAATTGAGTAGGAAATTTCCCGGCAGATTGAGGGATAAGGCCTACAGCTCGCAAGCCGCGGATCAGAGCCTGAAACGTCCCACCAAGCCCTGCAGGTGAGTCCCCAGACGGGCCAGCTCGACGCTGGAACTGGCGGTCTCCTCGCTGGCGGCCGAGGTCTGGTCGGAGATGTCGCGCACGTTCATCACGCTGCGGTTGATCTCTTCGGCCACGGCGCTCTGCTGCTCGGCGGCGGTAGCGATCTGCTGGTTCATCGACTGGATCGACGACACGGTACGGGTGATGGTGCCCAGCGAGTCGCCGGCGCGGCGGGTCAGCTCGACGCTGCTGTCGGTCAGGGCGCGGCTGCTGTCCATGACGCTGGCCACGCGTTCGGTACCGGTTTGCAGGCTGGCGATCAGCTCCTCGATCTCCTCGGTGGACTGCTGGGTGCGCTGGGCCAGGCTGCGCACCTCGTCGGCGACCACGGCGAAACCACGGCCCGCCTCGCCGGCGCGGGCGGCCTCGATGGCGGCGTTGAGTGCCAGCAGGTTGGTCTGCTGGGCCACCGACTTGATCACATCGAGCACGCTGCCGATCTTGTCGCTCTCGGCCTTGAGCTGGCTCATCGCTTCGCTGGAATTGACCACCTCGCCGGCCAGGCGCTCGATCTGGCTGATTGCCTCGCCCACCACCTTGTCACCCTCGCGGGCCTGCTGGTCGGCCATCAGCGCCGCTTCCGAGGCCTGCTCGGCGTTGCGTGCCACTTCCTGGACGGTGGCGGCCATCTCGTTCATGGCGGTGGCGACCTGGTCGGTCTCGACCTTCTGGTTGTTGACCCCGGCGCTGGTCTGTTCGGTGACCGCCGACAGTTCCTCGGCGGCGCTGGCGATCTGCGTCACGCCGTCGCCGATGCCGCCGATCAGCTCGCGCAGGCTTTGGGTCATGCGCTGCATGCTGGCCTGCAACTGGCCCAGTTCATCGCGCCGATCGGCCTTGAGGTCCTGGCGCAGGTCGCCGCCGGCCACGCGCTCGGCGGCGGCGAGGGTCTGGCGCAGCGGCACGATGATCTGCCGGGTGATGGCGAAGGCGGCCAGCACCCCCAGCAGCAGGGCCAGGGCGGTGGCGCCGGCCAGCAGGGTCTTGGCCTGCTGGGTGCCCTGGTCGCGCACGGTGGTTTGCGAAACGCTCATTTCCTGACTGGTGACCAGCAGCAGCTGGCCTTGCGCGGACATGCGCGTCAACGCCTGCTCGCTGGCGGCCTGGGCATTGCCGAACTGGTTCACTGCGTCGCGGTAGGCGGCCAGTGCGCTGGCGGCGTCGTCGAGGCTGGCGGCGAACTCGGCCGGGAGTTTGCCTGGCAGCGCCTTGAGCACGGTCACGGCCTGGTCGATGGCGCCGAGCGCCGTCTGCTGGAATTCGGCCTTGCCGCTGTAGGTGTAGCCGCGCACCTGGAAGCGCGCCTGCTGCAACAGGGCGGCGACCTGCACCACCTCCTGGTACTGCTGGATATCACCGCCCTGCAGCAGGCGCTGCTGGACCTTGCCGATCAGCGCGGCGGCCTTGTCGGCGCTGTCGCCCAGGGTGGCGCGGCTGGCCTCGCGGCGCTGGCCGGCCTGCTTGAGCTCGGCGAAGGCCTGCTGGTACTGGCGCACGGCGTCCTGCTGCTTGTCCAGGCGCTGGCGGTCGGCGGGGAGCTCGATCTGGCCAAGCATGAACTGCACCTGGCGCTCTAGGTTGGCCAGGGCCTTTTCCAGTTCCGCCACGGCGGCGTCGTCACGGTTGCGCTCATAGCCCAGGCGGGCCAGGCGCAGGTCCTGGGTGTACTGGTGGATCACCGAGATATTGCCGAGCTTGTCGCCACGGCTGGTGACGCTGTCGATGCCTAGCCAGCCGGTGAAGGTGATGCCGAGGGTGAGCAGCAGCACCAGGCCGAAGCCGATCCCCAACTTGCGATTGACGCTTACATTTCCCAGTGACTGGGCAAACCAACGGTACATAGACGACTCCCCGGCGCGTGGCAGTGCGGATTATTGTTCTGTTGCACAGGCCATCGGCGGGGGACAGGGAAACTTGATGGTAAAAACCTGACCTCTGCGTCAGAAAATTCGAGAGAGCAGGGCGGTGACTGCCGTTTCCACCCGCAGGATGCGATCACCCAGCTGCACCGGGGCCAGCCCGGCCTTGCCGAGCAGCTCGACCTCGTAGGGGATCCAGCCGCCTTCGGGGCCGATCGCCAGGGTCACCGCACCTTCCACGGCGCGGGGGCAGGCAGGGTAGGGGCCGGGATGGCCGACCAGGCCCAGGGTGCCTTCGGCAATGGCGGGCAGGCGGTCTTCGACGAAGGGCTTGAAGCGCTTCTCGATGATCACTTCCGGCAGCACGGTGTCACGTGCCTGCTCCAGGCCGAGAACAAGGTTTTCGCGGATGGTCTCGGGCTGGAGGAACGGCGTCTGCCAGAAGCTCTTCTCGACCTTGTAGCTGTTGACCAGGATCAGCCGCGGCACGCCCAAGGTGGCGACCGTCTGGAACAGCCGACGCAGCATCTTCGGTCGTGGCACGGCCAGCACCAGGGTCAGTGGCAGCTTGGCCGGCGGCGGCTGGTCGAAGGCCACCCGCAGTTCGGCCTCATGGCCCTCAAGGCGGATGACCTCGGCCTTGCCCATCAGGCCGCCGATGCGCCCGACGCGCAGGCTGTCGCCCACCGCCACGCGGTGGATCTCCTGCATGTGGGTGAAGCGGCGATCGGCCAGGACGACACGGTCGGCCGACACGAAGTCGGCCTCTTCAAGAAGCAACAGGTTCACGGTTGGGTCGCAGGCGGCTGGTCGTTGTGGTCGTTGTTCGCTTCGTCCGGCTCGTGGCTACGTTTGCGGATCAGGCTGCCGCACAGCACGCCGACCTCGAACAGCATCCACATGGGCACGGCCAGCAGGGTCTGGGAGAAGATGTCCGGCGGGGTGAGGATCATGCCGACCACGAAGCAGCCGATGATCACGTACGGGCGGATCTTCTTCAGGTACTGCACGTCGACCACGCCGATCCACACCAGCAGCACCACCGCCACCGGAATCTCGAAGGCGACGCCGAAGGCGAAGAACAGAGTCATGACGAAGTCGAGGTAGCTGGAAATGTCGGTCATCATCGACACGCCCTCGGGGGTAGCGCTGGCGAAGAAGCCGAAGATCAGCGGGAACACCAGGAAGTAGGCGAAGGCCATGCCGGCATAGAACAGGAAGATGCTCGATACCAGCAGCGGGATGGCGATGCGCTTTTCGTGGCGGTACAGGCCCGGGGCGATGAAGCCCCAGATCTGCTGCAGGATGAACGGGATCGCCAGGAACAGCGAGACGATCATGGTCAGCTTGAACGGCGTCAGGAACGGCGAGGCCACGTCGGTGGCGATCATCGTCGCGTTGGCCGGCAGGTGCGCGCGCAGCGGCGCCGAGACCAGGGTGTAGATCTGCTGGGCGAAGGAGAACAGCCCGGCGAAGATCAGGAAGATGGCGGCAACGCAGCGCAGCAGGCGGGTGCGCAGCTCGGTCAGGTGCGAGACCAGCGGCATCGGCTGGTCATGTTCCGGATTCTCGCTCATGGGGCTCGTGGCGGTTGGGGCGGCTCGGAGGGTGGCGCCGCGGTCGGCTGCGCGGGGGCGGCTTCGACGGCGGGTGTGGCGGGCGTTTCAGTGCTGGCCGGCGGCTGCGCCGGGGGCGTCAGTGGATTGAGGATACGCTTGGCCTCCTGCTCCATCTGCAGGATGTGCTCGTTGTGCAACTGGCGGCGGATGTCGTCGGCGCCGATCTCGCGCTCGACTTCCATCTTGATCGCGTTGAAGCTGCGCTTGAGGCGGCCGATCCACAGGCCCGCAGTGCGCGCGGCTCCCGGCAGGCGCTCGGGGCCGAGCACCAGCAGGGCGACCAGGCCGACGAGCAGCAGCTCGCTGAAACTGATGCCGAACATGGGTCAGTCTTTCCGCTGCGGCTCTTGGACCGGCTGCGCCTGGCCCTCGATGGTGTGGCCCTGGGCTTGCTGGGCGGTGTTCTGCACCGGCGGAACCGGCTGGGCCGGCGGCGGGGTCTGTTCGGCGGGCTTGGTTTCTTCTTCGTTCATGGCCTTGCGAAAGCCCTTGATCGACTCGCCCAGGTCGCTGCCGAAGTTCTTCAGTTTCTTGGTGCCGAACACCAGCACCACGACGACCAGCAGGACGATCCAGTGTTTCCAGTCAAAAATGCCCATTTCAAGCTCCTGAAAATGTGTGTCTGTCGGCGGGAGCCGAACTGGCTTCCAGAGGGTTTGCAGGACCCTGTGGGAGCGGGTTTACCCGCGAACAAGGGCGAAGCCCTTGCCATGTACCGCGGCGCCTGGTTCGCGGGTGAACCCGCTCCCACAGGGGAATTGAAATCTCAGGCAGAAGGCTGACGCGCAGCCTTCTCGTCATGCCCGGAAAGCCCGAACCGACGCTCCAGCTCGTCAAGCACCGCCTGCGGATGCTGGCCCAGCGCGCTGAGCATGACCAGGCTATGAAACCACAGGTCTGCGGTTTCATAGATGACATCGCTGTAATCCTTGCTGGCGGCGGCATCCTTGGCGGCGATGATGGTCTCGATGGACTCTTCGCCGAGCTTCTCGAGGATCTTGTTCAGGCCCTTGTGATACAGGCTGGCCACGTAGCTGCTGTCCGGCGCCGCGTGCTTGCGTTCTTCCAGCACCTCGGCGAGGCGGTTCAGGGTGTCGCTCATGTCAGTGTCCTGCGCTGTAGATGGCGTCCGGATCCTTCAGGACCGGGTCGACGGTTTTCCACTGGCCGTCCTCGAAGACGCGGTAGAAGCAGCTTTCGCGGCCGGTATGGCAGGCGATATGGCCCAGTTGCTCGACCATCAGGATGATCACGTCGGCGTCGCAGTCCAGGCGCATTTCATGCAGTTTCTGCACATGGCCCGACTCTTCGCCCTTGCGCCACAGCTTGCCCCGCGAGCGCGACCAGTAGATGGCGCGATGCTCGGCGGCGGTCAGGGCGAGGGATTCACGGTTCATCCAGGCCATCATCAGCACGCGCCCGGTCTTGTGGTCCTGGGCGATCGCCGGCACCAGGCCATCGCTGTTCCACTTGATCTCGTCCAGCCAGTCTTTCATCGTCGACTCCAAACCGGGCCCGCTCCCGTACCGGGCCCCTGTGCGTTAGTGTGCCAGCCGGCGGCGCGGCTGGCTATCGGCGCACGATCAGGTACAGGCCGGCGGCCAGCATCAGCCACGCGGGCCAGGCGGCCGGGGCGCTGAGGCTGGCGGCACCGGCGGCCAGGGTGGCGCCGCCACCGAGCAGGCCGGCGCCGAGCAGGCGCAGCGCCCAGTTGTCGCCGGCGCGGCGCCGTTCGGGCAGTTGCGCGTCGTGCAGATGCGGTTGCGACAGGCGCTCGAGCAGGTCGCGGGTCATGTCGGCCAGGTGCGGCAGTTGCTCGGCCTGGCTGTACAGGTTGCCGATCACAGCCTTGGGGCTCATGCGCTCGCGCATCCAGCGCTCGAGGAACGGCTTGGCGGTGCTCCACAGGTCGAGGTCGGGGTACAGCTGACGGCCCAGGCCTTCAATGTTGAGCAGGGTCTTTTGCAGCAGTACCAGCTGTGGCTGGACCTCCATGTTGAAGCGCCGGGCGGTCTGGAACAGGCGCATCAGCACCTGGCCGAAGGAGATGTCCTTCAAGGGTTTTTCGAAGATCGGCTCGCACACGGTGCGGATCGCCGCCTCGAACTCGTTGACCTTGGTCTGCGCCGGCACCCAGCCCGAATCGATGTGCAACTGGGCCACGCGACGGTAGTCGCGCTTGAAGAAGGCGATCAGGTTGCGGGCCAGGTAGTCCTGGTCCTCGGACGTGAGGCTGCCGACGATGCCGCAGTCGATGGCAATGTACTGCGGGCTCCAAGGCTTGACCGTGCTGACGAAAATGTTGCCCGGGTGCATGTCGGCGTGGAAGAAGCTGTCGCGGAACACCTGGGTGAAGAACACCTCGACGCCGCGTTCGGCGAGCATCTTCATGTCGGTGCGCTGGTCGGCCAGGGTGGCCATGTCGGTGACCGGCACGCCATAGATGCGCTCCATTACCAGCACCTTGGGCCGGCAGAAGTCCCAGTACACCTGGGGCACGTACATCAGCTCGGAGCCTTCGAAGTTGCGTCGCAGCTGGCTGGCGTTGGCCGCCTCGCGCAGCAGGTCAAGCTCGTCGTAGATGGTCTTTTCGTAGTCGCCGACGATTTCCACAGGGTGCAGGCGGCGGGCGTCTGCCGAGGCGCGTTCGGCGGCCTTGGCGATCAGGAACAGCCAGGCCAGGTCCTGGGCGATGATCGGCTTGAGGCCTGGGCGTACCACCTTGACCACCACTTCCTCGCCGCTCTTCAGGCGCGCGGCGTGAACCTGGGCTACCGAGGCCGAGGCCAGCGGCTCGACGTCGAAGCGGCTGAACACCTCGCCCACCTTCGCCCCGAGCTGTTCCTCGATCAGCGCCACGGCGTGCCGCGGGTCGAACGGCGGCACCCGGTCCTGCAGCAGCATCAGCTCGTCGGCGATGTCGGTAGGCAGCAGGTCGCGGCGGGTGGAGAGCAACTGGCCGAACTTGATGAAGATCGGCCCCAGGTCCTGCAGTGCCAGGCGCAGGCGCGCGCCGCGGCTCAGTTCCAGGGGCTTGCGCGGCAGCCAGCGCCAGGGCATCAGCAGGCGCAGGCTGGCCAGCCACCAGGGCAGCAGGGGCTGTTCGAACAGCAGGTCATCGAGGCGGTAGCGGATCACGACGCGCTGGATGCGCAACAGACGGCGGACGGCGAGCAGCTTCATGCGTTATCGCTGGTATCAAGAGTGTGGGCGAGGCGGCGCAGGCGCGCCTCGAGACGTTCGATATCGACCTTCAGCGCATCGAGTTCGCTGAACGCCGCTTCGGCTTCGCGTTTGCCGACCAGGGTGCGGGATTCCTCGGCCAGGTACTCGGAGAGGTTCTCGCCGAAGCGGGCCAGGCCCTGGCGGGTCCAGCGTGCGCGCAGGCGCAGGTGCCCGGCGATCAGTGCGGTGGGCACCGGGCCCAGCCAGCGCTGCAGCTCGTATTCCCAGTCCAGCTCCAGGTCCTGCAGGATGCCGAACAGGTCGAGCAGCACGGCGCTGTCGCCATGCAGTTCGACCTGGGGGCTGTGCAGCACGGCGGTCTTGTCCCTGGCCAGGGCCAGCTGCGCCAGGCGCCCGGCGGGGGCGCGCAGGGTGCAGTCGACCTCGCCCTCCCAGTGGGCGGCGAGCATCAGGCCTTCCTCGTCGGGCAGCACGAACAGCTTCAGGGCCGGCTGCACGCAGTCGATCTCGATCACCCGGCCTTCCAGCGCCGCCAGGCGCGGGAGGGCGGTGCTGTCCAGGCGCAGGACACGGTTGAGCCCGTGCTCGGCGCTGGCGAGCAGGCCGGCCAGGAGCATCAGGGTTTGATCCCCCGGTGCACGGCGACGATGCCGCTGGTCATGTTGTGGTAGGTGACGCGGTCGAAGCCGGCCTCGACCATCATGCTCTTGAGCGTTTCCTGATCGGGGTGCATGCGGATCGACTCGGCGAGGTAACGGTAGCTTTCCGAGTCGTTGGTGATCAGCTTGCCGGCCAGTGGCATGAAGGCGAACGAGTAGGCGTCGTAGGCCTTGGACATCAGCTTGTTGGTCGGCTTGGAGAACTCCAGGATCAACAGCCGGCCGCCGGGCTTGAGCACCCGCAGCATGGAGCGGATGGCCTCGTCCTTGTGGGTCACGTTGCGCAGGCCGAAGGCGATGGTCACGCAGTCGAAGTGATTGTCCGGGAACGGCAGCTTTTCGGCGTCGGCCTGGACGAACTCGATATTGCCGGCCACGCCGCGGTCGAGCAGGCGGTCACGGCCGACCTTGAGCATCGAATCGTTGATGTCGGCCAGCACCACCTGGCCGGTCGGGCCGACCAGGCGCGAGAACTTGGCCGCCAGGTCGCCGGTGCCACCGGCGATGTCCAGCACCCGGTTGCCGCTGCGCACGCCGGACAGCTCGATGGTGAAGCGCTTCCACAGGCGGTGCATGCCGCCGGACAGCACGTCGTTCATCAGGTCGTACTTGGCGGCCACCGAGTGGAACACCTCGGCGACTTTCTTCGCCTTCTGGCTCTCGGGCACGTCCTGGTAGCCGAAGTGGGTAGTGGGTTCGGCGTGGTCGCCTTTGCGCTGGTCGGTCATATCGCTTCACCAGAAAAAAATTACGGCCATTCTAGGGGCTGCGGGCGGATTTGTCTTGGCGGGGTGTGTCATGCAGAGGGGGCGGGCATAATGGTGATTATGTCTTCATATCCAGGATCACCCGCATGACCCAGATCAGCGTCGAACGCAAACACTCCCTCGGCCGTGACGCCGCCCGTGCCAAGGCCGAGGCGCTGGTCGACAAGCTGACCCGCGAATACGACCTCAAGGCCACCTGGAACGGCGACCGCGTCGATGTGACGCGCAGCGGCGCCAACGGCAGCGTGCACATTGGCGAGGACACCATCCGCGTCGAGCTGAAGCTGGGCATGATGCTGTCGATGATGAGTGGCAGCATCAAGGGCGAGATCGAGCGGGCGCTGGACAAGGCGCTGGCCTGACACTGCGCGCTCCTTGCTGTTTGCGGGCGCGGGCCTTGTGGGAGCAGGTATCGTGGGAGCGGGCTTGCCCCGCGATAGCGATTGCCCGGGCTGGCGCTATCGCGGGGCAAGCCCGCTCCACGCAAACGCTGCATGACCCCACCTTAGGGTGAGGATTCTAATTTTTCCGCCTACCTTCACGCTCAAGCCCTGCCTCCCAGGGCAGTTCCTCCCTCCCTTAGAACGAGCATGAGGTGCAGAGCATGGCCAAAGTGAATCTCAAGCAGAAAGACGACGCCCAAGGCAGTACCCTGGGCGAGGTGCGCGGCTACGCCCGCAAGATCTGGCTGGCGGGCATCGGTGCCTACGCCCGCGTCGGCCAGGAAGGTTCCGACTACTTCAAGGAGCTGGTGAAGGCCGGCGAAGGCGTCGAGAAACGCGGCAAGAAGCGCCTGGGCAAGGAGCTCGAAGCGGCCAACGGCCATCTCGACGAAGCCACCCAGGAAGTCAGCCGGGTACGCGGCAAGGTCGAGGTCCAACTGGACAAAATCGAGAAAGCCTTCGACGCCCGTGTCGGTCGCGCCTTGAATCGCCTCGGCATTCCGTCTAAACATGACGTTGAGGCGTTGTCCATCAAGCTTGAACAGCTGCACGAGCTGCTCGAGCGCGTCGCGCACAAACCATAAGGAGAGCAGGATGGCTGGCAAGAAGAACACCGAGAAAGAAGGCAGTTCCTGGATCGGCGGAATCGAGAAGTACTCCCGCAAGATCTGGTTGGCTGGCCTGGGTATCTACTCCAAGGTCGACCAGGATGGTCCGAAGCTGTTCGATTCGCTGGTGAAGGATGGCGAAAAGGCCGAGAAACAGGCGAAGAAAACCGCCGAAGACGTGGCCGAAAGCGCCAAGTCGTCGACCAACTCGCGGGTATCGGGCGTCAAGGACCGTGCGCTGGGCAAGTGGAGCGAGCTGGAAGAGGCCTTCGACAAGCGCCTGAACAGCGCCATCTCGCGCCTGGGCGTGCCCAGCCGCAATGAGATCAAGGCCCTGCACCAGCAGGTTGACTCGCTGACCAAGCAGATCGAGAAACTGACCGGCGCGTCGGTGACCCCGATCTCCAAGGCCAGTGCCGGCAAGACCGCAGCCAAACCCCTGGCCAAGGCGGCAGCCAAGCCTGCGGCCAAGACCGCCGCGGCAAAACCGGCGGCCAAGCCTGCGGCGAAAAGCGCGGCGGCCAAACCGGCAGCCAAGCCAGCGGCCAAACCCACTGCTGCCAAGAAACCGGCTGTGAAAAAAGCCGCCCCGGCCAAGCCTGTGGCAGCCAAGCCGGCAACTCCGGCGCCCGCCGCCACCGCGGCTCCGGCCCCGAGCGCGGCCCCGGCCAGCAGCACCCCATCGGCACCGGTGACCGCGGCCACCCAGGCCTGACACCGCGTCGCCCATTTCGCGGGTGAACCCGCTCCCACAGGCTTTTCGCAGTCCTGTGGGAGCGGGTTCACCCGCGAAAGCCTCAACGCTGATCTGACGCGCCTACCCCTCCAGATACCGCATCGCCAACTGCTCCGCCGCCCTGCGCGCCGGTGCCTGCAGATGCGGCGCCACCAGCATCATCACCTGGTACACCACCACCCCCACGTCGCCCTCGCGCCCCAGTACTCGCTGGTAGTCCAGCGAGCAAATCAGGGTCAGGGTGATCTGCTCCACCAATTGCCCCAGCGCTTGGGTCTCACTGGTTACCTGGCCCTGCCCCTTGAGGCTGGCCAGCAACGCGGCCAGGGTGCGTTTGAGGGCGTTGATCAGGCTGCGCATGCCCCGTGCCAGCTTGGGCAGGCGCCCGGTGAGGTTGGACAGGTCCTGGAACAGAAAACGGTACTGGGCCATGCGCTCGACGATCAGGTGCAGGAACAGCCAGTAGTCCTCGGCGTCCAGGCGTACGTCCAGGGGTGGGTCGAGCAGTGGCATCAACTCCTCTTCGAAGCGCTCGAACAGGCCGATCACCAGCGGCTCCTTGCCGTGGAAGTGGTAGTACAGGTTGCCGGGGCTGATCCCCAGTTCGTTGGCGATCTCCAGGGTCGAGACGTTCGGCTCGCCCTGGCGGTTGAACAGCTGCAAGGCACATTCGAGGATACGGTCGCGGGTCTTCATCCGGTCAGCGCGCCAATACGTAGCTGCCTGGCGCGGGGCCCAGCGGTGGATAGGTGGCGTTGCCCAGCTCCTCGCGGGGCGTCTTCAGCGTGCCGGAGCGCTCGGTGATCCATTCCAGCCACAGCGGCCACCAGCTGCCGTCTCGGCGCTGGGCGTCGTGGAACCAGGCCCGTGGGTCGCTGGAAAGCTTGGGGTTCTCCAGGTAGTAGGCCTTGGGGTTGCCGGGCGGGTTGATGATGCTCTGGATATGGCCGCTATTGGCCAGGATGAAACGCCGATCGCCGCCGAGCAGCAGGGCTGAGCGGTAGACCGCGTCCCACGGGGTGATATGGTCGTTGCTGCCGGCCACGGTGAAACTGTCCAGCCCGACTTGCTTGAGATCGATCGGCGTGCCGCACACCTCCAGCCCCTCGGGGAAGGTCAGCGGGTTGAGCTTGAAGAAGTCCAGCAGGTCGCCGTGCAGGGCGGCAGGCAGGCGGGTGTTGTCGGCGTTCCAGTAGAGGATGTCGAACGCCGGCGGGGTCTTGCCCATCAGGTAGTTGTTGACCCAATAGTTCCAGATCAGGTCATTGGGGCGCATCCAGGCGAAGATCCGCGCCACTTCGCCGCCGTCGAGCACGCCGCGCTGGTACGAGCGGCGCTTGGCCGCCTCGATGGTCTGCTCGTCGGCGAACAGGCTGGCGGGGCTGTCGAACTGGCTGTCGAGCAGGCTCACCAGGTAGGTGGCGCTGCGCACCTTGCGCAGTTGCTTCTTGGCGTGCAGGTGGCCCTGCAACGCGGCCATGGTCAGGCCGCCGGCACAGGCGCCCATCAGGTTGGGATCGCGGCTGCCGCTGATGCTGCGACAGGCATTGAGTGCTTCTTCCACGGCCTGTACGTAACTGGACAGGCCCCATTCGCGGTGACGCGGATCGGGGTTGCGCCAGCTGACCATGAACACCTGCAGGCCCTGCTTGAGCATGTACTGGACGAAGCTGTTGGTCGGGCTCAGGTCGAAGATGTAGAACTTGTTGATCTGCGGCGGTATGACCAGCAGCGGCCGGGCGTACTGTTTCTCGCTCATGGGCTTGTACTGGATCAGCTCCAGCAGCTCGTTGCGAAACACCACCGCACCAGGGCTGGCGGCGAGGTTGCCGCCGACTTCGAAGGCACGTTCGTCCACCTGGCGCGGCAGGCCGTCGTTATGGCGCAGGTCGTCAAGCAGATGGCTGACGCCACGCAGCAGGCTCAGGCCGCCGGTGTTGAACAGCTCCTTGACCGCCAGCGGGTTGAGCAGCGAGTTGCTGGGCGCGAAGGCGTCGCTGACCAGGTTGAACAGGAACTGCGCCCGGGCGCGATCATCGTCGGCCAGGCTGCTTTCCTCGATCCACAGACGGGTTTGCTTCTGCCAGGCCAGGTAGGCCTGCAGGCCGCGACGGTAGAACGGGTTCTGGCTCCAGGTCGGATCGCTGAAGCGCGTATCGCGGGGGTGGGGCTGATAGGAGCTGTCGCCGATCAGCACGCGACCCAGCTGGCCGCCCAGACTCAGCAGATGGTGGGCGGTGTGCAGCGGGTTGCGCAGGCCGATCCGGCCGACCTGGCGCAGGGTAGAAATCAGGTCGCGACCGCGCAGGCCGGTTATGGCGTTCTGCACGTTCATGCTCGTGGCGGGGACCGGTGTCATCCCTCTGGCCGGTTTGTCCTTCATGCCAACACTCCTTCGTCAGATCCATTTCCGCGTTGGCCTCGTCGCGAACAGGCCCGCACCTGTTTGGCGCAGGGTGTGGCCGCAAAAAGCCCGTGCTGACGCAATAAAAAGCCTTCCTACCCCCTTGCCGCAGGCCGGGGGTGCATGACCGCGCGTTGGCGTTCCTGCTCGAGGAATTTCATGATGATCGGCGCGACGGCCTCGGCCCGGGTGATCAGGAACAGGTGGCCGTCGTCGATTATGTGTAGCTGGGCATTGGGAATTCGCCAGGCCAGCAGGCGCATGTTGATCAGGGGGATCAACGGATCGTCGTCGCCGGCCAGCACCAGGGTGGGCTGGTGGATCTTGTGCAGCCAGTGGATGCTGGTCCAGCCGAGCCCGGCGAACAGTTGCCAGTAGTAGCCCAGCTTGCCACCCGAGCGGACCTTGGAGGCGTGGTGCATGGCCAGGTCCGGGTCGCGTCGGAAGCCGCCGCCGTAGATCAGCGGGGCGATGCGGATCACATGGGAGGGCTGCACGTAGCGCCGCGGGCTGGCCATCATCCACAGCACCTTGGGCTTGCCCGGCACCATCACCGCGCCGGCGGCCGTGGCGGCCAGCACCAGCTTCTTGCAGCGCTCGGGGTAGTCGTGGGCGAACTGCTGGGCCAGGGCGCCGCCCCAGGACACGCCGATGACATTGACCTGGCCGTAATCCAGGTAGTCGAGCATACGCGCGGTCAGCTTGGCCAGGCCGGGGAAACGGTAGGGGTGGCGGGGCGTAGACGAGCCGCCGACCCCGGGCACGTCGAAGGCGATGACCTCCAGGTCCGGGTCCAGCGCCTCGATGAACGGGAACACCAGTTCGAGGTTGGCGCCGATGCCATTGAAGATCAGCAACGGCGTCAGGTGTGGCTTGCCCGGGCGGACCGCGGTGCGGATGGACTGCTCGTCCAGCTCGACGGTCCTGAAGATGTACGGTTGCGGCATGCGCGTGACTCTGTGGTGAAGGTAGCGCCGCGATGCACCGACAGGCCCATCGCGGCGGTTCGGTTCAACGCTCGTGCACGTATGTTCCCGGTGCGGCCTCGCCTGCGGTATAGGTGCGGTTACCCAGCTTTGTAGGCGCCTTCTTGAGTTCGCCGGCGCGCTCGCCCAGCCAGGTCTGCCAGTGCAGCCACCAGGAGTCGGCATGCTTGATCGCATTTTCCTGCCAGGCCACCGGGTCGTCCGGGCGGTCTTCGCCGGTCATGAAGCGTGCCTTGGGGTTGCCCGGCGGATTGAGGATGCTCTGGATATGGCCGCTGTTGGACAGCACGAACTCGATCTTGCCGCCGAACAGGTGCGCCGAGCGGTAGCATGACTGCCACGGGGTGATGTGGTCGGCGGTGCCGGCGACGCTGTAGATGTCGCAGTCGACCTTCTTCAGGTCGATGGCGGTGCCGCACACTTCGAGGGCGTCGGAGCGGGTCAGCGGGTTGTTCTTGAACATCTCGATCAGGTCGCCGTGGAAGGCGGCCGGCAGGCGGGTGGTGTCGTTGTTCCAGAACAGGATGTCGAACACTGGTGGCTCGTTGCCGAGCAGGTAGTTGTTGACCCAGTAGTTCCAGATCAGGTCGTTGGGGCGCATCCAGGCGAACACCTTGGCCATGTCGCTGCCTTCGAGCACCCCGGCCTGGTAGGAGTGGCGCTTGGCCGCCTCCAGGGTCTGCTCGTCGACGAACAATGCGACCTGGGTGTCGACGGTGGTGTCGAGCACACTCACCAGCAAGGTCAAGGCATTGACCTTCTTCTCGCCGAGCGCGGCGTAGTGGCCCACCAGCGCGGTGCAGGTGATGCCACCGGAGCAGGCGCCAAGCATGTTCAGATCCTTGCTGCCGGTAATTGCCAGCACCGCGTCGACCGCCTCCTTGAGCGCGTCGATGTAGGTCGACAGGCCCCACTCGCGCTGGGCCTTGGTCGGATTGCGCCAGCTGACGATGAAGGTCTGCTGCTGGGAGCGCAGGCAGAAGCGCGCCAGGCTCTTTTCCGGGCTCAGGTCGAACACGTAGAACTTGTTGATCTGTGGCGGCACCACCAGCAGCGGACGGCTGTGCACCTGTTCGGTGATGGGGCTGTACTGGATCAGTTCCAGCACATCGTTGCGGTACACCACCGAGCCTTCGCTGGTGCCGAGGTTCTTGCCGACCTCGAAGGCCTCCATGTTCACCTGGCTGGGCATGCCGCCGTTGTTGACGATGTCCTTGGCCAGGTTGGACAACCCGTCGAGCAGGCTCTTGCCGCCGGTCTCGAAGAAGCGCTTGACCGCGGCGGGGTTGGAGAGGGTGTTGGTGGGGGCCATGGCCTCGGTCACCAGGTTGATGACGAACTGCCCGCGGCTGATGTCCTGGGGCGACAGGTCGCTTTCGCCGATCCAGTCGTTGAGCTCCTTGCGCCAGGCCAGGTAGGTCTGCAGGTAGCGGCGGTACAGGGGGTTCTTGCTCCATGCCGGGTCGGCGAAGCGACGGTCGTCGCCCTCGGGCTGCAGGGCCGACTTGCCCAGCAGCACGTTCTTCAGCTCAAGGCCGAAATGCGCCACGTGCTTGGCGCTGTGCAGGGGTTGGCGTAGCGCCTGGCGCAGTACCGTGCGCGCTGACGTCAGCAGATCCTTGCGGCGAATGCCGATGACCGGGTTCAGCCCCAAGGTGTTTTCCGAGGCCTGCCGCTGCAACTCATCGTTGTTCTTGTTACTCATCTACGACGCTCCGTTGTCCTGAGACGAGTACCGGCGTGCTGTGACAGCCCGGTACTGCTACTCGGGTGACCAGTGATAAGGAACAGCGGTGCTGCGACCGGATGCGTGCCGATGATGAGCTGCGTGGGTTTCTGCGTGTGAAGACAACCTGCTTTCGCTCGCGACCTCTACATACCGGCCTGGCCCTGCCTGCCATCAAGGCAATGCAGGGAACTTGCCAGCTCCATTGGTTACCCGACTTTCGTGTAATGCGCAAGACAGCCAATCTTTGGCAGTCATCAAGGCATTCAAGCAGATGAGATTAGAAAATGCGCTCTAAAGCCTGCGAGCCTTGAGCTAGAGCATCAATTTCACTACCGATTCGGACGGGTCGCGGGATTTGCCGGCCTTGTGCAATTCGTCGAGGTACTCGGCCCACAGCTGCTCCTGGCGCAGGCACAGCTGCTCGAGGTACTCCCAGGTGAACAATCCGGAGTCATGGCCGTCGTCGAAGGTCAGTTTCAGTGCATATTGACCGGCCGGCTCCAGGCCGTTGAGGCCGACGTTGATCTTGCCAAATTGCAGGATGGGATTGCCGTGGCCCTGGACCTCGGCGGAGGGGGAGTGCACGCGCAGGAACTCGGCGGGCAGGTGGTAGACCTCGCCGGGGGCGTAGGTGAGGGTGAGGGTCTTGGAGGCTTTGTGCAGGTTTATCGCGGTGGGGAGGCGGGCCATGGGCGAATCTCTCTTTGGCTTCAAGCTGCAAGCTTCGAGTGATTCCAGGCATTGTGCAAGGGGGCTGCTGCGCAGCCCATTCGCGACACAAGGCCGCTCCTACAGGGAGAATGCAGTCCCCCTGTAGGAGCGGCCTTGTGTCGCGAATGGGCCGCGCAGCGGCCCCCAGCGGTCTTACAGGATGTAACGCGACAGGTCTTCGTTCTGCGCCAGCTCACCCAGGTGGCTGTTCACATAGGCGGCGTCGATGTGGATCGGCGTCTCGTCGTGGGTGCTGGCCAGGTCGCCAGCGCTGAACGACACCTCTTCGAGCAGGCGCTCAAGCAGCGTGTGCAGGCGGCGGGCACCGATGTTCTCGGTCTTCTCGTTGACCTGGTAGGCGATTTCAGCCAGGCGTTTGATGCCGTCGGCGGCGAACTCGATGTTCAGGCCTTCGGTCTTGAGCAGGGCGCTGTATTGCTCGGTCAGCGAGGCGTGCGGCTCCTTGAGGATGCGCTCGAAGTCTTCCGGGGTCAGTGCCTTGAGTTCCACCCGGATCGGCAGGCGGCCCTGCAGCTCGGGCACCAGGTCGCTCGGCTTGCTCAGGTGGAAGGCGCCGGAAGCGATGAACAGGATGTGGTCGGTCTTGACCATGCCCAGCTTGGTGTTGACGGTGCAGCCCTCGATCAGCGGCAGCAGGTCGCGCTGCACGCCTTCACGGGAGACATCGGCGCCGCCGACATTGCCACGCTTGGCCACCTTGTCGATCTCGTCGATGAACACGATGCCGTGCTGCTCGACCGCTTCCAGGGCCTTGCCCTTGAGCTCTTCCTCGTTGACCAGGCGGCCCGCTTCCTCGTCGCGGACCATCTTCAGGGCGTCCTTGACCTTCAACTTGCGGCTCTTGCGCTTGCCCTTGCCCATGTTGGCGAACAGGCTCTGCAACTGGTTGGTCATCTCTTCCATGCCGGGCGGCGCGGCGATCTCGACGCCCATGTTCTCGGCGACTTCGATCTCGATTTCCTTGTCGTCCAGCTGGCCTTCGCGCAGGCGCTTGCGGAACAGCTGGCGGGTGTTGGAGTCGCTGCTGGACTGCTGGGCTTCCTCGCTGAAGCTGCTGACCCGCGCCTGCGGTAGCAGGGCGTCGAGAATGCGATCTTCGGCGGCATCCTCGGCGCGGTGGCGCACGCGGACGATTTCCTGCTCGCGCAGCATCTTCAGGGCGGCGTCGGCCAGATCGCGGATGATCGACTCGACATCACGGCCAACGTAGCCCACTTCGGTGAACTTGGTCGCTTCGACCTTGATGAACGGCGCATTGGCCAACTTGGCCAGGCGGCGGGCGATCTCGGTCTTGCCGACGCCGGTGGGGCCGATCATCAGGATGTTCTTGGGGGTCACTTCGGCACGCAGCTCGGCGGGGAGCTGCATGCGCCGCCAGCGGTTGCGCAGGGCAATGGCGACGGCGCGCTTAGCGTCGTCCTGGCCGATGATGTGGCGGTTGAGTTCGTGAACGATTTCGCGGGGGGTCATGGACATGATGAATGTGGTCCTCAAGCAGAGTGATCAGTGTGGAAAAGTCCCGCTGCGAGCGGGACGCCAAAACAACTGATTCACTCGGCCAGGTCCTGCTCCTCGATGGTCAGGTTGTGGTTGGTGAACACGCAGATGTCGCCGGCGATGTTCAGGGCGGCCTCGGTGATTTCACGGGCCGACAGGTCGGTCTTGTTCAGCAGTGCGCGGGCTGCGGCCTGGGCGTAGCCGCCACCGGAGCCCATGGCGATCAGGCCGTCCTCGGGCTCGACCACGTCACCGTTGCCGGTGATGATCAGGGAGGCGTCCTTGTTGGCCACGGCCAGCATGGCTTCCAGACGGCTGAGCGAGCGGTCGGTGCGCCATTCCTTGGCCAGCTCGACGGCGGCACGCACCAGGTGGCCGGAGTGTTTCTGCAGCTGGGCTTCGAAGCGCTCGAACAGGGTGAAGGCATCGGCGGTGGCACCGGCGAAGCCGGCGATGACCTGGCCGTTGTACAGGCGACGGACCTTCTTGGCGTTGCCTTTCATCACGGTGTTGCCGAGGGAAACCTGGCCGTCGCCGCCCATGACGACTTTGCCGTTACGGCGGACAGAAACGATGGTAGTCAAGGGAGAGTCTCCACGCAGCGGGGCGAAAATGCCTGATGCAGACTCATATGGGGGGAGGGGGGAAGGATTTCAACCTTGGGGGATGAGTGGTTGGCGCAGGGCAGGCGCATTCATGTTGGGGCATTCGCGGGTAAACCCGCTCCCACAGGCGCTTCGATAGCCCTGTGGGAGCGGGTTTACCCGCGAAGGGGGCGGTGCGGTCTATCAGGCTTCGTGGCAGACGTGCCCGTCGACCAAGGTATAACGCACCGCGCCCGGCAGGCAGTGGCCGATGAACGGGCAGTTCGCGCCGCGGGAGAACCACTGCTCGCCTGCAACAGTGGACGCTTTCGGATCGAACAGCACCAGGTCCGCCGCGCCGCCCACCTTCAGCTCGCCGGCCGGCAGGCGCATGGCCGCGGCCGGGCCGCTGCTCAGGCGTGCCAGCAGGGTCGGCAGGTCGAGCAGGCCGTCCTCGACCAGGGTCATGGCCAGCGGCAGCAGCAGTTCGACGCTGCTGATACCCGGCTCGGTGGCACCGAACGGCGCCAGCTTGGCATCACGCTCGTGGGGCTGGTGGTGGCTGGAAATCGCCTGGATCACCCCGGACTTCACCGCCTCGCGCAGGCCGTCGCGGTCGGCGGCGCTGCGCAGCGGTGGCTGCACGTGGTACAGGCTGGAGAAGTCGCGCAGCGCCTCGTCGGTGAGGATCAGCTGGTACAGCGCCACATCGGCGGTGACCGGCAGCCCCAACTGCTGGGCCTGGGCGATCAGCCGGGCGCCGCGGGCGCTGGTGATCTGGCTGAAGTGGGCGCGTACGCCGCTCTGCTCGACCAGCAGCAGGTTGCGCGCCAGGGCCACGGTCTCGGCGGTTTCCGGGATGCCCGGAAGGCCGAGGAAGCTGGCCATCGGGCCTTCGTGGGCCAGGCCGCCCTGGGCCAGGTCGCGGTCCTGGGAGTGGAACACCACGGTCAGGTCGAAGGTCGCCGCGTACTCCAGGGCACGGGCCAGGGTGCGGTTGTTGGGGATTTCCTTAAGGCCATTGCCGAAGGCCACGCAACCGGTGTCGCGCAGGGCCACCAGCTCGGCCAGTTGCTCGCCTTCCAGGCCCTTGGTCAGGGCGCCGATCGGGTAGACCTTGCTGTTGGCGGCTTCGCGGGCGCGGTCGAGGATCAGTTCGGCGACCGCCGAAGTGTCCAGCACCGGCTTGGTCTGCGGCGGGCAGCACAGGCTGGTGACACCGCCGGCTACAGCGGCGCGGGTTTCGCTGGCGATGTTGCCCTTGCGGCTGTAGCCCGGCTCGCGCAGGGATACGCCGAGGTCGACCAGGCCAGGGGCTGCCACCAGGCCGTCGGCCTGGATCGTGCGGCTGGCGCTGAAGCCGGCCGGCGCCGCGCCGATGGCGGCAATACGACCGCCGTCCAGGTGCAGGTCGGTGACGCGGTCAAGGCCGCTGGCAGGATCGATGACCCGGGCGCCGATAATGCTGATGGTCACTGGGCGTTCTCCTGGTCGAATTGACGTTGCGCGTTCTGTCCGCTCATGGCCATGGACAGCACGGCCATGCGCACGGCGATGCCGTAGGTGACCTGGTTGAGGATCACCGAGTGCTGGCCGTCGGCCACCGCCGATTCAATCTCGACACCGCGGTTGATCGGGCCCGGGTGCATGACGATGGCATCCGGCTTGGCCCCGGCCAGGCGCGCGGTGGTCAGGCCGAACAGGCGGTAGAACTCGCCCTCGCTGGGCAGCAGGCCGCCGGCCATGCGCTCGCGCTGCAGGCGCAGCATGATCACCACGTCGACGTCCTTCAGGCCTTCGGCGAGGTCGGTGTAGACCTTCACGCCATATTGCTCGATGCCGATCGGGATCAGCGTCTTCGGGCCGATCACGCGGATGTCCGGGCAGCCCAGCGCCTTGAGCGCGAGCATGTCCGAGCGGGCCACCCGCGAGTGCAGGATGTCGCCGACGATGGCCACGGAGAGGTTTTCGAAACCGCCCTTGTGCCGACGAATGGTGAGCATGTCGAGCATGCCCTGGGTCGGGTGGGCGTGGCGGCCGTCACCGCCGTTGATCACTGCCACGTCCGGGCACACATGCTCGGCGATGAAGTGGGCGGCGCCGGAATCGGAGTGGCGCACGACAAACATGTCGGCGGCCATGGCCTCCAGGTTGCGCAGGGTGTCGAACAGGGTCTCGCCCTTGCTGGTCGAGGAAGTCGATACGTTCAGGCTGATCACGTCGGCCGACAGGCGCTGGGCGGCCAGTTCGAAGGTGGTGCGGGTGCGGGTGGAGTTCTCGAAGAACACGTTGCACACGGTCTTGCCGCGCAGCAACGGGACTTTCTTCACGGCCCGGGCGCCGACTTCGAGGAACGAGTCGGCGGTGTCGAGGATCTCGGTGAGCAGTTCGCGGGGCAAACCGTCGAGCGAGAGGAAGTGGCGCAGCTGGCCCTGGTCATTGAGCTGCAGCGGGCGCTTGGCGTCGAATGGCGTCATCGCGGGGGACTCTTAAAGGGCGGAAGCGGGAGCGAGGTCCTGGCGCTCGAGGGCGAGCGGCGTGGGTCCGGTCAATTTTACCCGTTCATGGGCCGCCAGGGACAGGGTGGCGCCAAGCACATTCGGGCGGATCGGCAATTCGCCGGCATCCAGGTCGAGCAGGCAGGCCAGGGTCACGCTGGCTGGACGGCCATAGTCGAACAACTCGTTGAGGGCGGCGCGGATGGTGCGCCCGCTCATCAGCACGTCGTCCACCAGCACCAGATGCTGGCCTTCGATCTCGAACGGCAGCTCGGACGGGCGCACCTGCGGGTGCAGGCCGTTCTGGCTGAAGTCGTCGCGGTAGAAGGACACATCCAGGGTGCCCAGCGGGCCCTGGTCGCCCAGCTCGGCCTGCAGGGCCTGGGCCACCCACACGCCGCCGGTGCGGATGCCGATGAAACGCGGCTCGCTGATGCCGCGGCGGGCCAGGTGGGCGCGAAGGTCGACGGCCATCTGCCGGATCAGATCGGCGGGATTGGGTAGGCTCATTGCGTGCTCCTCGGAAGGCGGGCGCCGGCTCCAGCCGGCGGCAAAGCGGATTTAAGTGTTGGCCTCCAGCCAGCCTTGCAGCAGCAGGGCGGCGGCGATGGCGTCGACCGGGTTGTCGCGGTAGCTGCCGTGGCGCCCGCTTCGGGCCATCTGCTCGCCCTTGGCCTCGAAGGTGGTCAGGCGTTCGTCGTGGGTGTGCACCGGCAGGTTGTAGCGACCGTGCAGGCGCCGGGCGAATTTCTCGGCGCGCTCGCTCATCTCGCTGGGCGTGCCGTCCATGTTCAGCGGCAGGCCGACGACGATGGCGTCGGGTTTCCATTCCTTGATCAGCTTCTCGACCTGGTTCCAGTCCGGCACGCCGTTCTGCGCCTTGAGCGTGCACAGTTCGCGGGCCTGGCCGGTGATCACCTGGCCGACGGCGACGCCGATCTGCCGGGTGCCGTAGTCGAAGCCCAGCAGCAGGCGCAGTTCGGCCATCAGGCGTGGCCCGCCTGGCTGGTCAGCAGGCTGAGGTTGATCCCCAGGCTGGCGGCAGCGGCGCCCAGGCGCTGGTCGCTGGCCAGGCCGAAGATGATCTCGGGGTCGAACGGGCAGTTGAGCCAGGCGTTGTCGGCCAGCTCCGCCTCAAGCTGGCCGGCTTCCCAGCCCGCGTAGCCCAGGGTGATCAGGCTCTTGCGCGGACCGTCGCCGGCGGCGATGGCGAACAGCACGTCTTGGGAGGTGGACAGCGACAGGCCCTCCAGCTCGACCGTGGCCTGGTAGCTGCGGTCGTTGCTATGCAGCACGAAACCGCGGTCGGTCTGCACCGGGCCACCCTGGTAGATCGGGATGTGCACAGTGCTGGCCGGCGGCTCGTCGTCCGGGCGCAACTGCTCGAGGATGTCGGCCAGGTTCAGCTCCTGCGGGCGGTTGACCACCAGGCCCATGGCGCCGTGGGCATTGTGCTCGACGATGTAGGTGAGGGTCTGGGCAAAGTTCGGATCGGCCATGTGCGGCATGGCGATCAGGAACTGGTGCTTGAGGTAGCTGGGGGCGAGGGTCTTCATGACCGCTAGTGTGGCGCCAGGTGGCGAGGCTGACAAGGTGCTCTGCAGTCCCGATCAGTTGCTCGACAGCCGGTCACCCCGGGCAAAGCGCCAGGTGCGGATGATCTCCAGACGGTCGAATTCCGCCAGGTCGCCGGTGAACGGCGCGAACGGCGCCGCCAGACGCACGATGCGCTGGGCCGCCTGGTCCAGCACTGGCTGGCCAGAGGACTCCAGTACCAGCACCTCGTACAGCGAGCCGTCGCGGTTGATCGATACCATCATCCGCAAGCTGCCGTACATTTGCTGGCGCCGGGCCTCTTCGGGGTAGTTGAGGTTGCCGATGCGCTCGACCTTCTTGCGCCACTCTTCCTTGTACCAGGCGCCCTTGTCGCGCAGGGTCGAGGCGGCGTTCAGACGATGGATGCGCGGGCGCTTGGCATACAGCTGCTGCTCATGGGACAGCTCGGCCTCGAGGCTGGCGATCTGGCTGGACAGCTGCGAGCTGTCGAAGTCCGGCACCTTGGCCTCGGGCTTGGGCTGCGGCTTGCTTTCCTTCGGCCTGGGCTCGACCTTCTGGGTTTTCGGCGCTTGGGTGGCGACCACGGACTTCGCCGGTGCGGGCGGGGTTTGCGGTTTCGCCGCCGGCGGCGGGGTGATCTTGTTGATCTTGCTGTCCTGGAACGGCGCGACCTCGGTGGTCTTGGGCACCGCCTTCTTCTCCAGGGTGCCGCTGCCCTGCTGGTTGTCCTGGGCCTGGAAGTCGGCCTTCTCGGGCGCTTTCTCGCTCTTGAAGGTGGCCAGGGTGATGTCCATGGTGTGGCGGATATCAGCCGGTTTGACCACGGTGAAACCCACGCCGAGGATCAGCGCCAGGTGCACCAGGGCGGCCAGGAACAGGGTGAAGCCGAGGCGGTCCACCGGGCGAACGCGGGGTGGCAGCAGGTCGGCGGGGATGTCGGCGGGCAGCGTCATCAGGTATCCAGCAACCGCGAAACAGGGCGCAGGTCAGCGAAAAAGGACCGGCATCATACCCCACTCCGCGGGTTTGCCGCGTGTCGGCGGTCAGCGCGCCTGCAACTGGCGATCAATGGCGTCCATCAAGCGGCCGCCGATGTCGGTGTTGTAGGCCGCGTCGATCTCGCGGATGCAGGTCGGGCTGGTGACGTTGATCTCGGTGAGGTAGTCGCCGATCACGTCCAGGCCGACGAACAGCAGGCCCTTCTCGCGCAGGGTCGGGCCGACCTGGGCGGCGATCCAGCGGTCGCGCTCGCTCAACGGCCGGGCTTCGCCGCGTCCGCCGGCGGCCAGGTTGCCGCGGGTCTCGCCACTGGCCGGGATGCGCGCCAGGCAGTAATCCACCGGCTCGCCGTCGATCATCAGGATGCGCTTGTCGCCGTCCTTGATCGCCGGCAGGTAGGCCTGGGCCATGATCTGCTGGGCGCCGAGCGCGGTCAGGGTCTCGAGGATCACCGACAGGTTGGGGTCACCGGCCCGGTGACGGAAGATCGAGGTGCCACCCATGCCGTCCAGCGGCTTGAGGATCACGTCGCCATGTTCGGCGGCGAAGGCGCGGATGATGTCCGGGCGGCGGCTGACCAGGGTCGGCGGCGTGCACTGCGGGAACAGCGTGGCGAACAGTTTCTCGTTGCAGTCGCGCAGGCTTTGCGGGCGGTTGACCACCAGCACGCCTTCGGCCTCGGCCTGTTCCAGCAGGTAGGTGCTGTAGACGAACTCCATGTCGAAGGGCGGGTCCTTGCGCATCAGGATCACGTCCAGCTCGGCCAGGGGGCTGTCCTGCTCCTCGTCCAGCTCGAACCAGCGGGCCGGGTCGGCGAACACCCTGAGCGGACGCATGCGCGCGCGGGCCTTGCCCTGGGCCTGGTACAGGTCGCGTTGTTCCATGTAGAACAGGCTCCAGCCGCGGGCCTGGGCAGCCAGCAGCATGGCCAGCGAGCTGTCCTTTTTGTAGGAGATGGACGCGATGGGGTCCATGACAATCCCGAGGCGAACGCTCATGGGGTAGTTCCTCTTGGCGGCGGGTGGCCGCGATGGCACGAAAGAAAAGTGGCTCAGGGTGGCGCCGGGCGCGCCCACGGTCAAGGGGCGGGCGGATGGAATGGCCTTCGGGAGTGTGCTAAAAAGGCCGGACAAGTGGTCTGTGTTGGCCTCCAGCCTGGCCGTACCTCCAAGAGCTGGGGCTGCTGCGCAGCCCATCGCGACACAAGGCCGCTCCCACAGGGTTCGGCGTCGGATGGCTGCTCAGCGCAACGCATGGACAGGTGGGAGCGGCCTTGTGTCGCGATGGGGCGCGAAGCGGCCCCAGGATTTCGGCCCCGGCAGCGATGGTAGTGCGACTATGGAACAACCCCTGAAGGTGATGGTGATCGACGACTCCCGCACGATCCGCCGCACCGCGCAGATGTTGCTCGGCGAGGCAGGCTGCGAGGTGATCACCGCCAGCGACGGCTTCGACGCCCTGGCCAAGATCGTCGACCACAAGCCCCGAATCATCTTCGTCGATGTGCTGATGCCGCGCCTTGACGGTTACCAGACCTGCGCCATCATCAAGCACAACAACGCATTCAAGGACACCCCGGTGATCCTGCTCTCTTCCCGTGATGGCTTGTTCGACAAGGCCCGCGGCCGGGTGGTCGGCTCCGACCAGTTCCTGACCAAACCGTTCAGCAAGGAAGAACTGCTCGACGCGATCCGTGCCAGCGTGCCCGGTTTCGCCGCGCAGGACCCAAACGCACCCTGACGCCGCCTTCACCGGACGGCGTCTCTATTTCCTGATGGGGAAACAGCATGGCCCGAATTCTGATTGTCGATGATTCGCCGACAGAGATGTATCGATTGACCGAATGGCTCGAAAATCACGGCCACCAGGTGCTCAAGGCCGACAATGGCGCCGACGGCGTGGCCTTGGCCCGTCAGGAAAAACCCGATGCCGTGCTGATGGACATCGTCATGCAAGGCATGAATGGTTTCCAGGCCACCCGCCAGTTGAGCAAGGATGACGAGACCCGTCACATCCCGGTGATCGTGGTGACCACCAAGGATCAGGATACCGATCGCATCTGGGCCCTGCGTCAGGGCGCCCGCGACTTTCTTACCAAACCTGTGGAAGAGGACGCACTGATCCGCAAGCTGCAAGAAGTGCTCGGCGCTTGACCTCCCGCCCCCAGGGCGCGTCGCTGACCGCTTTCGAGCTTCTGCTGGACATCGACCGGCGCTGCCGCCTGCTGGTGGCCGACCAGCCACCGCAGGACACCCGCCTGCAGCAGTGGAGCGGCATCGGCTTTCGCATCGCCGGGCAGTGGTTCGTCGCGCCCATGGGCGAGGTCGCCGAGGTGCTGCGCGAGCCTCGCAGTAGCCGGGTGCCAGGCGTGCAGCCGTGGGTTCGCGGGGTGGCCAACCTGCGCGGGCGGCTGTTGCCGGTGATGGACCTGTGCGCGTTCTTCGGCCTCGGCCCGGCGGCGGCGGGCAAGCAACGGCGGGTGCTGGTGCTGGACCACGAGGAGCTGTTCGCCGGGCTGCTGGTGGACGAGGTGGTAGGCCTGCAGCACTTCGCCCTGAGCAGCCTCGAGCTGTCGCCGCCGCAGCCATTGATCCGCGCGGCCGCGCCCTTCGTGCAGGGCCATTTCCCCCGTGAACGCAACTGGGCGATCTTCAGCCCGTTCGCCCTGGCCCAGGCCCCGGGTTTTCTCGATGTGGCGTTGTAGAGGATTTTCGACGTGAACAAGCCAGGACCTTCCGTAGCCACCGCCGGCGTTTCACCCGCCGCCGTGGCCCAGCGCCCGCGCAGCACCGCGCAGATCACCGTGCTGTTCGTGGTGCTGATCCTGTCGATCGTCCTGTTGTTCGCCAACTTCGCCTACCTCAATACCCAGGCCAACCACGACAAGCAGTACATCGGCCATGCCGGCGAGCTGCGCGTGCTGTCCCAGCGCATCGCCAAGAACGCCACCGAGGCGGCGGCGGGCAAGGCGCTGGCGTTCAAGCTGCTCAGCGACGCGCGCAACGACTTCGAGCGGCGCTGGAGCTACCTGCGCGAGGGCGACAAGACCACCGGCCTGCCCGCCGCGCCAGTGACGGTGCGCGACGAGATGGACGCGGTGCGCCAGGACTGGGAGAACCTGCGCAAGAACACCGACACCATCCTCGCCAGCGAACAGACCGTGCTGTCGCTGCACCAGGTCGCGGCCACCCTGGCCGAGACCGTGCCGCAACTGCAGGTCGAATACGAGAAGGTGGTGGAGATCCTGCTGCAGAGTGGCGCGCCGGCCAATCAGGTGGCCGTGGCCCAGCGTCAGCTGCTGCTGGCCGAACGCATACTAGGCTCGGTCAATACCGTGCTCGCCGGCGACGAAACCTCGGTGCAGGCCGCCGACGCCTTCGGTCGCGACGCCAGCCGCTTCGGCCAGGTGCTCGAAGGCATGCTCGCCGGCAACCCGTCGATCCAGGTCACCCGGGTCGAGGACGCCGATGCCCGGGCGCGGCTGGCCGAGATCGCCGAGCTGTTCCAGTTCGTCTCGGGCTCGGTGGACGAGATCCTCGAGACCTCGCCCGAGCTGTTTCGCGTGCGCGAGGCCGCCGGCAACATCTTCAGCCTGTCGCAGACCCTGCTCGACGAGGCCTCGCACCTGGCCAACGGCTTCGAGAACCTGGCCGGCGGGCGCACCCTGGACACCGTCGGCGGCTACGTGCTCGGCCTGCTGGCGCTGGCCTCGATCATCCTCATCGGCCTGGTGATGGTGCGCGCCACCCACCGCCAGTTGCGCGAGACCGCCGAGAAGAACGAACGCAACCAGCAGGCGATCATGCGCCTGCTCGACGAGATCGAGGAGCTGGCCGACGGCGACCTGACTGTCACCGTGTCGGTCACCGAAGACTTCACCGGCGCCATCGCCGACTCGATCAACTACTCGGTCGACCAACTGCGCGACCTGGTGGCCACCATCAACCATAGCGCCGAGCAGGTCGCCGCCGCCGTGCAGGACACCCAGAACACCGCTCGCCAGCTGGCCAAGGCCTCCGAGCACCAGGCCGAGCAGATCAGCGAGGCCTCCGAGGCGGTGGGCGACATGGTCGAGTCGATCGACCGGGTCTCGGCCCACGCCTACGAATCGGCCAAGGTGGCCGAGCGTTCGGTGGCCATCGCCAACAAGGGCAACGAGGTGGTGCACAACACCATCCACGGCATGGACAACATCCGCGAGCAGATCCAGGACACCGCCAAGAGGATCAAGCGCCTTGGCGAGTCTTCCCAGGAGATCGGCGACATCGTCAGCCTGATCGACGATATTGCCGACCAGACCAACATCCTCGCCCTCAACGCGGCGATCCAGGCCTCGCTGGCCGGCGAGGCCGGTCGCGGCTTCGCCGTGGTCGCTGACGAGGTGCAGCGTCTGGCTGAGCGATCCTCATCGGCGACCCGACAGATCGAGGCGCTGGTACGGACCATCCAGGTCGACACCAACGAGGCGGTGATCTCAATGGAGCAGACCACCGCCGAAGTGGTGCGCGGCGCGCGCCTGGCCCAGGACGCCGGGGTGGCCCTGGCGGAAATCGAGGGCGTCTCGCAGACGATGGCCGAACTTATCCACAGCATCTCCGACGCCGCCCAGTTGCAGACTTCCTCGGCCGGGCAGATTTCCCACACCATGGCGGTCATCCAGCAGATCACCGCGCAGACCTCCGCCGGCTCCGGCGCCACCGCCGACAGCATCCGCCACCTGGCGCGCATGGCCAGCGAGATGCGCCGTTCAGTGTCCGGCTTCACCCTGCCCAAGCCGGTGGAGCGCTCGTGAGCGAGGCGAACCTGAACACCCCCGGCGAGCGCCACGACACGGTGGCCCTGGCCTGGACCAAGGCGCCGATTCTCGATTGCCTGGGCCAGGCGCGCCAGGCCCTGGAGCGCTTCTCGGCGGAGCCGGGCGACCTGTCGATGCTGGCGTTCTTCGTCGACAACCTGCACCAGGTCCACGGCTGCCTGCACATGCTCGCGCTGCCGGGCGCGATGCGCCTGGCCGAGGAGCTGGAGCTGCTCGGGCGGGCCATGGCCGACGGCCAGGTGAGCCCTCGCGGCGATTGCCTGGGCGCGCTGTTCCGCGGGCTCGAGCAATTGCCGCCGTACCTGGATCGTCTGCGTGGCGCGCGCCACGACCTGCCGCTGGTGGTCATGCCGCTGCTCAACCAGTTGCGGGTCTGCCGTGGCGCCGAACCCCTGGCCCAGGGCAGCCTGCTGGGCGACCTGGGGCAACGGCTGGCCGGTGCGGCGGACCTGGCCAACCTCGACCTGTCGCTGGGCAACTGGCGCGAGCACATGCAGGCCGGCCCCGGGCGCGATGCGTTGCGCTCGGTGGTGATGGCCCTGTGCGACGACCTGATGCGCATCAAGGACCGCCTCGACCCTTTCGTCGGTGGCGAACGCTCGCCACACGAGCCGCTGGAGACGCTGCTGCCGCCCTTGCGACATGTGGCTGACACCCTGGCGGTGCTGGGCTTCCAGCAGCCGCGGCGGGTGATCATCGACCAGGTGCTGGCGCTGCAGGCACTGGTCGAGAAGGACGGAGCCGTGGACGAGGCGCTGCTGATGGACGTCGCCGGGGCACTGCTGTATGTCGAGGCCACCCTCAACGGCATGGTTGGCCCGCTGGAGGAAACCAACCCCGGCAGCCTGCCCGGCTCGGACCTGGCCGAAATCCGCCAGCTGGTGCTCAACGAATCGCTCAATGTGCTGCAGCAGGCCAAGGACCTGATCGGCGATTGCCTGGAGTCCGACTGGTCGCGCCAGCGCCTGCAGGCCCTGCCCGGCTTGTTGCAGCAGGTACGTGGAGCGCTGGCGATGCTGATGCTGCCGGCCGCCGCCGAGGTGTTCGCCGGTTGTGCGGGCTATGTGCAAGGCTGGCTGGTGCATCTGGAGGATGAGCCGCAAGCGGACGAACTGGCGCACCTGGCCGATGCCCTGAGTGCCGGCGAGGCCTGGCTGCAATGGCGGGTGGCCGATCCGCTGGCCGACGCCCAGCGCTTCATCGACATGGCCCACGCCAGCCTGGCCGCGCTGGGCGTGCAGTGCGCCCGCGACACATCAGCCGCAGGCGGTGAGCAGGCGCTGGACGGTATCGACGATGAGTTGCGCGAGGTGTTCCTCGAAGAGGCTGGCGAGCTGCTGCCTGAGATCGAGCGCCAATGGCTGCGCTGGCGCGCCGACAACGGTCTGCGCGAGGCGTTGATCGAGGTGCGCCGGGCCCTGCACACGCTCAAGGGCAGCGGGCGAATGGTCCATGCCGAAGCCGTGGCCGAGCTGGCCTGGGGCGCCGAGCACCTGCTTAATCGGGTGCTGGAGGGGCGCATCGTGCTCAGCGCCGAAGGTCTGGTGGCCCTGCAGCAGGTGTTCGTGCGCCTGCCCGACCTGCTGGCCGACTTCGCCGCCAGCCAGTTGCCGCCCACGGCCGAGATCGAACAGCTGGCCGGGCACCTGCATGCGCTGGCGCTCAATGACACGCCGGTCAGCGCCAGCATCGATGGGCTCGATCCGCAATTGCTGGAGATCTTCCGCAACGAGGCCCAGGGCCACCTGGCCGGGCTCGATGGCTTCCTGCAGGCGGTCGACGGCCGGGGCAGCGCGGTCAGCGACAGCCTGCAACGTGCCCTGCACACCCTCAAGGGCAGCGCCGCCATGGCCGGCGTGATGCCGGTGGCGGAACTGGCTACCGCCCTCGACCGCCTGGTGCGCGAATACAAGGGGCACCAGCTACCCCTGCAAGTGGCCGAGATCGAACTGCTGGAGGCGGCGCGTGCACTGTTCCACCTTGGCCTGGCCCAGCTGGGCAGCACACCGTTGGCGCCCATCCCCGGGGCCGTCGGGCTGATCGAGCAGGTCGGGCAGACGGTCGACGCCCGGCTGGCCCTGCTCCAGGCCGAGCCGCACCCGCCGCGCCGGACCCGACGCGACCCGCAACTGACGGCCACCTTCCTGACCATGGGCATGGATATCCTGCTCGATGCCGAGGCGCGGCTCGCCAACTGGCAGGGCGATCCCGCGCAGCATCACGAACTGCACCTGCTGCTCGAGGAAATGACCACCCTGGGTCACGGCGCGCACCAAGCCGAACTGTGGCAGGTCGATGAGGTCTGCGAAGGGCTGCTGGACCTGTATGGGGCGGTGGAGGAGGGTAGCCTGGCGGTAACGCCGCGCTTCTTCGCCGTTGCCCGGCAAGCCCACGAGGTGCTTTTCGACCTGTTCGACGAGATTGCCGCCGGCCAGGACCCGAGCCCCCGGCCCGAATGCCTGGCGACCCTGCATGGCTTGCTCGACGATGCGCTCGACCCTGCCGCCCTGGGGCTGGTCGGGGCGAACGGCGTGACGGTGCTGACAGCGCCCGGCGAGTTGCCGGACCCGGCGGTGGTCGAGCTGTTCCTCGAAGAAGCTGGGGATATTCTTGACGGTGCCGACCACGCCTTGCGGCAATGGAAGGCTGATCCGGACAGCCTGTCACCGCTGTCGGCGTTGCAGCATGATGTGCTGACCCTCAAGGGTGGGGCGCAGATGGCGGCGATCGGCGCTGTCGAGGTGCTGGCCCAGGAGCTGGCGCTGCTCTATGAAGGCCTGGTGGACCGCCGGCTGGGTGCCAGCCCGGCGCTGTTCGAGCTGCTCCGGCGCAGCCATGACGCCCTGGCCGGGATGTTGAAAAGCCTGCGCGAGGGCCAGGCACCGCTGTCGGCGGTGACGTTGCTGGGCGAATTGCGTGAGTTCCGCCACAGCGCCCCGCCTCCTGTCGCCTCCGAGCCGCAGGATGACAACGAAGAAGCCGAGGGCGACAAGGAGCTGCTGGACGTTTTCCTCGAAGAGAGCTCCGATATCCTCGAGAGCGCCGCCGAATCCCTGGCGCGTTGGCAGGCCGACCCGCGCAACACGGTCGAGGTGGAGAACCTGCTGCGCGACCTGCACACGCTCAAGGGCGGCGCGCGCATGGTCGAGATCGCCGCCATCGGCGACCTTGCCCACGAACTGGAATTCCTTTACGAGCTGCTGGCCGCCGGGCGCCTGCCGCCGACGCCGGCCTTGTTCAGCCTGCTGCAGAACTGCCATGACCGCCTGGCACATATGCTCGACGCGGCGCGCCTGGGCGAGCCGCTGCATGCGGCCACGGCGCTGATCGACTACATCCGCAACTTCTCCAGCGCCGCCCTGACCGACAGCGTGGCCGGCCAGCCCCAGGCCGAGCCGGCCGCCGTCGAGGCCCCGGCCGCCGCCCCCGAGCGGGCGGGCGATATGGTCAAGGTCGATGCCGAACTGCTCGACGACCTCGGCAACCTGGCCGGTGAGCACTCGGTCATCCGTGGGCGCATCGAGCAGCAGGTCAACGATGCGCAGTTCGCCCTCAACGAGATGGAGACCACGCTGGAGCGCATGCGCGACCAGCTGTTGCGCCTGGACATCGAGACCCAGGGGCGAATTTCCAGCCGTCACCAGTTCGAGGGTGACGCCTATGACGATTTCGACCCGCTGGAGATGGACCGCCATTCCCAGTTGCAGCAATTGTCGCGGGCGCTGTTCGAGTCCACCTCGGACCTGCTTGACCTCAAGGAGACCCTGCTGCAGCGGGCCCAGGAGGCCTACAGCCTCCTGCAGCAGCAGGCGCGGGTCAACAGCCAGTTGCAGGAGGGCCTGACCGCCACCCTGATGGTGCCCTTCGAGCGCCTTGTGCCGCGTCTGCAGCGGGTGGTGCGGCAGGTGGCCAGCGAGCTGGGCAAGCAGGTCGAGCTGGTGGTTGGCAATGCCGAGGGCGAGCTCGACCGCAGCGTGCTCGAACGCATGGTCGCACCCCTGGAGCACATGCTGCGCAACGCCGTCGACCATGGCCTGGAGGCCCGCGAGGCGCGCCTGGCGGCCGGCAAGCCGGAGCAGGGCACCATTCACCTGAACCTGCTGCACGAAGGCGCCGACATCGTCATCGAGATGAGCGACGACGGTGCCGGAGTGCCGCTGGAGGCGGTACGCAACAAGGCGATCAAGCGCGGCCTGCTCGATCCGCAGGCGCGCCTGAGCGATCACGAGATCCTGCAGTTCATCCTGCGCCCCGGGTTCTCCACGGCCGAGAAGATCACCCAGATCTCCGGGCGCGGCCTGGGCATGGATGTGGTCCACGAAGAGGTCAAGCAACTGGGCGGCTCGATGAGCATCGAGTCCAGCCCCGGCAAGGGCGCGCGTTTTCTGATCCGCCTGCCGTTCACCGTGTCGGTGAACCGGGCGCTGATGGTGCACGTGGAGGAGGAGCAGTACGCCATCCCGCTGAACACCATCGAGGGCATCGTGCGCGTGCCGCCGGCGGAGCTGGAGGCCTGCTACCGGCTCGATCCTCCCCGCTACAGCTATGCCGGACACGACTACGCGCTGCGTTACCTCGGCGACCTGCTGCAGGGCGGCGGCCTGCCCGGGTTGCTGGGCCAAAGCGTGCCGCTGCCGGTGCTGCTCACCCATTCCCATGAGCAGTCGTTCGCCATCCAGGTCGACGGCCTGTCGCCCAGCCGCGAGATCGTGGTCAAGAGCCTCGGCCCGCAGTTCGCCGCGGTGCCGGGGCTGTCTGGCGCCACCCTGCTGGGGGACGGGCGGGTGGTGCTGATTCTCGACCTGCTCGGCCAGTTGCGCGGCCAGCAACGGCGCCTGGCGCGCCTGCCGGGCGTGGTCGAGGGGGCGCATGCGCTGACTGGCCCGGTGCCTCGGCGGCCATTGCTGGTGATGGTGGTGGACGACTCGGTGACCGTGCGCAAGGTCACCAGCCGCCTGCTCGAGCGTCACGGCATGAGCGTGCTGACGGCCAAGGACGGCGTCGATGCCATGGCGCTGCTTGAGGAGCACCGTCCGGATGTGCTGTTGCTGGATATCGAGATGCCGCGCATGGATGGCTTCGAAGTGGCCACGCGGATCCGCCGCGATGAGCGCCTGAGCCAGCTGCCGATCATCATGATCACCTCGCGTACCGGCCAGAAGCACCGCGACCGGGCCATGGCCATCGGCGTCAATGAATACCTCGGCAAGCCGTACCAGGAATCGGTGCTGCTGCAGAGCATCGCCCACTGGAGCCGACCCCATGCTTGAACATATTGCCGGCCAGCGCAGCAGCCTGACTGGGTTGCTGCTGCCCCTGGGCGATCGTACCTTGGTGTTGCCCAACGTGGCGGTGGCCGAACTGATCGGCCACCGTGTCATCGCCTGTGAGCCAGGGGAGCCGGCCTGGCATCTGGGCTGGGTGAACTGGCGCCAGCAACGGTTGCCGTTGATCGGCTTCGAGGCGGCCTGCGGCGGGCAGACCCCCTGCGGCGAGCGGGCGCGGGTGGTGGTGCTCAACGCCCTGGGGGATACCGGGCTGCGTTACCTCGCGTTGCTGCTGCAGGGGATCCCGCGCTCGTGCAAGCTCGACAGCCAGCTGAATTATGTCGATGTGCCGTTGGCGGGGCTGGAACTGGCGGCGGTGCAGGTGGGTGAACAGGTGGCGCGGGTGCCTGACCTGGCGGGGTTGGAAAGATTGGTGCGTGACGCGCAACTGCAACCTGTAGCCGGCTAGGATGGTCTCTGGGTGGGCCCTATCGCGGGGCAAGCCCGCTCCCACGATAAGGTGGGGGAGGAACCCGACCGGCGTAGCGAGGTCTTTGCTTGCATGTACTACGGTGAACGTTTCAACGCTTGGACCCATCTGGTCGGCGCGATCCTGGCCTGTATTGGCGCGATCTGGCTGATCGTCGTGGCGGGCTTGCAGGGCGATCCCTGGAAGATCGTCAGTTTCTCCATCTACGGCTTCACCCTGCTGCTGCTCTACAGCATCTCCACCCTCTACCACAGCACCCGCGGGCGGGCGAAGCTGATCATGCGCAAGCTCGACCACCTGTCGATCTACCTGCTGATCGCTGGCAGCTACACACCCTTTTGCCTGGTCAGCCTGCGCGGGCCGTGGGGCTGGAGCCTGTTCGGCGTGGTTTGGGGGTTGGCGTTGGTCGGCATGCTGCAGGAGATCAAGCCGCGCTCGGAGGCGCGGATCCTGTCGATCGTCATCTATGCGCTGATGGGCTGGATCGTGCTGGTGGCGGTCAAGCCTCTGCTGCACAGCCTGGGCGGTGCCGGCTTCGCCTGGCTGGCGGCCGGCGGTATTTTCTACACCGTCGGCATCATCTTCTTCGCCTTCGACAGCCGGTTCCGCCACTGGCATGGCATCTGGCACCTGTTCGTCATCGCCGGCAGCCTGATGCACTTCGTCGCGGTGTTTTACTACGTGCGCTAGAAGTCGCCCCACAACTGCTGCGCCACTGACAGCGCCACCACGGGCGCTGTCTCGGTGCGTAGTACCCGTGGGCCGAGGCGGGCGGCGTGGTAGTCGCAGGCCTTGGCCTGCTCGACTTCCGCCTCGCTCAGACCGCCCTCGGGGCCGATCAGGAAGGCCAGCTTCGCTGGTTTCTCATGGCTGGTCAGCGGTTCGGCCACCGGGTGCAGCACCAGCTTGAGGTCGGCCTCGGTGCCCTTGAGCCATTCGGTCAGGGTGACCGGCGGGTGGATGACCGGCAGGGTCGAGCGGCCGCATTGCTCGCAGGCGCTGATCGCCACCTGGCGCCAGTGGGCCAGGCGCTTGTCGGCGCGCTCGTCCTTCAGACGCACTTCGCAGCGTTCGCTGACGATCGGGGTGATTTCGTTGGCGCCCAGTTCGGTGGCCTTCTGGATCGCCCAGTCCATGCGCTCGCCGCGGGACAGGCCCTGGCCGAGGTGGATGTGCAGCGGCGAGTCGGCCTGGCCGGGGAGGGCCTGGTCGAGGCTGACGCGCACGCTTTTCTTGCCCACCTCGAGCAGTTGGCCGAGGTATTCCTGGCCGCTGCCGTCGAACAGCTGCACGGCGTCACCGGCGGCCATGCGCAGCACGCGGCCGATGTAGTGGGCCTGGGCTTCGGGGAGCTCGTGCTCGCCGAGGCCAAGCGGGGCGTCGATGAAGAAGCGGGAGAGTCTCATGGTTCTACTCGGAATCTGATGGGGACATCGTCCCCTGTAGGAGCGGCCTTGTGCCGCGAAAGGGCCGCAAAGAGGCCCCAGGCCTTCAGCTTCGCAGCAGAGATTGCCGGGGCTGCTCTGCAGCCCCTTCGCGGCACAAGGCCGCTCCTACAGGGGGGCGAGTGAAGGCTTGGGCCTAGCCCGGATCGCGGAAATCGGGGTGAAAATCGGCCGGCACCGCCACGCTGACGCGGTCACGGGTGGCGATGTCGATCCCTTCGCTGGCCACCTCGGCCAGGAAATCGATCTGCTCCGGGGTGACGACGTAGGGCGGCAGGAAGTACACCACGCTGCCCAGCGGGCGCAACAGCGCGCCACGGCTCAGGGCGTGCTCGTAGACCTTCAGGCCGCGGCGTTCCTGCCAGGGGTAGGCGGTCTTGCTGGCTTTGTCCTGGACCATCTCGATGGCCAGGGCCATGCCGGTCTGGCGGATCTCGGCGACATGGGCGTGGTCGGCCAGGTGCGCGGTGGCGCTGGCCATGCGCGCCGACAGGGCTTTGTTGGCCTCGATGATGTTGTCCTGCGCGAAGATGTCCAGGGTCGCCAGGGCCGCGGCGCAGGCCAACGGGTTGCCGGTGTAGCTGTGCGAGTGGAGGAAGGCGCGCAGGGTCGGGTAGTCGTCGTAGAAGGCCTGGTACACCTTGTCGGTGGTCAGGCAGGCGGCCAGGGGCAGGTAGCCGCCGGTCAGGGCCTTGGACAGGCACAGGAAGTCCGGACGGATGCCGGCCTGTTCGCAGGCGAACATCGTGCCGGTGCGGCCGAAGCCCACGGCGATCTCGTCGTGGATCAGGTGCACCTCATAGCGGTCGCAGGCCTCGCGCAGCAGCTTGAGGTACACCGGGTGGTACATGCGCATGCCGCCGGCGCCCTGGATCAGCGGCTCGACGATCACCGCGGCGATGCTGGCGTGGTGTTCGGCCAGGGTCTGCTCCATGGCCGCGAACATGTTCCGCGAATGCTCCTCCCAGCCCATGCCTTCAGGGCGCAGGTAGCAGTCCGGGCTCGGCACCTTGATGGTGTCCAGCAGCAGGGCCTTGTAGGTCTCGGTGAACAGTGGCACGTCGCCCACCGACATCGCCGCGATGGTTTCGCCGTGGTAGCTGTTGGTCAGGGTGACGAAGCGCTTTTTCTGCGGTTTGCCGATGTTCTGCCAGTAGTGGTAGCTCATCTTCAGCGCCACTTCGATGCACGAAGAGCCGTTGTCGGCGTAGAACACTCGGTCCAGGCCGGCAGGGGTCATGGCCACCAGGCGCTCGGACAGCTCGATCGCCGGCTGGTGACTGAAACCAGCCAGGATCACGTGCTCGAGCTGGTCGACCTGGTCCTTGATGCGCTGGTTGATACGCGGGTTGGCATGGCCGAACACATTGACCCACCAGGAGCTGACCGCGTCCAGGTAGCGCTTGCCCTCGAAGTCCTCGAGCCATACGCCCTCGCCGCGGCGGATCGGGATCAGCGGCAGCTGCTCGTGGTCTTTCATCTGGGTGCAGGGGTGCCACAGGACCTTGAGGTCGCGTTGCATCCACTGATCGTTGAGGCCCATGGGCACTTCTCCTGGCGTTACGGCTCGGTTTGACCGCGTAAGCCTAAGCAATGCCGGGGAGCAGGACAACCGCTCAATGACGCCAGGCCGGGCGCCATTCAAGTTGGCGCACATGTACGGTGCACTGGGGCAGGGTAGAGAGGGTCAGGCGGTCGAGCGGACCAGGCACGTCGTGCCAGAAGGTCCCGGGCCGGCCGGGGCCTGGCGTGAACTCGATGTACTCCTGGTCGCGCAAGGTCAGCCAGTAGGCAGTCGATACGCAGTCGAGCATGTCGATATCGAGCTCGAGCAGCAGGCAGTCGACCGTCTGGCCGAAGATGAACTCGACATCGCACTGGCCACGGACGATCAGTTCGGTGCCAATGCGCCCCTCGTCTGTCTGGTAATGCGCGCTGTAGGCGACGCCGCTCGAGACGATGCTCAGCCCGGAGGGTGTGCGCCAGTTGATCTCTGGCAGGGGTGGCGAGGCGACCCAACTGGCAACGTCTTCCGTGTAGATCACTGCTGTTTCCTCGACATGCCTCTGGAGTACATGCCTAGCCTGCAAGCCCCTGCGACAAACGGCTACTGACAAAAATACCAGTTGCCAAAGGCACTTGATGTCACTGCGGTGGCAGGGTGGGCAGAGGTGACGTATTCTTAACGCATCTCTCCCGGGGCATTCTTCCCCGTCTCTTCTATCGCTTCTCTAACCGGAGTTCGCCATCATGGCTGCTGCTTGGGTGCGCCTGTGCGCGTTGGTATTGATCGGGGTGTCCAGCGGTGCCGCGCTGGCCAAGGACAAGACGGCGATCGTCGTCGGTGGTGGCCTGGCAGGCCTGACCGCAGCCTACGAGCTGCAGGCCAAGGGCTGGCAGGTCACCCTGCTGGAGGCCAAGTCGGGCATGGGCGGGCGTTCGGGGCTGGCCACCAGCGAGTGGATCGGCAACAGCACGACCCAGCCGGTGCTCAACCAGTATCTGGAGCGGTTCAAGGTCGGTACCCTGGCGGCGCCGGAGTTCGTGCGTACCCCGGGCTACCTGATCGACGGCGAGTACTTCAGCGCGACCGATCTGGTTGCCAAGCAACCGGCCACCGCCGAGGCCCTCAAGCGCTATGAGAAGACCCTCGACGACCTGGCCCGCTCCATCGAAGACCCGCTGAACCCGGCGGCCAACAGCACCCTGTTCGCCCTCGACCAGATGAACGTGTCCACCTGGCTGGACAAGCTGCAACTGCCGGCAACCGCCCGTCAGCTTGTCAACCAGCAGATCCGCACCCGCTATGACGAACCTTCGCGCCTGTCGCTGCTGTATTTCGCCCAACAGAGCCGTGTCTACCGCAACGTCAGCGACCGCGACCTGCGCGCCGCTCGCCTGCCGGGCGGCAGTCCGGTGCTGGCCCAGGCCTTCGTCAAGCAACTCAAGACCATCAAGACCAGCTCGCCGGTCACCGCCATCGTCCAGGACAAGGACGGGGTGACGGTCAAGGTCGGCGCCGTGGGCTACCAGGCCGATTACCTGGTCATGGCCGTGCCGCTGCGGGCCCTGGCCAAGATCCAGATGACCCCGGGCCTGGACAACCAGCACCTGGCCGCCTTGAAGGGTACCAACTACGGCTGGCGCGACCAGCTGATGCTCAAGTTCAAGAGCCCGGTATGGGAAAGCCGTGCGCGCATGTCCGGCGAGATTTTCTCCAACACCGGCCTGGGCATGCTGTGGATCGAGCCGGCGCTCAAGGGCGGCGCCAACGTGGTGATCAACCTGTCCGGCGACAACGCCCGCCTGCTGCAGGCCTTCGGTGACAAGCAGATGGTCGACCAGGTACTGATCCGTCTGCACGCCTTCTACCCGCAGGCCCGTGGCGCCTTCACCGGCTACGAAGTGCGCCGTTACAGCACCGATGCGGGCATGGGGGGCGCCTACCTGGCCTATGGGCCGGGCCAGATCAGCAAGTACTGGCGTCTGTGGGAGCGTCCGGTCCAGCGCATCGCCTTTGCCGGCGAGCATACCGACGCACTTTACCCGGGCACCCTGGAGGGCGCCCTGCGCAGCGGCCAGCGCGCCGCGGGCCAGGTCCAGGACCTGGCCGCGGGCAAGTCCTTCGACCCGGCCAAGGCCGCACCGGTTGCCGCCGCAGCCGCCGCCGGAGCGGCGGGCGCCGTGGCGGCGAAGGACAAGGGCGGGTTCTTCTCCAACCTGTTCGGTGGCGGTTCCGACAAGGCGCCGGCCAAGGCCGAGCCTGTGAAGGTCGAGGAGGCCAAGCAGGACAAGCCGGGCTTCTTCTCGCGCCTGTTCGGTGGTGCTGACAAGCCCGAGGCCAAGGCCGCGCCGATTGCCAAGGCCGAGGAGGTTGCTCCAGCACCTGCACCGGCCCCCGCGCCGGCACCTGTGGCCAAGGAGGAACCGGTGAAGCCGGCAGCCACCAAGCCCGCTCAAGCCAAGCCTGCGGCCAAGCAGGCACACAAGCCCGCTGCCAAGCCGGCGCCTGTGAAGAAGGCCACCGCCAAGTCGGACCCGGCCAAGAAGCCGGTGGTCAACAGCCAGGCCAAGGCCGGCTGATCTCGGTATAACCGCCATCGCGGGCCCCCGCGATGGCGTCGACACATCCAAACGACTATCGTTAATGTTTCCTTAATAGGAAGCTTGCAGACTAAATATCGGATTTTTAGATAAACCGAAGCAATTTTTTACGCTTTTATTCGATGCGTTACGCGCTAGTCTTGTGCACAGCTTTCACGGGGAAATACGCCAACATGCAACTGCGCAACTCATCTTCCCGCTATGGCCTGGTCAGCATCGTCCTGCACTGGGGTGTGGCGCTGGCGGTCTTCGGCCTGTTCGGCCTGGGCCTGTGGATGGTCGGCCTCGACTACTACAGCCCGTGGCGCAAGTCCGGGCCCGACCTGCACAAGAGCATCGGCCTGGTGTTGCTGGCCGCCATGCTGCTGCGCGTGCTCTGGCGCTTCATCAGCCCGCCACCGCCGGCGCCGGCCAACCATGGCAAGGTCACCCGCCTGGCCGCCACGCTGGGCCACCTGGCGCTGTACCTGGGCCTGTTCGCGGTGATGATCGCCGGCTACCTGATTTCCACCGCCGACGGTGTCGGCATTCCGGTGTTCGGCCTGTTCGAGGTCCCGGCACTGATCAGCGACCTGCCTGACCAGGCCGATACGGCCGGGGTGATTCACCTCTGGCTGGCCTGGGGCCTGGTGATTTTCGCGGTGCTGCATGCCCTGGCGGCACTCAAGCACCATTTCATCGACCGTGACGCGACCCTGACCCGCATGCTGGGCCGCAAAGCTTGACTCTCAACCTCAATTGCAAAGGAAGGAAGTAAGGATGTTGAAAAAGACTTTTGCCGCTCTGGCGCTCGGTACCGCCCTGATCTCCGCCGGCCAGGCCATGGCCGCCGAATACAAGATCGACAAGGAAGGCCAGCACGCGTTCGTTGACTGGAAAATCAGCCACCTGGGCTACAGCTTCATCCACGGCACCTTCAAGGACTTCGACGGCAACTTCACCTGGGACAGCGCCAAGCCCGAGGCCAGCAAGATCAGCGTCGACCTGAAGACCGCCAGCCTGTGGTCGAACCATGCCGAGCGTGACAAGCATATCGCCAGCAAAGACTTCCTCGATGTGAAGAAGTACCCGGATGCCAAGTTCGTCTCCACCAGCGTCAAGTCGACCGGTGAGAAGACCGCCGACGTCACCGGCGACCTGACCCTGCACGGCGTGACCAAGCCGGTCACCTTCAAGGCTGTGTTCAACGGCGAGGGCAAGGACCCGTGGGGTGGCGAGCGTGCCGGCTTCAACGCCAAGACCACGCTGAACCTGAACGACTTCGGGATCAAAGGCCCAGGCCCGACCTCCCAGACCCTGGACCTGGATATCAGCGTCGAAGGTGTGAAGGCGAAGTAATTCGCTACACCGGAAACAAAAACGCCGCCCACTGGGCGGCGTTTTTGTTTGGCCTTCATTCGGTCCTTATCGCGGGCTTGACCCGCGATTGCGCTCTCAGCCCTTGCGGGTCAGCAGCGCCGGACGCTCACCCCGTGGGCGGCTCGGCAGGTCGTCCAGTTGCTCGGGCGTCGGGTAACGGTCGAGCTTGGATTCCTTGCGAATGATCACCGGTGCGCTTTGCGATTCACGCGGGTTGCGCACGGCTGGTTCCTGGCGAGCCGATTCGTCACGGCGGTTACGGCCACCGTTGTTGTCGCGACGAGCGCCGCCATTGCTGCCACCACCGTTGCGCGGGCGTTTTTCACCCGAGCCCTGGCCTTGGCGCTGTTGGCCATTGCCACGGCCTTGACCTTGCGCCTGACCAGCGCCGCTGCGTTGACCTTGCCCTTGACCTTGTCCGCCATTGCCGCCCGGGCGACGGTTGCGCCCCTGGTTCTTGGCGTTCTGGTAAGGGCTGACGTAGTCGGCGCGGTTGCCGAAGTTATCCACATCGTCGTCCAGGAACTCTTCCGGGTCACGATCGGCGGGGGCCGACGGAATGGCCTTCTGGCCCTGTGCGGCCTGCTGCTGGCGTGGCTTCTTGTCACGCGGCTTGCGCTGCTGCTGACCTTGCTGCTGCTTCTCGCCGGCCTTTTCCTTGTCGGCCTGCTTCTCGCCCGCAGGCTTGTTGCGGCCTTTGTCCTTGCCCTTGTCCTTGCGCCCGCCACTGCCTTCCTTGCCGCCTTCGCCGCGAGGTTGCTGGTTGCGGCCACCGCGGCCAGTGTTCTGCTGGCGCTCGCGGACTTCCGGCTTCTCGGCCTCGACCTGGGAGGAGTCGAAGCCCATCAGGTCGCCATCCGGGATCTTCTGCTTGGTGACGCGCTCGATGCTCTTGAGCAGCTTCTCTTCGTCCGGGGCGACCATCGAGATGGCCTCGCCCGAGCGACCGGCACGGCCGGTGCGGCCGATGCGGTGAACGTAGTCTTCCTCGACGTTGGGCAGCTCGAAGTTGACCACGTGGGGCAGCTGGTCGATGTCCAGGCCACGGGCGGCGATGTCGGTGGCGACCAGCACGCGCACGGTGTTGGCCTTGAAGTCGGCCAGGGCCTTGGTGCGGGCGTTCTGGCTCTTGTTGCCGTGGATCGCCGCGGCAGTCAGGCCGTGCTTCTCGAGGTACTCGGCCAGACGGTTGGCGCCGTGCTTGGTGCGGGTGAACACCAGTACCTGTTCCCAGGCACCCAGGGTGATCAGGTGCGCCAGCAGGGCGCGCTTGTGGCTGGCCGGCAGGCGGTAGACGCGTTGCTCGATGCGCTCGACGGTGGTGTTCGGCGGCGTGACCTCGATGCGCTCGGGGTTGTGCAGCAGCTTGTCGGCGAGGTCGGTGATGTCCTTGGAGAAGGTCGCCGAGAACAGCAGGTTCTGGCGCTTGGCTGGCAGGCGTGCCAGCACTTTCTTGACGTCGTGGATGAAGCCCATGTCGAGCATGCGGTCGGCTTCGTCCAGCACCAGGATCTCGACACGCGAGAGGTCGACGCTGCCCTGGCCGGCCAGGTCGAGCAGGCGACCCGGGCAGGCGACCAGGACGTCGACGCCCTTGGCCATGGCCTGGACCTGCGGGTTCATGCCGACGCCGCCGAAGATGCAGGCACTGATGAAGTTCAGGTCGCGGGCATAGACCTTGAAGCTGTCATGCACCTGGGCGGCCAGCTCGCGGGTTGGCGTCAGCACCAGCACGCGTGGTTGGCGCGGGCCGTGGCGCTGTGATTTGTCGGGGTGGCCGCCCGGGAACAGGCGCTCGAGGATCGGGAGCGCGAAGCCGCCGGTTTTACCAGTACCTGTCTGGGCGGCGACCATCAGGTCGCGACCTTGCAACACGGCGGGAATGGCCCGCTGTTGCACCGGAGTGGGCTGGGTATAGCCCGCTGCCTCGATAGCGCGGACAAGAGCCTCGGAGAGACCGAGGGAAGCAAAGGACATGGGCAATCCTGTTCTCGTGGGGGCTGGGCCCGATGGGGTGTTCTGCCTGGCGCGACGGGCATCGGAAGGATGCGATCGCGTCCGGTCCAGCTGGGCGTTCACGGCGCATCCTGGAGCCTGCGGGCGGCGCGCAAGGTGCGCTGCTGCGGGTCGAGATGCCTGTTGCGAGGCCGAGCGTCCGGGCGTGAGCCTGGCGGGAAGGCCCGAGTATAACAGAGCAATCAGGGTGTGCTGCGTTCCTGCTGCTCAACGGCGAAAGGAAAATCCCGATTACCCAGATAGCGGGCGTTGATCGCCGCATAGGCAGGCTCCTGCTTGAAGCGTCGCAGTTCATCGCTGAACGCCTGTGCCAGCTGCTCGCGCCCTGGCTTGCGGGCCAGCCCCAGGTACTGCTGGCGGCGGCTGATCACCAGGGGCAGCGCCTCGACGGTCTGCTCCAGGCCCAGCTGGCGGCTGACGTAGCGGCCAACCCGGCGGTCGGTCACCAGCAGGTCGATACGCCCGAGCGCCAGCTTGCCGAAGTTGGCTTCGTGGCTGGGCGCCGGCTCCCGGCGGAACAGCGGCGATTCGGCGAAGCTGCCGTCATAGACATAGCCCGGCGAGGTGCCCACGGTCAGCCCGGCCAGGTCTTCGAGGCGCTCGACCGGGTGCGGGCGCGAGCGGACCTGGTAGAGGACGAACTCGACCTCTGACATGGGTTCGTCCGGGTAGACCAGGTAACCCTGGCGGGAGTCGACCCGGAAAATGTCCATCACCGCGTCTGCCAGCCCCTGCTCGACCATGGCCAGGCAGCGCCGCCAGGGCAGGAACTGCCATTGCACCTCGACACCCAGGCGCTTGAACACCTCGTTGGTGACCTCGTAGTCGATGCCTTTGGGCTGGCCGTTTTCCTGGTAGAGGTAGGGCGCCCAGTCGTCGCTGACGATACGCAGGCGTTCGGCATGGGCCAACGGGCTCAGGCCGGCGAGCAGCAACAGCAGGAGAGGGAGGATGAGCGTGCGCATGGCGGGAGAGTACGCTGCAAGCCCGGGCAAGGCCAGTGAACACCGGTCTCGGGGGCCTGCGGCACAAGCGCGAATGAACAAGGCTTTGATCTGCGCCAAAGCCCTGTTCACAACCATCAGCGTGGCAGCTTCAGGTTGTTCCAGATCGCCAGGCTCGGCTCGGCCTGGTTGAGCGTGTAGAAGTGCAGGCCCGGTGCGCCGCCTTGCAGCAATTGCTCGCACATGCGGGTGATCACTTCCTCGCCGAAGGCCTGGATGCTGGCGGTGTCGTCGGCATAGGCTTCCAGCTGCTTGCGGATCCAGCGCGGGATCTCGGCGCCGCAGGCATCGGAGAAGCGTGCCAGCTTGCTGTAGTTGGTGATCGGCATGATGCCGGGCACCACCGGGATGTCCACGCCCAGTTGCTGCGCACGCTCGACGAAGTAGAAGTAGCTGTCGGCGTTGAAGAAGTACTGGGTGATGGCGCTGTCGGCACCGGCCTTGACCTTGTGCACGAAGTTGGCGAGATCCGTCTCGAAGTTGCGCGCCTGGGGGTGCATCTCCGGGTAGGCGGCCACTTCCAGGTGGAAATGGTCACCGGTTTCCTGGCGGATGAATTCGACCAGGTCGCTGGCGTAGCGCAGCTCGCCGCTGGCCATGCCCATGCCCGACGGCAGGTCGCCACGCAGGGCGACGATGCGCCTGATGCCGGCGGCCTGGTACTCGGCGAGCAGGGCGCGCAGGTCGTCCTTGCTGTCACCCACGCAGGACAGGTGCGGGGCGGCCGGGACCTTCACTTCGTTTTCCAGCTGCAGCACGGTGTTCAGCGTGCGGTCGCGGGTCGAGCCACCGGCACCGTAGGTGCAGGAGAAGAAATCCGGGTTGTAGCTGGCCAGCTGGCGGGCGACACCCATCAGCTTCTCGTGGCCGGCGTCGGTCTTGGTGGGGAAGAACTCGAAACTGTAGCGGCGTTCTTGTGACATCTCTCGTTCCTTCGGCGGCGCGCCTGGGGCGGCTACCTGCAAATAAAAGCCAGGACGGTTGGGGCCGGCCTGGCTCGGACATCGGTTCGACGCGTTGCCAGCCAGCGCCAGGGCGATTGCCCGGCGCTGGCGCCGCTGCTTAGTAGCGGTAGGCGTCCGGCTTGAACGGACCTTCGACGGTCACACCGATGTACTCGGCCTGCTGCGGGGTCAGCTGGGTGACCACGCCGCCGAAGCCACGGACCATCTCCAGGGCCACTTCTTCGTCCAGCTTCTTCGGCAGCACTTCCACGGTCAGGCGCTCGGCCTTCTTGGCGGCTGGCAGTTCGGCGAACTTCTGCTCGAACAGGAAGATCTGCGCCAGGACCTGGTTGGCGAACGAGCCGTCCATGATGCGGCTTGGGTGGCCAGTGGCGTTGCCCAGGTTCACCAGGCGGCCTTCGGCCAGCAGGATCAGGTAGTCGTCGTTCTGCGGATCGAACACGCCAGCACCGGTGCGGTGGATCTTGTGCACCTGCGGCTTGACCTCTTCCCATGCCCAGTTCTTGCGCATGAAGGCGGTGTCGATCTCGTTGTCGAAGTGGCCGATGTTGCAGACCACGGCACGCTTCTTCAGGGCCTTGAGCATGTTGGCGTCGCAGACGTTGACGTTACCGGTGGTGGTGACGATCAGGTCGATGCGGCCCAGCAGGTCCTTGTTGATGCCGGCTTCGGTACCGGTGTTGATACCGTCCTTGAACGGCGAGACCACTTCGAAGCCGTCCATGCAGGCTTGCATGGCGCAGATCGGGTCGACTTCGGTGACCTTGACGATCATGCCTTCCTGGCGCAGGGACTGGGCCGAGCCCTTGCCCACGTCGCCGTAGCCGATCACCAGGGCCTGCTTGCCCGACAGCAGGTGGTCGGTGCCGCGCTTGATGGCGTCGTTCAGGCTGTGACGGCAACCGTACTTGTTGTCGTTCTTGCTCTTGGTGACCGAGTCGTTGACGTTGATCGCCGGGACTTTCAGCTCGCCCTTGGCCAGCATGTCGAGCAGGCGGTGCACGCCGGTGGTGGTTTCTTCGGTCACGCCGTGGATCTTGTCCAGCATGGCCGGGTATTTCTTGTGCAGGATTTCGGTCAGGTCACCACCGTCGTCCAGGACCATGTTGGCGTCCCATGGCTGACCGTCTTTCAGGATGGTCTGCTCGATGCACCACTCGTATTCCTGCTCGGTTTCACCTTTCCAGGCGAACACAGGGATGCCGGCGGCGGCGATGGCGGCGGCGGCCTGGTCCTGGGTGGAGAAGATGTTGCACGACGACCAGCGCACTTCGGCGCCCAGGGCGACCAGGGTCTCGATCAGCACGGCGGTCTGGATGGTCATGTGGATGCAGCCGATGATCTTCGCGCCCTTGAGCGGTTGCTCGGCTTGGTACTTGCGGCGCAGGCCCATCAGTGCGGGCATTTCCGATTCGGCGATGATGACTTCCTTGCGGCCCCAGTCGGCCAGGGAGATGTCGGCGACCTTGAAGTCGGAAAAACCAGCAGGCGTGTTTACAGCGCTCATTGAGAGCCTCCATTCGTAGTGTGCGAATGGGCGCCGTTGTGCGTTGAGCGTCCGCTTGCGCGGACAACGCCCCAACCGAGCCTGACAGGCCGAGCCTGCTGCAGCGCCCCTCGGTCGGGTGGCGGGATGGCCACCACTGCGGGGGACCATGTGAAACGGCAAGGATTATAGCCGCGGGCGTGTGACACACCCAAGACTTTCTGTCGATTTATCGAGACGATAGTCGATGTTCAATGGAGCGTGACCAAGCGGTCTGCCATCATGACTGCACGTTAGCCAAGCCGGTCAGGAGTAAAGATGAACTTTCACACCCGCAAATGGGTAAAACCCGAAGACCTCAACCCCAACGGCACCCTGTTCGGCGGCAGCCTGCTGCGCTGGATCGACGAGGAGGCGGCGATCTACGCCATCGTCCAGCTGGGCAACCAGCGCGTGGTGACCAAGTACATTTCCGAGATCAACTTCGTCAGCGCCTCGCGCCAGGGCGACATCATCGAGCTGGGCATCACCGCCACCGAGTTCGGCCGCACCTCGATCACCCTCAAGTGCGAAGTGCGCAACAAGATCACCCGCAAGGCGATCCTGACCGTCGACAAGATGGTCTTCGTCAACCTGGGCGAGGATGGCCAGCCGGCGCCGCATGGGCGTACCGAGATCAAGTACATCCAGGATCAGTTCCCGGACAGCGCCGTGGAGTGAGACCGGCGTTCGGCTCTTCGCGGGTAAACCCGCTCCCACAGGTCCTTCGGCGCCCTTGAAGGTTCTGCCATCCTGTGGGAGCGGGTTTACCCGCGAAGCAGCCAGCTCGATGCATCAGGCTTGTTGGCTTACGCCTTTGACCACCTTGCCGACCGTCAGACCCTGCACCAGGATCGACGACAGCACCACGATGTAGGTGATCGACAGCAGCAGGTCGCGCTCATCGCCCTGTGGCAGCGACAGCGCCAGGGCCACCGACACGCCACCGCGCAGGCCACCCCAGGTCAGCACGCGGATGGTGCCTTGCGGCACGGTCCGCCAGCGGCGCAGCAATACGATGGCCGGGGCCACGGTCAGCAGGCGCGAGGCCAGCACCGCCACCGCCAGCACGCCACCGGCCGCCAGGTGCAGCCAGTTGAACGGCAGCAGCAACAGCTCCAGGCCGATCAGGGCGAACAGCAAGGCGTTGAGCATGTCGTCGATCAGTTCCCAGAAACCGTCCATGTAGCGACGGGTCATGTCGTTCATCGCCAGGTTGCGCCCAAGGTTGCCGATGATCAGACCGGCCACCACCATGGCAATCGGCGCCGAGACGTGCAGCTCATAGCACATGGCCGAGCCGCCGATCACCAGCGCCAGGGTCAGCATGACCTCGACCTGGTACTGCTCGACGCTCTTGATCATGCGATAGGTGGCATAGCCGATCAGGCCACCGAAGACGATTCCACCGATGGCTTCGCGCGCGAACAGGATGGCGGTATCGGCGACGCTCGGGGTCTCACCCAGCTGGATGATGCCCAGCAGCACGGTGAATACCACCACTGCGGTGCCGTCGTTGAACAGCGATTCGCCGACGATGGTGGTCTTCAGCGGTTTCGAGGCGTTGGCGGTACGCAGCGCGCCGAGCACGGCGATCGGGTCGGTCGGCGAAATCAGCGCGCCGAACAACAGGCAGTAGATCAGCGGCACGTTCCAGCCGAACAGGGCGAATACCCAGTGCGCCAGGTAGCCGATCACCACGGTGGCGATCAGCACCCCGATCGTGGCCAGGAGGCCGATCGGCCAGCGATAGCTGCGCAGGTCGGCGAGGTTGACGTGCAGGGCGCCGGCGAACAGCAGGAACGACAGCATCCAGTGCATCAGCAGGTCGTTGAAGTCGATCTGGTTCATCAGGCCTTCGACGCGCTCTTCCAGGCCAGGGAAGCCGATCAGGCTCAGGCCTTGCAGCATCAGGGAGAACAGCAGTGCGGTGACCATCACGCCGATGGCCGGCGGCAGGCCGATGAAGCGGTAGTTCACATAGGTGAGGAGGGTGGTGAGGCAGATAAACGCGGCAACTAATTCAAGCATCCCGAATCCTGTAACAGTGGCTTCCAAGTCGTTTCCCGAGTGACTCGGGCAGTTCTTGGATGATCTGGCGACGGGCTCGGGACACACCTATGACCGGATTTATCGAAATCGTTCCCGCTCCCCTTGCAGGCGCCGGCTTGCCGGCGAACCAGCCGGCACGCTATATAGTGGTGGCCTCTAACGGCCCCAAGGATCCGAAGGCGTGTTGGCAACCTCCCTGGTACTGGTCGCGGCCCTGCTGCACGCCACCTGGAATACCCTGATCAAATTCAGCGCCGAGCGCCTGCTGGTGATCGCCAGCATGGACCTGGTCGCGCTGGTCTTCGCGGTCCTGGCCGTGGCCTTCGTCGACTTTCCACCGGCCAGCATCTGGCCCTGGCTGCTGGCTTCGGCGCTCGCCGAACAGCTTTATCGCTACCTGTTGATAAAAGCCTACAAAGTGGGCGACCTGGGCTTGGTCTATCCGCTGATGCGGGGCCTGTCGCCACTGGTGGTGCTGGGGCTGACCCTGGCCTTTGCCGGCGAGTCGCTCAGCCAGCAACAGGTCATCGGCATCTTGTTGATCCCGTGCGGTATGGCGTGTCTGCTGTGGCAAGGTGGTGGCGGGGATCGCTTGCCCTGGTCGATGCTGCCGGTGGTGGCGCTGATCGGCCTGTGCATCGGCTGTTACACCTGGTTCGACGGCCAGGCTGTGCGCCTGTGGGGCAAGCCCTTGGACTACCTGGTATGGCTGACCCTGCTCAGCGCCTGGCCGTTCCCGCTGCTGGCCGGTGTGGCCCGGCGGGCGCCGTTCGTGCTGTTCTGGCGAACCCAATGGAAGCTGGGCCTGGCGGTCGGTTTATGCGTGCTGTTCAGCTACGCCCTGGTGCTGTGGGCCATGCATCTTGGCTCGGTGGCCGAGGCGGCGGCGCTGCGCGAGCTGAGCGTGATCCTCGTGGTGCTGCTGGGCATGCGCTACCTCAAAGAACCTTTTGGCGGGCCGAGACTCCTAGCTTGCGGGCTGGTCCTGGCCGGCATGCTGGTAATGAAGCTGTGAATCGATCCCCTGTGAACAAGGAGTCCTGTAGATGACCGTTGCCCTGTGGTGCATTCTCGTCGCGCTGGTCCTGCCGCCGCTGTGCGCATTGATCGCCAAGCTCAGCAGCGGGTATTTTGGCCTGCGCGCCAATCACGACCCGCGTGCGTTCCTGGACAAGCTCGAAGGGCTGCCCCGGCGGGCCCATGCTGCCCAGTTGAACGGCTACGAGGCATTTCCCGCGTTTGCCGCGGCGGTTCTGGTGGCCGACATCGTCGGCAATGCCGAGCAGGTGACCCAGGATGTGCTGGGGGTGGTGTACATCACCAGCCGGCTGCTTTACATCATTTGCTACCTGGCGGACTGGGCCGTGCTGCGTTCGCTGGTGTGGTTCGTCGGGATGGCGCTGATCGTGGCGTTCTTCGTGGTATCCATCTGAACCTGTTGCGGGGCAAGTCCGCTCCGCGGTGGGAGCGGGCTTGCCCGCAACAGCGGCTGTCAGGGCACTTTCGGCACTTCGGGCAAAGGCTGCCCCTTGGGCCATAGCATCCAGATCTGTCCCTGCTGTTTCATGTTCCCCGCCAGCTCGCCAGCCTCGGGCCCGGTGCCCCAGAACAGGTCCGCGCGCACTTCGCCGGTGATGGCGCCGCCGGTGTCCTGGGCGCCGACCGGACGCACCACCGGGCTGCCGTCCGGGCGGGTGGTGGATAGCCAGAGCAGGCTACCCAGGGGGATCACCTTGCGGTCGATCGCCACGCTGTAGCCCGCGGTCAGCGGTACGTTGAGCGAGCCGCGCGGCCCCTCGTTGCTGTCCGGGCGGGTGCTGAAGAACACGTAGCTCGGGTTGCTGGCCAGCAGCTCGGGCACGCGCTGCGGGTTGGCCTGGGCCCAGGCGTGGATGCTGCCCATGGTCACCTCTTCCTTCGGCAACTGTCCTTGCTCCACCAGCCAGCGGCCGATCGGGCGGTATGGGTGGCCGTTCTGGTCGGCATAGCCCAGGCGCAACTGGCGACCGTTCTCCAATTGGATACGGCCCGAGCCTTGTATCTGCAGGAACTGCAGGTCCATCGGGTCGGTCAGCCAGGCCAGTACCGGCGCCCTGGCGCCGTCGCGGTTGATCACCTCGGCGGTGTCGTAGGGCTTGAGCACCCGCCCGTCGAGGCGCCCGCGCAGGCGCTTGCCCTTGAGCTCGGGGTACACGCTGGCCAGGTCGACCACGATCATGTCCTCAGGTACGCCATACACCGGGACGGACGCGCTGTCGGAACGGGCCAGGCTGCCGGGGTAGACCGGCTCGTAGTAGCCGGTGATCAGGCCGTTGGCGCTGTTCTGCGCCGAACGCAGGCCATAGACCTGCAGATTCTGTTCGAGGAAAGTGCGCACCTGGGTGGCATTGGCCGTTGCCGAGCCCGCCGCCTCGCAGGTGGCGGCCCATACCGGGTCGCGCCTGAGCTTCTCGCAGCCGTTGCGCCAGGCGTAGAAGCCGGCCAGCAGGTCATCGTCGCTGACCTGGGGCAGATCCTTGAAGGTGGCAGGCACATAGGTGGCGATGGCATGGGGTTCGGGTTTGGCGCTCTCACCGCCGTTGCAGCCGGCCAGAAGCGCCAGGGCAGGCGGTACCCAGGCGAGATGGCGCAATGCAGATTTCATGTCTTCGATCCTGTAAGGGGTGAAGCATGAAGATTCACCCATGTTTTCTGTGTGGCTATTGGTCTTTGCCTGCGGGGCGGCGATACTGGCCGCCCGTTTTCCTGGCCGAAGAGACCGTGATGTTCAAGCGATTGACCGTAGTACTGCTCGCCGCCCTTGCCCTGAGTGCCTGTGACGGCGTTGATCCCAACTCGCCACTGGGCCAGCGCAAGGCGATCTTCAAGCAGATGCTCAAGACCAGCGAAGACATGGGGGGCATGCTGCGTGGGCGCCTGCCCTTCGACGGGGTCAAGTTCGCCGACGGCGCGGTGAAGCTGGACACCCTGGCCCACGCGCCGTGGCAGCACTTCCCGCAGCTGCGTGACGCGGGCGACAGTAGCGCGCGGGCCGAGGTCTGGGAGCGCCAGGCGCGGTTCCATGACTTGGCCCGGCAACTGGAGGGCGTCACCGGCGAGCTGGTCGCGGTGACCCGTACCCAGCCACTGGATGCGGCGCGGGTGAAGGCGCCGATGGACAAGGTCGAGGCGGCGTGCAAGGCCTGTCATAGCGAGTTTCGCAATCACTGAGCCGAGGGGCTCTTGTGGGAGGCTATCCGGTCAGCGTTCGAGCTCGTCCACGGCCTCCTGCAACTCCTTCTTCGCCTCGGCCAGCTTGTCCTTGCGCTTGTTGATCTTCTCCGCGTCGCCCTTCTTCATGGCCTTGTCCAGGTCCTTGGTGCGCTGGTTCACTTCGTGGCGGGCGTCGAGCACCTTCTGCTCGCGCTCCTTGCGCAGGCCGGCATCGGTGCAGTGTTCAGTGACTTCGCTCAAGGCTTTTTCCAGGCCCGCCTGCTGATCGCTGTTGCCATGGGCGCGGGCTTGTTCGATCTGTTCGCTGATGGCCTGGCGCTTGGCCGCGCAGCCGGTCAGGACCGGCTGCTCTTCAGCGGCCAGCAGCGGGCTGGCGGCGAAGCCGAGCAGGGTGGACAGGGCGAGGGACGAAAGCAGTTTCATCGAGGGCTCCATTCGGGGCTGGGCAGCAGAAAGCGAAATGCTGCCCTGATCCGCGCAAATTAGAAACCCTCGATTGCATGGGTGCGCAGGTTTCGGACAAGTTCCTGGACCTGCTCGTGGGCGAAAAAGGCTTGCAGTTGCTCGGCCCGACCCAGCCCGACGCCAGGTTCGGCAAGCCATTGCTCGATGTTTCTGGACGCCAGTGTGTGCCAGTCGGGGCCCAGTTGCAGGCTGGATGGCGCGGGTACGCCGAGGCCCCGCAGCCAACGCTGGAAAGGCTGTCGGCGTGCCTGGGCGAAAGCCATTTGCAATTGCCTGGCCCGTGCCTGGGCGATCCCGGGTACCTCGAGCAGTTGGTCCTGGCCGAGGCTCAGCCAATCGGTCAACTGCACGATATGGCCATTTTCGACAAGGCGTTTCCAGGTTTCGGCCCCCAGACCTGGCAGGTCGAGGCCCTGCTTGCCGCCCAGCCAGGTCAGGCGGGCAAGGAACTGCTGCTGGCATCCCTCGCTGGCCTGCCAGCAGCTGAAGGCGTGGTAGTTCGCCGGATCTGGAGCCTGCACGATGGTGCGCCGAGCGGCACGATGCACCACGCTTTCCAGGCGTGGGATGGTCAGGCCGGCCAGGCTGACCGCTATCTGGTCACCAGGGCGGATATCCAGGTACTTCCAGCGCGCGAGTGAGCCAAGGCTGAGCTGTCGGATCTGGCGGTCGTCCAGGGTCACCGGCTGCAACAGCAGCAAGGGTGTGATGCGCCCGGTACGGCCGATTCGGAATTGCACATCCCTTACCTGTGCCAGCGCCTGGGCGAATGGGTATTTCCAGGCGGCGATCCAGTACGGCGCCTGGGCCCGCCAGCGCGGCGCCGCCGGGCGGCTGTCCTGGCGAAGGATCACGCCGTCGCTGGCGAAGGGCAGGGGCGAGCGGTACCAGTGCTGGCGCCAGCGCGCTGCTTCGGCAATGCCTTTGATGGCTACGCTGAGGCGCTGGCTGTCGGTGAAACCCAGTGCTGCCAGGCGTGCCAGGCGCTCGGCCTGGTTAGCCGGGCCGTGCGGCCAGTCCCAGACAAAAAGGCCGATGCCTGCCCCTTGTTCCTCGGTCATCCGCTTGCGTGCCAGCAGCCCGGCGACGGAGCTGCGGGCGTTGGCGCTGCCTGCTTCTGCTTGCACGTGGTGGTCCAGGCGCCAGTACAGCTCACCCTGGAACACACTGTCCAAAGGTTGGGAAAGTTGCCGCACGATACCGCTCAGCGCCGGGATGTGCCGGCTCCAGTCGTGCCCTAGTGTGCCGTCGCCACGGCTGAGCAGGCCTGTCAGTTGGCCCTGGCGGTAGATCAGTGACACCGCGACGCCGTCGACCTTCGGCTGCATCCAGATGTCGCGTTTGCCCAGCAGCCAGCGGGCTACGGCCTGCTCGTCGGCAAGCTTGTCGACACCGGTGTGGGGGATCGGATGGGGGATAGTGCCGCGGGCGCTCGCCAGCGGAGCGTCGTCGTGGGAAAGACCAAAGCAGGCTTGAAGCTCCAGCAGGTGCTGGCGGCTTTGATCGTAGAGTTCGTCGGCCACCAGGGCGATACCCTGGCGATGGTACTGGTCGTCCCAGTGGGCGAGGGTGGCGCGCAGCCGGGCGACCTCGGCCTCGGCCTGCGCCGAGTCCCAGGCCGGGCACACACCCGCCAGGACAACGGGGTGGTGCAACAGCAGCGCTATGACTATCAGCAGTAATGACATGGCCGGCATCCTTGCAAGGCGGGAAGGAGTTCTCAGCCTAGGCGGGTGACGGCGTGGGCGACGGTGGGCATTTGTCAGCCCATATGTCACAAAAAAGCCCCTGCCGATCATTCGGCAGGGGCTTTCCGGTACTGCTGTAGGAGGCTTACAGGCCAGCGGCGTCGCGCAGGGCGGCGGCGCGGTCGGTGCGCTCCCAGGTGAAGGTGGTGAAGGTGTCGTCGCCGACGGTCTTCTGCTGCGGCGTACGGCCGAAGTGACCGTAGGCGGCGGTTTCCTGGTACATCGGGTGCAGCAGGTCGAGCATGGTGGTGATGGCGTACGGACGCAGGTCGAAGCACTCGCGCACCAGCTGCACGATCTTCTCGTCCGAAACCTTGCCGGTACCGAAGGTGTTGATCGAGATGGAGGTCGGCTGGGCCACGCCGATGGCGTAGGACACCTGGATCTCGCAGCGCTCGGCCAGGCCCGCGGCAACGATGTTCTTGGCCACGTAGCGGCCGGCGTAGGCGGCGGAACGGTCGACCTTGGACGGGTCCTTGCCGGAGAACGCGCCACCGCCGTGGCGGGCCATGCCGCCGTAGCTGTCGACGATGATCTTGCGGCCGGTCAGGCCGCAGTCGCCCACCGGGCCACCGATGATGAAGTTGCCGGTCGGGTTGATGTGGTACTGGGTGTCCTTGTGCAGCAGCTCGGCCGGCAGGGTGTGCTTGACGATCAGCTCCATCACCGCTTCCTGCAGGTCTTTCTGCGAAACCTCAGGGTTGTGCTGGGTCGACAGCACCACGGCATCGATACCGACTACCTTGCCGTTTTCGTAGCGGCAGGTGACCTGCGACTTGGCGTCCGGGCGCAGCCATGGCAGCAGCTTGGACTTGCGCGCTTCGGCCTGGCGCTCGACCAGACGGTGCGAGAAGCAGATCGGCGCCGGCATCAGCACGTCGGTCTCGTTGCTGGCGTAGCCGAACATCAGGCCCTGATCGCCGGCACCCTGGTCTTCAGGGCGCGAGCGATCGACACCCTGGGCGATATCCACCGACTGCTTGCCGATGATGTTCATCACGGCGCAGGTGGCACCGTCGAAGCCGACGTCGGAGCTGTTGTAGCCGATGTCGATGATCACTTTACGCACCAGCTCTTCCAGGTCGACCCAGGCCGAGGTGGTGACTTCACCGGCGATGATGGCGACACCAGTCTTGACCAGGGTCTCGCAGGCCACGCGGGCGTACTTGTCCTGGGCGATGATGGCGTCCAGCACCGCGTCGGAGATCTGGTCGGCGATCTTGTCCGGATGCCCTTCGGACACGGACTCGGAAGTGAAAAGGGAGTATTCGCTCATCTCGATGGGTTCCTGAAATTTACCGATGTTGTATGTCGCCAGTGGTCCGCTGGAAGTGCCGGACCTGGATCTGGAAACCGTTACGCAAGCCCACGTAAAGGCTGTCCCCGGGGGCCAGCCCTGCCGCGTTGGCCCAACGGGCCAGGTCGTCCTGCTCGAAGCCAAGCCACAGGTCGCCGCAGGCTTCGCGCGCCCACCCCTGGTCATGGCTGCACAGCTCGGTGACCAGCAGGCTGCCGCCCGCCTTCACCCGTCTGGCCAGCAGGCGCAGGGCCTGGGCCGGATCGCTGAAATGGTGCAGGACCATGTTCAGCACAACGCAGTCGGCTTCCACATCCGTTGCACCCAGTGCATCGGCCAACTGCAGGTTTACGTTATTCAACTCATGGCGCTCGCAGACCTGGCGGGCCAGCTCGAGCATGGTCGGGCTGTTGTCCATGGCCGTGACCTGTTCGAAGCGCCTGGCCAGGTCGGGCAGGAAACCGCCGTCGCCGGGGCCGACCTCCAGGGCGCTGGCGCCCGCGTCGAAGCTCAGCTTGTCGAGCAGCGCCAGCAGGCTTTCGCGGTATTGCGGCAGGCCGGCGATCAGGTCCTGCTGGGCGCGGAACTTCTCTTCCACGCGCAGGAAGAAATCCTGGCTGGTGGCGGCGCGACGCTGCTGGACCTGGGCGATGCGAGCCTGCACTGCTTGAGGCAGGGCGAGGTCGTCGACCTCCTCGAGCAGCGCCAAATGCAGACGGCCGCCCAGGCGCTGGCTGTCGGGCAGGGCGCGGCGGTAGAAGATCGCGTTGCCTTCGCGGCGGGTCGCCACCAGCTCGGCCTGGGCCAGCACCTTCAGGTGATGGCTCATGCCCGACTGACCGATGTCGAAGATCTGCGCCAGTTCCAGCACGCCGAACGAATCATTGGCCAATGCGCGCAGCACGTTCAGGCGCAGGGGGTCGCCGCCGGCCTTGCACAGGGCGGCCAGCTCGTCGCTGCGTTGTGGGGTGATGGGCGCATTGAGGTTCATGGGGCCGGAGTCTAGACAGGCATCGTTACCCTAGCAAGACCAATATCAAAAAGTTTTGATATTGGCTGACCGATGGCCTAGTGGGGCTGATCGTGGGAGCGGGCTTGCCCCGCGATGGCGCTAGTCCTGGTACTTCCTGCGTCCAATCTGACGCAATCGCGGGGCAAGCCCGCTCCCACGACCCCGCTTTTTTACTCTTTTCCCAACCAATCACAGGAAAAAAGCCCGACTGCGACCATACGTCATTGCCCCCGGCCCCCCCTGTGGGCGAAAATGGCCGCCTTTTTTCGCTTCACCACCTATTTCAAGCCCCAGGAGACTCAGCGATGCCCAGCCGTCGTGAACGTGCCAACGCCATTCGTGCCCTCAGCATGGATGCCGTGCAAAAGGCCAACAGCGGCCACCCAGGTGCCCCCATGGGTATGGCGGATATCGCCGAAGTGCTTTGGCGCGACTACCTGAAGCACAACCCGAGCAACCCCAGCTTCGCCGACCGCGACCGCTTCGTGCTGTCCAACGGCCATGGCTCGATGCTGATTTATTCGCTGCTGCACCTGACCGGCTACGACGTCACCATCGACGACCTCAAGGCCTTCCGCCAGCTGCACAGCCGCACCCCGGGCCACCCGGAGTACGGTTATACCCCAGGCGTCGAGACCACCACCGGCCCGCTGGGCCAAGGCCTGGCCAACGCCGTAGGCTTCGCCCTGGCGGAAAAAGTGCTGGGTGCCCAGTTCAACCGTGAAGGCCACAACATCGTCGACCACAACACCTACGTGTTCCTGGGCGACGGCTGCATGATGGAAGGCATCTCCCACGAAGTCGCCTCGCTGGCCGGCACCCTGGGCCTGAACAAGCTGGTCGCTTTCTACGACGACAACGGCATCTCCATCGACGGTGAAGTGCACGGCTGGTTCACCGACAACACCCCGGCGCGCTTCGAAGCCTACAACTGGCTGGTGATCCGCAACGTCAACGGCCACGACGCTGACGAGATCAAGACCGCCATCGAGACCGCGCGCAAGAGCGACCGTCCGACCCTGATCTGCTGCAAGACCATCATCGGCTTCGGCTCGCCGAACAAGCAGGGCAAGGAAGATTGCCACGGCGCACCGCTGGGCAACGACGAAATCGCCTTGGCCCGCAAGGAACTGAACTGGAACCACGGCCCGTTCGAAATCCCGGCCGACATCAAGGCCGAGTGGGATGCCAAGGAAGCTGGCGCCAAGGTCGAAGCCGAGTGGAACCAGCGCTTCGACGCCTACGCCAAGGCCTACCCTGAGCTGGCCGCCGAGTTCAAGCGCCGCGCCGCAGGCGACCTGCCGGCCGACTTCTCCGAGAAGGCCCAGGCCTACATCAACGAAGTTGCTGCAAAGGGCGAGACCATCGCCAGCCGTAAGGCCAGCCAGAACACCCTGAACGCTTTCGGTCCGCTGCTGCCCGAGTTCCTTGGCGGCTCCGCCGACCTCGCCGGCTCCAACCTGACCCTGTGGAAAGGCTGCAAGGGCGTCGAAGCTAACGATGCCAGCGGCAACTACGTGTTCTACGGCGTGCGCGAGTTCGGCATGACCGCCATCATGAACGGCGTCGCCCTGCACGGCGGCCTGGTGCCTTACGGCGCCACCTTCCTGATGTTCATGGAATACGCCCGCAACGCCGTGCGCATGTCGGCGCTGATGAAGCAGCGCGTGATCCACGTCTACACTCATGACTCCATCGGCCTGGGCGAAGACGGTCCGACCCACCAGCCAATCGAGCAGCTGACCAGCCTGCGCAGCACGCCGAACCTGGACACCTGGCGTCCTGCCGATGCGGTGGAATCCGCTGTGTCCTGGAAAGCCGCCCTGGAGCGCAAGGACGGCCCGTCGGCGCTGATCTTCTCGCGCCAGAACCTGCAGCACCAGACCCGCGACGCCCAGCAGATCGCCGATATCGCCCGTGGCGGTTATGTGCTCAAGGACTGCGCCGGCGAGCCTGAGCTGATCCTGATCGCCACCGGCTCCGAAGTGGGCCTGGCCGTTCAAGCCTTCGACAAGCTGACCGCAGACGGCCGCAAGGTCCGCGTCGTGTCGATGCCGAGCACCAGCGTGTTCGACGCCCAGGACGCAGCCTACAAGCAGTCGGTACTGCCGCTGGAAGTTGGCGCGCGTATCGCCATCGAAGCCGCTCACGCCGACTTCTGGTACAAGTACGTCGGCCTCGAAGGCCGCGTGATCGGCATGACCACCTACGGCGAGTCGGCCCCGGCCAGCGCGCTGTTCGAGGAGTTCGGCTTCACCCTGGACAACATCCTGGGCACCGCCGAAGAGCTGCTGGAAGACTGATTCAGACTGTGCGAGGCGAGGGCGTTGCCCTCGTTTCGCGACACAAGGCCGCTCCTACAAGGTATGGCGTACACCGTACCCTGTAGGAGCGGCCTTGCGTCGCGATGGGCCGCAAAGCGGCCCCAAAAGCCATCATGCGTTAGCGAGCCATCGAATGCCCCACCCGCGTCCCTACAAAGTTGCACTCAACGGTTATGGCCGCATCGGCCGCTGTGTCCTGCGCGCACTGTTCGAGCGGGGGGCGAAGGCCGGTTTCGAGATCGTCGCGCTGAACGACCTGGCCGACCAGGCCAGCCTGGAATACCTGACCCGCTTCGACTCCACCCACGGGCGTTTCCCCGGCGAGGTGAAGGTCGACGGCGACTGCCTGCATATCAATGGCGACTGCGTGAAAGTGCTGCGCAGCGCCACCCCGGAAGGCATCGACTGGGCCGCCCTGGACATCGACCTGGTGCTGGAATGCTCCGGTGCCTACCACACCCGTGCCGACGGCCAGCGCTTCCTCGACGCCGGCGCGCCGCGGGTGCTGTTTTCCCAGCCCATGGCCAGCGAGGCGGACATCGATGCCACGGTGGTCTACGGCGTCAACCAGGATTGCCTGACCGGCAGCGAACTGCTGGTCTCCAACGCCTCCTGCACCACCAACTGCGGCGTGCCGCTGTTGCGCGTGCTGGACCAGGCCTTCGGCATCGAGTACGTGCAGATCACCACCATCCACTCGGCGATGAACGACCAGCCGGTGATCGACGCCTACCACCACGAAGACCTGCGCCGCACCCGTTCGGCGTTCCAGTCGGTGATTCCGGTTTCCACGGGCCTGGCCCGGGGTATCGAACGCCTGCTGCCGGAACTTGCCGGGCGAATCCAGGCCAAAGCGGTACGCGTGCCGACCGTAAACGTCTCGTGCCTGGACATCACCCTGCAGACTTCCCGCGATACCACTACCGAGGAAGTCAACCGGGTGTTGCGCGAGGCCGCCCTGGACGGCCCGCTGAAAGGCTTGCTGGCCTACACCGAGCTGCCCCACGCCAGTTGTGATTTCAACCATGACCCGCATTCGGCCATCGTCGATGCCAGCCAGACCCGTGTCTCAGGCCCCCGCCTGGTGAACCTGCTGGCCTGGTTCGACAACGAATGGGGTTTTGCCAACCGTATGCTCGACGTTGCCGAACACTATCTGCACGTCGTACACCCAACCCGCAGCAAACAGCCCTGAAGGACTGCATTCATGACCGTGTTGAAGATGACCGACCTCGACCTGCAAGGTAAGCGCGTACTGATCCGCGAAGACCTCAACGTCCCAGTGAAGGACGGTGTGGTAACCAGCGACGCGCGTATCCTGGCAGCGCTGCCGACCATCAAGCTGGCCCTGGAGAAGGGTGCGGCGGTAATGGTCTGCTCCCACCTGGGCCGCCCGACCGAAGGCGAGTTCTCTGCCGAGAACAGCCTCAAGCCGGTTGCCGACTACCTGGGCAAGGCCCTGGGCCGCGACGTGCCACTGGTCGCCGACTACCTCGACGGCGTTCAGGTGCAGGCCGGTGATCTGGTGCTGTTCGAAAACGTGCGCTTCAACAAGGGCGAGAAGAAGAACGCCGACGAGCTGGCGCAGCAATACGCCGCCCTGTGCGACGTATTCGTGATGGATGCCTTCGGCACCGCCCACCGCGCCGAAGGTTCCACCCATGGCGTCGCCAAGTTCGCCAAGGTTGCCGCCGCAGGCCCGCTTCTGGCTGCCGAGCTGGACGCCCTGGGCAAGGCCCTGAAAGCCCCGGCCACACCGATGGCCGCCATCGTCGCCGGTTCCAAGGTGTCGACCAAGCTGGACGTGCTGAACAGCCTGAGCGCGGTCTGCGACCAACTGATCGTCGGTGGCGGCATCGCCAACACCTTCCTCGCCGCCGCCGGTCACCCGGTGGGCAAGTCGCTGTACGAGCCTGACCTGGTCGAGACCGCCAAGGCCATCGCCGCCAAGGTCAGCGTACCGCTGCCGGTGGACGTGGTGGTCGCCAAGGAGTTCGCCGAAAGCGCCGAAGCCACCGTCAAGGCGATCGCCGACGTGGCCGCCGACGACATGATCCTGGACATCGGTCCAAAGACCGCCGAGCAGTTCGCCGAGTTGCTGAAGACCTCGAAGACTATCCTGTGGAACGGTCCGGTCGGTGTGTTCGAGTTCGACCAGTTTGGCAACGGCACCAAGGTCCTGGCCAAGGCCATCGCCGACAGCGCCGCGTTCTCCATCGCCGGTGGCGGTGACACCCTGGCGGCCATCGACAAGTATGGCGTGGGTGCCGATATCTCCTACATTTCTACCGGTGGCGGCGCGTTCCTCGAGTTCGTCGAAGGCAAGGTCCTGCCTGCCGTGGCAATCCTGGAAGAGCGGGCCAAGGCCTGAGCGTGAAGGCGCCTGGCAAAGGGAGCGACCTGATGGTCAAGCAATTGCCTGTGATGATCGTGGCCTTGTTGTTGGGCGCCTGCGCCGGCAACAAGGGCAGCGAAGCCGATCCGGCGCAGCCGCCCAAGGGCGGTTGCTACCAGTCCCAGTGGCAGGCGGAGACGGCACCGGTGATCAACAAGCGCCTGGGGCCGGACGGCCTGGAAAAGTACGACGACGAACACCAGCGCAAGGCTCCGGGCTGCCCTTGATCGGGTGGCTGGCAACCACGCCTGGGTTTTGTGGTCTTGGAAGAGGGGCTGCTGCGCAGCCCTTCGCGGGTAAACCCGCTCCCACAGGGAATGCACTGACCTTGTGGGAGCGGGTTTACCCGCGAAGGGCCGCGCAGCGGACCCATGACGAGGTTTTAGGATGAAAGCGCTTCTGGCCGCATTGGCCCTGGCGACCCTGGCAGGCTGCTCGCTGTTGCAGCCTGCCAAACCCGCCCCGGCGGATAACTGGACCCGCTGGGTCTGCGACAGCCAGGCCGAAGTGCTGTGGCGATTCGCCGACGCGCAGCAGGACGCAGTCGATGTCCGCCTTGGCGGCGGCGACCAGGTCCATCGGCTCAAGGCCGAGCCGGGTGCCTCCGGCGCGCTGTACAGCGATGGCATGCTGGCCTTCCACACCAAAGGTGAAGAAGGCCTGGTGTACTGGGTGGCGACCAACGATCTGATTGGGCGGGGCTGCAAGGCACCGTGACTGGCCGGGCCACGTAGATGGCCCACACTACTTGAACAGCAACCGCCCCTGCGGCAGGCTTGCATGAAACAAACGACGCTTGTCGGGAGAGAGATACACAATGGCACTCATTAGCATGCGCCAGATGCTGGACCACGCCGCCGAGTTCGGTTACGGCGTTCCGGCTTTCAACGTCAACAACCTCGAGCAGATGCGCGCGATCATGGAAGCCGCCGACGCTACCGACTCTCCGGTCATCGTCCAGGCCTCGGCCGGCGCCCGCAAGTATGCCGGTGCCCCGTTCCTGCGCCACCTGATCCTGGCCGCCATCGAAGAGTTCCCGCACATCCCGGTGTGCATGCATCAGGACCATGGCACCAGCCCTGACGTGTGCCAGCGCTCGATCCAGCTGGGCTTCAGTTCGGTGATGATGGACGGCTCTCTGAAGGAAGACGGCAAGACCCCGTCCGACTACGACTACAACGTCCGTGTCACCCAGCAGACCGTGGCGTTCGCCCACGCCTGCGGCGTGTCGGTGGAAGGCGAGTTGGGCTGCCTGGGCAGCCTGGAAACCGGCCAGGCCGGCGAGGAAGACGGCGTCGGCGCCGAAGGTATCCTGGACCACAGCCAGATGCTGACCGACCCGGAAGAAGCCGCCGACTTCGTCAAGAAGACCCAGGTCGATGCGTTGGCCATCGCCATCGGTACCAGCCACGGCGCCTACAAGTTCACCAAGCCGCCAACCGGTGACATCCTGGCCATCGACCGCATCAAGGAAATCCACAAGCGCATCCCCAACACCCACCTGGTGATGCACGGTTCCTCCTCGGTGCCACAGGACTGGCTGGCGATCATCAACGAGTACGGCGGCCAGATCAAAGAGACCTACGGCGTGCCGGTCGAAGAGATCGTCGAAGGTATCAAGTACGGCGTGCGTAAGGTCAACATCGACACTGACCTGCGCCTGGCCTCCACCGGTGCCATCCGCCGCTACATGGCCCAGCACCCGAGCGAGTTCGACCCACGCAAGTTCTTCGCCGAGACCGTGAAGGCCATGCGCGACGTGTGCATCGCCCGCTACGAAGCCTTCGGTACCGCCGGCAATGCCTCGAAGATCAAGCCGATCTCCCTGGAAGGCATGTTCCAGCGTTACGCCAAAGGTGAACTGGCGGCCAAGATCAACTGATCCGGCGCCGTTCAACGAAGGAGCCCGCAGCGATGCGGGCTTTTTTGTGCCCGTACGTCGCCTGCCCACCGCTCATACCGTTAGTCGGCTAACATCGGTTCAGATGGCGTATGGCCATCTGCCTGCATTGCGTCTTCGGGTGCCGAGTCTAGAGTAACAATCGGATCCAATCACAAGTCGAAGTTGGACTTACCAAGAGAAGCAGCATGGATGGCGCTTATTCACAATCACCGGAAAGCAGCTCGGTGCTGCTGGTCGTAGACGACTACCCGGAAAACCTCATCAGCATGCGGGCCTTGCTGTCCCGCCAGGATTGGCAGGTATTGACCGCCAGTTCAGGGATGGAAGCCCTGAGCACCTTGCTCGAACACGAAGTCGACCTGGTCCTGCTCGACGTGCAGATGCCCGAGATGGACGGCTTCGAGGTGGCCCGCCTGATGCGCGGCAGCCAACGCACGCGACTGACCCCGATCATCTTCCTCACCGCCAACGAACAGTCCGATGCCGCGGTGCTCAAAGGCTATGCCAGCGGTGCGGTGGACTACCTGTTCAAACCTTTCGACCCGCAGATTCTCAAGCCCAAGGTCCAGGCCCAGCTGGAGCAGCAGCGCAACCGGCGCATGCTGCAACGCCTGACCCGCGAACTGGAATCGGCGCGGGCCTTCAATGCCTCGATCCTGGAGAACGCCGCCGAGGGCATCCTGGTGGTGGACGAGGCGGGCTGCATCGGCTTCGCCAACCCGGCCATCTCGCGCCTGCTCGATGCCCCGGTGGAAAAGCTGCAGGGCGCGCACATGCTGGACCTGATCCAGTTGCCCTGCGCCAACCTGTGGCCCGAGTCGGACTTCTACCAAGCTTATCTGGGGCGGCAGATCTTCCGCGTGCACGACGCCCATCTGCGCACCCTCGGTGGCCAGCTGGTACCGGTGGCGCTGTCCTGCGCGCCGCTGCCCCCCGAGCAGAAGGCCATGGTGGTGACGGTGCTGGACATGTCGGTGGTGCGCAGCCTGCACCAGCAGCTCGAGTACCAGGCGGTCACCGACCCGTTGACCGGGCTGCTCAATCGCCGTGGTTTCTACCAGGCCGCCGAGAGCGCACTGTTGCGCAACGAGCGCTCGGACAAGGCCAAGGCCTTGATGTACATGGACCTGGACGGCTTCAAGCGGATCAACGACCTGCTCGGCCACGAAACCGGCGACAAGGTCCTGCGCTGGGTGGCCGACCAGCTCAAGGAGTGCCTGGGCAGCGAGGCGTTGCTGGCCAGGATGGGCGGCGACGAGTTCACCGCGCTGTTCGACGGCCTGCCATACCCCGAGCAGGCCGGACGCTATGCCGAGAAGTTGCTGGAGCGGATGTCGAGCTTCCAGCAGGTGGATGGCCTGGAGGTCAATCTGGGGGTGAGCATCGGCATCGCCACCTACCCCGACTGCGGCGCCAACGTGGAAGGCCTGCTGCGGGCGGCCGATGCCGCGATGTATGCGGCCAAGCAGGCCGGGCGCCAACAGTACCGTTTCTACGACCAGGAACTCAATGGTCGCGCCCGTTCGCGGCTGATGCTCGAGGACAGCGTGCGCACGGCCATCGAACAGAACGACTTCAGCCTGGTCTACCAGCCCCAGGTGGCGTTCGCCGACGGCCGGCTACGCGGCTTCGAGGCGTTGTTGCGTTGGAAGCACCCGAGCGTCGGCGATGTGCCGCCCGGATTGTTCATTCCATTGCTGGAAGAGGCGCGCCTGATCAACCGCCTGGCCAGCTGGATCTATCGCAAAGGTGCCGCGCAACGCAATGCCTGGAGTGATCGGTTCGGTTCGCCTTTGGTGCTGAGCATCAGCCTGAGTCGCGCCCAGTTCACCATGCCCGGTTTGGTCGATGAGTTGGCCCAGGTGATCGACAAGCACCAATTGCAGCCCGCCCAGCTGGAGGTGGAGGTGGCCGAAACGTCGCTGATGTACAACATCGACGCGGCGGTGAAGCAGGTGCACCGTTTGCGCGAGCTGGGCATTCGCGTGGCGCTTGACGACTTTGGTGCTGGCGACTGCTCGTTGCGCATGCTGCGCGACCTGCCCATCGACACCCTCAAACTTGACCGCCACCTGGTTGCGCGACTGCCGGACTCGGCGGCGGACATCGCCCTGGTACGCAGCGTCATTGGCCTGTGCGCGGCCTACGACATCACGGTGATTGCCGAGGGCGTGGAGACCCAGGCCCAGGCCGAGTGGCTCAAGGATGCCGACTGCGCCTATGTGCAGGGGTTCCTGGTCGCCCGACCGCTAACCGCCGTCGACGCCGGCAATTTCCCGGCGGTTTTCCCATGGGCGTCGTGATTGGCTAAACTCGCGTCTTCCCGATCCGAACGCCTGCCATGACCGCCTTACGCTACCTGCAAGCCTACCCGCTGCACCTGCAGGAACAGGTGCGCCAAATGATCGCCAGCGATCGCCTGGGCGATTACCTGCGCCAGCGCTACCCCGAGCGTCATGACGTGCAGAGCGACAAGGCGCTGTACGGCTATGCCCAGGAGATCAAACAGCAGTACCTGCGCAGTGCGCCGCCGTTGGACAAGGTGCTGTTCGACAACCGCCTGGACCTTACCCACCGGGCGCTGGGCCTGAACACGGCAGTGTCGCGGGTGCAGGGCGGCAAGCTCAAGGCCAAGAAGGAAATCCGCGTCGCTTCGCTATTTCGCGAGGCGGCGCCGCAATTTTTGCGCATGATCGTGGTGCATGAGCTGGCGCACCTGAGGGAGCGCGACCACAACAAGGCCTTCTACCAGCTCTGCCAGCACATGGAGCCGGACTACCATCAACTGGAATTCGACCTGCGCGTCTACCTGACCTATCGGGAGCTGCCGGGCAACACCTGAGGGACAAGCACCCCATGACCACGGAAGTGAGCAAGACCCGCAGCAGTTTCTACCGCCGCCTCTACGTGGCCTGGCTGATCGACAGCCAGACCGCCACCAGCGTGCCGGCGCTGATGGAAGCCACCGGCATGCCGCGGCGCACCGCCCAGGACACCATCGCCGCCCTGGCTGACCTGGATATCGTCTGCGAGTTCGAGCAGCAGGCCGGCGCGCGCAACCATGCCGGGCACTACCGCATCCGCGACTGGGGGGCGATCGACAAGCAGTGGATCATCCAGCACCTGCGCCAGCTGCGCGAAGTGCTGGGCTATCCCTGAAAAGACTCATCACCGGGCAACCCCGCTGTTCCCCGTGGGAGCGGGCTTGTCCCGCGATGGCGCGCGCAGCGCCCCCGGCAAATTCAGCTTTTTCGCATCCCGATGTGCGGAATATCGTCCTCGAGGTATTCCTCGCCGACCGCTTCGAAACCATGCCGAGCGTAGAACCCCTGCAAATGCGCCTGGGCTGACAGATAGATCGCGACGCCAGGCCAGCAATGGCCGGCAGCCTCCAGCCCCTTCAGCAGCAGCGGGTGGCCCAGCTTCATATCGCGAGCCTCGGGAGATGTCACCACCCGGCCAATGACGACTTCGCCATCCTGCGATTGTGGATCGAGCAAGCGCAGGTAGGCGACCAGCCGCTCACCGTCCCAGCCCATCAGGTGCAGGGTGTCGCCCAGCAGGTCAAGCCCGTCGACTTCCTGGTAGGCGCAGCGCTGCTCGACCACGAACACTTCGGTGCGCAGTTGCAGGATGGCGTAGAGTTGTTCCTTGGTGAGGTCGCTATGGTGCTTGCAGATCCACTCGATGGACATGGATGGGTACTCCTTCGGTTGACCGTCGATCATCGCAAATCCTGCCGGCTTCGACGAGTTCGAATGACGATACCTGGCACTCGGCCAAAATAGAGGCTAAATGACACTATCGCCCGCTGTCGCCAGGATGCGGCTTGTGTAATCTGAGTCTCTGTTGCTCGTAGAGACCGCCGTCACCAGCGTGAGCCCCCAACTGCGAAAGGAATTGAGCATGCGGCCACTGCTTTGCGTTCTTGGGTTACTGGGACTGTTGTGCGCAGGGCCTGCCCTTGCCCAAGGCAAGCTGCGGCTGGTGGCCGACAGCTGGCCGCCGTTCACCGACACCAGCATGCCCGGTGGCGGCCTGGCCACCAGCATCGTCACCACTGCACTGACCCGCGCCGGCTACGCCACCGAGTTCGAGGAGGTGCCCTGGGCCAGGGCGCTGATGGGCGTGGGCGAGGGGCGCTACGACGTGCTGATCAACGCCTGGTATAACGACGAGCGAACCCTGATCGGCCAGTTCTCCGACGCCTACCTGGTCAACCGCATCCGCCTGCTCAAGCGTGAAGGCGAGGCGTTCGACTATGCACGCCAGTCCGACCTGTACCCCTACACCATCGCCGTGGTGCGCGATTACGCCTATTCCCCTGAGTTCGACAGCGACGAGCGCCTGAACAAGGTGCCGGTGCGCAGCTTCTCGTCCGCGGTGCGCATGCTGGCGGCCGGTCGGGTCAACCTGGCGGTGGAGGATGAGTTCGTGGCGCGCTACAACCTGCAACGCGAGCCGCAACCGGTGCGTGAGGGTGTGGCCTTCGTCGATCCGCCGCTGAGCGAGAACAGTCTGCATATCCTGGTCAGCCTCAAGCACCCGGAGCACCAGAAGATCGTCGCCCGCTTCGAGAAGGCCATCGCCGCGATGAAGGCCGACGGCAGCTACGACCGGCTGTTGCGCCAGCATGGGTTCTGATCGCGAGGTGATCAGGCGGGTGGGCCTTCCTTGATCAGATGCCCTGCCAGCGTGCGCAGCGGTCCCAGTTGCCGGCAGATCAGCGCCAGCTGCGTCTGCACCAACCGCTGATGCTCGTCCAGCTCCTCTGGCATCTGCTCCAGCGCATTGGCCAGGGCTTCTTCGGCATCGCTGTGGATCGCCACCGGCAACCGCGCCGCCAGGCCATTGGCGATTTCGTCGAGGCTGCTGGCCAGGCTCCGCCCGGCGCCATCTATCAGCTGCTCGTGGACCTCGGCCGGCAGCGCCGTGTCACGATGCGCCCCGAGTCCCGAGAGGTAGCTGAGCAAGGTATGCGACAGCACCAGGAAGCGGAAGCCGACATCGGCCTCCTTACGGAAGTGTCCGGGCTCCATGAGCATATTGGCCAGGGTAGTGGACAGCGCCGCGTCGGCATTGTGCGCGTTGCGCCGGGCCAGGCGATAGGCCAGGTCGTCGCGCTTGCCATGGGCGTACTGCTGCATGATCTGGCGCAGGTACTCGCTGGCGCAGGCCAGGGTGTTGGCCAGCACCTTGTTCAGCCGCCGGCCCTGCCAGTCGGGCAGGAACAGGAACACTGCGAGAATGGCGATCAGGCTGCCCACCAGGGTATCGAACAGGCGCGGCAGGAACAGCCCGTAGCCATCGCCGATCTGGTTGAAGCAGAACAGCACCATCAGGGTGATCGCCGCCGTAGCCAGGGTGTAGCGGGTGGTGCGATTGACGAAGAACACCACCCCGGCGACCACCGCGAACAGCGACTGGATGATCGGGTTGGGGAACAGGTCGAACAGCGCCCAGCCGACGGTCAGGCCGATGGCGGTGCCGAAGATCCGCTGCACCAGCTTGCGCCGGGTCGCGCCATAGTTGGGCTGGCAGACGAACAGCGTGGTGAGGATGATCCAGTAGCCCTGGGTCGGGTGGATCAGGTGCACCATGCCGTAACCCACCGAGAGTGCCAGCGACAGGCGCAGGGCATGGCGGAACAGCAGTGAGGTCGGCGTCAGCTGGGTACGCAGGCGCTTCCACACGTCCTTGAGATTGCGTGGCGAGCGGTCGAGCAGGCTGCTGTCGCTGGCATCGGCCAGGCTGTCCGGGTTGCTTGCGGCGCTGAGCAGCCGGTCCAGGGTGGCCAGGTTTGCCGCCAGCGCCCGCAGCGAGCGCAGCAGGCCGCGCCAGGCCGGGTTGTTCTGGGTGCGCAGGTGCTCGAGCGACGCGTTGAGGTCTTCCAGCGCCTCGGGGTAACCGCTGGCCAGCACGAAGGGCTGGCGCAGGCGGATCGAGCGGGCCAGCTCCTGGCAGGATGAACCCTGCTTTCGCAGCAGGCGCTGGCAGCGGAACATCACGTCGCTATGGAAGAACGCGTCGGTCAGCGCGTTGTAGGGGTAGTGCGAGGCGCTGACCCGTTCATGGATGTCCTGGGCCAGGAAGTACAGCTTGAGGTAGCGGCTGACCTTGGAGTTGGGCTGGCTGTTACCGACCCGGTGCAGGATGATTTCCTTGGCCGCGTTGAGCGCCGCCACCACCCTGCCGTTCTGTTTGGCCAGCTCCAGACGCGTGGCCTCGACGTCGAGTGTACGCACCGGCTCGAACAGGCTGGCCTTGAGCTTGAGGTAGCTGCCCAGTTCATAGAACAGCTTGGCCAGGCTCTGCTGCACCGGCTGGTTGGAGAACAGCACCTGCCACAGCACCGACAGCAGGCCGTACCAGGCCGCTCCCGCCACCAGAAGCAACGGCTCGTGCCAGAAATCGCTGACTTCGCCGCCGCGCTGGTCGACGCCGATCATGGTGTAGACCGACAGGATCAGCGTGGCCGAGGCGATCGCCCCATAGCGTTCGCCCAGGGCCCCGAGCATGGTCAGGGAGAACGCCGCCAGGGCCAGGGCGACGGCGAAGATCCAGGGGTAGGGGAACAGCAGCTCGACCGACAGCGCGGCGATGGCAAAGCAGCCCAGGGTCACCAGCAGGGCGCTGAGCCGGCCCTGCCAGCCATCGTCGGTCTCGGCCAGGGCGCTGGCGATGATGCCGAGGAACAGCGGAATGAGCAGGCTCATCTCGTTCTGGTACCAGCACCAGGCCATGCTGCCGGTGAGGGCGATGGTCACGCGGATGGCATAGCTGAACTTGTCTTGGCCCCACAGGCGACGCAATGAATGGCGGAACGAGCTCGATGACATGATGGCCCTGGGCTGAGATCGAATGAATACCTTTGAGGCCGTCTGGGGCCGCTGTGCGGCCCTATCGCGGCACAAGGCCGCTCCTACAGGAGATCGCGTCCCTCTGTAGGAGCGGCCTTGTGCCGCGATAGGGCTGCGCAGCAGCCCCAAAAAATGGCGCTCCAGCACAGACCAGCAAGAAGCGTTCCGTGCTGCTGAATGGATTCTACTCTACACGAACTGCGCCGCCGCGTTGGCCGAAGCCCAGGCCCACTGGAAGTTGAAACCGCCCAGGTGGCCACTTACGTCCAGCACTTCGCCGATGAAGTACAACCCCGGGCTTTTCAGCGATTCCATGGTCTTGGACGACACCTCGCGGGTATCGACGCCACCCAGGGTGACTTCCGCGGTGCGATAGCCCTCGGTGCCGGCCGGGATCACTTGCCAGGCCGCCAGTTTTTCGGCGATCTGGGTCAATTCCGCCGGGGTGTACTGCTTCAATGGTTTCGAAACGAACCACTGTTCGGCCAGCAGGTTGGCCAGCTTGCGGGTGAACACCTCGCTCAGCACGGTCTTCAGCTCGCTGTTGGGACGCTCGACCTGCTGGCCCTGCAGCCACTCCAGCGCATCGCGATCGGGCAGAAGGTTGATCTCCAGCGTATCGCCGGCTTCCCAGAACGAGGAGATCTGCAGGATCGCCGGGCCACTCAGGCCGCGGTGGGTGAACAACAGATTCTCGCGGAAGCTCGTGCCATTGCAGCTGGCGACACAGTCCAGCGAGGTGCCCGACAATTCAGTGCACAGTGCCTTGAGCTGGGGCTCGGTGATGGTGAACGGCACCAGGCCGGCGCGGGTCGGCAACAGTTCATGGCCGAACTGGCGGGCGACCTGGTAGCCGAAACCGGTGGCGCCCAGGGTAGGAATCGACAGGCCGCCGGTGGCGATCACCAGCGACTGGCAGGCGAACGGGCCGGCGCTGGTCTGCAGGGTGTAGCCGCCTTCGGTCTTGTCGATGCGCTCGATGCTGGTGTTCATGCGCAGTTCGGCGCCGGCCTCGTCGCACTCGGCCAGCAGCATGTCGAGGATGTCGCTGGACTTGTTGTCGCAGAACAGCTGGCCGAGCTTCTTCTCGTGGTACGGCACGCCGTGCTTGCACACCAGCTCGATGAAGTCCCACTGGGTGTAGCGGGCCAGCGCCGACTTGCAGAAGTGCGGGTTGTGCGAGAGGAAGTTGGCCGGCTCGGTGTACATGTTGGTGAAGTTGCAACGCCCGCCGCCGGACATGAGGATCTTCTTGCCCGGCTTGTTGGCGTGGTCGAGCAGCAGCACCCGGCGCCCGCGGCGGGCGCTGAGCTGGGCACACATCAGGCCGGCGGCGCCGGCGCCGAGGATGATCACGTCGGTGGAGTGCACGGTGTAAACCTTTTATGAATGGAGCATCGGCCCCTGTGGGAGCGGGTTCACCCGCGAATACGGTAGTGGCTGCACCATCGTATTCGCGGGTGAACCCGCTCCCACAGGGATCTTTTGCCAAGCCTTTAGACGATACGGACTTTCAGGGCACGACCCTTGATCTTGCCGCTGTTCAGCCGCTGCATCGCCTGCTTGGCCACCGCCCGCTCCACGGCGACGAACGCCACGAAGTCGAAGATGGCGATCTTGCCCACCTGCTTGCCCGGCAACCCGGCGTCGCCGGTCAGTGCACCGAGGATGTCGCCCGGGCGCAGCTTGTCCTTACGCCCGGCACCGATGCACAGGGTGGTCATCGCCGGCAGCAGCGGCTCGCCGCCCTTGCTCTTGAGGTTGTCCAGCTGTTCCCAGCGCAGCGGCTTGTTCTGCAGGTCCTCGATGGCCTGGGCGCGGTGGCCTTCGGCCGGCGCCACCAGGCTGATCGCCACGCCTTTCTCGCCGGCGCGACCAGTACGGCCGACGCGGTGCACGTGGATCTCGGCGTCACGGGCCAGCTCGACGTTGATCACCAGGTCCAGGCCGTCGATGTCCAGGCCGCGGGCGGCCACATCGGTGGCCACCAGCACCGAGCTGCTGCGGTTGGCGAACATCGTCAGCACCTGGTCGCGGTCGCGCTGCTCCAGGTCGCCGTGCAGGGCCTGGGCGACGATGCCCTTGGCGGTCAGGTGGGTGACCAGGTCCTCGCACTGCTGCTTGGTGAAGCAGAACGCTACGCAGGACTGCGGGCGGTAGTGGCCGAGCACGCGGGTCACCGCTTCCAGGCGCTGCTGCGGGTCGATCTCGATGAAGCGCTGTTCGATCTGGCTGTCGCTGTGCAGCGCCTCGACCTTGACCTGCTGCGGCTGGCGCATGAAGTCCTTGGCCAACTGCTCGATGCCGGCTGGGTAGGTGGCGGAGAACAGCAGGGTCTGGCGGCGCGACGGGGTCTTGCCGATGATGCTGGCGATGGCGTCGAAGAAGCCCATGTCGAGCATGCGGTCGGCTTCGTCCAGGACCAGGGTGTTGAGACCGTCGAGCACCAGGGTGCCTTTGTCCAGGTGCTGCTGGATGCGCCCCGGGGTGCCGACGATGATGTGCGCGCCGTGCTCCAGCGAAGCGATCTGCGGGCCGAGCGACACGCCGCCGCACAGGGTGAGGATCTTGATGTTGTCCTCGGCGCGGGCCAGGCGGCGCAGCTCCTTGGCTACCTGGTCGGCCAGCTCCCGAGTCGGGCACAGCACCAGCGCCTGGCAGCCGAAATAGCGCGGGTTGATCGGGTTGAGCAGGCCGATGCCGAAGGCGGCGGTCTTGCCGCTACCGGTCTTGGCCTGGGCGATCAGGTCCTGGCCCTTGAGGATGACCGGCAGGCTCTGGGCCTGGATCGGTGTCATCGAGGCGTAGCCCAGGGCGTCCAGGTTGGCCAGCATGGCGGCGGACAGCGGTAGGGTGGCAAAAGCGGTGGTTTCAACGGTCACGAGGCGGGCCTGCGGTGCGAAGCGAAAAATGCCGCATAGTCTACCAGCCTCAAAGCCATTCGCCCTACGACTCGACGTGATGTTCCGGACGACGGGCGCGCCTTCCGTCCGTCGGCGCCAGTTGCAGGAAGATCGCCGCCGCCAGCATGGCCATCACGCCGATGGTGACGAAGGTCAGTTGGAACGCGCCCAGGGTGCTCTCCACGCCCTCGGCGCCGCCAGCCGCGGTGAAACCGCCGAGCAAGGCGCCGGCGCAGGCCACGCCCAGGCTCAGCGACAGTTGCGCGACCACTGACAGCAGGCTGTTGCCGCTGCTGGCGCTGGCGTCGTCGAGGTCGATCAGCGTCACCGTGTTCATTGCCGTGAACTGCATCGAGTTGACCGCGCCCAGCAGCGCCAGTTGCACCAGCAGCACGGCATAGGGCGTCTGCTCGTCCACCAGCCCCAGGCTGGCCAGCAGCAGGCCTAGCAGCAGGGTGTTGCCGGTCAGCACGATGCGATAGCCCAGGCGTTCGATCAGCGGCCGAGCAATGGACTTGGCGAGCATCGCCGCCGCCGCCAGCGGGATCATGCTCATGCCGGCCTGGGCCGGCGAATAGCCCAGCGCCACCTGCAGCAGCAACGGCACCAGGAAGGGCAGGGCGCCGCTGCCCAGGCGGGCGAACAGGTTGCCGAGGATACCGATGGCGAAGGTCCGTACGCGGAACAGCGAGGGCGAGAACAGGGGCTCCGGATCACGCCCGGCGCGCAGCCAGTAGGCGGCCAGGCAGGCCATGCCGGCGAACAGCAACAGCATCACCCGCAGGTGCGGCAGGTGCAGTTCGCCCAAGCCCTCCATGGCGATGGTGATCAGCACCATCGCCGCGCCGAACAGCAGGAAACCCGGGCCATCGAAGCTGGTGCGTTCGGCGCCGCGCAGGTCGGGGATGAACTTCCACACCGCGTAGCAGCCCAGTGCCCCCACCGGCAGGTTGATCAGGAAGATCCAGTGCCAGCTGAGAATCTCCACCAGCCAGCCACCCAGGGTCGGACCCAGCAACGGGCCGAGCAGGCCGGGGATGGTGATGAAGCTCATGATCCGCACCAGCTCCGAGCGCGGGTAGGCGCGCAGCACCACCAGGCGCCCGACCGGCAGCATCAGCGCGCCGCCCAGGCCCTGGATCACCCGGGCCAGGATCAGGAAGCCGAGGCTGTTGGCCATGGCGCACAACAGCGAACCGAAGCTGAACAGCAGGATGGCGCTGAAGAAGATGCGCTTGGTGCCGAAACGGTCGGCGATCCAGCCCGAGGCCGGGATCAGCAGGGCCACGGTGAGCATGTAGGCGATGATCACCCCCTGCATGCGCAGCGGGTCCTCGGCCAAGGAGCGGGCCATGGCCGGCAGCGCGGTGTTGAGGATGGTGCCGTCGAGCGACTGCATGAAGAAGGCGATGGCCACTACCCAGGGGATCCAGCGGGCGGTGACGGGGTCCAGCGGGGCGCGATCGGACATCAGCTACCTCTACGTTTTGTGTTGCCTGTGCCGACCTCTTCGCGGGTAAACCCGCTCCCACAGGGTTATCGACAAACCTGTGGGAGCGGGTTTACCCGCGAAGAGGTCGGTCCTGCGGATCACAGTGTCAGGGTCAACCCCTTCAGCAACGCCCCCGGCAGATGACTCGACCCAGTGCTGCGCTGCCCGTAGGTGCTGGTCGAGAGGATCATCTCGCGTTCCTGGGTCAGGTCCTCCAGCTGGCTACCCAGCAGGTTGTACAGGCTGTCGTCGAAGCGCATGGTGCTCACCGGCCCCTGGATCTGGCCGTTTTCCACCCAGAACGTGGCGAAACGGGTCAGCCCGGTCATGCGCGCGGCGGGCAGGTCCGAGTAGTTCAGGTACCACAGGTTGCTGATGTACAGCCCGGTGCCCAGACGCTCCAGAACCTCTTCTCCGGGCAGGTTCCCCGGTGCCAGGCTCAGCGCGCACGGTGACTCATGGCTGTCGGCGCCATTGGCCTGCTGTGCGAACTCGGCGGCGCTGCGGGCGCTCACCAGCCGCTCCAGCGCCCTGCCTTCACCGATCAGCAGCAGGTCGCGACGGGGCGAGCCCTCGTCGGAGAACGCCGGGCTCAGCGAGCCGCTGACCTGCTCGCTGAAGCTCACTCGTGGGCTCAGTTGCGCGTCGCCGTTGTACAGACGCTGCAACGGGCTGTTGCCCGTGGCCAGGGCCTGCGCGGAGAAACCGCCCCAGCACAGCATCCCGGCGATTTCGTCCATCGCCGCCGGCGCCAGGTAGGCGCGGTAGCTGCCGGGCTTGAGGGTAATGGCCGGGCGCCCCAGGTGAGCCAGTTGTTCGCGAGCCTGGCGCAGGCGGGAGGCGAAGGCCTCGCCGCTCCAGGCCTGCCCGGCATAGTTGGCCTTGACCGCCTGGCCGTTGGCGTGGAACAGGCTCCAGTCGAAGTTGAAACTGTTGGCCTGGTGCCAGCCGAAGGCCCCGAAGGAACTGGCGAAGCCCCGGCAGATGGGGCCGGCGGCATAGATGCCGACCAGGTCCAGGTCACCGGCTTCGCGCTCGACCAGGGCCAGCACTTCGTCCAGCTCGGGCAATGGCGGTTCGAGCAGGCTATGGCTGTGCCAGGCGCTGTCGTCGAGGTTCAGGTAGGGATCCACCGCCAGCAATGGCAAGGTCTGGCGCAGCTGTGCCAGGGCGTCGTGCAGGCGCTGGCGGTCGAGCTCGGGGTCGTCGCCCAAGGTGATCTGCTGCTCGGCCTGGCGCCCTTCACGCACCAGCCGCAGGTGTGCGCTGGCCTGGCTGACCAGCCCGGCCTGGCGCACCTTGGCATGGTTGAAGCGCACGAACTGCGAATGCTCGGCGCTGTAGCCGAGGGTGAACTGCTCGCCCGGTTGCACGGCGGCGTTCAGGCTGTCGAGCAGGCTTTCGAAACGTTGCTGGTACAGGCTGCTCATCAGGCGTCTCCCCCGAATACGTCGATCTGGCGGAACACGCAGGCCGGCGAGGCATGGCCGACACGCACCACCTGGTTGGGCTCGCCCTTGCCGCAGTTGGGCGTGCCGAGCACCTGGAAGGTGCTGCTGTCGCCCACGGCCGAGAGGTTGCGCCAGAAGTCGGCGGAGATGCCCCGGTAGTTCGGGTTCTTCACCACGCCCTTGAGCTCGCCGTTCTCGATCAACTGCCCCCACTCGCAGCCGAACTGGAACTTGTTGCGCGCATCGTCGATGGACCAGGAGCGGTTGGTGCGCATCAGGATACCGTGTTCGATCCCCCCGATCAGTTGTTCCAGCGACTGGTCGCCAGGCTCGACATTGAGGTTGGCCATTCGGTCGATAGGTGCGCGGTTCCAGCCGCAGGCGCGGCTGTTGGCCACGCCGTCCAGGCCCGAGCGCAGCTGCGACAGCACGCCGCCCAGGGGGCGCACCAGCAGGCCGTCGCGGATCAGGAACTGCTTGCTGGCCGGTGTACCGTCGTCATCGAAGCTGTAGCTGGCCAACTCCTCGCGGATCGTCGGGTCGAAGGTCACGTTGAGCCGCTTCGAGCCGTACTGCAGGTGGCCGAAGTCGCTGGCTTTGACGAAGCTGGTACCGGCGTAGTTGCGCTCATCGCCCAGGATACGGTCCAGCTCCAGCGGATGGCCGATGGACTCGTGGATCTGCAGCATCATCTGGTCGGGCATCAGCAGCAGGTCGCGCCGGCCGCTCGGGGTGTTGGGCGCCAGCAGCAACTGCAGCGCCTCGTCGGCTACCCGGCGGGCCGCGCCGACCAGGCCACAGCGCTGGATCACCTCGAAGCCGCCCTGCTGGCCGAAGTTCTCCCGGCCCAGGCTGCGGCTCTGGCTGTCCTGGCCGTCGCTGGCGGTGACGCCCAGGCCCGGGTAGACGAAGCGCTGGGCATGGCGCAGCTCGGCGCCGGCGGAGTTCAGGTAGGTCTGCTCGACCACGCTGATGCCAAGGCTGGCCTGCCAGTCCACCAGGCGCTCGTCACGTGGCACGCTGGCCGATTCGGCGGCCAGCACGTCCAGGCAGTCGGCGAGGTTGGGCAGGGGCTGCTCGAAGTTGGGCGAGACATGGTCGTGGCGTCCCTCCGGGGCCGGCTGGCCGCTCAGGTCGAGCAGGCTGCTGGCCTTGATCCGCCGGGCCAGCGCCTCGGCCTGCTCCAGGGCGCGTTGCAGCCCGGCCTGGGACAGGTCGGCGGTGGCCGCGTAGGCCTCCACGCCATCCACCCGCACGGTGAGCATGGCGCCTTCGTCCTGGCTGAAGAAGGGTGGCTCGGCGACGTTGCGCCGAACCGACAGTGACTGGTGCGATTGCTTCACATGGCGAAGCGAGAACAGTTCGGCCGTGCTGCGCAGCGCGGCAAAGCGCTGGCGCAGCAGGGTGCTGGAGTCGAACATGGAAATCTCCGTGTGTGCGGTGGCTCCCCCTAGAACCACCCCTCTTGCATCGCGAGGCAGGTGTCGTCGCGGGCCTCGAGCAAAGCGAGGTCATTATGGCAGCCCGGCACCTCCCAGGTGAGGAAATAACGCGCGGCCTGGAGCTTGCCCTGATAGAAGTCGCGGTCACTGCCCTTGAGCAGGCCGACCTCGGCATGAATGGCCTGCTCCAGCCAGCGCCAGCCGATCACGCAGTGGCCGAACACCTTGAGGTACAGCGCCGAGTTGGCCAGCGCGCCGGCGACCTTGCCGGCGGCCAGGTCGCCGAGCAGGGCGAGGGTCACGCTTTGCAGGCGATTGACCAGGTGCTCCAGGGGCTGGCGCAACGGATCGAGGTTCGGGTGATGGCTGGCGCGCTCGCAGGTGCCGGCGATCAGGCGAATCAGTTGCTTGAGCCCGGCGCCGTTGTTCTGCGCCAGCTTGCGCCCGAGCAGGTCGAGGGACTGGATGCCCTCGGTGCCCTCGTGGATCGGGTTGAGACGGTTGTCGCGGTAATACTGCTCGACCGGGTATTCGCGGGTGTAGCCGTGGCCGCCAAGGATCTGGATCGCCAGTTCGTTGGCTTTCAGGCAGAACGCCGAGGGCCAGGACTTGACGATGGGGGTGAGCAGGTCGAGCAGCTCCAAGGCTTGCCGGCGAGCCTCAGCATCCGCGGCGGTGTGGGTGTCATCGAACAGCCGGGCAGCGTACAGGCCCAGGTCGAAAGCACCCTCGACGTAGGCCTTCTGTGCCAGCAGCATGCGCTTCACATCGCTGTGCTCGATGATCGGCACGGCGGGGCTGTGCGGGTCCTTGTTGTCCGGCAGGCGGCCCTGTGGACGTTGACGGGCATAGTCCAGGGAATACAGGTAACCGGCGTAACCCAGCATCACCGCGCCCATGCCGACGCCGATGCGCGCCTCGTTCATCATCTGGAACATGCAGGCCAGGCCCTGGTGCGGCTGGCCCACCAAGTAGCCGACACACTGGCCGTTGTCACCGAAGTTCAGCGCCGTGGAGGTGGTGCCGCGCCAGCCCATCTTGTGGAACAGGCCGGCCAGCAGCACGTCGTTGCGTGGCCCCAGGCTGCCGTCGGCGTTGACCAGGTACTTGGGCACGATGAACAGCGAGATGCCCTTCACCCCGGGCGGTGCGTCCGGCAGCTTGGCCAGGACCATGTGCACGATGTTCTGCGAAAGCTCGTGGTCGCCGCCGGAGATGAAGATCTTGTTGCCCTTGAGCCGGTAGGTGCCGTCGCCTGCGGGTTCAGCGCGGGTGCGGATATCGGCCAGCGACGAGCCAGCGTGGGGTTCGGTCAGGGCCATGGTGCCGAAGTAGCGTCCCTCGATCATCGGTTGCAGGAACAGGCGTTTCTGTTCGTCGCTGGCGAAGCTCTCGATCAGGTTGGCCGCGCCCATGGTCAGGAACGGGTAGGCCGTGGTGCCGGCGTTGGCGGCCTGGAAGTGGGCGAAGCAGGCTTGCGACACCAGGCTGGGCAGCTGCATGCCGCCGACTTCGAAGTCGCGGTTGGCGTTGAGGAAGCCCGCTTCGAGGAAGGCGTCGACCGCAGGCTTAACGTCCGGGATCAGCTCGGCGCGGCCGTCCACGTAGCGCGGCTCGTTTTCGTCGCCCTTGCGGTTGTGCGGGGCGAAGTACTTTTCGGCAAGGGTACGGGCGGTGGTCAGCGCCGCGTCGAAGGTCTCGCGGCTGTGTTCGGCGAAGCGCGGGCGCTGGGTCAGGGCCTCGGCGTCGAGGACTTCGTAGAGTTCGAAGGCGAGGTTGCGGCTGCTGAGGAGTTGCTCGGACATGGCGGCATTCCTGGTTCGGGATGCAGCGAGTCTAGGCAAGGTGATGGGGCAGGGGACAGGTTAATTGGTTTGGGTGATATCGGAGCAGAAGTTGCCATCGCCCAGGCCTCCTTGGGTTGCGCCGGGCGCTATGGACGTGGGTGTTACCCGTCGCAAAGCCTTGTCACGCAATTGCGCTTATATCGATATCGATATAGTTTTATCTTTGCCGCTCATGGAGAGCTTACGCCTCCGGTATGGACAAGCCAGGCGAATGCATTGGCGGGAGCGTGCAGGATGCATGATGGGCAAAAGCCAATCGAATGGATGGGTAGCAGCAAGCAGGACCTGCGGGACTTTCCGATTGTGGCAAGGCAGCGGGCCGGGTATCAGCTGGAGCTGATCCAGGACGGTGAGGCCCCCTTCGACTGGAAACCAATGGAAAGCGTTGGGCCTGGGACGCGGGAAATCCGCATCAAGTGTCAGGACGGGGCGTTTCGGGTGTTCTACGTCGTGAGTCGACCAGAAGCGGTTTATGTCCTGCACGCGTTTCGCAAGACGACCGAGAAGACGGAAAAGCGCGATATCGATCTGGCGAAAGCGCGATACAAATGGTTGGGTGCCTGCTGAGCTGGAGTCGACAGTGTTTGAACGAGATGGATGCACAGAGGGATTTGCGATGACAAACGAACGCTCCACTTCGGTATGGGATGCGCTGTTCGACTCACCGGAAGAGGCCGAGAACCTGCGGCTTCGGGCGAAGCTGATGAGGGTGTTGGCCAGGATTGTCCGGTCCTGGGATCTGCCGCAGAAAGACGCAGCACGGCGACTGCATCTGACTCAGCCACGCTTGAGTGACTTGCTCAATGGCAAGATAGACAAGTTCTCGCTGGATGCACTGGTGAATATTCTGGCGAACGCCGACCTGGAAGTTGACTTCACGGTGAAAAAGAAATCGGCCTGATGGCTGTTTTGGCCTCAAATTAATCGCAGCTTTCCAGTCGCACCTATGGCTCGAATGGCCGAGCCGCAGTGCGTTTCCTACGCAGATTCCAAGACTTTCCCTATTCCATGTAGTCCAATTTCCAAACATACTCCCAAGCCCTTTCAAGCCATTGCGGTGCTCCGGGTTGGCCTCTAGTCTCGGACGGTCGCTGCACAATCAGCGACCGGCTTTGACAGGCCGATTATCAAGAGCTTACTCAACGGCTTTGCCCTTTATGGCGGCTGTATGTGGGGCACTTCGCGTGCGCCGGGGTTTTGCTCTTGCTGACCGGTCTGTCAACCCATATACAGCTGCCACCTTCTTGTTTGACAGCAACGGGTGGTGGTCCCACTTGATCAGCAAGAGGTAGCTATGTTGAAGATTGTCCCCGATCCCCCCCACAACCCTCATTCCCTCGAAGACACCCTCATCCAGGCCACCGAGTACGCCCTGTGCGCCTTGACCGTGGCCCATCACGCCGTACAGCTCAAACCCAGGTCGCCGGCTGCCGTGTTGATGATGGCGTCGATGCATGAAATGGAATCGCTGCGTATGTTGCTCGAAGCGGCGTTGATCCAGGTGCAGATGCCGGCGCAGGCGCCCACATTGCACTAGGTCGCGTGCCTGGTCGGGCCCTTTCGCGGGTAAACCCGCTCCCACAGGTTCAGCTGTGCCTTGGAGCCAGCGCTGTCCCTGTGGGAGCGGGCTTGCCCGCGAAGAGGCCCGCACAGGCACCCACCATTTCAGGGAGAAAAACCATGACCACAGGCAACATCCCCACCACCGTCGGCAAGACCAAGTTCTACCAGGGCGAAGGCATGACCGACCCGCTGTTCTGCATCGAGCCCGGCATCCCCTGCCAGCACGCCCGCGACCAGGCCTCGGAGCTGATGGGCTGCGTACGCGACCTGACCATCACCGGGATCATGGAGGAAAAGCCCCAGTTGCTCTGGGCGTCGTATTACCTGAGCGCCCTGGCCAAGGCATTGATGGATGATGCCGAACTCGGCATGAAACACTGAGATTTGTGCAGTCAGTGCCGGCCTCTTCGCGGGTAAACCCGCTCCCACAGTGGTCACCTGTGCCTTAAGGCCCGCGCTGTACCTGTGGGAGCGGGTTTACCCGCGAAGAGGCCCGCGAGGGGCTAATAAAAAAGGAGAGCCTGAGCTCTCCTTTTCCGTTCAACGACTGTCAGCGTCAGCCGATGGTCATCAGGCTGGCGTTACCGCCCGCCGCCGCGGTGTTAACACTCACCGCCCGCTCGATCACCAGGCGTTCCAGGGCGATCTGGTGATCGCCGCTCGACAGCCCGTGCACGCCGACGATCGCGCCGGCACGCTTGGCCACCTGCTCGCAGACGCCGCGCAGCTGGTCGGAGTGACCGTGGTGGATGACCGCGTCGAAGGCCACCTCATCCTTGCTCCAGTCGGCCACCAGCTTGATCTTCGCTTGCAGCTCCTTCGGCAGACGGCCGCGCACGGTCTTGGCCGGCTCGCCGTCCTGGAACACCGCCGAGCTGCCCACGGCCAGTACCGCCGCCAGTTGGGCCAGCAGGTCGGCCTCGTTGTCGGCCAGGCACAGCACGTGTTCGCGTGGCAGCACGCTGTAGGTGTTGCGCTCGCCGGTCGGGCCTGGCAGCACGCGGGTGATGCCGCTCTGCGACTGCTCGGCGAACTGCTCGCACAGCGCGGCCAGGTCGCTCATCTGGCTGCTGGCCGCCCAGGTCTTGAGGGTGGTCAGCGGCTTGAGCTGCTGGTCGCGCAGGGTGGTGTCGGCCTGGCTGCGCGCATCGTCGGCCTGGAAGTGGCGGGCGATGGCGTCGGCCGGGCGGGTCGACAGCAGGCGGTACAGGTACAGCGGGCCGCCGGCTTTCGGGCCGGTGCCCGACAGGCCTTCACCACCGAACGGCTGCACGCCGACCACGGCACCGACGATGTTACGGTTGACGTACATGTTGCCGGCGTTGACGTTGTCCACCACCTTGGCGATGGTCTCGTCGATGCGGGTGTGCACGCCTAGGGTCAGGCCGTAGCCGGAGGCGTTGATCTGCTCGATCAGCTGGTCCAGGTCCTTGCGGTTGTAGCGCACCACGTGCAGCACCGGGCCGAAGATCTCGCGCTTGAGCTCGTCGAAGCTTTCCAGTTCGATCAGGGTCGGCATCACGAAGGTGCCGCGCTTGATCTCCTCGCCTTCGGCGATGGCTACCTGGTAGACGGTGCGGCCTTTGTCGCGCATGCCCTGGATGTGCTTCTCGATACCGGCCTTGGCTTCGGCGTCGATCACCGGGCCGATGTCCACGGACAGGCGCTCCGGGTTGCCCAGGCGGCTTTCGGCCATGGCGCCCTTGAGCATTTCGATCACGCGGTCGGCGGAGTCTTCCTGCAGGCACAGCACACGCAGGGCCGAGCAACGCTGGCCGGCGCTGTCGAAGGCCGAGGAGACCACGTCGATCACCACCTGCTCGGTCAGCGCCGAGGAGTCGACGATCATGGCGTTCTGGCCACCGGTCTCGGCGATCAGCGGGATCGGGCGGCCCTGGTTGTCCAGGCGACCGGCGATGTTGCGTTGCAGCAGGCGGGCGACCTCGGTGGAACCGGTGAACATCACGCCCTTGACGCGTTCGTCACCGACCAGGCCGGCACCGACGGTTTCACCCTGGCCTGGCAGCAGTTGCAGCACGCCTTCGGGGATGCCGGCTTCCAGCAGCAGGCGCACGGCCTGTGCGGCGACCAGCGGGGTTTGTTCGGCCGGCTTGGCCAGTACCGGGTTGCCGGCGGCCAGCGCCGCGGCCACCTGGCCGGAGAAGATCGCCAGCGGGAAGTTCCACGGGCTGATGCACACCACCGGACCCAGTGGGCGGCAGCTGTCGTTGCGCAGGTCGTTGCGTGCCTGCACCGCGTAGTAGCGCAGGAAGTCCACGGCTTCGCGCACTTCGGCGATGGCGTTGGCGTAGGTCTTGCCGGCTTCGCGCACCAGCAGGCCCATCAGCGGCTGGATGTCGGCTTCCATCAGGTCGGCGGCGCGTTCGAGGATCGCTGCGCGCTCGGCCGGCGGGGTGGCCTGCCAGATCGGCGCGGCGTTCAGCGCGCACTGGATGGCGTTGTCGACGTCGGCGACAGTGGCTTCCTGCACGTGGCCCACGACATCGCGGTGGTCGGCCGGGTTGAGCACCGGCGCGGCCGGCTGCTCGCTGGCGGCGCAGGCCAGCAGCGGGGTGGCTTTCCAGTCGTTGTGGGCGGTGGCAAGCAGGGCGCAGGACAGCGACGCCAGGCGGTGTTCGTTGGCCATGTCGATGCCGGCCGAGTTGGCCCGCTCGCTGCCGTACAGTTCACGCGGCATCGGGATGCGCGGGTGCGGCAGGCCGATGCTGCCTTCCTGGGTGCCCATGCGCTCGATGCTGGCAACCGGGTCGGCGACCAGTTCCTGGATGGAGATCGAGTGGTCGGCGATGCGGTTGACGAACGAGGTGTTGGCGCCGTTTTCCAGCAGGCGGCGGACCAGGTAGGCCAGCAGGGTCTCGTGGGTGCCGACCGGCGCGTACACGCGGCACGGACGGTTCAGCTTGCCTTCGGAAACCTTGCCCACGACTTGCTCGTACAGCGGTTCGCCCATGCCGTGCAGGCACTGGAACTCGTACTGGCCCGGGTAGTAGTTCTGCCCGGCGATGGTGTAGATGGCCGACAGGGTGTGGGCGTTGTGGGTGGCGAACTGCGGGTAGATGGCTTCTGGCACGGCCAGCAGCTTGCGCGCGCAGGCGACGTAGGACACGTCGGTGTACACCTTGCGGGTGTAGACCGGATAGCCTTCCAGGCCCTCGACCTGGGCGCGCTTGATCTCGCTGTCCCAGTAGGCGCCTTTCACCAGGCGGATCATCAGGCGGTGGCGGCTGCGCTTGGCCAGGTCGATGACGTAGTCGATCACGTACGGGCAGCGCTTCTGGTAGGCCTGGATGACGAAGCCGATGCCGTTCCAGCCGGCCAGCGACGGTTCGAAGCACAGGCGCTCGAGCAGGTCCAGCGACAGCTCCAGGCGGTCGGCTTCCTCGGCGTCGATGTTCAGGCCGATGTCGTACTGCTTGGCCAGCAGGGTCAGCGACAGCAGGCGCGGGTACAGCTCGCTCATCACGCGCTCGTACTGGGCGCGGCTGTAGCGCGGGTGCAGGGCCGAGAGCTTGATCGAGATGCCCGGGCCTTCATAGATGCCGCGGCCGTGCGAGGCCTTGCCGATCGAGTGGATCGCCTGCTCGTAGGAGGCCAGGTACTTCTGTGCGTCGTGCTCGGTCAGCGCGGCTTCGCCGAGCATGTCGTAGCTGTAGCGGAAGCCCTTGGCTTCGAACTTGCTGGCATTGGCCAGGGCCTCGGCGATGGTCTCGCCGGTGACGAACTGCTCGCCCATCAGGCGCATGGCCATGTCGACGCCCTTGCGGATCATCGGCTCGCCGCTCTTGCCGATGATGCGGGTGAGCGAGGAGGTCAGGCCGGATTCGTTGTGGGTGCTGACCAGCTTGCCGGTCAGCAGCAGGCCCCAGGTGGCGGCGTTGACGAACAGCGACGGGCTGTTGCCCAGGTGCGGCTGCCAGTTGCCGGTGCTGATCTTGTCGCGGATCAGCGCGTCACGGGTACCTTTGTCGGGGATGCGCAGCAGGGCTTCGGCCAGGCACATCAGCGCCACGCCTTCCTGGGACGACAGCGAGAACTCCTGCAGCAGGCCCTGGACGATGCCGGCACGGCCGCCTGCGCTCTTCTGGTTGCGCAGCTTGTCGGCCAGGCTTGCGGCCAGCTTGTTGGTGGCTTCGGCCTGGGCGGCCGGCAGGCGTGCCTGCTCCAGCAGCATCGGCACCACTTCCTGCTCGGGGCGGCGGTAGGCGGCAGTGATCGCCGAGCGCAGTACCGACTGCGGCAGGATGCTTTCGGCGAATTCCAGGAAGCACTGGTGGGCGTGGTCGGCGGCGACTTCACCGGCGTCATCGCCAGCGGTGGCATGGCCGTTGAGGTCGTTCAGGGTGGCGCCACCCTCGAGCTTCTCGAGATAGTTGAAGATCGCTTGCTTGATCAACCAGTGCGGCGTGCGGTCGATGGACTGCGCAGCTGCTTTGAGTCGCTCACGGGTCGGGTCGTCGAGTTTGACCCCAAGGGTGGTCGTCGCCATTTCTTATCCTCGTTATTGGTCACGGATGTGGCCTAAGCTGAAGGCAAGATTAGCCTGTAGGACAATTCGGGTGCAACCGGGTGCAACCCGAAATCTTCGCGGTACAGGTGCAACTCGTCTGAAGGCTGTTTCCTTACAGCCGAAACGGTCTTTTTTGCTGCTTTTGCTTATTTAAAACGCTGTGTTTGCTCCGAAAAGGAGCAAAAAAGGGGCTTTATCCGAAAAGCCATGGCTGGGTGCAACTTGCAAATGAAAAATGGTTGCACCTCGTTCATGTTGTTGCATAGGATTCGCCGCCTGGGTGCAACCGTCGCGTGCGGCGGTCGCAAGAGATAAAAACAACGCCAGGGCACAACTCATGGGCAATCCACTAACGATCACCTTCGTGGTCTACATTGCGGCAATGGTGCTGATCGGCTTCGCCGCCTATCGCTCCACCAAGAACCTTTCCGACTATATTCTCGGCGGCCGTAGTCTCGGCAGCGTGGTCACCGCGCTTTCCGCCGGCGCATCGGACATGAGCGGCTGGCTGTTGATGGGCCTGCCGGGCGCCATCTACTTCGCGGGCCTTTCCGAGGCCTGGATCGCCATCGGCCTGACCGTCGGCGCCTACCTGAACTGGCTGTTCGTCGCCGGCCGTCTGCGTGTGCAGACCGAGCACAACGGTGACGCCCTGACCCTGCCGGACTACTTCTCCAGCCGTTTCGAAGACCAGACCGGCCTGCTGCGGATCATTTCGGCGATCGTCATCCTGGTGTTCTTCACCATCTACTGCGCTTCCGGCATCGTCGCCGGCGCTCGCCTGTTCGAAAGCACCTTCGGCATGCCGTACGAAACCGCTCTGTGGGCCGGTGCCGCGGCGACTATCGCCTACACCTTCATCGGTGGTTTCCTGGCCGTTAGCTGGACCGATACCGTGCAGGCTTCGCTGATGATCTTCGCGCTGATCCTCACCCCGGTGATCGTGCTGATCTCCACTGGCGGCTTCGACCAGACCTTCGCTGCCATCGACGCGGTGAACCCGGCGCACTTCGACATGTTCAAGGGCGCGACCTTCATCGGCATCATCTCGCTGATGGGCTGGGGCCTTGGCTACTTCGGGCAGCCGCACATCCTGGCGCGCTTCATGGCCGCCGACTCGGTGAAGTCGATCGCCAACGCCCGTCGCATCTCCATGACCTGGATGATCCTGTGCCTGGCCGGTACCTGCGCGGTCGGCTTCTTCGGCATCGCCTACTTCTCGGCGCACCCTGACCTGGCAGGTCCGGTCACCGAAAACCACGAGCGCGTGTTCATCGAACTGGCCAAGATCCTGTTCAACCCGTGGATCGCCGGTATCCTGCTGTCGGCCATCCTGGCCGCGGTGATGAGCACCTTGAGCTGCCAGTTGCTGGTGTGCTCCAGTGCACTGACCGAGGACTTCTACAAGGCCTTCCTGCGCAAGAGCGCTTCGCAGAAGGAATTGGTCTGGGTCGGTCGCTTGATGGTCCTGGCTGTCGCGCTGATCGCCATTGCGATGGCCTCCAATCCGGAAAACCGTGTGCTGGGCCTGGTGGCCTACGCCTGGGCTGGCTTCGGTGCCGCCTTCGGTCCGGTGGTGCTGATCTCGGTGCTGTGGAAAGGCATGACCCGCAACGGCGCCCTGGCCGGTATCGTGGTCGGTGCGCTGACCGTGATCCTGTGGAAGAACTACGTGGACATGGGGCTGTACGAGATCATTCCGGGCTTCCTGTTCGCCAGCATCGCCATCTTCGTGGTGAGCAAGCTGGGCAGCCCGTCGAACAGCATGGTTTCGCGTTTTGAAACGGCTGATGCGGCGTATCACGCTGACAAATAACGCCTGCTGAATCGGCGTTATCCCTATCGCGGGGCAAGCCTGCTCCCACGTGTCCTCGGGCATTTGTGGGAGCGGGCTTGCCCCGCGATGCTTTTGTGTCTACTGCAAGGCAAGGTAAACTTGGCACCCCCGCAGGAGTCCTCATGAACTATCGTCACGCCTTCCACGCCGGCAATCACGCCGACGTCCTCAAGCACATCGTGCTCACCCGCCTCATCGCCCTGATGTCGCGCAAGGAGCAGCCGTTCGCCTATATCGATACCCACGCAGGGCTTGGCCTGTACGACCTGCAGGGCGATCAGGCGAGCCGTACCGGTGAGTACCTCGAAGGCGTCGCCCGCCTGTGGAATTGCGATGACCTGCCGGCCGTTACCGCTGACTATCTGGGTGTCATCAAGCGGCTGAACAAGAACGGCGAGCTGCGTTACTACCCAGGCTCCCCCGAGCTGGCCCGGCGTTTGATGCGTGAACAGGACCGTGCGCAGCTCAACGAGAAGCACCCTGAAGACGGGGCGCTGCTCAAGGAGAACATGAAGAAGGACCCGCGGGTCACCGTTCACCTGGGCGAAGGCTGGTACATCCCGCGGGCGCTTCTGCCGGTGCAGGAAAAGCGCGCCATCATGCTGATCGACCCGCCGTTCGAGCAGGCCGACGAGCTCAAGCGCTGCACCGTGGCCATGAAAGAGGCGATCGGTCGCATGCGCCAGACTGTCGCGGCGATCTGGTACCCGATCAAGGACCAACGCTCGCTGACGCGCTTCTACCAGGACCTGACCAGCACCGGCGCGCCGAAGTTGCTGCGGGTCGAGCTGTACGTGCATCACCAGGACAGCCCGCAGGGTCTGAACGGCTCGGGCCTGGCCATCGCCAACCCGCCGTGGGGCCTGGAAGATGAGCTCAAGACGCTGCTGCCGTGGCTGGCCAAGGAGCTGGCGCAGACCGCCGGCAGCTTCCGCATGGACTGGCTGATCGCCGAGTAACCTGGCGGCACATTACCCTCGTGGGAGCGGGCTTGCCCCGCGATGGCGCCGGTGGATCCGCCGCCATCGCGGGGCAAGCCCGCTCCCACGCGATTACATCGCGCCTGACCATCTTTGCGTTATAATCCCGCCCTTTAGCCGCCATCCGCCCGAATGGCCGTTGGCGCACTTCATACCGATTTGAGAGGCTAGACCCTTGGCACTGACGATTCTTGGCCTGTCCGGCGCCCTTAGCCATGACCCTTCCGCGGCCCTGTACATCGACGGCAAGCTGATTGCCGCCGCCGAAGAAGAGCGCTTCGTGCGTGACAAGCATGCGAAGAATCGCATGCCCTACGAGTCGGCGAAGTTCTGCCTGGAGCAGGCCGGCATCAAGCCGTCGGACGTCGACGTGGTGGCCATTCCGTTCGCCCCGATCAGCCTGTTCGGCAAGGCCCGCTGGCACTACGCCAAGCGTTACTGGTACGCACCGGACCGCGCCCTCGACGCGCTGCTGATGGGCAACCGTCGCTACAAGCGCTACCGCAAGAAGATCGTCTGGTGCCTGGAGCAACTGGGCTTCGATCCGAAGAAGATCAAGATCGAGCCGGTCGAGCACCACCTGGCCCACGCCTCCAGCGCCTACCACTGCTCGGGTTTCAAAGAGAAAACCGCGATCCTCGGTATCGACGGCAAGGGCGAGTACGCCACCACCTTCTTTGGCTACGGCGAAAACGGCAAGATCCACAAGATCAAGGAATTCTTCGATCCGGACTCGCTGGGTGGCCTGTATGGCGCGATCACCGAGTTCCTCGGCTTCGAAATGCTCGACGGCGAGTTCAAGGTCATGGGCATGGCGCCGTATGGCGACGCCAGCAAGTATGACTTCTCGCGCCTGGCCAGCTTCGAAAACGGCGAGTTGGTGATCAACACCGAATACGCCAACGTCATCGGCCTGCGCCGCTATAAAGAGAAGGGCAAGGGCTTCTACTTCTCGCCCAAGCTGATCGAGTGGCTGGGTCCGAAGCGCGAAGGCGACATCGCCGACGAGCCTTACATCCACTACGCCGCCAGCATGCAGGCGCTGTTCGAGAAGCTGGCCCTGCAGATGATCGACCATTACCTGGGCGACACGCTGAAAGAAACCGGCAAGCTGGCCTTCGCTGGCGGCTGCGCGTTGAACGTCAAGCTTAACCAGAAGATCATCGCCCGCGACGACGTCAAGGAGCTGTTCGTCCAGCCGGCGTCCGGCGACGCAGGTACGGCGGTGGGTGCCGCGGCCTACGTTTCCCACGCCCGTGGCGTGCCGGTCGAGAAGATGGAGCACGTCTACCTCGGCCCTGCGTACTCCAACGAAGACGTGATCGCCGCCTGTGCCCGTCACCCGAACCAGCCGGCATGGCGCAAGCTTGAAAACATGCCAGAGCAGATCGCCAAGATCATGGTCGATGGCAATCCGGTAGCTTGGTTCCAAGGCCGCATGGAGTTCGGTCCGCGCGCGTTGGGTGGTCGTTCGATCATCGGCTGTCCGAGCGTTGAAGGCGTGGCCGATCGCATCAACCACCAGATCAAGTTCCGCGAGCGCTGGAGACCTTTCTGCCCGTCGATGCTGGACACCGTCGCGCCGCAGATGATCAAGATCGATCACCCCGCGCCGTTCATGACTTTCACCTTCGAGGTCGCCGAAGAGTGGAAGACCCGCGTGCCGGAAGTGGTCCACGAGGATGGCACCTCGCGCGCCCAGGTGCTCAAGCGCGAGTACAACCCGCGCTACTACGACATGATGAAGGCGCTCGAAGACCTGACCGGCAACGGCGTGTCGCTGAACACCTCGCTGAACCGCCGCGGCGAACCGATGATCTGCTCGCCGACCGACGCCCTGAACATGTTCTTCGGCTCGGACCTGCAGTACCTGATCATGGAAGACATCCTGGTGGTCAAAGACGGTGCGCCGGCGTATGCCGACGCCTGAGGTACTGATCAGCCTGGTCATGCCGGCGTACAACTACGCGAAGCTGGTGCCGCGGGCACTGGATTCGGTGTTGTGCCAATGGGGGGATGACCTGGAACTGATCGTGGTCAACGACGGCTCCACGGACAACACCCTGGAGGTGTTGGCCGGTTATGCCTCCCGTTATCCGCAGTTGCAGGTGCTCGACCAGCCCAATGCGGGCGCTGCCGCCGCGCGCAACAAGGGTATCGCACACGCGCGCGGTGACTATGTACTGTTGCTGGACGCGGACGACGAGCTGACGGTGGACGCCATCGCCACGCTGCGCGAGGTGCTGGCTGCCAATCCGGGAGCAGGCCTGGTGCTGGGGGCGCAGATCTCGGTGTTCCCCGACGGCGAGGAGCGCGTGCGCCTGCCGACACCGGTGCCGCGTGCCGGGGCCTTGGCGCTGGCGCGCCGCTACTTGCTGGAAAAGCGCATTTCCATTTCGCACTGCTGCACGCTGTTTGCTCGTGATCTGCTGCTGCGCAGGCCCTATCCGCAGGGGTTGCGCAGCGGCGAGGATATTCCGGTGTTCGCCTACCTGCTGGTCAATGCCCAGGTGGCCCTGACCAACCGGCCTCTGGCGCGTATCCACAAGCATGCCGACAGCTTGCGTCACAGTCGTGAAAACGAAGAGGAATATGCCTTGGGCATGGTTCGCGAAGTGTTCGCCAGCCTGCCCGACGAATGCCAGGTGCTGCGTCGGCGCTACACGGCGCAGCGCTACCTGTCGCTGTTTCGCGCGGCGCTGCTGGCCGGTGACCGCCGCTCGGCGCGTCGTTTCTATGCCCAGGCCTTGCGCTTGAGCCCGTTGCAGGCGGCGCGCTGGACTTACCTGCGCAAGGCCGTCCGGCTGATCAAGGCCTGACCGATTTACAATTGAGTGCTGAACAGGATGGGGAGCGCGGTGGGTTCTTACGTTTCAAGGATGGTCGGTACCTACCCGGTACGACTGGCATTTATCGGCAGCTTGCTGCTCTCGTTGATCGCCGTCCTCGGCACCACTGCGCTGGGGCGTGACGCGGCGCTCTACATGAGTGTCGCCCAGCGCATCAGCAGCGAAGGCCCGCAGGTGGCCTGGCAGGCGTTCGACTGGCCGTGGTTCACGTTCCTGCTGTCCGCCACCCATGGCGTCACCCGGTTGCCGATGGAGTGGTGCGCCTACCTGTGGTGCGCGCTGTTCATGGCCGGCACCTGTGCGTTGCTGGTCGACTCGGTACGCCAGCGCGTGCCGGCCGCCGCCGGCTGGGCGTTGCTGGTGGTGCTGGCGATGCCGGCGGTCAATCAGTTTCGCAACGACATCATTCGCGAGTATGGCTTCTGGTTCTTCAGTGTGCTGGCGCTGTGGCTGGCCTTGCAATGGCAGCTGCGGGGCGGTTGGTTGCGCGCGGCCAGCATCCATGTGGCGATCGCCGGTGCCGTGCTGTTTCGCCTGGAGGCGCTGATGCTCGAAGGCGCCTTGGGCCTGTGGATGCTGTTTGGCCTGCGCGAGCGCGGCGGCCTGAAGGCATTCGTCCAGTTCATCTGCGTGCCGCTGATTGCTGGTATCGCGGCGGCCATGGTGCTGTTGGCCAAGGGTGGTCTGTCGTTGGGGCGAGTGGACTACTTCCTCGGCCTGGTCGACCCGCGCAAGGTGCTGACCGCTTTCCAGGCATTGGCGGAGCAGTTCGGTGACAGCCTCAAGCACAAGTATTCCCGCGACGAGGCGGGGCGAATCGTGTTCTTCGGCTTGCTGGCGGCCCTGGCCATCAAGTTCATTGCCTTGAGTGGGCCGTTCTGCCTGCCGTTCCTGCGGCGTGGCACCTGGCAGGCGCTGAGTACCTACCTGCGCGAGTTCCGGCCGTTTGCCTGGGCGGCGCTGATCTACAGCCTGGTGCTCTTGCTGTTCTTCATCGCCCAGCAGTTCATGAACGGTCGTTACCTGAGCTTCCTCAATCTCCTGGCGCTGCCGCTGCTGGCGGTGGGCGCGATGCTGTTTGCCCAGCGCTTCCCGCGGCTGGGCAAGGCGTTGGTGGCGGTGGCGCTGCTGGTCATGCTGGCCAATGTGATTTCCACCGGTGCCGGCAAGCCACATATCGTCGAGGCCGGGCGCTGGGTCGGTGCCAATGTCGATCCGCAAGCCAAGGTCTATTTCGAAGACAGCCGTGTCAGCTACTACGCGGGTCGCGGATACCCCACGTTGCCCGCGCGTGAGCAGCTGCTGGAGGGGCCGAAGGCGCAGCAGTACAGCTACTTCGTTTTCGAGGCCAAGCCAGACGAGCCCTGGCTCACGGCCTGGCTCGAGCAGCACCAGCTGCGCGTGCTGGCCAGTTTCTCCAATCGCAAGAAGGCGACCTTCGTGGTGATCGGTCGCTGACAGCTCAGTCAAGCAACTGGCGAAGGTTGTCCAGCAGGCGCGGGCGGGGTTTGTGCTGGCCCCGCTCCAGTTCCTGGCGATAGCCCTGCAGGAAGGTTGCGCCGCTATCCTCCCCCAGCAGCCACTGGCGGTCCTGGGGGTAGCGCAGCATATGGTGGAAGTTGCGCTCGCGCTGACTGTCGCGAAGTGCTTGGCGTTGGCTTTGCAGGTCGGCAATGTCGATCAGGCCCAGGTCGTTGTCGGGCGTCAGCACCACGTTGCCCAGGTGCAGCGAGCGGAAATAGACCCCGGCTTCATGCAGGCGCGCAACGAACCGTCCCAATTGCGCGCGCAGGGCCTGTGCCTGGGCCTGATCCCCCAGGCGCTGGCGCAGGGTGTCCCCCGGCAGCGGGCGGTAGTACACCGCGTCGCGGGCGATGCTGGCAATGCGGTAGATGGCCAGCACTTCGGGGCAGGGGATGCCCAACCCAGCCAAGGTCCGGGCATTGCGTTCGAAGCGCGCCGCATAGGGGAACAGCAGTGCCGAGCTGAGCAGGCGCTTGCGCCGGAACAGCTTGAGCATCAGGCCATCACGCAAGCGCAGCACCTTGTCGCCGGAGCCATCGGCTTCCAGCACCTGGGCGCCCTCGCGCAGGGCCAGGTAGGTGGGGTGATCCATTGCTTGCATGCGTAACCTCCGATCGACAGGCCGGCTATCTTAGCCGACTTGTCGCGGCATGGCCCGTGCTCGGCTTCATTGGCGAAAAACGCCCTGTGCTATGATCGGCTCCTCTTTTTCGTGTGCGGATTCCCATGAGCAGTCCTGAACCTCGCCCCCAGACCACATTGGCGATCTATTTCCGCCTGCTGACCTATGTGCGGCCCTACCTCGGGCTGTTTCTGCTCAGTATCGCCGGCTTCTTGCTGTTCGCCTCGACGCAGCCGATGCTGGCCTACATCCTCAAGTATTTCGTCGATGGCCTGGCCAATCCGGATGCGGTCCTGTTCCCCAACAATCCTTACCTGGGCGAGCTGCGCCTGCTGCAGGCGGTGCCATTGATGATCGTGGCCATCGCGGCCTGGCAGGGCGTTGGCTCCTACCTGGGCAACTACTTCCTGGCCCGGGTTTCGCTCGGTCTGGTGCATGACCTGCGGGTGGTGCTGTTCAACAAGTTGCTCGAGCTGCCCAACCGCTACTTCGACCAGCACAACTCCGGGCACTTGATTTCCCGCATCACCTTCAACGTGACCATGGTCACCGGCGCGGCCACCGATGCCATCAAGGTGGTGATCCGCGAGGGCATGACCGTGGTGTTCCTGTTCTGCACGTTGCTGTGGATGAACTGGAAACTGACCTTGGTGATGGTGGCGATCCTGCCGATCATCGCCCTGATGGTCAGCAGCACCAGCCGCAAGTTCCGCAAGCAGAGCAAGAAGATCCAGGTGTCGATGGGCGACGTGACCCACGTCGCGTCCGAGACCATCCACGGCTACCGCGTGGTGCGCAGCTTCGGTGGAGAAAGCTACGAGAAGGCGCGCTTCCAGCAGGCCAGCCAGAGCAACACCGAGAAGCAGTTGTCGATGACCAAGACCGGCGCGGTCTACACCCCGACCCTGCAACTGGTGACCTACAGCGCCATGGCGGTGGTCATGTTCCTGGTCCTGCTGCTGCGCGGCGAGGCTTCGGCGGGCGACCTGGTCGCCTACATCACCATGGCGGGCCTGTTGCCCAAGCCGATTCGCCAGTTGTCGGAAGTCAGCTCGACCATCCAGCGCGGGGTAGCCGGTGCCGAAAGCATCTTCGAGCAGCTCGACGAAGCCCCCGAAGTGGACAACGGCCACATCGAGCGTGAGCGCGTGCAGGGGCGCCTGGAAGTGCGCAACCTCAGCTTCGAATACCCCGGTACCGACAAGAAGGTGCTCGACGATATCAGCTTCGTCGTCGAGCCCGGGCAGATGGTGGCGCTGGTCGGGCGCTCGGGCAGCGGCAAGTCGACCCTGGCGGGGCTGATTCCGCGGTTCTATCAGCACGAGCAAGGCCAGATCCTGCTCGATGGCGACGAGGTGCAGGCATTCACCCTGCGCAACCTGCGTCGGCATATCGCCCTGGTGAGCCAGCAGGTCACCTTGTTCAACGATACCGTGACCAACAACATCGCCTATGGCGACCTGGCCGGCGCCCCCATCGAGGCGGTGCACAGGGCGGCCAGCGAGGCTTACGCCGACGAGTTCATCCGCAAGATGCCACAAGGCTATGACACCCTGGTGGGCGAGAACGGTGTGCTGCTGTCCGGTGGGCAGCGTCAGCGCCTGGCGATTGCCCGCGCGTTGCTCAAGGACGCGCCATTGCTGATCCTTGACGAGGCCACCTCGGCGCTCGATACCGAGTCCGAGCGGCATATCCAGGCTGCGCTCGACCACGTGGTGCAGAACCGCACCACCTTGGTGATCGCCCACCGTTTGTCGACCATCGAGAAGGCCGACCAGATCCTGGTCATGGAGGAGGGGCGCATTGTCGAGCGTGGTTCGCACAATGAGCTGCTGGCCCGAAACGGCCACTATGCCCGTCTGCATGCCCGTGAGTTCGAAGACGACGACGGTCAACCTGCACAAGCGGTCGATGCATGCTGAGTCTGTGGCGTCCATGGCGGGAGCGGGGCTGGCAGGAAATCGACCAGGCGCAGTACGCCAAGGCCTGGCACCAGTACGGTGGCAGTTTCGCCACGCACCCCGACGTGGTGGCGAGGTTGTCGGACTTCATCGGGCTGCCGGTGCGCTATCTTGGCTGGCACGTCGATGGCCAGTTGCTGGCTGCAATGCCGTGCTCCGGTCGTTACCTGGCGCTGGCCAAGGAAGTGCTCAAGCGCGAAGGCAAGCGTAACCTGCTGGACCTGGGGAACGCCGAAATCATCCTGCCGGTGGCCGAATCCGTGCAGGTCCCGGTGCGTCAGCGCGTACGCTATGTCTCGGAGCTCAACGCCGGGCGCATCGGTACCCTGCGCGATCAGCCCGAGGGGCTGGCACTGGCCCGCGAGCCCGAGGATTACTCGAAGAAGTTTCGCTACAACCAGCGCCGCGAGCTGCGCCTGCTCGAGGAGGCCGGCGGTGTGATGCGCCCCATGGCGGACTTCGAACCGGCCCAGCAGGCGGCCATGTACACCGAGTTGTTCGAGCGCCGCTGGGGCTTCGATGTGCCGGGCAAGCAAGGCCTGGTGGAAGTGTTCACCCTGCTGCGCGAGTTCATGACCGGCTCGGTGGCGCTGCTTGAGGACGTGCCGGTGGCGATCCAGGTGCTGTATCGGGTGGAGGCGCCGCAGTGGATCTCGCTGGAGTACACCAATGGCGGGGTCGATCCGCAGAGTCGTGACTTCAGTCCCGGCAGCGTGCTCAGCTTCGTCAATACGCAACAGGCGTGGGCCGATGCCCGGGCGGTGGGCAAACCGCTGCGCTATTCGTTTGGCCGCGCCGATCGCGAATACAAGGACCGCTGGTGCCGCACCGTGCCGGTCTATCAGGTCTGAACCATGAGTGCACGCAAACAGCTGCTGCTGAAGAAACACCGTCGCGCCAAGCGCATCACCCTGCTGGTGGCCCTGCTGGCGCTCCTGTTGGCAGGTGTCATCGTGGCGTGGTGGCTGGTGCCGCTGCTGCTGGTGCTGGGTTGGGTCGCCCACGAGGCATGGTTTGCCGACCACCTGTTCTACCGTGGCAGTGACGACTATCAGTACGTCTTCCCGGAGGATGCCGATACCCAGGCGGTGAGCATTGTCGCGGGGCAGGTGCGACTGTCGGCCGGGCTCGCCGAGGGCGAGACCCTGGTGCTGGCGGTACGCGTGCGCCACAGCTGGCTTGGGCGTTGGCTGGACCCGTTCGTCGAAGTGGGCGATGACCGCCAGGACTTCGAGCGGGGTGTGGCAGGGCTGCGTTACCTCAACCTGTCGGGGCAGCGCGAGCGCCTGGCCAGCGGCGAACTGTCGCTGCGTGGGCGGCGCTGCCGTCTGGCCGCGCAGGCGGTGCTGCATGTCATGCGCAGTCCGGACTACAGTCGCCAACGCACGTTGATCCTGGCGCCCCATGCCGATGATGCCGAACTGGCCGCGTTCGGTTTCTACAGCCGCTGCGCCGAAGTGGCCATCGTCACCCTGACCCAGGGTGAGATCGAGGCCGAAACCTATCAGCGCATGGGCCTGACAAAAGCTGCCGCCGCCCGGCTCAAGGGGCGCCTGCGCAGTTGGGACAGCCTGGCAGTTCCCCTGTGGGGAGGGGTTCGGCCCAGCCACTGCGTGCAACTGGGCTATTACTGCCTGCAGCTTCCGGCAATGGCCGCCCAGCCGGAGCAGGCATTCGGCTCCCGAGAGTCGGGTGAAAGTGATATTCGCAGTGTGCGCCAGCACAACCCGCTGATGCTGCCGGCCGACCAGGATGGCGCACCCACCTGGCACAACCTGGTCGCCGACCTGACGGCGCTGCTGGAGCATTACCGGCCCGAGGTGGTGATCACCCCGCACCCGGAGCTGGACCCCCACGGCGATCATGTCGCCACCACCCAGGCCATCTTCCAGGCCATCGCCCGCAGCAGCAGCAAGCCGGGCACTGCATTGCTCTACGCCAATCACCTGCACGACAACGACCGTTGGCCGATGGGTCCGGCGGGCATGGGTATCGCCTTGCCACCCGCGATCGAGCCGCTGCCCGCTGATCGTCTGTGGAGTCCGCTGCTGAGCGACGCGCAGCAACTGGACAAGGCCATGGCCCTTGGCATGCAGCACGACCTGCAGGGGCCGCTGCCGTTCAAGCGCCGCCTGCGTCGCTGGATCCAGCGGTGGTTTGCCGGCCGGCGCTGGCCGGCAAGCGGCGAAAACGAGTTTTTCCGCAAGGCGGTCCGCCGTCATGAGCTGTTCTGGGTACGACGGATCGGCAGTTGAAGTGGTGTCATCGGCCCTGTGCTAATATCCCGCCCTTGTTCACTTTTTCAATATGGGTTGCCCATGAAGTTGTCCATGCCGCGTTTCGATCAAGCCCCCGTATTGGTGGTCGGCGATGTCATGCTCGACCGCTACTGGCATGGCGGTACTTCACGTATTTCGCCTGAAGCGCCGGTGCCGGTGGTCAAGGTCGATCAGATCGAGGACCGCCCTGGCGGCGCGGCCAACGTGGCCTTGAACATCGCCGCCCTCGGCGCGCCCGCCGCGCTGGTCGGCGTCACCGGCCAGGACGAGGCTGCCGACAGCCTCGCCAACAGCCTGCACGCCGCCGGTGTGCGCTCGATCTTCCAGCGCATTGCCCACCAGCCGACCATCGTCAAGCTGCGGGTGATGAGCCGTCACCAGCAACTGCTGCGCATCGATTTCGAGGAGCCGTTCGCCACCGACCCGCTGTCGCTGGGTGCGGAGGTCGATACCCTGCTCGAGGGCGTCAAGGTGTTGGTGCTGTCCGACTACGGCAAGGGCGCGCTGAAGAACCATCAGGCGCTGATCCAGGCTGCGCGCGGCAAGGGCATCCCGGTGCTGGCCGACCCCAAGGGCAAGGATTTCTCGATCTACCGCGGTGCCAGCCTGATCACCCCGAACCTCAGCGAATTCGAGACCATCGTTGGCCGTTGCGCCGATGAAACCGAGCTGGTCGCCAAAGGCCTGAAGCTGCTCGACGAACTGGACCTGGGCGCGCTGCTGGTGACCCGAGGCGAGCATGGCATGACCCTGCTGCGCACCGGTCACCCGGCATTGCACTTGCCGGCCCGCGCCCGTGAGGTGTTCGATGTCACCGGTGCCGGCGATACGGTGATTTCCACCCTTGCCGCTGCCATTGCCGCGGGCGAGGACCTGCCGCATGCCGTCGCCCTGGCCAACCTGGCCGCCGGCATCGTGGTCGGCAAGCTGGGTACCGCCGCCATCAGCGCGCCTGAACTGCGTCGCGCCATCCAGCGTGAGGAGGGCTCGGAGCGGGGCGTGCTGGGCCTGGAGCAGCTGCTGCTGGCCATTGACGATGCCCGTGCGCACAACGAGAAGATCGTCTTCACCAATGGCTGCTTCGATATCCTCCACGCGGGCCACGTGACCTACCTGGAACAGGCTCGCGCCCAGGGCGACCGGTTGATCGTCGCCATCAACGACGATGCCTCGGTCAGTCGCCTGAAAGGCCCGGGTCGGCCGATCAACAGCGTCGACCGACGCATGGCCGTGCTGGCCGGCCTCGGTGCGGTGGACTGGGTCATCAGCTTCCCCGAGGACACGCCGGAGAACCTGCTGCGCCAGGTCAAGCCGGATGTGCTGGTCAAGGGTGGTGACTACGGTATCGACCAGGTGGTCGGCGCCGATATCGTCAAGGCCTATGGCGGCACGGTGAAGGTGCTGGGCCTGGTGGAGAACAGCTCGACCACGGCGATCGTCGAGAAGATCCGCAAGCACTGATACGCTGCAAGTCGCGGGGCAAGCCCGCTCCCACGAAACGCTGGGAGCAGGCTTGCCCCGTGTTCATTTATGCAGCGAGGTCCGCGCCCGGGCCAGCAGTTCCCGTGCCTTGTCTCCGAACCGCTCCAGGTGCGACGCCGGCGCGGCCTTGCTTTCGACCAGACCCTGCTGCTTCAACCAGTCCTTCCAGCGCACCCGCTCATCCCGTACCACCCAACCATCCTGGCGGGCGAAGCTTTCCGCAAGCCACAATCCGCGCGTGCCCGCGGGTGTCAGCTGGTCCTTCTTCAAGGTGTACAGCTCGGCCACGGGCTGGCCGTCCTTGAGCGGCATCAGGTAGAGGTCCGGCCGCTTGCGATTGAGCCTGGCCACTAGCTGATCGCCTTCCAGGCGCTCGTCGACATGAAACAGGCTCAGCGATTTGGCCTCCTTGGGCACTTGCAGGCGCAGGTCGTAGATCAGCTGCAACGACGCCGTGGGCAGGTGCACATACGCGCGTGGCCGCTCCAGTAGCATCAGGTTGGCGCAATGCACCGGTCGGGCGGCGCCGGACTCGGGCGACAGCACGAACGGCAGGGCCTCGCGGTAGTGCAGGGCAGCGGCATAGGGCGCCGGCAGCCAGGTGTCGTTGAAGCGTCCGCCCAGCCAGCCTTCGGGGGTTTCCAGCAGGCATTCCTCGGCCACTTCCTGGATCGCCGTGTGCAGCGGCAGGTTCAGCTCGTGGGCCGGGACATAGCCGGAAATCAGCTTGAGCACCACATCGCCACGGTCCTGGCGGCGCTGGCGGACCAGCACCCAGTAGTCGCGGCCCTGCCAGTGCAGGGTCAGTCGCACCGACACGCCGAGGTTGGCCAGCTCAGCCACGAAGTGCTCGGGGTCGGTGACCTGGATGGCCTTGCGCCGCTGCAGGGTCTGGGCGAAATTCAGCGGCATGCCGATGCTCTGGTAGGTCAGGCCTTCGGGCGTGGCCTCGACGTGCAGCGGCAGGGTCTTGAAGTTGCTCGGATTCTTGCGGATCAGCGTACGCGGCACGAGGCTCCTCCTTGCGTTGGGCCCCCGCCTGGGCGGCTCAGGGCCGGCCCAGGATGCGGGCGACGGTGGCCACGTTGTGGGCCAGGTGCAGCGGGTTGATGGTGCCGACGATGGCACTGCTCACGCCCGGGTGGGCGAACAGCAACTCGAAACTGGCCTGCACCGGATCGACCCCGGGCGCCAGGCAGATATGCCCGCTGGCCAGGGCCTTCTTCACCAGAATGGCCTTGCCGTGTTCGGCAGCGTAGTCCAGCACGGGCCGCTCCGCCTGCTCGTTGAGGTTGTAGGTGACCATGGCGCAATCACCTTGCTCCAGCGCCTTCAGGCCGCCGGCGGCGGTTTTGCCGGACAAACCATAGCCGAGGATCTTGCCTTCCTGCTTGAGCGCGGCAAGGGTTTCGTACACGCCCTCCTGCTCGAGGATTGCCAGGTCGTTGCCGTCGGAGTGCACCAGCACCAGTTCGATGCGGTCGGTTTCCAGGCGCTGGAGGCTGCGCTCGACCGAGCGGCGGGTGTGGGCGGCGCTGAAATCGAAGTGCGACTGGCCGGCTTCGAACTCTTCGCCGACCTTGCTGACGATCACCCACTGCTCGCGCTGGCCGCGCAGCAACGGGCCGAGACGCTCCTCGCTGCGGCCATAGGCCGGTGCGGTGTCGATCAGGTTGATGCCCAGTTCGCGGGCCTGGGCGAGCAGCAGGCGGGCGGCTTCGTCATCGGGGATGGTGAAGCCGTTGGGGTACTTCACGCCCTGGTCGCGACCAAGCTTGACCGTGCCCAGGCCCAGCGGCGACACCCGCAGGCCGGTGCTGCCCAGGGGGCGGTGATGATCGTGCAGGGTCGGTAGGCTCATGGCAGCAGTTGCTCCCAGGCAGGTAGCGCCAGCGGTGGGCGGGGCAGGTCGGCGAGGTCCGGCTGGCTCGCCGGGCGGATGCCGTCACGTTCGAAGCTGGCCAGCACGCGGTCGGCGAAGTCCGGCGCCAGGGCCAGCTTGGTCGGCCAGCCGACCAGCAGGCGCTGCTGGTCGGCGAGGAAGGCGTTGTCCGGGCGCACCAGGCCCGATTGCGCGGGCTCGGCACGGTCGACGCGCAGGGTGGCCCAGCGCACCTGGGCCTGGTCGACCCAAGGCAACAGGCTGGCGACTTCCTTTTGCGCCGCGGCGATCTGCGCGGCGGGCTCGCGGGCCACGCCATCGGCCTCGGCGATGTCGCCACCCAGGTACCACACCCACTGGCCGTCGGCGGCCGGGTGGGTGGTCACGGTGATGCGCGGCTTGGGCCCGCCGCCCAGGCAGTGGGCGTACAGCGGCTTGAGGTTCGGGCCCTTGGCCAGGACCATGTGCAGCGGGCGGCGCTGCATGGCCGGTTGGCTCAGCCCCAGGGCGTGCAGCAGCGCCTCGGTGCCGCCGCCGGCGCTGAGGACGATGCGTTGGGCGCGGATCTCGCGGCCATCGACCACCAGCCCGGCCAGTTCGTCGCCCTCGCGCAGCGGCTCGATACGCTCGCCGGCCAGCAGGCTGTCGCCCGCCAGCTGGGCCAGGTTGGCCAGCAGGCTCGGCACGTCGATGACCAGTTCGGCCAGGCGGTAGACCTTGCCCTTGAAGGCACGGTCCTGCAGGGCCGGTGGCAGTTGCTCGCCCTTGACCTGGTCGACCCGGCCACGCACGGCCTTGCTGGCGAAGAAACTGGTGAGGTTGCCGGCCAGTGTGCCGGGGGACCACAGGTAGTGGGCGTCGGACAGCAGTCGGGTGCCGGTCAGGTCCAGTTCGCCGTTGCCGGCAAGCGCTTCGCGCCAGCGCCGCGGCATGTCGGCGATGGCCTCGGAGGCGCCGCTGAGGGCACCGTGCAGGGCGTACTTGGTGCCGCCGTGGATGATGCCTTGCGACTTGATGGTCTGCTCGCCGCCCAGGCTGGCGCGCTCCACCAACACCGTCGAATAGCCCAGGCGGCGCAGCCGGGCATTGAGCCAGAGGCCTGCGACCCCGGCGCCGACGATCAGCACGTCAGTGGTAATGGCGGATGGCATGCGGGCACCTCGAAAACTGGGACAGGTGCGCAGTATACAGACTGTAACCGGGGGAGAGGACCGTGGGAGCGGGCTTGCCCCGCGATACCCATGCGGCCCTATCGCGGGGCAAGCCCGCTCCCACGACCCGATCTGTGCTTAGTGTCCGGCAGTATTGGAAAACACCTGGATCACCACCACCCCGCCGACGATCATGGCCATGCCCAGCATCGCCGGCATATCCAGTTTCTGCCCGTAGATCACCAGCGCCGCGATGCTGATCAGCACGATCCCCAGCCCCGACCAGATCGCATAGGCGATGCCCACCGGAATGCTGCGCACCACCAGGGTCAGCATCCAGAACGCCACGCCGTAGCCGCACACCATCAGCAGCAGAGGCAGCGGCGTGTTCAGCCCCTTGACCGCTTTCATGGAGGCGGTGGCGATGACTTCGGCACAGATGGCGATGGCGAGATAGGTGTAGGCGTTCATGGTGCGGGTCCTCCGTTGCTGGGTGGGCATTCTAGGGAATCCCTGGATGCGGTAAAGTCATTACCTATCTGTTTTGGAGATAGGGTGGAGATGACTGAGCACTGGAGCCTCGAGCAACTGCGCCTGTTCGTGCGGGCTGCCGAGCTGCGTTCGTTTTCCGCCGTGGCCCGTGAACAGCGCAAGGCCCAGTCGGCGATCAGCAGCGCCATCGCCTTGCTCGAGACGGACTTGGGCGTGACCCTGTTCGAGCGCAGCAGCGGGCGGCAGCCGCGCCTGACCGAAAGCGGCGCCGCGCTGCTGGAGGACGCCCGCGAGTTGTTGCGCCAGTGCGAGCGCCTGGATGGCCGGGCGTTGGCCTTGATGCGCGGGCAGGAGGCATTGCTGCGGGTGGCCCAGGACGAGGCCATGCCCTACCAGCCGGTGATCGACAGCCTCGACGAGCTGGCGGCGCGCTATCCCTACCTGGAGGTGCAATTGGCCAGCGGTGCCCAGGGCGATGTGGCGCGCAAGCTGGTGGAGCGGCGCGCCGACCTGGGGTTGTTCTTCCACCACGAAAGCATTCCCGCCTCGTTGGAGCGGCGCGCCCTGGGCAGTGTCGAGATGGTCACGGTGTGTGCCATCGATCATCCGCTGGCACACCTGGCCAAGGTCAGCCGCCAGCAACTGGCCCGCCATCGCCAATTGCTGATCACCCCGCAGCAGAGCGGCTATCCCGGCGGCGAGGCGATCAGCCCGCAGGTCTGGCGCGCCGACAGTTTCTACGCCATGGCCGAGTTGCTGATGCGCGGCCTGGGCTGGGCCTGGCTGCCCCGGCATGTGGTGCAGTACCCCACCTACCAGACGCAGATGGTCGAGCTGGACAGCGAGTGGCGCCCGCCGGCGCTGGTGGCAGAGCTGGCCTGGCGGCGCGACGAACCGTTGGGCCCGGCTGCGCAGTGGCTGGCCGAGCGCTTCGCCGTGCACCTGCGGGCGATTGGCTGACAGGCCTTTTCATCCAGTTCCTAGTAAACTCCGCCGCCATGAACAGAACCCTCTATACCCTGCTGTTTCACCTGGGCCTGCCGCTGGTCGCGCTGCGCCTGTTCCTGCGCGGGCGCAAGGCGCCGGCGTACCGTGCGCGGATCGCCGAGCGCTTCGCCTGCCAGCTGCCGCCCATGCGCCAGGGCGGCATCTGGGTGCATGCGGTCTCGGTGGGCGAGAGCATTGCCGCCGCGCCGATGGTGCGGGCCCTGCTCAAGCAGTACCCGGACCTGCCGATCACGCTCACCTGCATGACCCCGACCGGTTCCGAGCGCATCCGTGCGATGTTCGAGGGCGAACCACGGGTGCAGCACTGCTACCTGCCTTATGACCTGCCGTGGGCGGCCGGGCGGTTCCTCGACCATGTGCGCCCGCGCCTGGGCATCATCATGGAAACCGAGCTGTGGCCGAACCACATCCACCAGTGCGCCCGGCGCGGCATTCCGGTGGCGCTGGCCAATGCCCGGCTGTCCGAGCGCTCGGCCCGTGGTTATGCCCGCTTCGCCGGCCTGACCCGGCCGATGCTCGAGGAGATGAGCCTGATCGCCGTGCAGACCGAAACCGAGGCCGAGCGTTTCCGTGCGCTCGGTGCGCGCCACGAATGCGTGCAGGTGACCGGTTCGATCAAGTTCGACCTGAAGGTCGACGATCAACTGCTGCCACGGGCCCGCGCATTGCGGGAACAGTGGGCTGCCCAGCAACGTCCGGTATGGATCGCTGCCAGTACCCACGATGGCGAAGACGCGTTGATTCTCGAGGCTCACCGTGAGCTGCTGAAGGTCCACAGCGATGCGTTGCTGATCCTGGTGCCACGCCATCCCGAGCGGTTCGCTGCAGTGCATGAACTGTGCGCCGGCCAGTTCTCCACGGTACGTCGCTCGACTGGCGACGCGGTCACGGCGCAGACCCAGGTGCTGCTGGGCAACACCATGGGTGAGCTGCTGTTCCTCTATGCCCTGGCCGACATTGCCTTTGTCGGCGGCAGCCTGGTGGCCACCGGCGGGCACAACCCGCTGGAGCCGGCGGCGCTGGCACTGCCGGTGCTCATGGGGCCGCATGTGTTCAACTTCCTCGAGATCAGCGCGATGCTGCGCGAGGCGGGGGCGTTGCAGCAGGTGGACGACGCCGAAGGGCTGGCCGGGGCAGTGCGCCGTCTGGTCGAGCTGCCGCGGGATGCGCGGCGCATGGGCGAGGCGGGCAGGGCGGTGATGCAGGCCAACCAGGGCGCGTTGCAACGGTTGCTGGATGGGGTGGCTACGCTAATCCGCTGATCTGTGAGGCGGTGCGGTCCCAGTGGGAGATCGCCCAGCCCTTCGGGCTGCGCTGTTGTGCAGGCAACTGTCTCCTGTGGGAGCGGCCTTGCGTCGCGAAAGGGGCGCGTAGCGGCCCCTGATTTCGAGCCTCCATCGAAATTGCCGGGGCTGCTGCGCAGCCCTTTCGCGACCCAAGGCCGCTCCCACAGGGCCTAGCTAAATCAATGAGTTACGATTTGTTCCATGAGAGCGCCCGCGTGCTTCCTTGGCTCAAGGCCGGCGTTCGAAGTTCTTCGCCGCCGCCGCCGCCAGGTCCGGTGGCAGGAAATCCTTGTCCGGGTTGTAGTCGGCCTTCAGGTACCGCCCCAGGTCCTGCAGGTCCTGCGGGCTCAGGGTGCCGGCAGCCTGCTTCAGGCGCAGGTTGTCGAGAATGTAGTCGTAGCGGCTGTTGTTGTAGTCGCGCACCGAGGTGTACAGCTGGCGCTGCGCGTCGAGCACGTCGACGATGTTGCGGGTGCCGACCTGGTAGCCGATCTCGGTGGCTTCCAGCGCGCTCTGATTGGAGATGATCGACTGCTTGCGCGCCTGCACCTGCTCCACATCGGTGTTCACCGCGCGGTGCAGGTTGCGGGTGTTCTCCACCACCTGGCGGCGCAGGCTTTCGCGTTGCTGCTCGCTCTGGGTCAGACGGGCATAGGCCTCGCGTACCTGGGAGCTGGTCAGGCCGCCGCTGTAGATCGGGATGTTCAGTTGCAGGCCGATGCTGGTCTGCTCCACGTCACTGCCATAGCGCACGTTCGGTTGCGCCGCCGAGTTGGTGAAACCGAGGTTGTCATTGTCGCCCTTCTGGTACTTGGCCACCGCGTCGAGGGTCGGCGCATGGCCGGCCTTGCGCTGGCGCACGGTTTCCTCGGCGGCCGCCACGGCGTGGTTGGTCGCCAGCAGGTTAAGGTTCTGCCGCCCGGCGGTCTCGACCCAGGCCTTGGCGTCGTTGGGGGTCGGCACCTGCACCGGCAGGGTGTGGACCACGCCCTGGATCGCCGAGTACTGGCGGTTGGTCAGGGTGATCAAGGCTTCGAAGGCGTCCTGCACCTGGCGCTCGGCAATGATCCGGTTGGCCCGTGCGGTGTCGTAGCTCGCCTGTGACTGCAGCACGTCGGTCTTGTCAGAGAGGCCGACGTCAAAGCGCTCGTTGGACTGGTCGAGCTGGCGCTTGAAGGCCGCTTCTTCGGCCTTGGTCGAGGCCAGGTTGTCCTGGGCGCGCAGCACCGCGAAGTAGTTCTCGGCGCTTTGCAGGATCAGGTTCTGCTCGGTGGCCGACAGTTCCAGGGCGGCCTGTTCGTTGACCGACTCGGCAGCTTGCAGTTGGAACCAGCGGTCGGCACGGAAGATCGGCTGCGCCAGGGTCGCGCTCCAGGCGTTGCCGCTGCGGTTGGAGGTGACCGATGGTTCGTCGAGCTTGGTCCGGGTGTTCATCATTTCGGCGCCAGCCGAAAGGTTCGGCAGCAGGCCGGCGCGGGCCTGGGGCACCACTTCACGGCGGGCGCCGTAGTCGGCGCGGGCGGCGGCCAGGTCGGCGTTGTTGTCGACCGCTTCCTGGTAGACGCTGACCAGGTCGGTCTTCACCGTCGTGGGCGTATCCACTGCCCAGGCCACTCCGTGGGACGCACAAGACACGGCAATTGCCAGTGAGAGTTTGCGCAGCATAGGGCAATCCTTGATCAAATTTTATTTACTGTACTGTCGGGTATCGAGCGATGCGCCAGTGTAGTGCCGCACGCCGTCATCAACAATCCGCCGCGTGTGCCATTTATCACCCCCGGATTTACCTGCTTGGCTTTGCCGGCCACTCCAGTCTAGACTGCGCATGTTCTTGTCGGGGTGCCTTGAAGCAAAGGCTGAGATCGCAGAGGTGCGGATCCCGTTGAACCTGATCAGGTTAGCGCCTGCGTAGGGAACAAGATTGCTCTCACATCCCGGGAGCCTCTTGTGCCAGGTCCGGGATCGCCTCAGCTGCTTGCAGCCCAAGGCACCCCATGTCCGGCACTGCACTCGTCAACACGGGTGCGTCCACGCCTTTCAGGTTCACCCCGACATTCCACCGCCTGGAAGCTGTCTGGAGAGCCTGTGATGAGCAAACAAGAAAAAACAATCAGTCTGAGCGAGTCGGCCCAAGTCGACCAACAGTCCGTGCAACCCCTGCCCAATTCGCGCAAGGTCTATGTCGAAGGCTCGCGCCCCGACATCCGCGTGCCCATGCGCGAGATCAGCCTTCACGACACCCCCACCGACTTCGGCGGCGAAAAGAACGCCCCGGTACTGGTGTATGACACTTCCGGCCCGTACACCGACCCCAATGTCATCATCGACGTGCGCAAGGGCCTGGGCGACGTGCGCTCGGCCTGGATCGACGCCCGTGGCGACACCGAGCGCCTGGATGGCCTGAGCTCGAACTTCGGCCAGCAGCGCCTGAACGACGCGGAGCTTGCCAAGCTGCGCTTCGCCCATGTGCGCAACCCGCGCCGCGCCAAGGCCGGCGCCAACGTCACGCAGATGCACTACGCGCGCCAGGGCATCATCACCGCCGAGATGGAATACGTCGCCATCCGCGAGAACATGAAACTGCAGGAAGCCCGCGCCGCCGGCTTGCTGAACCAGCAGCACGCCGGCCACAGCTTCGGCGCAAGCATCCCGAAAGAAATCACCCCCGAGTTCGTCCGCGAAGAGATCGCTCGCGGCCGTGCGATCATTCCGGCCAACATCAACCACACCGAGCTGGAGCCGATGATCATCGGCCGCAACTTCCTGGTGAAGATCAACGGCAACATCGGCAACAGCGCCCTGGGTTCCTCGATCGAGGAAGAAGTGGCCAAGCTGACCTGGGGCATCCGCTGGGGCTCGGACACGGTCATGGACCTGTCCACCGGCAAGCACATTCACGAGACCCGTGAGTGGATCATCCGCAACTCGCCGGTGCCGATCGGCACCGTGCCGATCTACCAGGCCCTGGAGAAGGTCAACGGCGTGGCCGAGGACCTGACCTGGGAGCTGTTCCGCGACACCCTGATCGAACAGGCCGAGCAGGGCGTGGACTACTTCACCATCCACGCCGGCGTCCTGCTGCGCTATGTGCCGCTGACCGCCAAGCGCGTCACCGGTATCGTCAGCCGCGGCGGCTCGATCATGGCCAAGTGGTGCCTGGCGCACCACAAGGAAAACTTCCTGTACACGCACTTCGACGAGATCTGCGAGATCATGAAGGCTTACGACGTCAGCTTCTCGCTGGGCGACGGCCTGCGCCCGGGCTCGATCGCCGACGCCAACGACGCCGCCCAGTTCGGTGAACTGGAAACCCTCGGCGAGCTGACCAAGATCGCCTGGAAACACGACGTGCAGTGCATGATCGAAGGCCCCGGCCACGTGCCGATGCAGTTGATCAAGGAGAACATGGACAAGCAGCTCGAGTGCTGCGACGAGGCGCCGTTCTACACCCTCGGCCCGCTGACCACCGATATCGCCCCGGGCTACGACCACATCACCTCAGGGATAGGCGCGGCGATGATCGGCTGGTTCGGTTGCGCCATGCTCTGCTACGTCACGCCCAAGGAGCACCTGGGCCTGCCGAACAAGGATGACGTGAAGACCGGCATCATCACCTACAAGATCGCCGCGCACGCCGCCGACCTTGCCAAGGGCCACCCGGGCGCGCAGATCCGCGACAACGCGCTGTCCAAGGCGCGTTTCGAGTTCCGCTGGGAAGACCAGTTCAACCTCGGCCTGGACCCGGACACCGCCCGTTCCTTCCACGACGAGACGCTCCCCAAGGAGTCGGCCAAGGTCGCGCACTTCTGCTCGATGTGCGGGCCGAAGTTCTGCTCGATGAAGATCACCCAGGAAGTGCGTGAGTACGCGGCCAAGATCGAAACCGTTGATGTGACGGTCGAGCAGGGCATGCGCGAGCAGTCCGAGCGGTTCCGCCAGGAAGGCAGCCAGTTGTACCAGAAGGTCTGAGTAGACCTTGGGGGCCGCTTTGCGGCCCTTTCGCGATGCAAGGCCGCTCCCACAGGTCCTGTATATGGCTCAAGTCATGTACCGAACCTGTGGGAGCGGCCTTGTGTCGCGATACGAGGACGCAGTCCTCGCCAGCAACACCCACAATTTCCCGGCGAGCACCCACATGACCACCCCCAGCCACTTCTCCCCCGACCACCCGGTCCCCACCCATCACCGCCAGTTCGGTGCCCGCGACCTGTTCTCGCTGTGGTTCTCCCTCGGCATCGGCCTGATGGTGTTGCAGGTCGGCGCCCTGCTGGCGCCAGGCCTGGGCCTGGCCGGCTCGATCCTGGCGATCGCCCTCGGCACGGCGGTGGGCGTGCTGCTACTGGCTGCGGCAGGTGTGATCGGCAGCGACACCGGCCTGTCGGCCATGGCCACCCTGCGCCTGACGCTGGGCAGTCATGGCGCGCGTCTGCCGGCCTTGCTCAACCTCCTGCAGCTGGTTGGCTGGGGCTCGTTCGAGATCATCGTCATGCGCGATGCCGCCAGCCTGTTGGGCGCCCGTGCCTTCGGCGAGGGCAGCGGCTGGAGCAGCCCGCTGCTGTGGACCCTTTGCTTTGGCGTCCTGGCCACGCTGCTGGCGGTCAGCGGGCCGCTGGCGTTCGTGCGCAAGGTGCTGCGCAAGTGGGGCATCTGGCTGCTGCTGGGGGCTTGCATCTGGCTGACCTGGAACCTGTTCGCCAAGGCCGACCTGGCCGCTCTGTGGCAGCGCCCGGGGGATGGCTCGCTGTCCCTGGCCCTGGGCTTCGACATCGTCATTGCCATGCCGCTGTCGTGGCTGCCGCTGATCGCCGACTATTCACGCTTCGGCCAGCGGGCCAGCCGGGTGTTCGGCGGTACGGCATTGGGCTTTTTCATCGGCAATGCCTGGCTGATGAGCCTGGGCGTGGCCTATACCCTGGCCTTCGCCCCGAGCGGTGAAGTGAATGCGCTGCTGCTGGCGCTGGCCGGCGCCGGGCTGGGGATCCCGCTGCTGCTGATCCTGCTGGACGAGTCGGAGAACGCCTTTGCCGATATCCACTCGGCAGCGGTCTCCACCGGGCTGCTGGTCAAGCTGAAGGTCGAGCACCTGGCCTTGGCCATCGGCGTGTTGTGCACGCTGATCGCCCTGCTGGCGCCGTTGGCCCAGTACCAGAACTTCCTGCTGCTGATCGGCTCGGTATTCGCGCCGCTGTTCGGCGTGGTGCTGGTGGATCACTTCGTGGTCCGTCGCCGTCGCCTGCCGGCGCTGGTCGAGGGCTTGCACTGGCAGGCGCTGCTGGCCTGGGCGGTGGGGGTGGCGGCCTATCACCTGCTGGCCAGCCAGGCGCCGGAGCTGGGGGCGACCCTGCCGGCACTGCTGCTGGCAGGGGGGCTGCACCTGGTGCTATCGATCAGCCGCGGCCGGGAAACAGCTCGGGCCTGATCACGCCGTTGAGGCGCGGGTAGGGGATCTTCAGCTCGACGTGGCCCATGGAGTAGGGCGCGATGGCGTAGACCTCGTACTTGATCACCACCGCGCCATAGGTCAGGGCGATGTGCGGCGACTGCTTGAACGGCCAGGTCTTGACGAACTCGGGGTCCTTGTCCATGCCGGTGCTGATCAGCCAGGCGCGGTGGGACTCCTCGGCGGTCTTCCAGAAGGTCGCTTCCTGGCCGGGCACCAGCATGTCGTCAAGGGTCAGCACCTTGTCCAGCTTGCGCGAGTAGTTGATGAAGCCGCGCCCGGGCATGCCATGGGCGCCGCCGCTGTCCAGGTAGCTGGACAGCTCGACGATCACCAGCCCGTCATGCTGTTCGCGTACCTTGGCCTGCAGGTAGCTGCTGTTGCGCTTGTCGGCGCGGGCCAGGTACTGCTGTTCATAGGCTTGCAGCGAGGCCGGCGGGGTGCCGCGCTGGTTGTCCTCGGTCAGCATCAGCAGGCGTTTCTCGACGATGGCGTCGAGCTTGGGCAGGGTGGGGAAGTGCACCACGTCGATGTTGACCAGCGGGCAGTCGCTCTCGCTGCAGCCGGGCTTGACGTGCTCCCAGGCCTCGCGCTTGACCTCGAGCGGGGCGCGGTAATTGGGCGTGAACAGGCTCTGGCAGGCGCCGAGCGCCAGTGCCAGGACGGCCACGGAAGTCAGTTTGACAAGCGTCATGTTGCCTCTTTCACAACGGTGATGATCGGCCTTGGACCGCCTGCGCGGCCTTCAGTTCGCCACTAAGCTAACAGAGAGCGGCGCGCCTGTCCCGGCTGCCCGAACGGTCGCCGGAAAGGGGTGAAACCGGGCGGCGCGCAGAGTAGGATTGCGCGATGCGGTAAACGAGGTATCAAGGAGTTTGCATGACGGACACGTCAAATACAGTGCCCACCCAGGTCGAGATTGCCCGGCGCGAGCAATTGTTCAAGGGCTTCTACAAGCTCGACAAGCTGCATCTGCGCCATGAACTGTTCGCCGGTGGCATGAGCCGTGAGTTCACCCGCGAGCTGTTCGTGCGCCATGACGCCGTCTGTGTGCTGCCCTACGATCCGCAGCGCGACGAGGTGGTGCTGATCGAGCAGTTTCGCGTGGGGGCCATGGGCAAGGTCGACAACCCCTGGCTGATCGAGATGGTCGCCGGGTTGATCGACAAGGATGAGCAGCCGGAGGAGGTTGCCCATCGCGAGGCCCAGGAAGAGGCCGGCCTGACCTTTTCGGCACTGTGGCCGATGACGCGCTATTTCCCCTCGCCTGGCGGCAGCGACGAGTACGTCCACCTGTTCCTGGGTCGTTGCATCAGCGAGGGCGCCGGTGGCCTGCATGGCCTGGAAGAAGAGAGCGAGGACATCCGCGTGCGCGTCTGGGCGTTTGAGGACGCCCTGCAGGCGGTACGCGACGGGCGCATCTGCAACGCCGCCGCGATCATCGGCCTGCAATGGCTGGCACTCAACCGTGACGAAGTTCGAGGTATGTGGAAGTGAACCTGCTGCGCGAGCGCTATCGGGTCGACCTGGTCGGGCTGCAGTCGGCCTGCGAGGCCAACTATGCCCGCCTGATGCGCCTGCTGCCGGACATGCGCACCACGCAAAGCTCGCGGCGCATCGGCATGACCCAGGGCGACCAGATGCTCGGCGTGCTGGTGCTCGAAGTGCTGCTGGCCTGTCCCTATACCACCACCCTCAAGGTGCGCCAGGAGCACAGCTTGCCCTGGCTGCCGGTGCCCGAGCTGGAAGTGCAGGTCTATCATGACGCACGCATGGCCGAGGTGGTCAGCGCCGAACATGCCCGGCGCCTGCGCAGCATCTACCCGTATCCCAATACGGCGATGCACCAGCCGGACGAGAAGGCCCAGCTCAACCTGTTCCTCGGTGAATGGCTGAGCCATTGCCTGGCCTGTGGCCACGAACTGGAAGCGGTGCGCTGAAATGTGATGCGCGTCGGTTTCGAGTACTTGCTCGAAACCGATCCGCCGCCATAATCGGTGCTGAATCCGTTCGAGGAGACGGCCGTTGCCGCAACCACACTCACTTCCGTCACCCATCCATGTGGTGCAACTGACCGACGCCCACCTGTTCGCCGACCCGGCGGGCACTTTGCTGGGCCTGAATACCCGCGCAAGCCTCGGGCATGTGATCGCCCAGGTGCGCCGCGAGCAACCGCGCATCGACCTGCTGCTGTGCACGGGTGATCTGTCGCAGGATGCCAGCGTCGCCTCCTATCAGGCGTTTCGTGAGCTGAGCGCGAAGCTCGGTGCGCCGGCGCGCTGGTTGCCGGGCAATCATGACGAGGCCCAGGTGATGCAGGCCGTGGCGCCGGAGCTGGTACGGGCGGTGACGGACATTGGCCAATGGCGCATCGTCATGCTCGATTCGGCAGTGGTTGGTGCCACCTTCGGTTTGTTGGCGGATGACCAGCTGGCGGTGCTTGAACAGGCGCTGGGTGGTGCAGGCGAACGCCATTGCCTGGTGTGCTGCCACCACCAGCCGGTGGATATCGGCTGCGCCTGGATCGCGCCGATCGGGTTGCGCAACGCCGATGTGCTGTTGAACTGCTTGCGCAGTTATCCACAGGTGAAGGCGCTGCTATGGGGGCATATCCATCAGGAATGGGATGAGATGCGCGACGGCATCCGTTGCCTCGCCACGCCTTCGACCTGCATCCAGTTCGCGCCGGGCAGCGAGGAGTTCAAGGTGAGCGAAGAGCAGCCGGGCTACCGCTGGCTGCGGCTGCATGCCGACGGACGGTTGGAGACCGGGGTGGAACGGGCGCGCGATTTCGAGGTGAGGCTGGATTTCGACAGCCCGGGCTACTGAGTCGGGGGACCGCTTTGCGGTCCTTTCGCGACACAGGGCCGCTCCCACAGAGATCGTGGTCCCCGGCTGTTTGAAGAATTTGTTGCGAAAATCCCCACGCTGCGCCAATGCCCTTCGAACACGCTACACTGCGCGTCTTTGCGTCCGGGGGCAGCATGTCGGGTTCCATCCTCTATATCCATGGCTTCAACAGCTCGCCGCTGTCGAAGAAGGCGCGCCAGCTCGAGGCGGTGATGCAGCGGCTCGGCCTGTCCGACCAGCTGCGGGTCCCGGCCCTGCATCACCACCCGCGCCAGGCCATCGCCCAGCTGGAGGCCGCCATCGCCGAGCTTGGCGCCCCCTTGCTGGTCGGCAGCTCCCTCGGCGGCTACTATGCCACCCATCTGGCCGAGCGCCACGGGCTCAAGGCCCTGCTGGTCAATCCGGCGGTAGGCCCGCACCGCCTGTTCGACGGCTACCTCGGCACCCAGCGCAACCTCTATACCGATGAGGCCTGGGAGCTGACCCACGACCACGTAGACGCCCTGGCCGAACTGGAAGTGCCGCCGCCGCAGGACGCCACCCGCTATCAAGTGTGGTTGCAGACCGCCGATGAAACACTGGACTATCGCCACGCCGAGCGCTATTACCGCGCCTGTGCCCTGCGTATCCAGGCCGGTGGCGACCACAGCTACCAGGGCTTCGCCGAGCAGCTCCCGGCCCTGCTGGCCTTCGCCGGCATTGCCCGCGGGCAGTACGCGGCGCTGGATTTTTCTGTATTTTGACTTTTGCATTCACCAGACTGACGACGAGAACCCATGGCCAATCCCAGCGCTAGCGCCTATAACGCAGACGCCATCGAAGTCCTCTCGGGCCTTGACCCGGTCCGCAAGCGGCCGGGCATGTACACCGACACCAGCCGGCCCAACCACCTGGCCCAGGAAGTCATCGACAACAGCGTCGACGAAGCCCTGGCAGGCCACGCCCGCTCGGTGCAGGTGATCCTGCATGCCGACCATTCGCTGGAGGTCAGCGACGATGGCCGCGGCATGCCGGTGGACATCCATCCCGAGGAAGGCGTTTCCGGCGTCGAGCTGATCCTCACCAAGCTGCACGCCGGCGGCAAGTTCTCCAACAAGAACTACCAGTTCTCAGGCGGCCTGCACGGCGTCGGCATCTCGGTGGTCAACGCCCTGTCTAGCCAGGTGCGGGTGCGCGTGAAGCGCGACGGCAACGAATACCAGATGACCTTCGCCGACGGCTTCAAGGCCAGCGAGCTGGAAGTGGTCGGCACCGTCGGCAAGCGCAACACTGGCACCAGCGTGTACTTCACCCCCGATCCGAAGTACTTCGACTCGCCGAAATTCTCCATCAGCCGCCTCAAGCACGTGCTCAAGGCCAAGGCCGTGCTGTGCCCGGGGCTGTCCATCAGCTTCGAGGACAAGGGCACCGGCGAGAAGGTCGAATGGCACTACGAGGACGGCCTGCGTTCCTACCTGGTCGACTCGGTCACCGAGTTCCAGCGCCTGCCCGACGAGCCGTTCTGCGGCAGCCTGGCCGGTAACAAGGAGGCCGTGGACTGGGCCCTGCTGTGGCTGCCCGAAGGCGGTGACAGCATCCAGGAAAGCTACGTCAACCTGATCCCCACCGCCCAGGGCGGTACCCATGTCAACGGCCTGCGCCAGGGCCTGCTGGACGCCATGCGCGAGTTCTGCGAGTTCCGCAACCTGCTGCCGCGTGGGGTCAAGCTGGCGCCGGAGGATGTCTGGGAGCGCATCAGCTTCGTGCTGTCGATGAAGATGCAGGAGCCGCAGTTCTCCGGGCAGACCAAGGAGCGCCTGTCGTCCCGCGAGGCGGCGGCGTTTGTCTCTGGCGTGGTCAAGGACGCCTTCAGCCTGTGGCTCAACGCCCATCCCGAGCTGGGCATGCAGCTGGCCGAGCTGGCCATCAGCAACGCCGGCCGTCGTCTGAAGGCGAGCAAGAAGGTCGAGCGCAAGCGCATCACCCAGGGCCCGGCGCTGCCCGGCAAGCTGGCCGACTGTGCAGGCCAGGATCCGATGCGCGCCGAGCTGTTCCTGGTCGAGGGTGATTCCGCCGGCGGCTCGGCCAAGCAGGCGCGGGACAAGGAATTTCAGGCGATCCTGCCGCTGCGCGGCAAGATCCTCAACACCTGGGAAGTCGATGGCGGCGAAGTCCTGGCCAGCCAGGAAGTACACAACATCGCCGTGGCCATCGGTGTCGACCCGGGTGCCACCGATCTCTCGCAACTGCGTTACGGCAAGGTCTGCATCCTCGCCGACGCCGACTCCGACGGCCTGCACATCGCCACCCTGCTGTGCGCGCTGTTCGTCCAGCACTTCCGTCCGCTGGTCGAGGCCGGGCACGTCTACGTGGCCATGCCGCCGCTGTACCGCATCGACCTGGGCAAGGAGATCTACTACGCCCTGGACGACGCCGAGCGCGACGGCATCCTCGACCGGCTGGTCGCCGAGAAGAAGCGCGGCAAGCCGCAGGTTACCCGATTCAAGGGCCTTGGCGAGATGAACCCGCCGCAGCTGCGCGAGACCACCATGGACCCGAACACCCGGCGCCTGGTCCAGCTCACGCTGGATGACGTGCAGGGCACCACCGAGATCATGGACATGCTGCTGGCCAAGAAGCGTGCCGGTGACCGCAAGAACTGGCTGGAGACCAAAGGCAACCTGGCCGAGGTCCTGGTTTGATTCGTCCGCTGCTCATGGCCTGCCTGGCGTTGTTCGCCCTGCAGGCCCAGGCCGGTGACTGGCCGCAGCTCAAGCTCAGCGGCGAGCACGTGGTCGATGGCATGCGCGGCGGCAACCTGTCGGGCCTGGCCTGGTGCCGGGGGGCGTTGTGGGCGGTGTCCGACCGCGATGACGACCGCATCTACCGCCTGGACCAGGAGGGCGCGGCCTGGCAGGCCCAGCCGCTGACCTTCACTCCGCCGCCGGCCCCCGATACCGGGTTGCCCTGGGGGCTGAAATCGCGCAACTGGGCAGCCTCCTACATCCGTGGCGGCGCGCTGGATTTCGAAGGCATCACCTGCGACCAGGCCGGCAACCTGTTCATCGTCAGCGAGGCCCAGGCCGCCGTGTTGCAATTGCCCCTGGAAGGTGAGCCGGACTGGCTGAGGATCGATCAGGCCATGGTGCGCCAGGCGCGGGCCAGCGGCATGCTGCTGCATTTCAACGCACTGTTCGAAGGGCTGGCGATCAACCCGGCGGGCGACCGTCTGTGGCTGGCTGCCGAGCGTGAGCGGCGCGGCCTGCTGGCCGTGCAGCGTCAGCAATCGGTGTGGACCTGCGGGCGCGGTTGCGTACTGCTCAGCGAAGCCGGTGTCGAGATGCAGCCATCGCAGTTCCCCGAGGCGCGCCCGGTTTCCCGGGACTTCGCCGACCTGGCCTGGTTCGAGGGCAAGCTGTTCACCCTCGAGCGCAACGCGTACCGCATCTGCCGGCGTGATGCCGACAGCGGTGCCGTGGAACGCTGCTGGTCGTTCGCCGCCGATGCGCTGGTGGAGTCGCGCCGTTATTCACAGCCCTATGGCCTGGCCGAGGCGCTGGTGATCGACAAGGACGGCGCCTGGATCGGCGTGGATAACAACGACCGCCCGAGGGCGGACGGTGAAACGCGACCGGTCGTCTGGCGCTTCGGCGCGCCGGCCGGCGGCTGGAGCGCCAAGCCATGAGCCAGCCAGCGGGCAAGCGGGCGGGCAGGGTGCTGATGATCGTAGCCTGGGCGGCGGCGATGTTCCTGGCCACGCGCTTTTTCGGCCAATGGGAGGAGCGCCAGCAGAACCCTAACGCCGTGGTGCAGAGCGAGCAGGGCGACGGCTTCGTCGAGGTGCGTCTGCTGAGCAATGGCCAGGGCCATTTCGTCGCCGACGGCGCAATCAATGGCCGGGTGGTGCATTTCATGCTCGACACCGGCGCCACCGATGTGGCGATCCCCGAGGCGCTGGCCCGCGATCTGGACCTGGCCCGCGGCGCGCCGGTGCAACTGAGTACCGCCAATGGCCGCACCGAAGGCTACCGTACCCGGCTCGACAGTCTGCAGCTGGGCGATATCCACCTGCGCGACGTGCGCGCGCTGGTGGTGCCCGGCCTGGATGGCCAGGCTGTGCTGCTGGGCATGAGTGCCCTGAAACAACTTGAATTTACCCAGCGCGGCGGCACCATGCTGCTGCGCCAGAACCTGAAATGACGAGGCCCGCATGAGCGACTCACTCGAACTCAGCCTTGACGGCGTCGAACGCCGTTCTTTGGCTGACTTCACCGAACAGGCCTACCTCAACTACTCCATGTACGTGATCATGGACCGTGCCCTGCCGCACATCGGCGATGGCCTCAAGCCGGTGCAACGTCGCATCGTCTATGCCATGAGCGAGCTGGGGCTCGATGCCGACTCCAAGCACAAGAAGTCGGCGCGCACCGTCGGCGACGTACTCGGCAAGTTCCACCCCCACGGCGACTCGGCCTGCTACGAGGCCATGGTGCTGATGGCCCAGCCGTTCAGCTACCGCTATACCTTGGTCGATGGCCAGGGCAACTGGGGTGCGCCGGACGATCCGAAGTCGTTCGCCGCCATGCGTTACACCGAGGCGCGCCTGTCGCGCTATTCCGAAGTGCTGCTCAGCGAGCTGGGCCAGGGCACCGTCGACTGGGTGCCGAACTTCGACGGTACCCTGCAGGAGCCGGCGGTACTGCCGGCGCGCCTGCCGAACATCCTGCTCAACGGTACCACCGGCATTGCCGTGGGCATGGCCACCGACGTGCCGCCGCACAACCTGCGCGAAGTGGCCAGTGCCTGTGTGCGCCTGCTCGACGAGCCGAAGGCCACCATCGAGCAGCTGTGCGAGCACATCCAGGGCCCGGACTACCCGACCGAGGCCGAGATCGTCACCCCGCGTGCCGATATCCTGAAGATGTACGAGAGCGGCAAGGGCTCGATCCGCATGCGCGCGGTGTACCGCATCGAGGATGGCGACATCGTCGTCACCGCGCTGCCGCACCAGGTCTCTGGAGCCAAGGTGCTGGAGCAGATTGCCGCGCAGATGCAGGCCAAGAAGCTGCCGATGGTCGCCGACCTGCGCGATGAGTCGGATCACGAGAATCCCTGCCGCATCGTCATCATCCCGCGTTCGAACCGCGTCGATGCCGCCGAACTGATGCAGCACCTGTTCGCCACCACCGACCTTGAGAGCACCTACCGGGTCAACGTCAACATCATCGGCCTTGACGGGCGTCCGCAGCTGAAGAACCTGCGCGCGCTGTTGCTGGAGTGGCTGGAGTACCGGATCGGTACCGTTCGTCGTCGCCTGCAGCATCGCCTGGACAAGGTCGAGAAGCGCCTGCACCTGTTGGAAGGCTTGCTCACCGCGTTCCTCAACCTGGATGAGGTGATCCACATCATCCGCACCGAGGAGCACCCCAAGCAGGCCCTGATCGCCCGTTTCGGCCTTACCGAAATCCAGGCCGACTACATCCTCGAGACCCGTCTGCGCCAGCTGGCCCGTCTGGAAGAGATGAAGATCCGTGGCGAGCAGGACGAGCTGCTCAAGGAGCAGAAGCGCCTGACCACCTTGCTGGGCAGCGATGCCAAGCTGCGCAAGCTGGTGCGCAGCGAACTGATCGAAGACGCCGAAACCTATGGCGACGACCGCCGTTCGCCGATCGTCGAGCGCGCCGAGGCCAAGGCCTTGTCGGAAAACGAGCTGATGCCGACCGAGCCGGTAACCGTGGTGCTGTCGGAGAAGGGCTGGGTGCGTTGCGCCAAGGGCCATGACATCGACGCCACGGGGCTTTCGTACAAGGCTGGGGACGGCTTCAAGGCCGCCGCTGCCGGGCGCTCCAATCAATTCGCCGTGCTCATCGACTCCACCGGCCGCAGCTACTCGGTGGCGGCCCACAGCCTGCCATCGGCCCGTGGCCAGGGCGAACCGCTGACCGGACGCCTGACCCCGCCGCCGGGCGCCACCTTCGAGTGCGTGCTGCTGCCGGAGGACGACGCCCTGTACGTGGTGGCTTCCGACGCCGGCTACGGCTTCGTGGTCAAGGGCGAGGACCTGCAGGCCAAGAACAAGGCCGGCAAGGGCCTGCTCAGCCTGCCCAACGGCGCCAAGGTGATGACCCCGCGCCCGGTGGCCGACCGCGAGCAGGACTGGCTGGCCGCGGTGACCACCGAAGGCCGTCTGCTGGTGTTCAAGGTCGCCGATCTGCCGCAGTTGGGCAAGGGCAAGGGCAACAAGATCATCGGCGTGCCGGGCGATCGGGTGGCCAGTCGCGAGGAGTACGTGACCGACCTGGCGGTGATCAGCGAGGGCTCGACCCTTGTATTGCAGGCTGGCAAGCGTACCCTTTCCCTGAAGCCGGATGATCTCGAGCATTACAAGGGCGAACGTGGTCGCCGTGGTAGCAAATTGCCGCGTGGCTTCCAGCGCGTCGATGGGCTGATGGTGGAAACCCCCGCCTGAGTGGATGGGCCGTCTGTTGCGGCGCTTTCGGCGCCGCTTCAGGCGGAAATGCTGGAGTCTGGCGGCTAATTCGCGGATGATAGTGCCCTCGTGGCGCCGGCGTGGCCGAGTGCCCGGACGAATCTATATGAGTATCACTGCGGTCAGTCTGGTGACGGCCGCCTGGATGGGATGAATGAAATTTCTGCGCCTTCCATTTGCGCTGCTGATGACTGGCTTGCTGGGCCTGAGCGGATGCAGCATGCATCAGCCGGTTGCCCTGTATCAGCTCGACAGTGGTGAACCCGGCCAGCCTACCCAGGCGGCGGGCATGGCAGTGGTGCTCGGCCCGGTATCGGTGGCCGATTACCTGCAACGCGAAACCTTTCTCCAGCGTCAGACCGATGGCAGCCTGACGGCGGCCACCGATGGCCGCTGGGCCGGTAGCCTTTCGTCGGATATCGACCAGTTACTGGTGCGTCAGCTGGCCTGGCGCCTGGACAGCCAGCGCGTGGTGCTGGCGCCGGCGAGCGCCGGTTTTACGCCGGACGTGCAGGTACTGCTGTCGATCACCCGCCTGGACTCGGGCAAGAACCAGCCAGCGATCCTGGATGCCCAGTGGCGCGTGCTGGACCGCCGTGGCCAGGTGCGTGACAACCGCATCGTCCACCTCGAGCAGCCCCATGCGGGCACCGAGTCGGCCCAGGTCCAGGCCCAGGGGCAACTGCTGCAGAAACTGGCCGAACAGCTGAGTGCCGCAGTCAAGCCATTGGCCAACCAGCCGGCCATCGCCGAGGAGACGCCCCGCAAGCCGGCGGCGCCGGTACAGGTGAAGAAAGAGCCGGAGAAGCCGAAGATTCCGATGGCTTCGCCGATTCGTACCGACATGGAAGTGTTCCGCTTCTGATGCTCTAGGTGCGACAAAGCCCGCGCTAACGCGGGCTTTTTTGTGCCTGCTGTCGGTGTTATCCAGTCATTCTGTGCGCAGGGAGCCTATCGGATCGGCAGGTGTTATTTAATTGCCACAGGATACTTCCTATGCAGCGCTACCTTGGTCTCCCACGGTTGAGACACAAGGATCCTGCGCATGAACTACCACTGGGCTACAACGAAGCCCCCCACTTTTGGTGAGCCCTCCAGCCCTGAATCGGCAACGCACCCCGATATCACCTTCGAGCTTGATCAATACCATTTCGCATCACTTGCCCCAGGCACCCCGGAACAAGATGACGATGTTGTGCTTTCGATCCAGCAAGTCTTCGGTCGCGAGCGGATCAGTCTTCCTACACCTCATGACTATGCGAACGTCGTACTGCGCGAGTACCTGAAACTGCAGGGTATCGAAGAGGATCCCGATGACCTCGTCCTTAGCACGCTGTTCCTGGAGCATGTCCATGTGAAAGCCGGCCCCTGGGCTGCCCAGGTGGCGCATTCCATGACCCTGACCCAGGCAATGCTCGCCAACTGGCAGCAGCAGGGGAGTGGTCAGTGGCTGGATCACCTGGGTCACCCGATGGACTGGCGCAAGGAGGGCTATGAAGTGAGTCGGACGGTGCAGCTATCGGCTGCTCAACTGGCCGACAGCGAAGCCTATGATGGCATCTACCGGCGCACCCAGCCGCAAACCTATGGAGCGGCCACTCAGGTCAACCTGGACCCCACCGCTTTTCGCCGGCATGTCTGGGATGCGCAATTGCAGGGGCACTACCTGGAGTACTTGCGTCAGTTCTGGAGCAACCAGGGGCATAACTACCATTTGCTGCTCAAAGGTAACCTGGTGCATGCGGCCTTGTTGCAGCGCGATGAGGGATCGCTCAGCGACGAACATGCGGCGTTGGTGCTCAAGAGCCTGATGCTCAGTCCCGATACCAGCTGGGCGGGCACCTCGTTCCGTTACTTCGCCGACACTCCGGTATCCCGTACGCGTACGATTTCGGCATTCAGGATTTACGGATACGAAGCCACCGACATCATGGTATTCCAGGCGCACGGCCATGACGCCGTCGTGCTTTACATTCCTGGCAACTCCTCGCCACTGCATGGCTTCAGCAGTGCCAGGGAGCTGCGGGACTGGGTCGCCCAGCAATGCCGCGATCCACGCAAGCGGGCATCCCTGGCCAGTCATTTCAGCAGCAAGGACAGGGGAGACGGGGTCATCTACAGTGGCGTCGATACGGCCCTGGCAGGCCTCGGTGCGCACCCCGGGCGGCTGAACGATGCCACTGGTCATTGGTATCCAGGCAGCACCATCACGTTCAGCGAAGCCATATACCCCTATCCCATGAGCTACTTCCGTGACCAGACCCGATCCCGGTTGTTCTCGGATGCCGACTACGGCATTGGTACGCAAGGCAGGTACTACGCGAAATTGACCGCTTACGGCGTGGAGGTGGCGGCCAATGTCGTCGGTGCCATTGCCCTGGCGGTACCCGCGCTGGCACCTGTGGCGGTCGCACTTGGCGTCGGCCTGCTGGCGGTGGGAGCGGGCGAGATGATCACGGCCCACAATCAGGAGCAGGAGGCTGAAGGCGCGCAGCGCATCGTGTTCGGTCTGCTCAATGCTCTGCCGCTTGCCGGAGAGGTGTCGCAGCTTGGCAGGGTCACTGCGGCGCTCGATGAAACGGAGCGCGGCGTCGCTGTCGCTGCACAGACCGAGCATGCGGCCCAGCAGGCGCTGGAGGATGCGGCGGCTGCAGGCGACGTTCCGGTGTCGCCCGAAGAGCTCAAGGCCGTACGCCCTGTCCACGACAGCTTGCAGCACGATCTGCGAGCGCGCCTGCAAGACCTGGCCGTTACGCGGCCGATACGGGTATTGGGTGGTGGCAAGGGCACGTTTCTCGATGAGGGCAAGCTGTATGTGAGGATCCGCCCACGGGTGTATCGGGTGCAGTGGCTGGAGCACGAGCAGCAATTGCGTATCCGCTGCGAGGCCGAGCCGGTGGCATGGGGGCCATTCCTGAGCAGCATGGAAGACGGCTACTGGGATCTGGATCTGCGCTTTGGCCTACGAGGCGGGGCCCCGTTGCCGACCGTGCTGGAGCACCCCAGGCTACCGGTGGAGGTCATCGACTCGATCGAATGCCAGCCCATGGTGCCCAAGGTGGAAGTGAGCTTTGCCGTCGATGACCTGATCTGGAACCATGAGGCGTCTCGCTACGAGGCCGACATTGTTTTTCGTCATGACGATTTTGGTGAGCGGCTCGACGTCAAGCAGGTCTCTCGACAACCGGTCTGGTATGACGCTGATGCCGCTGCCTGGCGCCGCGGCCAGCAATACATATGGCGGGAGCGGCATGGTGGCAAGAACAGCCACCGTTGGCGAGCCGGCGAGGCGCGAGATTTCGAGCGCGTGCGACACAAGCTGCCGCACGAGCAGAGCATCACGACCTATCGCTTTCCCGACCTGCCTCAACTGCCGGTCGGCATGTCGCCGATCGCCCAGCAGGTCCATATGATCTGGGTGGGGGAGCGCGAGCTGGATTTCATGGTCAAGCGCACCATCGTCAAGAACCTGCGCAACAAAGGCTATCGTTTCATCCTGCACCTGGACAACGACAGTGCAGCGCTGGCGGCTAACCAAGCCTGGTGCGGGCAGGTGGGCATCGAGGCGAGGAACCTGCAAGAGCAGGCGTTTTTCCAGCGGTTCACCGCAGGCCGCGAGGGTATTGCCTACAACTATTTCCGCAATCCTGCCGCAGAATCGCGCAACTATGCGGCGGCGTCTGATTTTCTACGCCTGCGTTTGCTCGATGAGTATGGCGGCTTCTACATGGATGTCGATGACAAGTTGCTGACACTGGATGCCAGGCCGCTGTCAGCCGCGCCCAACGACGTGCTGGTCGGCGGGCTGTACAAGATGCCGTGGAACAGGAAGGACCTCGTGAACACCTCGCACTTCGCCAGTCACCCCGGCAACCCAGTGCTCAAGCGTTTGCTGCAGCGCGCCAATGCGCGTTTCGAGGCGCTTCCCGAGGCGTTCAAGGCAACGCCTCGGCCAGTGGTTTCCGCGTTCAAGAGCAAGGTCGAGGCCGAGCGGGCGATAAATGCCTACATGCAGACCATCGCCAGCCTGGCGGGGCCCGATGCTTTCAACAAGGACCTACGGGCGCTTCGACCCGACTACTTCGGACTGATTGGCAGCAAGCCATCGGACTCGTGGGTCGTCTCAACGGTGTATGAAGCGTATTACGACGAAGCCATCGCGCACTGGTTCCCGATGCGCATGGGAGGGGCAGTGTCGATGCAGCCGGGTAGCGCGCACACCTGGATGAGAACCTGAGCGAAACGGCCCCGCCTGCGCGGGGCCCTCGCAGGACGAGCTCGCTCTAGACCCTGCGCTCGTGCATCCGGGCCAATTGGCGTTCCAGCATCGATGGATACGGCTCCATCAACCGTTCCACGCAGCAGGCGCCTTCAGGGCTGGCGATTGGGCGGATACGCGCGCGCTGACGCACCAGCGCATCGTCGCTGATGCGACGCTCGACCAACAGCAGGTTGCGGCTGTGCTGCGACAGGGCCAGGGCGTCCTGGGCCTGCTCGGTCATCAGCAGGTCGACCTGATCCAGGCCTTGTAGGTCGTCGGCCAACACCAGGCCCAGTTGCAGCTGCAGGGTAATGCCGCTATCGGCCACCTCGATCTGCAGGGCGTGGCCCAGGGCGCGCAGCAGCTCGCCACAGCAGATGGCGTTGGTCAGGTAGTCCTCGCCGCTGTCGCTGCTGTGGAACAACAGCAGGGTGCTGCCGTCGTTCAGGGTATGAATTTCCCCTTCGTACAGTGAGGCGGCCTGGTCGAGGCAGTCACGGTAGCGCTCCAGCAGCTCGGTCAGACGGGTGCGTGGCAGGCGGCGCAGTTGCTCCTGAGAGCCCAGTTGCACGGCCAGGACGGCGCTGAACTGCGGTTCGTCGGACTCTGCGATGACAGGCTTGGCCGGAGCGCTTTGCTCATCCATCAGGTCGGAGAAGGCGTCGTCGTCCTCGTCGTGATCGGGCGCCTGCACCACTGCTTTCGCCCGTGGGGCAACCTTGGGCGCCGGTACGTCGTCGAAATCGTCTTCCACATCCTCTTCTTCCGGCTCCGGAGGTGGCGGTGGCGCGAGGCGGGCGTGCAGCTGGCGCGCCAGGTCGCCGATCTCGTCCTGGCGGTCGGTGCCCGGCGTGTAGGGGTGCGGGTCACGCAACCACACGCGCAGCTGCAGCAGCGGGGTCGAGATGAAGCGACCCAGGCGCAGGCTGAGGGTCAGGGCCAGGGCCAGCAGGATCGCGGCAAGAATGCCCATGCTCTGCAGGCTGATCAGCATCGGCTGCTGGAACTGGCTCATGTCGAGGCTGATGCGCAGCTGGCCGGCGGTCACGTCCTGGAAGGTGATCTTGGTCTGGTAGACCCCTTCGGTTTCGCCCAGCAGGCTGTTGCGCGGGCGCTGGCCGGCCTCGGCGAGGATGCGGTTGTCCACGCTGTAGATGGCCGCATGGGCCACCAGCGGGTTCTTCACCAGGTTGCCCAGCAGCACATTGAGGCTGAGGATGTCGTTGGACACCAGCAGCTCGGTGGCAGACGTGGCGGTCTGGGTGGTCAGGCTCTGGCCGACGGCATCGGCCTGCTCATGCATGGCCTGCTTGAACTGCAGGCCCATCACGCAGGCGTAGATCACCAGGGCCAGGGCCACCAGGAAGATGTTATGGCTGGCAATGCGCAGGGCCAATGGGATTCGGCGCTGGCTCAGGGCTCGGTAGATCATCAGGAAGAAGTTGTCGGGTTTTACGGGCGTGGGCCGGTTCACAGAGCTCGGCTCTTCATGGCGAGAAAGTTGCTGCGCAGTATAGCGATACGTGTTTTGTCGGCAAAGTATCGTTGGCGCCCGATGGTCATGGAAAATCGGTAGAATGCGCATTTTTCATCGAGTTGGAGCCCCGGTCTTGCGCGAAATCGTCCTGATCAACATCACTGGTGAAGACCGTCCAGGTCTCACCGCGGCCATCACCGGCGTCCTGCTCCAGGGCGGTGTGAACATTCTCGACATCGGCCTTGCGGTCATGCATGGCACGCTGTCGTTCGGCATCCTGGTCGACATCCCCGACAACGAAGTGGCCACCGCGCTGCTGCAAAGCGTGCAGTCCAAGGCACACGAGCTGAACTTGCAGGCCCGTTACACCCCCATCTCCGAGGCCGACTACCAACATTGGGCCGACAGCCAGGGTGAGGCACGCCATGTCGTCACCCTGCTCAGCCGCCGGGTTACTCCGCAGCAGTTGCAGCGGGTCAGCGCAATCATCAGCCAGTATGGTCTGACCATCGAGCGTATCGAGCGACTGTCCGCCCGCGTGGCGCTGGACGCACAGGCCGACAAGGGCAAGTCCGCGCTGGAAATTTCTGTGCGCGGCGAGGCCAGCGATGCCCAGGCCCTGCGTGCGGATTTCTTCGCCCTGTCCGAAGAGTTGAACATCGACATCGCCTTCCAGCGCGACGACCTGTTCCGCCGCAACCGCCGCCTGGCGGTGTTCGACATGGACTCCACCCTGATCGAGGCCGAAGTGATCGACGAGCTGGCCAAGGCTGCCGGCGTCGGCGAGCAGGTGGCGGCGATCACCGAGCGCGCCATGCGTGGCGAGCTGGATTTTCGCGCCAGCTTCAAGGAGCGCATGGCGCTGCTCAAGGGCCTGGACGTGGGCGTGCTCGACCAGATCGGTGCCTCGCTGCGCCTGACCGAGGGCGCCGAGCATCTGTTCGCCGAACTCAAGCGCCTGGGCTACAAGACGGCCATCCTCTCCGGCGGCTTTACCTACTTTGCCAAGCAGGTGCAGGCGCGCCTGGGGATCGACTATGTGTTCGCCAATGAACTGGAGGTGGTCGACGGCAAGGTGACCGGCGTGGCCGTCGAGCCGATCGTCGATGCCCAGCGCAAGGCCGAACTGTTGCAGAAATTGGCCAGCGAAGAAGGCCTGCAGCTCGAGCAGACCATCGCTGTCGGCGATGGCGCCAACGACCTGCCGATGCTGTCCCTGGCCGGCCTGGGCGTGGCCTTCCGTGCCAAGCCGCTGGTGCGCCAGTCGGCCAGGCAGGCGATCTCGACCTTGGGGCTGGATGGCGTGCTGTACCTGCTCGGCGTACGTGATCGCGAAGCGCGCGGTTGATCTTGAGCCGGGGCTGCAACGCAGCCCCAATAAAAAGGCCCTGCATGATTTGCATCATGCAGGGCCTTTTGCTTACCGGATGATCAAGCCTGGTTCGGCTGCGCCAGCAGCTCACCCATGCGCACGGCGGAGCCGGCACCCAGGCTCTCGGCCCACTTCACCTGCTCCGGCCCGAACAGCACGATGGCGGTGGAGCCCAGCTTGAACCTGCCCAGTTCGGCACCCTTCTCCAGATGGATCGGCGCACGGCTGGCGTCGTCGTAGCGGAAGGTCTTCAGCTCGCGCTTTGGTGGCGTGACCAGGCCGGCCCAGACAGTCTCGATCGAGGCGACGATCATCGCGCCGACCAGTACCACCGCCATCGGCCCACGCTCGGTGTCGAACAGGCAGACCACGCGCTCGTTGCGGGCGAACAGCTCAGGCACGTTTTCCGCGGTGGTCTGGTTGACCGAGAACAGCCGGCCCGGCACATAGACCATCTCGCGCAGGGTACCGGCCAGCGGCATGTGCACGCGGTGGTAGTCCTTGGGCGACAGGTAGATGGTGGCGAACTCGCCGCCCATGAACGGCGCGGCCAGGGCCGGATCGCCGCCCAGCAGCTCCAGGGCGCTGTAGCCGTGGCCCTTGGCCTGGAAAATGCGGCCGTGCTCGATCGGGCCGAGCTGGCTGACCGCGCCGTCGGCCGGGCAGAGGATCGCGCCGGGTGTTTCGTCCAGCGGGCGTGCACCGGGCTTGAGGGCGCGGGTGAAGAAGGCGTTGAAGTGCTCGTAGGCGCTGAGGTCTTCGACCAGTGCCTCGGACATGTTCACCTGGTAGCGCTTGGCGAACCAGGCGGTGAAGGCGTTCTTGAACCAGCGTGCGCGGCACTCGGCGACGCAGCCGGCCAGCCGCGACAGCAGATGGTGCGGCAGCAGGTACTGGCTGATGATGAACAAGCGGGATTTCATTGACTGTCCTTAAACTTCGACGGGCGTGTCGGGGTGGTTGCCCCATTCGCCCCAGGAACCGGCATAACCCTTTACCCGTGGATAGCCGAGGGCCTTGGCCACGAGGTAGGTGAAACCGGAGCGGTGGTGGGTCTGGCAGTGGGTGATCACTTCCTTGTCCGGAGTGATACCCAGGTTTTGCAGGACCTCGGCGATGTCCTTGCGGATGCGCAGGTGGTCGTTGAGATCCATGCCGGCGGTCCACTCGAAGTTGACCGCGCCGGGAATATGCCCGCCCTTGGCCGCCAGTACCTTCTCGCCACTGTATTCCAGTGGCCCGCGGGCGTCCCAGATGACCAGGTCGGCGGCGCCCAGGCGGCTTTGCAGGTATTCGCGGGTGGCAGTGGGTTCGCCATGCAGGTGCAGTTTCACCAGACCGCCAGCGACTTCAGGCGTTTCGGTGGACAGCTTGTCTGCCGGCCAGGCCTGGATGCCGCCGTTCAGGTAGTGGTAACCCTTGTGGCCGATGACGTCGAGCAGCCAGATGAAGCGCCCGGCCCAGCCGCCGCCCTCCTCGTCGTAGACCACATATACTGCATCGTCGCGGTGGCCGAGTTCACCGAACAGTTTTTCCAGGTCGGCCCTGGCCGGCAGCAGGCCGGGGGCCGGGGGCTGGCCCAGCTGGGTGCGTTTCGGGTCGACGAAGCGGGCTCCGGGGATGTGCCCGCTGCCATAGCGGTTGGCGCTGGTCAGGTCGACCAGGATCAGCCGCGGCGAATCCAGACGCGGCAACAGGTCCTTGGCTTCGATCACCAGGGGCAGGCCGGAAAAGTCAGTCATCCACGTTCTCCAGGGTGGAAAGAAGGGCGATTGTAGCGCAAGGGTCAGGCATTGCGGGTGGCAAACACGGCCAGGGCGCGTTCAACGCATTGCGCGGTCTTGCCGAACGCCTGCACGCTGACATCGGCCAGTGGCTTGCCGTCCTGGTCGGCCACCGCCAGCATCAGCACCTGGTCGCCCACCGCCAGCGAGCGCAGCATCAGGTGCTCGCCGCGAAAGAAGGCGCGCAGCGGCGCCGGCAGCAGGGTGCTGAACTGGGCATGGTTGTCGGGCGTCAGGCGCAGTTGGCCGGCTTTTGCCATCAACTTTTGCAACAATTTGTTCTGCGCGACGGGCAACGCCATGGCGGCGGCCTCTCGCGGCAGGCCGGCGGTCTGCTGCACGCGCAGGTAGTCGGTGGCCTTGTCCAGGCTCAGCAGCATGATGCGCTGCATTCCGCAGGCCAGCAGGGCGTCGCGGGCCTGGGTGGCCAGGTGCACGGCGTTGCTGAACGGGCTGGGCTGGGCCAGCAGTTCCTGGCACAGCGCACGCCAGTGGCCGAGATCCTCGGTGCTGGGCGGTGGCGGCGTGAGCATGTCCGGGTGCGGCCGGCGCTGGTGCCAGGGCCAGATCAGCGCCTCGGCCGGGTGGAAAAGCGCATGCCGGGCGTGATGGCGGGCACTGGCCGCAGCCTGTTGGTGGACCTGCTGCTGGACATCGTCCAGGGTGGTCTGCAGATACAGCGCGGTGAGCAGCTGCCAGCGCAGCAGGTGCGGGTTGTCCCAGCCGACCTGCGCCGCCAGGGCCAGGCCGTTGGCCAGCAGCACGGTGTTGGGGGGCTGGTTGAACCAGCGGCGCAGGGCCGGTTCGTCGTCCAGGCGCTGCTGCTGGACCAGCGGGTCCTGCTCGCGGGCGATGTTCAGCACCTGGGCGAGCTGCTCGCGCTCTTCGAGCAGCAGGCGGTAGCCCTGGATGACCCATTCGGGCAGGCGCCAGTGTTCGGCCAGGCTTCGGCACAGCTGCATCAGGCGCACCCCGAACAGCTCCTGCTCGACCACGGCAGCGTCCTCGCCCTTGTGGATCACCCGCAGTTCCCAGGTGTCGAGCAGCTTGGGGTAGGCCAGGGCCAGGGGCCACAGCGGCGAGAGGAACAGCAGGCTGCCCCAGTGGATCTCCTGCCACAGCCGTGCCAGGCGGCTGGCGAACAGGCCGTTGGCCTGCTGGGTGGCATGCTGGCTGATCAGCAGGAACTGGCGCAGTACCGGTGGAATGTCGTCGCCGGGCACCGCCGGCAAGCGTGCCAGCAGTTGGCTGATACGGGCCAGGCCCAGGCGGTTGAGGGCAATTTCCAGGCTTTCGGCAGGCTCCGCCTGGCTGGCATTGGCCGAATGGTTGGCCTCGCGCATCACGCACAGCACCAGCGCGGGGCTGTCCTGCATCAGTTCGGCAATGTCGCGCAGGGAGCGGCGACTGTCGTTGATGGCCTGCAGAACGCGGTCATGGCTCTCTTTCGGGACCGGCACGCGTACCCCGTCGAGCAGCTTTATCCAGCCCTCCAGGCTCGTCGGGACCTGAGTTGGCACCTTGGTTTCAATTGGCATATTGACATCAGTCCGAACTGGCTTTTCGCAATGAGTGGCTATAGTCTGGCGCAGTTCTGCCGATAAGTAGAAGAAGAGTTTTCAAGCTTCCGTTCCCTATCCTGACCACGACAGCAAGTGCTTCCAACTTATGGCTAAAATTATCGGCATCATCGTCGTATTCGCGAGCGTGCTCGGCGGCTACGTGCTTTCCCACGGCAAGATCGCGGCACTGATCCAGCCGTTCGAAGTGCTGATCATCGGCGGCGCGGCCTTTGGTGCGTTCCTCCAGGCCAACCCTGGTTACATGACCATGCATGTAATCAAGAAGTCGCTGAAGATGTTCGGCACCCGTTTCACCCACACCTTCTACCTCGAGGTGCTGGGCCTGGTGTACGAGATCCTCAACAAGAGCCGTCGTGAAGGCATGATGGCGATCGAGGGTGATATCGAGGACGCCGCGGCCAGCCCGATCTTCGCCAAGTACCCGGCAGTGCTGGGCGATGAGCGCATGACCGCGTTCATCTGCGACTACCTGCGGATCATGTCCACCGGCAACATGGCGCCCCATGAGCTCGAAGGCCTGTTCGACATGGAGCTGCTGAGCATGAAGGAAGAGCTGGAGCACCCGTCCCACGCGGTGACCGGCATCGCCGACGGCATGCCCGGCTTCGGTATCGTCGCGGCGGTACTGGGTATCGTGGTGACCATGGCCTCGCTGGGTGACGGCGACCAGAAGTCCATCGGCCTGCACGTGGGTGCGGCGCTGGTCGGTACCTTCTTCGGTATTCTCGCCGCCTACGGCTTCTTCGGCCCGCTGGCCAATGCCCTGCGCCACGATGCGAAAGAGGAACTGAACGTCTACGAGGCGATCAAGGCCTCGCTGGTGGCCTCGGCCTCCGGCATGCCGCCGTCGCTGGCGGTCGAGTTCGGTCGCAAGGTGCTGTACCCGGCGCACCGTCCGAGCTTCGCCGAGCTGGAACAAGCGGTTCGCGGTCGCTAAGCCATGGAGAACAATCAGCCCATCATCGTCAAGCGCGTCAAGCGCTTTGGCGACGGCCATCACGGCGGCGCCTGGAAGATCGCCTTCGCCGACTTCGCCACGGCGATGATGGCGTTCTTCCTCGTGCTCTGGCTGCTGTCGACGGCCACGCCCGAGCAGAAGATCGCCATCGCCGGTTACTTCAAGGATCCGATCGGTTTCTCCGAAAGCGGCACGCCCTACATCATCGACCTGGGCGGTTCGCCGCAGCTGGCGCCGGAAAAGACCATCAACCCGGAAGTAAAGTCCGAGCCGACGCCCGACACCAGCCTGCAGCTGGACAAGGACAAGGTCGAGACCATGGCCGAGCAGGTCGAGCGCGAGCGCCTCGAGTTGCTGTTGCAGGAGCTGCAGAACAAGGTCGAGGAAAACCCGCAGTTGCAGAAGTTCAAGGACCAGATCCTGTTCGAGATCACCCAGGACGGCCTGCGCATCCAGATCATGGATGCCGAGAACCGGCCGATGTTCGACCTGGGCAGCGCGCGTCTGCAACCGTATTTCGAAGACATCCTGCTGGCCATGGCCGACACCATCAAGGCGGTGCCGAACAAGATCAGCATCAGTGGCCACACCGACGCCAAGCCGTATTCCGGCACCGGAGATTTCGGCAACTGGGAACTGTCGGCCAACCGCGCCAACGCCGCGCGTCGTGCCCTGGTTGCCGGTGGCTATCCGGATGAGCAGGTGGCACGGGTGGTCGGCTACGCCTCGTCGTCGCTGTTCGACCGGGCCAATCCGTTCAACCCGGTCAACCGCCGCATCGATATCATCGTCCTGACCAAGAAGGCCCAGCGCGATATCGAGGGTGAGCAGGGCACGCCGGAGGCTACGCCACCGGCCACTGCCACGCCGCCTGCGGGCGCCGCACCTGGTGCCACCCCGGCACCGGGCGATGCGCCGATGCAGCCGCGCGAGCTGCGCCAGAAGCTGAACATCTTCGAGGATGGCGTGTTGAAGATGGATGAGGCCAAGGACCAGTAAATGACGGGGGCCGCTTTGCGGCCCCTGTGCATTCAGAAGCCTCGCCTGATCTTGGCCTTGAGATCGGCGTGAAAGAAATCCGCGTTGTCCCTGTCCGACAGGCTCCTGCGCCCGCTCATCGAGGCCATGGCGCGGCCAAAGGTCTGCTCGTCATGGTAGGCCCGCACGAACAGCTCGATATGTTCTCGCTCGCGCATTGCCGGCCATCTGCCCAGGCAATTCGGCAGCTCGCCGGTGCCTGCGTGATAGAAGCTCACTCTGCGATTGGCCATGGCTGCGGCGCCCAAAAGCCAGGCCGTCCACCAATCGTCGACAGTGTGCTCGGACAGCACGCCGATCCAGTGGGTGGCATCGGCCATGTGCTGGCAGAAGCTGCCATGCAGGTCGTTCAGCGTCTGCCCTTCGCTGTCGAAGGGCACCAGTTGGGTGGGAATGCCTTCGAGCAGCAGGCGTTCGTTGAGGATGAAGGCATCGAGCCGCTCATCCCGGCGGTAACTGATGAAAACCGGCATCCTTGTTGCCCTCCCTGATCAATGCCGACGACAAGGCATGACCATCAGGGAAAGCTGGGATAGGGACAATAGGTGACCGCAAAACCGGAGCGGTCCTACCTGCTCCGGTAACGCTTCCTACAGCTCGGGCAGTTCAACGCGCCAATCAGTAGGTATCTTCCGGCAGGCTGGCGATGATCGAGCGGTAGCTGTTCATGCGTTGCTGGGTCACGCTGCCGTCCTCCAGTGCCTTGAGCAGGGCGCAACCGGGCTCGCGGTCATGCTTGCAGTCGCGGAAGCGGCAGTTGCCGATCAGTTCGCGGAACTCGATGAAACCATCTTCCACATCGTCGCGGCTGACATGCACCAGGCCGAACTCGCGGATGCCCGGCGAGTCGATCAGGTCGCCGCCGTTGGGGAAGTGGTACAGCCGTGCGGTGGTGGTGGTATGAGTACCCTGGCCCGACCACTCCGACAGGTCGCCGACACGGGTGCCGGCCTCGGGCAGCAGGCTGTTGACCAGCGAGGACTTGCCCACGCCGGACTGGCCGACGAACACGCTGATATGGCCGTCGAGGGTCTCCTGCAGGCGCTGCATGCCATCGCCGTGGTGGGCCGAGACCTCCAGCAGCGGGTAGCCCAGGCCACGGTAGACCTCGAGCATCGCATGGAGGGTCGGACCGTTCTCGTCGTCGATCAGGTCGGCCTTGTTCAGCAGCAGCAGCGGGCGGATGCCGGCATGCTCGGCGGCTACCAGATAGCGGTCAATCAGGTTGGGGTGCGGCTCGGGCGCCGGGGCGAAGACGATGACGATCAGGTCGACGTTGGCCGCCACCGGCTTGAGCTGGCCGTGGTTGTTCGGTCGGCACAGCTCGGTGCTGCGCGGCATCTGCGCGACGATCACGCCGATGCCCTGGTTGCCGGCGCGCCAGACTACTCGATCGCCGGTGACCAGCGCCGGCAGGTTGGCCCGCAGATGGCAGCGGAAGACCTGGCCGGCGGCCTCGCCGTCTTGGGCTTCGACCTCGACCTGCACGCCGAAATGGGCGATCACCAGGCCCAGTTGTTCCGGCCCCAGGTCGCCCCCCTCCAGCTCCTGCAGCACGTGCTGCTCGCGTTTGGCGGCGCGGGCGGCGCGCTCGCCCTGGATCTTTTCGATGCGCCAGTTCTGGCGGCGGTTGAGCTGGCGTTTGGCCATGAAGGTTCCGTGTCGGCGGGGCAGAAAGAAAACGGCAGGCAGTTTAGCACGGCACGCCCACGAGCCGCCCCGCTAGGCTAATATGACGGGCTATTCGAGGAGCCTTTTCATGCAGAACCCACAGAACCTGATCTGGATCGATCTGGAGATGACCGGCCTGGATCCGGACAACGACGTCATCATCGAGATGGCCACCATCGTCACCGATAGCGAGCTGAATACCCTGGCCGAGGGGCCGGTGATCGCCATCCATCACAGCGACGAAGTGCTGGCGCGCATGGATGAGTGGAACACCCGCACCCATGGCAACTCAGGGCTCACTCAGCGCGTGCGTGAGAGCAAGGTGAGCATGGCCGAGGCCGAGGCGCAGACCATCGCCTTTCTCGAGCAGTGGGTGCCGAAGGGCAAGTCGCCGATCTGTGGCAACAGCATTTGCCAGGACCGCCGTTTCCTCTACCGCCACATGCGCGAGCTGGAAAACTACTTCCATTATCGCAACCTCGATGTTTCCACACTCAAGGAGCTGGCCGCGCGCTGGGCGCCGGATGTGCGCGACAGCTTCAAGAAGGGCAGCACCCACCTGGCGCTGGATGACATCCGCGAGTCGATCGGTGAGCTGCGCCACTATCGCGAGCACTTCATCAAGGTCTGACCTTGCCGTGCGCCGACGATCGTCGGCGCGCCCCCTTTTGGTGCCCCGCGCGACTGGTTAGACTGCGCGCCTTTCCCGCACGGATCTGCACCATGTTGCTGATGCTCTACCTCATTGCCATCACCGCCGAAGCCATGACCGGCGCCCTGTCCGCTGGCCGCCGCGGCATGGACTGGTTCGGCGTGGTGCTGATCGCCTGTGTCACCGCGCTGGGTGGCGGCTCGGTGCGCGACGTGCTGCTCGGGCACTACCCGCTGACCTGGGTGAAGCACCCGGAGTATCTGGTGCTGACCAGTTTCGCGGCGCTGCTGACCATCTTCATCGCGCCATTGATGCGCCACCTGCGGTCGCTGTTCCTGGTGCTCGATGCCCTGGGGCTGGTGGCGTTTACCCTGATCGGCTGCATGACCGCGCTGGAGATGGGGCAGGGGTTCTTGGTCGCCTCGATCAGCGGGGTGATTACCGGAGTGTTTGGCGGCATCCTGCGGGATATTTTCTGCAACGATATTCCGCTGGTGTTTCGGCGTGAGCTTTACGCCAGTGTTTCGTTTGCGGCGGCTTGGTTCTACCTGGGGTGTGTTTACTTCAAGGTGCCGGCGGAGCAGGCCATGTTGCTGACATTGTTTGGTGGTTTTCTGGTGCGGTTGTTGGCGATTCGGTTTCATTGGGAGATGCCGAAGTTTCATTATAACGATCAACAGTAAATTAGCGCTGAGCTTTGAGGGGTTCGGTTATCCCTGTGGGAGCCGGCTAGTCGCCGAGAGCCTATAACTTCGCTACACTGCCAGTGGTCCAATAGTTGGTTCATGTCTATTGATCTTGATCTTGATCTTGATCTTGCTTCTAAGTGCGCGGTAGTTCAGGCGACGCCAATTGCGACTTCAGGAGGCCGAGCGGAGTTCTTGCGGAGGGAGGTGACGGGCATGGATGCCCGTCAAGCGCTGCGCCCCAGGATGGGGCGTTCAGCGCGGTCCTCCCGGGAGCAAGAACGGAGCGAGGGAACCCCGGAGCGAAGCGTAGGGGCCGGATGAATGGAGCGAGGATTTTTTGGTGACTTTTTGATCCTTCAAAAAGTTACCCGCCGTAAGGGCGGAAAGGTGACTATGCGTCACCATCGCAAATGAATGCGCATATAACTTTCAAGGGGCACTCTCTCAAAGTCAAAGTCAAAGTCAAAGTCAAAGTCAAAGTCAAAGTCAAAGTCAAAGTCAAAGTCAAAGTCAAAGTCAAAGTCAAAGTCAAATGCGATCGGCGTGGGTTTTCACAGTTGTAAGCGCATTCATTAGCTATACTGACGCATAGTCACCTTTTCGCCCTTACGGCGAGTCCCTTTTTGAAGGATCAAAAAGGAACCAAAAAATCCTCGCTCCATTCATCCGGCCCTACGCTTCGCTCCGGGTCCCCTCACTCCGGCCTTGCTCCCGGGAGGACCGCGCTGCAGGGCCCATCCTGGGCCCCAGCGCTTGACGGGCATCCATGCCCGTCACCTCCCTCCGCAAGGCCTGCGTTCGGCCTCCTGAAGTCGCGAAGTTACGGGCGGCGCCTGGGCTGACGCAGCTGTCGCTAGCGGACTGTGGGGTTAGCCTTCTGATCGCCAAAGCCAAAGCCAAAGCCAAAGCCAAAGCCAAAGCCAGCAAGCGTCAAAGGGCGTCGTGGCGAGCCAGCGCCCACTCCACGTGCTCGCGTACCAGCTCCGAAGGATCATCCCGCCGCGCGTTGAGCGCTTCCAAGACGGGAACGGTCGAAGGCGCATTCCCCAGGCCCACCGCCAGGTTACGTAAAAACCGCTCATACCCCGCCCGCCGCAGGGGCGAACCCTCGGTGCAGCCGAGAAAACGCTTTTCATCCCACAGGAACAACTCGGCCAACTCAATATTGTCCAGCCCCCGGCGAGGCATGAAGTCGTCTTCGGTAGTGGTCTTGGCGAAACGGTTCCAAGGACAGACGATCTGGCAATCGTCGCAACCGAACACCCGGTTACCAATCAATGGCCGCAGTTCCAGTGGAATGGCACCGCGCAATTCGATAGTCAGGTACGAAATGCAACGCCGCGCATCGAGCTGGTAAGGCCCGACAAAAGCCTGGGTCGGGCAGATGTCGATGCACGCCTGGCAGCGCCCGCAATGATCGCTGCCCTGCACGCCGTCGATCGGTAACGGCAGGTCGACAAACAGCTCGGCGAGGAAGAAGTAGCTGCCGGCCTTGCGGTTGAGCAACAGGGTGTTCTTGCCGATCCAGCCCAGGCCGGCCTCCTGCGCCAGGGCCTTCTCCAGCACCGGGGCGCTGTCGACGAAGGCACGGTAGCCAAAGGGACCGATGGCCTCCTGGATGCGGTCGGCGAAGTGCTGCACGCGCTTGCGCACCAGCTTGTGGTAATCGCGGCCCAGGGCGTAGCGCGAGATGTAGGCCTTTTCCGGCTCCGCCAGACGCTTGGCCATCTGCGTGTCGCCGGGCAGGTAGTCCATGCGCAACGAAATCACCCGCAGCGTGCCGGGGATCAGCTCGGCCGGGCGCGAGCGCTTGTGGCCATGGTCGCCCATGTACTCCATTTCACCGTTGTAGCCAGCGGCCAGCCAGCGCTGCAGGTGCTGTTCGTGTTCGCCAAGGTCGACGCCGGCGATGCCGACATGGGCAAAACCGAGTTCGCGGCCCCAATCCTTGATCGATTGGGCCAGTGTGGCGATGTCTGGGAGGTTGGCGGACATGGATGAGCAAGCATTACAAGCGGAGGTGCGTATAATTCTGCCAGACATCGGAGCCTTTGACCCCATGCCTCAGACCAAACACCCTCCATTACTGCTGAGCAGCCTGACCTTGGCCGGGCTGCCGCCACGTGTCGCCGATGCCCACAAGGGCGATTTCGGCCATGTGCTGGTGATCGGCGGTGACCTGGGTACCGGCGGCGCAGTGATGCTCAGCAGTGAGGCGGCGCTGCGTTGCGGCGCCGGCCTGGTCAGTGTGGCGACCCGTCCCGAACACGTCACCGCCGGGCTGGCCCGCCTGCCTGAGGTGATGTGGCAGGGCGTGAGTTCGGCCAACCAGTTGCTCGGCCCGCTCGCGCGGGCCTCGGTGCTGGTCGTCGGTCCCGGCCTGGGCCAGGCGGCCTGGGGCCGCAGCTTGCTGTCGACGGTGACCCATGCGCACCTGCCGCAGGTGTGGGACGCCGATGCCCTCAACCTGCTGGCCGCCGCGCCACTGGCGTTGCCCAGCGGCAGCATCCTTACCCCGCACCCGGGCGAGGCGGCGCGTCTTCTGGGCATCTCCACCGAGGCGGTGCAGGCCGACCGACCAGGGGCCGCGCGCAAGCTGGCGCGGCGCTATGCCAGTGTCTGCGTGCTCAAGGGCGCGGGCACGCTGGTGGCCGATCCGGCCGGGCAACTGGCGCAGTGCGGGCGAGGGCACCCGGCCATGGCCGGTGCCGGGCTGGGCGATGTGCTCACCGGCGTGCTGGCGGCGTTGCTGGCCCAGGGGCTGGACGCCTGGCAGGCCGCGTGCCTGGGGGTATGGTTGCATGCTTGTGCGGGTGAGCGCCTGGGTGTCAAAGGTAGAGGGCTGGCGGCCAGCGATCTGGTCCCGGTCATTAGAGCGTTATTGGAGGAGCATTCAGCGTGTCAGGTTTAACCCTGTTTCTGGCCGACGAGCCAGCCACCGTCGCCTTTGGCACGAAGCTGGCCGAAGTGACCGGCGGCCATGGCGTGATCTTTCTCGAAGGCGACCTGGGCGCCGGCAAGACCACGCTGTCCCGTGGCCTGATCCGTGGCCTGGGCCACGATGGCCCGGTGAAAAGTCCGACCTTCACGGTGGTCGAGCCCTACGAAATCGGCGACATCCGCGCCTTCCATTTCGACCTCTATCGCCTGGTCGATCCGGAGGAGCTGGAGTTCATGGGCATTCGCGACTATTTCGAGGACGATGCGCTGTGCCTGTTCGAATGGCCGGATAAAGGCGCGGGCGTTTTGCCAAAGCCCGACCTGACCATTACCATAAGCCCGCAAGCGGGCGGACGTTCGCTGAACCTGTCGCCGCAGGGGGTACGCGGCGAAGCCTGGTGTGCCGTTCTGGCCAAAGAATTCAAACAGTAAGTGGGGAAAGGTATGCGCATACGCGCACTGGTCGCCGTCGTTGGGCTGCTGCTGACCGCGGTGACCGTTGACGCGCTGGCCGTCACTCAAGTCAAGAGCATGCGCCTGTGGCGCGCTCCGGACAACACGCGGCTGGTCTTCGACCTGTCCGGGCCTGTGCAGCACAGCGTCTTCACCCTGACCGCACCCGATCGCCTGGTGATCGACATCAATGGCGCCACCCTGGGCGCGCCGCTGAACGTCTCCACCTCGAACACACCGATCAGCAGCGTGCGTTCGGCCCAGCGCACGCCCACCGACCTGCGCGTGGTGGTCGACCTGAAGAAGGCCGTCTCGCCTAAAAGCTTTGTCCTGGCGCCGAATGCCCAGTATGGCAACCGCCTGGTGGTCGACCTGTACGACCAGGAATCCGACGCCATCGCCGCCAGCAACCCGACCCCGCCACCGACGCCGCAGCCGCCGGCCACCACGCCAGCGGTGCCGGTTACCCCGGCGCAGCCGGCGATCAAGCTGCCGCCAGCCCCGGCCGGCAAGCGTGACATCGTGGTCGCCATCGACGCCGGTCACGGCGGCGAAGACCCGGGTGCTTCCGGCTCGCGTGGCCAGCATGAGAAAGACATCGTGCTGGATATCGCCAAGGAACTGCAGCGCCAGATCAACTCCGAGAAGGGCTACCGCGCCGAGCTGACCCGTACCGGTGACTACTTCATCCCGCTGCGCAAGCGCACCGAGATCGCCCGCAAGAAGGGCGCCGACCTGTTCGTCTCGATCCATGCCGACGCCGCGCCGTCCAAGGCCGCCTTCGGCGCCTCGGTATTCGCCCTGTCCGACCGTGGCGCTACCTCCGAGACCGCTCGCTGGCTGGCCGACACGGAAAACCGATCCGACCTGATCGGTGGTGCCGGCAACGTCAGCCTCGACGACAAGGACCGCATGCTGGCCGGCGTATTGCTCGACCTGTCGATGACTGCGACCCTCAGCTCCAGCCTGAATGTCGGGCAGAAGGTGCTGGGCAACATGGGCCGGGTCACGCCGTTGCACAAGCAACGTGTGGAGCAGGCCGGGTTCATGGTGCTGAAATCGCCGGACATTCCGTCGATCCTGGTCGAGACCGGCTTCATCTCCAACGCCAACGAGGCCGCCAAGCTGGCCACCCGCAGCCACCAGCAGGCACTGGCGCGCTCGATCCACACCGGCGTGCGCCAGTTCTTCCAGCAGAATCCGCCACCGGGCACCTACATCGCCTGGCTGCGCGACAGCGGCAAGATCGCCCAGGGGCCGCGTGAACACACTGTGCGTCCCGGCGAAACACTGGCGATGATCGCGGTGCGCTACCAGGTCAGCGTCGCCAGCCTGCGCAGCAGCAACAGCCTGAAGACAGATGAGCTGAAAGTCGGCCAGCACCTGGACATCCCCACCACCGCCCTGGCGTCCCAGCAATGAGTGGCGGTTCGCGTATCCAGCTGCTCAGCCCGCGGCTGGCCAACCAGATCGCCGCCGGCGAGGTGGTCGAGCGCCCCGCGTCGGTGGCCAAGGAATTGCTGGAAAACAGCCTCGACTCCGGTGCCCGGCGCATCGAGGTCGAAGTCGAACAGGGCGGCGTGAAGCTGCTGCGGGTACGCGACAACGGCAGCGGCATCGCGCCTGACGACCTGCCGCTGGCCCTGGCGCGCCACGCCACCAGCAAGATCCGTGAACTGGAAGACCTTGAAGGCGTGCTCAGCCTCGGTTTTCGCGGTGAGGCCCTGGCCTCGATCAGCTCGGTGGCTCGTCTGACCCTGACCTCGCGCACCGCCGACGCCAGCGAAGCCTGGCAGGTGGAAACCGAAGGACGCGAGATGACGCCACGGGTGCAGCCCGCCGCGCATCCGGTCGGCACCTCGGTCGAAGTACGCGACCTGTTCTTCAACACCCCGGCCCGGCGCAAGTTCCTCAAGGCGGAGAAGACCGAGTTCGACCATCTGCAGGAAGTGATCCGGCGCCTGGCGCTGGCGCGCTTCGACGTCGGCTTCCACCTGCGCCACAACGGCAAGACCATCTTCAGCCTGCACGAGGCCGCCGACGAGATGGCCCGGGCGCGGCGCGTGGGCGCCATCTGCGGCCCGGGCTTCCTCGAGCAGGCGCTGCCCATCGATGTCGAGCGCAACGGCCTGCGGCTGTGGGGCTGGGTCGGCCTGCCGACCTTCTCGCGCAGTCAGGCCGACCTGCAGTACTTCTTCGTCAATGGCCGCGCCGTGCGCGACAAGCTGGTCGCCCACGCGGTGCGCCAGGCCTATCGAGATGTGCTGTTCAATGGCCGGCACCCGACCTTCGTGCTGTTCCTCGAGTGCGACCCGACCGGAGTGGACGTCAACGTACACCCGACCAAGCACGAAGTACGCTTCCGCGAAGGGCGCACGGTCCATGATTTCCTTTATGGCACCCTGCACCGTGCCTTGGCCGATGTGCGCCCGGAAGACCAGCTCGCAGCACCCACCGCGACCAGCGAGATGCTTCGCCCGAGCGGCCTGCAGGCCGGCGAGTTCGGCCCGCAGGGCGAGATGCGCCTGGCTTCGCCGGTGCTCGAGCAACCCCAGGGCGAGGCGCGTCCTGGCGTCTCCTCCGGCGGCTCTGGCGCCGGCTATCAGTACCAGTACACCCCGCGCCCCGCGCAGCCGGTCAACGTCGGCGAGGCCCAGGCGGTCTACCGCGAGTTCTACGCGCCGCTGGACAACACCACCGCCACGCCGAGTGCGCTGCCGGAAAGCCAGGGCGACATCCCACCGTTGGGCTACGCCCTGGCCCAGCTCAAGGGCATCTATATCCTCGCCGAGAACGCTGTCGGCCTGGTGCTGGTGGACATGCACGCCGCCCATGAGCGGATCATGTACGAGCGCCTGAAGGTGGCCATGGCCAGCGAAGGCCTGAGCGGCCAGCCGCTGCTGGTGCCCGAGTCGCTGGCGCTGAGCCAGCGCGAAGCCGATTGCGCCGAGGAACATGCCCAGTGGTTCCAGCGCCTGGGCTTCGAGCTGCAGCGCCTGGGCCCGGAAACCCTGGCGATTCGCCAGATCCCGGCGCTGCTCAAGCAGGCCGAGGCCAACCGCCTGGTGCAGGATGTGCTAGCTGACCTCATGGAATACGGCACCAGCGACCGGATCCAGGCGCACTTGAACGAACTGCTCGGGACCATGGCCTGCCACGGCGCTGTGCGCGCCAACCGGCGCCTGGCCATCCCGGAGATGAACGCGCTGCTGCGCGACATGGAAAACACCGAGCGCAGCGGTCAGTGCAACCATGGCCGGCCGACCTGGACCCAGATGGGCCTGGACGACCTGGACAAGCTGTTCCTGCGGGGTCGATGAGATGAATGCGAAACCCCCGGCGATATTCCTCATGGGGCCGACGGCGGCCGGCAAGACCGATCTTGCCATCGAACTGACCAAAGTGCTGCCCTGCGAGCTGATCAGCGTCGACTCGGCGCTGGTCTATCGCGGCATGGACATCGGCACCGCGAAGCCCTCCAAAGAGCTGCTGGCTGCCCACCCGCACCGCTTGATCGATATCCTCGATCCCGCCGAAAGCTACTCGGCCAAGCGATTCTGCACCGATGCCCTCGAGGCCATGGCCGAGATCACCGCGCGCGGCAAGATCCCGCTGCTGGTCGGCGGCACCATGCTCTATTACAAGGCGCTGATCGATGGCCTGGCCGACATGCCGGCGGCTGACCCGGCGGTGCGCGCCGAACTCGAGGCCCAGGCCGCCACGCTGGGTCTGGCCGAGCTGCACCGGCAGCTGGCCGAAGTGGACCCGGAATCCGCGGCGCGCATCCATCCGAATGACCCGCAGCGGCTGATCCGTGCGCTCGAAGTGTATCGGGTCAGTGGCCAGACCATGACCGCCCACCGGCAGCGTCAATTCGCGGAAAGTAGCGCTGCAGACGCAGGCGCGGGCGGGCATTTGCCCTATACTGTCGCGAGTTTGGCGATTGCTCCTACAGATCGTCACATTTTGCATCAGCGAATTGCGTTACGATTTTCGCAGATGCTGGAACAGGGCTTCGTCGACGAGGTCCGAACGCTGCGGGCCAGAAGTGACTTGCACGCGGAACTGCCGTCTATACGGGCAGTGGGCTATCGACAGGTCTGGGATTATCTCGACGGTCAGCTGACTGAGAATGAGATGCGAGAACGCGGTATCATTGCCACTCGCCAGCTGGCCAAGCGGCAGTTCACCTGGTTGCGCGGCTGGGAAGGCGTGCACTGGCTGGATAGCCTGGCCTGCGACAATCTGTCCCGCACCTTGAAATACCTGGGGACCGTCTCCATATTGAGCTGAGTCCCTGCCAAATGCCGTCTATTCTTGCGGACGGGCGGCATAATTTATCGATTTTCTTGATTTTCTACTATTGATCCTTACAGGAGTGCGGCATATGTCAAAAGGGCATTCGCTACAAGACCCTTACTTGAACACCTTGAGAAAAGAAAAAGTCCCGGTTTCGATCTATCTGGTCAACGGGATCAAGCTGCAGGGCCAGATCGAATCCTTCGACCAGTTCGTTGTGCTGCTGAAGAACACCGTCAGCCAGATGGTCTACAAGCACGCCATTTCGACTGTCGTACCTGCCCGTCCGGTTCGCCTGCCAAGCCCGTCCGATGCCGATCACGGCGACAGCGAGCAAGGCAACGCTTGAAAAAAGTAGGAGCCTGCATTGTTCTTTGAGCGCCACGGTGGTGGTGAGCGAGCGCTGCTCGTTCACTTGGAAGGTCAGAACCCTGAGGCGCGCGAAGACCCGCAGGAGTTTCAGGAGCTGGCGCTGTCGGCCGGAGCCGATATCGTCTCGCTGGTAACAGTGGCGCGGCATCAGCCCACCGCCAAGTTTCTGATCGGCAGCGGCAAGGTCGAGGAATTGCGCGACCTGGTCCAATCGGCCGAAGCCGACCTGGTGATTTTCAATCACACCCTCACGCCCAGCCAGGAACGTAACCTCGAGCGCGTCTTCGAGTGTCGCGTGCTGGACCGCACCGGGCTGATTCTCGATATCTTTGCCCAGCGGGCGCGTACTCACGAAGGCAAGCTGCAGGTCGAACTGGCCCAGCTCGAGCACATGAGCACGCGGCTGGTGCGCGGCTGGACCCACCTGGAGCGGCAGAAGGGCGGTATCGGCCTGCGCGGCCCGGGCGAAACCCAGCTGGAAACCGACCGCCGCCTGCTGCGGGTGCGCCTGCGCCAGATCAAGGCACGCCTGGAGAAGGTGCGCAGCCAGCGCGAACAGGCCCGTCGCGGGCGCAAGCGCGCGGATATCCCGTCGGTGTCGCTGGTGGGCTATACCAACGCCGGCAAGTCGACCCTGTTCAACGCCCTGACGCAATCCGAGGTGTATGCCGCGGACCAGTTGTTCGCCACCCTCGATCCGACCTTGCGCCGGCTCGAACTGGCCGACCTGGGGCCGATCGTGCTGGCCGACACCGTGGGCTTCATCCGCCACCTGCCGCACAAGCTGGTCGAGGCATTTCGGGCTACGCTCGAAGAGTCGAGCAACTCCGACCTGCTGCTGCACGTGATCGACGCCCATGAGCCCGAGCGCATGGAGCAGATCGAACAGGTGCTGGCGGTGCTGGGCGAGATCGGGGCCGAGAGCTTGCCGATCCTCGAGGTCTATAACAAACTCGACCTGCTCGAAGATGTCGAGCCGCAGATCCAGCGCGATGCCGACGGCAAGCCGCAGCGGGTCTGGGTATCGGCGCGGGATGGACGAGGCCTGGAGCTGGTTGGCCAGGCGATTGCCGAGTTGCTGGGGGACGACCTGTATGTCGGAACCCTGTGCCTGGAGCAACGGTTTGCCCGCCTGCGCGCGCAATTCTTTGCCTTGGGTGCTGTGCAGAGTGAAGAGCATGATGAAGAAGGGCGCAGCCTGCTGAGCGTGCGACTGCCCAGGGTCGAGTTGAATCGCCTGGTCAGCCGCGAAGGCATGGAGCCGCAAGTGTTTGTCGAGCAACACACTTTGCAATAAATGCCCGTCGAGGTCGTCGGGCAGCGGTGACAGGCATTCTGTAGCATTGGACGGCGCGCCGTGGGCGCGTCTTTGCTTTATCAGATGGAGAGCGCTATGGCTTGGAACGAGCCGGGTGGCAACTCGAACAATCAGGATCCCTGGGGCGGTCGCCGTAACGGCGGCGGCGGTGGTGGCGACAAGAAAGGTCCACCGGATCTGGACGAGGCCTTCCGCAAGCTGCAGGACAGCCTGAACGGCATGTTCGGCAGTGGCAAGAAACGCGGTGGCGGTGGCGACCGTAATATCGGCAAGGGCGGCAGCTATGGCTTGCTGGGCATCGGCCTGGCGGTATTGGCGGCTATCTGGCTGTACAACGCCGTGTACGTGGTGGACGAGCAGGAGCAGGCCGTGGTGCTGCGCTTCGGCAAGTACTACGAGACCGTCGGTCCCGGCCTGAACATCTACTTCCCGCCGATCGACCGCAAGTACATGGAAAACGTGACCCGCGAGCGGGCCTACACCAAGCAGGGGCAGATGCTCACCGAAGACGAGAACATCGTCGAGGTGCCGCTGACCGTGCAGTACCGCATCAGCAACCTGCAGGACTTCGTGCTCAACGTCGACCAGCCGGAAGTCAGCCTGCAGCATGCGACCGACAGCGCCCTGCGCCACGTGGTGGGTTCCACCTCGATGGACCAGGTGCTGACCGAAGGCCGCGAGCAGATGGCCGTGGATATCCGCGAGCGCCTGCAGCGTTTCCTCGACACCTACCGCACCGGTATCACCGTCACCCAGGTCAACGTACAGAGCGCGGCAGCCCCGCGTGAAGTGCAGGAAGCCTTCGACGACGTGATCCGTGCCCGTGAAGACGAGCAGCGTGCGCGCAACCAGGCCGAGTCCTACGCCAACGGCGTGGTGCCTGAGGCCCGCGGTCAGGCGCAGCGCATCATCGAGGATGCCAATGGCTACCGCGATGAGGTCATCGCCCGTGCCAAGGGTGAGGCCGATCGCTTCACCAAGCTGGTGGCCGAGTACCGCAAGGCGCCGGACGTGACCCGTCAGCGTCTGTACCTGGAAACCATGCAGGAGGTGTACAGCAACTCCAGCAAGGTCATGGTGGCGACCAAGGACGGGCAGAACAACCTGCTCTACCTGCCACTGGACAAGATGGTCGAAGGCAGCCGCAACAGCACGCCAGCGCCGGTCAGCGGTGTTTCGCCGTCGGTCAATGACGCCGCCGCACGCGCCGCGCAGGACCTGCAACAACAACCGCCGCTGCGTTCCAGGGAGAGCCGCTGATGAGCAATAAATCGCTGTTCGCCCTGATTGGCGCCGTGGTGCTGGCGATCGTCGCCTGGAACTGCTTCTACATCGTCTCGCAGACCGAGCGCGCGGTATTGCTGCAGTTCGGCCGCGTGGTCAAGGCTGATGTCCAGCCCGGCCTGCACGTGAAGGTGCCGTACGTGAACCAGGTGCGCAAGTTCGACGCCCGCCTGATGACCCTCGACGCCCCGACCCAGCGTTTCCTGACGCTGGAGAAGAAAGCGGTGATGGTCGATGCCTACGCCAAGTGGCGGGTCAAGGACGCCGAGCGCTTCTACACCGCCACTTCGGGCATGAAGCAGATCGCCGACGAGCGTCTGTCGCGTCGCCTGGAAAGCGGCCTGCGCGACCAGTTCGGCAAGCGCACCCTGCACGAGGTGGTGTCGGGTGAGCGTGACGCGCTGATGGCCGACATCACCGCCTCGCTGAACCGCATGGCCAGCAAGGAACTCGGTATCGAAGTGGTCGACGTCCGCGTCAAGGCCATCGACCTGCCGAAGGAAGTCAACCGCAGCGTGTTCGACCGCATGAGCACCGAGCGTGAGCGTGAGGCCCGCGAGCACCGCGCCAAGGGTAACGAGCTGGCCGAAGGTATTCGTGCCGACGCCGATCGCCAGCGCCGCGTGCTGCTGGCCGAGGCGTATCGTGAAGCGGAAGAGACCCGCGGTGATGGCGACGCCCAGGCGGCTGCCATCTATGCCAAGGCCTACAGCCAGGACGCTGATTTCTATGCGTTCCACCGTAGCCTGCAGGCCTACCGCGAGAGCTTCTCGAGCAAGAGCGACGTACTGGTCCTGGACCCGAAGAACGAGTTCTTCCGTTACCTGGACAAGAGCAAGCCCTGATGCTGCTCTCATGACGGGGCGCCCCGTCTGGCAGCTAAAATGCCAGGCGGGGTGCATCCTGAATGAAAAGGGGTGTATGATGCGGCAGCCGGGAAATTCCCGGCTTTTTTGCGTCTGCAAGGTTGATCGGCCCATGGCTTGTTGACGGTTTGGTCAGGACGCAAGGCAATTCGAGGGTGTTGGCTACGGTGGTTGCGCTGGGATCAGTGCTGCCCGCTATTGTGCGCCAACGCCTGCTTTACTCACGGCTCGCCTGCGGGCAGGCCGCCCGGACCAGAGGGGAAATGGCGTAATGGCAACGGTAGACCGCTGGCTGCTGCCAGATGGCATCGAGGAAGTACTGCCACCTGAGGCCGCGCGCATCGAGATCGCGCGGCGTCAGGTGTTGGACCTGTTCCAGAGTTGGGGTTACGAACTGGTCGTCACGCCGCATATCGAGTACCTGGAGTCGCTGCTCACCGGCGCCGGCCAGGACCTGGACCAGCGCACCTTCAAGGTCGTCGACCCGCAGTCCGGCCGCCTGATGGGCTTCCGTGCCGACTTCACCCCGCAGGTGGCGCGCATCGACGCCCACACCCTGCGCCGTGAAGGTCCGAGCCGCCTGTGCTACGCCGGCAGCGTGCTGCACGCGCAACCGCGTGCCCTGTCCACCTCGCGCAGCCCGATCCAGTTGGGCGCCGAGCTGTACGGCGACGCCAGCCCTACCAGCGATGTCGAGGTCATCAGCCTGATGCTCGCCACGCTGCAACTGACCGATGTGCCGGATGTGCACATGGACCTTGGCCATGTCGGTATCTACCGTGGCCTGGCCCGTGCCGCCAACCTGTCTGGCGCGGTCGAGCAGCAGCTGTTCGACGCCCTGCAGCGCAAGGCTGTCGACGAAGTGCAGGCGCTCACCGCCGACCTGCCGAAGGACCTGGGCAACATGCTGCGCGCCCTGGTCGAGCTGTGCGGCGGCCGTGAAGTGCTGGCCGAGGCCCGCGTGCGCCTGGGTCGTGCCCCGGCCAGCGTGCTGGCGGCGCTGGACGACCTGCTGGCGATCGCCGATCGCCTGGCGTCGCGTTATCCGGACCTGCCGTTGTACTTCGACCTCGGTGAGCTGCGCGGCTACAACTACCACACCGGCGTGGTGTTCGCGGTATTCGTGCCGGGCGAAGGTCAGTCGATCGCCCAGGGTGGCCGTTACGACGACATCGGAGCCGATTTTGGCCGGGCACGCCCGGCCACCGGATTCTCCACGGATTTGAAGACCCTGGTCACACTGGGGCGAGCGGAGGTCGTATTGCCTGCTGGCGGCATCTGGATGCCCGATAGCAGCGATGCGGCCCTCTGGCAGCAAGTCTGCCAGTTGCGCAACGAAGGCCAGCGTGTGGTCCAGGCCCTGCCTGGCCAGCCGTTGAGTGCTGCCTTCGAGGCGGATTGTGATCGGCAATTGATTCAGCAAGACGGGCGCTGGCAGGTACTGCCGCTGACCCACTGAGATTCTTCGCCGGCACTGGGCCGGCAACCAAGTTTGCGTGAATGAGGACAAGTGTTATGGGTAAGAATGTCGTCGTCCTGGGCACCCAGTGGGGTGATGAGGGCAAAGGCAAGATCGTCGATCTGCTGACCGAACATGCTGCCGCCGTAGTGCGCTACCAGGGTGGCCACAACGCGGGTCACACCCTGGTGATCAACGGTGAGAAGACCGTTCTGCACCTGATTCCCTCGGGCATCCTGCGTGAAGGCGTGCAGTGCCTGATCGGCAACGGCGTGGTCGTTGCTCCCGACGCCCTGATGCGTGAAATCACCAAGCTGGAAGAGAAGGGCGTGCCGGTGCGCGAGCGCCTGCGTATCAGCCCGGCTGCCCCGCTGATCCTGTCGTACCACGTGGCCCTCGACCAGGCCCGTGAGAAGGCCCGTGGCGAAGCCAAGATCGGCACCACCGGTCGTGGCATCGGCCCGGCCTACGAAGACAAGGTGGCGCGCCGCGGCCTGCGCGTGGGCGACCTGTTCCACCGCGAGCGTTTCGCCGCCAAGCTCGGTGAGCTGCTGGACTACCACAACTTCCAGCTGGTGAACTACTACAAAGAGCCGGCCATCGACTTCCAGCAGACCCTGGACGAGTGCATGGCCTACGCCGAGCAGCTCAAGCCGATGATGCTCGACGTCACCGCCGAACTGCACAACCTGCGCCGCGCCGGCAAGGACATCATGTTCGAAGGCGCCCAGGGCTCGCTGCTGGACATCGACCACGGTACCTACCCGTACGTCACCAGCTCCAACACCACCGCCGGTGGCATCTCCACCGGTTCCGGCGTTGGCCCGATGTACCTGGACTACATCCTGGGCATCACCAAGGCCTACACCACTCGCGTCGGTTCCGGTCCGTTCCCGACCGAACTGTTCGACGAGACCGGCGCGACCCTGGCCAAGCGTGGCCACGAGTTCGGCTCGACCACCGGCCGTGCCCGTCGTTGCGGCTGGTTCGATGCCGTGATCCTGCGTCGCGCCATCGACGTCAACAGCATCTCGGGTATCTGCCTGACCAAGCTGGACGTGCTGGACGGCCTGGAAACCATCAACATCTGCGTTGGCTACAAGAACGAGAACGGTGCCGTCATCGACGCGCCGTCCGATGCCGACAGCTACATCGGCCTGGAGCCGGTGTACGAAGAGATGCCGGGCTGGAGCGAGTCGACCCTGGGCGTGAAAACCCTGGAAGAGCTGCCGCAAGCCGCGCGCAACTACATCAAGCGCATCGAGGAGCTGGTCGGCGCGCCGATCGACATCATCTCGACTGGCCCGGACCGCAACGAGACCATCGTGCTGCGTCATCCGTTCGCCTGATCGGCCACTTCGGTAGCTGATTGAACGCCGCGCTCTCGCAAGGGAGCGCGGCGTTTTCATTTGCGAGCAAGGGTGGCGTTGCACAAATGCCTTACCCCCTTCTACTCATTGGCGTTTATACCTGCTGCCTCAGGCACAACCCTTGCTGTAAGAAGACTCTGTAGATGCCATCAAAGTAATGGCGCCAGAAACACGAGGGTTACAACGTGTCTGCCATCCTTTCACTGTTACGAAGCCGCCTCTTGCGGCCTGTGTTTGTTGCGCTTGGTATCGCTCTTCTGGTGCAGGTGCTGGTCGCTGTTGCACTGACACGGAGCACGGTCACCGCCCTGGAGGCCGATTTGGGCGCGCGCCTGGGGAACGACAGTCAGAAACTGGCCGCCGAACTGGAGCAGGCCGGGCAGGATGTCCGCGCCGGGCTCGACAGCCTGTCGGCCAGTACCCGCCAGCGCCTCAGTGCCGGCCTCTCCGAGCGTCTGCAGGGCGAGCAGCAGCAGCTGCGGGCCACCCTGGAGAAGAACCTCAAGGACTCGGCCAATGACATGGCCGAGCTGCTGGCCTCGGTCGCGCCGCGGGCGATCTGGGACAACGACGTGCCGACGCTGTCGGACTTTGCCCGTCGCGCCCAGCGCAACCCCAACGTGCTGTTCGTGATCTACGACGACGCTCAGGGGCAGCACCTGACCCGCTACCTCAACCGGCAGAACCCGATCAACCAGGCGTTGATGGACAAGGGGCAGGGCGAGCGGGCGCTGGACAAGGTGCTGGATGCCGCGCGCAAGGATCCGTCGGTGTACTACGTCGAGGCCTCGATCAACCCCAACGGCGCCGAGATCGGCAAGGTGCTGATGGGCGTCTCCACCGCGGGTGTCGACCAGGAACTCAAGGCCCTCGACCAACGTTTCGCCGCGCTGATCGCCAGCGGCGAGCAACTGGTCGGCGACAGCCTGGTGGCTGCCGCAGCCGACAGCGGCAAGGCCCTGCGCGCGCGCCTGGAGACGGCGCAGAACAGCGCCACGGCGATGCAGGCCAATACCGCGCAGACCGTGCGCGACGCCGCCGCCGAGCTGCGCTGGCGTATCGGCCTGGGGCTGGTGCTGGTGGGGCTGGGCGTGCTGCTGGTGGTGGCCGTGGTGCTCGGGCGCCGGGTGCTGAGCAAGCTCGGCCTGCTGATTGCCGCGTTGAACGACCTGGCTGCGGGCGAGGGTGACCTGACCAAGCGGGTCAAGCTCGACAGCCGTGACGAGATCGGCGACATGGCCTCGGCGGTCAACCGCTTCGTCGACAAGCTTCAGCCCATCGTCCGCGAGGCCGGCGAGGTGGCGCAGCGCACCGGTGTCGAGATCGACAGCATGGCCCAGCGCAACGCGGGCGCCGATGCCGCCGCCGCGCTGCAGCGCGACGAAGTGGCGGCCAGCCTGCGCGACCTGTCGAGCATGGCCGACGAGGCCCAGGCCGAGAGCCATGCCATGCAGGCGGCGTTGCAGCAGGTGGTGGACATTCGTCAGGCCACCGACGAGAACAGTCGTGCCTCCACCCAGCTGGCGCGCTTGATCGAGAACCTGGCCGGAGAGGTGCAGACCGGCTCCCAGGTGATCGAGCGATTGGCCAAGCAGAGTGAACAGATCGAGGTGGTGCTGACGGTGATCCATGGCATCGCCGAGCAGACCAACCTGCTGGCGCTGAACGCCGCCATCGAGGCGGCGCGGGCCGGGGAGACCGGGCGCGGCTTCGCCGTGGTGGCCGACGAGGTGCGGGCGCTGGCGAGCAAGACGCAGAGCTCGACCGGGGATATCCAGTCGCATATCGCCGCCCTGCAGCAGGGGGCCAAGGAGGCGGTGGCGACCATCAGCCAGGCCGGGCGCCAGGCCAGCGAAGGCCTGCTGGTGCTGCGTGACAACGAGCGTCGCCAGCAGTCGGTGCAGGCGGCGGTGGAGCAGGTGCATGCGGCGATCGGTCTGGCCACTCGCGCTGCTGAGCAGCAGGCCAATGGTGCTCAGGCGGTACGTGGGCGGGTGGAGAACATCCATGCCCAGGCCGAGCGTTCGGCCGAGGTGGTGATGCAGACCACGGCCAGCAGCAAGGTGCTGGATGACCTGGCGGCGCAGTTGCGGGCCAGCCTGGGGCAGTTCAGGGCATGATTCGGGCGAGGGCTGCGCCCTCGCATCGCGACACAAGGCCGCTCCCACAGGTTCGGCGCTGATCTTGAAGTCGGTGCATTACCTGTGGGAGCGGCCTTGTGTCGCGATTGGGCCGCAAAGCGGCCCCAGCGGGTCTTACGCCTTGTTCAGATACATCCGCGTAGTCAGCAGATACACCGGCAACCCCGACACCACGATCAGCAGTGCCGCATAAGGCGCCGCCGCCGCGAACTCGACGTTGGCGGTGTGCGCCCACACCTCGGTGGCCAGGGTGGTCATCCCGGTCGGGCTGAGCAGCAGGGTTGCGGTCAGCTCCTTCATCGCATCCAGGAACACCAGGGCGAACGCCGCCGCCATCGCCGGGAAGATAATCGGCAGGGTGACTCGGCAGAACGCCGCGAAACTGCTCGCACCCAGGGTTCGCGCGGCTTCTTCCAGCGTCGGCGAGGCCTTGTTCAGCGCCGTGCGCACCGGCGACTGCGCCAGGGGCAGGAACAGCAGGGCATAGGCCAGGATCAGCAGCGCGGTGGTCTGGTACAGCGCCGGCACATAATGCAGGGCGAAAAACACCAGGGTCAGGGCGATCACCAGGCCGGGCAGGGCGTGCAGCAGGTAGGGCAGGCGCTCGGCCCAGATCGCCAGGCGCCCCTTGTAGCGCACCACCAGGAAGCTGATCGGCAGGGCCAGCAGCACGCAGAAGCCGGCGCCGCCCAGGGATACCGACAGCGAAGTGGCCAGGGCCTTGCCGATGGCCGCGACCGGGAAGGCCGCGGACGAACCGACGCTCAGCCAGTAGCCGAGCATGGCGAGCGGAATGCCGCTGCCCAGCACTGCCAGCGCCAGGCAGAACAGTTGTCCCAGCGGCGTCCAGGCGCGCAGGCGCACCGGCTGCGCGCGGCGCGCCACGCCCTGGCCGATGCGCACATGGCGGGCCTTGCCGCGCACCCGCAGTTCTAGCCATAGCATCGCCAGACACAGCACCAGCAGCACCGCCGAGAGCATGGCCGCATTGGCGTTGCTGAATTCCAGCTCGAACTGCTGGTAGATCGCCGTGGTGAAGGTCTGCAGGCCAAGGATGGACAGGGCGCCGAACTCCACCAGCATATGCAGGGCGATCAGCAGCGCGCCGCCGAGCATCGATGGCCACAGCAGCGGCAGGGTGATCTTGCGGAACACGCCCCAGCGGCTGCAGCCCAGGGTGCGCGCCGACTCCTCGAGGGAGGTGTCCAGGTTGCGCAGGGTGGCGGCCACCGGCAGGAACACCAGTGGGTACTTCGACAGCGCCATCACGAAGATGGCCCCGCCCAGCCCCTCGAAGTCCGAACTCAGCGACACCCAGGTGAAGCTGCTGACGAACGACGGCACGGCGAACGGCAGGCACAGCACCACGCCCCACAAGCGCCGACCCGGCAGGTCGCTGCGCTCCAGCAGCCAGGCCAGGGCCACGCCCACCACCAGGCACAGGACCGTGACACCGACCATCAGCAGCAGGGTGTTGCGCAGCAGTCCCCATACAAACGGGCGCCACAGCAGGCGCAGGGCTTCATGCCAGCCGGCGTCCCAGGCCTTGAGCCCGACGTACAGCAATGGCAGCAGGCTCATCGCCACCAGGAACAGCACGGGCAGCAGCACCCAGACGGATGGCCGCTTGCGTTTCGGCACAAAGCGCGACAGGGAGGGCGAGGGCAGGGCGGCGGTCATCAGAGCAGGCCAACCTCACGTTCGAGCTCGATGGCTTCCTCGGCGTTGCCAAGGTCCGCCGGCGAGATCTTCGGCGGGCGCAGCTCATCGAACGGCTTCAGGCCGCGGTCCGAGACCATGCCCTTGTGCAGCGGGTATTCGGCGGTGGTCTGGGTGATCACCCGCTGGCCTTCTTCGCTGGCCATCCAGTTGAGCAGGGCCTGGGCTTCCTTGGGGTGCTTGCTGGCCTTGACCACCGCGGCACCGGAAATGGTGACCAGGTTGCCGGCGTCGCCATCGGCCAGGTAGTAGAGCTTGGAGTCCAGCTTGCCGCGTTCGCGCTCAAGCGCATACCAGTAGTAGTTGTTCACCAGTACGGCGGCCACTTCGCCCTTTTCCACGGCCTTGAGGGCAACCATGTTGTTGGTGTAGGTCTTGCCGAAGGCTTTCAGGCCGGTCAGCCATTCTTCGGTGGCTTCGCGGCCGTGCATCTTCAGGATGGCCACGGCCTGTTCCTGGAAGGCGCCGCTGGTGGGGACATAGCCGACACGTCCTTCCCACTCGGGGTTGGCGAAGTCCATGACCGTGGTCGGCAGGTCTTTCTCGTCGATCTTCTTCGGATTGAACACCACGATGCGGGTGCGGGCGGTGATGCCCATCCAGGTGCCGTTGGCGCCCACGTATTCCTTGGGCATCATGTTCGCGGTGGCGTCGTCGATCTTCGCCAGCAGGCCGAGCTCGCCCAGGTTGTTCAGGGGCGGGGATTCCTCGGTGTAGATGATGTCGGCCGGCGAGCGTTCGCCTTCCTCGATGATCTGGCTGGCCAGCTGGTTGCTGCTGCCCTTGCGGATATTGATATGGATGCCGGTCTTGGTCTCGTAGGCCTTGGCAATGGCGTCGCCGATTTCCTTGTGCTGGCCGTTGTACATCGTCAACGTGACCGGCTCGTCTGCCAGGGCGGCCGGAGCGCCGATCACCAGGCTCAGAACTGCGGCGGCCAGGGTGCGCATCAGCGGTTGCGGGCGGATCGTCATGCGGGTACTTCCTCGCTTACGGCTACATATTTGGAAACAATGGTAAACGAAATCGTTTCTCAAGTGGCCGGATGACGGGAAATTCATGGGATCTGTGTAGAAGCGGCCTTGTGCCGCGAAAGGGGCGCGCAGCGGCCCTCGGTTTTAGCGTTCACGCCAAGATCGCCAGGGTCGCTGTGCGACCCTTTCGCGGCACAAGGCCGCTCCTACAGGGGCGCGTCGGGTGGTTGCAAAAAACGCAGGCAAGAAAAAACCCACTAGCAAGCTAGTGGGTTTTTGTATGGTGCCCAGGAGAAGACTCGAACTTCCACGACCGTTAAGTCACTGATACCTGAAACCAGCGCGTCTACCAATTCCGCCACCTGGGCAAAGCTTTGAATCATCTGATGAAGGCGACTATCGTTCGCTTTCACACAGTAGTAACAGATCCTTGGTCATCTGTTACTTGAAAATTTTGGTGCCCAGGAGAAGACTCGAACTTCCACGACCGTTAAGTCACTGATACCTGAAACCAGCGCGTCTACCAATTCCGCCACCTGGGCACACATTCGAAACTACAAGATGCTTTACAGCGTCGTTCATCTCTACTACAACTTCGGGGTTGTCCGTCGTTGTGGTGCGCACTATACGGACGCTCCTGATGCCTGTAAACCCCCCGAACGAAAAAAATTTCAAAAAATTCAACTTGTTGATTCCATGGGCCTATTGCCGCTCTATGGACATGCTGCCGGGGCTGTCCAAGGCTGACATTTCCGGTTTCAATACGCCTATGCCAGAATTCATATCTATATACCCCAAGGTGAACCCCTTCTGATGGCCGATTGGCAATCCCTCGATCCCGAGGCCGCTCGCGAAGCGGAAAAATACGACAACCCTATCCCCAGCCGTGAGCTGATCCTGCAGCGCCTGGCCGATCGTGGCGAACCGGCTGCCCGTGAACAGCTGGCTGAAGAGTTCGGTCTCTACGAAGAAGACCAGATCGAAGCCCTGCGCCGCCGACTGCGTGCCATGGAGCGCGATGGCCAGCTTATCTATACCCGGCGCGGCACTTATGCCCCGGTAGACAAGCTCGACCTGATCTGCGGCCGCGTTTCCGGCCACCGTGACGGCTTCGGCTTCCTCATCCCCGACGACGGTAGCGAAGACCTGTTCCTCAGCCCGGCGCAGATGCGTCTGGTGTTCGACGGCGACCGCGGCCTGGCCCGGGTATCCGGTGTCGACCGCCGTGGCCGCCGCGAAGGCGTGTTGGTAGAAGTCATCTCCCGAGCCCACGAAAGCGTGGTCGGCCGTTACTTCGAAGAGGGCGGTATCGGCTACGTGACGCCGGACAACCCGAAGATCCAGCAGGAAGTGCTGGTCACCGCCGGTCGCAACGGCGGCGCCAAGATCGGTCAGTTCGTGGCGATCAAGATCACCCACTGGCCGACCCCGCGCTTCCAGCCCCAGGGCGACGTGATCGAGGTCATCGGCAACTACATGGCGCCGGGCATGGAGATCGACATCGCCCTGCGCAGCTATGACATCCCGCATGTCTGGCCGCAGGAGGTGATCAAGGAAGCGCGCAAGTTCCGCTCCGAAGTCGAGGAGAAGGACAAGGAGAAGCGCATAGACCTGCGCCACCTGCCGTTCGTCACCATCGATGGCGAGGACGCCCGCGACTTCGACGACGCCGTCTACTGCGAACCCCTGGGCAAGCTGCGCCTGTTCTCCGGCGGCTGGCGCCTGTACGTGGCGATCGCCGACGTATCCAGCTATGTGCGCCTGGGCTCGGCCCTGGACGTCGAGGCCCAGCAGCGCGGCAACTCGGTATATTTCCCCGAGCGCGTGGTACCGATGCTGCCGGAGGAACTGTCCAACGGCCTGTGCTCGCTGAACCCGCATGTCGATCGCCTGGCCATGGTCTGCGAAATGACCATGAACAAGGCCGGCCAGATGGTCGACTACCAGTTCTACGAAGGGGTGATCCACTCCCATGCCCGCCTGACCTACAACAAGGTCAGCAGCATGCTCGAGCATGCCCGCACCCGCGAGGGCAAGGCGCTGCGCGAGGAATACAAGGAAGTCCTGCCGGACCTGAAGAACCTGTACAACCTGTACAAGGTGCTGGTCGATGCCCGCCACACCCGTGGCGCGATCGATTTCGAAACCCAGGAAACCCGCATCATCTTCGGCGAAGACCGCAAGATCGACGAAATTCGTCCGACTGTGCGCAATGACGCCCACAAGCTGATCGAGGAGTGCATGCTGGCGGCTAACGTTGCCACCGCCGAATTCCTGCAGAAGCACAACGTGCCTTCGCTGTACCGCGTGCACGACGGCCCGCCACCAGAGCGCCTGGAAAAACTGCGTGCCTTCCTCGGTGAGTTGGGCCTGAGCCTGCACAAAGGCAAGGATCCGTCCCCAAAGGATTATCAGGCACTGCTGGCGAGCATCGCCGGGCGCCCGGACTTCCACCTGATCCAGACCGTCATGCTGCGCTCGCTGAGCCAGGCGGTGTACAGCGTCGAGAACAATGGCCACTTCGGTCTGAACTACGAGGCCTACACCCACTTCACCTCACCGATCCGTCGTTATCCGGACCTGCTGGTGCATCGCGCCATCCGCAGCGTGATCCGCTCCAAGGTCGATACCCCGCACGTCAAGCGTGCCGGCGCCATGAGCATCCCCAAGGCGCGCATCTATCCGTACGACGAGAACAGCCTCGAGCAGATGGGCGAGCAGTGCTCGATGACCGAGCGCCGCGCCGACGAGGCCACCCGCGACGTGGTCAACTGGCTCAAGTGCGAGTACATGCGTGATCGTGTCGGCGAGACCTTCCCGGGCGTGATCACCGCAGTGACCGGTTTCGGCCTGTTCATCGAGTTGACCGACATCTATGTCGAAGGCCTGGTGCATGTCAGCGCCCTGCCGGGCGACTACTACCACTTCGACCCGGTACACCACCGCCTGTCGGGTGAGCGCAGCGGTCGCAGCTTCCGCCTGGGCGATACGGTGGAAGTCAAGGTCATGCGCGTCGACCTCGAACAGCGCAAGATCGACTTCGAGATGTCCGAGAAGACCGTTACCGCGCCGGTTGGCCGCAAGCCGCGCAGCGTCGCAGCGCAGCCTGAAACCGAAAAGGCGCCCGCCCCCGAAGCGAAGATTTCGCCCAAGCCGCGTAGCCGCAAGAGCGAAAGCGCCGAGGCCTACTTCCCGAAGGACGCCGTGCAGCGCAACGCCGAGGTGCGTAAAAGCCGCGAGATGAAGAAGGCGCTGATGGGCGAGGCGCGCGCCAGCGGCCATGCCGGCAGCAAGTCGGAGAAGGGTGGCAAGTCTTCCGGCAAGCCGACCAAGCATCGCAAGGGGCCGCCCAAGTCCGGCGCGCCACGTAAAGGCAAGAACAAGTCATGAGTCAGCTGGAAAAGATCTACGGTGTACATGCGGTGCAGGCACTGCTGCAGCACCACCCCAAGCGCGTCAAGCAGATCTGGCTGTCCGAGGGGCGCAGCGAGCCGCGCATCCAGGCCTTGCTGGCCCTGGCCGCGGAAAACCGCGTCCAGGTCGGCCAGGCCGAGCGCCGTGAGCTCGACACCTGGGTCGAGGGCGTGCACCAGGGCGTTGTCGCCGAGGTGAGCCCGAGCCAGGTGTGGGGCGAATTGATGCTCGAGGAGTTGCTCGAACGCACCGAAACGCCGCCGCTGATCCTGGTGCTCGATGGCGTCACGGATCCGCACAACCTTGGCGCCTGCCTGCGCACCGCCGATGCTGCCGGTGCCACCGCCGTGGTGATCCCCAAGGACAAGTCCGCGAGCCTGACTGCCGTGGTGCGCAAGGTGGCCTGCGGCGCCGCGGAAGTGATTCCGCTGGTGGCCGTGACCAACCTCGCCCGCACCCTGGAAAAACTCCAGCAGCGTGGCCTGTGGGTGGTCGGCACCGCCGGCGAAGCCGAGCAGGAGATCTACCAGCAGGACCTGACTGGCCCGCTGGTGATGATCATGGGCGCCGAAGGCAAGGGCATGCGTCGCCTGACCCGCGAGCACTGTGATTTCCTGGTCAAGCTGCCAATGGCGGGCAGCGTCAGCAGCCTGAACGTCTCGGTGGCGACCGGGGTGTGCCTGTTCGAGGCAGTAAGGCAGCGTCAGGCCAAGCGCTGATTCATTGCCTGTGGGGCGGGCTCGTGGGAGCGGGCTTGTCCCGCGATGGCGGTGGAGGGTTTGCCATCGCATCGCGGGGCAAGCCCGCTCCCTCCTTCCATGAATACCCGCGAAATATGTTTCCGGCTGTTCAAATATTCGCCAATCACCTTGCTTGTCCCCCCGGCCTTCTCTACAATTGCGCCCCTTGCCAGCTGGCCGGTGCGCATGCGCCTACACGCCGGGGCAAGACTTACAGTGTCATTCACTCCTTGTCTGACCAGATTCGCTGGCAGACTACTAACCCGTAAGGAGCATTCATGCGTCATTACGAAATCATCTTCCTGGTTCACCCGGACCAGAGCGAGCAAGTCGGCGGCATGGTTGAGCGTTACACCAAGCTGATCGAAGAAGACGGCGGCAAGATCCACCGTCTGGAAGACTGGGGCCGTCGTCAACTGGCCTACGCAATCAACAATGTTCACAAGGCTCACTACGTGATGCTGAACGTTGAGTGCACCGGCAAGGCCCTGGCCGAGCTGGAAGACAACTTCCGCTACAACGATGCCGTGATCCGTAACCTGGTCATCCGTCGCGACGAAGCCGTTACCGGCCCGTCCGAGATGCTCAAGGCAGAAGAGAACCGCAGCGAGCGCCGTGAGCGTCGCGAACGTCCTGAGCATGCTGATGGCGCCGAAGGCGACGACAGCAATGACAGCGACAACAGCGATAACGCTGACGAGTAATCCACGGACCTTTTGAGGAGCCTATTACATGGCACGTTTCTTCCGTCGTCGTAAATTCTGCCGCTTCACTGCTGAAGACGTGAAAGAGATCGACTTCAAAGATCTCAACACCCTGAAAGCTTACGTATCCGAAACCGGCAAGATCGTTCCAAGCCGCATCACCGGTACCAAAGCTCGTTATCAGCGTCAGCTGGCTACCGCTATCAAGCGCGCCCGCTTCCTGGCCCTGCTGCCCTACACCGACAGCCACGGCCGCTGAGACCGGGTCGTCGACTTAAGTAGCAAGGGATAAGCATGCGAGCGTTAGCTGGTTTCATCATGCGCGGTCGTGTGCAGGCCACCCTGGTGGTGGTCATCAGCGCGGTACTGCCGTTGCTGTTCTGGTTGAGTGCCGCCGCCGGGAGCCTGGTGTTCCTGCGGCGCGGGTTCAAGGACGCGTCATCGATTATCGCCTGGGGCCTTTTGCCAGCGGTGATCCTGGCGTACTTCGGCGAACCGAGCACCTTGCTGGTGCTGCTGGGAACGCTGAGTCTGGCCGCCTTGTTGCGGGCCGGGCATTCCTGGACCCGGGTGCTGCTGTCCAGTGTCGCATTAGGCTTGCTGTACAGCCTGATCCTGGATGCGGTGATGCGCGAGACCTTCGAGGTGCTGGCCAAGGCGCTTGAAAAAGCCCTGCCGCAGATCGAGGGCCAACCGGTACTACCTGGTGAGCTGATCGGCCCGTTGCTGGTCGCTTCCAGTGCGGTAATGCTGCAGCTGTTCAGCCTGCTGGCCCTGATGCTGGCGCGCTATTGGCAGGCGGCGTTGTACAACCCTGGTGGTTTCGCCCGCGAGTTTCGCGAGCTGAGGCTGCCGCTGGTGCCAATGCTGGTGCTGGTGTCATTGATGGTGCTGGGCCCGTTCCTCGGGTCGTCGTTCATCGTCCTGGCCACCGCCTCCAGCCTGGTGCTGCTGCTTGCTGGCATCGCCCTGGTTCATGGGTTGGTGGCGCAGCGACGACTGGCCGGTTTCTGGCTGGTGGGGATGTACGTGACGCTGCCGCTGCTCATGCAGCTGATGTATCCGTTGCTCGTGGTTTTGGCCATTGTCGACAGCCTGATTGATTTTCGCGGTCGCAAGTCCCCTTCACAGGGTGACGACTCCGCGAACGGTGAAGGTTAAAAGTTAAGAGGTTTTACCAAATGGAACTGATCCTGCTGGAAAAAGTCGCCAACCTGGGCAACCTGGGCGACAAAGTAAACGTTAAGGCTGGTTACGGCCGTAACTTCCTGCTGCCATTCGGCAAGGCCACCGTTGCCAACGCCGCCAACCTGGCCGCGTTCGAAGAACGTCGCGCCGAGCTGGAAAAAGCCGCAGCAGACAAGAAAGCTTCGGCTGAAAGCCGCGCTGCCCAACTGGCCGAGCTGGAAGTGACCATCACTGCCACCGCTGGCGACGAAGGCAAGCTGTTCGGTTCGATCGGCACCCACGACATCGCTGATGCCCTGACCGCCTCCGGCGTTGAAGTGGCCAAGGCTGAAGTTCGTCTGCCGAACGGCACCATCCGTCAGGTTGGCGAATACGACGTAGCCGTGCACCTGCACAGCGACGTTGAAGCCACCGTACGCGTGGTTGTCGTAGCAGCCTAAGCTGCCTTAATCGACTGGCTCCTCGTGGGTCAGGCGGTTAACATCGGGCACGGTCCTGTTTTGTGCAGGCCGTGCCCTTTGTCTTTTTCATCTTCCAGAATTTTTTCGTGGCCATGAACGAGATCACCACCCCCGAACAACTCGACCTGCAAACCGCTGCCCTGAAGGTGCCGCCGCATTCCATCGAGGCCGAACAGGCCGTGCTCGGTGGCCTGATGCTGGACAACAACGCCTGGGAGCGGGTGCTCGACCAAGTTTCGGACGGCGATTTCTACCGGCATGACCATCGCCTGATCTTCCGTGCCATCCACAAGCTGGTGGATGCGAACCAGCCGTTCGATGTGGTGACCCTGCACGAGCAGTTGGACAAGGAAGGCGTGTCCACCCAGGTGGGCGGCCTGGCCTACCTTGCCGAGCTGGCCAAGAACACCCCGTCGGTGGCCAACATCAAGGCCTACGCCGCGATCATTCGCGAGCGGGCCACGCTGCGCCAGCTGATCAGCATCAGCACCGACATCGCCGACAACGCCTTCAATCCCCAGGGGCGCAACGCCGAGGAGATCCTCGACGACGCCGAACGGCAGATCTTCCAGATCGCCGAGGCGCGGCCGAAGACCGGCGGCCCGGTGGGGGTCAATGAGCTGTTGACCATGGCCATCGACCGTATCGACACGCTGTTCAACTCCGACAGCGATATCACCGGCGTGTCCACCGGTTACACCGACCTGGACGAGAAAACCAGCGGCCTGCAGGCGGCCGACCTGATCATCGTCGCCGGCCGTCCATCGATGGGCAAGACCACCTTCGCCATGAACCTGGTGGAAAACGCCGTGTTGCGCAGCGAGAAGGTGGTGCTGGTGTTCTCTCTCGAGATGCCCGGTGAGTCGCTGATCATGCGTATGCTTTCGTCCCTGGGCCGTATCGACCAGACCAAGGTGCGTTCCGGACAGCTGGACGACGATGACTGGCCGCGCCTCACATCGGCGGTCAACCTGCTCAATGACCGCAAACTGTTCATCGACGATACCGCCGGCATCAGCCCGTCGGAGATGCGCGCACGGACCCGCCGTCTGGCGCGTGAGCATGGCGAGATCGGCATGATCATGGTCGACTACCTGCAGTTGATGCAGATTCCGGGTTCGGCCGGTGACAACCGGACCAACGAGATTTCCGAGATCTCCCGCTCGCTCAAGGCGCTGGCCAAGGAATTCAACTGCCCGGTGATCGCCCTGTCGCAGCTCAACCGCTCCCTGGAGCAGCGCCCCAACAAGCGGCCGGTCAACTCCGACCTTCGTGAATCGGGTGCGATCGAGCAGGACGCCGACGTGATCATGTTCGTCTACCGCGACGAGGTGTATCACCCCGAGACCGAGCACAAGGGCGTGGCCGAGATCATCATCGGCAAGCAGCGTAACGGCCCCATCGGCTTTGTGCGCCTGGCGTTCATCGGCAAGTACACCCGCTTCGAGAACCTCGCGCCGGGCATGTACAACTTCGACGACGACGAGTAAAGCCATCAGGCTGGCTCTGTGGGGGCAGGTCGTGGGAGCGGGCTTGCCCCGCGATTGCTTTGTTGAAGCATCCATCGCCATCGCGGGGCAAGCCCGCTCCCACGGTGTTATTCGTTCGCACCCATGAATCCGACCATCACCGTCGGATTTGGTCAAAATTTGTGCTATATTCCGCGCCCGCGATTTTCCTGCACATTAGAACCGGTCACTGACATGCAAGCAGCCAAACCACTCTACGACTATCCCAAGTACTGGGCCGAATGCTTCGGGCCAGCGCCTTTCCTGCCGATGAGCAGGGAGGAGATGGATCAGCTCGGCTGGGATTCCTGCGACATCATCATCGTGACCGGCGACGCTTATGTCGACCATGCGTCGTTCGGCATGGCCATCATCGGCCGCCTGCTGGAAGCCCAGGGCTTTCGCGTAGGCATCATTGCCCAGCCGAACTGGCAGTCGAAGGACGACTTCATGAAGCTCGGCGAACCGAACCTGTTCTTCGGCGTCGCGGCGGGCAACATGGACTCGATGATCAACCGCTACACCGCGGACAAGAAGATCCGTTCCGATGACGCCTACACCCCCGGCGGCATGGCCGGCAAGCGTCCGGACCGCGCAAGCCTGGTGTACAGCCAGCGCTGCAAGGAAGCCTACAAGCACGTGCCGATCGTGCTCGGCGGCATCGAGGCCTCGCTGCGCCGCATCGCCCACTACGACTACTGGCAGGACAAGGTCCGCCACTCGATCCTGGTCGATGCCAGCGCCGACATCCTGCTGTACGGCAACGCCGAGCGGGCGATCGTCGAGGTCGCCCAGCGTCTGTCCCAGGGTGAAAGCATCGAGCACATCACCGATGTGCGCGGCACCGCGTTCATTCGTCGCGACACGCCGCAGGGCTGGTTCGAGATCGACTCCACCCGCATCGATCGTCCGGGCCGGGTCGACAAGATCATCAATCCGTACGTGAACACCCAGGACACCCAGGCCTGCGCCATCGAGCAGGCCAAGGGCGAGCAGGAAGACCCGAACGAAGCCAAGGTCGTGCAGATCCTCGACAGCCCGAGCGTCACCCGCGAGAAGTCGGTGATCCGCCTGCCATCGTTCGAGAAGGTACGCAACGACCCGGTGCTCTATGCTCACGCCAACCGCGTGCTGCACCTGGAGACAAATCCGGGCAACGCCCGCGCACTGGTACAGAAGCATGGCGACGTGGATGTGTGGTTCAACCCGCCACCCATTCCCATGACCACCGAAGAGATGGACTACGTGTTCGGCATGCCCTACGCGCGTATCCCGCACCCGGCCTATGGCAAGGAGCGCATCCCGGCCTACGAGATGATCCGCTTCTCGGTGAACATCATGCGTGGCTGCTTCGGTGGCTGCACCTTCTGCTCGATCACCGAGCATGAAGGCCGGATCATCCAGAACCGCTCCCACGAGTCGATCCTGCACGAGATCGAGGAGATGCGCGACAAGGTGCCTGGCTTCACCGGCGTGGTCTCCGACCTCGGCGGCCCGACCGCCAACATGTACCGCATTGCCTGCAAGAGCCACGATATCGAGAAACACTGCCGCAAGCCGTCGTGCGTGTTCCCGGGCATCTGCGAGAACCTCAACACCGATCACAGCTCGTTGATCGAGCTGTACCGCAAGGCCCGCGCCTTGCCGGGGGTGAAGAAGATCCTGATCGCCTCGGGCCTGCGCTACGACCTGGCGGTCGAGTCGCCGGAATACGTGCGCGAGCTGGTCACCCACCACGTCGGCGGCTACCTGAAGATCGCCCCGGAGCACACCGAGCGTGGTCCGCTGGACAAGATGATGAAGCCGGGCATCGGCACCTACGACCGCTTCAAGCGCATGTTCGAGAAGTTCTCGAAGGAAGCGGGCAAGGAGCAGTACCTGATCCCGTACTTCATCGCCGCGCACCCGGGCACCACCGACGAAGACATGATGAACCTGGCCCTGTGGCTCAAGGGCAACGGTTTCCGTGCCGACCAGGTGCAGGCGTTCTATCCGTCGCCGATGGCATCGGCCACCGCCATGTACCATTCGGGCAAGAACCCGCTGCGCAAGGTCACCTACAAGAGTGAAGGGGTGGAGATCGTCAAGAGCGAGGAGCAGCGCCGGTTGCACAAGGCGTTCCTGCGCTACCACGATCCGAAGGGCTGGCCAATGCTGCGCGAAGCGCTGCAGCGCATGGGCCGCGCCGACCTGATCGGGCCGGGCAAGCACCAGCTGATCCCGCTGCACCAGCCGCAGACCGACACCTACCAGAGTGCCCGGCGCAAGAACTCGACGCCGGCCGGCAGCCACAAGGTGGGCAAGGACCAGAAGATCCTCACCCAGCACACCGGCCTGCCACCGCGCGCCAGTGACGGTAGCAAGCCGTGGGACAAGCGCGAGAAGGCCAAGGCCGAGGCGTTCGCCCGCAACCAGCAGGCGGCCAAGGAGCGCAAAGAGGCAGCCAAGGGTGGCAAGGGCAAGAAGCCGCGCCAGCCGGTTATTCCGCGCTGATCCTGATGACTTGGTAGAGTCCTCTGTGGGAGCGGGTTTACCCGCGAATGCAATGGTGAAGCCCCCGCCGCATTCGCGGGTAAACCCGCTCCCACAGGCAAGGTGTATATCTGCCAGCAATCAATCTGGTTTGCGATCGACCCACTTCGGCAACACCGGCGATTCGAACCGCTCCATCCCCTCCAGCAGCTCATCCGGCTGCTGCCCCAGCAGCAGCATCGCCCGGTGCTGCGGCCGCACGAAGCCCTCTTCGACGATATGGTCGAGGAACCCGCCCAGCTTTTCATAGAAGCCATTCACATCCAGCAGCCCCAGCGGCTTGGCGTGATAACCCAGCTGCCCCCAGGTCCACACCTCGAACAGCTCCTCCAGCGTGCCCAGGCCTCCCGGCAGGGCGATGAAGGCATCGCTGAGCTCGGCCATGCGCGCCTTGCGCGCATGCATGCCGTCCACCACCTCCAGGCGGGTCAGGCCTTTGTGGCCGATCTCGGCGTTCATCAGGCTCTGGGGAATGATGCCGATGACCTCGCCACCGGCGGCCAGCGCGGCATCGGCGACGGTGCCCATCAGGCCGACCGCGCCACCGCCGTAGACCAGCGTCAGGCCACGACGGGCGATGGCCTGGCCCAGGGCCACGGCGGCTTCACGATAGGCGGGGTTGGCACCGATGCTGGCGCCACAGAAGACACAAACGGAACGTACAGGCATTGCTTATCTCCCTTTACATGCGCGCACAGGGTAAGGCGCATGCCTGTCGCTTCCAAGGGGAGATCACTCGGGGCGGGCGAACTCGCAGATGGCGCCACTGGCACCGTGGGCGTAGGCGGCGAGCAGGCTGTTCATGAAGCTGGAAAGGGACATTTCATTCAACTCCTAAATGAGAGGTTGTCCCATCGTCTATCAAGAGGGCATGATGTGCACTTTGATTGGTTGTATACAATCCATTGAACAAATCTACTGGCTGGCCACTTGACACCCCTTGACCCACATCAGGTACGGGCGTCCTGTTTTCAGGCAGTCTCGCAATTGATAAAACCCTGCCAAGGAGATTCATGATGTTTGCGAAAGCTGTAGCGGTATCCCTGCTGACCCTCGCCAGCGCCTCTGTCTTTGCCGCCGACTGCAAGGTGACTGTCGACTCGACCGACCAGATGTCGTTCAACACCAAGGAATTCACCATCGACAAGAGCTGCAAGACCGTCGAGATCGAACTGACCCACGGTGGCAGCCTGCCGAAGAACGTGATGGGCCATAACCTGGTCATCAGCAAGACCGCCGACATGCAGGCCATCGCCACCGAAGGTATGTCCCAAGGCCTGGACAAGGACTACATCAAGGCCGACAACGCCGCGATCATCGGCCACACCAAGATGATCGGTGCCGGCGAGAAGGACACCATCAAGCTCGACACCTCGAAGCTGGAAGCCGGTGGTGACTACAGCTTCTTCTGCACCTTCCCGGGCCACATCTCGATGATGAAGGGCAAGGTTGTCGTCAAGTAATTAAAGCCTGACGCCGTACCCTGTGGGAGCGGGTTTACCCGCGAATGCAATGGTGAAGCTACCGCCGCATTCGCGGGTGAACCCGCTCCCACAGGTCCTTTTAGCGTCTGATCAAGGCGCAAACGGCAGCTCGCGCTTGTGCTGGGTCTTGCGGTAGGTGGCGACGATGATGTCGAACGCCTCCTGGTCGACCGGCTGCCCATGCAGGAACGCATCGATCTGCTGGTAGGTCACGCCGTGTGACGCCTCGTCCGGCTTGCCCGGCTCGAGGTCTTCCAGGTCCGCGGTCGGCACCTTCTCCACCAGCGCCTGCGGCGCGCCGAAGCTGCGCGCAATGGCCCGCACCTGGTTCTTCACCAGCCCGCTCAGCGGCGCCAGGTCGCACGCCCCGTCACCGAATTTGGTAAAGAACCCCATCACCGCCTCGGCGGCGTGGTCGGTGCCGATCACCAAACCCGCGCGGGCGCCGGCGACGGTGTACTGGGCGACCATGCGGGTACGCGCCTTGACGTTGCCGACGACGAAGTCCACCAGCGTCGGCGAGCCGTTCTTAAGCTCCTCGACTTCGGCCGACAGGGCCTTCACCGCCGGGGCGATGTCGATGGTGTGCACTTCGTCGGCCTTGATCACCTCCAGGCAAGCCTGGGCATCGTGCTCGTCGTGCTGCACCTGGTACGGCAGGCGCACGGCGATGAAGGTGTAGGCCTGGTCGCCGGTCTCGCTGCGCAGTTCATTGATGGCGCGCTGGGCGAGCAGGGCGGCGGTCAGCGAGTCGACGCCGCCGCTGATGCCCAGTACCAGGGTCTTGAGCCGGGCATTGGCCAGGCAGTCCTTGATGAAGGCCACGCGCCGGGCGACTTCCCGCTCTAGCGCGGCGGCGTCTGCGAACGGCGGCTGCACCTTGAGCGCCCGGGCAATCTCTTGCTGAACGGCTTGCATGGGTTACTCCTTGCTGGGGACTTTGAATACGTGACGCAGGTAAGTGACGAAGTTCTCGTCGCGGCACTGGGTCTTGGCGGCTTCGTCGGAGATCTTCGCCACTGGCGAGCCGTTGCAGTCGGTCATTTTAAGCACGATGTTCATCGGCGCCACACCGGGGATGTCGCAGGTCAGGTTGGTGCCGATACCGAAGCTGACGTTGATGCGCCCGCGCAGGGCACGGAAGATCTCCAGCGAGCGGGTCAGGTTCAGGCCGTCGGAGAACACCAGGGTCTTGGTCATCGGATCGATCCCCAGTTGCTGGTAGTGGGCGATGGCCTTCTCGGCCCAGGCCACCGGCTCGCCGGAGTCGTGGCGCAGGCCGTCGAACAGCTTGGCGAAATACAGATCGAAGTCCTTGAGGAAGGCATCCATGGTGATGCAGTCGGTAAGGGCGATGCCGAGCAGGCCGCGGTACTCACGGACCCAGCAGTCCAGCGCGGCGATCTGGCTGTCGATCAGCCGCGGGCCGAGCTGCTGGTGGGCCATGATCCACTCGTGGGCCATGGTGCCCAGGGGCTTGATATCCAGTTTCCATGCCAGGTCGACGTTGCTGGTGCCGACGAAGCGGCCCGGGAACTCATCGCGCAACACACGCACCACTTCCTCCTGCACACGGCTGGAGAAGCGCCGCCGGGTGCCGAAGTCGGCTACCTGCAGTTCGGCCAGTTCGTCGTCGCTGGCGTGGGCGCGCAACCAGTCGAACTTGCGGTGCAGTTGGTCGCGGGCTTCGGCCAGGCGCATGCGCGGGTGCAGGTGGCGGTTGCGCACCTCGCTGATGATCGCCAACAGCGGCACCTCGAACAGGATCACATGAAGCCAGGGGCCGCGCAGGCGCAGGAACAGCTGATCGTTTTCGATACCGATGCGCACATAGCGCAGGTTGAAGCGGAACAGCCGCAGGAAGCGCAGGAAGTCCGGCTTGAGGAAGCTGATGCGCTCGAGGAAGGCCAGCTGGCCATCATCCAGGGTCAGCTCGCTGAGCAGTTCGAGCTGGTTGCGGATCTCTCCCAGGTAGGGCCGCAGGTCTTCGCCATTGCGGCAGCGGAACTCCCATTCGACGTCGGCGTCCGGGTAGTTGTGCAGGACGCCCTGCATCATCGTCAGTTTGTAGAAGTCGGTGTCGAGCAGGTTGTGCACGATGCGCTCGGCGAATGCGCTCTCGCTCATCAGGGGGAAGCTCCAAGGCGGGCAATGGCGACCATTGTGCCAGATCGCGGGGCAAGCCCGCTCCCACGCCGCCCGCGATCTTGGCCGCTACAGGTAATTTTCCGTGCACCGACTAGCCTTCTAACGGTGCCGCCTGTAGCAGTCACGCACCAGCGGTGTGCAGTTCGGTGACGTCCGCTGTTACAGGTTGGTTGCACGTTAACACTCGCAAGGGTTGCAATGATGGCGCTCGAAGGTTGCTCCTTGTCTAGGCGTGTCGGTAGCGCTTGCTCCGCAGTAGACGGTTGCACGCTCAATAAAGAAAAGGCCGCCGGTCGCCACTGTTCACCCCCTGTCGTGTGTTTTCCCGGAAGACAAAACCACTGGCACGGCCCTTGCTCGGAGCACAGGGCTGAGAAGTTGTAGTGCCAACCAAAAAAAATATTCTAGGAGCACCACCTCATGTCGCAGACGTTTTACAAGAAAGGTTTCCTGGCACTGGCCGTAGCCACGGCACTGGGTGTTTCTTCGTATGTTCAGGCCGACATCAAGATCGGCGTCGCGGGGCCCATGACCGGGGCCAACGCAGCGTTTGGCGAGCAGTACATGAAAGGTGCGCAGGCAGCGGCCGATGTGATCAACAAGGCCGGTGGCGTGAACGGCGAGAAGATCGTCCTGGTCAAGGGCGACGACGCCTGCGAGCCGAAGCAGGCCGTGGCCGTGGCCAACCGCCTGGTCGACCAGGACAAGGTGGCGGGTGTGGTCGGTCACTTCTGCTCCTCCAATACCATTCCCGCTTCCGAGGTCTATGACGAGGCCGGCGTGATCGCCATCACCCCCGGCTCCACCAACCCGCAGGTCACCGAGCGCGGCCTGTCCGCGATGTTCCGCATGTGCGGCCGTGACGACCAGCAGGGCATTGTCGCCGGCAACTACATCGTCGATGTGCTCAAGGGCAAGAAGGTCGTGGTGCTGCACGACAAGGACACCTATGGCCAAGGCTTGGCCGATGCCACCAAGGCACAGTTGATCAAGCGTGGTGTCACGCCGGTGCTGTACGAAGGCCTGACCCGCGGCGAGAAGGACTTCAGCGCCGTGGTCACCAAGATCCGCGCAGCCGGTGCCGATGTCGTCTACTTCGGCGGCCTGCACCCGGAGGCTGGCCCGCTGGTACGCCAACTGCGTGAGCAGGGCCTGAAGGATGTGGCGTTCATGTCCGACGACGGCATCGTCACCGACGAACTGGTGGCCACCGCCGGTGGCGCCCAGTATACCAACGGCGTGTACATGACCTTCGGCGCCGACCCGCGCCTGCTGCCCGACAGCAAGACCGTGGTCGAGGAGTTCCGCAAGAACGGCACCGAGCCTGAAGGCTACACCCTGTACGCCTACGCTTCGGTCCAGGCACTGGCTGCCGCCTTCAACGGCGCCAAGTCGAACAAGGGCGAGGACGCCGCCAAGTGGCTCAAGGCCAACCCGGTCAAGACCGTCATGGGCGAGAAGAAGTGGGACAGCAAGGGCGACCTGACCGTCTCCGACTACGTGGTCTACCAGTGGGATGCCAACGGCAAGTACCACCAGCTGGAAAAACAAAAATAACAACGGTCAACGGCCCGGGTGCGTTTCGCACCGGGCCGTAGCCCCGCGGTACCTGTCATTGTCAGTAGATCTGCACAGTTCTGCGCTGCGAGGGCCGTTGCATCCGGATCCTGCGTGGTCGGCGCTCGTGCAATCTCAATCAGGTGAGATTGCGTTATGGATGGGATTTTCCTGCAGCAACTGGTCAACGGCCTGACCCTCGGGTCGGTCTACGGCCTGATCGCCATCGGCTACACAATGGTCTATGGCATCATCGGCATGATCAACTTCGCGCACGGCGAGGTGTACATGATCTCCGCGTACCTCGCGGCGATCAGCCTGGCATTGCTGGCCTACTTCGGTATCGAGTCGTTTCCGCTGCTGATGCTGGGCACCCTGTTGTTCACCATCGTCGTCACCGGCGTCTATGGCTTCACCATCGAACGCATCGCCTACAAACCCCTGCGCAACTCCACCCGCCTGGCACCGCTGATCAGCGCCATCGGCATCTCGCTGATCCTGCAGAACTATGCGCAGATCAGCCAGGGCGCTCGCCAGCAAGGCGTGCCGACGCTGCTCGAAGGCGCCATGCGCGTCGAGGTTGGCACAGGCTTCGTGCAATTGACCTACACCAAGATCTTCATCCTGGTGGCCGCCTTCGTCGGCATGGCGCTGCTCACCTATGTCATCAAGTACACCAAGCTCGGGCGCATGTGCCGGGCGACGCAGCAGGATCGCAAGATGGCCTCGATCCTGGGCATCAACACCGACCGGGTGATCTCCTACGTGTTCGTCATCGGTGCGGTGATGGCCGCGCTGGCCGGTGTGCTGATCACCATGAACTACGGCACCTTCGACTTCTACGCCGGCTTCATCATCGGCATCAAGGCGTTCACCGCCGCGGTGCTCGGTGGTATCGGCTCGTTACCTGGGGCGATGCTCGGCGGCATCATCCTGGGGATCTCCGAGTCGCTGTTCTCCGGCCTGATCAACTCCGACTACAAGGACGTGTTCAGCTTCTCGCTGCTGGTGATGATCCTCATCTTCCGTCCCCAAGGCCTGCTGGGTCGCCCGCTCGTGGCTAAGGTGTGAAACATGTCTGCTGCCAATACTGCCTCTGCTTCGCAAACCAAGGGTTTCGACCTTAAACGCAGCCTGCTGGAGACGATCGTCGCCGGCCTGCTGGCGCTCATCGTCTTCGGTCCGGTCGTCGGCGTGGTGCTCGACGGCTACAGCTTCAACGCCGAGCCTGCCCGCGTGGCCTGGCTGGTCGGTGGCGTGATGATCGGGCGTTTCATCCTCAGCGTGTTCCTGCAGACACCGACCGGCCAGCGCATGCTCCAGGGCTTCGACAGCGGTGGCTCGGGCGTGCATGTGCTGGCGCCGGACTACAAGTCGCGGCTGCGCTACATCATCCCGGCGCTGATCGTCATCGCCATCGTGTTCCCGGTGTTCGCCAACAAGTACCTGCTGACCGTGGTCATCCTCGGCCTGATCTACGTGCTGCTGGGCCTGGGCCTGAACATCGTGGTGGGCCTGGCGGGCCTGCTCGACCTGGGGTACGTGGCGTTCTACGCCATCGGCGCCTACGGCCTGGCTCTCGGATACCAGTACCTGGGCCTGGGCTTCTGGAGCGTGCTGCCGCTGGCGGCGATCGCTGCGGCGCTGGCGGGGTGCATCCTCGGCTTCCCGGTGTTGCGGATGCACGGCGACTACCTGGCCATCGTCACCCTGGGCTTCGGCGAGATCATCCGCCTGGTGCTGAACAACTGGCTGTCGTTCACTGGCGGCCCGAATGGCATGCCGGCGCCGTCGCCGACTTTCCTGGGGCTGGAGTTCGGCCGCCGGGCCAAGGATGGCGGGGTGCCGATCCATGAGTTCTTCGGCTTCGATTACAACCCCAACCTGAAGTTCGTGTTCATCTACGCCGTACTGTTCCTGGTGGTGCTGGCGGTGCTGTACATCAAGCACCGGTTGACCCGCATGCCGGTCGGGCGCGCCTGGGAAGCCCTGCGCGAGGACGAGATCGCCTGCCGCTCGATGGGCCTGAACCATGTGCTGGTCAAGCTCTCGGCATTTACCCTCGGCGCCTCCACCGCCGGCCTGGCCGGGGTGTTCTTCGCCACCTACCAGGGCTTCGTCAATCCGTCGTCGTTCACTTTCTTCGAGTCGGCGCTGATCCTGGCCATTGTCGTGCTCGGCGGCATGGGCTCTACCGTGGGCGTGGTGATCGCGGCGTTCGTGCTGACGGTGGCCCCGGAGCTGCTGCGCAGCTTCTCCGAGTACCGGGTGCTGCTGTTCGGCGTGCTGATGGTGCTGATGATGATCTGGCGACCGCGTGGGCTGATCCGCATCAGCCGCACCGGTGTGGTCCCGCGTAAAGGAGTGGCGCCATGAGCGACGAAATCATTCTGTCGGTCGACAACCTGATGATGCAGTTCGGTGGGATCAAGGCGCTCAGCGATGTCAGCCTGAAGGTCAAGCGCAACCAGATCTTCGCCCTGATCGGCCCCAACGGCGCCGGCAAGACCACCGTGTTCAACTGCCTCACCGGCTTCTACAAGGCCAGCGGCGGGCGTATCGAGCTGAATGTGCGCGGCAGCCACACCAACGTTATCCAATTGCTCGGCGAGCGTTTCCAGGCCACGGACTTCGTCTCGCCAGCGCGTTTCGCCAACCGCCTGTACTACAAGATGTTCGGCGGTACCCACCTGGTCAATCGCGCCGGGCTGGCGCGTACCTTCCAGAACATTCGCCTGTTCAAGGAAATGTCGGTGGTGGAGAACCTGCTGGTGGCCCAGCACATGTGGGTCAACCGCAACCTGCTGGCCGGCGTGCTCAATACCCCGGGCTACCGCAAGGCCGAGAACGAGGCGCTGGACCACGCGTTCTACTGGCTGGAGGTCGTTGACCTGGTGGACTGCGCCAACCGCCTGGCAGGCGAGTTGTCGTACGGCCAGCAGCGCCGCCTGGAAATCGCCCGGGCCATGTGCACGCGGCCGAAGATCATCTGCCTGGACGAGCCGGCCGCCGGCCTCAACCCGCAGGAAACCGAAGCCCTGAGCCGCATGATCCGCGTGCTGCGCGACGAGCACGACATCACCGTGGTGCTGATCGAGCACGACATGGGCATGGTCATGAGCATCTCCGACCATATCGTCGTGCTCGACCACGGCAACGTGATCGCCGAGGGCACGCCGCAGGACATCCGCCACAACCCGACGGTGATCGCCGCTTACCTGGGTGCAGACGAAGAGGAGCTGATATGAGTGCGCCCATTCTCGAGTTGAAGGACCTGGATGTGTTCTACGGGCCGATCCAGGCCCTGAAGAAAGTCTCGATGCACATCAACGAAGGCGAGACGGTGAGCCTGATCGGCGCCAACGGCGCGGGCAAGTCGACATTGCTGATGTCGATCTTCGGCCAGCCGCGGGCGGCCTCCGGGCAGATCGTCTATCGCGGCACCGACATCACCCGCAAGTCGTCGCACTACATTGCCTCCAACGGTATCGCCCAGTCTCCGGAGGGGCGCCGGGTGTTCCCCGACATGACCGTTGAGGAGAACCTGATGATGGGCACCATTCCGATTGGCGACAAGCATGCCGGGGAGGACATGCAGCGTATGTTCGAGCTGTTCCCGCGCCTGAAGGAGCGGCGCAACCAGCGCGCCATGACCATGTCCGGCGGCGAACAGCAGATGCTCGCCATCGCCCGGGCGCTGATGAGCCGGCCCAAGTTGCTGCTGCTCGACGAGCCATCGCTGGGGTTGGCGCCGATCGTGGTCAAGCAGATCTTTTCCACCCTGCGCGAGCTGGCGCAGACGGGGATGACCATCTTCCTTGTGGAGCAGAACGCCAACCATGCGCTGAAGCTGTCGGACCGGGCCTATGTGATGGTCAACGGGCAGATCCGCATGACCGGCACGGGGCAGGAGCTGTTGGTCAACGAGGAGGTGCGTAACGCCTATCTGGGCGGGCACTGACTTATTTTTCGCAGATCGCGGGGCAAGCCCGCTCCCACAGAAGATACCCGTTGGGTCTGTGGGAGCGGGCTTGCCCCGCGATGCGTTTTGTGCCGGACGGCAGATGTGGACAACTTGTCGCATATCTTTCTTGAAACACTCCACGACCCCACTGCAAACCCTTGTTTCCACAGGTGGAAAACTTTCCACGGATTATGTGGAGCCGCCTGTGGAAAACATGGTGGCACCTCGCTCCAGCCCAGATAAATCAGTACATGCAAGTATTTGATCGTTTTTTGATCAAGTGCTGCTTGTGCATGATTTTGCAGGTGTTTTGCGCAGCAGATAATTTTGCCCACAGCGTAATATTTTCTGTGGATAACTCTGTGGGAAAACCTTGGACAGACCGCCAGAGGCGGCATGGTTGAAAGCGTTGCGCCATCATCCACGGATGTCCACAGCGAGCTGAGGTTCCCTTGGGCCGACGAGTTGCCCCCAATCCATGGGGAAAGCCTTGTGGATAAGATGCGCATAGCCCGGTGCAGCCCTTCTACCACGGGCCTTTGCAGGATTAGTACGTTTTTTGACCAGCGGCGATGACGGTTGTGGTCGAGCCTTGCGCCGGGCATGCTGCGAGGCCTGTCGACGACAATCCAACGCTGAGGAGAAGAGCATGACATCCACCGTATTCATCACTGGCGCGACCTCCGGTTTTGGCGAGGCCACCGCCCGCCGTTTCGCCGACGCCGGCTGGAAGCTGGTGCTCACCGGTCGGCGCAAGGAGCGCCTGGATGCGTTGTGCCAGGAATTGTCGGCCAAGACCGAGGTGCACGGCCTGGTGGTCGATGTGCGTGACCGCCAGGCAATGGAGGCTGCCATCGCCAGCCTGCCGCCGAGCTTCGACAAGCTGCAGGGCCTGGTCAACAACGCCGGCCTGGCGCTGGGCGTGGACGCCGCGCAGAACTGCAGCCTGGACGACTGGGAAACCATGGTCGACACCAACATCAAAGGCCTGATGTACACCACCCGCCTGCTGCTGCCTCGGCTGATTGCCCATGGCCGTGGGGCTTCGATCCTCAACGTCGGTTCGGTGGCGGGCAACTACCCCTACCCGGGCGCCAACGTGTATGGCGGCACCAAGGCCTTTGTCGGCCAGTTTTCCCTGAGCCTGCGCTGCGACCTGCGAGGGACGGGCGTGCGGGTGAGCAACATCGAGCCGGGGCTGTGCGAAAGCGAGTTCTCGCTGGTGCGCTTTGGTGGGGACCAGGCGAAGTATGACGCGACCTATGCGGGCGCCGAGCCGATCCAGCCGCAGGACATCGCCGAAACCATCTTCTGGATCCTCAACCAGCCGGCGCATATCAACATCAACAGCCTCGAGCTGATGCCGGTGAGCCAGGACTGGGCAGGGTTCTCGATTGATCGGTCTGCCAAGGGCTGAGCAACAACACCACCCGCTTGATCATGTTCAAGCGGGTGGAGTAATCACGGTTTTTCGAGCATTTCGTTCAGGTAGCTGGTGCTGGATGTTCGAATTTTTGCCCTCTGCAGTACATCATTCACTGCATCGTGCAGACCCAGATCTTCCTTGGCTGCGGTGCCATCCATCCAGCGTCTGAGAGTCAGCAGATAACTAAGTTTTCCATTGGCAAAGTGGTCAAAGTCTAGGCTTTTCTTGTCGATGATTTTTTTCGCAGCCGTATTGATCTCATTTTCAAGGAATGCTTTGAGCTCTGGGGGTACGGACTGTGGTTTGGGTGACGTGGTTTTAACTGCAGAGGACACCGGAGAGCGCTCCAAATCACTGCCAGTGACCACTCCTGACTTACCATCAGTAACCTTCTGAATGATGTCGGCGGCAAGTATTGGCGAAGCTGCCAGTCGTTTCTGGCTCGCGGTGAGTTGTGATTCGAACCTTTGGGAAAGCACTTTCTGATCCATCAAGCCAAGCTGAACTAGAACTTTCTCCAATGCGCTGACGAAGCCACGGTCCAAATCGGTCCTCTGCGGTTTGGGTTCAACCAGTTCGTCTGTCACGGTATCGCTCAGCAGTCGGCGAAATGTCATGAAGACTTGAAGTTGGCCGTAAGCGAAATGATCCTGCCTTTCCTTCAGTTTGATGATCTTGTTTGCAGCGCTATCGATTTCTTTCTCAAGAAAATCAATCAGGTTTTGTTTGGTTTCCTTTTCCATCAGTGAGCCGCTCATTGCTGTCACTTCCCGTCGTGGAGATGGGGAAACTATATGTAGCAGCTCCTCAGGGCGATACTGGTAAAAATGCTAGGTCTGCTGATGAAGGCCATCCAGGCAAGTTGCCAAGTGATAGGGCGTGGTCGAAGGCATGTCATGGCGGCTCACCGCCCCCTCGCCATCGCGGCACTCATGCCAGCCGCCTTCATGCAGGAAGCGCGATTCCAGCGCCGTGAGCTGCTCCAGCAGCCGCGCCTCGCTTCCCGGCCGCAGGGCCAACGCCCGCAGGTACTCCGCCTGGGCCCAGATACGCTGGGTTGCGTCGATCACCTTGCCGTCTGCATCCAGCATCGCCAGCACCGCCGCATCCTTCACGCCGCACTGCTCGGCGAAGTCGAAGGCCCGCTCGATGGAGGCATGCAGCGCAGTACCGCGCAGCAACTCGGAAGTGTCGAGCAGGTAGAACCATTCGAACTGGTGGCCCGGCTCGAACCAGTTATCCACAGCCCCGCGCGGCTTCTCCAGCATCAGCCCATGGATCGGTTCGATAAACTGCGCCTGCAGCGCTTCGCACAGCTGCAGCAGCGAATCGCGAACGTCTTCGTCCTCACGTACGGCCAGCACCTGCAGGAAGGCCTCGGCCAGGTGCATCTGCGGGTTCTGCAACGGGCCGCTGCCCAGGTCCGACCAATCCTCACCCAGGCTGGCCTCGTACAGGCCATCATCGCGTGCGAACTGCTCGTGGATCACCTCGAGGGCGCCATTGAGCGTGGCTTCCACCAGCCCCTCGCCGACCTTGCCCAGGTAATGGGCACAGGCGAAGACGATGAAGGCATGGGTGTAGAGGTCCTTGCGCCGGTCCAGCGGCTTGCCCTGGGCGTCGATGCTGTAGAACCAGCCGCCGTGCTCGGCGTCGTGGAAGTGCTTCTGCAGCGAACGGAACAGCGCGGCGGCGCGCTCGGCGGCGCCCGGTTGCCCGATGCGGTTGCTGAACAGATACAGCTGGCGGGCGCAGGCCATGGCCCGGTAGCGCTGTACCGGCAGTGGCCGGTGCTGGGTGTCCAGGGCTTCGTACGGCAGGGCCATGTCGGCGTTCCAGCCAGGGCCCTGCCACAGCGGCACGATGCGCTCGGCGAAGTGCTGTTGGAAACGGGTCAATGCGGGGCGGGGGTCGGACATGGTCGCGCTCGTGACGGTCGGGCAGGGCGCCATGGTAGCAGAAGTGGCAAGTGGTTCGTGGGAGCGGGCTTGCCCCGCGATAGCGCCATCGCGGGGCAAGCCCGCGCCCACGTTACCCGCTCCCATGCAACAACGTTGGCGAAGGTTTCAGCCGGGGTTACCCAGCCCTTGCCAGTGCCGCGCACCGACGAAGATGAAGCGCAGCTGCTGGGTGATCTTTTCCTGCGGCGTCAGCGCCTGTGGATGACCGGGCTCGGGGCTGTCGATCAGCTCGGGCAGGGTGGCGAACACGGTCTTGACCACCAGGTCGGCCATCACCGCCAGGGCGGCGCCGTCCAGGTGCTGCCAGCGCGGCATGCGCGCCAGGTCCGTGGCCAGGTCGCTGCTGATGTCCTGGCGCAGGCGGGCGATGGCCTGGCGTACCGGTTGCGAGCCGCCATATTGCTCGCGGGCAAGGAACAGGAACTGCGCCCGATGAGCGATGACCACATCGAGGAAGATGCGCACCGAGGCGTCGGTGATGCCCCCCAGTTCGAATTCGTTTTGGCGTACCAGGCGGATGGTCTGGCGGAAGGTGGTGTCCACCTCGGCAACCAGGGCCAGGCCCAGGGCATCCATGTCGGGGAAATGGCGGTAGAAGCCGGTGGGCACGATGCCCGCGGCCTTGGCCACCTCGCGCAGGCTGATGCTGCCGAAGCCCCGGCCGCTCTCCATGAGCAGGCAGGCGGCATCCAGCAGGGCCTGGCGGGTCTGTAGCTTCTGTTCGGCGCGCGGCAGCATGGGTCAGGATTCTATGACGGTACGGCTGGGCATTCTGGATAAAAAAACAAAGCCCGGTCAATGGACCGGGCTTGGAGGGGAGCAGGCGCAGCGGGGCGGGTTGTTGTTCTCGGCCATGGCGATCAGCTCACACGGCTGAGTTCGACCAGACGATCCGAGCCACCTTCGGCTACGCGGTTGTTGCGTTCGTTGAGGCGATCGGCGCCACCTTCGGCGACACGGTCGTTGCGTTCGATCAGACGATCCGAGCCACCTTCGGCGACACGGTCGTTGCGTTGGATCAGACGATCGGAGCCACCTTCGGCAACGCGGTCGTTGCGTTGGATCAGACGATCGGAGCCACCTTCGGCAACGCGGTCGTTGCGTTGGATCAGGCGATCCGAGCCACCTTCGGCGACACGGTTGTTACGTTCGAGCAGACGCTCGGAACCGCCTTCGGCCAGGCGGCCTGCGCGTTCCTGCAGGCGCTCGGCGCCACCTTCTGCCAAGGTGTTCAGCGGTTGGCTGACGGTGGCGGCGCTGGAGCGCGATTCGGCGCTCAGGTGCTGGTCTTCGGCTGGCAGGGCGAAGGCGTTGGCGGCAAGTACGGACAGGGTCAGGCTCAGCAGCAGATGGCGTTTCATGGTTCGGTGCTCCTCGGGGGGGGCTGGAAAGTGGGTACGAAGCCAATGCTACGCCTGGTAACTCCAGAGAAAAGTTCATCAGGATAATGGTAACAATCGACGGGATTGATACTGTGTGCGAAGGGCTCTGGAGCAATGTTTTCAGGGGGTGATAGGTACTGAGGCACGTCGGCCCCCCGGTAACACTGCCGCTGTCCGCAGAGCAAAAGCTGAGAAAGTCGTCAGGAAAATCCTGGTTATCATGGCGCGCGGATTAAACCCGGCGGTTTTTTATCAGTCCGACATAATTGAGTGCCATGCAGTCAGGAGAAACATGCAATGACGCGCCCTGCCAGAATCCTCATCTGGACCTTCGCCACCCTCGCCACCTTGTTGGCGATCCTGGTGGTGGTGATCGCCACCTTCGACTGGAATCGCGTCAAGCCGCTGCTCAACGAGAAAGTCTCCGAAGCCCTGCACCGGCCCTTCGCGATCAACGGCAACCTCGCGGTGCACTGGCGCACCGAGCCCGAGGAGGGCGGCTGGCGTGCCTTCGTGCCGTGGCCGCACTTCACCGCTGAAGACCTCACCCTGGGCAACCCCGATTGGCTCAAGGAGCCGCGCATGGTCGCCCTGGAGCGCGTGGACTTTCGCCTGGCGCCGTTGCCGCTGATTGTCCAGCGCATCAGCATCCCGCGAATCGACCTGGTCCAGCCCAGCGCCAGCCTTACCCGACTGGCTGATGGCCGGGCCAACTGGGTGTTCGATTTCGGGCCCAAGGATGAGAACGAAGAACCGTCGAAGTGGGTGCTGGACATCGGCGCCATCGGCTTCGACCAGGGCAATGTCAGCTTCGCCGACCAGACGCTGAAGACCAGCATGAGGGTGCAGGTCGATCCACTGGGCAAGCCGATCCCGTTCAGCGACATCGTCGGCAAGGCCCGCGCCGAGAAAGCCGGCAATGCCCAGGACTACGCCTTCGGTTTCAAGGCTCAGGGCCGCTACAAGGGCCTGGCAGTGGCCGGCACCGGCAAGCTCGGCGGCCTGCTGGCGCTGCAGGACGCCAGCCGGCCGTTTCCGCTGCAGGCCGATGTGCGTATCGGCGACACCCAGGTCGCGCTGGCCGGGACCCTGACCGATCCACGCAACCTCGGCGCCCTCGACCTGCGCCTGAAGCTGTCCGGCAGCAGCCTGGGCAACCTCTACCCGCTGACCGGCGTGACCTTGCCCGATACGCCCCCATACGCCACCGATGGTCACCTGAGCGCCAACCTGCACGCCGCCGAGGGTGCGCAGTTCCGCTACGAAGGCTTCAACGGCAAGATCGGCGACAGCGACATCCACGGCGACCTGGCCTTTGTCGCCAGCCAGCCCCGGCCGAAGCTCTCCGGCAACCTGGTGTCCAACCAGCTGCTGTTCAAGGACCTGGCGCCGCTGATCGGCGCCGACTCCAACAGCGAACAGAAGGCCCGCGGCGGCGCCAGCAAGCAGCCGGCCGGCAAGGTGCTGCCGGTCGAAGAGTTCCGCACCGAGCGCTGGCGTGCCATGGACGCCGACGTGACCTTCGCCGGCAAGCGCATCGTGCACAGCGAGAAGCTGCCGTTCAACGACCTGTCCGCCCATGTGATCCTCGAGGACGGCCTGCTGCGCCTGGAGCCGCTGCGCTTTGGCGTAGCCGGCGGCAACCTCGATTCCAACATCCGCCTGGACGGACGCAGCGCGCCGTTGCAGGGCCGCGCCCGGCTGACCGCGCGTGGCTTCAAGCTCAAGCAGCTGTTCCCCAGCTTCGCCCCGATGCAGACCAGCTTCGGCGAACTCAATGGCGATGCCGATATCAGTGGCCGGGGCAACTCGGTGGCGGCACTGCTGGGCACTTCCAACGGGGATCTGCGCCTGTTGATCAACGATGGCGCGATCAGCCGCAGCCTGATGGAAATCGCCGGGCTCAACGTGGGCAACTACGTGATTGGCAAGCTGTTCGGCGATGAGGATGTGAAGATCAATTGCGCTGCGGCCGATGTCGGGATCAAGGACGGCCTGGCCAGCACCCGTTTGTTTGTTTTCGACACCGAGAACGCGATCATCTCCATCGACGGCACGGCCAATTTCGCCAGCGAGCAGTTGGACCTGAGGATCACCCCTGAATCGAAAGGGCTGCGACTGTTCTCGCTGCGTTCGCCGCTGTATGTGCGCGGGCCGTTCGCCAAGCCGAATGCCGGGGTGCAGGCGGTTCCGCTGGCGCTGCGTGGCGCGGGGATGGTGGCGTTGGGCGTGGTGGCCGGGCCAGCGGCGGGGCTGCTGGCGCTGATCGCGCCGAGCAGCGGGGATGAGCCGAACCAGTGCACGCCGTTGTTGCAGCAGATGCGCGCCGGCAAGGCGCCGGCGGCGGTGAAGGGCAAGAAATAGGGCCGCTATGCGGCCCTTTCGCGACACAAGGCCGCTCCCACAGGTCAAGCACAAGATTCAGGCGCAGCGCCACGCCTGTGGGAGCGCCCTTGCCGAGGCGTCGGACCGGTCGGAAAGGGGCGCAAAGCGCCCCAGAAATCAAAGTCCCTGCAGCAGGTCCGACATATCGTCCGCGTGCTCTTCTTCCTGGGCCAGGATGTCCTCGAAGATACGCCGGGTGGTCGGATCCTTGTCGCCGATGTACTGGATGATCTCGCGATAACTGTCGATGGCGATGCGCTCGGCCACCAGGTCCTCCAGCACCATTTCCTTCAACGAACTGCCCGCCACGTACTGCGCGTGGGAGTTCTTGGTCAGGTTGTCCGGATTGAAGTCCGGCTCGCCGCCCAGTTGCACGATGCGCTCGGCCAGCTTGTCGGCGTGCTCGGCTTCCTGGTTGGCATGCTCGAGGAACTCCGCGGCGGCGACGCTGGCCTTGATGCCGCTGGCCATGAAGTAGTGACGCTTGTAGCGCAGGACGCAGACCAGCTCGGTGGCCAGCGACTCGTTGAGCAGGCGCAGGATTTTCTCGCGATCGGCGTGGTAACCCTCGGTCACCGCGCCTTGCTCGACATGCTGGCGGGCACGTTCGCGCAGGGTTTTCACATCGGTCAGTTCAACGCTCATGTTCATCTCCGAAAGCATCAGGGTGGTCATGGGGTGTCATGCGCCGTGCACGGCGTCGCTGTCTTGTTGGCGTTGCTTGCAGGTCTTGAAGCCCTTGGCGTCGACATGGCCGGTGGCGTCGAAACGCACGTAGTAGGGCTGCTGGTGGCCATCGCGGTTGAGGATGTAGTCGTTGCAGGTGCCGCCGTGGGGCAGGTCGATGACATTCGACGGGCTGCCGCCGATGGCGATGACCTTCTGCATGGTCATGCCGTGCTCGACCTGCTTGACCAGCGGCTCGTCGCGGTAGGTGACGTAGTCCACCGGGTTTTCCGGGCGGCTGCCGCAGGCGGCGAGGGTGGCGCTTGCCAGAAGGATGGCCAGGGTTCGCTTGTACATGGTCCCGCTCCTTGCTCAGGGTCTGTTCTGCTTGGAACCGCACGGCGCGCCGGGAGTTCGATTGCGCTTGTCTCCGATCGCGCTGTAGGGTGGGCCGGTCTGTTCACGGATGAGGGCAAGGGTGATGAGTCAGGAGCTGGCCACGCGTTATCCACTGGTGCTGGTGCCGGGCATGCTCGGCTTCGTGCGGGCGCTGGTCTATCCCTATTGGTTCGGCATTGTTCCGGCGTTGCGCCGGGGAGGCGCGCAGGTGTTCCCGGTGCAGGTGTCGCCGCTGCATTCCAGCGAAGTGCGGGGCGAGCAGTTGCTGGGCATCATCGAGGACATCTGCCAGCGCACAGGGGCCGACAAGGTCAACCTGATCGGCCATAGCCAGGGCGCCCTCAGTGCCCGTTATGCGGCGGCGAAGCGGCCTGATCGGGTGGCTTCGGTGACGTCGGTGGCCGGCCCCAACCATGGCTCGGAGCTGGCCGACCACCTCGAACGCACGGCACCTGGTGACACTGTCCGGGGGCGCATCCTCAAGTCCGTGCTGCATGGCTTCGCTGTGGTGCTGGGTTGGCTGGAGACCGGCTGGCGCCGCGATCCACTGCCGATCGATGTGCACGCCTCGCACCAGTCGCTGACCAGTGCCGGGGTGGCTCTGTTCAACCAGGCTTATCCACAGGGGTTGCCCGAGGTCTGGGGTGGCGAGGGGCCGTCGGAAGTGAATGGGGTGCGCTATTACTCATGGTCTGGAACCCTGCAACCGGGGCGCACCGACCGTGGCCTTAACCGCTTTGACGGCAGCAACCGATTTTGCCGGCTGTTCGCCTGCTGCTTCGTCAGGGAGAAGGGGCAATGTGACGGCATGGTCGGGCGCTTCAGCTCGCACCTGGGGCAGGTGATTGGCGATGACTATCCGCTCGATCATCTGGATATCGTCAACCAGTCGTTGGGCGCAGTGGGCAAAGGTGCTGAACCGGTGCGGCTGTTTACCGAGCATGCCGCACGGCTCAAGGCTGCGGGGCTGTGAGGAACCTGGGGCTGCTACGCAGCCCTTTCGCGACACAAGGCCGCTCCCACAGGAACAATGCTGCCCCTGAATCAGGTGCTTGATCTGTGGAGCGGCCTTGCGTCGCGAAAAGAGCGCGCAGCGCTCCCCAACGGTCAACGCCTTACCGGCGTGGTCCAACGCTCGGCCAGCAGCACGCCAACCAGTGTCAGCACACCGCCAACCAGGTGATAACTGGCCAACTGCTCATCCAGCACCACTGCCGCGATCACCGCCGTCACCACCGGCAACAGGTTGAAGAACAGCGTGGTCCGGCTAGGCCCCAGGCGATGCACCGCCTGCATCCACACCCGCGGCGCGACCATCGAGGCCAGCAGGCCGGCATACAGCACCAGACCAAGGTTGTGGCCGTTCAGGCCGGTCTTGGGTGACAGCAGGAACAGCGGCAGCAACACCAGGATCGCCACCAGCACCTGCAGGTACAGCAGTTGCAGCGGCGGCAGGCGCAGTTGCCATTTCTTCAGCAAGAAGCTGTACAGCGCATAGGCGAGAGTGGCCACCAGCATCATCAGGTCGCCGGCGTTCAGGCCCTGGTGCAGCAGCACGCCGGGTTGCCCGGCCGAGACCACCTCCAGCACACCGAAGAACGACACCAGCGCACCCAGCAGTGCGCCGTAGGTCAGGCGCTGGCCGAGCCAGGCGATGGACAGGGCCAGCGACATCAGCGGCATCAACGAGAGGATGATGCCCATGTTGGTGGCGCTGGTGATGGCGGCGGCGAAGTACGCCAGGCTCTGGTAGATGGCCATGCCCAGCACGCCCAGTACGAAGATCTTGCCCAGGTGCGGGCGGATGGCTGCGCGGTTGCGCCAGACCTTGGGCAGCAGGAACGGGGTAAACAGCAGGCCGGCCAGCAGCCAGCGGTAGAAGCCGATCTCGGCAGGGAAGATGGCGCCAGCGGACATCTTGGTGACCACAGTGTTGCCGGCCCAGATGAGGATGGCGATGAGGGGGAAGAGGTAATTCATGAGACATCTCGGATTACAGTGAACACCCGTGGGAGGGTGTGATGTCTGCCATTATCGCTTGTCTGTTCGTACGCCTATACTTCCATCCAGACAACCCGCCCCGCGAAGCAGACAGCATGGCCCACAAGTACCTCGACATCCCCCAGTTCGACCAGCTTCCCGCGCCGGTCTACTTCCGTTACGACGAATTCGGCGCCGATACCCGCAGCGCCCCGCACCGCCACGCCTGGGGCCAGCTCAACTATGCCTCCCACGGCCTCATGCACCTGGACGTCGAAGGCCAGCGCTTCATCTCGCCTCCGCACTACGCCGTCTGGGTGCCACCGGACACCGAACACGGTTGCTACAACCCCCAGGCCATCATCTACCGCTCGGTCTATCTGGAGCGCAGCCTGTGCGCCGAACTGCCGGCCCAACCCTGCAGCCTGGTGATCAGCGACATCCTCAAGGCAATCCTCGGCGACTTCGCCCGTCGCGACCTGCACATCGCCCAGGATGAGCGCGACCAGCGCCTGGTCCAGGTGCTGATCGACCAGTTGCATCGGGCACCGGCACAGACCTGCTACCTGCCGTTCGCCCGCAGCGACAGCCTGCGCCAGGTGCTCGAGGCGCTGCACGGCGAGCCTGGCGACAACCGTCCGCTCGCCCACTGGGCCGGGCAGGTGCATGTCAGTGAGCGCACCCTGGCCCGGCAGTTCCTGCGCGAACTGGGGATGAGCTTCGGTGAATGGCGTTTGCGTCTACGTTTTTTACGCGCCATCGAGGCGCTGGAGGTGGGCACGCCGATCCAGTCCATCGCCTTCGACCTCGGCTACAGCAGTGCTTCGGCCTTCATCGCCATGTTCCAGCGCCAGGCCAATTGCACCCCGGAGCAGTACCGGCGGCGGGCGCGGACAGAGATGTAAGAATTCTTGTCTACACTCAGCTGCGACGAGCGCGCATCCGGCGCGCAGGCAAGGAGACCACTCCATGAAGCTGCTGCACGTACCCCTGCTGGTGTTGGGCCTGTTGATCGCGGGCCAAGGGTTCGCCGCCACCGCGCAACAGGAAAAGATGAAGACCTGCAACGCCGACGCCACCACCAAGGCGCTCAAGGGTGACGAGCGCAAGGCGTTCATGAGCACCTGCCTGAAGAAGGATGTCCCCCAGACCCAGCAGGAGAAGATGAAGACCTGCAACGCCGACGCCACCACCAAGGCGCTCAAGGGCGATGAGCGCAAGACCTTCATGAGTGACTGCCTGAAGAAGAAATGACCTGCGCCTATGCCTCTGCCGTGAAGGCTGGCAGACTGCGGGACTTTCCGCTGTCTGCCGTTGAGGCTGTATGACTTTCACTCCCCGCCAGGTCACCCTGGCCAGCTGGATCATCGTCATGGCGGGCCTGTTGCTGGCGCTGCCGCTGAAGCTGCTGCCGAGCCTGCTGGCCGGCCTGCTGGTCTACGAGCTGGTCAACATGCTCACTCCACGGCTGCAACCGCTGATCGCCGGCCAGCGCGCACGCTGGCTGGCGGTGGCGCTGCTTGGCACCCTGGTGGTGAGCACGCTGACGTTGCTGATCGCCGGCGCCTTCAGTTTCCTGCTGCACGAGGCCGAGAATCCCGGCGCCTCGCTGGACAAGTTCATGGGCCTGGTTGAGCGCGCCCGTGGCCAGTTGCCGCCGTTCATCGAAGCCTATTTGCCGGCCAGTGCCGCCGAGTTCAAGGTGGCCATCGGTGACTGGATCAAGAGCCACCTGAGCGACCTGCAACTGGTGGGCAAGGGCATGGCGCACATGTTCGTGACCCTGCTGATCGGCATGATCCTCGGGGCCATCGTCGCCCTGCAGCGCATCCCCGACATCTCCCGGCGCAAGCCCCTGGCGGCGGCGCTGTTCGAGCGCTTGAGCCTGCTGGTGCAGGCGTTTCGCAACATCGTCTTCGCGCAGATCAAGATCTCGCTGCTCAACACCGTCTTCACCGGCATCTTCCTGGCCGTGGTGCTGCCGTTGTTCGGCGTGCACCTGCCGTTGACCAAGACGCTGATCGTGCTGACCTTCCTGCTCGGGCTGCTGCCGGTGATCGGCAACCTGATGTCCAACACCCTGATCACCATCGTCGGGTTGTCGCTGTCGATCTGGGTGGCGATGGCGGCGTTGGGGTACTTGATCGTGATCCACAAGGTCGAGTACTTCCTCAACGCGCGGATCGTCGGTGGGCAGATCAGTGCCAAGGCCTGGGAGCTGTTGCTGGCGATGCTGGTGTTCGAGGCGGCGTTCGGGCTGCCGGGGGTGGTGGCGGGGCCGATCTATTACGCCTACCTGAAGAGTGAGTTGAAGCGGGCGGAGTTGGTCTGACAGATTGCCGGGGCTGCGTTGCAGCCCTTTCGCGGCGCAAGGCCGCTCCTACAGAAGAGCGCGTCCCCCTGTAGGAGCGGCCTTGTGCCGCGAAAGGGCCGCAGAGCGGCCCCGGGATGGCTCAGGCCGCGCCGTAACGCTTGCGCGCCTCGATCGCCAGCCCGCTGCCGATGCTGCCGAAGATGTTGCCTTCCACATGCCGCGCATTGGGCAGCATCGCCGCCACGCTGTTGCGCAGCGCCGGAATCCCGCTGGAACCACCGGTGAAGAACACCGTGTCCACCTGCCCCTCGCTCACGCCGGCCTTGGCCAGCAGCTCGGTCACGCTGCCGCGCACCCGCTCCAGCAACCCGCCGATGGCGTCTTCGAACAGCACCCGGGTCAGCTCGGCCGACAGCTCCGGCTCGATCCGGCCAAAGTCGATGCGGCGGCTGTCGCGGTCGGTCAGCTCGATCTTGCTGGCCTCCACCTCCATCGCCAGCCAGTGCCCGGCGCGCTGTTCGATCAGGTTGAACAGGCGGTCGATGCCGAGGGTGTCCTCGATGTCGTAGCGCATGCTGCCTAGGGCCAGCTGCGATTTCTGCGAGTACAGGGCGTTGATGGTGTGCCAGGTGGCCAGGTTGAGGTGGTAGCTGGTGGGCATCAGGGCACCGCTCTTCATCCGGCTGCCGTAGCCGAACAGCGGCATCACGCCCTGCAGGCTCAGCTGCTTGTCGAAGTCGGTACCGCCGATGTGCACGCCGCCGGTGGCGAGGATGTCGTCCTGGCGCTCGGCCACCTGGTGGCGCTCGGGCGACAGGCGGATCAGGGTAAAGTCCGAGGTACCACCGCCGATATCGACAATCAGTACCAGCTCTTCACCGCTGATGCCCGACTCGTAGTCGAAGGCTGCGGCGATCGGCTCGTACTGGAACGACACGTCCTTGAAGCCGATCTTGCGCGCAACCTCCGCCAGGGTGTCCTCGGCCTCCTGGTCGGCAGCCGGGTCTTCGTCGACGAAGAACACCGGGCGGCCGAGCACCACCTGGTCGAACTCGCGGCCGGCATCGGCCTCGGCGCGCTTCTTCAGTTCGCCGATGAACATGCCCAGCAGGTCCTTGAACGGCAGGGCACTGCCCAGCACGCTGGTGTCGTGCTTGATCAGCTTGGAGCCCAGCAGGCTCTTGAGCGAGCGCATCAGGCGGCCTTCGTAGCCCTCCAGGTACTCGTGCAGGGCCAGGCGGCCGTACACCGGGCGACGCTCCTCAATGTTGAAGAAGACCACCGACGGCAGGGTGATCTTGCCGTCTTCCAGGGCGATCAGCGATTCGACGCCCGGACGGTGCCAGCCGACCGTGGAGTTGGAGGTGCCGAAGTCGATGCCAAGGGCACGGGCCGGGGATACGTCAGACATGAGGAAAGCTTCCGGAGGCAAAACGGCCGCGCAGTTTATGCCAGTCTGCGGCTAAATCAAGACCGGTCGTCTGCGATAGCGCAACCCCGGATGAACCTTGAAAGGCTATGCTTGACCCCAATCTTCAGTAGCAATACGTACATTCACATCGGTGATCCATAGATGGACTTCAAAGACTATTACAAGATACTCGGCGTCGAGGCGAGCGCGGACGAGAAGGCGATCAAGGCCGCGTACCGCAAGCTCGCGCGCAAGTATCACCCCGACGTCAGCAAGGAGCGTGACGCCGAGGACAAATTCAAGGAGGCCAACGAGGCCTACGAAGTGCTTGGCGACAAGGACAAGCGCGCCGAGTACGACGAAATCCGCAAGTACGGCGGCCAGCACGGTCGGCCGTTCCAGGCGCCGCCTGGCTGGGAGTCCCGCAACGGCGGAGGCGGTGGCTTCGAGGGTGGCGATTTTTCCGACTTCTTCAGCTCGATCTTCGGCGCCCGGGGCGGCAACCCCTTCGGTGGCGCCGGTGGCCGGCAACAACGCAGTGCCGGCAGGCGAGGGCAGGACGTGGAGCTTGAACTTGCAGTGTTCCTCGAAGAGACCCTGAACAAGGAATCCAAGCAGATCAGCTTCCAGGTGCCGCAGACCAACGGCGCCGGGCAACGTACCGGCTTCACCACGAAAACGCTGAACGTGAAGATCCCCGCCGGGGTGACCGACGGCGAGCGCATCCGCCTCAAGGGCCAGGGCGCGCCGGGCGTGGGCGGTGGCGCCAATGGCGACCTGTTCCTGACCATCCGCATGGCACCGCACCCGCTGTTCGATGTCGAAGGCCATGACCTGATCATCACTGTGCCCCTGGCACCGTGGGAAGCGGCGCTCGGCGCCAAGGTGGCCGTGCCGACCCTGACCGGCAAGATCAACCTGACCATCCGCCCCGACAGCCAGAGCGGCCAACGCCTGCGGGTCAAGGGCATGGGCCTTTTGAACAAGCAGGGCGAGCGCGGCGACCTGTACGCCCAGCTCAAGGTGGTCATGCCCGCCCAGTCCGATGCCGCCGCGCGCGAATTGTGGACCCAGCTCTGGGAGAAAGCCGCGTTCAATCCGAGGACTCAATGGAGTAAGTGATCATGAGCAGCACCCTGATCGTTCAACTGGACATGCGTACCCTGTGCCAGGAAGCCGATGTGTCGGCCGACTGGGTGATCGAGATCGTCGAGCACGGCATTGTCGAACCGTCGGGGCGAACGCCCGAAGAATGGGTGTTCGATGACCGCGCGCCGGTGACGTTGAAGCGCGCGGTGAAGCTGCATCAGGAGCTGGAGCTGGAGTGGGAAGGGGTGGCGCTGGCGTTGGAGCTATTGGAGGAAGTGCGGCAGTTGCGCAGCGAGAACAGCATGTTGAAGCAGCGGTTGGGGCGGTTCGTGCAGGGGTGACGCTAGCCTGACCTGATATTTTTACCAGTAGACGCTGCCTGGTGGGCGCTCTAGCGTTGAGACTCCATCCGCAGGGTGCGGATCTCTCAATGCAGGAGCGTCGACATGGCTGTGCAGCAAATCACCGAGGCGCAATTCGAAGACAAGGTGCTGAAGGCTGGGAAGCCTGTGGTGGTCGAGTTCTTCAAGTACAAGGCCGATGGCAGCGAAAATGCCAGCAAACGCATGAGCAGGGTCATCGATGACTGGGCAACCAAGGAGCAGGCTGCTGACTTTCTACGGTTACAATTGACTGACGGCTCGACTATTGCCGGCACCTACGATGTTCAGTCGGCGCCGACACTGCTGTTCTTCTCCAAGGGTGAGAAGAAGGAAGAGTTGGTGGGTTATTACACAGAAGATCGGCCTAAGGCGTTGTTGGCACCTCTGCTTTAATTCCGGCGCCCTGCAAGCGTTGGTCTGCCTGCGCGCTGCATGGCACCAGCGTTGCCGGTGTTCGCGGATAAACCCGCTCCCACGGGCGGTCCCGATCTGCTGTGGGAGCGGGTTTACCCTCGGAGGCATCAGCGCCGTTCCGGCGCCGGAGCCAGGACCTTGAAATACAACGCTGTCGGCCGATAAACCCCCTCCGGCCCGCAGGCATAGTCCGGGATCTCCCCCGCCTTGCTGTACCCCAGCGCCCGATAGAATGCCTCCGCCCCGGACCCAGCCTCGGTATCGAGAAACAGCATCCCCCGCCCGATCCGCCGCGCCTCGGCCTCCAGCGCGCTCATCAACTGCTGCCCCAGCCCACGCCGCCGCGCATCGCTGTGCACCAGCAGCTTCTGCACCTCGCCCCGGTTCAGCCCATTGGGCTTCAGGCACAACCCCAGCTGCACACTACCCAGCACCTCCTGCCCCTGGGCGATGACCCAGAGCAGTTGCTCGCCACCGGCCAGCTTTGCCTTCACCTCATCGAAGTAGGCCTTGGCCTGCTGCTCGTCGATATCGGCCATAAACCCCACCGACGCGCCCTGGCGTACCGCATCGAGCAAAAGGGCCACCAGCCCGTCGCGGTAGTACGCCAGGCCTTCGTGGGTGACGCGGTGCAACTGGGCGGTATTCATCGGCTTCAGGTCCTTGAAGGGGGAAGGGTGTTGTCATCCAGGTACAGCTGCATGAAGGTCAGGTCCAGCCAGCGCCCGAACTTCACCCCCACCTGCGGCATCTGCCCGGTGATGCTGAAACCCAGGCGTTCGTGCAGGCGGATCGACGCGGCGTTGCCGCTCTCGATGGCGGCGACCATCACATGTTTGTCGCAGCGGCGCGCGCGCTCGATCAGCGCTTCCATCAGTACAGGGCCAAGGCCCTTGCCACGCTGGTCGCCACGCACGTACACCGAGTGCTCGACGGTATGCCGGAAGCCTTCGAACGGCCGCCAGTCGCCAAATGAGGCATAGCCCAGCACGCCGCTGTCGTCCACTGCCACCAAAATAGGGTAGCCCTGCTGCGCACGGGCCTCGAACCAGGCCAGGCGGTTGCCCAGGTCCACGGGGGTTTCGTTCCAGATCGCCGTGGTGTTGGCCACGGCGTCATTGTAGATGTCGAGGATGCCCGGCACGTCGTCGATCAGGGCGTCGCGGATCTGGTAACTCATGACAGCGTCTCGCAAGGGAAGTGGTTGCAGATTAAATGGTAACCAGGCCGCGTACACCTTCGGTCTGCATGTTTTCACCCCGGCCGCGCTGGACGATTTCGCCGCGTGCCATGACCAGGTATTGGTCGGCCAGCTCTTCGGCGAAGTCGTAGAACTGCTCCACCAGCAGGATGGCCATGTCGCCCCGGTCGGCGAGCTTGCGGATCACCGCGCCGATCTCCTTGATCACCGACGGCTGGATGCCTTCGGTGGGCTCGTCGAGGATCAGCAGGCGCGGGCGGCTGGCCAGGGCGCGGCCGATGGCCAGCTGTTGCTGCTGGCCGCCCGAGAGGTCGCCGCCACGGCGTTGCTTCATCTGCTCCAGCACCGGGAACAGCTCGTAGATGAAGGCGGGTACTTCCCGTGCCTCGCGGGCGGGGAAGCGCGACAGGCCCATCAGCAGGTTTTCCTCGACGGTCAAGCGCGGGAAGATCTCGCGGCCCTGTGGCACGTAGGCGATGCCGGCGTGGACCCTTTGCTGGGGCTTGAGCGTGGTGATTGGCTTGCCTTCCCATTCCACGCGGCCCTCGCGGGCCGGCAGCAGGCCCATCAGGCAGCGCAGCAAGGTGGTCTTGCCCACGCCGTTGCGGCCCAGCAGGCAGGTGACCTCGCCGACCTTGGCCTCGAAGGACAGGCCGCGCAGGATGTGGCTGCCGCCGTAGTATTGGTGCAGGGTGTCGATCTTGAGCATGTGTTGTCCCTGAAATGTCTGCTTTGCCTGTGCCGGCCTCTTCGCGGGTAAACCCGCTCCCACAGGAACTGCGAGCGCATCGATCCCTGTGGGAGCGGGTTTACCCGCGAAAGGGCCGGCACTGGCACCCAAAATCCAAAGCCGATCACCGGCCGAGATACACCTCGACCACCCGCTCATCCTCCTGCACCTGCGCCAGCGACCCTTCCGCCAGCACGCTGCCCTGGTGCAGCACCGTCACATGGTCGGCGATGCTGCCGACGAAGCCCATGTCATGCTCCACCACCATCAGCGAATGCCGACCCGCCAACGAACGAAACAGCTCGGCGGTGAATTCGGTCTCGGCATCGGTCATCCCCGCCACCGGCTCGTCGAGCAGCAGCAACCTCGGCTCCTGCACCAGCAGCATGCCGATCTCCAGGAACTGCTTCTGGCCATGGGACAGCAACCCCGCCTGGCGCTGGGCCAGGGGCAGCAGGCGCAGGGTGGCCAGCACCTCCTCGATGCGCTGGCGCTGCTCGCCGGACAACCGCGCCACCAAACTGGCCCACACCGACTTGTCGGACTTGAGCGCCAGCTCCAGGTTCTCGAACACCGTCAGCGCCTCGAACACCGTGGGCTTCTGGAACTTGCGGCCGATGCCGGCCTGGGCGATCTGGCACTCGCTCATACGGGTCAGGTCGAGGGTGTCGCCAAAGAACGCGGTACCTGTATCGGGTCGGGTCTTGCCGGTGATCACGTCCATCATCGTGGTCTTGCCGGCGCCGTTGGGGCCGATGATGCAGCGCAACTCACCGACGCCGATGTACAGGTTCAGGTCGTTGAGCGCCTTGAAGCCATCGAAGCTGACGCTGATGCCCTCCAGGCTCAGCACCGTGCCATGGCGGGTGTCGAGCCCGGCCTCGCGGCGCCGGCCCAGGCCGATGGCCTCGCGCCCGCTGCCGATCTGGTCGAAGATCGGTTCCAGCATGAATTCCGGATGCACCGGGGGCACGCTTCTCATGGCTGGCTCCTTTTCTTCACAAGGCCGACCACGCCCTTGGGCAGGTACAGGGTGACGAGGATGAACAGCGCACCGAGGAAGAACAGCCAGAACTCGGGGAACGCCACGGTGAACCAGCTCTTCATGCCATTGACGACGCTGGCGCCAAGCAGCGGCCCGATCAGCGTGCCGCGCCCGCCGAGCGCCACCCACACGGCGGCCTCGATGGAGTTGGTCGGCGACATCTCGCTGGGGTTGATGATGCCCACCTGAGGCACGTACAGCGCTCCGGCCAGGCCGCACAGCACGGCGCTGAGCACCCATACCAGCAGCTTGAAGCCACGCGGGTCGTAGCCGCAGAACATCAGCCTGTTCTCTGCATCGCGCACGGCGGTGAGCAGGCGCCCGAACTTGCTCTGGGTCAGGCGCCAGCACAGGAACAGGCTGCCCAGCAGCAGTCCAACCGTCAGCAGGAACAGCACGGCCCGGGTGCCCTGGGCGGTGATGTCGAAACCGAGGATGGTGCGGAAATTGGTGAAGCCGTTGTTGCCGCCAAAGCCGGTCTCGTTGCGGAAGAACAACAGCATGCCGGCGAAGGTCAGGGCCTGGGTCATGATCGAGAAGTACACACCCTTGATCCGCGAGCGGAAGGCGAAGAAGCCGAACACCAGGGCCAGCAGCCCCGGCGCCAGCACCACCAGGCACAGCGCCCAGGCGAAGTGCTGGGTGCCGGCCCAGTACCAGGGCAGCTCGCTCCACGACAGGAAGGTCATGAACCCCGGCAGGCCGTCGCCGGCCGCCTGGCGCATCAGGTACATGCCCATGGCGTAGCCGCCCAGGGCGAAGAACAGACCGTGGCCCAAAGACAGCAAGCCTGCGTAGCCCCAGACCAGGTCCAGGGCCAGGGCGACGATGGCGTAGCAGAGGATCTTGCCAACCAGGGTCAGGGTGTAGGCCGAGACCTGCAGCGTGTGTCCGTCGGGCAGCAGCGACAGCAACGGCAGGGCCAGCAGCAGCAGGACGACAACGGCGCCGACGGCCAGCGACACCTGGGTGCCGGCCTTGCGCGAGGCAGTGACAATCAATGGCTGGTTCATCAGTCGATTACCCGTCCCTTGAGGGCGAACAGGCCTTGCGGGCGCTTCTGGATAAACAGAATGATCAGCGCAAGGATGAGGATCTTGCCCAGCACCGCACCGATCTGCGGCTCCAGCAGTTTGTTGGCGATGCCCAGCCCGAAGGCCGCCCACAGGCTGCCAGCCAGCTGGCCGACGCCGCCGAGCACCACCACCAGGAACGAGTCGATGATGTAGCTCTGGCCCAGGTCCGGCCCGACGTTGCCGACCTGGCTCAGGGCCACGCCGCCGAGCCCGGCGATGCCGGAGCCGAGGCCGAAGGCGAGCATGTCGACGCGCCCGGTGGACACCCCGCAGCAGGCTGCCATGTTGCGGTTCTGGGTGACCGCACGCACGTTCAGGCCCAGCCGCGTGCGGTTGAGCAGCAGCCAGGTGAGCACCACCACGGCCAAGGCGAAGCCGATGATCACCAGGCGGTTGTACGGCAGCACCAGGTTGGGCAGCACCTGGATACCGCCGGACAGCCAGGCCGGGTTGCTCACCTCGACGTTCTGCGCGCCGAAGATCAACCGCACGGCCTGGATCAGGATCAGGCTGATGCCCCAGGTGGCCAGCAGGGTTTCCAGCGGGCGGCCGTAGAGGTGACGGATCACCGTGCGCTCCAGCGCCATGCCGACGCCCGCGCTGACGGCGAAGGCCACCGGCAGGGCGATCAGCGGGTAGAACTCGATGGCGCCGGGGGCAAAACGCTGCAGCAGCACCTGGACCATGTAGGTGCTGTAGGCGCCGAGCATCAGCATCTCGCCATGGGCCATGTTGATCACGCCCAGCAGGCCGAAGGTGATCGCCAGGCCTAGCGCCGCCAGCAGCAGGATCGAGCCCAGCGACAGACCGCTGAAGGCTTGGCCGAGCAGCTCGCCGACCAGCAATTTGCGCTGCACTTGGGCCAGGCTGGTTTCAGCGGCGGTGCGCACGGCGGCGTCGGTTTCGGCGTCGGGTTGTAGTAGCGCTTCGAGGCGGGTGCGGGCCAGCGGGTCGCCGGTTTCGCCGAGCAGGCGCACGGCGGCCAGGCGTACCGCGGGTTCGCTGGCGCCCAGTTGCAGGTTGGCCAGGGCCAGGCCGAGGGCGGCGTGCACGGCGGCGTCCGGTTCGCTGGCGAAGCGGCGGTCGAGGAAGGCCATCTGCGCCGGCTGGGCGGTTTTCTGCAATTGCTGGGCGGCGGCCAGGCGCACGTTGGCTTGGTCGCTGAACAGTTGATGGCTGGACAGGGCGTTGTCGATCAGGCCGCGCAGACGGTTGTTCAGGCGCAGTTTGCGCGTGTCGTTTTCGGCGATGCGGCCCTGGCGCAGGCTTTCCAGCAGCGGCAGGCGGGCGGCATCGGGTTGCGCGGCCCAGGTTTGGAGCAGGTTGGCCTGTTCGGCGGGCTTGGCGCTGAGGAAGAATTCGCCCTCGCTGGCTTGGGATGCCAGGGGCAGAAGTAGGAGGAGGGTGAGCAGGAGTCTGAGCATGCGAGTAATCCTGGAAATCGGCGGTGGATTCTTCGCGGGTAAACCCGCTCCCACAGGTAGGGTGCAAGGCCTGAAACCTGTGCGGTCCCTGTGGGAGCGGGTTTACCCGCGAATGGGCCGCAGCGCGGCCCCATGCACTCAGTTACCTTTCACTGCATAGTCCGGCCGCTTGTCATTCCCCGGAATGAACGGGCTCCAAGGCTGCGCCCGCAGCGGCTGCTCGGTCTGCCACACCACACTGAACTGCCCGTCATCCTGGATCTCGCCGATCATCACCGGCTTGTGCAGGTGGTGGTTGCTCTTGTCCATGGTCAGGGTGAAGCCCGACGGCGCCTTGAAGCTCTGACCGGCCAGCGCCTCGCGCACCTTGTCCACATCGGTGCTGCCGGCCTTCTGCGCCGCCTGCGCCCACATGTGGATACCGACGTAGGTGGCCTCCATCGGGTCGTTGGTCACCGCCTTGTCGGCCCCCGGCAGGCCCTTGGCCTTGGCATAGGCCTTCCAGTCGGCGACGAACTTCTGGTTCACCGGGTTATCCACAGACTCGAAGTAGTTCCACGCCGCCAGGTGACCCACCAGCGGCTTGGTATCGATGCCGCGCAGCTCCTCTTCACCCACCGAGAACGCCACCACCGGCACGTCGGTGGCCTTCAGCCCCTGGTTGGCCAGCTCCTTGTAGAACGGCACGTTGGAGTCGCCATTGACCGTGGAAATGACTGCCGTCTTGCCGCCTGCCGAGAACTTCTTGATGTTGGCGACGATGGTCTGGTAATCGCTGTGGCCGAACGGCGTGTACACCTCTTCGATGTCCTTGTCGGTTACGCCCTTGCTGTGCAGGAAGGCGCGCAGGATCTTGTTGGTGGTGCGCGGGTAGACGTAGTCGGTGCCCAGCAGGAAGAAGCGCTTGGCGCCGCCGCCGTCCTCGCTCATCAGGTACTCGACGGCCGGGATCGCCTGCTGGTTGGGCGCCGCACCGGTGTAGAACACGTTCGGCGACATCTCTTCACCCTCGTACTGCACCGGGTAGAACAGCAGGCCGTTGAGCTCCTCGAACACCGGCAGTACTGACTTGCGCGACACCGAGGTCCAGCAGCCGAACACCACCGCCACCTTGTCCTGGGTCAGCAACTGGCGACTCTTCTCGGCGAACAGCGGCCAGTTGGACGCCGGGTCCACCACCACCGCTTCGAGCTGCTTGCCGTTGACCCCACCCTTGGCGTTGATCTGGTCGATGGTCATCAGCGCCATGTCCTTGAGCGAGGTCTCGGAAATCGCCATGGTCCCCGACAGCGAATGCAGGATGCCGACCTTGATGGTCTCGGCGGCCTGGGTGCTCCAGCTCAGGCCCATCGCGGCGATCGATGCGCCGAGGGTGAAGGCCTTGATCAGACTGCGTCGCTTCATGTGCTCTCTCCGCTGAGTTTTTATGGTGTTGGCCAAGCGGGGAGGGGTGTTGCAAGGGGTGTGCCTAGTGGCGCAAGTAGTGTGATAGAGGGGTTGTGCGAGGTGTTGGGGCGTTGTTCCGGTCCAGCTCGGTGCCTGAGGGCTTTGCGTGCACAGGATTGGGGCTGCAGAGCAGCCCCGAGACCATCAGCCGTTACGCATCACCCTGCTTCACTGACCCAGCCTCTTTCCTGATCTCGCCTATCTCCTTGATGAACGCTTCATCACCCGTCTTGGCCGTGTAAACCATGTTGAACCGTATATCCTCGATGATCGAAAGGTCCTTGAGCAGGTCCTCATCGCCCAACAGTTCCAGCGTCCACTGCGAGATGGCGCCGGTGCCTTCGAACGGCAGGTAACGGCCATCGTGGAACATCAACTCGTACACCCAGGTACCGGCATCGTAGCCAAGCCCGTCTTCGGCCACGGTCGACGACAATGCGATCTGCTGGTTTTCGCGGGGATTGCGCTGCACCAACCTGGGGTTTTCACGCGCGTCCGTTACCTTTTTGTCGCTTTCATTTCCAGGGTAGAACGAGCGGGCTGCACCCTTGTCCGGCTCGAGCAGCGTAGAGCTACCTGTCTGCTTGAGAATTGCACACAGCTCCTCCGGCTTTTTGTCTGCCTTGAGTACGAGCGTGACGGACACGTACTTCAGTTGGCGCAAGTAGTGGCCCGGGTAACCTTTGTCGAAGTCATCTGCCTTGAACTCGAACGTGTGCTTCAGCGAGGTGGTACGGTCGGCCTCCGTCTTGAAAATGCCGGCCCACTTTTCTTCTGGCTTGATTGCAAAACTGTCCAGTTGTTTCTTGAGGCTGAACGACTTCTTGATCGTCAGCCGCCGCTCGTTCCTGGCCAGGTATTCATTCTCCATCTGCTGCAAGTTCACCAGCAGCGATTCACCCACCAGCATGCCTTTGTAGTTGTCGCGCCAGGCTCTGGTATCGATGAAGCTGTCACGCCGGTAGTCACCGATCTCGTAGCGCCAGGCGGCTTCTACCCCCATGCACAGCGAGCGTACAGCGTCGTAGGCAGCGCCGTAGATATGCTCCTGGCGTGCCACCAGCCAGTTGTAGATGGGGATGATGGTGAACCCGGTGGTCATGGACACGTAGGCTTCCTTCAGGTTAACCAGATCCTGTCGGCACTTTTCAAGGTTGATGGTGCTGGCATTGAGTTCGATGTTGGTTTCGGCCAGTTGTTGGTCAATGATCTTCAGGTCCCATTCAGCCTGGCTTTTATCGAATGCCCAGCCGGCGGCGCGGCGGTTATAGGCTGCCTGGATTACCAGTTCATCGGCGATGACATTGCTGATGTCGGCTGCCATCTCGAAGCCTTGGCCAAGCCAAACGTTCATGGCTTCAGGTTTGTTCCCCCCCACCGCCAACCCGTAGATCGTGGGGACCGTAACACCCAATGCGCCCGCGATTGCAAAGTTATAGATGGCTGCAGCCTTGCTGGCTTTCGACATCCAAGAGAAGGCGGTGGCTAGTTCTTCTTCGGGAGAGCGACCGACATCGATGAGTTCGCCGAAATATTCTTTCTGCGCCAGCGCTTTGTCGCGGCTGATCAGCAGTACCTTTTTCTTGGCTTCAACGCCGCTGATGGCTTCTTTCTGCAAGCGGATCGCGAAATCGGCCATCTTGATATCCTGGGCTTTTAACTGCACCGCCAGGCTGGTGTTGAACTCTTCCTCCATCAAGCTCATGTAATGCCTGCCGAAGTCCGACAGCTGCTGGGCCGCTGCCTTGGCGAGTGGCAGCAACTGGCGGAAGCGGTAGTGGGGAATGGCATTGAGACCACTGCGGTAAGGAATTGGCACGTTGCTCACGCCGCCTCGGTCGTTGTCGAAGGCGTCCAGGCTTTCACTGTTCCAGTCCAGCGGCGGCAAGGCCTTGCCATCCAGGGTCAAGCCGTGGCGCAGGTTGTGCAGGCGGCTCAGCAGGGTCTTGCGCAACGCTAGTATCCTGGGGTTGAGCGGGCTCCTGAAGGCACTTGCGCTGACCGTGGCAAGGGTGGCTGGTTTCCAGCGCGAGGCATCGCCCTGGTTGGGCAGCGGGCCCAGTAGCTTCAACGCCTGCTGGTAGCACATCCAGGCGTGGTTGAGGTTGCTCAGGGTCGGCTGACGATAATAGTGGTCGCCCTGTTGCTGCCAGTTGTCCAGCAGCGCAAGGTAGATGGCCTGCTGATAATGCCGTGACTGGATGAAGACCTGATCGATGGGCTCCACCCTCTTGCGCAGTGCCGAGCGCAAGGTGCCCACTTGCGAGAGCGGGCGAGTACACCAGGGGGCTGGTCTGCCCTGCTCGTCCGCGTGGATTCGGTAGGGGTTGAACAGGTAGCGCAGGTACCAGTCCTCTGCCTCCTCGAACTGACACTGCTCGGTCAGGCGCATGGCAATCATCGCCGGCACATGCAGGAACAATTCACGGAAATAGAGCGCATTGGCGCCATGGAAGTCCATCTCTATTGTCTTGGTCGCGTCGTCGAGGTCAGGTTCGAGGAGTGTCTGGGTGTCCCAGTCCAGTACGCGATGGATGCTCTGACTGGCACGGGCGACCAGGTTCTTACCGAACAGAGTATTGAGGCGGATCTTGTCGTTCGTGAGGCGGGGCTGGAACACCTTGGCCAAGCTCAGGTCCAGGTATTGAGCCTGCGCTGTGTTCGAGGCAAGGCAAACAGACCATAATTCATCGACTTTAAGGTCCTTGACGGTAACGGTGTAGACGCTTTTATTGAGTAGCGTGCTCCCATGCTGATACTTCAGGGTGATTTCATATTCAGTGTCAGGGGTGTAGAGGAATTTCACGCGAGCGGCCAAGTGCTTGTGGTTCACCGAGAGATGGTCAGAGGCGGAGTGTGTGCTGTTGCCATTTTTTACACTGATTTCAAGCTTGAAATTGTTCCCCCAACTTCCATCCAGGAACCGTTCCTTGTTGTACAGAACACTGGCCGTCAGTTCTTTTTTACGGGCAGATGAAACTGCGAGGTGCAGGGTGAATGCTTGTTCTTTGGCTATTGCGGCGAAGCCGGCCTTGTCGCCAAGACCCGGTGGTGTTTCTTCGTGTGATTTTTCGTTACGCTCGATCACCACGGAAGTGCCGTTATAAGGGTGCTGGACTGTTTGAGCATTTTTATAACTTCTGAACAAGGCCTCGACGAGCTCTTTCTTGACGTTTGGGTCGTATTCCTTTCTTTCTATCAAGAGCAAGTCACGGCTCTCAAGGTGGTAGTCATCTGTGGTTGGTTTTTGAGCTGTTTTACCTTCCGTTGTTTCGTATCTTTTACTGTAGTCCACACTGCTGTCGTAGAGCAGGGCCGTGAGCCATGGATCGTTTTCTCGCTCGCCTTCGTCGTTGACCACGACAATCAGGCCGGGCTTGAAGTCGAGGCTTTTTGCATAAATCTTTTCATCCCAGTTGCCTTTGTCGTCATACCCGTCAAGACACAGCAGCTCATTGCTCGTACTCCATGTGCCATCGCTTTGGCGGAAAGCGTAATGCACCGACAACCGGCGTTTGCCGTGCAGTGTCTTGCTGGCATCCTTCTCCTTTGGCAGATCCGAGCTGGCGCGCTCCACCCAGAAAACATAATGACGCTTGGCGATGACCACTGGCCGTACAGCATCGAAGCACTTGCCGTCGTTCACGCTTTGCGCAATTTCGCCCGAGGGCGACAGGTCGACTTTCTCCCATTCACTCCAGGCCAGGGGGCTGATCCGGTCTTTGTCGTCCCGCAGGTTGAGGTCCAGGGTTCTCCAGTAGTACTGGTACGGCGTGGTATTGGTCTTGGCAATCAAGTGGTAGGTGTCATGCTTGGGATCATGCCCATCCAGATACCCACTGATCACTTGCAGGTTGCTGACCCGTTCGAACTTAGTCAGGTAGTTGCAGATCGCCGTGTCCAGCAGCGACGTGTCCATCTTGCCCTGATTGATCTCGACCTCGAGCTCCTGGAATGCCACGGTCTTGTTGGGCCGATCGGCGTAGTAGATGAGGTTTGCAGGGTGATTGCGCTGTTCCACGAGCCGTTTCCAGGTTCCGTACTGGCCCAGCCCTTGCTGCCATTGTGCCTGGAGCGTGCCTGAGGGCGTGGCGTCTGCGTATCCGGGCTCAAGGCGGGCCAGCAAACGGGAAACATAGTGCTGCAAGCTGCCGATGGCCTGATTGAGCGGCGTGGTGTTCACCTGACTGCCGACGAAGGCATCGCAGAGGCAGTAGTCGGACAGGTCATCAATGCTGCTGATGCTCCTGGTGTTGTCCTGCGCAGGCGCCCAGTGCGCGATCAGGTAGCCGGCCAGCGCGTCGCGCCAGCTTTCTTGTGCATGTGCTTCAACCGTTTCGCGCGTCGCATCGCCGCTGGCGGCCAGGAACAGCTGGCTGATGGCTTCGAACTCGATGTAAGGCGATGCCTCATCCAGTTCCGCGAGGTCCAGCAGGCTGCCGCTGGAAAGGCCGGTTCTTGCACTGAGCGCTTGTACACGCAGGATGAAGTCGATGTCTGAAACGGTCGTGGGTACGCACGGTAGCCATTCCACGCTTCTGACCTTGCCGCCGTCCAGCGCATCAAGGGTGATGGGGAAATAGCCGCGTTTCACGTCGCTCTTGTATTCCTCGCCTTTGGCTTTCCAGAGTTCGGGCTTGTGGGCCTTTTCGTATTGCTCCGGCGAGAGCAGCAACGGCTCTGGATTCTCGGCGAGAAAGGCCACCAGCTTGTCGACCATCGACTGGTGAGCGCCCTTGAACGCATAAGAGGCTGTGTATCGGTAGATGAATTCGCAGAAGAACGATTCCTCGCCCATTTCCTCGTACTTGCTTTTTTCCGCCGGCGTGAGGCTGGCCAGGTAGTCGTCAAATGTCGCGCGGGTGTTGCCTGCGTAGGTGGCTTTCTCGATGTGCGGGCTTGCTTCGAGGGTTTCCTGGGCGGTCCAGCCGATCAGTTCGGCCAGTCGCTTGCTCGCTTCTGTCACTTTGCCGGGTTCGAGGCTGTAGGGGTGGTTGGTCAGGTAACCGATGACGTCTTGCTCGTCATGCTTGTGCTGCTGGCAGACGATGACCCAAGCACGGAAGCGGCTGAGCTGATAGCAGAGATCAAGGTTGAGCGTGATGCCTGTCGCCGGTGTGCTTTCGAGGTCGAACCACGCGCCGTGGTTGCCTGGTGCATCCACCATGCCTGGGGTGAGGCGAAGCGCCTTGATCAGTTCACCGCAGCGCATCACTTTGGACCAGAGAGCGCCCGTGAGCTTCTCAAGAATGGCTCCGAGTTGCTTCGGGTCTTTGCCTTTAGCTGCCTCGTGAATGTTCTTGAGAAGGCCCTCGGCTGTTGTGCCGCACCATTTCAGCAGCGGTGCGACATGCAGTTTGGTCACCTCTTGCCGGCCTGATGCGTCGGCCAAGGCCAATCCCAGCATGGTGGCGGCAAGATCCTCCAGCTTGCTGTTGCTCTTGTCGGAGAAGGCCTGATCAATTGCCTGCAGATGATCGCCGATGACCTGGCCCAGTCGACTGTCCTGTGTAGGTTTCGCCTCGCCAGTCGGTGTCAGGGCGAGCAGCAGCGTCGTTGGCTGGATGCGCTCCTGGCGCAACCACTGGTCGAGATTGACCAGGGCGACCAGCATGTCGAGCACGTCGGGTGCGTTCAAATCGCTGATCTGCGGCGTGCCTGCCAACTGGTCCTGCAAGGTTGTGCCTGTACTGCCGAGCAATGCCAGAAGTGCCATGGCATCGTTGGGTGTGCGTTTGAGCAGCCGATGCAAGCGGCTCAGGCGATACAGGGATGACAGCAACGCCAGCGACAGGGTCGGGCTCTTCAGGTTCAATGCCTTGCAGGCCATCTTCAGGTAACCCAGTGTCACCGGCTCGGTCACGCCCAAGGCACTGCTCAAGGCAGGGAGTACCTTGTATTGGCCGTCGCCGCGATCGGCAGGGTCGAACGCGCGGCCATCGATGACCAGACTGCGCTGGCCCTGGGTGGTCCCCTGACCATCGAGCACGCGGTCTAGCATCGGTGTCCGCTCACCCACGCTGTAGGCCGACACTTCGAGCACCAGGGCGGCGAACTGTTCGGCACTGACGTCATAGGTGTCTTTCAGGTACTGGAACACGCCCAGTGCCCGCAGGGTGGCGGGCGTCAGGTGCCAGTTGCCGATCTGCCCCTCGGCGCGCAGGATCGACATGAGCAGCAGATCCACATCGGCGAAAGGCAGTGCCAGCGCACGTTGCAGGTGGATCATCTGGTACATGCGCGACAGGCAGTCGTAGTCGAGGGCGTCGAACTTCAGTGCGATGCCAGGGCTCTCCAATCCATCCTTGACGGTCAGTGCGGTCTTGCGCCGGGCGTTGATGTACGCCGCGCCGGGGTGGTACTTGTCGACAGCGTGGGTGGTGATCGGGTAGGCATCGGAGCGTCGTACGCTGCTGAAGCCGGATTTGGCGTTGTCGTCGATGCTCGACACCGCGATCATCTCCAGCACCTGCTCGGTGGTCAGCCCGGTTCGCTGGCAGTAGGTCTCCACATCCAGCAGCGCTTCGATCGCTTTCTTGGCGTCGGTACTGTTGTCGTACCCATACCAGGCACGCCACTCGTTGCCCGTGCTTCTCAACGGTTTCTCGGCCAGCAGCAATGCTTGCAGGGCAGGGCTGAACCCTGTGGCGTTGCGCATCACCTTACGCAGTTCCTGGGTGCGCAGTTGGCCATGGCGGAAGCTCGGGTAGGTGTACTCCGCCTGCTGCAACAGCTCGAAGTGAGGGATTTTCCTGTGCTTGAGTATTGCCTTGATCTGCTCCTGCGCCGCGTGGAACGGCAGGTTGGCGTGCTGGCCTGCCTCGGCCAGTACTTGCGGCAGGTGGGCGTCGCTTCCCGCATGCGCCTGCGCGGTGCGGGCAAGGCTGCGGATCGCCAGGGTCAGTGCCGTGACCGGTTGTTCCAGGCTCTTGGGGTCCAGCATCAGTTCGCCGATGTCGGGGCGACGCTGGGCCAGTGTCCGCCGGGCAGTGGAGGTACTGCTCGCCTCCTGTGCCAAGGCCTCCTGATACAGCGCATGCAGATAGGCGACTGGCCCGCAGTTCGCCTCGGGGGCGTCCGGGTTGCAGGTGTTGGCGAGCTGTTCGGGGAACAGCTTGGCGTAGGTGTTGGCGGTATTGTCGATTTGCTGGACGGTCATGGTGATCAACTCCCTGATACGTGATGGACACGGCTGCTGCAGGATGGGCGCTGAGGCTATTTGGAGGGCACGAGGGGAAAGGCACAACTGGCAAAAATGCCAGGTCACGACTGTTCAGGAGAGGATCGGCAGCGAACGTTTTGACACAAAAGCGGTACTTGAGTACCGTGCCGCACCGCAGTAGTTTCTGCGGTTCGGGATTGGCGTCCCGTATTCAGAGAGATCGAGCACTGACGCACCTTGCGGCGGTGTTCTGCATGGCTGCACCCGTTATGGGCGGCGCCGTGTGTGGGAGCCTTCGGGCTCACCGGTTCTCTCTGCCGGCACGCCAACCCGCACGGCTTCGTCCACCCATCCTGGCGTATGGGCGCGGAGCTTCTTAAAGAGAGAGCTGCAAGGAGATGCACCATGCTCAAGAAGATCGTTTCGGATCCACCCTTCGCATTTGTCGATATCGTCACCTTTCATCGAGAGGTGCAGCCATGAACCAGGAGTCGCTGGTCAACCTCACCCCCCGCAAATCACGTCCCGTCACCGCCAGTGCCCACTTTGGCACCTGCAATCACGCTCATGATCCGATTCTATCGGTACGTTCTGGCGTCGATAGCGAGGATGCACTGGTGTGCGCGGTGGCGGCGTTGAAGGCGGCGTATGAGACCAATGCTGCCGCATTGGAGAAGGCGGGGGAGCCGTTGCGCAGTTTGCTGACGGCGACCGAGAACTCGCTGGAGAAAGGCCTGGCGTTGGCCGAGGCGGTGCTCGATTAGTGCCTGGCTGAAGATCCTGGGGCTGCTGCGCAGCCCTTTCGCGACACAAGGCCGCTCCCACAGGCTGACGCGTCAGTTTGAAAAATTTGAGCAAGACAGTTGCTCCCACAGAGGATCGCAATTTCCTGTGGGAGCGGCCTTGTGTCGCGAAAGGGCCGCGCAGCGGCCCCATTGGCCGGATCAGTTGTTAGACGCTTCACGCACCGCCGCACGCGGCTGACGCCTGCTGCGCACAAACTGATAGGTCACCGCCAGGATCACAAACCAGATCGGCGTCACCACCAGCGCCGAGCGCGTATCCGCCTCCAGGCTCAACAGCACCAGGATGCCGGCAAAGAACACCAGGCACACATAGCACATGAAGCGCCCGCCGGGCATCTTGTAGGTGGACTGCTCATGCAGCGCCGCGCGCTGTTTGCGGTAGCTCAGGTACGACAGCAGGATCAGCGTCCACACGAACATGAACAGCACCGCCGACACCGTCGTCACCAGGGTGAAGGCTTCGATCACGTTGGGTACCAGGTAGATCAGCACCGCGCCCAGCAACAGGCAGGTGCAGGAGAAGTACAGGCCGTTGGCCGGCACCGCGCGGCGCGAGAGTTTCTCGAACGCCTTGGGTGCATCGCCCTCCTGGGCCAGGCCGAACAGCATGCGGCTGGTGGAGAACACGCCGCTGTTGGCCGACGAGGCCGCCGAGGTCAGCACCACGAAGTTGATGATGCTCGCCGCCGCCGGCAGGCCGGCCAGCACGAACAGCTCGACGAACGGGCTCTTGCCCGGCACCACGTCGCGCCATGGGGTGACGGCCATGATGGCGATCAGCGCCAGCACGTAGAACACGATGATGCGGACCGGGATCGAGTTGATCGCCCGCGGCAGGGTGCGCTCGGGGTTCTTCGCTTCAGCGGCGGTGGTGCCCACCAGCTCGATACCGACGAAGGCGAACACGGCGATCTGGAAGCCGGCGAAGAAGCCGAGCATGCCGTTGGGGAACATCCCACCGTCATTCCACAGGTTGGCCAGGGTCGCGGTGTGCCCGCTCGGCGACTGGAAGCCGGTGATGACCATGTACAGACCGGTGGCGACCAGGCCCATGATGGCGATGATCTTGATCAGGGCGAACCAGAATTCCATTTCGCCGAACAGCTTCACGGTCACCAGGTTCAGCGACAGCAACAGGGCCACGCAGCTCAGCGCCGGTATCCACTGTGGCAGGTCGGGGAACCAGAATTGTGTGTAGGCGGCGATCGCCACCACGTCGGCGATGCCGGTGACCACCCAGCAGAACCAGTAGGTCCAGCCGGTGAAGTAGCCGGCCCAGGGGCCGAGCAGATCGGCGGAGAAATCGATGAACGACTTGTAGTTGAGGTTCGACAGCAGCAGCTCGCCCATGGCGCGCATGACGAAGAACAGCATGAAGCCGATGATCATGTAGACGAAGATGATCGACGGGCCGGCCAGGCTGATGGTCTTGCCCGAGCCCATGAACAGGCCGGTGCCGATGGCGCCGCCGATGGCGATGAGCTGGATGTGGCGGTTGGTCAGGTTGCGTTGCAGGTGCTGCTCTTCGGAGGGTGTCTGGGAGGTCCGGGTCATGGGCTGCATTCCATTGAGGGTCAGTCTTTTTGTGAGTGAAAGCCGGGTAGGCTATCACGTCGCGTTCCGATCGCGGGTGTGGCAGATCGGCACGATCTTGGCCGAGCGGCCCGGACTTCTGGCTGACGGGGGTCAATGGTTTTATCGCAGGAGGCGCGTTGGTTGCGCAGGGCTGGACGGACAGTGCCTGTGGGCGAGCGTCTGGGAGGAGAGGGGCCCAGCGGGATCGTCACACAGGCACTTTTCGTATCAAGCCGAAGTATTGGGATGCTTTATTAGGTTCGAGCAGTTGCGGGCTCCGACGTTGGCCTGGTAAAGAGCAGGCGTAAGAGTGTTCGGTAAGAGAAAAGCAATCATTGCTAAGGTCGTTGCTATCGCTGTTGCTGTTGCTGTTGCTGTTGCTGTTGCTGTTGCTGTTGCTGTTGCTGTTGTGGGTTATGGATGATGGTGGTTGTACTCTCCCCTTTTTGGTCAGGGGTATTTGTAAAGTTTACGGTGAGAGGATACTCCTTTCCGCCTGCTGTCTTTTCTTTGATTTTTATTTTTGTATGATCCAATTTTTGAGTGGGGTCGGAAAGGGTTAAGCTAAAATTGCCATCCCTACGTTGAATCGAGAACAGCAAAGGCGTATTCAGTGTCAGATCAAGCTCGGCAAAGGAGAGGGTTGTGTCAGTGTCGTCGAATTTTGAGCCGATGGCAATATCGTCAGTGACTATGGCGTGAAGTTGGTCTTTGAGCGTCAAGCCTTCGATGAGCCAAAAAACTGGGCGCCTTGGAGCTGGTATGACGGGTTGGATGATGCAGGCGTAGTCTCCTTTTTTGTCTTTTGAATTATCTATCCCAAGCGTAAAAATCTCCTCGGTTAGTTTTTCGTCTGACATTCCCGTGTTAATTTCTCTCCATGAGCCTGAACGCTCCGATATCTCGACTGTGATTGTTTGGTTTTCGAGCGGAAAGATGTAGCGTAGATTGTCGTGGCGCACGCCGTGCTTACCATCGAATGTTAATTTTCCAGGTTGGTCGAGCTCTTTCTTTTTACCTTTTTTCGGTCTGACAGTTACTGTGTTTTTGCGTTTTACTTGATTGATAGTGGTGAAAACAGGATGCGACGCTTTTGAGCGATCTCCTGCATTACCCAAACAGATAACCATGTCGTCCAGAACGATAACTGACTTTTTTGCGCCCGTGATATTGCCTTTCGTCAAACACATCGAGGCGACTCCGTTGGTCCCGTCGCTCATGACGCCGCTAAAATCGTCGCTACCCCAGGCGCCTTTTCCCCAATCAATAGTGGGGAAGACAAAGTCCGGAATTTGCTCCACCGTGGTGCCAGGTATTTTTTGCCAGTCCATAACGGGCTGAATGTCTTCGTATTCCTTGCCATGCGACACCAGGAAGTAGCTACCACAACCGAGGTGGTAGCCTTTGAGGTTTTCTCCGTTGCCTGTTTCCGTGCCAACTGTTCGTGTCGATACGGTCTTCGTAAACAGTGCAAACCCTCTGCCTTGAGCGCTCAAGTAATCGTTGTGATAGAACGCCTTGCAGCCATCAGGTTGTGTTTCGCTCTCTCCGTCCGTGACTCTGGACTTGAGGCGCTCCAGCGCTGGTTTGTTACTTGAGCCGGGCATCAGCTCGTCACTCCAGCGCGTCCAATCGTCATTCTTTGTCATGCCACCGCGGCTGAGCGATCGCCCGCAGACGTGAAAGTCGTAATAGCCCTTGTAGGCAAACATTGCCATCCCCTCTGTAATGAACCGCTCAAGCGAGGCGATGGCGGTCGAGTCCAGCGAGAAAGCCCCCGATAGCAACTTCTTGAACGCGAGGATGGTGTTGACCAGCGAAACCCCATAAGACCCGGCATACAGTTGCGAATACACTTTCTTGTCCTGAACGGGGTTGTGCTGGCTGAACGAGTAGTCGTGGCGAATGCCTTCTCCTTGTTCGGGGCCGTCCAGGCCGACCGGCATGCACTGCGCCGCCACGGCTTTCGAGGCCGTGAGTGCATGTGTCAGGTAGGTGGCATCGGTGTTGATCTTCCAGCCGGCGAATGCCCACAGCAACTGGATCAAGGCGTAGTCGCTGCGATTGGCACCTGTGGATTTCAGGCCCAGGTGCGAGGTGCGCTGCAGGTAGGCCACCACGTTGCCGAGCTTGTCGCTGTTGTCGGCGTCGCTCAGCAACAACAGCCCCTGTGCCGCGCGCTTGGCCAGGCCAATCTGGCGCTGCCACCAGTTGCTTGTCTGGAAATCGCGCTCGACGTAGAACACCAGGGCTTTACTGGCGCAGGCGCAATAGTTCGCACGCTCTTTCTCGGGCGCGGTCCTGGCGTAGCTTGCAAGCTGCCTGACGCGCTCCAGATGTTCTTCCAGTGGTTCGACGTTTCTGCCGGCGTCCTGCTCGGGGTAGGTGATATCGGTGAACTGGCCGTCCTTGGCCGCCGCCAACCATTCGGCGGCCTTGCCGGAGGCCGGCAACACCGAAGCCGACGCCAGCAGGTTCTTCAGGTTCTCTGGTGCATCCTTTTCCAGTGCCGCTGTGGAGGTGTCGTCAGCCATTTTCGTCTCCTGCCCCAGGTTGTCGGAGGCGGCGCAATGCTCGCTCCGTTCGGGTAGAACGTCGGCTTTTATCCGGCATCCGACAACTGGCAAAAATGCCAGGTGCCATCGCGCGGCGAGCGGCCACGCAGGGCTCAGGCGTTGCTGAAAACCTTGCGGCGGATCACCAGGCTATCCACCCCCCACATCACCACCATCGAGATCCCCACCAGCGGGAAGGCGACCCCCAGCACCACCATCACCCCCACCGCCGCCTTCCAGCGCGGCAGGTCATGACGCAGCGGCGGCACGCCCAGCCCACCGGCCGGCTTGCGCTTCCACCACATCACCAGCCCGCTCACCGAGCCCAGCAGGATCATCAGGCATACGATCAAAATCACGATCTGGTTCAGCGGCCCGAACATCTTGCCCTCATGCAGCATCACCCCCAGCTCCGTGGCACGCGCCACCGGGCTGTAGTCCTGCCAGCGCACATCGGCCAGCACCTTTCCGGTGTACTGGTCCACATGCAGGGTGGCATCGTTGCGCGGGTCGTCGGCGAACACCGCGATGGTGAACACGCCGTCGGCAGTGGTCGGCAGGGTGATGCTGTAGCCCGGCTCGACCTCGCGCAGATCGGCGATGTTCTCGACCTGCTGCAGGCTTACCTGCGGTGCCGCCGGAGCCTGGTCCATCATGTGGTGCCCGGCGTGCTCGGCATGGGCGCCGGACACCGGCATCGGGGTGTTCTCCATGGCCCACGGCACGGTCTGGCGGTGGGCTTCATTCAGTTCGCGTGCCTGCTTGTCGGACTTGGGCACATCATTCCACATGGCCGCCGGGAAACGGTTCCATAGGTCGGCATACTGCTTGCCCCATAGCCCGGTCCAGGTCATGCCGCTGATCAGCATCAACAGCAGCAGGGCTGAGCCCCAGAATCCTGTAACAGCATGCAGGTCGCGCCACAGCACTCGGCCGCGTGCGCTCAAGCGTGGCCACAGCACGCCCGCGCTGTTGCGCCCGCGTGGCCACCACAAATAGAGGCCGGACACGACCAGGACAATGCCCCAGCCCGCCGCCAGTTCCACCAGCCGGTCACCGACCGTACCGACCATCAGCTCGCCATGCAGGGCGCGGGCGATGGCTTGCAGGTTCTGCTTGCCGTCCTGCGCGCCCAGCACCTTGCCGCTGTATGGATCGACGAACACGTTCATCTCACGACCGCCGTCGTGCACCACGAACTGCGCGCTGCGCTCGGCATTCATCGGTGGCAGGTACTGGCCGACATGGCCCTGTGGATAAGCCTGGCGCACGTTGGCCAGCAGTGTGTCGGCGCCCTGTCGATGATGGCCGGCCTCGACCACCATCAGCTCGCGGTACATCAGTGGGTCGAGCTGTGGCTTGAACAGGTAGATGATCCCGGTGATTGCCAGCAGGATCATGAACGGCGCCACGAACAGCCCGGCATAGAAATGCCAGCGCCACGCAAGGTTGTAGAAGGAAACGTTTGGTTTGCTCATGGGAGCCTCCCGTAGACCTTGGTTGGGCGCGGTCAGGTCCCGCGCCCGTTTGTTGTTGTCAGAAGCTGAAGTCGACCTTGGTCCAGAAGGTCCTGCCTGGCTCGTTGACCGGCTGCACGCTGTTCGCCGGGTAGCCAAACCCGGCGTTCCCGGCCAGGTTCAAGTGCTCGGCGTAGGCCTTGTCGAACAGGTTGTCGACGCCTGCGCTGAGCTTGAGGTTGTTGTTCACCTTGTAGGCACCGTTGAGCGAGAACACGCCGAAGCCGGCGCTCTTGTTGTAGTCCTTGCCCACCACATTGCCCTGGTTCTGGGCGATGCGGTTCTGCTCGGCCACCAGGCGCCACAGGGCTCCGACGCTCCAGGTGTCGCGGCTGTAGGTCAGGCCCAGGCGGCTTTCCAAAGGCGGCATTTGCGGTAGCGCCTTGCCATCACTGCTGTTCTTGCCCCAAGCGTAGGCGAGCGTGGCGTCGGCCTTCCAGTTCTCGGTCAGCTTGTAGGCCGCGCCCAGCTCGCCGCCCATGATTCGGGCATCGATGTTCTGCGCCTGGGAGGTGAGGTTGCCCATCATGTTGCGTTGGTAGTCGAACAGGATGTAGTCGCGGATCTGGCCAACATAGCCCGATGCCCAGGCTTCCAGGCGCTCGTCGCGGTACTGGATGCCGAAGTCGAGCTGGGTGGTTTTCTCCGGTTTGATGCCGTCGAAGGCGTTCACCGAGCCGGCCGGGGCGCGCTTGGGCGAGAACAGCTCCCAGTAGTCAGGGAAGCGCTGGGTGTGGCCCAGGCCGATGTAGGTGGTGGCGGGGATCGCGGCCAGGTCGTGCTCGTAGCGCACGAAGCCGCTGGGCAGGGTGTCGGCGCGGGTGTCGCCCTCGGTGGCGCTGCCTTTGCGGAAGTCGCGGGCCGAGGCGCGGTCCAGGCGGGCGCCGGTGACCAGGCGATCCTCGCCGGTCGCATACCAGGTGAGTTCGCCGAAGGCACCGTAGTTGTGGAAGTCGGCGTCCTTGGTCCAGGGCTTTCCTTTGTGCGCGTTGATGCCCATGCCGCCGCGCTGGCGATGCTCGTTGGTCTGCGCGTCGATGCCGCTGATCAACTGCACGTCGGCCCAGCGCCAGGTGGCCTTGATTCGCGCGCCCATGGTGCGGCGGTCGACGTTGCTGACCATGGGCATGCCCATCATGCCGGTGCCTGACGGGGTGCGCAGAGTGTAGTTGTCCATCACGTGGTCGGCGTAGTTGTAGTAGACCTGCGCCTCGACCTTGTCGAGCACCTCGCCAAGGTTGGATTTCTCGAAGCGCAGGCCCAGGCTTTCGCGCTTGAATTGCGAGCCGTCCATGCCGCGCCCGGCCGAACGCGCTTCGCCGTCGCCCTTGCCTGCGGTCATTTCCAGCAGGGTGTCGGCGTCCGGGGTCCAGCCAACCGAGACATCGCCGTTCCACTTGTCCCAGCGCGAAGGCACGGTGTCGCCGTTGCCATCCTCGAAGTCGTCCGAGTGCGACTGGTTGCCGATGAAGCGTACGTAGCCGAGCTGGTTGCCGGCCGCGGCGTCGAGCACCTTGTCGAAGCGGCCGTTGGAGCCGGCCAGCACGCTGCCGTTTACCCGGCTGCCCAGCTCGCCGAACTTCTCCGGGTCACGTTCGAACAGGATGGTGCCGGCGGAGCCGCCAGGGCCCCAGATCACGCTTTGCGGGCCCTTGATCACCGTGAGGCGGTCGTAGGTTTCCGGCGAGATGTACGAGGTTGGCGCGTCCATGCGGCCCGGGCAGGCGCCGAGCATCATGCCGCCGTTGGTGAGGATGTTCAGGCGTGAGCCAAACATGCCGCGCAGCACCGGGTCGCCGTTGGTGCCACCGGCACGGATCACCGAGAAGCCGGGGATGGTCTTGAGGTAGTCGCCGCCGTCGCTGGCCGGTACGGGCTGGCGTGGGTCCTTGGGGTTGGTGACCACGGTCAGTGGCGAGCTTGGGGCGATGGCGGTGATCACCGTCGGGCTCAGCTCAGCGGTGTCGTGCACATGGCCTTCATGGCCGGTTTCGGCGGCCAAGGCCAGTGGCGCGAGCAGCGAGCCGCACAGCACGGCGATGGTCCCGCGCAGGGAAAGGGCAAAAACAGGGGTGCAGCCGGACATAATGATTCCAGTCGATCAGTCATGAGTCAGCGCGAAGCCTCCTGGCTTCGGGCATTGATAACGTTGTGTTCAGACGAGGATCGAAAGGGGCGGCGCGCGGCTGCGGGCGCCGGGGAATACAGCCTGCCGGGCATGGCCCTGGCGCGTGGCGATGGTGAGGTGGCTGGGTGGGGTGACGCTGCCCGCGCTGAGCGGGCTGAGGGTCTGGGGCAGGGCGGGGCAGTTGAACAGCAGGCTGCAGTAGCCGCACTTCTCCCACATCACATGCAGCTGGCCGTCGTTGCCTTGGCCGTGGTGGTGATCGTGGCCGTGCTCCATGGGCATGGCCATCGACATATCCATGGACATGCCGGCGTGATGCTCCATCGGCATCGACTGGGAAACCAGCGGGCCGATGAAGATCATCCACATGGCGAACAGGCTCAGCCAGCCGCCACCGACGCGCCTGCGATCAGGGCGGGTAGTGCGGGCGGAGCTGTAGCGCGGCAGGCTCATGGCGAGCGCCAGTCAGCTATGGATCAGTGCGCGTGCTCGTGCGTCGCCTGGTCGGCGGGCGGCTGCTTCTGCACGGCGACCTCGACGGTGACGTCACCGGCTTTTTCGAAGTGCAGGGTCAGCGGGAAGCGCTTGCCATCGGTCAGCAGGCTGCGGTCCTTGGGCTGCATGATCATCACGTGGTAGGCGCTGGGGGCGAAGGACAGGTCTTTGCCGGCGGGCACCACCACGCTCTGCACCTGCTGCATCTTCATCGCGCCGGCGGCGCTCATCGCATGCTCGTGCAGCTGGGCGTCGGTACTGATCGGCGTGTCCACCGAAAGCAGGCGGTCATCGGCCTTGCCGTTGTTGTGCACGACGAAGTAGGCCGCGACGTTGGGCGCGTTCGGCGGCAGCTCCAGCGACCAGGGGTGGGCGATGTGCAGGTCGCCGACGCTGTACTCGTGGGCGTTGGCGTAGGCGCCGGGCAGCAGCAGGGCGGCCAGGACGAGGGCTTGCTTGAGCATGGGTGAGTCTCCGGTCTGTTCAGGTTCTGAAGGACAGCGTAGTGAACTCAGGCCAGAGGAGAGGCACGGGGATTGAGCGCGGGCCAGAGCTGGCGCGGCGTGGGTTGGTAGTCGGCGAGGTGTTGTAGGTGGCCTGCCGGCTGCACGGGCGGGTTGTGCAACTGCGGCGGGTAGCCGGGCAGGGCCAGCAAGGGCGCGGCGCCCAGGCAGCACCAGCAGTTCATCATGCTGGCGCTGTCGTCGCTTTGCGTGCCCAGGTCGATCTTGGCCAGGGCCTGGACATCGACCTTGGCCTTGCCGGCCATGCTGGAACAGAAAGCCCCCCACAGCAGCTGCTCGGCCGGGCCTTTCGGCGCGGCGGAGGACAGCGGCATGGCCAGCAGGTTGAACAGCACTGCGAAGCAGGCTATCCAGGCGATGTGCCGACGTGGGGGCATGGAGAGATCCGGTCAGGAATCGTGATGGCTATTGTACGGCGGAGTATAGGTAAAAAAGCCGGGGTGCGGTGAAGTGCCGCACCTGGGGGCTGCTGCGCAGCCCATCGCGACACAAGGCCGCTCCCACAGGAGGATACGTTTCCCTGTGGGAGCAACTGTCTTGCTCAAATGCTAAAAGCTGGCGCAATTACTGTGGGAGCGGCCTTGTGTCGCGAAAGGGGCGCAAAGCGCCCCCGGCGTTATCAGGCCTTGCCACGCCCCATCAGCCCACGCACGGTCTCCTGCAAGTCTGCCGGCAGCACCACCACCTTGGCATTGTCGCTACCCGCCAGGTTCTCCATCGCCCCGATATACCGCTCACCCAGCAGGTACATGGCCGGCACGGTCTCGCTGCCCACCGCTTCCTTGACCAGGGTGATCGCCCGCGCCGACGCCTCGGCCAGGTTGACCTGGGCTTCGGCATCCAGCTTGGCCGCCTGCAGGCGCGCTTCAGCTTCGAGAATCGCCGCCTGCTTGTTGCCTTCGGCGCGAGTCACGTCGGCCTTACGCTCACGCTCGGCGGCGGCCTGGCGCTCCATGGCGGTCTGCATGCTCGGCGATGGCTTGATGTCCTGGATTTCCACCGAGCGCACGGTCACGCCCCAGTCTTCGGTCTGCTCGGACATCGCCTCGCGCAGGCGCGCCTTGATCTGCTCGCGGCTGGACAGCGCTTCGTCCAGGTCCATGGCGCCGACGATGGCGCGCAGCGAGGTCATGGTCAGGCTGGTCACGGCGAACGAGAAGTTCTGCACGCCGTACGAGGCCTTCTGCGGGTCGACCACCTTGGCGAAGCACAGGGCGTTGGCGACGATCACCGCGTTGTCCTTGGTGATGATCTCCTGCTGCTGCACGTCGAGGATGATGTCCTTGGTCGGCAGGCGGTAGGCGACCACGTCCATGTAAGGGATGACGATGTTCAGGCCGGGCTTGAGGGTGCTGTGGTAGCGGCCCAGGCGCTCGACGATCCATTCCTCGCCCTGGGGCACGATGCGCACCCCCTTGAACACGGTGATCAGGACGAATGCGGCGAGGGTGCCGACGACGATGAGGCTGGTCATGCTTGCGAACTTCCTTTTAGTGCGGATTCAGGCCCGGGTGACCCGGGCGGTGTTGCCTTCGATGGCGGCCAGGCGCACGCGCTCGCCGGCGGGGATGTCGTTGTCGGCGACGCAGGTCCATTCCTCGTTGCCGAGGATCGGTTTCTGGAAGCGCACGCGGCCTTTCTGGAACTGCGACACGCTGGTGGTCAGCAGGCCGACCTCGCCGATCACGCTGTCGGCGGTCCAGCGTACATCCGGCTTCTTGCGGCGGAACACCTTGAACCAGAGCACGGTGGTGAGCGACGAGAACACTACCCACAGCAGGCCCTGTATATCGAGTTGCAGGCTGGGGGCGAGCAGCGAGATCAACGACACCAGCACGGCGCCGATGCCGAACCAGAGGATGAAGAAGGTGGGGAGCACCAGTTCCAGCAGGATCAGGGCCACGCCGAAGACGAGCCAGATCCACCATTGCATTTCCATATGGTTGGAGCCTTCCAGAAGGGGAGAGGTGATTCTACGGCAGGATCAAGGCACAGGGCCATCTCGTGATCGTCAGCGTGGGTATGTCACCCAGTCTTCCACACGCAACCCCGGAACACGCTGGAACTCGCGCAGGTTGTTGGTCACCAGCGTGAGGCCGCGAGCGCGGGCGTGGCCGGCAATCATTCTGTGGTAGGGGCCGATGGGCGTGCCGGCCTTGGCCAGCTCCGCACGTAGCTGCGCGGTGTGAGCGGCGCCCTGAATGTCGTAGTCAAGCACATCGAGCCGTGCGGCGAACCCCTCGACAATGGCCAGGTTACGTTCCGGCGCGGCGGATTTTTCCGCACCGTAGATCAACTCCATCAGGGTTACCGTGCTGATGGCCAGTTGGCCGTGGTAGCGATTGAATGCCTCGCGCACCACCTGTGGCTTGTTCTTGATGGTGAAAATGCAGATGTTGGTATCGAGCATGTACCTGAGCATCAGAATCCTTCGCGCTCCTGGTCGGCTGGCTGTTCCCTGCTTGCCATGAAGTCCGCACTCACATCGTCACCCTCGAACCAGCTGTCCCAGCTTTCGCCGGCAGGCGAGATGATACGGGAACGGCCCACCGCGACGATGTCCACGCGGGTGACGTCTTCTGGAAGAGCGAGGGCTTTTGGCATGCGGATAGCCTGGCTGCGGTTGCTTTTGAAGACTGCACCTTGCTCCATGATGGGCCTCCTTGAAAGCACAAATGTATGTCTGGAGTTTAATTCCAGGATTGGATATGTCAATGGGATATACAGTGTGCGAGTCAGGCCTTGGACTGGCCGAGTGCCTCCAGTAGCGACCCCGCATCCTGAAACGCCCGATCCACTTCCGGCAGCACCGGCCGCTTGAGTACCAGCACTGGAATCCCGCGCTCCCGCGCCACTTCCAGCTTCGGCTCGGTGGCCGTGCTGCCGCTGTTTTTGCTCACCAGCACGTCAATCTGCCGACGCTCGAACAGGGCACGTTCATCGTCGATGAGGAAGGGCCCGCGAGCACCAATCACCTCGCAGCGTTCATTGCCGGGGCACGCCTCGAGGGCGCGCAGGGTCCAGAACTGGTGTGGCGGGATTTCGTCCAGATGTTGCAGGGGTTCGCGACCAAGCGTGAACAAGGGGCGTTCGAATGAGGTCAGCGCCTCGATCAGCCCGGCCCAGTCCTCGACTTCGCGCCAGTCATCGCCAGGTTGTGCCTGCCACGCCGGGCGGCGCAGGGCCCAGCAGGAAATGCCTGCGCTGCGCGCGGCGAGAGCCGCATTGCGGCTGATCTGGGCGGCGTAGGGGTGGGTGGCGTCGATCAGCAAGCCGATACCGGCATCGCGAAGGTATTCGGCCAGGCCTTCGGCACCGCCATAGCCACCGACCCGCACCTGGCAGGCCAGGTCCTGGGGCACTCGGCCAATTCCGGCGAGGCTGTAGATATGCTGCGGACCGAGCCGGCGGGCGATGGCCAGGGCTTCGGTGACGCCGCCGAGGAGCAGGATGCGCTCGTTCATGCCACTCCCGCCTTGCCGACAATGCCGCCCTGGCGATCGATGGCGAACACTTCCACCTGCACCTGGGCAGGCACCACGCTGCGGGCGAAGACCAGGGCATGGCGGCACACCTCATCGCCCAGGGCGATGCCAGCGGCATGCGCGAGGGCGAGGGCCTGCTGGCTGGTGTTGGCGGCGATGATCGCCTGTTGCAGTGCCGCGTCCGCGCCAATGGCCGCCGCCCAGCCCGCGAGCTGTGGCAGGTCGATGCTGGAATGGCGGCTGTGCAGGTCCATGTGCCCGGCCGCCAGCTTGCTGATCTTGCCGAAACCACCACATAGCGTGAGCCGCGGCACGGGCACCTTGCGCAGATGCTTGAGCACGGCGCCGACGAAGTCGCCCATCTCGATCAGGGCGATCTCCGGCAGGTTGTAGACCCGGCGCATGGTGTCTTCGCTGGCGTTGCCGGTGCAGGCGGCGATATGGGTGTAGCCGTTGGTGTGGGCGACGTCGATGCCCTGGTGGATCGAGGCAATGTAGGCCGAGCAGGAAAATGGCCGGACGATGCCGCTGGTGCCCAGGATCGACAGTCCGCCGAGGATGCCCAGGCGCGGGTTCATGGTCTTCAGGGCCAGCTGTTCGCCGCCTTGCACGTTGACCGTCACCTCGAAACCGCCGTGGTAGCCGCAATCGCCCGCCAGTTGCAGCAGATGGTCGCTGATCATCTTGCGCGGCACCGGGTTGATGGCCGGTTCACCGACTGCCAGCACCAGCCCCGGGCGGGTCACGGTACCCACGCCCGTGCCCGCGACGAAGCGAACGCCAGGCTCGGCGAGCAGGCGCACCTGGCTGTAGAGCAGGGCGCCGTGGGTCACGTCGGGATCGTCGCCGGCATCCTTCAAGGTACCGGCCTCGGCCATGTCACCCTTGAGGTGGCAGAACTCCAGGCGCATCTGCACCACCTTGCCCTTGGGCAGGGTGATTTCCACCGCGTCGTGCCGTTGCCCGGTCAGCAGCAGGCGTGCCGCCGCCAGGCTGGTGGCGGTGGCGCAGCTGCCGGTGGTCAGGCCGCTGCGCAGCGGCGCGGGCTGTTCGCGGGTTTCTTCACGCATCGAGGGGCTTCACCACGTCGAGCAGGGTGATCGGCAGGGCCTGGCGCCAGGTGTCGAAACTGCCCAGAGGCTGGGTGTGGGCGATGTGGATGCGAGTCAGCTCGCCGCCATGCTGGTCGCGGAACTGCGCCAGGGCGACCTCGCTTTGCAGCGTGACGGCGTTGGCAACCAGGCGCCCGCCCGGCAGCAGGCGCTCCCAGCACAGGTCGAGCATGCCTTCGCGGGTGACGCCGCCGCCGATGAAGATCGCGTCCGGACGCTCCAGCCCGGCCAACGCTTCGGGGGCCTTGCCGCGAATCAGTTGCAGGCCGGGCACGCCAAGGGTGTCGCGGTTGTGTTCGATAAAGCCCTGTCGGCCCTCGTCGGCCTCGATCGCAAGGGTGCGGCAGCTGGGGTGGGCGCGCATCCATTCGATGCCGATGGAGCCGCAGCCAGCACCTACGTCCCACAGCAGCTCACCGGGTTGTGGTGCCAGGCGAGCCAGGGTGATCGCTCGCACGTCGCGCTTGGTCAGCTGGCCGTCGTGACGGAAGGCGCTGTCGGGCAGGCCGGCCACGCGCGGCAGGCGTGGGGTGTCGGGCGAGGCCTGGCATTCGATGGCGACCAGGTTGAGCGTGGCGATGTCGGTGTGCGGCCAGTCGTCGGCGGTGCCGCTCAGCATTCGCTCCTGCGGGCCGCCGAGGTGTTCGAACACCTGGAGACGGCTGGGGCCGAAGCCTCGTTCGCACAGCTGCGCGGCGATGGCCGCCGGACTGCTTTCGTCGTTGCTCAACACCAGCAGGCGCACGCCGCTGTGCAGATGGGCATTGAGCGCGGCCAGTGGGCGTGCCACCACCGAGACCACCTGCACCTCCTGCAACGGCCAGCCCAGGCGGGCAGCGGCAAGGGCGCAGGAGGAGGGCATCGACAGCACTTGCAGTTCCTCGGCGGGCAGCTGGCGCGCCAGGCTGGCGCCGACGCCGTAGAACATTGGGTCGCCGCTGGCCAGCACGCACACCGGCTCGCCGCGCAGGTCCATGACCGGGGCCAGCGAGAAAGGGCTGGGCCAGTGCAACTGCTCGGCGGTCACGCAGCGGGGTAGCAGGGCCAGCTGGCGTGGGGCCCCGATGATTCGCGTGGCCGACAGCAGGGCGCGCCGGGCCTGCTTGCCCAGGCCGCTGAAACCGTCTTCGCCGATGCCTATTACTGTCAGCCAGGGGGCCATCTGTTCCTCGTACCTTCCATTGATCGCGGGGCAAGCCCGCTTCCACGAAGTGACGTGGGAGCGGGCTTGCCCCGCGATTCGTCTTAGCGTTCGACCACCGGTTTTTCATGCCGCCGGACAAAGCAGGCATAATACCGCGCCTTCTACACTGAAGCGCACTTTCACGATTGCCGGATGCCCCCTTGACGCAGCCCCCGTCCCCCGAAGTTTCGCCCCGTCCCTCGGCCTGTCCGGGGTTGTGGCGCATCGTTGCCGCGCGCGACGGCGGCATTTGCCGGATCAAGCTACCTGGTGGCCTGCTGCTGGCCGACCAGGCCGATGCCGTGGCCGAGGCTGCCGAGCGCTTCGCCAGTGGGGTGATCGAGGCAACCAACCGGGCCAACCTGCAGATCCGTGGCATCGGTGACGACCGTCGGGGCCTGGTCGAGCATCTGCTGGCTGCAGGGCTCGGCCCGCGTGACGCGGCGGGTGATGATGTACGCAACCTCATGCTCAGCCCTCTGTCCGGGCTCGATCCGGCCATGCTGTTCGACACCCGGCCGTTGGCCGGGCAGATCCTCGACCTGCTGGAAAGCACACCCAGGTTCCACAAGCTGTCGGCCAAGTTCGCCGTGCAACTCGATGGCGGCGAAGCGCTGGCGATGCTCGATCACTCCCATGACCTGTGGCTGTCCGCCATGCCGCACGAAGGACGTATCTGGTTGCGCTTCGGGCTCGCGAGCAGCCTGTCAAATGGCCAGGCGTTGGGGGCAGTGCCGGTGGAACAGGGGCTGGCGCTGGTGCGCGCGGTGCTGGAGCGGTTCCTCGATCTGGCGACGCCCGAACAGTCGCGCATGCGTCAATTGCTGCAGGTGTGCCCGGTGGAGCACTTCCTCGAAGGGCTGGCGATCCAGATCGACGCCATGTCGATGGCCTGGCCGCGCCCCGTGGCGACAAGCCCGTGGCTGGGCGTGTTGCCCCAGCGCCAGGGCGTTGCCCTGGGCGTCGCGCCACCCCTCGGGCGCCTGACCCCCGCCATGCTGCGTGGTGCCGCGCGTATTGCCCGGCAATGGGGCGATGGCAGCCTGCGGCTGAGCCCTTGGCAGAGCCTGGTACTGACTTCCCTCAAGCCTGGCGAACTGGAAAACGCACGCGCGCAACTGACGGCGTCAGGCATGCTCTGTTACAACGAGCATCCGCTGGCGCGGGTTGTCGCCTGCACCGGATCCAGCGGCTGCGCCAAGGCCCAGGCCGACACCAAGGCCGACGCCGTCACCCTGGCCAACCTGTTGCACCACGGAGCCCCAGGCAGCGTGCACCTGTCCGCCTGCTCACGTTCCTGCGCCATGGCCCACGCCGCCCCGGCCACCCTGCTGGCCCGGGCCCCGGGCCGCTATGACCTTTACTTGCGCGACGCGCGCCTGCCGGGCTTCGGCAGGCTGCGCGCAGCCGACCTCACCCCAGAAGAAGCAGGCGCCATGCTCGACCTGCCGACGGAGCACCTTGATGATTGACTACATCCGCGATGGTCAGGAGATCTATCGCAATTCCTTCCGGATCATTCGCGAGGAGGCCCGGCTCGAGCGGATCCCCGCCGATCTCGAAAAGCTCGCTGTGCGCGTGATCCATGCCTGCGGCATGGTCGAGGCCATCGATGGCCTGCAGTTCTCCGAAGGCGCCGGTACCGCCGGCCGCGAGGCCCTGGCCAAGGGCGCGCCGATCCTCTGCGATGCGCACATGGTCGCCGAAGGCATCACCCGCGCCCGCCTGCCGGCCAGCAACCCGGTGATCTGCACCCTGCGCGACCCGAGCGTGCCGGATTTGGCCAAGGCTGAGGGCAACACCCGCTCGGCGGTGGCCCTGGAGCTGTGGCGCCCGCACCTGGAGGGCAGCGTGGTGGTGATCGGCAACGCGCCGACCGCGTTGTTCTACCTGCTGGAAATGCTCGATGCCGGTGCACCGAAACCGGCGCTGATCCTCGGCTTCCCGGTCGGCTTCGTCGGCGCCGCCGAGTCCAAGGCGATGCTCGCCGCCGACAGCCGTGGCGTGCCGTTCGTGATCATGCAGGGCCGCCTGGGCGGCAGCGCGATGGCCGCCGCCGCGGTCAACGCCCTGGCCACGGAGGTGGAATGATGCACGCACGCGGACGACTGCTGGGCCTGGGCGTGGGCCCGGGCGATCCCGAGCTGATCACGGTCAAGGCCCTGCGCCTGCTGCGCGAGGCCCCCGTGGTGGCGTACTTCGTGGCCAAGGGCAAGCGCGGCAACGCCTTCGGTATCATCGAAGCGCACCTGCAAGCCGAACAGACCCTGCTGCCGCTGGTATACCCGGTGACCACCGAGGCGCTGCCCGCGCCGCTCTCCTATGAGCAGGTGATCAGCGACTTCTACGACGAAGCCAGCCTGCAGGTTGCCGCGCACCTGGACGCCGGCCGCGACGTGGCGGTGATCTGCGAAGGGGATCCGTTCTTCTACGGCTCCTACATGTACCTGCACGATCGCCTGGCCTCGCGCTACGAGGCCCAGGTGATCCCCGGTGTCTGCTCGATGCTCGGTGGCGCCTCGGTACTCGGTGCGCCGCTGGTGTATCGCAACCAGACCCTCACCGTGCTCTCCGGCGTGTTGCCCCATGAAGAGCTCAAGCAGCGCCTGGCCACTGCCGACGCGGCAGTGATCATGAAACTGGGGCGCAACTTCCCCAAGGTGCGCCAGGTGCTCGGCGAGCTGGGCCTGGATAGCCGTGCGCTGTACGTGGAGCGGGCGACCATGGCCAACCAGAAAATCGTCGCGCTGGATGAAGTCGACCCGCAGTCCTCGCCGTACTTCTCGCTGATCATCGTGCCGGGTGAGAAATGGCAGGGATGATCAAGGCACCGGCAATCGTCATTCTCGGCCCGGGCAGCCTGGCTACCGCGCAGCGAATCCAGCAACGTTATCCACAGGCCGTGATCCATGGCCTGCAAGGGCGTGTGGAGGGTGCCGACCAATACTACGCAGTCTTCGGCGACACCCTGCGCGAGCTGTATCAACAAGACACGCCGATCATCGCCTTGTGCGCGGCGGGTATCGTGATTCGCACCCTGGCGCCGCTGTTGAGCGAAAAAGGCGTCGAGCCACCGGTGCTGGCCGTGGCCGAGGACGGCAGCGCCGTGGTGCCGCTGCTCGGTGGCCTGGGCGGGGTCAATGTCATGGCCCGCGAAATCGGCGAGGCACTGGGTGTAAGCGCGGCAATCACCACCAGTGGCGAGCTGCGCTTCGGCACCTGCCTGCTCAACCCGCCCGAGGGTTATGCACTGGCGGACCTGGAACAGGGCAAGCGCTTCGTCTCCGACCTGCTGGCGGGTGAAACCGTGCGTGTCGAAGGCGACGCGCCGTGGCTCGAGCACGCGCAGTTGCCCGCCAGTGACGATGCGCAACGCACTATCCACGTGGGCAGCGCACTGCGTCCGGCCAGCCGTGACGAACTGGTGATCCACGCGCGTTGCGTGGTGGTGGCGGTTACAGTCGGTAGCGCTGACCTGGCGCAACAGGTGCGCGAGGAGCTGCTGCGAGCGAACATTGCCGAGCCCGCGTTGGCCTGCCTGCTGGCGAGCGAAGCCGAGATGGCGGAGCCGACGCTGCACGAGGCTGCCCAGGCGCTGAACGTCGCCCTGCGCTTTGTCCCGGCCGCCGAGAGCCTGGAGCGGATGCTGGCTGATGCATTGCCGCAAGCGCGTCTAGGTTCGTCCGTGGGGCTCGCCCACGCCGTTGCCGCGGCACCGGTCGACATCGACCGCGTTGGCCGTCGCCGGGGTCGCCTGGCCGTGATCGGCTTGGGCCCTGGTGCCGCCGAGCTGATGGTGCCGGCGGTCAAGGCCGAGCTGGCGCGCGCCCAGGATGTGCTCGGTTACGAAACCTACGTGCGCATGGCCGGCCCCTTCCGCGACGATCAAGTGCTGCACTGCACCGACAACCGCGAAGAGATGCAGCGCGCCCGCCATGCCTTCGAGCTGGCGGCCCAGGGCCGTTCGGTGGTGGTGGTGTCGTCGGGTGATCCGGGCGTATTCGCCATGGCCGCCGCAGTGCTCGAAGCGTTGCACGAGTCCAGCGACCCGGCCTGGCAGAGCGTCGAGTTGGAGATTCTTCCCGGCGTCTCGGCCTCGCTGGCCACCGCCGCGCAAGCGGGGGCGCCGCTGGGGCATGATTTCTGCGTGATGTCGCTGTCGGACAACCTCAAGCCCTGGTCGATCATCGAGAAGCGCCTCGACCTGGCGGCCCAGGCGGATCTGGTGCTGGCGTTCTACAACCCGATCTCCAAGGCCCGGCCTCATCAGTTGGGCGGGGCGCTGGAGGTGGTACGTCGTCATCGCGACGCAGGCACCCCCGTGGTGCTGGGCCGTGATATCGGCCGGCCGGGCCAGACCCTGCGGGTAGTGACCCTGGGCGAGCTGCTGCCGGAGATGGTCGACATGCGCACCATGGTGCTGGTCGGCTCCTCGACCACCTGCACCTTCGCCCGGGCCGACGGCGGCCAGTGGGTGTACACGCCGCGCTGGTATCCCGCCAAGCCCTGAGCGTAGCCGGGGTCAGGGCAGCAGGTAGCCCTTGATCCCGGTGAAGATGATCTGCGCCGCCAGGGCACAGACGAACAGCCCCATCAGGCGGCTGACGATCTGCAGGCCCTGGTCGCCGAGCAGTCGCTCGATACGGTGCGAAAGGTACAGCACCAGGCCGACGGTGAAGCTGGCCAGGGCGATGCTGACGATGGCCAGCAGCTTGTCGTCCCAGTGCGGCTGGCCTACCCCCATCACCAGCAGCGCACCGATGGTGCCCGGGCCGACCGTCAACGGAATGGTCAGCGGCACGATGGTCACGTCCTGCTGCACGTTGTCGGTCTGCACCGCCGACTTGCCCTGGGCCATGCCCAGCGCCGAGATGAACAGCACCGAGCCCGCGCCGATGCGAAAGGCGTCGGCGGTGATGCCGAACACGCCGAAGATCACCCGCCCGAACAGATAGAGCAGCACGCTGGCCACCAGCGTGGCGATCGCCACGCGCCAGGCCAGTTGCTTGCGTTCCTTGCTGGAGTGGCCGCGGGTCAGGCCGATGAAGCACGACAGCACGAAGAACGGGCTGTAGAGCACGAGCATTTTCAGGTAGACGCTGAACAACTCATGGAGCATGGGGGCAGGTCCGCGGCGGTGAGATGCCACTGTATAGCACGGATCCTGTAGGAGATCGCTCAGCTCTTCGGGCTACGCTGTCGTGCAGGGAACCGTCCTCTGTGGGAGCGGCCTTGCGTCGCGAAAGGGGCGCGCAGCGGCCCCAGGTTCTAAGCCACCCTCGAAATTGCCGGGGCTGCTACGCAGCCCTTTCGCGACGCAAGGCCGCTCCCACAGGGGCTAGCTAAATCAATGAGTTACGGTTTGTTCCATGAGAGCGCTTCAATCGAGAGGGGCGGTGACCACCTGCCGCTGCCCCGCCCAGAACTGGATCAGCTCGCGCAACTGCGACAGCTCCACCGGCTTGGCCATGTGCCCATCCATGCCAGCCAGGCGCGCGCGCTCCTTGTGCTCGTTGAGAATGTGCGCGGTCAGTGCCACCACCGGGGTGCGCGGACGCTGGTTGGCGGACTCCCAGGCGCGCAGTTGCTGGGTGGCGGAGAACCCGTCGAGCACCGGCATCTCGCAGTCCATCAGCACCAGGTCGTAGTGCTTGGTCTTCATCGCCTGCAGGGCTTCTTCGCCGTTGCTGGCAGTATCCGGCTCGAGGTTGAGCTTGCCGAGCATGCCGCGGATGACCTTGGTCGAAATGCTGTTGTCCTCGGCCACCAGGATGCGGAAATCGCCGGGCAGGTCCAACGCTACCGGGGTACCGACCGGCAGCGGCGGCGCGGCCAGCTCGCGACCGCGCAGGGCAAGTTCCTCGGCGAGGGTGGTCTTGAGCGTGTAGCCGGCCACCGGCTTGGCGAGGATGCGCTTGACCCCGGCGTTGCGGGCAATGATCTTGCTCGGCGCATTGCTGATGCCGGTGAGCATCACCACCAGGATGTCGTGGTTCAGGCTCGGATCTTCCTTGATCTTGGCCGCCAGCTGCATGCCGGTCATGCCGGGCATGTTCTGGTCCAGCAGCACTGCGTCAAAGTAGTCGCGCAGGTGCGCCTTGGTGCGCAGCAGCGCCAGCGCTTCCTTGCCCGACGGCACTGCGCTGACGTTCATGCCCCAGGCGCTGCATTGCTGCACCAGGACCTTGCGGCAGGTGTCGTTGTCGTCGACCACCAGCACCCGCGCATCGCGCAAAGGGCCGTCGAGGTCGGTGGCCGGCTGCTCCAGGCGCTGCGGATCCAGCGGCAGGGTCAGCCACAGGGTGTTGCCCATGCTGGTGCTGGTCTTGATGCCGAACTCGCCCTGCATCAGGCCGATCAGCTGTTTGGCGATCACCAGGCCCAGGTGGCCGCCGAGCTTGTTGCTGGAGAGGAAGTGGCGGCTGTGCAGTTCGGCCTGCAGCAAGGCGTCGCGCTCGGCGGGCGGCATGGGCTCGCCGCTGTCCTGCACGGCGATGCGCAGGCGCGGGCTGTCGCCGCGCTGGTCGAGGGCCACCACCAGCAGGATCTCGCCCTGGGTGGTGTTCTTCAGGGCGTTGTCCAGCAGGCTCGACAGGGCCTGGCGCAGGCGTGTCGGGTCGCCGCTTACCACCCTGGGCACCTGGGGCTGGGTGAAGCTGATCAGCTCGATGTTCTGCTGCTCGGCCTTGGCCCGGAAGATGTTCAGGCAGTCCTCGATCAGGGCGTTGAGGTCGAACTGCACATCGTCCAGCTCGATCTGGCGCGACTCGAGCTTGGAGATGTCGAGGATCTCGTTGATCAGGGTGAGCAGTTCGTTGCCGGCGCTGTGGATGGTCTGCACGTAATCGCGCTGCTTGACCGACAGCGGCGTGCCCAGCAGCAGCTCGGTCATGCCCAGCACGCCGTTCATGGGGGTGCGGATCTCGTGGCTGATCTTGGCCAGGAACTCGGCCTTGGCGTTGATTTCGGCGTCGCTCGCGGCCAGGGCGCGGCTGGCGCGGAAGCGCTCCTCGCTGATCCGGCGCAGGCGCTCGCTGACCGCGAGGTTGAGCAGCAAGCCGCTGACCACGGTCAGCGCCATGAGGATGCACAGCAGCCAGGGCGTGGGGGTACGGGTCAGGCCCAGCAGGGCCGGGAGCAGCACCAGGCCGCCGAGGTTGAACACCAGCATCGCCACGGTGAACAGTCGCGCCGGGCCGTAGCCCTTGTACCAGTGATAGCTGCTGACCAGCAGCATGCTCACGCTGCCCAGGGCGAGCAGGGCGTAGGTCATCAGGTTCAGCGGCAGTGTGTCGACGAACAGCAGCACCAGGCCGCTGACCGCGGCCACCACCATTTCCATCTGCAGCAGGCGGTTGAGCCGCGCCGAACTGCAGGGGGAGAAGAAATGCAAGGTGAAGTACAGCCCGGCCAGGCCTGCCAGCACCAGGGTCAGGTAGGCCGCCGGGGTCTGCGCGCTGTGCCACAGCTGCCACCAGGGGCCGCTGAGATTGAGCAGGATCAGCGCGCTGAGCAGCATCAGGCCGTGGTACAGCGCCAGGACCAGCGTGGTGCTGGAGCGTGAATAGGCGAAGCGGATCAGGTTGTGCAGGATCAGCATCACCAGCCCGCCGAACAGCAGACCGAACAGCAGCGACTGGCGCTGGTCGGCGGCGGCGTGGGCGGTGGACTCGACGCTGATAGCCGGGCGCAGCTGGTGTTCGGAGACCAGCCGCAGGTAGATGTCCAGTGGCTGGCTGCTGTGCGGCAGCGGCAGCACATGGTCCCGGCCGCGCTGGGTCGGGCTCAGGCCATCGCCCTGGCGGCCATTGTGCAGCTGGCGCAGCAGCTTGCCGCCTTCGAGGGCGTAGAGGTCCAGGCGCGACAGGTCGGGGGCGAAGATGCGGACCAGTTGCTCCTGGTCGTGCGGTTCCAGGCGGTAGTGCAGCCAGAGCGCCTGGTCGGGGAGGGCGGCATCCAGTTCGTCGAGGGCCAGGGGGCTGAACTGGTTGCGGTAACGTTCGGAGCGTACATCGGACAATTGCAGGTTGGCCTGTTCATCGAGCAGCGCCGACCAGCCTGCGGCCTGTTCGGCGTGTGCCGGGAGCAGGCAGAGCAGGGTCAGCAGGCTGACGATCAGGGCTATGGCAATCCGAAGCCGACGCACGACGAAATCCCTTCTTAGCTAATGTGCCGGATAACAACTATGCGCGGCGCGCCAAGGCGAAGGCAAGGCCCCGGCAGGGCCTTGACGACGAGCCGAAGGCCGCGCGCGCGGAGCGCCACAGCCGTTCGGTACCCTTTTACTGCTGGTGCTCACCGCGCTCGCGGGCGATGGCCCGGTAGCCGATGTCGGTGCGGTAGAAGCTGGCGTCCCACTTGACCTGCTCGGCCAGGCGGTAAGCCTGCTGCTGGGCGGCCTCGACGGTGTCACCCATGGCGGTGGCGCAGAGCACGCGACCACCGGCGCTGACCACCTGGCCGTCCTTCAGCGCAGTACCGGCGTGGAACACCTTGCCTTCAAGCTTGGCGGCGGCATCCAGGCCGCTGATCGCGGCGCCCTTGGCATAGTCGCCCGGGTAACCGCCGGCAGCCAGCACCACGCCCAGGCTCGGGCGCGGGTCCCACTGGGCCTCAACCTTGTCCAGGGCCTTGGCGAAGGCGGCCTCGATCAGCAGCACCAGGCTCGACTCCAGGCGCAGCATGACTGGCTGGGTCTCCGGGTCGCCGAAGCGGCAGTTGAACTCGATGACCTTGGGGTTGCCCGCCTTGTCGATCATCAGGCCGGCGTAGAGGAAGCCGGTGTAGACATTGCCTTCCTCGGCCATGCCGCGCACGGTCGGCCAGATCACCTGGTCCATCACGCGCTGGTGCACGTCGGCGGTGACCACCGGGGCAGGGGAGTAGGCGCCCATGCCGCCGGTGTTCGGGCCGGTGTCCTTGTCGCCGACGCGCTTGTGGTCCTGGCTGGTGGCCATGGGCAGCACGTTGTGGCCGTCGACCATGACGATGAAGCTGGCTTCCTCGCCGTCGAGGAACTCTTCGATCACCACCCGCGAGCCGGCTTCACCGAAGGCATTGCCGGCGAGCATGTCGCGCACGGCGTCTTCAGCTTCCTGCAGGGTCATGGCGACGATCACGCCCTTGCCGGCGGCCAGGCCATCGGCCTTGATTACGATCGGCGCGCCTTTCTCACGCAGGTAGGCCAGGGCCGGCTCGATCTCGGTGAAGTTCTGGTAGTCGGCGGTCGGGATCTTGTGACGGGCCAGGAAGTCCTTGGTGAAGGCCTTGGAGCCTTCCAGCTGGGCCGCGCCCTTGGTCGGACCGAAGCAGTCCAGGCCGCGGCTGCGGAACAGGTCGACCACGCCGATGACCAGCGGCGCTTCCGGGCCGACGATGGTCAGGTCGACGTTCTTCTCGGCGAAATCGGCCAGTTGCTCCAGGGCGGTGACGTCAATGGCGACGTTTTCGCACTTGGCTTCGGTGGCGGTGCCAGCGTTGCCCGGGGCAACGAAGACTTTCTCGACGCGTGGGTCCTGGGCGACTTTCCAGGCCAGGGCGTGTTCACGACCGCCGCTGCCGATGATCAAAACTTTCATGTCAAAACCTCGAATTCTTTCGGACGGGAGGCAAAGCCTCACACTGTACGAGGTCGCAATGGAGCAGGTAGATGCAAGGCGGGGACGGTTCCGATGAGCGCAGTTGCCTTATGGCAATGAGCATCAGCGGAACCGGCCCCAACGCAGCAGATGCCTGCTTCAGTGCGGCCGATTGCCATAATCAGTGGCGGAAGTGGCGCATGCCGGTGAATACCATGGCGATACCGGCTTCATCAGCGGCAGCTATCACCTCGGCATCACGCATCGAGCCACCCGGCTGGATCACGGCGCTGATACCCACTTTAGCCGCATTGTCGATGCCGTCGCGGAACGGGAAGAACGCATCCGAGGCCATCACCGCGCCCTGCACCTGCAGGCCGGCGTGCTCGGCCTTGATCGCGGCGATGCGCGCGGAGTTGACGCGGCTCATCTGGCCGGCGCCGACGCCGATGGTCTGGCGGTTCTTGGCGTAGACAATGGCGTTGGACTTGACGAACTTGGCCACTTTCCAGGCGAACACCAGGTCGTGCACTTCCTGCTCGGTCGGCGCGCGCTTGGTGACGATCTTCAGGTCGTCGGCGCTGATCATGCCGATATCGCGGCTCTGTACCAGCAGGCCACCGTTGACGCGCTTGAAGTCCCAACCGGCGGCACGCTCGGCTGGCCACTCGCCGCACTCCAGCAAGCGTACGTTCTGCTTGGCGGCCACGACTTCGCGGGCGGCCTGGGAGATTTTCGGGGCGATGATCACTTCGACGAACTGACGCTCGACGATGGCTTTGGCGGTTTCGCCATCCAGTTCGCGGTTGAAGGCGATGATGCCGCCGAAGGCCGATTCGGTGTCGGTGGCGTAGGCCAGGTCGTAGGCCTTGCGGATGCCGCCTTCGTCTTCAGGCACCACGGCCACGCCGCAAGGGTTGGCGTGCTTGACGATGACGCAGGCCGGCTTGACGAAGCTCTTCACGCACTCCAGCGCGGCGTCGGTGTCGGCCACGTTGTTGAACGACAGCTCCTTGCCTTGCAGCTGGATGGCGGTGGAGATGCTGGCCTCGCCCTTCTTGGCCTCGACGTAGAACGCCGCGCTCTGGTGCGGGTTCTCGCCGTAGCGCATTTCCTGGGCCTTGACGAACTGGCTGTTGAAGGTGCGCGGGAACTCGCTGCGGTCTTCGGTCGACAGGGTTTGCTTGGCCTGGTCGATGGTGCCCATGTAGTTGGCGATCATGCCGTCGTAGGCGGCGGTGTGCTCGAAGGCCTTGAGCATCAGGTCGAAGCGCTGGGCGTAGGTCAGGCCACCGGCCTTGAGGCCCTCGACGATGCCGGCGTAGTCGCTGGCGTTGACCACGATGGCGACGTCCTTGTGGTTCTTCGCCGCCGAACGGACCATGGTCGGGCCGCCGATATCGATATTCTCGATGGCGGTCGGCAGGTCGCAGCCCGGCTTGCTGATGGTGGCTTCGAACGGGTACAGGTTGACCGCGACCAGGTCGATCGGCTTGATGCCGTGCTCGTTCATGATGGCGTCGTCGGTGCCGCGACGGCCGAGGATGCCGCCGTGGATCTTCGGATGCAGGGTCTTGACCCGGCCGTCCATCATTTCGGCGAAGCCGGTGTAGTCGGCCACTTCCACCGCGTTCACGCCATTGTCCTTGAGCAGCTTGTAGGTGCCGCCGGTGGACAGGATCTCGACACCGAGCTGCTGCAGCTCACGGGCGAATTCGAGGATACCGGTCTTGTCGGAGACGCTGATCAGGGCGCGGCGGATCGGCAGGCGGGTAGTCTGGTCGGTCATTTCAGATTCCATAACGCGGTGGAGTCAGCAAAAAAGGCGCCTTTTTGCATGAGCGCCTTTTCTGGTTGGGGTTCTGGCCTTACAACAGATCGTACTGCTTGAGCTTCTTGCGCAGCGTGCCTCGGTTGAGTCCGAGCATCTCGCTGGCCTTGGTCTGGTTGCCCTTGACGTAGTTCATCACGCATTCGAGCAAGGGCGCCTCGACTTCCGAGAGCACCAGGTTGTACACGTCCGTGACGGTAGCGCCTTCCAGGTGGGCGAAGTAGTTGTGCAGCGCCTTCTCGACGCTGTCGCGCAGGGTCTGGCCCTCCTCGCTCGGCGTGTTCAGGTGCTGCTTGAGGTTGGCGTTGTCGCTCACGGGCGTTGTTCCACTCACTAATGTCTCGGTCATCATCGTCATGCGGCCACCCCTTGATCGTCCTCTGTCCCAAGGCTCTGTCGACGTTCGGCGAAAAACGCCTGAACGTTGGCGCACTGCGCTTGTGTGTCTTCCAAAGCGTTGAACCGGCTGCGGAACTCCTTGCCGCCGGGTCGGGTCGCCAGGTACCAGCCCACGTGCTTGCGGGCGATACGCACGCCCATCACATCGCCGTAGAAGGCGTGCAGCGCAGCCAGGTGCTCCAGCAGAATGCGTTCCACTTCGTCCAGCGCCGGTGCGGGCAGGTGCTCGCCCGTGCGCAGGTAATGCTCGATCTCGCGGAAAATCCACGGCCGCCCCTGGGCGGCACGGCCGATCAGCAGGCCGTCGGCACCGGTGGCGTGCAGCACCGCCCGGGCCTTTTCCGGCGAGGTGATGTCGCCGTTGGCGAAAACCGGGATCGACACCGCCTGCTTGATCTCGGCGATGGTGTCGTACTCGGCGTCACCGGTGTACAGGTCGGCGCGTGTGCGGCCATGCACCGCCAGCGCCTGGATGCCGGCCTGTTCGGCGATCTTCGCCACATTCAGGCCGTTCTTGTTCGCCCGGTCCCAGCCGGTGCGAATCTTCAGCGTCACCGGGATGTCCACGGCGCCGACAACGGCGTGGAGGATCTCGGTGACCAAGGCTTCATCTCTCAATAAAGCAGAGCCTGCGGCCTTGTTGCAGACTTTTTTCGCCGGGCAGCCCATGTTGATGTCGATGATCTGGGCGCCGGCCTCGACGTTGGCCCGGGCCGCCTCGGCCATCATCTGCGCGTCGCCGCCGGCTATCTGCACCGAGCGCGGCTCGGGATCGCCTTCGTGGATGCGACGCAGGCTCGACTTGCGGCTGTTCCACAGGCGCATGTCGCTGGAGACCATCTCCGAGACCACCATGCCCGCCCCGAGGCGTTTGCACAGGGTGCGAAAAGGCTGGTCGGTGACGCCGGCCATGGGGGCCAGGATCAGGTTGTTCTGCAGTGTGTAAGGGCCGATGCGTACCGCCGACATAGGTGTTCCCTGTTGTGGGGCCGAATCATTGGAGTTCGAAAAAGGGATGGCATGATACCCGCTCTCGATGACCGGATAAAGATGAATCTGGATAAAATCTGAACAGTTGCGGCGTTATGACCGATGCCGCGAGTCTCGGAAATTCAACCGTTCAGTTGAACCTGGAGCCGCTTTGCGGTCCGTTCGCGACACCGGCAAGCCCGTAGGGCGGGCTTGCCGCTGGTCGTTTATTCCGGCGAGCGGAAGCTCAGGCTGTAGTTCACCGCCTTCGGCCCCGGGTCGAGGATGTCCAGGGCGATGTGGATCGGTGTCTGGCTGGGCATCTCGCCGCGACCGGCCAGCTCACCCGACAGGTATTCGCTGGGCTTGAAGCGCCGGCTGGCGATCAACTGGCCGTTGAGGTCGGCGAAGCGCAGCTCCAGCAAGGGGAAGGGTTGGGCGAAGGGCGCACGGTTGTAGATGATCGCGTCGACGATCAGCGCGCCCTTGAAGTCCGGGTGGCTGCGCACCACCAGGTTGCTGCTCTTGATACGCGAGATATCCACGCGGGTCGGCACTTGGCAGCCGAACATCGGGCACAGTTGCTGAAACCACGGGCGGTACTGGTCCTGGCGGGCCATTTCGTCGAAGTGGAACCAGACGTACTGGAATGCCAGCAGGGCGGCGGCCAGCAGGGTCAGGAAGCTCCATAGCAGGCGCTTGCCCCAGTTCGGCGCGGGCTTTTCCCAATCCAGCTGCAACGGGTCGTCGACCACGTCGACCAGCGGCTCCTTGCGCGTGCGCTCGGGCTTGATCGCCAGGCTGGGCTCCAGGCGTTGCCCGGATTGTTCGTCGGGTTCCTCGTCGCGGACCGAGAGCGGTTCGCTGCGGACCTCGTCGTCCAGCGCCGACAGGCCCTTTTCCGGAACTGGCTCGTCGTTGGCGGACAACCGTTCCAGTGGCTCGTCGAGGTCGTCGGCCGGTGGCTGGTGGCGCGTCGGCGGTTCGTCGTCCAGGTCGAGGTCGGCGTTGCCGAGGGTCGGTTCGGTGCGTTCGTCGGCCGCGGGCTCCAGGTCGAGCGGCTCCTGCTCGACCAGTACCGGCGCTTCCTCGCGCACCTGTGTGGGCGCCAGGTCATCATCGGTGGCCGTGCCAAACAGTTCGTCGCCGTGTCCATCGCCGACCTGCTCGTCGCGACGGGCCTGCAGCAGGCCCTTCGTCGCGCCGCGCCGGTCACCCGGGCTGCGCCGCTCGAGGCGCGCCAGTTCCTGGTCGAGGTCGAGGGCGTCCAGTTCTTCGGCCGTGACGCTCCAGTTGTCTTCGTCCGGTGCCGGGGTTTCGGCCACCGGCTCGGCTGCCGGGGCCACGGGTGCGACCGGCTGCGCCACGGCGGGCGGTGCCTCGATGCTGCCTTCACCAGTGGCGGCGCGGTTCTGCTCCAGCAACTGTTTCGCCGCGTTGAACACCTGCAGGCAATGGCCGCAACGCACCACGCCGCGAGCCACGCTCAGCTGGTGATGGGTGACGCGAAAGCTGGTCTGGCAATGCGGGCACTGGGTGACGAAACTGTCGGTCATGCGGATGTCCGAGGGGCTGTGCAGGAGATGAGTCTAGGCGCGCTTAGCGGCGGTGACCACTGATACGTACCCAGCCGTCGCGCACGACGATCGGGTCCAGGTCGAAGTCGGCGGCATAGGCGGCGGCTACTTCCTCGCCTTGTTCGGCAAGGATGCCCGACAGCGCCAGCAGGCCACCGGGGCGCACCAGGCCGGACAGTTGCGGCGCCAGCGAGACCAGCGGGCCGGCCAGGATATTGGCCACCAGCACGTCGGCCTGCATGGCCGGCATCTGCTCGGGCAGGTACAGGTCAAAGGTGTCGTCGGCAATGCCGTTACGCTGGGCGTTGTCACGGGAGGCCTCGATAGCCTGCACGTCGATGTCGGTGCCGACCGCGTGGCGGGCACCGAGCAGCAGCGCGGCGATGGCCAGGATGCCCGAGCCGCAGCCGAAGTCCAGCACCTGGGTGCCTTGCAACTGTTGGCCGTCGAGCCATTCCAGGCACAGCGCGGTGGTCGGGTGGGTACCGGTGCCGAAGGCCAGGCCCGGGTCGAGCAGCAGGTTGACCGCGTCTTTTTCCGGCGCTTCGTGCCAGCTCGGCACGATCCACAGGCGCTGGCCGAAGCGCATGGGCTGGAAGTTGTCCATCCAGCTGCGTTCCCAGTCCTGGTCCTCGATCACCTCAGCGTGGTGCTCGGGCAGCTCGGCGCCGGTCAGCAGGCGCAGGTGGGCGAACACCTGCTCGGGTTCGGCATCGGCCTCGAACAGCGCCAGCAGGTGCGTGTGCGACCACAGCGGGGTGGTATTGAGGTCTGGTTCGAAGATCGGCTGGTCTTCGGCGTCCATGAAAGTCACCGAGACGGCACCCACTTCGAGCAGGGCGTCTTCGTAGGTTTCGGCTTGTTCCGGGCTGATGGCCAGGCGTACTTGCAGCCAGGGCATGGCGGGCACCTTTGGTAAATCGACAGGGGCAGCCCGAGGCTGCGCGAAAAGGCCGCCAGTTTACTTGAGTGCGCAGGGTTTGTGCAGGACGCAGTTGTGGTGCGCGGGGCTGGCCCGCTCCCACGGGAGAGAGCGGGACTGCCCTGGGCTCAGAGGCTGCGTGCGCGGGTGACCCGCTCGACCAGGTACACCAGGCCGTGATAGTCGATGCCGCTGTGGCTCGACAGGCCGATTTCGCAGGTACGGCTGGTGGAAATCCCTTCGCTGCAATACTGCACGGCGTCCTTGAGTGTGCGCAGGGAGTGGGCGTTGAGTTCCGGGGTGGTGAAGCCCTTGTCGCCGGCGAAGCCGCAGCAATGGATGCCCTCGGGGATCACCACCTGCTTGCTGCAGCGGCGCGCCAGGTCGATCAGCGCCTGGCTTTCACCCAGGTGCTGGGTGCTGCAGGTCACGTGCACCGCCACCGGCTCGTCCTGGGGGGTGAACTCCAGCCTGTCGACCAGGTGGGTGCGGATGAAGCGCACCGGGTCGTACAGGTCCAGCCGCGACTCGCCCAGGTCTTGCATCAGGCGCAGGGTGCAGGGGCTGGTGTCGCAGTAGATCGGGTCGAGGCCGCCGCGGCTGGCGTGCAGCAGGGCGTTGATCAGCTCCTGGCGCTTGTGCTCGGCCTGCTCGGGGTAGCCCTTGGAGGCGAACGGCTGGCCGCAGCACAGGCTGTCGGCGTTGTCCGGGAACACCACCTGGTAGCCGGCCTTTTCCAGCAGGGTGCGGGTCTTGTCCAGCAGCGAGCTCTGTTCGCGGTCAGCGTAGGCCGGGCCCATCACCCGCGACACGCAGGCGGCCAGGTAGACGACCCGTGGGCGGGCATCGTGGCTCGGCGCGGGGAAGTCGATGGCCCGCAGTGGCTGCGGCATGGCGGGCGTCCACTGCGGCAGGCGGCCTTTGCTGGCCTTGCTCAGGCTGGCGCTGAGGCGGCTCATGCGTGGGGCACCAAGCAGCTTGCGCGCGCCATTGGCGGCGGCAAGGGTGAAGCGGGCGCCGCGCAGGGTGGCGTGGAAATGCTCGGCCAGCCAGTCGGCGGCCTTGCCGTGTTCGGCCGCCTGGCCGCGCAGCTTCTTCACCAGCTCGCCGGTATTGATGCCCACCGGGCAGCGCTGGGCGCACAGGCCCGTGGCGGCGCAGGTGTCGATGCCCTGGTACTGATAGGTGCGCAGCAGTTCGCGGGTGTCGACGCCTGCGCGTTTCTTCGCCTGGATATCGCGCCACATGACGATGCGCTGGCGTGGGCTCAAGGTAAGCCCTTTCGACGGGCACACCGGCTCGCAGAACCCGCACTCGATGCACTTGTCGACGATCTCGTCGGCGGCCGGCAGCGGCTTGAGGTTCTTCAGGTGGATGTCCGGATCCTCACTCAGCACCACATCGGGGTTGAGGATGCCGTTGGGGTCGAGCAGGCGCTTGAGCTGCCACATCAACTGGTAGGCGTCCTTGCCCCATTCCAGCTCGACGAACGGCGCCATGTTGCGCCCGGTGCCGTGCTCGGCCTTGAGCGAGCCACCGAACTCCACCGCCACCAGTTGCGCCACGTCGTCCATGAACGCCTGGTAGCGCGCCACCTCCTCGGCACTGTTGAAGCCCTGGGTGAAGACGAAGTGCAGGTTGCCTTCCAGAGCGTGGCCGAAAATGATCGCCTCGTCATAACGGTGCTTGTCGAACAGCTGGATCAGGCGGTTGACGCCCTCGGCCAGTTGCTCGATGGGGAAGGTGACGTCCTCGATGATCACCGTGGTGCCGGTCTGGCGCACGGCGCCGACGGCGGGGAAGGTGTCCTTGCGGATCTTCCACAGCTGGTTGTACACCGCCGGGTCTTCGCTGAAGGCGACCTTCTGCTCCAGCGGGAACTCCGCGATGGCGGCCATCACCTGGTCGAGCTGTTCGTGCAGCAGGCTCCGGCTGGCGGCGCGGGACTCGATCAGCAAGGCGCAGGCGTTGCCGGACAGGCCTTTCACCCAGGCCGGCATGCCGGGCATATCTTGCACCGAACGCAGGCTACGGCGGTCGAGCAGCTCCACGGCGGACACCGGTTGCGGCTTGAGCAGGGTCACCGCCCGGCAGCAGCTTTCGACGCTTGGGAACACCAGCAGCGCGCTGGCCTTGTGCGGATGGTCGGGCACTGTGTCGTAGGTGACGGCGCTGATGAAGCCGAGGGTGCCTTCGGAGCCGACCAGCAGGTGCTGCAGGATGTCGAGCGGCTGGTCGTAGTCCACCAGCGCGTTGAGCGACAGGCCCGTGGTGTTCTTCAGTCGGTACTTGTGTCGGATGCGATCGGCCAGTGCGAGGTTGGCGCGGGTCTCGCGGCCAAGGCGCGCCAGTTCGTCCAGCAGGCCGGCGTGACTTTGCCCGAAAGCGGCGACGCTGGCCGGGTCTTCGCTGTCCAGACGGGTGCCGTCGGCCAGCACCAGGCGCAGGCCGGCAAGGGTGTGGTAGGTGTTCTGCGCGGTGCCGCAGCACATGCCGCTGGCGTTGTTGGCGACGATGCCGCCGATTTTGCAGGCATTGATCGAGGCCGGGTCCGGGCCGATCTTGCGCCCGAAGGGGGCGAGCCAGGCATTGGCTTGGGCGCCGATCACCCCGGGCTGCAGGCGGATCTGCGTGCCCTGGCCGCGAATCTCCCGGCCATTCCAGTTGTCGCCGAGCACGATCAGCACCGAGTCGCTGAGCGCCTGGCCCGACAGGCTGGTGCCGGCGGCGCGGAAGGTCACGGGGACCCGGTCACGCTGGGCCAGCTGGAGCAGCGCGACCACTTCGTCCTCGGATTCCACACGCACTACCAGCTTGGGAATCAGCCGGTAGAAACTGGCGTCGGTGCCGAAGGCCAGGGTCGAGGTCGGGTCGTCGAAGCGGCGTTCGGTGGGGATCAGGTGCTCGGCATCACGCAGGAACGCGGCGGGCAGGCTCATGCAGTCTCCTCGCGGGGCCGCGGCGTCTGGTGCGCGGCGTGCCCCGGGCAATCAGGCGGTGGCGGGCGCTCAGGCGCCCAGTTCGCGGACCAGCGAGTCGCGGGTGATCTCGCTGATGGACTTGGCACCGGTCAGCACCATGGCTACGCGCATCTCTTTCTCGAACAGCTCCAGCAGGTTCTTCACACCCGCTTCGCCATGGGTGGCCAGGGCATAAAGGAAGGCGCGGCCGATCAACACGGTGTCGGCGCCCAAGGCGACCATGCGCACTACGTCCAGGCCGCTGCGGATACCGGAGTCGGCGAGGATCTTGATATCGCCCTTCACCGCGTCGGCGATCGCCGGCAGGGCGCGGGCGCTGGACAGTACGCCGTCGAGCTGGCGGCCGCCGTGGTTGGAGACGACGATGCCATCGGCGCCGAACTTGACCGCGTCGCGGGCGTCGTCGGCGTCGAGGATGCCCTTGATGATCATCGGGCCGTCCCAGAATTCGCGGATCCACTCCAGGTCTTTCCAGGAGATGGACGGGTCGAAGTTGTTGCCCAGCCAGCCGATGTAGTCGGCCAAACCGGTCGGGTTGCCCCGGTATTTCGAGATGTTGCCCAGGTCATGGGGGCGGCCGAGCAAGCCGACATTTAGCGCCCATTGTGGGTGGGTCATGGCCTGCCACACGCGCCGCAGCGGCGCGTTCGGGCCGCTCATGCCGGAGTGGGCATCGCGGTAGCGGGCGCCGGGTACCGGCATGTCGACGGTGAACACCAGGGTCTTCACGCCGGCCGCTTTCGCGCGCTCCAGGGCGTTGCGCATGAAGCCGCGGTCTTTCAGGACATACAGCTGGAACCACATCGGCCGGTCGATGGCCGGGGCCACTTCCTCGATCGGGCACACCGACACCGTCGACATCGTGAACGGAATGCCATGGGCCGCCGCCGCGCGGGCCGCCTGCACTTCGCCGCGGCGGGCGTACATGCCGGTGAGGCCGACCGGGGCCAGGGCCACGGGCATGCTCAGGGTCTCGTCGAACAGCCGGGTCTCCAGGCTCAGGTCCGACATGTTCTTCAGCACGCGCTGACGCAGGGCGATGCTGGCCAGGTCCGAGACGTTGTGGCGCAGGGTGTGCTCGGCGTAGGCACCGCCGTCGGCGTAGTGGAAGAGGAAGGGGGGCAGCTTGCGTTGGGCCGCGGCGCGATAGTCGGTGGAGGCGGAAATGATCATGGATTCTCGCAGCGTGGGTTGAAGGAGATGCCGGGCGCTGACTGGCGCCCGGCCCCTTTCACTTTAGTGATGAACCAGCATGCCAGTGAGCCAGTAGGCCTGGACCAGGGTGATCAGGCCGACGATGGTGGCGAAGAACAGGCTGTGCTTGACGGTGAAGCGGAACAGGTCGGATTCCTTGCCGACCAGGCCGGTGGCGGCGCAGGCCACGGCGATCGACTGCGGCGAGATCATCTTGCCGGTCACGCCGCCGCTGGTGTTGGCCGCCACCAGCAGGGTGTCGCTGACCCCGATCTGGTGTGCGGTGGTGGCCTGCAGTGAGCTGAACAGGGCGTTGGACGAGGTGTCGGAACCGGTCAGGAACACGCCCAGCCAGCCCAGGAACGGCGAGAAGAACGGGAACGCGGCGCCCGTGCCGGCCAGCACCAGGGCCATGGTCGAGGACATGCCCGAGTAGTTGGTGACGAAGGCGAAGGCCAGCACCATGCCGATCGACAGGATAGGCCAGCGCAGTTCCCAGAAGGTCTCTTTAAAAGTGGTAAGACCAGTTTTGAGGTTGATTTTCAACACCCACATCGAGATCAGCGCCGAGAGGAAGATCGCCGTGCCGGTGGCGGAAATCGGGTCGAGCTTGAACACCGCCGGCATGGCAGTCGGCGCGGTAACGATAGGTGCGGTCTTGATCACCAGCTGGTCGAGGTGCGGGATGGCGAAGTTGAACACGAAGTTGTACATCGCCCCGCCCGGGGCGAAGGCTGCCTTGAACGGCTTCAGGGTCCAGATCGTGACTAACACGGTCAGGATCAGGAACGGCGACCAGGCTTTGAAGATCTCGCCGAAGCTGTACGGCGAAGGCTGGCTGCCACCCGATTGCACGACGGCGGCGCCGACGCTGCCCTTGGCTTCGGCGAACGAGCGCTTGGGCTGCCAGACCTTGAGGAACAGGGTCAGGGCGATCAGGCTGGCCAGGGCCGAGGTGATGTCCGGCAGCTCCGGGCCGATGAAGTTGGAGGTGAAGTATTGGGTGACGGCGAAGCTCAGGCCGGCCACCAGGGCGGCAGGCCAGGTCTCCTTCACGCCGCGCACGCCGTCCATCATGAACACCAGCCAGAACGGCACGAACAGCGACAGCAGCGGCAGCTGGCGGCCGGTCATGGCACCGATGTGGAAGGCGTCGATGCCGGTCACTTGCCCTGCGACGATGATCGGGATGCCCAGGGCGCCGAAGGCCACCGGCGCGGTGTTGGCGATCAGGCACAGGCCGGCGGCGTACAGCGGGTTGAAGCCCAGCCCCACCAGCAGCGCGGCGGTAATGGCCACCGGCGCGCCGAAACCGGCCGCGCCTTCGAGGAAGGCACCGAAGCAGAAGCCGATCAGCAGTACCTGCAGGCGCTGGTCGTCGGTGATCGACAGCACCGAGCTGCGGATCACTTCGAACTGGCCACTCTTGACCGTGAGTTTGTAGAGGAACACCGCGGCGACGATGATCCAGGCAATTGGCCACAGGCCGTAGAGGAAGCCATAACCCGCGGCGGCCAGGGCCATGTCGACAGGCATCTGGAAAGCGAAGATCGCCACCAGGATCGACAGCGCGAGGGTGATGCTGCCGGCGACGTGGCCCTTGAGGCGGAACACGGCGAGGGCGAGGAAGAAGAACACGATGGGGATGACCGCCGCCAGCGCGGACAGGCCGAGGCTACCAAGCGGGGTATAGAGTTGTTGCCAGGTTTGCATATGGGGTGGCCCCTAATTGTTGTTGGTCAAGGCACTGGCATTGGATAATTGGTAAGACCAATTTACAATGGCTGGACGCTAGGTTAAGAGCGCCGCGCAGGGTGTGTCAATTTGTCCTGTGGAAAACTTTGGTCTCAAGCCGATGAGCGGACATCTGTATGGCAGGGAAAATCGCCGCCTGATGGGTGTCGGCGTAGGCCGGATAGGCGCAGAATAGGCGCCCCCGGATTCGCATCCCCGGGGTTCGTGGAGAGCAAGCAATGGTTTTTGATCAGGTCCGCCAGCGGCGCCTGTCCGACGACATCGTCGATCGGTTGGAAGGGATGATTCTCGAGGGCACGTTGACTTCGGGGCAGCGCCTGCCCGCCGAACGCGTCCTGGCCGAGCAGTTCGGCGTGTCCCGTCCGTCGTTGCGCGAGGCGATCCAGAAGCTGGTGGCCAAGGGGCTGCTGGTCAGCCGCCAGGGTGGCGGCAACTATGTGGCCGAAGCCTTGGGCTCCACCTTCAGCGACCCGCTGTTGCAACTGCTGGAGCGCAATCCGGATGCCCAGCGCGACCTGCTGGAGTTCCGCCACACCCTGGAGGCGTCATGTGCCTACTACGCGGCCCAGCGCGCCACCGAGCCTGATCGCGAGCGCTTGAAGACGGCATTCGACGCGCTGCAGGATTGCTACAACCGTGTCGGCGAGGTGGACCGGGCGCAGGAGGGCGCGGCCGATGCGCGATTCCACCTGGCCATTGCCGAAGCCAGCCACAACGCCGTGCTGCTGCATACCATCCGCGGCTTGTTCGACCTGCTCAAGCGCAACGTGGTGACCAATATCGGCGGCATGTACCAGCAGCGCACGGAGACGCGCGACATGCTGATCAGTCAGCATCGCGAGCTCTATCTGGCGATTGTCGAGGGGCGGGCGGACGATGCGCGGGAGGTGTCTAGCCGGCATATCCTGTATGTCCAGGAGGTGCTGCAAGAGGCGCAGCAGGAGGCCCAGCGGGTGGCACGGGCGGAGCGGCGCAGCGGGCGCTGAGATGCGGCATGCGCGGTTCTTGTGGGAGCGGCCTTGTGTCGCGAAAAGGGCGCGCAGCGGCCTCTGGATCTATGCGTCACACAGATTGTAGGGGGCCGCTTCGCGGCCCTTTCGCGACACGAGGCCGCTCCTACAGTGACCGCGAGGGTCGGGCTTACTCTTCCTTGCCCTTGTTGCGCATCGTGCGCTGCAGCTCGCGGTTGGAGTCGCGCTCGCGCACGGTATCGCGCTTGTCGAACTCCTTCTTGCCCTTGCCGAGCGCGATCTCGCACTTGATCAGGTGCTTGCTCCAGTACAGCGACATCGCCACGCAGGTGTAGCCCTTCTGCGCCACGGCCGCTTCCAGGCGCTCCAGCTCGCGCTTGTTCAGCAGCAGCTTGCGGGTGCGGATCGGGTCGGCGATGACGTGGGTGCTGGCGGTGTTCAGCGGGGTGATGTGGCTGCCGAACAGCCAGGCTTCGCCATCCTTGAGCAGCACGTAGCTGTCGGTCAGGTGCGCCTTGCCGGCCCGCAGGCTCTTTACTTCCCAGCCGGACAGGACCAGCCCGGCCTCGAACTTGTGTTCGATGAAGTAATCGTGTCGCGCCTTCTTGTTCTGCGCGATGGTCCCGGTCGGATGTTTCTTTTGCTTAGCCATAGGGGCGGCATTATAGGGAGAGTCCGCGTCCTCGGCTATGGGGTTTAGGTGCGCTTGAGCCAGTTGTGTGAATCCCGGACAATACAGGCCTCGTTCTGCCGCGCAGAACCGTATTCGAGGCGCTGCGACGCGCCGCCGCCCAGATTGGAAGTGACGCCTGGATGACTACCCATATTCAACGCTCCGCCCTGCTGCCGTTCCCTGCCCAGGCGCTCTACGACCTGGTCAACGATGTGGCCAGCTACCCGGAGTTCCTGCCCTGGTGCTCGGCTTCCACCGTGCTCGAGGCCAGCGACACGCACATGCGGGCCAGGCTGGAAGTGGCCAAGGGTGGCATGAGCCAGCAGTTCACCACGCGCAACGTGCTGGTGCCGGGGCAGTCGATCGAGATGAACCTGGAGGATGGGCCGTTCACCCAGCTGCACGGTTTGTGGGTGTTCAAGCCGCTGGGCGAGAAAGCCTGCAAGATCAGCCTCGACCTGTCGTTCGACTACGCCGGCGCCTTGGTGCGCGCGACCTTGGGCCCGCTGTTCAACCAGGCGGCCAATACCATGGTCGATGCGTTTTGCCAGCGCGCCAAGCAGATCAATGGCTGAATAGTGCTGGCCTGAACCAAAGGCTTTTCGAAGGCGCAACAAAAAGCCCGGACTGGATCCGGGCTTTTTAGTGTCGGCGCATTTACTGCGGCGAGGTTTCCAGTGGTGCTGGCGTCGGGACCGGGGTGGTCTCGATGTTGTCGATTTCCTTCTGCAGCGTGTCTTCCAGTGAGCCTGGCTTGGCCGGCTTCTCGGGCTGGCTCGGCTGCTTGTCCGGGCTGACCGTGGTGTCGCCGCTGCCGCCGAGGATTTCCTGGTCGCGGCTGACGCCCGGCATGAAGTCGCCGGAGAGGCTGACCAGTTGGTCGTTCTCGTTGAAGAAGATGCTCATGCGCTCCTGCTGGCGCTGGCCGCCGCCGGGTTGCAGGCTGTACAGGTAGTCCCAACGGTTGGTGTGGAAGGTGTCCTGCAGCAGGGGGTTGCCCATGATAAACCTTACTTGCCGACGGGTCATTCCCGGGCGCAATTGGTCTATCATGTCTTGCGTGACGACATTGCCCTGCTGGATGTCGATTTTGTAAACCCCGGGAAACGAGCAACCGGCGAGTGCGAGCAGTCCCACTAGAGTGAGGCTGGTTAGCAAGAGCTTGGTGTTTTGCATCGGTGGGCGACTTCCACTATCTTGGCTGGACAACGTAAACCCCGATCATACCCGTATTAAGAGAAGCTGCGAAGCAGCATCGGCGAGAAAGCTGACCATGGTTGAAAATAGCGAATTGCGCAAAGCGGGCCTCAAGGTAACCCTGCCTCGAGTAAAGATTCTTCAGATGCTCGACTCGGCCGAGCAGCGTCACATGAGTGCCGAGGACGTCTACAAGGCGCTGATGGAGGCTGGCGAGGATGTCGGTCTGGCGACCGTGTACCGCGTACTGACCCAATTCGAAGCGGCGGGCCTGGTGGAGCGCCACAACTTTGATGGCGGCCACGCGGTGTTCGAGCTGGCGGATGGCAAGCACCACGATCACATGGTCAACGTGGACAGCGGTGAAGTCATTGAATTCTTCGATGCCGAAATCGAGAAGCGCCAGAAAGAGATCGTTGCCGAGCATGGCTTCGAGCTGGTGGATCACAATCTGGTTCTGTATGTGCGTAAAAAGAAGTAACGATTTAGATCGTTATTGAAGACAAAGGCGACCTTCGGGTCGCCTTTGTGCTTTGTGGTATCTCAAGTCTTGCGCGATCTCTGTAGGAGCGGCCTTGTGTCGCGAAAGGGCTGCGTAGCAGCCCCTGCAATTCTGAGTCATGCAGAGATCCTGGGGCCGCTGCGCGCCCCTTTCGCGACACAAGGCCGCTCCTACAGGGACCGCACAGGCTCAGGCCTTGCTGCTCACCACCATCTTGCGTGCATGGGCCAGCGATTCCTTGGTCAGGTCGATCCCGCCCAGCATCCGCGCCACTTCCTCGACCCGCTCGCGCTTGCCCAGGCTGGACACGGCGGTGTGTGTGGTGTCGCTGTTGCGTACCTTGTGCACGAACAGATGGTGATGGCCCTGCGCGGCCACCTGGGGCAGGTGGGTCACTGTCAGTACCTGGCCGCGCTCGCCGAGACGACGCAGCAGTTGGCCGACGATTTCCGCGGTCGGGCCGCCGATCCCCACATCCACTTCGTCGAATACCAGGGTGGGAATGCGCGAGGTCTGCGCGGTGATCACCTGGATCGCCAGGCTGATACGCGACAGCTCACCGCCTGAGGCGACCTTGGCCAGGCCCTTGAGTGGCTGACCGGGGTTGGCGCTGACCAGTAGTTCGATCTGCTCCAGGCCATGGGGCGAGAGGTCGCCGTTATCAAAGGGCGTGAGCTCGATGCAGAATCGCCCGCCGGGCATGCCCAGGCGCTGGATTTCCTGTTCGACGGCGGTGGCCAGCTGTTTGGCGGCTTGCTGGCGCAGCGCGCTCAGCTCGCGGGCCTTCTCTTTATAGTGCTGGGCGTAGGCGGCCAGCTCCTCGCCGAGGCGCTCGATCGATTCGTCGCTGGCGTTAAGCCCTTCCAGCTCCTCCATCAGGCGCTGTTGCAAGTGCGGCAGCTCGGTGGGGTGCACGCGGTGTTTGCGGGCGAGGGTATAGATAGTATCCAGGCGTTCTTCGAGGGCCTGCAGGCGCATCGGGTCGGCGTCGAAGTTGTCGAGGAAGCGGTTGAGCTCGCCGACGGCTTCTTCCACCTGGATCTGCGCGCTGGCGATCAGGTTGACCGCCTCGCCCAGTGCCTTTGGGCTGTTGCCGACCGCGGTGAGCCGGTTGAGGCTGACGGTCAGGGCACTCAGCACGTTACCCGAGTCGCTTTCGCTGCACTGGTCGATGACCTGGCGGCAGATGCCGAACAGCGCCTCGGCGTTGGTCAGGTTCTTGTGTTCCTGCTCCAGCTGTTCCAGCTCGTTTTCGCCAAGGCCCAGGTTGTCGAGTTCTTCCAGCTGGTAGCTGAGCAGTTGATGGCGCGCCCGTTGCTCGTCCCCGGAATTGCTCAGGCGCTCCAGCTCCTGGCTGGTCTGGTTCCAGCGCTTGGCGGCCAGCTGGACCTGGCGGGACAGGTCGGTGGCGCCGGCATACTCGTCCACCAGCCGGCGGTGGGTGTCGGTTTTCAGCAGTGACTGGTGCTCGTGCTGGCTGTGGATGTCGATCAGCAGCTCGCCCAGGGCCTTGAGGTCGCCCAGCGGGCAGGGGGTGCCATTGATGTAGCCGCGGCTGCGGCCCTCGGCGGTGATCACCCGGCGCAGGATGCATGGCCCGTCGCTTTCCAGGTCGCGCTGGGCGAGCCAGGCATGCGCTTCGGGGATGTCGACAAGGTCGAAGGTGGCGAGGATATCGGCCTTGTCGGTGCCCGGACGCACCACGCCGCTGTCGGCGCGGTCGCCGAGTGCCAAACCGAGGGCATCGAGCATGATCGACTTGCCGGCCCCGGTCTCGCCGGTGATGACGGACATGCCGCGGGCGATCTCGAGGTCGAGGTGTTCGACGATGGCGTAGTTGTGAATGGACAGGTGCACCAGCATGGGGCGGCTCCCGAAGGGTCGTGTCTGGATATTTATACAGTGCTTTTCGTGAGTCTGCCAATAGCCGGTCGATGAATGTGGAAAAGCGCTTTGCCCCTTGAACCTGGTTTTTCCGACCCCATATAGCCGGCAAGACATGGCGAGCCTGGCTCGCACGACAGAAATCGTGGAGGAGAAACCCAATGGCTGACGAACAGCTGGATGAGAAGAACCTGAATTCCGAAGAAGCCGGTGCTGCGAATGTCGATGCCCGCGTCCTGGAGCTCGAGGAGCAGCTGGCCGCCGCCAAGGACCAGTCCCTGCGCACCGCCGCCGACCTGCAGAACGTCCGCCGCCGCGCCGAGCAGGATGTCGAGAAGGCCCACAAGTTCGCCCTGGAGAAGTTCGCCGGCGACCTGCTGCCGATCATCGACAGCCTGGAGCGTGGCCTGGAGCTGTCCAGCGCCGACGACGAAACTATCAAGCCGATGCGCGAAGGTATCGAGCTGACCCTGAAGATGTTCCAGGACACCCTCAAGCGCTACAACCTGGAAACCATCGAGCCGCACGGCCAGCCATTCAACGCCGAGCACCACCAGGCGATGGCCATGCAGGAAAGCGCCGATGTCGAGCCGAACAGCGTGCTGAACGTGTTCCAGAAGGGCTACCTGCTCAATGGCCGCCTGCTGCGCCCCGCCATGGTGGTGGTCAGCAAGGCGCCGAGCGCCCCGCAGCCTTCGATCAATGAAAAGGCTTGAAATCTTTCCGGGCACCCCCATCTAGGTGTCAAGCCTTCAAGTATTAGTGCAGTTGGCCAAAGCAGTCGCTGCTACCAAATTCAAGTTTCGGGAGAATCAACATGGGTAAAATCATCGGTATCGACCTGGGGACCACCAACTCCTGCGTCTCCGTGCTGGAAAACGGCACCGCCAAGGTCATCGAGAACGCCGAAGGTGCGCGTACCACCCCTTCGATCATCGCCTACGCCAACGACGGTGAGATCCTGGTCGGCCAGTCGGCCAAGCGCCAGGCGGTCACCAACCCGCATAACACCCTGTTCGCGGTGAAGCGCTTGATCGGCCGTCGTTTCGAAGAAGATGTCGTGCAGAAAGACATCAAGCTGGTGCCTTACAAGATCGTCAAGGCCAACAACGGTGACGCCTGGGTTGAGGCTGCCGACAAGCAGATGGCTCCGCCGCAGATCAGCGCCGAAGTCCTGAAAAAGATGAAGAAGACCGCCGAAGACTACCTCGGCGAGCCGGTCACCGAAGCGGTCATCACCGTTCCGGCCTACTTCAACGACAGTCAGCGTCAGGCGACCAAGGACGCCGGCCGTATCGCTGGCCTGGACGTAAAACGTATCATCAACGAACCGACCGCCGCCGCGCTGGCCTACGGCATGGACAAGGGCAAGGGCGACCACACCGTGATCGTCTATGACCTGGGTGGTGGTACCTTCGACGTATCGGTCATCGAAATCGCCGAAGTCGACGGTGAGCACCAGTTCGAAGTACTGGCCACCAACGGCGACACCTTCCTGGGTGGCGAAGACTTCGACATGCGTCTGATCGACTACCTCGTCGACGAGTTCAAGAAAGAGTCCGGCATGGACCTGAAGAACGATCCCCTGGCCCTGCAGCGTCTGAAAGAAGCCGCTGAAAAAGCCAAGATCGAGCTGTCCTCCGCTCAGTCGACCGACGTCAACCTGCCGTACATCACTGCAGATGCCACCGGTCCCAAGCACCTGAACGTGAAGATCTCCCGCGCCAAGCTGGAGTCGCTGGTCGAAGACCTGGTCAACCGCACCATCGAGCCATGCCGTATCGCGCTGAAAGACGCCGGCATCGACGCCAGCAAGATCGACGACGTGATCCTGGTCGGTGGCCAGACGCGTATGCCGATGGTGCAGAAGGCTGTTGCCGACTTCTTCGGTAAAGAAGCGCGCAAGGACGTCAACCCTGACGAAGCCGTCGCCATGGGCGCCGCCATCCAGGGCGCCGTTCTGGCTGGTGACGTCAAGGACGTGCTGCTGCTGGACGTCAGCCCGCTGACCCTGGGTATCGAAACCATGGGCGGCGTGATGACCGCGCTGATCGAGAAGAACACCACCATCCCGACCAAGAAGTCGCAGGTGTTCTCGACCGCCGACGACAACCAGGGCGCCGTGACCATCCACGTGCTGCAGGGCGAGCGCAAGCAAGCTTCGCAGAACAAGTCGCTGGGCAAGTTCGACCTGGCCGACATCCCGCCGGCTCCGCGCGGCGTACCGCAGATCGAAGTGACCTTCGACATCGACGCCAACGGCATCCTGCACGTCGGCGCGAAGGACAAGGCCACCGGCAAGGCGCAGTCGATCGTGATCAAGGCCAACTCCGGCCTGTCCGACGAAGAAATCGAGAAAATGGTGCGTGACGCCGAGGCCAACGCCGAGGAAGACCGCAAGTTCGAAGAGCTGGCCGCCGCCCGTAACCAGGGTGACGCGCTGGTCCACTCGACCCGCAAGATGGTCACTGAAGCCGGTGACAAGGTCACCGCTGAAGAGAAGACCGCCATCGAGGCCGCCGTGGTCGCCCTGGAAGCCGCCGTCAAAGGCGACGACAAGGCCGCCATCGACGCCAAGGTCGAGGAGCTGTCCAAGGTTTCGGCGCCTGTCGCTCAGAAGATGTACGCCGAGCAGCAGGCCGAGCAACCGCAGGGCGGCGCCCAGCAGGCCGAGCCGGAAGCCAAGCACGATGACGTGGTTGACGCCGAGTTCGAAGAAGTGAAAGACAACAACAAGCAGTAATTCCTGCATGTTGTCGGCCGGTTCACCGTCGTTTGTCGGTGAACTGGTAGGATGTCGCCGCGCGGGAGCTTGCTCCCGCGTTGGCGTGTCTGGAACACGAGAATTATTTACGGCATCTGTCACGGCGTATTCGCTTATGACGACAGGTGCTGGTGGCATGGCGCACGATGCGCCGAGGTATGCCGAACGCCCCCAAGAGTGCATATGACCTATGGCAAAGCGTGATTTTTATGAGGTCCTGGGTGTCGAGCGTGGCGCCAGTGAAGGTGATCTCAAGAAGGCCTACCGCCGTCTGGCGATGAAGTACCACCCGGACCGCAACCCGGGCGACAAGGAATCGGAAGACCTGTTCAAGGAGGCCAACGAGGCCTACGAAGTGCTGTCCGATGCCAGTAAGCGCGCGGCGTACGACCAGTATGGCCATGCCGGCGTAGACCCGAGCATGGGTGGCGGCGGTGCCGGTTTCGGCGGTGCCAACTTCTCAGACATCTTCGGCGATGTCTTCAGCGACTTCTTCGGCGGCGGCCGCGGTGGCGGTCGTGGCGGTGCCCAGCGCGGCAGCGACCTGCGCTACACCCTCGAGCTCAACCTCGAAGAGGCGGTGCGCGGCACCACGGTCAACATCCGTGTGCCCACGCTGGTCAACTGCAAGCCGTGCGACGGCTCCGGCGCCAAGAAGGGCTCGACACCGTCGACCTGCCCGACCTGCGGCGGCATCGGCCAGGTGCGCATGCAGCAGGGCTTCTTCGCTGTGCAGCAGACCTGCCCGCGTTGCCATGGCCAGGGCAAGATCATCACCGACCCTTGCGGTTCGTGCCACGGCGAAGGTCGTGTCGAGGAATACAAGACGCTGTCGGTCAAGGTGCCGGCCGGTGTCGATACCGGTGATCGCATTCGCCTGTCCGGCGAAGGCGAGGCGGGCGCCCATGGCGGTCCGACCGGTGATCTGTATGTGGTCGTCAATGTGCGCGAGCATCCGATCTTCCAGCGCGACGGCAAGCATCTCTACTGCGAAGTGCCGATCAGCTACACCGACGCCGCCCTGGGTGGCGAGCTGGAAGTGCCGACACTCGACGGTCGCGTGAAGCTGAAGATCCCCGAAGGCACCCAGACCGGCAAGCAGTTCCGTCTGCGCGGCAAGGGTGTGGCGCCGGTGCGCGGTGGTGCGGCGGGCGACCTGCTGTGTCGCGTGGCGGTGGAAACGCCGGTCAACCTCAGTCGTCGCCAGCGCGAACTGCTCGAAGAACTGCGTGATTCGCTCGAGGGCGACAGCTCCCATTCGCCCAAGGCCAGTGGCTGGTTCGAGGGTATGAAGCGCTTCTTCGGCGATCTCTGAGAAGGAACAGGCTATGCGACGTATTGCGGTAATGGGCGCGGCGGGACGGATGGGCAAGACCCTCGTCGAGGCCGTGCAGCAGCAGGCGCCCCAGACGGGCCTGACGGCGGCGATCGATCGCCCGGACAGCTCGCTGGTCGGGGCCGATGCCGGTGAGCTGGCGGCCCTGGGGCGTATCGGCGTGCCGATCTGCGACGACCTGGCCAAGGTCGCCGACGAATTCGATGTGCTGATCGACTTCACGCATCCTTCGGTGACGCTCAAGAACCTGGCGTTCTGCCGCAAGGCGGGCAAGGCCATGGTCATCGGTACCACCGGTTTCACGCCGGAAGAGAAAGACCAGCTGGCAGAGGCGGGCAAGGAGATCCCGATCGTCTTTGCGGCGAATTTCAGCGTGGGCGTGAACCTCAGTCTCAAGCTGCTGGACATGGCGGCCCGGGTGCTGGGCGACGATGTGGATATCGAGATCATCGAGGCCCATCACCGGCATAAGGTCGACGCACCGTCGGGGACCGCGCTGCGCATGGGTGAAGTAGTTGCCAATGCGCTGGGGCGCGACCTGCAGGAAGTGGCGGTTTATGGTCGTGAAGGCCAGACCGGCGCCCGTGATCGCAAGACCATCGGTTTCGCCACGGTGCGGGCGGGTGATGTGGTCGGTGATCACACGGTGCTGTTCGCCGCCGAAGGCGAGCGCCTGGAGATCACCCACAAGGCCTCCAGTCGCATGACCTTCGCCAAGGGCGCCGTGCGCGCTGCGCTGTGGCTGGAAGGGCGTGAGCCAGGCCTGTATGACATGCAGGACGTGCTCGAGCTGCGTTGATGTGGCGGGGCTGCCTGGCAGCCCCTTGTCGCATTCGTGTGTTTTAGAGACACATCTACGGTAGACCGAAAACGCACTTTTCTGTAAGCTACAGCTTTAGTGTGTCCACTAAAAGCGCGCAGCGAATTGAATTCAGCACATGAAAGCGGGGTGACGTGTCCATACGTCATTCCGCTTTTTTGCAACCTGCGATCGCCCTTTCATGCTTGATTTACGGGAGGTCTTCTTGACAAAGCCAGCCATACTCGCCCTTGCCGACGGCAGTATTTTTCGCGGTGAAGCCATTGGTGCCGACGGTCAGACCGTTGGCGAGGTGGTATTCAACACCGCTATGACCGGCTACCAGGAAATCCTTACAGACCCTTCCTATGCCCAGCAAATTGTTACCCTGACCTACCCGCACATCGGCAACACCGGCACCACCCCTGAAGACGCGGAATCCAGCCGCGTCTGGTCCGCTGGCCTGGTCATTCGCGACCTGCCGCTGCTGGCCAGCAACTGGCGCAACACCCAGTCGCTGCCTGACTATCTCAAGGCCAACAACGTCGTCGCCATCGCTGGCATCGACACCCGTCGCCTGACCCGTATCCTGCGTGAGAAGGGCGCCCAGAACGGCTGCATCCTGGCGGGTGACAACATCAGCGAAGAGGCCGCCATCGCTGCCGCTCGCGCCTTCCCGGGCCTGAAGGGCATGGACCTGGCCAAGGTCGTTTCCACCAAGGAACGCTACGAGTGGCGCTCCAGTGTGTGGGAGCTGAAGACCGACAGCCACCCGACCATCGAAGCCGCCGACCTGCCGTACCATGTGGTCGCCTTCGACTACGGCGTCAAGCTGAACATCCTGCGCATGCTGGTCGCCCGTGGCTGCCGCGTCACCGTGGTGCCCGCCCAGACCCCGGCCAGCGAAGTCCTGGCACTCAATCCTGATGGCGTGTTCCTGTCCAACGGCCCTGGCGACCCCGAGCCGTGCGACTACGCGATCCAGGCGATCAAGGAAATCCTCGACACCGAGATCCCGGTATTCGGTATCTGCCTCGGCCACCAGCTGCTGGCCCTGGCCTCCGGCGCCAAGACCGTGAAGATGGGCCACGGCCACCACGGCGCCAACCACCCGGTCCAGGACCTGGACACCGGCGTGGTCATGATCACCAGCCAGAACCACGGTTTCGCTGTCGACGAAGCCACCTTGCCGGGCAACGTCCGCGCCATCCACAAGTCGCTGTTCGACGGTACCCTGCAGGGCATCGAGCGCACCGACAAGAGCGCGTTCAGCTTCCAGGGCCACCCTGAAGCGAGCCCAGGCCCGACCGACGTCGCGCCACTGTTCGATCGTTTCACCGATGCCATGGCCAAGCGCCGCTGAGCATCCTGCATCAAGGCCCCGGGCCGGCTCCTGCCGCGCCCGGAAGCGCCTGACCCAGATTGTTCAAAGCGGCTTGCCGACTGACCCCGGATTTGAGTGACCACCATGCCAAAACGTACAGACATCAAAAGCATCCTGATTCTCGGCGCTGGCCCGATCGTGATCGGCCAGGCCTGCGAATTCGACTACTCCGGCGCCCAGGCCTGTAAAGCCCTGCGCGAGGAAGGTTTCCGCGTCATCCTGGTGAACTCCAACCCGGCCACCATCATGACCGACCCGGCCATGGCCGACGCCACCTACATCGAGCCGATCAAGTGGCAGTCGGTGGCCAAGATCATCGAGAAAGAGCGTCCGGACGCGGTGTTGCCTACCATGGGTGGCCAGACCGCACTGAACTGCGCCCTGGACCTGGAGCGCCATGGCGTTCTGGAGAAGTTCGGCGTAGAGATGATTGGCGCTAACGCCGACACCATCGACAAGGCCGAAGACCGTTCGCGCTTCGACAAGGCGATGAAGGACATCGGCCTGGAGTGCCCGCGCTCCGGTATCGCCCACAGCATGGAAGAGGCCAATGCGGTCCTCGAGAAGCTTGGCTTCCCGTGCATCATCCGTCCGTCGTTCACCATGGGCGGCACTGGCGGTGGTATCGCTTACAACCGTGAAGAGTTCGAAGAAATCTGCACCCGCGGCCTGGACCTGTCGCCGACCAAGGAGCTGCTGATCGACGAATCGCTGATCGGCTGGAAAGAGTACGAGATGGAAGTGGTCCGCGACAAAAAGGACAACTGCATCATCGTCTGCTCGATCGAAAACTTCGACCCGATGGGCGTGCACACCGGTGACTCGATCACCGTTGCCCCGGCACAGACCCTGACCGACAAGGAATACCAGATCATGCGCAACGCCTCGCTGGCGGTGCTGCGTGAAATCGGTGTCGAGACCGGCGGTTCCAACGTGCAGTTCGGTATCTGCCCGAATACCGGCCGCATGGTCGTGATCGAGATGAACCCGCGGGTTTCCCGTTCCTCGGCCCTGGCTTCCAAGGCCACCGGCTTCCCGATCGCCAAGATCGCTGCCAAGCTGGCCATTGGTTACACCCTCGACGAACTGCAGAACGACATCACCGGCGGCCGCACCCCGGCGTCCTTCGAGCCGTCGATCGACTACGTCGTCACCAAGCTGCCACGCTTCGCCTTCGAGAAATTCCCGAAAGCCGACGCCCGCCTGACCACCCAGATGAAATCCGTGGGTGAAGTCATGGCCATCGGCCGCACCTTCCAGGAATCCCTGCAGAAAGCCCTGCGCGGCCTGGAAGTCGGCGCCTGCGGCCTGGACCCGAAAGTCGACCTGGCCAGCCCTGAGGCTGCCGGCATCCTCAAGCGCGAGCTGACCGTACCGGGCGCCGAGCGCATCTGGTATGTCGCTGACGCCATGCGTTCGGGCATGACCATCGAGGAAATCTTTGCCCTGACCGGCATCGACCTGTGGTTCCTGGTGCAGATGGAAGATCTGATCAAGGAAGAAGAGAAGGTCAAGACCCTGGCCCTGTCGGCGATCGACAAGGACTACATGCTGCGCCTCAAGCGCAAGGGCTTCTCGGACCAGCGCCTGGCCAAGCTGCTCGGCATCACCGACAAGAACCTGCGCCGTCACCGCCACAAGCTGGAAGTGTTCCCGGTGTACAAGCGCGTCGACACCTGCGCCGCCGAGTTCGCCACCGATACCGCCTACCTGTACTCGACCTACGAGCAAGAGTGCGAGGCCAACCCGTCGACCCGAGACAAGATCATGATCCTGGGTGGCGGCCCGAACCGTATCGGCCAAGGCATCGAGTTCGACTACTGCTGTGTGCACGCCGCGCTGGCACTGCGTGAAGACGGTTACGAGACCATCATGGTCAACTGCAACCCGGAAACCGTCTCCACCGACTACGACACCTCCGACCGCCTGTACTTCGAGCCGCTGACCCTGGAAGACGTGCTGGAAGTCTGCCGCGTCGAGAAGCCAAAGGGCGTGATCGTCCACTACGGCGGCCAGACCCCGCTGAAACTGGCCCGCGCTCTGGAAGAAGCCGGCGTACCGATCATCGGTACCAGCCCTGACGCCATCGACCGCGCCGAAGACCGTGAGCGCTTCCAGCAGATGGTCCAGCGCCTGAACCTGCTGCAGCCGCCAAACGCCACCGTTCGCAGCGAAGACGAAGCCATCGCTGCCGCCGGCAAGATCGGCTACCCGCTGGTGGTTCGCCCGTCCTACGTACTGGGTGGACGCGCCATGGAGATCGTCTACGAGCTGGACGAGCTCAAGCGCTACCTGCGCGAAGCGGTACAGGTCTCCAACGACAGCCCGGTGCTGCTCGACCACTTCCTCAACTGCGCCATCGAGATGGACGTGGATGCGGTCTGCGACGGCACCGACGTAGTGATTGGCGCGATCATGCAGCACATCGAGCAGGCTGGCGTTCACTCCGGTGACTCGGCGTGCTCGCTGCCGCCTTACTCGCTGAGCAAGGAAGTACAGGACGAAGTCCGCGTCCAGGTCAAGAAAATGGCCCTGGAGCTGGGTGTGGTCGGCCTGATGAACGTGCAGCTGGCCCTGCAGGGCGACAAGATCTACGTGATCGAGGTCAACCCGCGCGCCTCGCGTACCGTGCCGTTCGTCTCCAAGTGCATCGGCACTTCCCTGGCGATGATCGCGGCCCGCGTCATGGCCGGCAAAACCCTGAAGGAGCTGGGCTTCACCCAGGAAATCATCCCGAACTTCTACAGCGTCAAGGAAGCCGTCTTCCCGTTCGCCAAGTTCCCGGGGGTTGACCCGATCCTCGGCCCTGAGATGAAATCGACCGGTGAAGTCATGGGCGTCGGCGACAGCTTCGGCGAAGCCTTCGCCAAGGCCCAGATGGGCGCCAGCGAAGTGCTGCCGACCGGCGGTACCGCGTTCATCAGCGTGCGTGACGACGACAAGCCGCAAGTGGCTGGCGTTGCCCGCGACCTGATCGCCCTGGGCTTCGAAGTGGTCGCCACCGCTGGCACCGCCAAGGTGATCGAAGCGGCCGGCCTGAAAGTGCGTCGCGTGAACAAGGTGACCGAGGGTCGCCCGCACGTGGTCGACATGATCAAGAACGACGAAGTGTCGCTGATCATCAACACCACCGAGGGCCGTCAGTCGATCGCCGACTCCTACTCGATTCGTCGCAATGCGTTGCAGCACAAGATTTACTGCACCACCACCATTGCGGCCGGTGAAGCCATCTGCGAGGCGCTGAAATTCGGTCCGGAAAAGACCGTTCGTCGCCTGCAGGATCTGCATGCAGGACTCAAAGCATGAGCATTACCAAGTACCCGATGACCGTCCAGGGCGCTCGCGCCCTGGAGGAAGAGCATCTGTTCCTGAGCAAGACCGAGCGTCCGCGCCTGAGCCAGGCGATCGGCGAGGCTCGCGAGCTGGGCGATCTCAAGGAAAACGCCGAGTACCATGCCGCCCGCGAGGAGCAGGGCATGGTCGAGGCGCGTATCCGCGATATCGAAGGCCGTCTGCAGAACTCGGTGGTGATCGACGTCACCACCATCGCCCACACCGGCAAGGTGATCTTCGGCACCACCGTGGTGCTGGCGAACACCGAGACCGATGAAGAGGTGACCTACCAGATCGTCGGCGAGGACGAAGCCGACGTGAAGCAGGGCAAGCTCTCCAGCGGTGCGCCGATCGCCCGTGCCATCATCGGCAAGGAAGAAGGTGATACTGTCGTCGTCAAGACGCCAAGTGGCACGGTCGAGTACGAGATTGTCGAAGTCAAGCACATCTGACCGGCGCCTGCGGGCGCCATCCCTCGAGGGGATCCTCTGGCAGCTGGCCCAGGTGTTCTGGGTCGGCGGCCTGTGGGTGTTCCACGTGGGGCTGGTGCCGGCGCTGAAGGTCAGTAGCCTGGCGCCGTTGCTGGTGCAGGACATTGCCGTGCAGATCGACCGCTGGTTGATCGGCGTGGCGCTGCTCGGGCTGTTGACCCAGCTGGCGGTATTGGCGAGGGTGGATGGCCTGGCGGCCTGGTGGCGGCAGTTCCGCGGCCAGATGCTGCTGCTCGGCCTAGGTGCCTGCGTCAGCTACTACACGCTGCGCTACGGGATTTCCGTGGGCGAGCGTTGGCAGATGTTCTGCATTCTGGTGCTGGGCTTCTCCGGCATCGTGCTGGTGGCCCAGCCTGTCCCGGTCAGGGCACGGCGGTAAGCGACTCAAGATCGCTGGGGCCGCTTTGCGGCCCTTTCGCGACACAAGGCCGCTCCCACAGGGATTGCGCTGCGCCGTAGGTCGGTGCAATCCCTGTGGGGGCGGCCTTGTGTCGCGATGGGCTGCGCAGCAGCCCTGCTACCGTTACTTGTAACGGTGGATGTTGGACAGCTGCTTGTTCGGCTGCGGGTTCTTGCGATAGATCAGCGCTTTCTTGCCGATGGTCTGCACCAGTTCGGCGCGGCCGGCCTTGCACAGTTCGGCGATGGTCTCGGCGCGTTCCTCGCGATCTTCCGAGCGAATCTCGACCTTGATCAGCTCGTGATCGACCAGGGCGCGTTCCAGTTCGGCGATCACGCCTTCATTCAAACCGTTGCCAGCAACGATCAGGACCGGCTTCAGGTCGTGACCAATGGACTTGTATTGCTTCTTCTGCTCGTTATTGAGCGGCATAATCTGACCCTTTTCGTCTGATTCTGTAAAATTGACGGGCATTTTACCCGAGGGCCTGTGGCTCCGCCCAGTCAAACACGACGCATATCATCGAGGTGCCCCGTGGTACAACGTTCCAAAAGCAGCGCAAACTGGCTGCGCGAACATTTCAACGATCCTTTCGTCAAGCAGGCGCAGAAGGATGGCTACCGCTCGCGCGCGAGCTACAAGCTGCTGGAGATCCAGGAGAAAGACCGCCTGATCCGTCCCGGCATGAGCGTGATCGACCTCGGTGCCGCGCCGGGGGGCTGGTCGCAGGTGACCAGTCGTCTGATTGGCGGTCAGGGCCGCCTGATCGCCTCGGACATCCTGGAAATGGACTCCATCCCCGACGTTACCTTCATCCAGGGCGACTTCACCCAGGACGAAGTGCTGCAGCAGATCCTGCAGGCGGTCGGCGATTCGCACGTGGACCTTGTGATTTCCGATATGGCCCCCAATATGAGTGGTACGCCCGCAGTGGACATGCCGCGCGCCATGTTCCTCTGCGAACTGGCCCTGGATCTGGCGACCCGCGTGCTCAAGCCCGGCGGGGATTTCCTGATCAAGATTTTCCAAGGCGAAGGCTTCGACATGTACCTCAAGGACGTGCGCAGCAAGTTCGACAAGGTGCAGATGCGCAAGCCCTCGTCCTCGCGAGACCGTTCCCGTGAACAGTACCTGCTGGGCAAGGGTTTCAAGGGCGCATGAAAGGCGTATTGCGGGGTTGCCGATAGTTATTTCCAATCGGCCGCCCCGTCTGGATCGTCCGAACTTCGTGTAGTCTAGCTTTCACAAAGGGTTACAGACGGTGCCTGCGGATGCGTGGGTAATGTAGTAAGTTAGGGCGATGAATATCATGCGAGGCACGGCTGCGTCGTGCGCCGGCCTCAGAGGGTAGCGAATTGAACGACATGGCAAAGAATCTGATCCTCTGGTTGATCATCGCCGCCGTCTTGGTGACGGTGATGAACAACTTCTCCAGCCCTAACGAGCCGCAGACCCTCAACTATTCCGACTTCATCCAGCAGGTCAAGGATGGCAAGGTCGAGCGCGTGACTGTCGACGGCTACATCATTACCGGCAAGCGTACCGACGGCGACAACTTCAAGACCGTGCGCCCGGCCATTACCGACAACGGCCTGATCGGCGACCTGGTGGACAACCACGTCACCGTCGAAGGCAAGCAGCCGGAGCAGCAGAGCATCTGGACCCAGTTGCTGGTCGCCAGCTTCCCGATCCTGGTGATCATCGCCGTGTTCATGTTCTTCATGCGCCAGATGCAGGGTGGCGCTGGTGGCAAAGGCGGGCCGATGAGCTTCGGCAAGAGCAAGGCGCGTCTGTTGTCCGAAGATCAGGTCAAGACCACCCTGGCCGACGTTGCCGGTTGCGACGAAGCCAAGGAAGAGGTTGGCGAACTGGTCGAGTTCCTGCGCGACCCGGGCAAGTTCCAGCGCCTGGGTGGCCGTATCCCGCGTGGCGTGCTGATGGTGGGCCCGCCAGGTACCGGTAAGACCCTGTTGGCCAAGGCCATCGCCGGCGAAGCCAAGGTGCCGTTCTTCACTATCTCGGGTTCCGACTTCGTTGAAATGTTCGTCGGTGTCGGTGCCAGCCGTGTGCGCGACATGTTCGAGCAGGCGAAGAAGCACGCCCCCTGCATCATCTTCATCGACGAAATCGACGCCGTCGGTCGCCACCGTGGCGCCGGCATGGGCGGCGGTCACGACGAGCGTGAGCAGACCCTCAACCAGCTGCTGGTCGAGATGGATGGCTTCGAGATGAACGATGGCATCATCGTCATCGCCGCCACCAACCGTCCGGACGTGCTCGACCCGGCGCTGCTGCGCCCGGGCCGCTTCGACCGCCAGGTGGTGGTCGGCCTGCCGGACATCCGTGGTCGTGAGCAGATTCTCAAGGTCCACATGCGCAAGGTCCCGATTGGCGAGAACGTCAACCCGGCTGTCATTGCTCGCGGTACCCCTGGTTTCTCCGGTGCCGACCTGGCCAACCTGGTCAACGAGGCGTCGCTGTTTGCCGCGCGGTCCAGCAAGCGCGTGGTCGAGATGAAAGAGTTCGAGCTGGCCAAAGACAAGATCATGATGGGCGCCGAGCGCAAGACCATGGTCATGTCCGAGAAAGAGAAGCAGAACACTGCATACCACGAGGCGGGTCACGCCATTGTCGGTCGCGTCGTTCCCGAGCACGACCCGGTCTACAAGGTCTCGATCATTCCCCGTGGCCGCGCCCTGGGCGTGACCATGTTCCTGCCGGAAGAAGACCGCTACAGCCTGTCCAAGCGCGCGTTGATCAGCCAGATCTGCTCGCTGTACGGTGGCCGTATCGCCGAAGAGATGACCCTGGGCTTCGACGGTGTCACCACCGGGGCCTCCAACGACATCATGCGCGCCAGCCAGATTGCCCGGAACATGGTCACCAAGTGGGGCCTGTCCGAGAAACTCGGCCCGTTGATGTATGCGGAAGAGGAGGGCGAGGTATTCCTCGGCCGTAGCGCGGCGAGCCAGCATGCCAGCGTCTCGGGCGAGACCGCCAAGATGATCGACTCCGAGGTGCGCAGCATCATCGATCAGTGCTACGCCACGGCCAAGCAGATCCTCACCGACAACCGTGACAAGCTCGACGCCATGGCCGAGGCCTTGATGAAGTACGAAACCATCGATGCCGACCAGATCGACGACATCATGGCTGGCCGTACCCCGCGCGAGCCGCGTGACTGGGACAATGATTCCGGTACCTCCGGCAACCAGGCTTCCCAGGACGATCGTCCGGAGTCGCCGATCGGCGGTCCAGCGGCTCAACACTAAGGGCATCTATGAGCTCAGTGCAGTACCCGACCCGGTTGCCTTGCGGCAACCGGGTTCTTGATTTGTCCCGTACCCATGTCATGGGTATCCTCAATGTCACTCCTGATTCGTTCTCCGATGGTGGGCGCTTCAATCAGCGCGACGAGGCCTTGCGCCATGCCGAAGCCATGGTTTCAGCGGGGGCTACGCTGATCGATGTCGGAGGCGAGTCCACCCGCCCTGGTGCGAGGGCGGTATCCCCGCTTGAGGAGTTGGAGCGCGTCGCGCCGATCGTCGAGGCGATCAGCAGTCGGCTCGATGTGATTATCTCGGTCGATACCTCTACACCCTCGGTCATGCGTGAGACGGCCCGCCTTGGTGCAGGGCTGATCAACGACGTGCGCGCCCTGGAGCGTGACGGCGCGCTTGATGCGGCTGCCGATACCGGGTTGCCGGTGTGCTTGATGCACATGCGTGGCGAGCCGGGCACCATGCAGGACAATCCGCAGTATGAGGATGTGACAGCCGATGTAACGCGCTATCTTGAACAGCGAATGGCAGCCTGCGCGGCGGCCGGCATCGGGGCTGAGCGCATCATCCTCGATCCAGGGTTCGGCTTTGCCAAGACCCTCGAGCACAACCTGAGCCTGTTCAAGCACATGGAAGCGCTCTATCGCTTGGGGTGCCCTCTGCTGGTGGGGGTCTCGCGCAAGAGCATGATCGGCCTCGCGCTGGACCGCCCGGTCGGCGAACGGCTTTACGGCAGTCTGGCCCTGGCCGCCCTGGCCATGACCAAGGGTGCGAGCATCCTGCGGGTGCATGACGTCGCCGAAACCGTCGACGTCGTGCGCATGATCGCAGCGGTCCAGAACGCCGAATAGGAACATTGGAGTCACTATGAGCAGAAAATACTTTGGTACCGATGGTATCCGTGGTCGCGTCGGCCAGTTCCCCATCACCCCGGACTTCATGCTGAAGCTCGGCTGGGCCGCCGGCATGGCCTTCCGCAAGCAGGGCAACTGCCGGGTGCTGGTGGGCAAGGACACGCGGATCTCCGGCTACATGTTCGAATCCGCGCTCGAGGCGGGCCTGTCCGCCGCCGGTGCCGACGTGATGCTGCTCGGCCCGATGCCGACGCCGGCCATCGCCTACCTGACCCGCACCTTCCACGCCGAAGCCGGCATCGTCATCAGCGCTTCGCACAACCCCCATGACGACAACGGCATCAAGTTCTTCTCCGGTGCCGGCACCAAGCTGCCGGACGAAGTCGAGCTGATGATCGAAGAGCTTCTCGACCAGCCGATGAATGTTGTCGAGTCCAGCAAGTTGGGCAAGGTCTCGCGCATCAACGACGCGGCGGGGCGCTACATCGAGTTTTGCAAGAGCAGTGTGCCCAGTAGCACCAGCTTCGAAGGCCTGAAGATCGTCGTGGACTGTGCCCACGGCGCCACCTACAAGGTCGCACCGAGCGTGTTCCGTGAGCTGGGTGCCGACGTCACCGTGCTGCACGCTGCCCCGGATGGCCTGAACATCAATGAGAACTGCGGTTCGACCCATATCGAGTCGCTGCAGGCGGCGGTCCTGGTTGGCCATGCGGATATCGGCATCGCCTTCGACGGCGACGGCGACCGCGTGCTGATGGTCGATCACACCGGCACCATCGTCGACGGTGACGAACTGCTGTTCATCATCGGTCGCGACATGCAGGAGCGCGGCAAGCTGCAAGGCGGCGTGGTCGGCACCCTGATGAGCAACCTGGGCCTGGAGTTGGCGTTCAAGGAGCTGGATATTCCATTCGTGCGGGCCAAGGTGGGCGACCGCTACGTCATGGCCGAGCTGCTCGAGCGCGAATGGCTGCTGGGTGGCGAAAACTCCGGTCATGTCGTCTGTGGCAGCCACACTACCACCGGCGATGCGATCATCGCCGCGCTGCAGGTGCTGATGGCGCTCAAGCGTCGTGGTGAAAACCTTGCCCAGGCCCGCCAGGCCGTGCGCAAGTGCCCGCAGGTGCTGATCAACGTGCGCTTCGCGGCGGGCAAGAGCGATCCGCTGGAGAACCCTCTGGTCAAGGAAGCCAGTGCCAAGGCCACCGAGGCCATGGCCGGTCGCGGCCGCGTGCTGCTGCGCAAATCCGGTACCGAGCCGTTGGTGCGGGTGATGGTCGAGGGCGACGATGAAAACCAGGTGCGCGGCCATGCCGAGGCACTGGCCAAGCTGGTCGAAGAAGTTTGTGCCTGAAAGAAGCTTGCCAGCGCAGATCTGGTTGGGTAAGATTTGCGCCCACTTTGACCGACGAGGTAAAGCATGCGTCGCCCCATGGTAGCTGGTAACTGGAAGATGCACGGTACCCGCGCCAGCGTCGTAGAGCTGACCCAGGGCTTGGGCAAATTGTCCCTGCCGAGCGGAGTGGAAGTCGCGGTGTTTCCACCGTCCTTGTTCATCAATCAAGTGATTGATGGCCTGGAGGGCAAAGGAATCAACGTAGGCGCACAGAATTCTGCAGTACAGCCTGAACAAGGCGCGCTGACCGGCGAAGTTGCACCGAGTCAGTTGGCTGAAGTCGGTTGCAAATATGTATTGATTGGGCATTCCGAGCGTCGCCAGATTATTGGTGAAAACGACGAAGTGCTGAATCAGAAGTTTGCAGCTGCTCAGAAAAGTGGTTTGACGCCAGTGCTGTGTATAGGGGAAACTCTTGCAGAGCGCGAGGCAGGTGAGACGCTCGAAGTTGTAGGGCGTCAACTAAGCGTTGTTATCGACGTATTTGGTATCAAGGCTTTCGCCAATGCAGTTATTGCCTATGAGCCTGTCTGGGCCATTGGTACTGGTTTGACGGCCTCGCCACAGCAAGCCCAGGATGTGCATGCAGCCATCCGCAAGCAGTTGGCGGCGAAGGACGCCGAAGTTGCAGAAAGTATGCAGCTTCTCTACGGCGGCAGCGTGAAGGCGGCCAATGCGGCTGAACTGTTCGGCATGCCGGATATCGATGGGGGGCTCATTGGTGGAGCGTCCCTGAACGCAGACGAATTCGGTGCAATTTGTCGCGCCGCAGGAAACTGAACAAATGCTGGAAACAGTCGTAGTTGTTTTTCATCTGTTGGCGGCGTTGGCACTGGTTGTAATGGTGCTGCTGCAACAGGGTAAGGGTGCGGAAGCCGGTGCATCTTTTGGCGCAGGTGCTTCAAATACTGTGTTCGGAAGCCAAGGTTCCGCTACCTTTTTGAGTAAAGTTACTGCTATACTTGCTGCCACTTTCTTTTTGACTGCACTTGGGTTAGGATACTTCGCCAAGCAGCAGGCTCACCAGCTGACTCAAGCTGGTCTGCCAGATCCAGCGGTGCTGGAAGTCAAAGAGCCAAAGCCGGCAGTCAATGATGATGTACCGGTGCTCCAGCAGCAGAAGAGTGAAACCACCAACTCCGGTGACGTACCTCCTCCAGCCAAAGAGCAGCAGTAACGGGTTTCAAGAAGTAGTATTGCCGAGGTGGTGGAATTGGTAGACACGCAACCTTGAGGTGGTTGTGCCCATAGGGTGTAGGGGTTCGAGTCCCCTTCTCGGTACCAATTGAAGCATGAGAGCCCGCTTTAGCGGGCTTTCTTGCAGGTGGAGGTCGGATTGACCCAGCAAAGGGTTCAGTCTTATACTTTCGCCCCAGCTTTGTCGCGGGGTGGAGCAGCTTGGTAGCTCGTCGGGCTCATAACCCGAAGGTCGTTGGTTCAAATCCAGCCCCCGCAACCAGCTTCAGCAGAGCCCCTTTTCAGGGGCTTTTTGCTAGCCGAACAGTTTTGGCGTCGTTGTCCAACGGCGCTTTCAGGGATGGGCGCTTCGCCCATTTTTTATTTGCACAGCATGCACGAGGGGGTTCAGGTGTCGAGCAAGCTAGAACAGTTGCAGGCCTTGTTGGCCCCGGTTGTCGAGGGCCTGGGCTACCAATGCTGGGGGATCGAATACGTCTCCCAAGGCAAGCATTCGGTACTGCGTATCTATATCGACAAGGAAGGCGGGATCCTGGTGGAAGACTGCGAAGCCGTCAGCCGTCAGGCCAGCGCCATCCTCGATGTGGAAGATCCAATCAGCTCTGAATATACCCTCGAGGTGTCCTCTCCAGGCATGGACCGCCCGCTGTTCACCTTAGAACAGTTTGCTGCGCATGCCGGCGAGCAGGTGAAGATCAAGCTGCGTACGCCCTTCGAGGGCCGTCGTAACTTCCAGGGCCTTCTCCGTGGTGTGGAGGAGCAGGATGTGGTGGTGCAGGTGGACCAGCACGAGTTCCTGTTGCCGATCGACTCGATCGACAAGGCCAATATTATTCCCAGTTTTGACTGAGACGTGCCGGGCCCGGTGAAACACCCGGGGCCAATGGCTTGCGCAAGGCGAGGCGTACGATGAGCAAAGAAGTACTGCTGGTTGTTGAATCGGTATCCAACGAAAAGGGTGTACCGCCCGGCGTCATTTTCGAGGCGCTGGAAGTGGCCTTGGCCACTGCAACCAAGAAACGTTTTGAGGACGAAGTCGACCTGCGTGTGGAAATCAACCGCCACACCGGTAGCTACGAGACCTTCCGCCGCTGGACCGTGGTCGACGAGAACGACCTGGACGATCCGGCGATCGAGACCTGGCTGGAAAAGATCCAGGACACGCACCCGGACGCCAAGATCGGTGACGTGATCGAAGAGAAGATCGAGTCGATCGAGTTCGGCCGCATCGCCGCCCAGACCGCCAAGCAGGTCATCGTGCAGAAGGTCCGCGAGGCCGAGCGCGCCCAGGTGGTCGACGCCTACCGCGAGCGCGTGGGCGAGATCATCTCCGGTACCGTGAAGAAGGTCACCCGCGACAACGTCATCGTCGACCTGGGCAACAACGCCGAGGCGCTGCTGGCCCGCGAAGACATCATTCCCCGTGAGACCTTCCGTGTCGGCGTGCGCCTGCGTGCGCTGCTCAAGGAAATCCGCACCGAGAACCGTGGTCCGCAGCTGATCCTGTCGCGTACCGCGCCGCAGATGCTGATCGAGCTGTTCCGCATTGAAGTGCCGGAAATCGCCGAAGGCCTCATCGAAGTCATGGCCGCCTCCCGTGATCCGGGTTCGCGTGCCAAGATCGCCGTCCGCTCCAAGGACAAGCGCATCGACCCGCAAGGCGCCTGCATCGGCATGCGCGGTTCGCGTGTCCAGGCCGTATCCGGCGAGCTGGGTGGCGAGCGTGTGGATATCGTCCTGTGGGACGAGAACCCGGCGCAGTTTGTCATCAACGCCATGTCGCCGGCAGAGGTTGCCGCGATCATCGTTGACGAAGATGCCCATGCGATGGACATCGCCGTGGCCGAGGACAACCTGGCCCAGGCCATCGGACGTGGCGGCCAGAACGTCCGTCTGGCCAGCCAGCTGACTGCATGGACCCTGAACGTGATGACCGAGAAGGACATCCAGGCCAAGCAACAGGCTGAGACAGGCGACATCCTGCGTAACTTCATCGAGGAACTGGAAGTCGACGAAGAGCTGGCACAGGTGCTGGTCGACGAAGGCTTCACCAGCCTCGAAGAAATTGCCTACGTACCGTTGGAGGAAATGCTCAACATCGATGGCTTTGACGAGGACATCGTCAATGAGCTGCGCGCTCGTGCCAAGGACCGTTTGTTGACCAAGGCCATCGCTACCGAAGAAAAACTGGCAGACGCCCATCCGGCTGAAGACCTGCTCTCCCTCGAGGGCATGGACAAGGACCTGGCGGCGGAACTGGCGGTGCGCGGCGTGGTTAACCGCGAAGACCTGGCCGAGCAGTCGATTGACGACCTGCTCGACATCGACGGCATCGACGAAGAGCGTGCCGGCAAGTTGATCATGGCCGCCCGAGCCCACTGGTTCGAGTAATTAGGCGCGGCCTGAGGAGAGAAGTGCATGACGCAAGTCACGGTGAAAGAACTGGCCCAAGAGGTCGAGGCACCGGTAGAGCGCCTGCTGCAGCAGATGCGTGAGGCAGGTCTGCCGCACACCGACGCCGGTCAGGTAGTGACCGACAATGAGAAGCAGACCCTGCTGACTCATTTGAAGAGCAGCCACAAGAGCAAGGCGGAAGAGCCGCGCAAGATCACCTTGCAGCGCAAGACCACCAGCACTCTGCGTGTCGCCGGTAGCAAGAGCATCAGCGTAGAAGTACGCAAGAAGAAAGTATTCGTGCAGCGCAGCCCGGAAGAGATCCAGGCTGAGCAGAAACGCGAGCAGGAAGAGCGCCGCGCCGCCGAAAATGCAGCACGCGAGAAGGTTGACGCCGAAGTTCGCCAGCGCAACGAGGAGCAGGCACGCCGTCAGGCTGCCGAGGCCCCGGCCGCCGCGCCAGCGCCCAAGGCCGAGCCTGCCCCGGCTGCTGCCCCGGTAGTGGCCAACGCGCCGGTGTCCGAAGACGCCGCCGCCCGTGCCGCCGAGCGCAAGAAGGACGAGACCCGTCGCAACGAAAGCCGTACCCGTGATGACGATCGTCGCGGTGGTGGCCCGGCTGCGGCCGGTCGTGGCGAAGCGCCGCGCATGTCGGTCAAGGTCAAGGTCAAGGAGAAAGAAAAGGCTCCGACTCCGCGCGCCGCACCACGCACCACCGACGAAGAGAGCGATGGTTTCCGTCGCGGCCGCGGCGGCAAGGGCAAGGGCAAGAAGCGCAATGCGCATGGCTTCCAGAGCCCGACCGGTCCGGTCATTCGTGACGTGACCATCGGCGAGACCATCACCGTCTCGGAACTGGCGCAACAGATGTCGGTCAAGGCCGCTGAAGTCGTCAAGTTCATGTTCAAGCTGGGTACCCCGGTCACCATCAACCAGGTGCTCGACCAGGAAACCGCTCAGTTGGTCGCCGAAGAGCTGGGCCACAAGGTCACCCTGGTCAGCGACACTGCCCTGGAAGACTCCCTGGCCGAATCGCTGAAGTTCGAAGGTGAGACCACCTCGCGTGCTCCGGTCGTGACCGTCATGGGTCACGTCGACCACGGCAAGACCTCGCTGCTCGACTACATCCGTCGTGCCAAGGTCGCCGCTGGCGAAGCCGGTGGTATTACCCAGCACATCGGTGCCTACCACGTCGAAACCGACCGTGGCATGGTCACCTTCCTCGACACCCCGGGCCACGCTGCGTTTACCCAGATGCGTGCACGTGGTGCCAAGGCGACCGACATCGTCATCCTGGTGGTGGCGGCGGACGACGGTGTGATGCCACAGACCCGCGAAGCCGTTCAGCACGCGAAAGCTGCTGGCGTTCCGCTGGTAGTTGCGGTGAACAAGATCGACAAGCCGGGTGCCGACCTCGATCGCATCCGTAACGAGCTGTCGGTCGAAGGCGTGACCTCCGAGGACTGGGGTGGCGACACGCCATTCGTCAAGGTTTCGGCGAAGATGGGTACCGGCGTCGACGAACTGCTCGAAGCTGTCCTACTGCAGGCCGAGATCCTCGAACTCAAGGCCACCCCGACCGCTCCTGGTCGAGGTGTCGTGGTCGAATCGCGTCTGGACAAGGGCCGTGGCCCGGTGGCCACCATCCTGGTTCAGGACGGTACCCTGCGTCAGGGCGACATGGTCCTGGTCGGCTCCAACTATGGCCGCGTACGTGCCATGCTCGACGAGAACGGCAAGCCTGTGAAGGAAGCCGGCCCGTCGATCCCGGTCGAGATCCTCGGCCTGGACGGTACGCCGGACGCTGGCGAAGAGATGTCGGTGGTTGCCGACGAGAAGAAAGCGCGTGAAGTTGCGCTGTTCCGTCAAGGCAAGTTCCGCGAGGTCAAGCTGGCCCGTGCTCACGCCGGCAAGCTGGAAAACATCTTCGAGACCATGGGTCAGGAAGAGAAGAAGACCCTCAACATCGTCCTCAAGACCGATGTGCGTGGTTCCCTCGAAGCGCTGCAGGGTTCGCTCGGCAGCCTGGGCAACGACGAAGTTCAGGTACGCGTCATCGGTGGCGGCGTCGGTGGTATCACCGAGAGCGACGCCAACCTGGCACTGGCCTCGAACGCGGTGCTGTTCGGCTTCAACGTGCGTGCCGATGCCGGTGCGCGCAAGATCGTCGAGCAGGAAGGTCTGGATATGCGTTACTACAACGTGATCTACGACATCATCGAAGACGTCAAGAAGGCCCTGACCGGCATGCTCGGCAGCGATGTTCGCGAGAACATCCTGGGTGTGGCCGAAGTCCGCGACGTGTTCCGCTCGCCGAAGTTCGGCGCCATCGCTGGCTGTATGGTCATCGAGGGTACCGTGTACCGCAACCGTCCGATCCGCGTACTGCGCGATGACGTGGTGATCTTCGAAGGCGAGCTGGAATCGCTGCGTCGCTTCAAGGACGACGCCTCCGAAGTGCGTAACGGCATGGAGTGTGGTATTGGCGTCAAGAGCTACAACGACGTCAAGGTCGGCGACAAGATCGAAGTCTTCGAGAAAGTCCAGGTGGCTCGTACCCTGTAAGGGCCGAGCCGGGTGCAGGCCCCGTCGCAAGGCGGCTGGCGGCCCCTCTGAAGGTAGCGCCCGGTCAGGCTTCAGCCTGACCGGGCGTTTGCCGCTTTACGTTACAGGTAGCAAGAATGGCAAAAGAATACAGCCGTACCCAACGTATCGGCGATCAGATGCAGCGTGAGCTGGCAGAACTGATCCGCCGTGAAGTCAAAGACCCGCGTGTCGGCCTGGTGACCATCACCGCCGTGGACGTCAGCCGCGACCTGGGCCATGCCAAGGTTTTCATCACCGTCATGGGCGAGGAAACTCCCGACGCCGTGAAGCAGTCGCTCAAGGCGCTGAACAGTGCCGCCAGCTTCCTGCGCCTGCACTTGGGCCGCTCGATGCAACTGCGCAGCGTGCCGCAGTTGCACTTCCATTTCGATGAAAGCGTCAGCCGTGGTGTCCATCTGTCGGCGCTGATCGAGCGTGCGGTGGCCGAAGACCGCCTGCACAAGGATGCCGACGAGCTGGACGCCAAGGAGTAAGCGGTGGCCCAGGTCAAACGTATCCGCCGCAATGTCAGCGGCATCATCCTGCTCGACAAGCCGTTGGGGTTCACCTCCAACGCCGCGCTGCAGAAGGTTCGCTGGTTGCTCAACGCGGAAAAGGCTGGCCACACCGGCAGCCTCGATCCGCTGGCCAGTGGCGTGCTGCCGCTGTGCTTCGGTGAAGCCACCAAGTTCTCGCAGTACCTGCTCGATTCCGACAAGGGCTACGAGACGGTGATGCAGATGGGCCACACCACCACCACCGGGGATGCAGAAGGCGAAGTCCTGAAGACCCGTGAGGTGACCGTTGGTCGCGCCGACATCGAAGCGGTGATCCCGCGTTTTCGCGGGCAAATCCAGCAGATACCGCCGATGTACTCGGCCCTCAAGCGCGACGGCCAGCCGCTGTATAAACTGGCGCGTGCAGGGGAAGTAGTGGAGCGCGAGGCGCGTTCTGTTACTATTGGCCGGCTTGAGCTGCTCGAGTGCGAAGGTACCCGTGCGCGCCTGTCGGTTGGCTGCAGCAAAGGCACCTATATCCGTACGCTGGTCGAGGATATGGGCGAGGCGTTGGGCTGTGGTGCCTACGTCGCCGAGCTGCGCCGTACCCAGGCGGGCCCCTTCGAACTGGCGCAGACCGTCACGCTCGAAGAGCTGGAGCAGGCCCATGCCGAAGGTGGCAACGAAGCACTCGATCGCTTCCTGATGCCGTCCGATAGCGGGCTGCAGGACTGGCCGCTGGTGCTGTTGTCCGAGCACAGTTCGTTTTACTGGCTGCATGGCCAGGCGGTACGCGCCCCGGATGCCCCACAGTTCGGCATGGTCCGGGTGCAGGATCACAATGGTCGCTTCATCGGTATCGGTGAAGTGAGCGAAGACGGGCGCATTGCGCCGCGTCGGCTGATTCGGTCGGAATGACCGAACCCACAGGGCGAGGTCAACGCTTTGCCCTGCGGACTCGAGGATGGCTGTCAGTAGGCACGGTCATTACTCTTTTTATTAATACAGGGATCCAGTCCCTGGCCTATTGGACCCCGCTTGCGGGTTCCGTTTATCAGGAGAAGCCAAATGGCCCTCAGCGTCGAAGAAAAAGCCCAAATCGTTGCAGACTATCAGCAAGCCCAAGGCGACACCGGTAGCCCGGAAGTTCAGGTTGCCCTGCTGACCTTCAACATCAACAAGCTGCAAGGCCACTTCAAGGCCAACGAAAAAGACCACCACTCCCGTCGTGGCCTGATTCGCATGGTTAACCAGCGTCGTAAGCTGCTGGACTACCTGAAGGGCAAAGACACCACTCGTTACAGCGCCCTGATCGGTCGTCTGGGCCTGCGTCGCTAATAGCGGCCTGGTCAGTGGTGTGCATGGCGTGTCGCAAGCTTCGGCTATGCTGCTTCGCAGCATTGTCGTCGGGCACGCCACGCGTATCTCCGAGGTTGGCAGCCTGGCAATGCTGAGCGGATTGTTCCGCTTGGCGCCAGGCTCCCAGCCTCGTGTTGTATCTGGACGGTCAATGGGGCCGATTCCCCGTTCTGCCCAAGAATTCGCAAGAACCAGTTCCCCCAAGAGCCACTGAAAAGGTAGGAAACCGTGAACCCGGTAATCAAGAAATTCCAGTTCGGTCAATCGACCGTTACTCTCGAAACGGGCCGCATTGCCCGTCAGGCAACCGGCGCCGTGCTGGTTACCGTCGACAACGACGTCACTGTTCTGGTGACCGTGGTCGGTGCCAAGCAAGCCGACCCGGGCAAGGGCTTCTTCCCGCTGTCCGTGCACTACCAGGAAAAAACCTACGCCGCCGGCAAGATCCCAGGTGGTTTCTTCAAGCGTGAAGGCCGTCCTTCCGAGAAAGAGACCCTGACCTCGCGCCTGATCGACCGTCCGATCCGCCCGCTGTTCCCAGAAGGCTTCATGAACGAAGTGCAGGTCGTCTGCACCGTGGTTTCCACCAGCAAGAAGACCGACCCGGACATCGCCGCGATGATCGGTACCTCGGCTGCCCTGGCGATCTCCGGCATTCCGTTCGAAGGCCCGATCGGCGCTGCCCGCGTTGCCTTCCACGAAAGCACCGGCTACCTGCTGAACCCGACCTACGAGCAACTGCAGGCTTCGAGCCTGGACATGGTCGTGGCCGGTACCGAATCGGCTGTACTGATGGTTGAATCGGAAGCCCAGGAGCTGACCGAAGACCAGATGCTGGGCGCCGTACTGTTCGCCCACGACGAATTCCAGGCCGTGATCAAGGCGGTCAAAGAGCTGGCTGCCGAAGCCGCCAAGCCGACCTGGGACTGGAAACCTGCCGTTGCCAACACCGAACTGTTCAACGCCATCCGCGCTGAATTCGGCGAAGCCGTTTCCCAGGGCTACACCATCACCGTCAAGGCCGACCGCTATGCGCGCCTGGGCGAGCTGCGTGACCAGGCCATCGCCAAGTTCTCCGGCGAAGAAGGCCAGCCGTCGGCTGCTGAAGTCAAAGAGATCTTCGGCGAAATCGAATACCGCACCGTTCGCGAAAACATCGTCAACGGCAAGCCGCGCATCGACGGTCGCGACACCAAGACCGTGCGCCCGCTGAACATCGAAGTCGGCGTTCTGCCGAAGACTCACGGTTCGGCCCTGTTCACCCGTGGCGAAACCCAGGCCCTGGTCGTCGCGACCCTGGGTACTGCCCGTGACGCCCAGTTGCTGGACACCCTCGAAGGCGAGAAGAAAGACCCCTTCATGCTGCACTACAACTTCCCGCCGTTCTCGGTTGGCGAGTGTGGCCGCATGGGTGGTGCCGGTCGTCGTGAAATCGGTCACGGCCGTCTGGCCCGCCGTTCGGTCCAGGCCATGCTGCCGGCCGCCGACGTGTTCCCGTACACCATCCGCGTGGTTTCGGAAATCACCGAGTCCAACGGTTCCAGCTCCATGGCTTCGGTCTGCGGCGCTTCGCTGGCCCTGATGGACGCCGGTGTGCCGATGAAGGCGCCGGTTGCCGGTATCGCCATGGGCCTGGTCAAGGAAGGTGACAAGTTCGCCGTCCTGACCGACATCCTCGGTGACGAAGACCACCTGGGCGACATGGACTTCAAGGTAGCCGGTACCGCCAAGGGTGTCACCGCGCTGCAGATGGACATCAAGATCAACGGCATCACCGAAGAGATCATGGAAATCGCCCTGGGCCAGGCCCTGGAAGCGCGCCTGAACATCCTCGGCCAGATGAACCAGATCATCGGCGAGTCGCGTACCGAGCTGTCGGCCAACGCCCCGACCATGATCGCGATGAAGATCGACACCGACAAGATCCGTGACGTCATCGGCAAGGGCGGCGCCACCATCCGCGCCATCTGCGAAGAGACCAAGGCTTCGATCGACATCGAAGACGACGGCTCGATCAAGATCTTCGGCGAGACCAAGGAAGCCGCGGACGCTGCCAAGCAGCGCATCCTGGGCATCACCGCCGAGGCCGAGATCGGCAAGATCTACGTCGGCAAGGTAGAGCGCATCGTCGACTTCGGCGCCTTCGTCAACATCCTGCCGGGCAAGGACGGCCTGGTGCACATCTCCATGCTGAGCGATGCTCGCGTCGAGAAGGTCACCGACGTGCTGAAGGAAGGCCAGGAAGTCGAAGTACTGGTACTGGACGTGGACAACCGCGGCCGTATCAAGCTGTCGATCAAGGACGTTGCCGCTGCCAAGGCATCGGGCGTCTAAGCCTTCCGAGGCTGAAAGGAAGGACCCTTCGGGGTCCTTTTTTTATGCCTGAGGCTTTGTCTTGTGGACTTGCATCTTGCATGCAGGATTTTGCCCTGGCTTGCAAAATGCACGACCATCGATGTTGTGTTTATTGGTTAGGTTATTGATTTATAAGATAAAAATTAAAATAAAAAAACTGGCACACGCCCTGCAACGTTACTCCTACCTGACGCCAGGAACCACGGCGCAGACCTTTCGAAAAACAGGAGTGACCCACATGAAGAAGTTCGCCATTGCTGCCGCTACTGCCACCGCTCTGACCCTGACCATGGCTAACGCGGCGTTCGCTGCCCAGTCCACCCAGGCCCCGATGACGCTGGCGGCCGGTGAGGTGACCAAAGCCAAGGAAGCTACTTCCGACACCTGGATCACCACCAAGGTGAAGGCTGACCTGATGACCGAGAAAGGCGTGCCAGGCAGTGACATCAAGGTCGAAACCAACAAAGGCGTAGTGTCCCTGTCCTCGGATGTGGCCATTACCGATGCGCAGAAGGACATGGCGGTTGCCATCGCCAAGAAGATCAAGGGCGTGCAGGCCGTCTCAGCTGATGGCCTGAAGTCTGAATAAGGAATGTCCCGTCGGCCAAAAGGATTTGGCCACCCCTTCAAGCAAAAGCCCCGGCAATCGCCGGGGCTTTTGCTTGGGGCCACATGCAGCCATTTCTTTGTAGGAGCGGCCTTGCGCCGCGAAAGGGCCGCGTAGCGGCCCCATCAGTTTCTGCCTCGCAGCAGAGATTCTGGGGATGCGTTGCACCCCTTTTGCGGCGCAAGGCCGCTCCTGCACAGGGCGCTATAGCGCTGGATTACGTGCGATCACATCGCTCTCGAAGCACACCTGTTCCACGATCAACGGTTCCACCAGAGGGCGGCTATCCCGGAAATGCGCGGTCTGGGTATGGGCCTCATAAGCAGCGTCATCCTGGTAGATCTCGTACAGGTAGATCACATCCGGACTCTCCCTATCCTGCGCTACATCGAACACCAGGCAGCCCGGCTCGGTGGCCACCGAAGCGGCGGCATTGGCCTTGATCGCCGCCAGGAAGGCTTCGGCGGTACCGGGTTTCACGTGCGTCTTGATAAACAGGCAGTACACAGGAAGCTCCTTTTGTTTTAAATTCAGATTCGAATTGTATACAAAATAGGAGCCGCGCTCATGTCCGATCTACCTGCCCGCCCAGGTCGCCTGAATGGCCTGCGTCATATTGCCTTGCTGGTCCCCAACTTGGAGGAATGCGAGCGTTTCTACGTGGATGTGCTGGGCATGGAGGTGCTGAACCGTGCCAACGAAGACCTGGTCTACCTGACTTGCGGCAACGACAACCTGTCACTTGGGCGCGGCGCTGGTGCGGCCAACGGGCTGCAGACCCTGGATCACTATGGTTTCATCGTCGACAGCGTGGAGGAGCTTGAAGCCTGGTACCAGTACTTCAAGGCCCACGGCGTGACGCTGCTCGATCGCCCCTTCAATCATGGCGATGGTGCCCGTAGCTTCCATTTGCTGGACCCTGCGGGGAACAAGGTGCAGCCGCTGTATCACCCGGCGGTGTCGGGGCAACGGCTGGTCTGATGGGATTGATCGCCTGTGCTGCCCTCATCGCCGGCAAGCCGGTGATGAGGGCGACTCGGTGGCGGAGGGTTACTCGGCATCCAGGTGCATCGGCGTCACCACACGCCCATCGCTCTCTGCCTGGCCAAGATTGGTGTCGATGAAGTACACCCGGTCATCTTCCAGCTGGCCCTTGTCCACCAGGTAGTCCTTGATGCTGCTGGCGCGCTCCTGGCCGAGGGTGCGCAGCAGCGCGGCGCTTTCCGCCCAGGACTTGATCACCGCCTCGCGCAGCTTGGCGCTGCGTTCGTCACGGCCCAGCTTTTCCCACTCGGCCGGAGGTTGCTGCTTGAGGCGGGTGCGGTAAATACCTTCGAGCATCGCCGGCTTGTCGCTGTCATCGACCACCAGCAACGAGGCGTTGGCCGGTACCTTGTCGCCGCGGCGCTGGAGGATCTTGTACCAGGTGGCCTGGTACTCGCGCTCCAGGCGCTGCTGGGCAATCAGCGGACCGTCACTGCTCTGGGCGGCGGTGCCCTCGATCTCCAGGCGCAGCTCGGGGCGCTCCTTGAGGGCCGAGGCGAGCTTGTCCAGGGACGTTTGCACTTCAGGGGTCAGGTCGCTGGAGCCCGCCGCGAAAGAGACATTGCCCAAGTCCTCCGAGCCGCCGCCGGCGACCAGCCCGCCGAGCAGCTTGAACGGTGCCTGGGCCGCGCGCAGCACCAGGTTGCGCAGGGTCTGCCAGACGATCGGCATCACGCTGAACTGCGGGTTGTTGAGGTCGCCCGATACCGGCAGCTCGATGGATATCTTGCCTTCGGTGTCCTTGAGCAGGGCGACCGCCAGGCGAATCGGCAGGTCCACGGCGTCCGGGCTGTCGACCTTCTCGCCCAGTTGCAACTGCTCGATCACTACCTTGTTTTCGGCCTTCAGCTGGCCATTGGTGATCAGGTAGTGCAGGTCGAGGTTCAGCCGGCCCTTGCGGATGCGCAAGCCGGCGAACTTGCCGGAGTAGGGGGTGAGGGTGGTCAGCTCGACACGCTTGAAGCTGGTGGCGATGTCCAGGCTGGCCAGCGGGTTGAACGGGTTGAGCGCGCCCTTGATGGTCACCGGCGCGTAGCGGTCCACCTTGCCCTTGATATCCACCTTGGCCGGCAGTGGCTTGCGGTTGTCGATGGTGCCGATCTGGCCATTGAGCTGCTGCACGGCGGTAGCGAAATTGGGCGTCAGGGTCAGGTCGGCGAAGTTGGCCGAACCGTCGTTGATACTGATCTGGCCGATATGGATGCCCAGTTCCTTGCCATTGCCGGACGCTGCCGGTTTGCTTGGCGCCGCGGCCGGTTTGTCGGCGGTTTGCGGGATCAGCAGGTCGTCGACGTTGGTGGTGCGGTCTTCGTTGATGATAAAGCGCGCATAGGGCTGCAGCAGGGTGACCTTGTCGATCGACAGGGCATCGCCGTGCACATAGGACAGGCCATCGACGTTGACCTGCTGCCATTTGACGAAGTCGCGGTTCTTGATGGTGTCCAGGGTGTGCAGCTGGTTGGCTTGGGCCTTGCCGGTGATGCTGAAGGCCAGTGGCTCGGTGCTCTTGAGGTCGACCTTGAGGTCGCTGGAGAGCATGCCGCTGCGCAGTTCCAGGCGGATGAACGGGCTGATGTAGGCCTGGGCGACCCGCAGGTCGATATCGCGGGTGGTGACGTCGAGTTTCGCCGTGACCGGCGCCAGGTTGACCTGGCCTGCGGCCTGCAGCTTGCCCTGCTTGCCCACGCCGGTGTCGAGCTTGAGGGTGAAGGGCGACTGGTTGAGGCTGTCGAAGTTCTGCAGGTCGAGGTTGAGTGGGCCGACATCCAGGGCCACGGGCTCTTTCTGGCTACGGTCAGCCAGGTGAATGAGGTAGTTGCGCGCCTGCACGTCCTTGAGCAGCACCTGCCAGGGTTTGCTGGGTTCCTTGGCGGCCTGTTGTTCCGGAGTCGGCTCGGCGGCTGCGGGTTCTGCCTTTTCCTTGGGCGTGGCCTTGGCCGGCTGGCTGGCGAACAGCTTCTGCCAGTCGAGCTGGCCGTCCTTCTCCAGGGCTGCCCAGGTCTCCAGCTTCTCGCTGCGGATCTTGCCGACGGTGACCTGCTGTTTGGCCAGGTCGATGGAGGTCTCGCTGACCTCCAGACTGGCTAGGCGTGCCAGCGGGCGACCGTCCGGGGCCTTGATGGCGAAGGGCGCGACCCGAACCGAGGTGTTGTCGAGCAGCAGCTCGGTTTCCTTGGCGAGGTTGAGCTTGTAGTGGGTGTCGAGGCTGACCATGCCGTCTTCCAGCACCAGCGGCACGGCATCGCGCACATAAGGCCAGAACAGCTTCATCTTGCCGTCGGTGACCCTGAGGGTGCCTTCGGAGGCGATCGGGGCCAGGCTAAGGGTGCCGCTCCAGTCGATGCGTCCGCCCGCCGGGCCGTTGGCTACCAGGGTCATGTCGGCGTTGTCGTCGGGCAGGGTGCTGAGGTTCTTCAGCTCCAGGTTCATCGAGTCGTAAAGGAACTCGATCGGCTCGCTCGGGCGCAGGTCCTGGAAATGCAGGTAACCTTCGCTGAGCTTGATGCTGGCGATGCGCAGCGGGAACGGGTCGCTGGGCGGATCTTCCGGTTTGGGCTCGCTGGGCGGGATCTTGAACAGTTGGGCCAGGTTGAGGCTGCCGTCCTTGGCGAACAGCAGCTCGGTGCGCGGCTTGTCCAACTCCACGGCATCCAGGCGCAGGGCCTTGGTCCACAGGCTGTCGAGGGACAGGTTGGCGTACAGGCGCTCGAAGCCGACCTGCTCCTTGCCGGGCTCGCCGATCTGCAGGCCCCAGAGCGTCAGTTCAAGGCTGAACGGGTTGAGCTCGATGCGCTGCAGGTGCGCCGGCACCGTGGCGTATTGCGCCAGTTGCTGGTTGGCGATGCGCAGGGCGACACCGGGGAGAATGAAAAAGCCGAGCAGGCCGTACAGGGCCACGAGGGCCAGCAGTGCGCCGATAGCGCGGGTCAATCCTTTGGGCATGTGTCGCATCGTCTGTATCAGGCTGGAGTGCTTGGAGTATGGCACGTTAAATCGGTTCCGATGAACGGAGCAAAATACCTCATTCGATGCCCATGCGCCGCCGTGCGCGGTGCGCCGAACCGTCGCGCATGGCCCAGCGCAGCACCGGGGCGGTGTTGTTCAGGCCCAGGCGGATCATGCGCCGCTCGACCGCGCCCTGGTGCAGGCCGAGCATTTCGCTGGCCCATTCGGGCAGCAGGTCGATGCCGGCCTTGAGCATCAGCTTGCCCACCGGCTCGGCCATCCGGCTGGGCGCCGGCGCCTTGAGCAGGATGTCCACCACCTCCAGGCTGCGCGCGTCGCACTGCAGGTGCGGGCGCATGCGGCGCAGGTACTCGTCGACCTCGGCGCAGGAGCGTGGCACGTCACGTGCGCCGAGGCGCTCGGCGATCAGTGCGATCTCGTCGTAGTAGGCGTCCTGCTCGGCGCGTGGCAGGCGTGGATTGCGGTAACGCAGGTGGGCGGCGAGGAAGCTGCTGACTTCGGCCACATGCACCCAGGTCAGCAGGTCGGGGTCGCTCGCCGCATAGGGACGGCCATCGGGCGCGGTGCCGGTCACCTTGAGGTGGATGGTGCGGACCTTGTCGATCAGCCACTCGGCGTCGCGGGTCGAGCCGAAGGTGGTGCCGGAGATGAACTGGCTGGTGCGGCGCAGACGCCCTAGCAGGTCCTGGCGGAAGTTGGAGTGGTCCCACACCCCGGCCAGTGCCAGTGGGTGCAGCAGTTGCAGCATCAGCGCGCTGATCCCGCCCACCAGCATGCTGGGGAAATCGCCATGCACCTGCCAACTGATGCTCTGCGGGCCGAACAGGCCGGGATCGCCCTTGGGCGATTCCAGGTCGAGCTGGCCGAGGGCCAGCCCGGTAAGGCTCATGACCTGGGTTTCGATGCGACGACGTAGGACTTCCATGGCGACCTGTGCTGGCCGCCATGGCGGCCGTCTATGAGTTGAGGTGTTTATCGTTCAGCCGGTCATCAGCCGGGCCTGAGGTGGCGAGCGTCTCGAGCGCGCCATCCTGGACATGATAAACCGTGGGCTCCTCGGAAAAATACGGCGCCAGGCGGGCCATGAAGACCTGGTGGTCCTCACTGGCCTCGAAGCCAGGCGTGTGATCCTCGAGGGATTGCCACTGCACGATCAGGTTGAACTGATGGGGTTTTTCAATTCCTTGCGCGAGCAGGTGGCTGATGTGCCCTTTGGCCCGGCTTAGCAGAGGGGCGACTTCGGCGAAGGCGTGCCTGAAGCTGTCGATGCGCATCTGCTGGATGGGAAGTATGGCGATTTCGTAGATCATGGCGGTCCTCATGATTGAGTTGGGCTATGGGGCGTCAAGCGTTGCTGGGTTCGGCTGCAGGCACGACCGCAATGGCGATCTTCCCTTGCAGGCCATTGTTGGGGCTTTGCAGCCGGGCATGGGCGAGCGCAACGTCGGCCAGGGGATAGACGGCGCCCACATGTGGCCGCAGTTGTCCGTGCTCGACCAGCGCGCTCAGCTCATCGAGCTTGCCGCGCTGCTGCCGGGTGAAGACGAAGTGATAGCTCGCGTTCTTGCCCCAGGCCTGGATGAGGTTCTGCGGTTGCGCGATGTCCACGATGGACACCACGCGCCCCAGCTGCGCCAAGGCGTCCGGGCTGCGAGACAGGGCATCGCCGCCGATGGTGTCGAACACCACATCGACGCCATGGCCTCCTGTTTCCCTCAGGATGACGTCGACATAGTCCTGGCGCTCGTGGTCGATGACCACATCGGCGCCCATGCGCCGCGCGAATTCGGCGTTCGCTTCGCGCACCGTGGTGAAGACCCTGGCGCCCATGGCCTTGGCCAGCTGGATCGCCACATGGCCGACGCCGCCGGCACCGCCATGCACCAGGATGCTCTCGCCCACCCTGAGCGCCGCGCGGACCACCAGCGCCTCCCAGGCCGTGCCGCCGACCAGGCTCAGGCTTGCCGCCTCTAGATGGCTCAGCGACGGCGGCTTCAGGCCGACGATGTCTTCGGCGGCGACGTGGTACTCGGCATAGCTGCCAGCGCCCTCGAAGATCTGTGGGGTGTACCACACCTCGTCACCGGGGCTGAACGCCGTCACCCCAGGCCCGACGGCTTCGACGACGCCGGAGACGTCGTGCCCGGTAATGGCCGGCAGCGGCACCAGGTCGGCATAGTCGCCACGGCGAACCTGGTAATCCAGCGGGTTGACGGAGGTGGCATGCACCCGGACCAGCACCTGCCCGGCCTGCGGCACCGGTTTGACGATGTCGCGACAGACGAACGCATCCGGGCCGCCGAAGGCATCCAGTATCAACGCTTTCATGGTGTTTCCTCACTTCGGTAAAAAGGGATATCGAGAAATATCGATTTATTAAGTCAGATCAAGCTGCCTTTCTGGTTTTGGGCGCCTGGCAGGCACCTTGATGGTTGCTCCTTGATTTCGTTAAAACGAGATATCGAGAAATATCGATATAATGAGGTAAAAGCAAACCCTACAGTTCGCTCCCGATCAGCTCGGCGAGCGCGCTGATAGCCGCTTCGTTGCGCTTGTAGTAGGTCCACTGGCCAATGCGGCGGACCTCGACCAGGCCTGCACGCTGCAGGGTGGCCAGGTAGTCGGACACCGTTGACTGCGACAGCCCCACGCCTTCCTGGATACTGCTCACACAGACACCCACGGTATGAACGTCACCTTCGTCCTGTGGAGGAAAGTGATTCACCGGGTCTTTCAGGCCTTTGAGGATCTCGAGGCGTGTGCGGTTCGAGAGTGCCTTGAATACGTCGAGCAGTTCCATGACGCGATAATATCGGCATTTACCGATATGTCAATTCGCCGCAGGACGGCCGGCTGCGGCCGCCCTGCGAAGCTGCCTACTGATTCAGGCGTTTGTCGATGAGGCCCTGGACCACGCTCGGGTCGGCGAGGGTGGAGGTGTCGCCCAGGTTGTCCAGTTCGTTGCAGGCGATCTTGCGCAGGATGCGCCGCATGATCTTGCCCGAGCGGGTCTTGGGCAGGGCAGGGGCCCACTGGATCAGTTCGGGCTTGGCGAAGCTGCCGATCTCCTTGCTGACCAGGGCCAGCAGTTCGGCCTTGAGCGCATCGTCCGGCACCACGCCGTTCATGGGGGTGACGAAGGCGTACACCCCCTGGCCCTTGAGGTCGTGGGGATAACCGACCACGGCGGCCTCGGCGACGCTGTCGTGCAGCACCAGGGCGCTCTCCACCTCGGCGGTGCCGATACGGTGGCCGGAGACATTGATCACATCGTCGATGCGCCCGGTGATCCAGTAGTCGCCATCGGCATCGCGGCGGGCGCCGTCGCCGGTGAAGTAGTAACCGGGCATCGGTTTGAAATAGGTGTCGACCATGCGCTGGTGGTCGCCGTAGACGCTGCGGATCTGTCCGGGCCAGCTGGCCTTGATCGCCAGCAGCCCGGCGCCGGGGCCTTCGATCAGCTTGCCTTTGTCGTCCAGCAGCACCGGTTGCACGCCGAACATCGGCTGGGTGGCGCAGCCCGGCTTGAGCCGTGGTGTGCCGGGGAGGGGGGTGAGCATGATGCCGCCGGTCTCGGTCTGCCACCAGGTGTCGACGATGGGGCAGCGTTTCTGTCCGACCTCTTCGAAATACCATTCCCAGGCTTCCGGGTTGATAGGCTCGCCGACGCTGCCGAGCAGGCGCAGGCTATCGCGCCGGGTAGTCTTCAGCGGTCCGGCGCCTTCGCGCATCAGTGCCCGCAACGCGGTGGGCGCTGTGTAGAAGATATTCACCTGGTGTTTGTCGACTACCTGCCAGAAGCGCGAAGTGTCGGGGTAGTTGGGCACGCCTTCGAACATCAGCGAGATCGCGCCGTTGGCCAGCGGGCCATAGACGATATAGCTGTGGCCGGTGACCCAGCCGACGTCGGCGGTGCACCAGAACACCTCGCCGTCACGGTAGTCGAACACGGTCTTGAAGGTCATGGTCGCCTGCAGCAGGTAGCCAGCGGTGGTATGCAGCACACCCTTGGGTTTACCGGTGCTGCCCGAGGTGTAGAGGATGAACAGCGGATCCTCGGCGTTCATCGGTTCGACCGGGCAATCGTCAGCGGCCATTTCCGTCACCTCGTGGTACCACAGGTCGCGACCTTCGCTCCAGGCCACATCAGCGCCGGTGCGCTTGATCACGAACACGCTGCTTACCGCCGGGCAACTGGCGAGGGCCTTGTCGACGTTCTGCTTGAGCGGGATGCGCTTGCCGCCACGCACGCCTTCGTCGGCGGTGATCACCGTGCGGCAGTCGGCGTCGAGGATGCGGTCGCGCAGGGCATCGGGGGAGAATCCGCCGAACACCACCGAGTGGATGGCGCCGATGCGCGTGCAGGCGAGCATGGCGTAGGCAGCCTCGGGGATCATCGGCATGTAGATGCACACGCGGTCGCCTTTTTTCACGCCACGGGCTTTCAAGGCGTTGGCCAGGCGGCAGACCTGGCGATGCAGCTCGCGGTAGCTGATGGCCTTGCTGTCGTCGGGATTGTCACCCTCCCAGAGTAGGGCGGTCTGTTCGCCGCGCGTGGCCAGGTGGCGATCGATGCAGTTATGGCTGACGTTCAACTGGGCACCGTCGAACCAGCGGGCACTGCCGGTCTTCAGGTCGCACAGCTGCACGCTCGACCAGGGCTTGATCCAGTCCAGGCGCCTGGCCTGTTCGGCCCAGAAGGTGTCGGGGTCATCCACCGACTGGCGGTAGAGGCGGCGGTACTCGTCGTCGTTGAGGGTGGCGGACTGGCTCACGGCCAGGGCCTGGGGATAGTCGCGGATATCGAACATGGCGGGTGGTCCTGCTCTTGTTAGGGGCGAGGGACTGCAACGGCTATTCGATGGACAGTGTAGAAGGTGGGGGTGTTCCCTGGGTGAAACGCCGTCCGTGTAGGAGCGGCCTTGTGTCGCGAAAGGGCCGCGCAGCGGCCCCAGCAATCGAGGCAGTATCGCTGAAATCCTGGGGCCGCTGCGCGGCCCTTTCGCGACACAAGGCCGCTCCTACAGAGAGCGGCGGTGTGGCCTATGGCATCAGCCGCGGTGACGGCCGCGGAAGTAGTTGATCAGGCCCTGGGTCGAGCCATCTTCGGCGTTGTCTTCCTGGGCGCCGACCAGGCGCTGGTAGACACCCTTGCCCAGTTCCTTACCCAGCTCCACGCCCCACTGGTCGAAGGCGTTGATGCCCCAGACCACGCTCTGCACGAACACCTTGTGCTCGTACATCGCCACCAGCGCACCGAGGCGGCGCGGGCTGATGCGCTCGACCACCAGGGTGTTGCTCGGGCGGTTGCCCGGGATCACCTTGTGCGGCGCCAGCTTGGCGATATCGGCCTCGTTCAGGCCCTTGGCGCGCAGTTCGGTCTCGGCCTCTTCGCGGGTCTTGCCGAGCATCAGCGCCTGGCTCTGCGACAGGCAGTTGGCGTACAGCCACTGATGGTGGTCCGCCACCGGGTTGAAGCTCACCACCGGGACGATGAAGTCGGCCGGGATCAGCTGGGTGCCCTGGTGCAGCAACTGGTGGTAGGCGTGCTGGCCGTTGCAGCCGACGCCGCCCCAGATGACAGGGCCGGTGTCGGTTTTCACCGGGGTGCCGTCCTGCAGCACGCTCTTGCCGTTGGATTCCATGTCCAGTTGCTGCAGGTGCTTGGTGATGTTGCGCAGGTAGTGGTCGTACGGCAGGATCGCATGGGCCTGGGCACCCCAGAAGTTGCCGTACCACACGCCCAGCAGGGCCAGCAGCACCGGCATGTTCTTCTCGAACGGCGCGGTCTGGAAGTGCTGGTCCATGGTATAGGCGCCGGACAGCAGTTCCTTGAAGTTGGCGGTGCCGATGGCCAGGGCGATCGGCAGGCCGATGGCCGACCACAGCGAGTAGCGCCCGCCGACCCAGTCCCACATCGGGAAGATGTTCTCTTCGCGGATGCCGAAGGCCACGGCCGCGGCCTTGTTGCTTGATACGGCGATGAAGTGGCGGTACAGCTCGGCTTCCGAACCGCCCTGGGCCAGGTACCAGGTGCGTGCGGCCTGGGCGTTCTTGAGGGTTTCCAGGGTGTTGAACGACTTCGACGAGACGATGAACAGGGTGGTCTCGGCACGCAGGTTGGCCGACAGCTCGTGGAACTCGCTGCCGTCGATGTTGGCCAGGTAGTGGCAGCGCACGCCGCGCTGGGCGTAGGGCAACAGCGCCTCGGAGACCAGCTCGGGGCCCAGGAACGAGCCGCCAATGCCAATGTTGACCACGTCGGTGATCGGTTTTTCGCTGTAGCCGCGCCACAGGCCATCGTGGATGCGGCCGACCAGTTCGGTGATCTGGTTCAGTACCTTGTGCACTTCCGGCATCACGTTGACGCCGTTCACGCTGAGCTTGTCGCCGACCGGGCGGCGCAGGGCAGTATGCAGCACCGGGCGGCCTTCGGAGGTGTTGATGATCTCGCCGCTGAACATCGACTTGATGGCCGCTTCCAGGTCGACGTCCCTGGCCAGGTTCACCAGCAGGTCACGGGTCTGCTCGGTGATCAGGTTCTTCGAGTAGTCGAGGAACAGGCCGCAGCTGCTCAAGGAGAACTGCTCGAAGCGCTTGCCGTCGGCGGCGAAGGCTTCGCGCATGCTGAAGCCCTGCATGGCGTCGCGGTGTTGCTGAAGCGCCTGCCAGGCGGGCAGCGCCGTCACATCGTGGGGGGTACGGTAATACGCCATTGCGGGTGGTTTCCTTGGTGCATGGTCAGGCTTGGACAGCGGCATTCGTTGCCGGTTGCAAGCTGGACATTATAGGCATTGGCGCCAAGGCGGGAATGGGGAGAGGCGAACGGCGTGGATTAAAAATTGTCACCGGCCGGATACCTCGCGTGCGTGGGGCGGCGGTTCGCCGCGCCCACGCGGAGGTCTCAGGCGGTCTGCTCTTCCAGATGCAGGTAGATGTTGTCGATCAGCCGGGTGTTGCCCAGGTACGCCGCCGCAATCACCACCAGGTCACGGTCGTCGATCATCGCCGGGTGCAGCGTCAGGGCGTGGCGCACTTCCAGGTAGTCCTTGCGCAGGCCTGCGGCTTCCAGCTGCGCCTGGCCCTCGGCGATCAGCGCCGCAAAGTCGCGCTGGCCACGGTGCAAGGCGTCGGCGATGCCGCTCAGGGTGCGGTAAAGCACCGGGGCGGTGGCACGCTGATCCGGCGTCAGGTAGCCATTGCGCGACGACAGCGCAAGGCCGTCCTCGGCGCGCACGGTCGGCTCGCCGATGATCTGGATCGGCATGTTCAGGTCGCGGACCATGGCGCGGATCACCGCCAACTGCTGGTAGTCCTTCTCGCCGAACACGGCGAGGTCTGGCTGGACCATGTTGAACAGCTTGCTGACCACCGTCGCCACGCCTTCGAAGTGCCCGGGGCGGCTGGCGCCGCACAGGCCTTCGGACAGCTGCGGCACGCTCACCCGAGTCTGCACGGCCATGCCGTCGGGGTACATCTCTTCGACGGTGGGGGCGAACAGCAGGTGGCAGCCGGCCTGAAGCAGTGTTTCCTGGTCGGCGACGAGGGTGCGGGGGTACTTGTCGAGGTCTTCGCCGGCACCGAACTGCAGTGGGTTGACAAAGATGCTGGCGACCACGAAGTCGGCGCGCTGGGCGGCCTTGGTCACCAGGGCGGCGTGGCCGCTGTGCAGGTTGCCCATGGTCGGCACGAAGGCGATGCGCTTGCCTTCGCCACGGGCGCGGGCCACGGCGGCACGCAGTTCACGGACGGTCTTGACGGTATTCATGCGCTGAACCCATGTTCGCTGCCTGGGAAGCTGACGTCCTTGACCGCTCGGACATAGGCGGCCAGGGCACTCTGGATGTCCGGCTGGCCGGCCATGAAGTTCTTCACGAACTTCGGCACCCGGCCGCTGAGCGATAGCCCGAGCATGTCATGCAGGACCAGCACCTGGCCATCGGTGGCGCTGCCGGCGCCGATGCCGATCACCGGAATGCCCACCGCCTGGGTGATCTCCGCCGCCAGTTCGCTGGGCACGCACTCAAGCAGCAGCATGGCCGCGCCGGCCTGCTCCAGGGCGATGGCGTCGGCGCGCATCTGCCGGGCCTGGGCTTCCTGGCGGCCCTGGACCTTGTAGCCGCCCAGCACGTTGACCGTCTGCGGGGTCAGGCCCATGTGCGCGCACACCGGCACGCCGCGCTCGGCCAGCAAGCGGATGGTTTCGCCCAGCCAGGCGGCGCCTTCGATCTTGAGCATGTGGGCGCCGGCGCGCATCAGTTCGGCGGCGTTGGCGAAGGCCTGCTCAGGGGTGGCGTGAGCCATGAACGGCAGGTCGGCGAGGATCAGAGCGCCATCGTTGCCACGTTTGACGCAGGCGGTGTGGTAGGCCATGTCGCGGTTGGTGACCGGCAGGGTGCTGTCATGGCCCTGCAGGACCATCCCCAGGGAGTCGCCCACCAGCAGGACTTCCACACCGGCCTGGCTGGCGGCCTTGGCGAAGGTCGCGTCGTAGCAGGTCAGCATGGTGATTTTTTCGCCCTTGGCCTTCAGGCCATGCAGGGTGGTCAGGGTTACTTCAGGCATGTAGGGGAATCCTCGTTCAGGCGCTGTGAACAACAACTGCGTACAACGCGTGTATTCATCTTCCGGAGCGGCACATCATCGTCTGTGATGTTCGGGCACAGGTCCGTCCGGGCCTAAATGGGTGATTGCGGCAGAGTGGCGCCGCGGGACGCCTATAGTCGTGAGCGAGGTGGGGGAAGTCAACCAGCCGTGTTACCGCATTGTTACGGTGCCGGTGTTACTGGCGTTACCGCCGTCGGAAACGCCCGGGTTACAGGCGTTCCAGGCCGACGAACGGACAGTCTTCGAGCAGCTGCGCCAGGGCGCGACCGTCGGCGAGGCGGAATTCGGCGGGCACCAGCTCGGCGAGCGGGTAGAGCACGAAAGGCCGGGCGTGCATATGGTAGTGCGGCACTTGCAGGCGCGGCACATCGATGACCTGGTCACCGAACAGCAGCATGTCGAGGTCGAGGGTGCGGGGGCCCCAGCGCTCCTGGCGCACACGGCCCTGGTCGTTTTCGATGGCTTGCAGCGCGTCGAGCAGGTCCAGCGGCGCCAAGGCCGTGTCGATGGCCGCCACGGCATTGGTGTAGCGCGGCTGGCCGGGCAGCAGCGAGTCGCTGGTGTAGAGCGCCGAGGCCGCCGCCAGGCGGGTGTCGGCGATCAGGTCCAGCGCCTGCAGGGCGCTGCGCAGCTGCTCGGCGGGTTCATCCAGGTTGCTGCCCAGGCCGATGAACGCACGGGTGTGCATGCTCAGTCCCAGGCCTGCTCGTCGTCGCGCTTGCGTTTGCCGCCGCTGCGCTTGCGCTTGCGTGGGCCGGCAGTGCCGCTGGCGCCATCGTCGCGGCTGCCGAGCTCGCGGATCATGTCGCGGCGCTGGCTGTCGTTGGCATCCTGGTAGTCGGTCCACCATTGGCCCAGGCCGTCGGTTTCCTCGCCGGCGCTTTCACGCAGCAGCAGGAAGTCGTAGCCGGCGCGGAAGCGCGGGTTGTCCAGCAGCATATCGGCACGCTTGCCGCTGCGCCGTGGCAGGCGCTCCTGCATGTCCCAGATTTCGCGGATCGGCAGGGTGAAGCGCTTGGGGATGGCAATGCGTGCGCATTGTTCGGCGATCAGGTCGTGGGCCGCGCCGTTCATGGCCGGGATCGGCGGCACGCCTTGGCTCTGCAGGTACAGCGCGCGGCCCGGCAGGGCTGGCCAGAGCAGGGCGGCAAAGAGGAACGCCGGGGTCACCGGCTTGCCCTGTCTGACGCGCAGGTCGGTGTTGCTCAGGGCCTGGCTGATCAGGGTGTGGGTGTAGGTCGGGCGCTCTTCCAGGGCCTGGCTGCTGGCCGGGAACAGCGGCTCGAACAGTTGCAGGTCGACCAGCATCTCGAAGGTGATCGCGCCCTGGCCGTTGAGGAACAGCTTGAGGCTCTCTTCGAACAGGCGTGCCGGCGGGATGTCACGCAGCATGGGCGCCAGCTCGCGGATCGGCTGAACGGTGTGCTTCTCGATGCCGAAGTCCAGCTTGGCGGCGAAGCGCACGGCGCGCAGCATGCGTACCGGGTCTTCCTGGTAGCGGTGCGTCGGGTCGCCGATCAGGCGCAGCAGGCGGTTACGGATGTCGTGGACACCGTTGGCGTAGTCGAGGATGCGCTCGCTGACCGGGTCGTAGTACAGGGCGTTGATGGTGAAGTCGCGGCGTTGCGCGTCTTCTTCCAGAGTGCCGTACACGTTGTCGCGCAGGATGCGGCCACTGGCGTTGTGCGACGAGCGGTGGCTATCGGACTGGTCTTCATCCGAGTGCGGGGCACGGAAGGTGGCGACCTCGATGATGTCGCGGCCGAAATGCACGTGGACCAGCTTGAAGCGCCGGCCGATGATACGGGCGTTGCGGAACTCCGCGCGGACCTGCTCGGGCGTGGCGCTGGTGGCGACGTCGAAGTCCTTGGGCGTGATGCCCAGCAGCAGGTCGCGCACGCAGCCACCGACCAGGTAGGCCTGGTAACCGGCCGCCTGCAGGCGCTCGACGATGCTCACGGCATGGCGGCTGAACTGGCTGCGCTGCAGCGAGTGCTGGCTCTTGTTGATCACTTCAGGCGTGGTGCGCCTGTGGTGCTGGCCACGAACGGGCGGGCGGAACGACTGGAACAGCTTCTTCAGCATGGGATGCACTGTTTGAAGGAATGATCGGCCAAGGATAGGAGAATGGCCGCATGATGGGCGGGGATTCTAGCATTTACTGGGGGAATGGTGTAGGCGGTATGCCAAGGGCGATGCGAAGGGGAGAAACGACATGGGGAGCCGAAGCTCCCCATCAAGTCGTTGCGTGCTCTTATTGTTCTTCTGTCGGGCTTTTTGTTTTTGTTGAATGCCCTGTCCACAAATCTCGAAGCTTGTGGACGTCCCCCCAAACCGGGGGTGAAGAGCAAACGGATTGCTTTGGTCGCCGAGTTGATGCTGATCTGTCGATCCAATCAGTTCAGGTGCTGCTTTTTAGTGCAGTTTTTGTTGTTCTCTGCCTGATCGTGGGGCAAGCCCCAAACACAACGCCTCTCCAAAAGAATCAGTTAGCTGCGCCTCCGCCGTCTTGTTCTTATTGTGCGTGAGCCGTTTCGTCTTGTTCTTATTCTGAGTTGCAGTGCTTGTTATTGTTCTTGTACCAGACATATAGCAGGTGCCGTGCCAACTTTTGAAAACCCAATGAAATCGGGGGTTTCAGCGGTTCGGGCAGGTTTTTGGACGGGGCAAATGTAGAAATTTCGTTACCTTACGCCTCGGGGGATGTTACGGCTGACAGGGTGGGTAACAGATTTTTGCGGAAACTGATGTGTTACCGCGCAAACGCATCGCGGGGCCAGCCCGCTCCCACGGACCAGGCAAGGCTGGCGTGGGAGCGGGCTGGCCCCGCGATCGGATTACACAGAGTCAGTTGTCGCTGGTGGCGTTGCTCTTGCGTCGCGGGATACCCAGGCGCTGGCGGCGTTCCCACAGGCATTTGCGGCTGACGCCCAGCTTGCGCGCCAGCTCGGTCTCGGTCATGTGGTCCTGGTGCTCGAGGACGAAATGCTGGAAGTAATCCTCCAGCGACAGATCCTCGGTCGGCTCGTGGCTGGCGTTGTTGGCGCTGGCCAGGCTTGGCAGGCTGTCCAGCACGTCATCGTCCTCCAGGTCGCTCAGCTCGATATCGATGCCCAGCAGGTCGGCGGAAATTTCCGCGCTCTCGCTGAGAATCACTGCGCGCTCCACGGCGTTTTCCAGTTCGCGCACGTTGCCCGGCCAGCTGTAGTGACGGATGGCCTGCTCGGCCTCGTGGGAGAAGTGCAGGTCGTCGCGGCCGATGCGTGCGCTCTGGCGGGCAAGGAAGGCATTGGCGATCTCGTTGACGTCGCTGCCGCGCTCGCGCAGGGCTGGAAGCTTCAGGGCGATCACGTGCAGGCGGTAGTACAGGTCTTCACGGAACTGCCCGGCCTTGGCCAGGTTCTTCAGGTCGCGGTGGGTCGCGGCGATCAGGCGCACATCGACCTTCTGCGATTGCACCGACCCGACCCGGCGGATCTCGCCTTCCTGCAGCACGCGCAGCAGGCGGGCCTGGGCTTCCAGGGGCAGTTCGCCGATCTCGTCGAGGAACAGGGTACCGCCGTCGGCGGCCTCGACCAGGCCCGCGCGCCCGGCGCTGGCACCGGTGAACGCGCCCTTCTCGTGGCCGAACAGTTCCGACTCGATCAGGGTCTCGGGGATCGCCGCGCAGTTCACCGAGATCATCGGTGCCTTGGCCCGGCGCGAGAGGTTGTGCAGGGCACGGGCGACCAGCTCCTTGCCGGTGCCCGACTCGCCCTGGATCAGCACATTGGAGTCGGTAGGGGCGACCTTGCGAATCTTGACGTACATGTCCTGCATTGGCGGGCAGGAGCCGATGATGCCGATCTCGCCGCTGGCTGGCGCGCTACCTGCCTTGTCGCTGGCGGCCTTGCCGTTGCCGGCGCGTGGCTCGGCGGCAGGGGCGGCGGCTGGAGCGTTCTGCCGGTCGCGCAGGATGCGGGCCACCGCCTGGAGCATCTCGTCGTGGTCGAAGGGCTTGGCGATGTAGTCCACCGCGCCCATCTTCATCGAGTCCACCGCCGAGCGCAGGCTGGCGTAGCTGGTCATGATCAGCACCGGGGTGCCCTGGCCGAGCTTGATCAACTCGGTGCCCGGGGCGCCCGGCAGGCGCAGGTCGCTGACGATCAGGTCGAAGGTGGCAATGCTGAAGCGTTCCTGGGCTTCCTGCACCGAGCCGGCTTCGCTGACCTGGTACTGGTTCCGTTCGAGCAGGCGACGCAGGGCCGAACGGATGATGGTTTCGTCTTCGACGATCAGAATATGCGGCATTGATTCAATTCTCTCGACGGTCTCGAATTTCAGGGGACGTCGCTACGACATGCCGGGGCAGGGTCACGCGGATCCGGGTACCACGTTGGCGCTCGATGTCGGCCGGGCTGTCGATGGTGATTTGCCCATAATGCTCTTCCACGATGGAATAGACCAGAGCGAGCCCCAGTCCGGTTCCTTCGCCCGGGTCCTTGGTGGTGAAGAAGGGTTCGAAGAGGCGGTCCATGATGCTTTTCGGGATGCCGCTGCCTTCGTCCTCGACGATCAGGTCGACGGTGTGTTCGTTCACTTCGCTGCGCACGCGCACGGCGCTGCCGGGAGGGGAGGCGTCGCGGGCGTTGGAAAGCAGGTTGATCAGCACCTGGGCCAGGCGCTGCGGGTCGCCCTCGACCCAGTGTTGCGGGTCGCAGAGGTTGAAGAACTGTACTTCGAAATTGCGCCGGTTCAATGCCAGCAGACCAATGGCGTCCTGCGCGACTTCGGCCAGGCATACTGGCTCTTCGCTGTTCTGCTGGCTACCACCGGCATGGGCGAAGCTCATCAGCGACTGGACGATGCGCGACACGCGCTTGGTCTGCTCGAGGATCTGGCTGGACAGCTCGATGATCTCGCCGTCGCCCTCGCGCTCCTCGCGCAGGTTCTGTGCAAGGCAGGCGATGCCGGTGATCGGGTTGCCGATCTCGTGGGCCACGCCTGCCGCCAGGCGGCCGATGCTGGCCAGGCGTTCGGAGTGCACCAGCTTGTCTTCCAGCGCCTGGGTCTCGGTGAGGTCCTCGACCAGCAGCACCAGGCCGCTGTTGCCCGGGGCCAGCGGCTCGTCGATGGCCGCCTTGTGCAGGTTGAGCCAGCGCGGCTGGCCATCGAGGGCCAGGCGCTGCTTGTGCAGGTGCTCGTCGGGCACGTTGATGAAACCTTGCAGCAGGCCGCGCCAGGGCTCGCCGATTGTGACCAGGCGCGAACCGACCACATGCTTTGCGGCGATCCCGGTGAGCTCCTCCATGGCCTTGTTCCACATCAGGATTTCCTGGTCCTTGGCCAGCGAGCACACGCCCATGGGCAGTTCCTGCAGGGTCTGGCGGTGGTAGCGGCGCAGGGCGTCGAGCTCGGCGGCAAGGCCGGTCAGGCGTGAGTGGTAATCCTCGAGCCGGCTCTCGATGAAGTGGATGTCCTCGGTGACGTAGTTCTCGTTGCCGGATTTGTAGGGCAGGAAGGTCTCGACCATGTCCTGGGCCACGCTCGGGCCCATCAGGCCGGAGAGGTTGGCCTCGATGCGGTCGCGCAGGCGGCGCAGGGCGTAGGGGCGGCGCTCGTCGAAGGGCAGGTAGAGGTCGCGCAGGGCTTGTTCCACCTCTTTCTGCGCGGCCTTGGCGCCCAGCGGCTTGGCCAGCTGGGTGGCGAACTCCTGGGGCGAGGCGGCATGCAGCTCGCGGCGTTGCGGGCGACGCACGTTATCCACCGCGCAGGCCTCGGCGGCGCTGACCTCTTCGCTGCTGGCGTTGGTGAACAGCGAGATCAGGGTGAACAGCAGGACGTTGGCCGCCAGCGAGGCGATGGCCGCCATGTGCCAGCTGGTGTCGTCCAGCACGTAGATCATGTCCAGCAGCGGGATATAGAAGCCCTGCAGGTTGCCCAGCAGCGGCAGCAGCATGGTCACCATCCACACCAGCATGCCGGCCAGCAGCCCGGCGATGAAGCCCCGGCGGTTGGCGGTCGGCCAGTACAGCACCGAAAGCACGCCGGGCAGGAACTGCAGGGTGGCGACGAAGGCGACGATGCCCAGGTTGGCCAGGCTCTGGTGTGTGTTCTGGGTCAGGTAGAAGACGAAGCCGGCGGTGATGATGGCGACGATCAGCGCTCGGCGGGTCCATTTCAGCCAGCGGTAGATGTTGCCTTCGGCCGGCGGCTGGTACAGCGGCAGCACCAGGTGGTTCAGGGCCATGCCCGACAGAGCGAGGGTGGTGACGATGATCAGCCCGCTGGCGGCCGACAGCCCGCCGACATAGGCCAGCAGCGCCAGCGCTTCGTTGTTGGCGGCGATGCCCAGGCCCAGGGTGAAGTACTCGGGGTTGGTGCTGGCGCCCAGGCGCAGGCCGGCCCACAGCACCAGTGGCACGGCCAGGCTCATCAGCAGCAGGAACAGCGGCAGGCCCCAGCTGGCGCTGACCAGCGAGCGTGGGCTGAGGTTCTCGGTGAAGGCCATGTGGTACATGTGCGGCATGACGATCGCCGAGGCGAAGAACACCAGCAGCAGGGTGCGCCACGGCCCCTCCTGCAGTGGCGTGTGCAGGGCGGCGAGGGCGGTCTGGTTCTGCAGCAGCCAGACTTCCAGGCCGTGGGGGCCGCCGAACACGCCGTACAGCGCGTAGAGGCCGACGCCACCCAAGGCCAGCAACTTGATCACCGACTCGAAGGCGATGGCGAACACCAGGCCCTCGTGCTTCTCGCGGGTGGCGATATGGCGCGAGCCGAAGAAGATGGTGAACAGGATGATCAGCACGCAGAAGGCGAACGCCACCCGTGCCTTGACCGGCTCGCCGGTGAGGATGCTGATCGAGTCGGCCACCGCCTGGATCTGCAGGGCCAGCAGCGGCAGCACGCCGATCAGCATGAAGATGGTGGTCAGCGCGCCGGCCCAGGTGCTGCGAAAGCGAAACGCCAGCAGGTCTGCCAGCGACGATAGCTGGTAGGTGCGGGTGATCTTGAGGATCGGGTAGAGCAGCACCGGCGCCAGCAGGAACGCCCCGGACACCCCCAGGTAACAGGCGAGGAAGCCGTAGCCGTACTGGTAGGCCAGGCCGACCGAGCCATAGAAGGCCCAGGCACTGGCGTAGACGCCCAGCGACAGGGTGTAGGTCAGGGGGTGGCGGATGACCGCGCGCGGGATCAGCCCGCGTTCGCTGATCCAGGCCACGCCGAACAGCACCAGCAGGTAAGCGGCGCTGATCAGGATCATCTGGGTCAGGCTAAAGCTCATCGGCATCTCGTTGGCTCTGCAGGATGAAGGTGACGACGATCAGGATCAGCCAGAGCAGGTAGGGGCGGTACCAGGCTCCGGTCGGCTCGATCCACCAGTCCATGATGGCCGGGGAGAACAGATAGATCCCCACGACCAGAAGCAGGACCAAACGATAGATGTACATGCTGGCCTCGATGGGTTGGGCGCTGCGGGCTTGGACTTATTATTGGCGCAAATGGCTGGGGCGATGCTAGCGGGAATCGGGGCGGTTCGCCAAGGGGTTGAATTTGTTGGGCTTTTGATTTTGCTGAAACGCAGGGCTTGCTGTCTTGCGCGGTCCCTGTAGGAGCGGCCTTGTGTCGCGATGGGCTGCAAAGCAGCCCCGGCAATATCTGCGGCAACACTGAAAACCCTGGGGCCGCTGCGCGCCCCATCGCGGCACAAGGCCGCTCCTACAGGGACCGCGTTGGCCGGTCGGATCAGGGCATTAATGCAATTCAGCCTCGGGCACCGTCATCTGCCGCGCAATATGCTCCGGTCGCCACTGCTGCCGCGCCACCGCCAGCACCTCGGCCGGGCTGGCCCCCGTCAGTGCCGGATCCGCCTGCTGCCCCAATGCCCGCAGGGCACGCAGCAGCAACGGCGTCGCCTGGTCCGCCTCCAGCGGTGGCGAGCGGTACGACTTGCCCAGCTTGTGCCCGTCCGGCTGCACGATCAATGGAATGTGCAGGTAACGCGGCTGCGAGAACCCCAGCAACTCCTGCAGGTACAGCTGGCGCGGCGTGTTGTCCAGCAGGTCGGCGCCGCGCACGATATCGGTAACCCCCTGCCAGGCATCGTCCAGCACCACCGCCAGTTGATAGGCATACAGCCCGTCGCGACGCTGGATGACGAAGTCGCCCACCTCGCGCCCCAGGTGCTGCTCGAACGTGCCCTGGACCCGGTCACTGAATCGGTAGATCAGTTCCGGAACCCGCAGGCGGATCGCCGCGCCTTCGCGGGCGTGCCCTGCGTTGCGGCAAAAGCCCGGGTAGATGCCGTTGTGGCCTTCCAGCTGCTTGCGCGAGCAGGTGCAGGCATAGGCCAGGCCCATGTTGAACAGGCGGTCGACCACCGCGGCATAGGCGTCGTGTCGCTGGCTCTGGAACACCACCTCGCCGTCCCACTCCAGCCCGTAGCGCTCCAGCGTCTGCAGGATCGCGTCACGGGCGCCGGGCATCTCCCGGGGCGGGTCGGTATCTTCCATGCGCAGCAGCCAGCGGCCGTTCACGGCGCGGGCGTCAAGCCAGGAGGCGAGGGCGGCGACCAGCGAGCCGAAGTGCAGGAAGCCACTGGGGGTGGGGGCGAAGCGGCCGATGTAGCGGGAGTCGTTCATGGATTGCACAGCTATATAAATGAAGACGGGGCGTACCCGTCGTAGAAAGCGGGCAAGCCCGCTTCCACAACCGATACGCCCCGTCTGCGAGGGTCAGGGATCAGCCTTTACCGACAGTCTTTTCCTTCTTCTCTGCAAGCTCCTTGCAGTCGAAGCACAAGTCTGCGGTTGGGCGGGCTTCGAGACGACGCACGCCAATTTCAACACCACATGCGTCACACCAGCCGTACTCTTCGTCCTGGATCAGTTGCAGGGTCTTGTCGATCTTCTTGATCAGCTTGCGCTCGCGGTCTCGGTTACGCAGCTCCAGAGCAAACTCTTCTTCCTGGCTGGCACGGTCAGCAGGATCGGGGAAATTGGCCGCTTCGTCCTTCATGTGGTCCATGGTCTTGTCGACACTGACCATGAGCTCCTGCTTCCAGCCGTTCAGGAGTTTGGTGAAGTGGGCCCTCATCGGGGCACCCATGTATTCTTCACCCTTGGCTACCTGGTATGGCTGGACGCCATAAAGCGATTGACTGGCTTTTTGCTTTTCTAGGGTGGACATGAATAGACCGCCTCTCACTCATCTGATCCAATGCGCAGGCTTGCTTCCATCTCCGGCGCCCGCCGGCCCTGCGACTGCGAGCCGCCGAACTTACCAGATAGATCCGGGGTGCGCTACCCCGCCCTATGCCTGCCTTTGACAGCGGCTTGACCGGCGCGTTCGTTGGCGTGCACAGGTAGAATCACCAGTTTAGACCCAATTGAGAGAAGGCCCATGGCTCAGCCACACAGTGCGCGCAGTCGCGCCATCGAACCCTTCCACGTCATGGCCCTGCTGGCCCGTGCCAACGAGCTGCAGGCCGCGGGCCACGACGTGATCCACCTCGAGATCGGCGAGCCGGACTTCACCACCGCCGCGCCGATCGTCGCCGCAGGCCAGGCCGCCCTGGCCGCCGGCCACACCCGCTACACGGCGGCCCGTGGCCTGCCGCAACTGCGCGAGGCGATTGCCGGGTTCTATGGCCAGCGTTACGGTGTGGACCTCGATCCGGAGCGCGTGCTCATCACCCCTGGCGGCTCCGGCGCCCTGCTGCTGGCCAGCAGCCTGCTGGTCGATCCGGGCAAGCATTGGCTGCTGGCCGACCCAGGGTATCCGTGCAACCGGCATTTCCTGCGCCTGGTCGAAGGCGGCGCGCAGCTGGTGCCGGTGGGCCCGGACGTCAATTATCAGCTGACCGCTGATCTGGTCGAGCGTCATTGGGACAAGGACACTGTCGGCGCCCTGGTCGCCTCACCGGCCAACCCGACCGGCACCGTGCTCGACCGCGACGAGCTGGCCAGCCTTTCCAGGGCCACCCGCGAGCGTCACGGGCATCTGGTGGTGGACGAGATCTACCACGGCCTCACCTACGGCATGGATGCGCCGAGCGTGCTGGAAGTGGACGATGAGGCATTCGTCCTGAACAGTTTTTCCAAATATTTCGGCATGACCGGCTGGCGCCTGGGTTGGCTGGTGGCCCCGCCGTCGGCGGTGGCAGACCTGGAAAAGCTGGCGCAGAACCTCTACATAAGTGCCCCGAGCATGGCCCAGCACGCTGCGCTGGCTTGCTTCGAGCCGCAAACCCTGGCCATCCTCGAGGAACGCCGCGCCGAGTTCGCCCGTCGCCGCGACTACCTGCTGCCGGCTTTGCGCGGGCTGGGCTTCGGCATCGCCGTGGAACCGCAGGGGGCCTTCTATCTGTATGCCGATATCAGCGCGTTCGGCGGCGATGCCTTCGCGTTCTGCCGGCATTTCCTGGAAACCGAGCACCTGGCGTTCACCCCGGGCCTAGACTTCGGCCGGTACCAGGCAGGTCACCATGTGCGTTTCGCCTATACCCAGAGCCTGCCGCGCCTGGAAGAGGCGGTACAGCGCATCGCCCGTGGCCTGCAGAGCTGGCAGGGCTGACCGATGCAGTTTCCGCCCCTTGAACAGGCGCGCCTGCTGCGCCGCTATAAACGCTTCCTGGCCGACATCGAGCTGGCCAGTGGTGAGCAGATCACCATTCATTGCCCCAACACCGGCTCAATGCTCAACTGCATGCGCGAGGGCGGACAAGTGTGGTTCAGCCGCTCCAACGACCCCAAGCGCAAGTTACCCGGTACCTGGGAGATCAGCGAAACGCCCCAGGGTCGCCTGGCCTGCGTCAATACCGGGCGTGCCAACGCCTTGGTGGAAGAGGCGCTGCGCGCCGGGGTGATCAGCGAACTGACTGGCTTCACCACGCTCAAGCGTGAGGTGGCCTATGGCGAGGAGCGCAGCCGCATCGACTTCTATCTTGAGTATGCCGACGGCGCCAAGGCCTATGTCGAGGTCAAGAGCGTGACCCTGGGTTACCCCGACACGCCGGTGGCGGCCTTCCCAGACGCCGTCACCCAGCGCGGCGCCAAGCACCTGCGCGAGCTGGCCACCCTGGCGCGCCAGGGTATCCGCGCGGTGCAGCTGTATTGCGTGAACCTGACCGGCATCGAGGCCGTGCGCCCTGCCGAGGAGATCGACGCCGCCTATGCCCAGGCCCTGCGCGCCGCCGTGGCGCAAGGGGTCGAGGTACTGGCCTACGGCACGCGCCTGGATGCCCAGCAACTGGTCATCGACCGCCCACTGCCGGTGCTGCTCAATCCGTGAGCCAGATGCCCTGGCTGTCTTCTTGGCAGTCCAGGGCCTCCAGCCATTCGCCCGCGCAGGGGCCGGTGATGCATTCGCCGCTTTCTATCAGGAACTGGGCCCCGTGATGGGCGCACTGGATCACGCTCGCGCTGTCGTCGAGAAAGCTGTCCGCCGCCCAGTTCAGCGGGATGCCCCGGTGCGGGCAGCGGTTGCGGTAGAGGTGGACCTTGCCTTGGCGGCGCACGCCGAACAGCGGCACGCCGGCTACGCTGAAGGCGCGGCTGTGGCCCTCGGCGAGGTCGTTGGAGGCGCAGAGAAAATGCATTGCAGCGGAGTTTCCGGTTAAGCCGTGTGACAAAGGGATGGCTTGACGCTTCAATGCGAATAATTATCAAATTGCCCGCATTCGCCGCGCCAGGCTGTCTATGGTGCGCACTTGTGCCGCCCGCCACAAGGTGTGCTGCCCGCCCTCTGCAAAGGAATCCGATGATGCGCCGTCCCGCTGCCTTGATTGCCCTGTGCGCCGGTCTTGCCCTGTCCGCCCAAACCATGGCCGCCGAGCTGCCGCAGCGCTGGGTCAGCGCCGGTGGTGCCCTGAGCGAGTGGATCAGCGCCCTGGGCGGCGAGCAGCGGCTGGTCGGTGTCGACACCACCAGCCAGCACCCCGAGTCGCTCAAGGCGCTGCCCAGCATCGGTTACCAGCGCCAGTTGTCGGCCGAGGGCATCCTCAGCCTGCGCCCCGATGTGCTGGTGGGTACCGAGGAAATGGGGCCGCCGCCGGTGCTGGCGCAGATCCGCAAGGCGGGGGTGCGGGTCGAGCTGTTCTCCAGCAAGGCCGAGGTCGGCGCGGTGGACGAGAACCTCAAGCATTTGGGAGCGTTGCTGGGTGACGAGCAGAAGGCCGATGCGCTGGCGACGGACTATCGCCGGCAACTGGAGGCGCTGCACAAGCAGGTCGAGCAGGTCCAGGCCGGGCACAAGGCGCCCGGCGTCCTGCTGTTGGTCGGTCATGCCGGCGCCAAGCCGATGATCGCCGGGCAGGGCACCGCCGGGGACTGGGTGCTGCGCCAGGCGGGAGGACGCAACCTTGCCGACCATCAGGGCTACAAGAACTTCTCGGTGGAGGCCCTCGCCGCGCTGAATCCGGACGTGGTGGTGTTTTCCGACCGGGCCCTCAGCGGCGAGCAGGCCCTGCAGGCACTGATCAAGGAAAATCCGGCCCTGGCGACTTCGCGCGCGGTGCGCGACAAGCGCCTGCTGTCCCTCGACCCGACGCTGCTGGTCGGCGGCTTGGGCCCGCGCCTGCCCGCCACCCTGCATGAGCTGGCCGCCAGCTTCTATCCTGGCGCCAAGGCCAGCCTCAACCCATGAGGCAGCGGGTCCGACCACGCACGTTGTTCATTACCCTGGCGTTGCTGTGCCTGCTTGCGATCTGGCTGTCGCTGGCGCTGGGGCCGGTCAGCCTGCCGTTGCTCGACACCCTGCGCGCCGGTTTGCGCCTGATCGGCTTGCCGGTATCCGGCGAGGGCCTGGAACAGGCCGAGATGATCCTCGGCCAGATCCGCCTGCCGCGCACCTTGCTGGGGTTGGCGGTCGGTGCCGTGCTGGCGTTGTCCGGCGTGGCGATGCAGGGGTTGTTCCGCAACCCGCTGGCCGATCCGGGCCTGGTCGGCGTCGCCAGTGGCGCTGCCCTGGGCGCGGCGGTGGCGATCGTCGGCGGCAGTTGGCTGGGGGGCATTGCCGACTGGTTCGCGCCTTACCTGCTGTCGCTCTGCGCCTTCGTCGGTGGGCTGGGCGTGACGGCGATGGTCTACCGCCTGGGGCGGCGTGACGGGCAGACCAATGTGGCGACCATGCTCCTGGCCGGTATCGCCATGACCGCGCTGGGCGGCTCGGCGGTGGGCCTGTTCACCTACCTGGCCGACGATGCCACGCTGCGCACCCTGACGTTCTGGAACCTGGGCAGCCTCAACGGTGCCAGCTACGAGCGGCTATGGCCCTTGCTGTTGGTTTCGGCGGCTGTGGCCCTGTGGCTGCCGCGCCGGGCACAGGCGCTCAACGCGCTGCTGTTGGGCGAGTCGGAGGCCCGTCACCTGGGCATCGAGGTCGAAGCGCTCAAGCGCGAACTGGTGTTCTGCACGGCGCTGGGCGTGGGGGCGGCGGTTGCCGCCGCCGGCCTGATCGGTTTCATCGGCCTGGTGGTGCCGCACCTGGTGCGCCTGGTGGCGGGGCCCGATCATCGGGTGCTGCTGCCAGCGTCGCTGCTGGCGGGCGGTACCCTGCTGCTTTTCGCCGACCTGATTGCGCGCCTGGCCCTGGCCCCGGCGGAATTGCCGATCGGCATCGTCACCGCCTTCATCGGGGCGCCATTCTTCCTGTTCCTGCTGGTGAAGGTACGTAGCTGATGCTCGACGTCCAAGGGCTGTCCCTCAAGCGCGGTGGCAGCCTGGTGCTGCACGACATCAACCTGACGCTGCGGCCCGGGCAGATTCTCGGCGTGCTCGGGCCCAACGGCGCTGGCAAAAGCAGCCTGCTCGGCGCCCTGTGTGGCGAACTGGCGCCCAGCGCCGGACAGGTGCAGCTCGATGGCCGCAGCCTGGAGGGCTGGTCGGGTCAGGAAAGGGCACGCCGGCTCGCAGTGTTGCCGCAGGTGTCCAGCCTGGGCTTTGCGTTCAGTGTCGAGGAGGTGGTCGGCCTGGGGCGGCTGCCCCACGCCAGCGGCCGTCAGCGTGACCAGGAGATCGTCGAGGCGGCGCTGGCGGCGGCGGATGCGGGGCATCTGGTCGAGCGCAGCTACCTGGCGCTGTCCGGCGGCGAACGCCAGCGCGTGCACCTGGCACGGGTGCTGGCCCAGCTGTGGCCTGGCGAGCCGGGTACCACGCTGCTGCTCGACGAGCCCACCTCCGCGCTCGACCCGCTGCACCAGCACACCACGCTGCAGGCGGTGCGCAGCTTCGCCGACCGCGGCGCGGCGGTGCTGGTGATCCTGCATGACCTGAACCTGGCGGCGCGCTACTGTGACCATATCCTGTTGCTGGAGCAGGGCCGCTGCCATGCCCTGGACACCCCGCAGCAGGTGCTGACACCGGCGGCGCTGCGGGCCGTATTTGGTATCGATGTCCTGGTCCAGCCGCACCCGGAGCGCGGCCATCCGCTGATCATCACTCGCTAAGAGGCTTTCCCCATGCGCCATCCCCTGCTGTCCGGCCTGTCCATCTGCCTGGCGCTGGCGCTGGGAGGTTGCCAGGCGAGCCTGCCACCCGTGCCTACCTGGCAGGGTACCGAGGGTCGCGACAACGTCCACTTGGGGCAGATCATCGAGTTGTCCAGTGGCCAGGCACTGAGCCCCGGGCAGTTGGTCCAGCGCCTGGCCGATGCGCCACGGGTACTGGTGGGTGAAAAGCACGACAACCCTGATCACCACCACTTGCAGCTCTGGTTGCTGCGCGCCCTGGAGAGCCGCCGGCCGCAGGGCAGCCTGCTGCTGGAAATGCTCGAGCCGCGGCAGCAGGCCCTGGTCGATGCGCAGAAGGGCGAGGCGTCGCCGGCAGCCGACCTGCCCAAGGCCCTCGACTGGCAATCCGGCTGGGACTGGGCGTTGTACGGGCCGATCGTCCGCGAGGCCCTGGGCCAACCTTACTCGCTGCTGGCCGCGAACCTGTCGCCGGAGGAAGTCCGCCAGGCCTATCGCCAGCCAGTGACACCCCCGGGCGAGCGCTCCAATGCGCCGGCCGTGGTGCAGGCGCTGCTGGAACAGGTGCGCGCCGGCCACTGCAACCTGCTGCCGGAAAGCCAGCTGCCGGCGATGCTGGCGGTGCAGCAGCAGCGCGACCGACGCATCGCCGAGCGGCTGCTGGCCGCGCCGCAACCGGCGCTGCTGTTCACCGGCAGCTACCATGCGCGCAAGGATCTGGGCGTGCCCCTGCATCTGGCCGACCTCGACGCCAAGGCCGAGGGCAAAGTGCTGTTGCTGATGGAGGTGGGGGAGACGGTCGAGCCGGGCATGGCCGACTATGTCTGGTACACCCCGGCGACGCCGGAGCAGGACTACTGCGCCCAACTGCGCAAGGCGCACTGAATCGCGGGCAAAAAAAGACCCGGCAAAGTGCCGGGTCAATAACCGTGATTAGCCTGATGAGGAGATAATCTGAGCGTCCGAACCAGGGAGCATTCAGGTTACCCAACCGGTCTCGCGACCAGTTGTGATAATCATAACGATTCTCATTTCGGCGTCAATGCCTTTTACGAATTATTTTTCGTTTTTCTGTGCCGGGCATTTCGCGTCGAGCTGCTGGTTCAGCGCTTGCTTGCGTTCGGCCGGCAGGTCGTTCCAGTGCATGTCCAGCAGGGCCCCCTCGATGGCGTATAACAACACCTTCGAAGCCCGGAATCCTCGCGTTCTCACGGCTTGATAGGCACCCACCGCGCCGAGCCGGCGCAGGTCCGAAGCACTGTGGATACCGACGGCGTGCAGCCATTGCGCGGAGGTCTTGCCAAGGTTTTTCAGATGCTGCAATTCATCGTTCATCGAGCCTCCTTGCGATGGCTGAACGGGTCGTGGGGATAAATCGCGAGCAGGTCAATGAGGAGTGTAGCGGGGGTTGCGAATAACGCGGCCTTTTGCCATCGGGGCCGACGGGATGCAGTACATTCGCTGGATGGAGCCCTGTGGGAGCGGCTGCGTGGGAGCGGGCTTGCCCCGCGATGGCGATTGCGGGGACCGACGCTATCGCGGGGCAAGCCCGCTCCCACGTGTGTCCGTTCCCACAGCGTTCTTGTCCACAGCCTTGTGCAGGCCAAAGCCTACCCTTGGCGCTGGCTTCGATAACGCATCCGCGTCCCAAACTTCACCGACATCAGGATCTCGTCGGCGCTCAGCTCGGCCGGGAAGTAGGTCCCGGAGATCTGCGCATGGGCGAGGCTGGCGCCCTCAAGGCCGTTTTCGCGCAGGTCGAGCCCGCGCAGGTCGGCGGCGCGAAAGTACGCATCGGTGAAGTCGATGCCGCGTACATCCAGGTCGCGCAGGTCCAGGCCGCGGAAATCACCGCCACGAAAGTCGATAGTCGAATCGCTGGGTTTTTCGCGGTTGAACGCCGCGATCTTCTCGTCGCGGATCATCGTGTACAGGACGTTGTCCAGCTGACGGGGCTGATTCATGGCGGCGCCTCCTCCGTGGGGTGTGATGATATTGTAATGACATCACTGGAGGGGCGCCGGACTTCAGGCGTGAACTGTCGACTGCTTCACGCCTTGCGGGTCAAAGGCCGGGCAGGTGCTGGCGGATCTGTTCGATCAGTTGGTCCATGCTGGCGCTTTCCTGGGTGTTCACGCGCTTGCTGTGCTTCTGCTCCTCGGCATCCAGCGGGTCGCGGCTGGCTTGCTGCGCCTGGATCACTTCCAGGGTGGCGTCCGAAGGGTCGATGGCTTCGGCCTGGCGCTGGGCCAGCCAGCTGGCGATCACCGCGTCGGGGGCCTGGCAGTCGAGAATCAGGAACGGTACGCCGGTCTCGCTGGCGACGTCCGCCGCCGCCTTGCGCTGGTCATGCTTGAGGTAGGTGGCGTCGAGCACCACCGGGAAACCGGCGTGCAGAATGGTTGCCGCCAACTCATGCAGGCGCTGGTAGGTGGCGATGCTGGCTTCCTTGTCGTAGATGCCGGCCTTGAGCTTGCCGGCGTCGGCTGCCGACTGCTTGCCGAACAGGCGCTTGCGCTCCACGTCCGAACGCACGCGCACCGCGCCCAAAGCCTCGACCAGGCGCATCGCCACGTGGCTCTTGCCCACGGCCGAGACGCCCTGGGTGATGGCCAGCAGTCGTGAAGGAATGGCGCTGTAGCTTTCGGCCAGGTTGGCGTAGTTGCGGTAGGTGCGCAGGGTGGTGGCGCGCTGCACGCCGTCGGCGTCGGGCGACAGGCTGAACAGTGCGACCTTGGCCCGCACCAGGGCGCGGTAGGCCTTGTAGAAGTTCAGCAGCTCCAGACCTTCGTAGTCACCGGTCAGCTCCAGGTACTGGCTGATGAAGCGTCGCGACAGGCATTTCAGGCCTCGGTCCTCGAGGTCCATGGCCAGGAAGCCGACGTCGGCGTAGACGTCGGTCAGGCGGAACGGCTCGTTGAACTCGATGCAGTCGAAGATCACCACCTTGCCGTCGATCAGGGTGGCGTTGCCCAGGTGGATGTCGCCGTGGCATTCACGAATGAAACCATTGGCCTTGCGCGCCTCGAGCAGGCCATGCAGGCGCTTGAAGCTGTCCTGGGCCCAGGCCTGCAGGTTGTCCAGTTGTTGCAGGTCGGCCTTGTCGGTCAGGAACGGGCGGATCTGCTCGAAGTTCTGCTCCACCGGCGCCATGACCGCATCCGGGGTACCCAGCGGGTGTTCGACCGGCACTTTCGGCGCCTGCAGGTGGAACTCGGCGATCTGCCGGGCCATCTGGTCTATGTGACCGGCGTTCAGCTCGCCGTTGGCCTGCAGGTTGCTGAGCATCTGGTCCTGGGGGAACTGGCGCATCTTCAGCGCGTACTCGATCGCCGGGCCTTCGCCGCCGATCTGCGGGGCCTCGACGCTACCGGTGATCGGCAGCACCTCCAGGTACAGGCCTTCGGTCAGGCGCTGGTTCAGCCGCAGCTCTTCGTTACAAAAATGCCCGCGCTGGTCGAGGCCGGTGAAGTCGAGGAAACCGAAGTTCATCGGCTTCTTGATCTTGTAGGCGTACTCGCCGGTGAGTAGAACCCAGGAGATGTGCGTCTCGATGAGCTGGAAGCCCGCGACAGGGTGCGGATAGAGGGCGGGGTTCTGCAGCGCGCTGATCAGGGCTTGGCTCACGGATCATCCTTCAGGGGTCAGGGAATTCGAATCGGACATTATGGTCAATGGTGCCGTCCCTGCAAACCGCCGTAGGCGTCTGCCCCCCTTTTCCAAAGTGCGTATAATCCGCCGCCATGACACGTACCCGAAATTCCCGCACCCCTAAAAAACGCCCGACCGGCCGCGCCCGCGCCTGGCTGGGCTGGGCTCTCAAGCTCAGCCTGGTCGGCCTGGTGCTGATCGCCGGCTTCGCGGTCTACCTCGATGCCACCGTCCAGGAGAAGTTCTCCGGCAAGCGCTGGACCATCCCGGCCAAGGTGTATGCCCGGCCGCTGGAGCTGTTCGTCGGCCAGAAGCTGAGCAAGAACGACTTCCTTACCGAACTCGATGCCCTGGGCTATCGCCGCGAAGGCGTGGCCAATGGCCCGGGCGCCGCGTCGGTCAACGGCAACAACGTCGACCTCAACACCCGTGGCTTCCAGTTCTACGAGGGCATGGAACCGGCGCAGTTCGTGCGCGTGCGCTTCTCCGGCGACTATGTCGCGGGCCTCAGCGGCGCCAATGGCGGCAAGCTCGACGTGGTGCGCCTCGAGCCGCTGATGATCGGCGGCATCTACCCGAAGAACCTCGAAGACCGCATCCTGATCAAGATCGACCAGGTGCCGCCGTACCTGGTGGAAACCCTGATCGCCACCGAAGACCGCGACTTCTACAGCCACTTCGGCGTGTCGCCCAAGTCCATCGCCCGGGCCGTCTGGGTCAACACCTCTTCGGGGGCCATGCGCCAGGGCGGCAGTACCCTGACCCAACAGCTGGTGAAGAACTTCTTCCTCACCAACGAGCGCAGCCTCAGCCGCAAGCTGACCGAAGCGATGATGTCGCTGCTCCTGGAAGTGCACTATGACAAGCGCGAGATCCTCGAGGCCTACCTGAACGAAGTGTTCATCGGCCAGGACGGACAGCGCGCCGTGCACGGCTTTGGTCTGGCCAGCCAGTTCTTCTTCAGCCAGCCGCTGCAGGAGCTCAAGCTGCACCAGATCGCCTTGCTGGTGGGCATGGTCAAGGGCCCGTCCTACTACAACCCTCGTCGCCACCCTGAGCGCGCCCTGCAACGGCGCAACCTGGTGCTCGACCTGCTCGCCGAGCAGGGCGTGGCCACCCAGGAGGTGGTCGACGCGGCGAAGAAGATGCCGCTGGGCGTGACCAAGCGCGGCAGCTTGGCCGACAGCTCGTTCCCGGCTTTCCTCGACCTGGTCAAGCGCCAGCTGCGCCAGGACTACCGCGACGAAGACCTGACCGAAGAAGGCCTGCGCATCTTCACCAGTTTCGACCCGATCCTGCAGATGAAGGCCGAGACCGCCATGAGCGAGACCTTCAAGCGCCTGGCCGGACGCAAGGGCGCCGACGAAGTGGAATCGGCGATGGTCGTCACCAACCCCGAGACCGGTGAAGTGCAGGCACTGATCGGCAGCCGCCAGTCGGGCTTCGCCGGCTTCAACCGCGCCATCGACGCCGTGCGGCCGATCGGCTCGCTGGTCAAGCCGGCGGTCTACCTGACCGCGCTGGAGCAACCGAGCAAGTTCACCCTGACCAGCTGGGTGCAGGACGAGCCGTTCTCGGTCAAGGGTGCCGACGGCCAGGTGTGGCGTCCGCAGAACTACGACCGCCGCCCCCACGGCACCATCTACCTGTACCAGGGCCTGGCCAACTCCTACAACCTGTCGACCGCCAAGCTCGGCCTGGAAGTGGGCGTGCCCAACGTGATCAAGACCATCGGTCGGCTCGGCGTGCAGGTCGACTGGCCGGCATTCCCGTCAATGCTCCTGGGCGCCGGCGGCATGTCGCCGATGCAGGTGGCAACCATGTACCAGACCATCGCCAACGGTGGCTTCAACACGCCGATGCGCGGTATCCGCAGCGTGCTCACCGCCGAAGGCGAGCCGCTCAAGCGCTACCCGTTCCAGATCCAGCAGACCTTCGATCCGGGGTCGATCTACCTGGTGCAGAACGCCATGCAGCGGGTAATGCGCGAAGGCACCGGTCGTTCGGTGTACAGCGTGCTGCCAAGTTCGCTGACCCTGGCGGGCAAGACCGGCACCAGCAACGACTCGCGCGACAGCTGGTTCTCCGGCTTCAGCCAGGACCTGCTGGCGGTGGTCTGGCTGGGCCGCGACGACAACGGCAAGACGCCGTTCACCGGTGCCACCGGCGCGCTGCAGGTGTGGACCAGCTTCATGAAGAAGGCCGACCCGCTGCCGCTGGACATGCCGCAGCCGGACAACGTGGTGCAGGCCTGGATCGATCCGTACAGCGGCCAGGGGTCCGACGGCAGCTGTCCGGGAGCGGTGCAGATGCCGTATATTCGTGGCAGTGAACCACCCGCTGGCGCCGCCTGTGGCGGCGAACAGAGCCCGGCCGAAGAGGTGATGGACTGGGTCAAGGGCTGGATGAATTGAGCGCGAGCTTCTGAAGAGGGTGTGAAGTGAACAAGTGGTGGATTCCTGCCGTGGCGGCAGTGACCGTGCTGCACGGCTGTGCCAGCGTCCCGCGTGGCAACATTCCGGTGGTCGATTCGAGCACCCGGGTCTCCAACAGCGAGCGCGTCTCGGCCAACCGCACGTCGGCCTATCCGACCAGCGGCGGCAGCAGCCAGGCCCGGTCGTTGCCGGAAGACTCCGGCGTCACCGTGATGATCCCGCAAGGGACCGGCGGCGCGCCGATCCAGTCGTTCCCGGCAGGTACCGGCCCGGCACCGATCAGCACTGGGCCGATCACCCCGGGTCCGGTCAGCAGCGGCCCGATCAGTACCAACCCCAACCCGATCGCCGACGAGCCCTTCGACATCGCCTCGATGAGCAATCCGGCGCCGGTCACCAGCGCGCCCACCGGGATTCCGCGGGGCAACGTCTCCGGCGGCGGCCTGTCCGCCGACGAACAGCTCGACGGCCCGGTGCTGGCGCTGCTGACCACCGCCCAGCAGCAGCAGGGCAGTGGCGACTTCAACGGCGCCGCGTCGAGCCTGGAGCGTGCCCAGCGCATCGCCCCGCGTGAGCCGCAGGTACTGTTCCGCCTGGCCCAGGTGCGCCTGTCGCAGGGCGACGCCGCGCAGTCCGAGCAACTGGCGCGCCGTGCCTTGACCTACGCCAACGGTCGCCCCGACCTGCAGGCCCAGCTGTGGAACACCATCGCCCAGGCCCGCGAGAAGCAGGGTGACAGCGCCGGTGCGGCACTGGCGCGGCAAAAGGCGCGGGTCAACCTGTGATGGAACAGCGCATCCTCGATATCGCCGACCACCTGCTGCTGATCGAGCGCGAGCTCAAGGTCCAGGGCTGGTGGAACGATGCCGCGCCCAGCGCCGAGGCGCTGGCCAGCGTGGTGCCGTTCGCCGTCGACAGCATGGCCTTCGAACAGTGGCTGCAGTGGATCTTCCTGCCGCGGATGAAGCTCATTCTCGAGCACGGCCACCCGCTGCCCAATGCCTCGGGCATCCTGGTCATGGCCGAGACGGTGTTTGTCGACCGTCCGGAACAAAGCCGCGAGCTACGGCGCCTGTTGGCAGAGTTCGACCAATTGATCAGCCCCTCCGCCTGATTTCTTCTCTTTTTCCATCAAGGGCCGCAGATTGTGGCCCTTTTTTATGGAAATCTTCTTAAATCTGCTGCTGAGCACCTTTTTAGTGGTTGCAGCGATTCATCTTGCGGAAAAATTGGCAATAATTTTTCTTGACTTGTGCGCGCCGAATCACAAGAATCCAGATTCCGCTGTAGAGGGACTGCCAGAAGCAGACCCGCTAAGCAGATCATGAGGCGCACACCCGCGCCGACTTGTAACACCCCGCAACGCGTTACCTCGCGCTGGGTGGGAAGGCCCGCAACACACCAGGGCACTCCCAATACTTGCTCAGTCAGTGCTGACGTTCGCTCATGCTCTGCTTGGCAGTAAACCTATTAAGACCCGCTCAGTGAGGGCGGTATTCTGGCGTTTTAGAGGTGAACAACGTGGAGCTTTTATCTGGCGCTGAGATGGTCGTCCGCTTCTTGCGTGACGAAGGCGTTAAGCACATCTACGGGTACCCTGGTGGTGCTCTCCTTCATGTTTACGATGCCCTGTTCAAGGAACCGGAAGTCCAGCACATCCTGGTTCGCCACGAGCAGGCTGCCACCCATATGGCGGACGGTTACGCCCGTGCCACCGGCAAGGCCGGCGTGGTACTGGTGACTTCCGGCCCGGGCGCGACCAATGCCATCACCGGCATTGCCACCGCCTACATGGATTCCATTCCGATGGTCATCCTGTCTGGCCAGGTGCCCAGCACCATGGTCGGCACCGACGCGTTCCAGGAAACCGACATGATCGGTATCTCCCGGCCGATCGTGAAGCACAGCTTCATGATCAAGCACGCCTCGGAAATCCCGGAAGTCCTGAAAAAAGCCTTCTATCTTGCGCAGTCCGGCCGCCCCGGCCCGGTCGTGGTCGACATTCCAAAAGATATGACCAACCCGGCCGAGAAGTTCGAGTACATCTACCCGAAAAAGGTCAAGCTGCGTTCGTATAGCCCGGCTGTTCGTGGCCACTCCGGCCAGATCCGCAAGGCGGCCGAGATGCTCCTGGCGGCCAAGCGCCCGATCGTCTACTCCGGCGGCGGCGTGATCCTCGGCGGCGGCTCCGAAGCCCTCACCGAAATCGCCAGGTCGCTTAACCTGCCTGTCACCAACACCCTGATGGGCCTCGGTGGCTTCCCCGGCACCGATCGCCAGTTCCTCGGCATGCTCGGCATGCACGGCAGCTACACCGCCAACATGGCCATGCACCACGCCGACGTGATCTTCGCCGTCGGTGCGCGGTTCGACGACCGCGTGGTCAATGGCCCGGCCAAGTTCTGCCCGAACGCCAAGATCATCCACATCGACATCGACCCTGCGTCGATCTCCAAGATGATCAAGGCCGACGTGCCGATCGTCGGCCCGGTCGAGAGCGTGTTGAGCGAGATGCTCACCATCCTCAAGGAAATCGGCGAGCAGCCCGACAAGGCGGCGCTGGATGCCTGGTGGAAGCAGATCGACGAATGGCGTGGCGACGGTGAACTGTTCCCTTACGACAAGGGCGACGGCAACGTCATCAAGCCGCAGCAGGTGATCGAGACCCTGTGCGAAGTGACCAAGGGCGATGCCTTCGTCACCTCCGACGTGGGCCAGCACCAGATGTTCGCGGCGCAGTACTACCGCTTCAACAAACCCAACCGCTGGATCAACTCCGGTGGCCTGGGCACCATGGGCTTCGGTTTCCCGGCGGCCATGGGCATCAAGCTCAACTTCCCCGACCAGGACGTGGCCTGCGTGACCGGTGAAGGCAGCATCCAGATGAACATCCAGGAGCTGTCCACCTGCATGCAGTACGGCCTGCCGGTGAAGATCGTCAACATGAACAACGGTGTGTTGGGCATGGTCCGCCAGTGGCAGGACATGGCTTACAACGGTCGCCACTCGCATTCCTATGTCGAGTCGCTGCCTGACTTCGTCAAGCTGGCCGAGGCCTATGGCCATGTGGGTATCCGCATCACCAGCCTGAAGGACCTCAAGCCGAAGCTGGAAGAAGCGTTTGCCATGAAGGACCGCCTGGTCTTCATCGACATCGCGATCGACCGTACCGAGCACGTCTATCCGATGCAGATCAAGGATGGCTCGATGCGTGACATGTGGCTGAGCAAGACGGAGCGTACCTGATATGCGGCATATCATTTCCCTGCTGCTGGAAAACGAACCCGGTGCCTTGTCTCGCGTGGTCGGCCTGTTCTCCCAGCGCAACTACAACATTGAAAGCCTGACCGTGGCGCCGACCGAAGACCCGACCCTGTCGCGTCTGACGCTGACCACCGTTGGCCATGACGAGGTGATCGAGCAGATCACCAAGAACCTGAACAAGCTGGTCGAAGTGGTCAAGCTTGTCGACCTGTCGGAAAGCGCCCACATCGAGCGCGAACTGATGCTGGTCAAGGTCAAGGCCACCGGTGCCCAGCGCGCTGAGATCAAGCGCACCACGGATATCTTCCGTGGCCAGATCGTCGATGTGACCGCCAGCGTGTACACCGTGCAGCTGAGCGGCACCAGCGACAAGCTGGATAGCTTCATCCAGGCCATCGGCACCGCATCGATTCTCGAAACCGTGCGCAGTGGCGTCACCGGCATTGCCCGTGGCGACAAAGTGCTCAGCATCTAACTTCAAAAACTAGCGATGGCTCCGCTGGGGCCGAGATATAACAGGGGTATTTCATGAAAGTTTTCTACGATAAAGACTGCGACCTTTCCATCATCCAGGGCAAGAAAGTCGCCATCATCGGTTACGGTTCGCAAGGTCACGCCCAGGCGTGCAACCTGAAGGACTCCGGTGTGGACGTTACCGTCGGTCTGCGTAAAGGTTCGGCTACCGTTGCCAAGGCAGAAGCCCACGGCCTGAAAGTGGCTGACGTGGCTACCGCCGTCGCCGCTGCCGACCTGGTCATGATCCTCACCCCGGACGAATTCCAGGGCCAGCTGTACAAGAACGAGATCGAGCCGAACATCAAGAAGGGCGCCACCCTGGCCTTCTCCCACGGCTTCTCGATCCACTACAACCAGGTCGTTCCGCGTGCCGACCTCGACGTGATCATGATCGCGCCGAAGGCCCCGGGCCACACCGTGCGTTCCGAGTTCGTCAAGGGCGGTGGTATCCCTGATCTGATCGCCATCTACCAGGACGCCTCGGGTAACGCCAAGAACGTCGCCCTGTCCTACGCCGCTGGCGTCGGTGGCGGCCGTACCGGCATCATCGAGACCACCTTCAAGGACGAGACCGAAACCGACCTGTTCGGTGAGCAGGCCGTTCTGTGCGGCGGTACCGTCGAGCTGGTCAAGGCCGGTTTCGAAACCCTGGTCGAAGCGGGCTACGCCCCGGAAATGGCCTACTTCGAGTGCCTGCACGAGCTGAAGCTGATCGTCGACCTCATGTACGAAGGCGGTATCGCCAACATGAACTACTCGATCTCCAACAACGCCGAGTACGGTGAGTACGTCACCGGCCCTGAAGTCATCAACGAAGAATCCCGTAAGGCCATGCGCAACGCTCTGAAGCGCATCCAGGACGGCGAATACGCGAAGATGTTCATCAGCGAAGGCGCCACCAACTATCCTTCGATGACCGCCAAGCGCCGCAACAACGCCGCCCACGGCATCGAAATCATCGGCGAGCAACTGCGTTCGATGATGCCGTGGATCTCGGCCAACAAGATCGTCGACAAGACCAAGAACTGAGTCTTGCGTCGATAAATGAAAAACGCGGCTTCGGCCGCGTTTTTTCGTTTGCGCGGTCAGCTTCTGGTATAAAGCGACCAGTGGCTCGCTGTTAGAACGGTTTTGCCGAGCCCATGTCGAACATATTCCACCCTGTTGCAAGGTACTTTTCATGAGCGAACGTCCCGAAGAGCCGAACAAGCCCTCCGACGCCGAAAGCCTGCTACCTGTCGATGAGCACGTTGAAGAAGGTCACGACGCCGAAGGGCGCAAAGTGCGTCACCGCGGTATCTATCTGCTGCCTAACCTGTTCACCACCGCGAACCTGTTCGCCGGCTTCTATTCCATCATCAGCTCGATGAGCGCGCAGAGCGCCCTGAGCGCGGGTGATCCACGGGAGGCGAGCAAGTATTTCGCCTTCGCCGCCATCGCCATCTTCGTCGCCATGGTCCTCGACGGCCTCGACGGCCGCGTGGCGCGCATGACCAATACGCAAAGCGCCTTCGGTGCCGAGTACGACTCGCTGTCGGACATGGTCGCCTTTGGCGTGGCGCCGGCGTTGCTGGCGTTCGGCTGGGCCCTGGGCGACATGGGCAAGGTCGGCTGGATGGTCGCCTTCATCTATGTGGCCGGCGCCGCGCTGCGTCTGGCTCGTTTCAACACCCAGGTCGGCACCGCCGACAAGCGCTACTTCATCGGCCTGGCCAGCCCGGCGGCGGCCGGCGTGGTGGCCGGTACCGTCTGGGCGTTCAGCGACTACGGCATCCAGGGCTCCAAGCTGTCGTTCCTGGTGGCGCTGCTGGTAGCCGCCGCTGGCATGCTGATGGTCAGCAACATCAAGTACAACAGCTTCAAGGAGCTCGACCTCAAGGGGCGCGTACCCTTTGTCGCGATCCTCGCCGTGGTGCTGGTGTTCGCCGTGGTGTTCAGCGACCCGCCGCGCATCCTGCTGTTGATCTTCCTCGCCTATGCCGCGTCGGGGCCGATCCAGTTCCTGTTGCGGGCGCGCCGTCGTAAATCCTGACAAGGATTTAATCGCGGAATAACCTGCCGGCTCCATAGTCTTACGTGTACATCAGTGACCCGTACTGTGGAGCCGCCATGCTCATCAAGCTTCCCCGACCGTCCGATTGCAAAGCATCGGAGATCACCCCCGAACACATTTACTTCTCTCGTCGTACGTTGCTGGGCGCAGGCCTGGCGGGCGCGGCCCTGGGCGCGTTGCCGCGGTTTGGCGCGGCTGCCGAGATGTCCCGCTATGCCGACGTCGCCGCCGGTGCCGCGCCCGGCTGGTTCAACGACAAGCTGGCCAGTACCCATTGGCAGGCGGTCACCGTCAGCGGCGAGGCGATCACGCCGTTCAAGGACGCCACCCACTACAACAACTTCTACGAGTTCGGACCCGACAAGGGCGATCCGGCGGCCAATGCCGGCAGCCTGAAGACCGAGCCGTGGAGCCTGGTGGTCGATGGCGAGGTGGCCAAGCCCGGGCGCTATGCGCTGGAGGACTTCATCAAGCCTTACCAGCTCGAGGAGCGGATCTACCGCCTGCGCTGCGTGGAAGCCTGGTCGATGGTGATCCCCTGGCTTGGCTTCCCCTTGGCGCAGGTGCTCAAGCAGGTCGAGCCGACCTCGAAAGCGCGCTATATCCGTTTCGAAACCCTGCAAGACCCCAAGAGCATGCCCGGTCAGCGGTCCGGCTTCGCCCTGATCGACTGGCCGTATGTGGAGGGCCTGCGCCTGGACGAGGCGATGAACCCGCTGGCAATTCTGGCGGTGGGCATGTATGGCCGTGAGCTGCCCAACCAGAATGGCGCGCCGCTGCGCCTGGTGGTGCCATGGAAGTACGGATTCAAGAGCATCAAGTCGATCGTGCGCATCAGCCTGGTGGCGGAGCAGCCTGCGACTACCTGGCAGGGGCTGGCGCCGGACGAGTACGGCTTCTATGCCAACGTCAACCCGACGGTCGACCACCCACGTTGGACCCAGGCGCGGGAGCGTCGCCTGCCCAGCGGGCTGTTCAGTCCCAATGTGCGCGATACGCTGATGTTCAACGGCTATGCCGATGAAGTGGCGTCGCTCTATACCGGCCTCGACCTGCGGAAGAACTACTGATGCGTTATCCCTGGCTGCGCCTGGCGATCTTCGTGACCGGGTGCCTGTTCCCACTGTGGTGGCTGTATGAGGCGGCCATGGGGCTGCTTGGGCCGGACCCGGGGAAGATCATGGTGGACCGTCTTGGCCTGGGGGCGTTGGTCTTTCTCTTGGTCACTCTTGGCATGACGCCGCTGCAGCGGATTACGGGGTGGTCGGGGTGGATCGTGGTGCGGCGTCAGCTGGGGCTGTGGTGCTTTGCTTATATAGTGCTGCACATGACGGCGTACATGGTGTTTATCCTGGGGCTGGACTGGGGGCAGTTTGGTGTCGAGCTGCGCAAGCGGCCCTATATCATTGTCGGCGCGCTGGGCTTTCTTGGTTTGCTGGCGCTGGCGGTCACTTCCAACCGGTATAGCCAGCGGCGTCTTGGCGCGCGATGGAAGAAGTTGCACCGGCTGGTCTATGTGATTCTCGGGCTTGGACTGTTGCACTTCCTGTGGATCGTGCGCTCAGACCTTAAAGAGTGGGCGGTGTATGCCGCTATCGGGGTGTTCCTGCTGGTGCTGCGCATTCCCCCGGTATGGCGGCGTGTTCCTCGATTGGTCGGGCGGGGGAGGGCGGTCTGAAATCTTTCTGCAATAAAAGGTTGACGGGCTTTCAGATCCCCTTATAATGCGCCCCACTTCCAGCGACATCGGAACGAAAAACTCCTTGAGTATCAATGAGTTGATTGTTGTAGAGGGTTGCGGAGGTGCTTCGATCATCTGATCGGCAGCGGTGAAAA